>NZ_JBEPPE010000001.1:0-1760149 GCF_040547175.1 Mucilaginibacter sp. UYP27
GAGTTTCCAACATCCCCACAGTTACAACAACAATAATTATATTTTTGAATTAAATAAGTCTATAAAATACCAGTCCGAACTAAGGGAGGGTTACAGATGGGCTGATCGATAGCCATAACTGCAGCATTATGTTTTCGTAATATCCCTATCATTTCATAGGCGTACTGAATGTTGCGACTAAACCGGTCCCATTTGATAAATAAAATATTATTTCCCTCTTGAGATGATTTTTTTCTGATCGTGGCTAATAATTTCTTCCATTCTGGACGGTTGAAATTTTTTGCCGAAAAATCCTCCCGGAAGATGCCTTTAACTTCTATATCGTTATGGCCACAATATTTTAATAATCGGTCCTCTTGCTCTGGTAGGGAATACCCCTTTCTTTTTTGTTCGTCTGTACTAACGCGGACATATAGGTAAGCTGTTTTCATATTAATAGTGTATAAGTCTTATTATAAGTTCAGCATTTTTTTAAAAAGAAACAAAAACAGGAACTTATGGGCGATGCTTTCTTGTATGATTATTTTAGAAATAATAATATTACATTTATCGAAACCCGATACCTTTTCTATTCATGCAAGCATCAGATCTGTATAAAGAAGCGAAACAGCATTATCACCAGTTGGTGCCGGATCGGGAAGACGGGCTCATCCTACTTGCGCTTTATCAACAATACGAGGACAGGGAATTCACGGAGGAACAAATCATCGATATCATTACACAGGTGTTTGTGGACCTTGGACGGGAAAATAAACGAATGGCTTATGAGCGGAATAACCAGATCATCATCCGGCTGCAGGAATTCTTTTTATGGCGAGACCGGAACCGGAAGATCTACCGGTTCAAAAAATATGGGGAAGAGTTCTGTAAACGGATTAACAAGCGTCTAGCGGAAAGTTATAGTCCGGCAAAGATCAAACGCATCTTTAATTACTTGCTGGATTCGCTGCAAAAAAGTAAAACAGCGGAAGGGCAAAATTTCAATACCTGGGTGGACGATCATTTCAACGCACGTAGCAATGAGTTGGCCGAACAGATCGAGATCCTCGATCAGCAGGTGGGTGAATCGGTGAAGGAATTCAAGGTGAAGTTTAAGGCGCAGCATGTCAATATCGTCCGGTTAATCGATACGGTCATGAAGGGCCTGGAAATCATTAAAGCGCATGCAGCGGAACTGACCAATGCTTTTCAGACGACCTACGATATCGATGAGCATATCCAGAGTATACTGGAAAGCGCTGATGCTTTTCCTTACTTGGATAATATCCGCAAAGTACAGCACTACAATGACCATGTACGGGCGCACTTGGAGCAGATCAGTATGCGTATCGATAAGATCAAGCCCCAGATACGGGAGTTTATTTTTGAGTTTAACCAGCGGGAACTAGACCGAAAGACGGACCGGTTTATCCATTACCTGCTGAACCATTCCTCCTACCAACGATCCGGCGGGCAAAAGAAACTGGAGCTGCCGGAAGCGGTACCGCCTTTTTTGGTCAGGCGCAGCGACACGGCGGCACGGTTCTATATTGTTTCCTCGCGGGACCTGCTGCCTAAGCCGCCGGTCAAGCCACCGGTGCGCGAAATTGACCAAGTCCGGAAGGCGGAAATGATCACGCATAATGAGCAATTGCTATATGTCAAGAAAAGGATCAGTTTTTGGTCAGAATTGGCTATGGCTTTGATACGAGACGAGGGCACACTGGATTTCTCCCCCTTATTTTTCCGGATACTGGCGGAGGAACAGGGTAATCTGCTGATTCCCGTCCGGACAGCACAGCGGGTGGTCAAACTATGCCGGGACCGGTCTTTATTTCACATCAGCGTCCGACCGGAACCTGATGTTAATGCTCAATTTAAACACCTTTCTCTATGGAAAATGAATATTCGGCGGATCAACTGAACGCCTGTAACTTTTTAAAGGACAGGCAGGCGCGGGAGGTCTTTGCCCGGCTGGACTATGCGCTGAAAAGCGGGATGCATATCCAGCGGGAACACCCTAAGCCGGGGGCGCTTTACCGCTTCCTGGAAACGAATTTTGACAGCTTAAAATTGTACTATGCCGACTTCTTTGAGATGCTGCTGACGAAGGGCGGAGATGACTGGAACTGCTATTATTATATCGACTTTGAGGAAGGTTCCAGGGGGAATATTCCGAACAACCCGCAATTCCGCCAATATCTGAAACCGGAATTTATTCTGGTCGGCTTACTGCTGTTCAAAGTATATAAGCTGGATGCGAATATCGAACTGAACAAGGTATCAGATTTTATAAGTTTACTTTACCAAGAATACGAGGAGATCATGGGAAAATTGCAATTACTGCTGGCCAGGGTTTCCAGTGATACGGGCTCAGATTTTAGTGATGACAAGCTCAAAGATATTATTTTCAAAGCTTTTGCGGAGTTTGAACTGTTGGGCTGGGTCTCCCGAGAGGAGGATGATAAAGACTTTTTTGTTTACCAGCCTTCCTTTGAGCGTTTGCGGCAAATGTATTATCCCCAGATCGAAGGCATTGATGAATTGTTAAAAAAATCAGCCAAATGAAAGCACAATTTCCTCGGATATACGGCTTGTCGACGCTGGGCATCAAGCAACATTTTAATTGCGACTACCGCTTTCATCCCTTACGGACAGATTTCACCGGCGAGAGCGGCAGCGGCAAAAGCATGGTAACGGACATGATCCAGTTATTACTGGTGGGCAATGCGGAATTCCGGTCCGGGACGCATGGCAACCAGATACGGGACACGAAGGGCATGGTGCTGGAAAGCAAGGCCGGGCGATACGGACGTGGTTATATCCTGCTAAATATCGAGGTCTCCCCGCGAAAATTTATCACGCTTGGCGGTTATCTCGAAACCTCGGGTAATCAGCTGCAATCTTTTATCATCCAGGAGGGCTATGACTGGGAAGATATGCTGAAGCCGATGGATAACCCCGTGTCTTACCGGGACTTGTTGTGCAACGAGGAAATGGAAACGGTAGACGAATTGCAAAAGAAATACACGAAAGGTTACCTGAAGGTCTTATCCTTAAATAAATATCACCGGTTGCTGTTTAAAGCGGAACTACTGTCTATAGACCTGAGTGCCAATAAACAAAATCTGAAAAGTTTTGCGACCATTCTCCAGGCCTTTTCGCGCGGCCGTGGTTTTCATACCGATTCGGAATCGTTGAAAACCTTCCTTTTTGGAGATGAGGACCGGATTGCGCTGATGGATAAATACAAGGAAGAGGTGCGGGGGATCAGCGCGGACTTCCAGCAACACCAGCGCTACCAGGAAGAAATCAACCTGATCCACCGTAAACAAAGATCCATCGAAGAGGTGGCCGGACAGTTTCATGTTTACCAGGAACTCCGCAAAGAACTGGTCACCAATAAAACCCTGTTCTGGCACGGGGAACACCGACGGCTAGTGGCTTCGGGGGCTATCCTGCTAGAAGATTTTATCAAAAACGGTGTTTCCAGGAATCTGGTTTGCAGCAGGTTATTGAAAACCGAGCGGGACGATCTTTACCGGCAGTGCCAGGAGCTGGAAAACAGCCAGCGGCTGTTGCGGCAGGCCCAAAGTGCGAAGCGGAATACGGATGCGAACCTGACAGCGGAGCGTCAGGCATTGAGGCTGCCGGCGCAACAAAAAGCACTAATCGATGAAACGGACCGCTGGCTGGCGGGGCAGGGTAACGAACTGGAGCAGGTACGGACCTGGTACAAAAGCGAGCGTCAAAAGTCCCTTGACCGGGAAACGCGCAACCGGTTTATAACCTACTTGGAGGAACAGGGGCTGCGGGCAGATTTTGAGGCTTCTCCCTGGTATATGGATACAACGGTAGCGGCGCAAAAGCAGGCAGCGGCCTTAGCGGAACTCAACCGGGCGATCCGTCAAAAGGAAATCTTTTCGGTATTTGCTGACCTAGATAATCCTGCTTCATTGGCGGCCTGGGCAGTCCGGGAGCTGGTATTTCCGCTCTCGCTGGAACAAGAGAGCCTGCTAGTGCATTTCCAGGACCTGCCCAGGCTGGAACCGGAAACTACTGCCGGTGTGCGCTACCTGCCTTTTCCCGAGCAATTATTAAAAACACCTGTGATTGCCAAAAGTTATGCACATGGCTTTTGGGTGGCTTTAACGGGCGTTTATGAATTCGTTGACCATGTGCCGCAACGGTACCTGAACACGCCTTCCCCATCGGATCTGGCCCAGCAATTACGCGGAAATCAGCAAAATGCTTTGGCCGAACTGGAAACATTACGGGCACAATTAACTAAGATAACATTGCTAGGCGAACGCCTAAACGCTTTCTCCGGCCTGGCCGGAGCAATTGCCCTTTATCAAAATACGGCCTTGACCAGTGAGTCGCTTGACCCTGTTTCGGAGATTACGGAAACGGAGTTTATCAGGCGCCTGGAAATTTATAGCCAGAAAGCTGCCATTCTGGAGGAATATGAAGAAAGGCAGCGGGCGATGGATACGGTTTACCGGTTTTCGGTGGCTGCCGATACGGACTGTGTCCAATATGAAGGGACTATCGCCCGGATCGGCGATGAGCTGAAAAACCGCTATGGCGCGATTGATCCGGAAGCAGGTATTGCGGAACGCGAAGCGAACTTGACCCGTTTGGAGGAAGAACTGGGGGCTTTTCTCGGCCTTTATGAAAAAGCTGCCACCTATCCGGGAAAGCTGGAAAATGGCTTATTTGGCGTCGCGCCGAACCTGACGCGGCTGATCACTTTGAAATCAGAAACAGAAGCCACTTATATCCAAGCAGAAAATGCGCGGGCCGCGAATACGCGTCAACTGGAACAATGTACCCTGAAACTGGAGGAAGCACAAACGGAATATATCCGCTTGTTTGGCCAGCTTTATGAAGCGGCTGAACTGGTTACCCTGAGTTTGGGCAACCCGGAAGAAGGCAGCAACAGCCTGAAAGAACGCTGTGAGCAGGCACACACCAAATTCACGACGCTATATGATACGGCGGGCGAAGGTTTGGACGACCAAACGGTCTTAGCGGATTATTCAGTGGGGGTATTGGCGCATAAGCTCTTGCCGACGGTCTTTCCGACCAGCGAAGTGGATGAATTGCTGATCGGGCAGCAGATCGCACAGCGCCTACAGGAACTGACCAATGATATGAAAAAGATCGGTTCCCGTAAGCTGGAGATCCTCAACCGCATCTTTTCTGACGTGCACAAGGTTTATAACGGGTATCTTGACAAGGTACACCTGATTCATAATTACTTGCGGAACAAAGATCATACGATTACTGGCGGCAACCATGCCTCGCTGCTGGCCGGCAAATCGGTGGATTATCCGGACGCCTGGATGATCACGTTCCGTAAGCGCCTAAGCGAACAGCTGAATAATCAGGGCTTGTTTGAGAAGTTGTACCAGGAAATGGACATTAACCAGCTGATGATCGATGTATTCCGGGAATGTGGCGGGACTTCTAAGGTTACTTACGAAGAATTGCTCAACCCAAAATCTTATTTTGATTTGAAGTTTGAGATCAAGCTGGACAGCGGTCAGAATAATGCGGGTAGTAATGGGCAGACTTACACGGCTAACGCTTTGCTTTGCCTAGCCAGGTTGTCGTTGATCGAGGATAAAGACCGGGGCGGGCTGAAATTTATGCCGATTGATGAGGCCGAGGGTTTAGGCGGCAATTATGAAATGCTGCATGACCTGGCGCAAAAGGAAAACTTTCAACTAGTGACAATGTCCATTGAAACTGCGGGCGAAATCCGACCGGGCGAACAATATATTTATATTATGCACGATAACCGTGCAGCCGATGAACAAAGCTATGTACCGCCACTGGCTATCTTCAGCGACGGTCAGCTGTGGGATGATCTGAATGCGGTATTAAATAAGGACATATGACGCGAAAACTGAACTGGCCGGTATTAAAGGCCCTGCACGCTATTTATACTAAGGGCAGCACTTCGGCGCAGGTGCAGGGCGATGATTTTATCAAGTATTTACTGGATCATGGGCAGATCAGTCATAAACACGGTAAACTGAAAACTTTGGTACGCGATGATGGCTTTGATGGTTATTACCGGCAGTATTATTTGGCGAAATTCCAATACTATATGGATTTTCTGGAAAAGGCCGGGATTGATACGGATGCGCGGAAGACATTTACGGAAGACGATATCCAGACGCTGATGATGATCTATGAAAACCGGGCAGAGCTGGCGGCGAAACTGGTCAATGTAGAGGATTTTTCAGCGAAGATCTTTGAACAACAGGGCTCCAAGTACCTGAAGAAAAAGGCTAGTGTGCGTAATGCGGTATTGAAGATCCTGGGGGTGGCGGACTTCTCGCAAAGTAGCAGGGAACTACAATGGCGACTGGTGGTTGACCATACCCATCCGGAGGCAGTCATCCTTTGTGAGAACCGCTCTTTTCTCAAACAGACTTGGCTTGCCTCGGAGCTCACAGTCAAATTGTGGCAGGTGGGCGGTAATAATATTAAGATGGTTGACGATATTGACCACATGGATTTGAAACGCCCTATTTACTATTCTTGTGATTGGGATTTTGATGGTTTATCTATTTTTTGCAGAATCAAAGCTAAACTGTCGTTGCGTGGGGTGAATATCCTTCTGCTTTTTCCACCGCCTCCACATATGCGTTTACCAGTAGATTCCTTTGAGCATTATAGCCGCTGGTCGGCTGATAAGCCTTTTTCGGGTTTGTCAGTTGGTGAGTTCAAAAACCATGAAAGAGAATTGATACAGGAACTGATATCAGCCAATCAATGGATAGAGGAAGAATCCAGTCAACTGGGCGAAATGTACCGTTATACTTTGGAATTGAATTCTGGCAGTTAAAGCAGTTAATTGCGGAGATTCACTTTAGACGAAGAACTCTTTACCCGTAAATACAAAAAGGAGAGATTTGATATTTAACAATCAACTTTCATAATATGCCCTGCCTCCAGCTGTCTTATTCTTTCGAACAATAGTTGGCCTGATCCAAATAAGCTTGGTTTGTGACAAGCGACTCCAAATAGTTGAATTCTCCATTGGCCTCTTGCCAGTGCGGCTTAACTTATGTGGTATTGTGTTCAGTTTAAAGTGTTCTTGCAAATTATTCTCACAAAAATGAATGCTTGAATAGTTTAATTTATTTTGATTGTTGGGTGTAGGCTTTAAATTAAGCATCTATAAAGGATAAAAATAGCGTAATAATCGGCGATCTGAAAATGTCCCGTTAAAGGTTAACTGTAAATAATCTGAATGCAGCGGGATCTGCAATGTTAAATTTAGCATTTGACCATATTTCCAGGTAGAAAGATGTCGCTATACGCTGCTTTGCCTGCTGATCGTTGAAGACTAATCCATGCTCGTTCTTCTTCCAGGCGTCTGGATCTTTCACAAATTCCGCATCTATTTCCTCGTTAGTTAACTCTTTCAGAGCAATGTGCAATCTGTCATAATATAATTGGTTATTTTGAAATATTTCCAGTTCAAAGGCATTTTCAAATTGTGTTACTATAACCTCGTTGCGAATGGTATTACTGTAAAAAGTAATTACCGGCATTTCTTTGTAATGTCCGAAATCGCTAAAGTCATCCTGGCCGGTCCGATGTTTGAAATCAGGGGACTCGAACAGGTTGCTTTTGTAGCTGAACTCTGGCGGTATAATGATCAGGTTGGGCTTAAATCCCGCCGCGGTCAGTTGGGCCAGTTGTTCGTCTATACCTGTTAATAAATCCTGATGGTTTGCCGGCTCCTGTACGGATTGAATAACCTTGGTTAAAAAACCACCATCAGTTCGCCTGCCAGCGATAGATCCCAAATCAGAGCTTCCATAGATCTGCTGGAAGTTATTTTCTACAAACATGGTTCTAAACCTCGGCAGTAACAGATTTGACCCGTATTTGAACAGCCCTTCAGTGGTATCTTTTATCGCCTTATTACCAAAATGGTCAAAGATGGAATAGCTTAAACATTGTCTTTTCCATGCTTCTGCCAAGCTGCTTTTAAACTTATCTACAAGTTCTTGGCTGATTGCTTCCTGGACGATATTTTCATTGGCCTGCGCCTGGTGATTAAGTCTTAATTGTTCAAAAACAGCGGTAATTTTGCGTGAACGTTCATCAAAAATTTCTTTCACTGCTGCACTTGCTTCATCCTTTGTTAGTTGTGTATCAACTGCAATTCCCAATGCTATTTGCCACTTATTCAGATGCTCTCTGAAGTATGCGAGCATTTTGGTCACCGCTTCCGGCAAAAAGGAAAAATCACGGTCATCCTGTATAACTGCAATCATGACATGAGGCGACTCGCCCTTGAGCATGAAATAACAAAGGCCATAAAGTATCCAATCGTAAGGGGTTGGCGGGGAAAAAATCTTATTATTTTCACGCTCCTGGTAATCCCAGCCCGATAAGCCTAAATAATAGGTCGATTCCTTAGATCTAATATAAATGACATCGTCAAGAAGGTCCTCAAAGAACTGATAATGTAACTCGATATTGTTAAAAAGTAATAGAAACCGCTCTTCCGTTATGTCGTCAAGCGAGTATAGAAAAATAACCCAGCTTACCAACGATAGCGTTGCACGCCGGTGAGTAACAAATACAATCTGTTTATCGGTCGTTATCTTTCTTAAATTACGGACTTCTTCAGCTGAACCGCCATTTCTCACCAATTCCTGAATATCAAAGCGGATATCCAGATCTTCGGTCTGTTCGTTAAATGAGTTGTATTCATTTAAAGCATACAAGATCTGCTTTGGTTCGGGTAGGCTGATCAAGTAATGATAAAATGTCAGGACACCTTCGTAATAAAGTAATAGTAATGGAACATCCGCTTCTATCTCACGATCCCGGATACCCGACCTGAAAAAATAAGAAAGCGCCTTGAAATTCAAGCTGGTTTGGGTTACCACTTTATTACTGGTATCCTTGTCGCTGAATACAGCCACTAAAAAAGAGGTTGGAAGGAAGATTAGTTGGTTAACCACCGAGTATGATTTCTTGCCCAGCCCTTCAATAACTTTTGTAAAAGTGAATTGCAGAATTTTCTCTGCTGCAGGAATATTTCGGCGGTCATGTGCCCTTACAAATGCCTGATAAAGTGTGAGATGAAAATCCGCTATAATAGTTGATTTCAGTGGCCCGTTGGCGTTTCTAATGCTTCGTATCATTATTCCCCTTTTAGATAGATGGCGTATAATTCATTCATGTCTGAAAGTGCCTGTTCCAAAGCTTCCATATTTCCGGTTTCTGCGGATGCGATTAACCGTTTTTCAAGCTTACCTTTTTCTTTGGAATATGCGGTTTCTGAATTTAAGGGATTTTGGATTAAGAATCCCCAATTAAATAGCTTTTTTTCCCAACCACTTATCGTAACGCCATCTTCAAAATATAGCACGTTTGCGTTTTCCGGCAATGGCTGAGAGTAATGAAATGCGGAAAATTCCGTGGCCTCTTCAGTTTGCAATCGCTTACCTATCTTCTTCTTTAACAGTCTAATGATAGGAAAATATATATCCATCAGCAGTGCCGTGGGTTTGTTTTTGATCGCTAACGGCGAATAGCCGTCTGATGTAAGATGAGTTGGGTGAGGTTCGA
Organism: Mucilaginibacter sp. UYP27; assembly: GCF_040547175.1. Lineage (NCBI taxonomy): Bacteria > Pseudomonadati > Bacteroidota > Sphingobacteriia > Sphingobacteriales > Sphingobacteriaceae > Mucilaginibacter > Mucilaginibacter sp. UYP27. The sequence goes on from NZ_JBEPPE010000001.1 coordinate 9,592, forward strand.
GTGTGAAAGAATGGAAAGTATCTGACAGTACGTTACGACTGTACACCATAAAGCGCTCATTGAGATACTGGAATTTAGCGGTCTTTACCAGATTGTTTGTAGCGTACTGTGCAATGCGCTCGTCGCTCAGAAACTTCAGAATATTGCTGAACAGATAAGCTATTGACAAGATGATTGCCATTAAGATTATGCTACTGTAAATGGCGAAGTTTCCGGTGGTATACGGCAAAAAAGTGTACTTATAGAAGTTCATCCCAACAATGAAAAACATGCCCGTGATAGATATGGCAAATACATAATATAGTTTGGTTACCCTGAAAATATCCTCGAAGGTTTGCTGGGTTTTATTCCGCACGCTCTCAAATAAAAAGCCAATAACTACGAAGCTCAACCCGATGATGGTGGCTGACGCGCCCATGTTCTCACTGATCATATTGCCGCCTTTATCTTCCGGTATGTTAACAAGCATTAGAAAATGCATTTTGCTTTGAACAAAATCGATGGAAGCTGAACAAACTAAAAGACCGACAATAGCCGTTATAGCTGTCACAATAAATGCAAATGTCAGGTTATTGGTTTTTAAGGAAAGATTGTACCTGAGCTGCTCCTTTCTTAATTCGTAAAGGAAAAGCTGATCTTCTTTTATAATATTCCAGGTTTTGCCAACGAGTGTGTCATTGGCGGCGGTTCTGTTTAAGACAATGAAAAGATATTTTTTGAGCGTATTTTCCACAAGCCAGCGATTAAATAATGGATAATCTGACAACTGCCCCTCTTAAAAATACTATGCGGATGATTCAGGTTTATCAGCGGTAAGATAAAGCTATCTGTACAATTTAGCAAATCCAAAAATCTGACCTGGCGGCCGGATAGGAAACAGTTGCTGTTCAAAGATACTTTAATGACTGAAGAGGCGCTGCCTTAGTTCATATTCAAGCTAGTGCTTTTGAAGACTCTGCTTTTCGATAAAGTATTTTTCAATCTGTTCGGCTAAGGCGCAAGATTTATAACACATAGAAGAAATGATTTGTAATCTTGTCAAGCCAATGACGTATGAGGGATCCTTCGGGCATCAAGCGTATATTTGAGATTATCAATATAATTGCCTTTAATTTTCATTATTAATGAAAGTGCCATTTAAAATTGTACTTTCATACCACCTTAAATATCACCATCACAATGGCCTATGAGTAAAAGTGTCAACGCCGGAGTTCACAACGCGATTGGAATCGAGTTTCAAAAACACTGTGCACTATTCCTTTTATTTAATAATTACAGTACTTTAAAGGGGGGAAAATATTTTATCTGCATTGAACATCATGATGATGTGTTATTTTGCCACCAGGGAGTTTTAGATGAATTAACGTCTATTGATAGTTATCAGGTAAAAAAGACCTCCGAAAAATGGGGATTAACCAAGGATTTTATTGATATCATATCCAAAATAGCTGGCACTGGAATCGAGTTAGAAAATGATTTGATGCCAAAATCTTCCACTTACAAACATAATTTACAATTTACAACAAACCACGCTATCAATCTGCTAATTAAGCAGAAAAAACCATTACCAAATATATCTGAATTGATTAATGAGTCAAACTCATTAATGTTCATTACAGGGCTTCATCAAAAGTTAAATGATAAGATCGCTGCCGAGATAGAGGAATATTGGAAGCCGGATAAAGCACCGTTAGCTCAAATAAAAAACATTTCTCTTGCATATATTGATTTACCAAAAAAATCTCAGCCAACTATAGACCAGCTTGTCGGTCTTTTTAAAAGAGCTGTAAATCCGGACATAATCGATGCTTCTGCTGCTGTCCATACCCTTATTAAACTTTTTAGAGAGGTAGAAAACACATTGAATAATGGGAATATCTCTAAACTAATGGATACTTCAAAGCGCGTTACAAGTGAACAAATCACTAAGGTCATTAATATCATAAACACCAGGCAGAAAGCCTATAATTTTTGGAGGGACGAAGGTAAAGACTTAGCTAAAAAACTAAATATCACCATCGCTGATCAAATGGGCTTTGAGAAATTAATTGAAGATAGCTTCGACTTTTTTAAGGATCTTAAACAAGCAGAACATCGAAAAATTTTGAATTTCGTTAAATCAAATATTGCATTATTACATACAACTGTAGATGAAGTCGAATGTATAAATGAACTTTATAACAAATTTTTAACAGGGCATAATACGCCGTTGTCGGATAAATTACTAAAATCTGCATTGGTAGCTGCATACATTGAAACGAGAGGTACGTTATGATTTTTAAATACAATAGCCTATTTATTTTTTCTGAAAAGAACTCTTTATTTTTTTTCACAGAATTTTGTGACCACGTGAACCTAATACATGGGCCAAATACATCTGGAAAAAGCACATTAATGCAGTCTTTGGTGTATGTTTTTGGCATCAATGATGTTAAAGAGCACCTTGAAGAAATATTAGCATTGGATGTATTTTTTCGCTTGGATTTCAGTATCACCACAGATGGCATAACGGAAGATTTAATACTAATCAGGGATAGTGGGATATTATATATTAAAAGAGATGGCCGACCGACATTAGTATTTAACGGCGTAAACGGCAATAGCTCTTTCGAACACGTCAAATTAAAGAAATACTTTCATGAGCTATTCGGTTTTACACTTTTTTTAGAATCAAAGGAGGAATTTAAACCGGCACCCATAGAAGCTATATTTTTACCCTATTACATCTCACAATCTGTTGGTTGGGTTTATTTAAGGAAATCATTCAGTAGTTTGGACTATTATAGGAACTTCAAAGACGATTTTTTGGACTACTATTTAGGCATAGAAACGGCATTGGATAGAGAGAAAAAAAAGCTGTTGGAAGCTGAAATTCTCAAACTGCAAAAAGAACAAAATTTTCTAACTGAAATGGAGCAAAATGACCTGTCTTTACAAGTAATGAAAATTTCGGATGAGGATTTTACTGCAAGATCGCTGGCATATTTAGAGGAATACAAAAAGCTTCAAGACGAAGTTGCCCAGGCGGAAAAGGAGTATTTAGTTAGATGCAATGAATTGAGCTTTTTAAATGAAAGAAAATCGGTCATAACCAGGATAAAAAACAATCAGATTAAACAGCAACCCGAAGATGACAATTGCCCCATGTGCGAACAAAGCTTACCAAATAGTTTTGAACGCGTGTATATATACCTCCAGGAAAACAACGATAGCATCGAACAATTAAAGCTGGTAAAGGAAAAGATTATAGATGTACAGTCAACGGTTAATTCTTTAAGGGGCAGCATAGAGAAGCTAAAAGAAAAGATCAATCTTAATTATCAAATATTTAAGAGTTATTCAGAACAAAACATTTCTATGGATAGCTGGATGAGCACAAAGGCAAATATTAAGCTTGATGAAAATATTGTCAATAAAATCGGCAAAATTGCGATTGACCTTAAAGCTAAAAATGATGAAATGAGTGGTTACAAAACAGAAAAGCAAGTTTTAGAAGAAAGAAACCGTAAAAGCTACGCATTCAAAGATATGTTTGAAAAAAGCTTAGTAGAAATGGATGTCAAAGCCCTTACAGATGAGCGCTTCACTTCTCTTTATAAAATTGCTGCCTTTCCTTTTCAAGGTGTTGAGTTACATAAAACAGTGATGGCTTATCATTTTGTTTTAAATAAATTAATCTCAGAGTCTCCTAATATCCACAGGCTTCCTTTTGTCCTAGATGCTGTTTTTAAAGAAGATATTGACGAGGAAAACAAAGACGTTATTGTAAATTTCATAGCGAAAAACAGACCGAAAAAAACCCAACTATTTTTATCCATTTCGGAAAAGACTGATAAACCAAGTCAGGTAGCCCGCTACGCTAGTGAATATTTCAAGGGCAATGCAAAATTGATTTTAATTGGCAATGGAAAAGATAAGCGGGCGTTACTACGGCCTTACAACAACGAACAGCCTTTATTATTAGAGCAATCCCTTAATATAATCAATAATGTAAACTAGCGCGCAGAATGTCAATCTTGTATCGGATAACTTTCTCTATACCCTTTATAAATCATCTCAGTGATTGATTCATCAATATGAACTTCTAAATATGCAGGTGCAGGAGGCTCAAATTTAACTAAAATTGAATTTTCTTCATTATCTCCATTTGTCAGAACGGTGGTAAAGAAAAAACCACCATCTTCCTTCTCTATAACAAAAGTGCAAAGCACATTTGATGAACGAAATCCTTTATACTCAGGAATATCAAATTGATCTATATTTTCTCTTTTGATATCCAAGGGCAATACACCATACCTTCTAAACTCGCTAGCCAAATAGGTATTAATCGTTAACACTTCCCCATGATAAGTATAATGCATGATTAAAAAAGGCTCATTAATAATTGCAGTACCAGTTTCATTCAGTTTGCTATGACAGATAACAAAAGTGTGGTCGTCCATCTTTTTAAATTTGCCACCAGAATATTCGATGACTTCAAATCCGGCTCCCCATGCCTCAACGATGGAATCCATGGTATATCTTTCCTCTGCAATAAACATTGATAAAAGACTAAGGTTGATCGTGCGCGCTTTGTCTTCGTCGCGATCACCGGCATTTACCAGTGCCAGTTTTTCAAAAAAAGCATTCTTGCCACTTCCAGTAATTAGTCCCAGCTGAACTAAAGAATCTTCATATTGTTCCCAATTTCCGTGAGTATGGACGCTTGGATGGAATTCTTCACCCAAATATTCTACAATGAAAACCAGGATACAACAATCATCAATAGCGTTTTTATCATAGTCAGCCATGAATTTTTTTAAATTAGCTTCGGTTGATTCATGGTAATTGAAAAAGCCTTTGATATCCTTTAAAAAGTCAGTCATTTGATAAACGTTGCCGGCTAGACCTAATGCGATCGTGTCTTTTATAACGTAGATCTTTTGTTTTAACTCAAAAGGATAACTGGCGTTATCAGGAAGGCTGTCATCAATATTAGATAGAAATGCAGGGATTTGGGCAGCTGGCCTCGGGGCATCTGAAGTGGTTAACAAATCCCCTATGAGAATAGGTCGACCATAATTGGCAGTAAAAGAAATAAGGGTCATCTAAATCATATTTATCTATTCACGTAAATTATCATTCCATAATAGGAATTCCAAAACCGGAGTTAAAGAAGCACATTCAACTCCTAATGAAGTTTAATAAGGTATGAATATAAGGCAAGATAAGTGACAATATGTCAAAAAAACTGAGAAGGCACAATTGATGGTATGGTTAGTAAATCATTGAGCCTATGGAAATTGGAGACCATGCGATAACATTCACTTATTTCGATGTCGGTACCGGCGATGCGATATGGATACGTTTTTTAGGGAACGACCAGCGATGGCACCATCTGCTGGTCGACGGCGGCTATGGTTACGCCTACAAGATGGCGTTCGGGCCGTTGATCCGCCAGATCCTTGGTCATCAAGAAGTGATCGACTTTTGGCTGATCAGTCACATCGATATGGACCATATTGGCGCGGTATTGGGCCTTTTTGGGGACAAGAAGCTCAAAGACAAGGCTGCGATCGTTCGTGAATTCTGGTTCAACCATTCACCCATGCTGATCAAAAGCTGTAATGGCAAATTAGCGGTCAAGGAAGGAGTGGCCTTACGAGATTTCTTAAAACCACTTGGTCTGCTGGCGGAGTCGCCTATCCTAGGTAGTGAAAGCAGAATAGACCTCCACGGCCTGAAAATTACTGCCCTGACGCCGACCGCAGCAAAGCTGGCAACTGCTGACGCATTATGGCAAACCGAAGAAAAGGGCGGCAAATTGGGCCGGACGGCCGAACGATCTGATCATCGCGAAACCATAGATGCTTTAAAGGGCAAGCGTTTTTCCCCTGATACTGATCCAGTGAACGGCAGTTCGATCAGTTGTCTGCTGGAATACAAAGGGTTGCGTTTCCTGTTGCTGGCCGACAGTCACCCGGAGGATGTGGTCACGGCGCTGCGTGATCTGGGCTACAACGAAAAGAAGCCTTTACAAGCCGAGCTCGTGCAGCTTGCCCACCATGGCAGTAAGGCAAACACCAGCCCGGAACTGCTCGGTCTGTTACGCTGCGAACGGTTTGTGGTGACTGGCAATGGCCAGGCCAATGCTCATCCGGACAAGGAAACACTGGTGCGTGTATTAACGCATCCGGACCGCGCCGATACACTGAGTTTTGCCTTTCCTTATGGTACTTCCGAGGTAGTAACCCTTTTTGCCGCGGACGGCGACGCAGCAGCTGCTTACAATTTCACCTGCGAATATCCCCAGGAGGACGAGCATTCGCTCAGCCTTTCTTATTTACCTATTGAATTACCTGCACATGACTAAGAACATATCTCAATTAGCTACATTAAAGATCGAATGCAACGGCGCCACAGGCACTGGTGTACTTTTTTTCCCGGCGCCGGAAGCTGAGGAAGCCTACGTCTTTACCGCGAAACATTGCCTAGCTGGTAAGGAATTCGATCAGACCTATAAAAATGAGGACATCTTATTGAGCCTGCTTTTCAACCCTGCTGAAAATAGTTTCTATGGATACCGGCTTAGCCCGACAGATATCGTAATGACCTCTGATAATGCCCGTGACCTAGCATTGCTCATCCTGCCGAAACAACGCATCCTGGATCTGGTCGGCTCCGAATATCAATGCCTCGTTGCTGATACTTCCGCGGTGCTGAGCAATTATACCATTCGTGGATTCGCCGATTTTAACGACCAAACCGCGGACCGCCCGTTTGCACTACAATATGTGGAAGATCAAAAAGACGATCAAAGCCTATTTTTATTACGCACAGATCAGCAGCTGGACACCTTCCGCCAGGCGGCCCTGGATAATCTGGAAGGATTGTCCGGTTGTGGTGCTTGGGCGACAGCGAAAGGATCCACCTACCTGACCGGCATTGTTCACAATTATGAAGAAGGTAACGTATTTACCGCTACCAAAGTGCTCGCCTATAATTACCTGATCCCGGCCGGCAGATACCCGCTGATCGTTCCGGTGCGGCCGGAACTCGACAACGATGTGCTAAATACCTTTGAAAAAATGACCGAAAAGCGTGCTGAAGTAGATAGCAGAACACGGGAGACGGTTGGCGACATCCACATTCCGCGTGATAAGGCGGCTGTGCTTAAGGTTTTGGACGATCATCGTATCGTGGCGATCCATGGCAAGCCTGGTGTCGGTAAATCAGCCCTGGCAAAAGCCCTGGTTGCTCATTTGAAAGACAATGGACAAGCATCTGTATTGACCCTGGCGCCGGAAAATTTCTATGCTGAGACATTTAAAGCGGCACTTGTGCAGGCCGGCTATACAGCTACGCTCGAACAATTATTGAGTAGTCCGCTGGCAGGCGGGCGCTTGGTGATTTGGATCGAAAGCTTTGAAAAATTACTGGAATCTGGGCAGCAGGGTGCTTTTACGGACCTGCTCCAGTTGCTGAAAAAACATCCAAGGCTTTGCGTTGTGGTAACGACTCGCGATTACCTGTTACAAAAGTTCAAGATCAATTTCCATTTCGAGCTGCCGCAGGGGGATATCTTTTATGGTTTGGAAACTTTTTCTGACGCGGAATTGGCGATCATCCGGGATAAGGAGCCAGGGTTAACGGCCCTTTTTGATAATCCACGCATCCATGAGTTCCTGAGAACGCCTTACTATTTGGATAAGGCGCTGCGTATCCTGCCGCACCTGCTGAAAGAAGACCAACTCGATGAAGCCGGGTTCAAGCGTATCATGTGGGAACAGGTCGTCGAGGCCGGGGATGCCGAACGAGGACAGATCTTTTACGAGCTGACCTTGAACCGCGCGCAACAATTGGCCTTATACATGCTCTCGGCAGCACCCATCCCAAAGATCCAGCAACTCGTCGCTGACCATATCCTTCAGGTGGAACCCGGTGAACTGGCCAACCGCTATAGCCCGGCACATGATATCCTGGAAGATTGGGCTCTCATCCGCTATATCAAACTGAAACGCCAGGCAGCGGCTTTACCCGGCGAGTTTTTGGCTGAACTTGAACGGAGTCCGGCCATTCGCAGGGCATTCCGTTTATGGCTGGAAGAATATGCACGCCAGGAGCCCCAAAATTATGCTAGCTTTATCCAGGAGGTGCTCCTGGACGAAGGCATCGAAGCCAGTTGGAAGGATGAGGTCATGGTGGCTAATTTGCGTTCAGCCCATGCCAGATCCCTGTTCGATGCGCTGGGCACGCGCTTGATGGAAAATAGTGGTGCGATGCTGCGGCGGGTCATTCATTTGCTGCAAACCAGTTGTAAGGCCATTGACCCGCAACAAAGGGACCTTGATGCCTTCATCCCCACAGGCTCTGGCTGGGATGGATTGATCCATTTCGTACGGCAGCACCATGCGCAGATCCTGGCCATGGAAACTTTCGAGTTCGCGTATCTTTCGGTGATCGAGGATTGGGCTAGGCAATTGCCGCTCTTCGATCCTCAGCGTTTACCTGCTGCGGCCGCAGACGCGGCCTGGCTCTTGGAAGACTTTCTGCACAGGCACCAAGACCAGATCTGTAATTACCGCCGGGGACGTCAGGATATCTCAAGCCTAAAACAATATGCCAAAATATTGTTCAAACTGACCGGCGCTGCTCAAGAACTTGTTAGGGCCATGATCGAAGCGGCAAGCGAACCGCTTTCTGAACATCCACGCTGGAAAAATACGGATGTCCTGGACTGTATCCGGGACTATGCTACCTCGGGGATAACAGCGGACCAGTTTTGCAAATACTTTCCGGACTTGGTCATCCAGATCGCCGCTGAGGATTGGCCGGTTAAACTCAAGACCAACCGGCCCGGCAGCCTGATGTCAATGATCGTTCCCCAGCCCGACAGCAAGGACTTTGGTATAGAAGAACGGCTGGATGATGAACTGGATTTCGCCAGTGCTTATCAAAGCTTCATGTACTGGATGATGCGCTATCACCCGGCAAAGGCGCTGGAATTTTTCATCCAGTTCAACAATAAGGCCATTGAACGGAACCAGCAAATGTTAAGAAAGCTGGAAAGCGAAGAGCTCTTAGACCTTGTGGTCAAGTTTGACGATGGTACGACCAAAACCTATTATGGCACACACACTTATTGGGTAATGTTCCGGGGGAATAACGCGCGCAATCGGTTGGTGAGCTCCATGTTGATGGGGCTTGAAAAAGCCTTGCTCGAAAAGGCGAGATCCAGACAAAATGGTGAGAATGAAGTCCGCGCTATGCTCGGAAAATTGGTGTTGGAGACCAATAATGTGAGTGTCCTGGCGGTCGTGACCAGTATCCATCAGGCCTTTCCCGACCTGCTGGACGAAACTACGGTCCGGCTGCTCAGCGTGCCGCAGTTCTTTGCCTGGGACCAAAGCCGTTTTTCGACTGACTTTATGCCGCCGAATCTGTATCATAGTGATCCTGAGGAAAAGGAAGAACGGACGCAGTCACATCATTTAGCGCACCGCCGCCGGCACGGCCAGGGATTGACCGGCTTCGTCGCTCATTATATGTTCTATTATGGGAAGCTTAATGAAACCTTATTCGGGATCATCGACGCTTTATGGGAAACGGCACCACCCGACGACCTCCTTTGGCGAAAGTTCCTCTTTGATATGGACGCCCGCAAGTACCGTTTTGAGCCTGTGGAAGTGCCCGGTTATGAGAACTACCGTCAGCTCGTGCCCGGTTACGAGGAGCAAGTGCAAGAAATGCGCCGCATCCGTTCAGAAGATTCGCCACCGACAAACGCGCTGTGGCCGAATCATTTATTTGAGGGCAAGGAGGATGCTGAAAAGTCGGTTACCATGTGGCGTGCTGTTCGGGCCGGCTACCAGGCTACCGGCCGGGGCAACTGGTTCATGACCTCACCGGGGACGCTGGCTACTGTCGGCCTGCAATATTTTGCTGAAGAACTTAATGATGAAGAGATCGCCTGGTGCCAACAGGAACTGCTTAAACGTGCCGAATTACAATTGCAAAAGCGGGATATCTTTGATATGAGCTTCAGCTCTTTCGATCAGAATGCCCCGATGATGGGTATGTCCTTCCTCTTCAAGACCAAAATGCCCCCGGAGATAGAGACTAGGGCGAAGTCCTTATTGTTCCGTTTATTGACCGCACATATCGATGAACGACCCACCAATCACCTCCAGGCGGGAGTCGCTTATCATCTTCACGAGATACGGCCGGACCTCGCGCTGCTCTGCTGGTACGGAATGCTTCATCACCTGGAAAGAAAAAGGCTGGCTGACGAGGAATATCGCCAGCGGCGAGAAGAAGCTGAATTTGGCATCATTGAACCAGAGCCGGTCGATTCCGAAGACGAGACCTGGCGGGCTGCAATATTGGAACAAGTGGTCAATGGTGCGATCCAGCTACCTAAAAAGGTCGATGCCACGCTTACCCATGGCACAAGCTGGTTATTGGACGATGCATTGAATACCATTCCCCCAAATACCGGTCTGCCGGCCCAGCACGATTTTATACAACAATTGTTCGGGCAGCATTTGGCTTTTCTACGCCTGTCATCCTTTAAGCGTAAGGATGATTTTTACCGGAATCGCGCCACCCTGCGAAATGTTTACGCGCAATATTTGCTTATGCAAACCCCGGAGCGGGCTTCGGCGCTCTTTACCGAGCTATTGGACCTGGCGGACACCAAAGCGCAAAGGCTCGAGCGGGACACTGTCAATGATTACCTAATCGATATCTTAAAACAAATGATCCGCGGGATCGACGGTTCGAACGTGAAACAGTTTTGGCTGCTCTGGGATCAGCTGCGCGAGTGGACATTGACCACCAAGAGCCCCTTGTTTTTTGACCTTTTATTCCTCGACCTTGACTGGAACGAGCGCTTTGAAGACTGGTGGGTGCTGGAAGGTAAGAAAGCCCTGTACAGCGAGTTTATTCCCAACTTCGGCTTCAACCGCATCAATGTGACCGTGAAATTTTTGAGCGGCATAGGTTTCCGTAAGTTCATGCCGGATTCCATAAAATGGATCACGCAAATGCTGCAAAGTGAAAATGGTTCCCGCCTTGACCTGAAGATCGCGGAAAAGTTCGTTCAAAAAGCCTTTTTTAATTACGGTCAGACGATCAAGGGTGATCACCAGATCCTCGTTTATTTTGTCTATATTCTGGAAAAACTCATCGAGCTCGGCTCTGCTAAAGCCTATATGCTACGTGAAGAACTTATTTATTACAAGTAAAATAGATAAATTCATCTTCAATGACAGATTCATATTTTTCGTTGCTCATTAAATATAACTTGTTGGTAGTTCAATATTTTACCTAAGTCTTTTTGTTGCACCTCATCCCATTTTTCATTCGTTACTTTCGCAAGGTTGTCCTTTTGTTTTGATGAAAGGTTGGACAATTCCTGGTCTAAGAAGATGACACGTTGATAGAAGTAATTGCCTATTAGCGGCTCAAGCATACCGGCTTCATCTAACTGGTAGCTGCCGCCAGTAAAACTGATTTTAGTATTCACGAAAGATTCTTCATTCAAACCATGGATTGGGACAATAAAGAGCATCCTTGGCAATTTAAAATACACGAACTTATGTTCATCATTGCCCGTAACGCCAGCATTTACCTGCCTGGCAAAGTAATGGATAAAACGTAGCGGAAGTTCAATTTGTTCAGATTCTTTCGGCGCCCTGACATCTACTCCGCACAATAAGTGCACCCTGTTGAAATCCGGAACAGCTTTCTTTCCAAGTAAATAGTTCCGATAATCCGTTTCCAATTCAACCAATAATTTCAAATATGACTGGTCATTTTCTGATCGAACAAAGTCCTGCTTTAATAACCTCCAAATCACCGATACGACGAACCTGAAAAATCGCTCATCATACGCAAACCACGAGCTTCCTCATTGATAATCGGGTAGAAAATTCTTGAAGCGAAGTAAGTTTCTTCATTGCCAAATGATTGCTCACATTTGGCACAAAGCATTTCGTAAGCAGGGCCATCCTGAACTCGGATATTAAAATTGTCGCCGCCTCTTAGATACCCTGAACCTGTTTCCTTAAGCCACTTGAATACAAACTTAGGAATGATATGACTATGTTTTAACTGTGCGATTTGTTCGCATAAAATACATGATTCCATAATTGGAGTAAGATATGTAATAGTTATTTAGCCTGGTAAAATGAGTGTTTTCTAAGTGCGAATTATTTTTCCTGATTGTTTTATTATTAAAGTATAACTGAACATTATCATAATCAATTGGAAAGCTTATCAAAATATTGATATTTCACTATTTGAGAAAATCAAGCTTTTATCTTAAAATCGTTGGTGTTTTCAATAATTTTCTTCGCAGCTACAATTGCCTCTATATCACGATGAAAGTTAGAACTTTTGCCGCTTCCTTCTACACTTAACGGGCAAGTCAGCTTTTTTAGCAGACTTGCCCTTATTTTTTGACTCAAAAACAGCCCTCAGGGCATCCTCGTAAGTATCGGTGATGATTTTTTTATACAGGACTATCACAGTCGAGCTTAGCGCATATTTTCAAGATTTTTTTCAAATGCGTCATTCACTATTTTGGCATTAAACCTCACCGCTTTAATACGGCAGCGATGCAGGTTTTAAGTGATTGGTATCAACCTTGATTGTGACACGGGTCACTGTTGTTAAACAGGCTATAGACGAACTTTATGACGTGAGAAAATCTATCTATATACTCTTAATATTCGCTTTGGCGGTCCTTTTTGGCTGCAACAATGGTAAGAAAACCGCTGCGAACTACATGGATAGCCTGACAAGGCTACCGGGAAATTTGAGGCCTGATCAACAATGTTTTGTCGCACTTTTCGGAAAAGACAGCGCAAGCTTGATCCTTAACCATTCACCAAATGGTAAGGTTACAGGACAACTATACATCAAATATTATGAAATTGAACCAATGTAATTCGAAAGTGAACTGAATATTGGCAAGATCGATGGTGAATATAAAGGGGATACTTTATTTGCCAACTACACCTTTACAAGTTGCACACACAACAAAACCATATACACTAACCCTATCGCTTTATTATGTAAGAGCGACACCCTTATCCTCGGTGCTGGTCTAATAGTCAACTACCTGGGCCGGTCTTATTTTGACAAAAAAAAGCCGCTTGATTTTCAAAAAAGCAGGTTTCATTTTAAGCAGGTCAACAGTAAATAACAGTCTGATGAGGTTAAAGAATTGCAACCGATTCTGATGGAACTTTTACCAAAAATGACAGCGTTACACCGGAAACGATAAACACCTTGCCGAGCGTTAAAGCTGCGGGTACAAAAACTGATCTTTATCTTGATATCGTGGTTAACTCGGAAAACAAAACCTTTAATTAATTAGCTAAATGTTAACAGAAAAGATTGATATAATCGGACTCAACTGCGCTAAGGTGACAGCGTCCAGATTAAAATACGGGTCAAATACCTTGTCGTTTAAAAGCGAAAATGGGTTTGTTGATGCCGTACAGGGTTTGGCAAAAGAGCCGATGGTGCTTTTACTTTTAGTGACATCCTGCATTTATTTTATCAGCGGAAAAAGCGGCGATGGCGTTTTTTTGGCGTCGGCAGTTGTTTTAGTTGCAGGTATTTCATTATTTCAGGACTCGCGCAGCCGCAACGCGCTTGAAAAATTAAAAGATTTTAGCCAGCCTTCCTGTAAAGTCATAAGGAACGGCATGGTCAAAGAGATTAAGAGTAAAGAGATCGTACTTGGCGACATTCTTATGGTTGAGGAAGGGACTTCAATTCCTGCGGATGGCACTATCGTCCAATCGAATGATTTTTCGGTGAATGAAAGTATCCTAACGGGCGAATCATTAGCGGTTTACAAAGATAAAGATGCTACCGATCATTTAATTTTTCATGGTACCACAGTAGCAAGCGGGTTAGCTATAGTTACTGTTAGGGCTATTGGCAACCAAACACGTTTAGGAAAGATCGGGAAAAGCCTGGAAGATATTGTGGAAGAGAAAACACCCCTCGAACTACAGATCAACAACTTTGTAAAAAAGATGGTGATCGCCGGGGTGATCGTGTTTCTGATCGTTTGGGGTATCAATTACTTTCATTCTTATAATATACTGGATAGCCTTATCAAAGCACTCACATTGGCCATGAGTATCCTGCCGGAAGAGATCCCGGTCGCCTTTACGACCTTTATGGCATTGGGTGCCTGGCGGCTGATGAAAATGGGCATCGTGGTTAAGCAGATGAAAACCGTTGAAACTTTAGGCAGCGCGTCTGTCATATGCACCGACAAAACCGGCACCCTAACTGAGAATAAAATGAGCCTGGCTAAATTATATCTCCTGCAAACGGATTATATTTCAAATGCTGATGACATAACCGGCGAAGCTGAAAAGGAATTGATAAGGCTGGCGATGTGGGCAAGTGAACCGATACCTTTTGACCCGATGGAGATTGCCCTGCACGAAGCTTATACTAAAATAGCCTTTGTTGATGAAAGACAGGATTACCACATAATCCATGAATATCCTTTAGGCGGCAAACCGCCGATGATGACACACCTTTTTGAAAATGCAAAAGGACAACGAATTATCGCAGCAAAAGGGGCATCGGAAGCTTTGATTAAGGTCAGTGAAGTGTACGATATAGAGAAAGACCGCATTAACGCAGCAATTAAAGATCTCGCTGCCGATGGTTACCGCATATTGGCTGTTGGCGAAGCCGATTTTGCAGGTAATGACTTCCCGGCTACGCAGCAGGAATTCAAATTTAACTTTAAAGGCCTGGTTGCGTTTTATGATCCGCCCAAGAAAAATATCAGTGCCGTATTGCAGGATTTTTACAAGGCGGGCATCGATGTGAAAATCATTACGGGCGATAATGCGGAAACCACGGGTGCTATAGCCCGTCAGATTGACTTTAAAGGTTTTGACAAGGGTATCAGCGGTGATGCACTTATGCAATTATCTGACAAAGAACTTGGCGGGAAGGTGGAAACATTGAACGTTTTTACGCGCATGTTCCCGGATGCCAAACTGAGGATCATCAATGCCTTAAAAGCTAAAAACGAGATCGTAGCCATGACCGGTGATGGCGTGAACGACGGGCCGGCGTTGAAAGCAGCGAACATTGGCATCGCGATGGGCAAAAAAGGCACCGAAATTGCCAAACAGGCAGCATCGCTGATCCTGTTAGAAGATGATCTTTCCAAAATGGTGGATGCCATAGCAATGGGCAGGCGGATCTATATCAACCTGAAAAAGGCGATCCAATACATTATCTCCATCCATATCCCTATTATATTAACGGTATTTATTCCGTTGGCATTAGGATGGATCTACCCCAATATATTTTCGCCTGTGCATATCATTTTCTTAGAACTTATTATGGGCCCAACCTGTTCCATAATTTATGAAAACGAGCCGATTGAACAAAATACGATGCTGCAAAAACCCCGTCCGTTCAGCACCACTTTCTTTAACTGGAAAGAATTAACCACCAGTATCATACAGGGGCTGGTGATAACTGCGGGAACGCTGGCAACATACCAGTACGCGGTAAGTAAAGGAGCAGATGAACATCTGACCCGTACGATGGTATTTACCAGCCTTATCGCCGCCAATATATTACTTACGCTGGCGAATCGTTCCTTCTATTATTCGCTGCTGACGACTATCCGCTATAAAAACAACCTGGTTTTGCTGATCATCGGGATCACCGTGCTTATATCAGCATCGCTGATATACATTGGGCCACTGGCTGGTTTCTTTGGTTTCGAGCCATTAAGCCTCTTAGAATTTGCGGTATCCGCAAGTATTGGCTGTGCTTCAGTGATATGGTTTGAACTTTTCAAATGGCGAAAAAGACTAACAAACGGGAAAATTGCTGCTAATTATGCTTCATCATGAAGAGAAGAGAATTTTTAGGCGCAGCAGGGGGGGCGGTAGTTATTGCCGGTGCTACGTATTATAGCTTCAGCGATAAAAGCAATTTTGTAAGGGCCGATCTGAAGCCGGATAACCAAACCAAAACGCTGTTAACTAAGGATGAACGGCAAATACTATACCTCGCTTCCCTGGCGCCGAGCGGACATAACACACAACCCTGGTTTATTAAACATATAGAACCTTTGCTTTGGGTCATTTGCAACGATAAAAGTAAGTGGTTACCGGCTGTTGACCCAACGCAACGGGAAACGATGCTATCTATTGGTGCATTTATTCAAAATTTAGCATATGCCTCAGATAGCCTGGGCTATAAATGCCAATTCAGTTTAATGGCCAATACTAACCAGGATGAACAAGTAATGGAAGTAAAACTGACAAAGCCGGGAAACCAATCCAAGTACGATACAAAAAGTATTGTAGAACGGCGAACTGTAAGATCAAACATACTTCCTGGAGCATTGAAAAATGAAGATATCAGGCTGCTGATAAGCAATGAACCGGATCTGGTTCATTTCATACCACGTACAACTAAAGTATATCAATATCTTAATGAACAAACCATCGAAGCCAATAAAGTCCAATCCTACCGGAATGCCGCCCAAAAAGAACTGGCCGACTGGATCAGGTTTTCCAACAAAGATGCAGAGAAATACAGGGACGGCCTCACCCCGGGGAGTATGGAAATAGCAGGCATTTCCGGTTGGGTAGTCCGCAACTTTTATGGGAAATCCAATGTGATGGGTAGTAGCTTCAGAGATCAGAATATTAAGCAGGCAGAGCAACAGGTAGCATCCTCAGCAGGCTGGTTTTTGATCACAAGCAAAGACCAATCTGTGATTTCCCTGATCGAAACCGGGATGCGGATGCAGCGGCTTTTCTTGAAAGTCAGAAGTCAAAATATCGCCATACACCCGATGACCCAAATATTGGAAGAGCCATCCATTCATCAAGGCCTTAACGTTTCTATAAGCATTACTGATCCGGTGCAGTTCATATTAAGGACAGGCTATGTAAAGGATTATCCCGCCCCGGTTTCATTAAGGCGGCCGGTAGAATGGCTGATACATTCCTGATTATTATTTTACCGTTTATGAGCTGTCAAAAAAAATGAAAACGACAAAAGGACAAAATTGCCTGATAATTTATCCGAACAACTTTTTATACCTTTAATAAATAACTACCTGTATGAAAGCAAGAAAACTTGGGAAAAATGGGCCAGAAATATCTTCTATTGCCATTGGCACATGAATGGATACTCCGGCTCCCGATGAGCGAGAAAAAAGCAAAAAAACAAACAATTGAAACATTAAAAGCATGCGATTGATTCTGGTATAAGTTTTTTAAATACTGCTGATTTTTATGGGATGGCCTTTATCAAGCTAACGATTTACGAGGCCATTAAAGGAAGACGAAAAACAAGCACGTTTTAATACAATACCGCTGAGGATGTAAAAACGTTAAATCACAACGGAATCATTTTAAATAATGTTTTAAAGCACCTTATCAAGGCACCAATAACAGCGGGCAACCACAGTAATTCATAACAGAAGGGATATTACTGTCAAAATACAAAGTTGCAATAGTTTTATCAACGTGGTTCCCCATCACCACCAACCAGATCAAATTTTCAGAAACCAATTCTGAAATGGTTTCCATAACCGGCCCTGTTCCTCTTTTGCAACTAATAGTAAGAGCCGCCTGCTGCCCGGCGGTTAATTTTGATTTTAAATATTGGGACAAGTGGTCTAATCTTTCCCCACTTGTATGGTCCATTGCTGCAATCTCCTTATCCGGTGACCTTCTTTCGCCGGTAATTACCGAAGCCTCGATAGAAACTATTGAATTGTATATCAAGATATCAGCATTATTACTTAGAGCAAGTTCCAGCGCCATATCTGCCGCCCTTTCTGCTCGTTTTGTAAAATCTGTAAGCAGCAATATTATTTTCCTGGTTTCCATAATTAATCTGATATAATCTGTGCCTTGTTATACTCATAATTCATTCTTGCAATGTGCAATACCGATATCTCTTGTGGGCATTCTACCTCGCAGGCCTCCGTGTTGGTGCAGTGGCCAAACCCCTCGGCATCCATTTGATCCACCATAGCAATTACCCGCTCAGTGCGTTCTACTTGCCCCTGAGGCAGTAAAGCCAATTGCGTAATTTTCGCAGATGTGAACAGATCGGCACTTGAATTTTTACAGGTAGCTACACAAGCCCCACAACCGATACAGGCCGCAGCATCAAACGCAGCTTCTGCAACAGCGTGCGAAATCAATACACCGTTAGCTTCGGGCGTTTCTCCTGTCGAGGCAGAAATAAACCCGCCTGCCTGGATGATCTTATCAAATGCTTTGCGGTCAACTTTCAAGTCGCGAACTATCGGGAATGCAGCCGCACGGAACGGTTCGATATATATCGTATCGCCATCTTTAAAACTCCGCATATGCAGCTGACAAGTAGTTGTATGGGTAAGCGGGCCATGGGCTCTTCCGTTAATCATCATCCCGCATTGCCCGCAAATACCTTCGCGGCAATCGTGGTCAAACTCTACTACGCGTTCGCTTTTTTGAATCAGCGATTCATTGAGCAAATCCATCATCTCCAGGAACGACATATCCGTCGACACGTCATCCAATTCGTAATCTTTCATTTGGCCGGGTGATGCAGGATTATCCTGTCGCCAGATCTTCAAGTATATTTTCATGATTGGCTTTATTTATAGCTCCTAACGGTTAATGATACATTTTCAAATACCAACGGTTCTTTGTGTAATTCGTGTGCAGCATCTGCGCCTTTCCACTCCCATGCAGATACATAGCAATAGTCTTGGTCGTTACGTAATGCTTCACCATCCGGCGTTTGATACTCTTCTCTAAAATGCGCGCCGCATGATTCTTCGCGGCTTAAAGCATCTTCGCACATCAATATGCCCAGATCAAGATAATCGGCCACGCGGCCTGCTTTTTCCAGTTCACTGTTAACGGTATGATCACCTGTTATTTTAAGCTCTTTATAAAATTGATCTCTTAATGCTTTGATAGCTATTATTGCCTTTTCTAAGCTATCTCTTGTTCGGGATAAGCCACAACCATCATATAACAGCTTGCCTAATGTTTTGTGGAAATGGTCGGCAGACAGATGCCCGTTGATATTTAAAAACTGCTGTAATTGTTCTTTCACTGCTTGCTCTGCCTCAGCAAATGCAGGGTGATCTGTAGTGATCTTTTCGGCCTTTAACTCTCCGGCCAAATAATTGGGGATACTGTAAGGCGCAATGAAGTAACCATCAACCGAAGCTTGTAGCAAAGAGTTTGCACCAAGCCTGTTAGCGCCATGGTCGGCAAAGTTGGCTTCCCCAAGAGCAAAAAGACCGGGGATAGTGGTCATCAGTTCATAGTCGACCCATAGCCCGCCCATGGTAAAATGGGCTGCGGGCGAGATCAGCATTGGCTCCTCGTAAGCATTTACCGCATTGATCTTATCATACATCTTAAACAGGTTGCTATATTTCTCTTTTATCTTTTCCTTGCCCTGTTCTTTGATGGCTTTTGAAAAATCAAGAAATACCGCGTTTTTCATAACGCCAACGCCGCAACCTGCATCAATTCGCTCTTTGGCAGCACGTGATGAAATATCCCTTGGTGCCAGGTTGCCGAAAGTTGGGTACCGGCGCTCCAAATAATAATCCCTTTCTTCTTCGGGGATGTCGTTTGGTTTACGTTCGTCATGTGCTTTCTTCGGTACCCAGATGCGCCCGTCGTTGCGCAGCGATTCGGACATCAATGTTAATTTGGACTGATGCTCTCCCGATTGCGGCAAGCAAGTAGGGTGAAACTGGATCCAACTAACACCAGACATATAAGCCCCTTTTTTGTGTGCCCGCCAAATGGCAGATGTATTGCAGCCCATGGCCAACGTAGATAGGTAATAGACCTTACCATAGCCACCGCTTGCCAGCACTACTGCATTAGCGGCGTGGCGTTCTATCTCACCTGTTACCAGGTCGCGGGTAATGATGCCTTTGGCTTTACCGTCAATCACAACCAAATCCAGCATTTCGTGGCGGGTGTAGGTTTTCACTTTATTTGCCCCAACCTGGCGCATCAGGGCCTGGTAAGCCCCTAACAAAAGTTGTTGACCGGTTTGCCCGCGGGCGTAAAAGGTACGGGAAACCTGCACCCCACCAAATGAGCGGTTGTTTAGATAACCTCCATATTCCCTTGCAAATGGTACGCCCTGTGCTACTGCCTGGTCTATAAGGTTGGCCGAGCACTCGGCCAGCCTGTAAACATTCGCTTCACGGGAACGGAAATCGCCGCCTTTGATCGTATCCGAAAACATGCGAAAGACACTGTCGCCATCATTTTTATAATTTTTGGCTGCATTTACCCCGCCCTGTGCTGCAACGCTATGTGCCCTGCGCGGCGAGTCCTGAAAACAGAATGATTTTACATTGTAACCCAGTTCGCCGAGGGATGCCGCGCAAGATGCGCCTGCCAAGCCGGTGCCCACTACTATAACATCCAGCTTTTTCCGGTTAGCAGGGTTTACCAGCTTTACGTGCTCTTTATAATTGTCCCATTTATCGGCGAGCGCGCCCCCGGGTATTTTTGATTCTAACATGATGATCAATTATTTAAATAAACAACAATGGGTATCAGCATAAATCCACCGGTTATAAAAGCTGTGTATGCCCATCCAGTATATCGCACTATCTTTACATATTTGGGGTGGTATAATCCCAACGTACGGGCCGCGCTGAAAAAGCCATGCAACAGGTGAAAGCCTACAGCAATAAACGAGACCTCATAGATAAGCACATACCACCATTGATGAAAGGTTAGTACAACAACCGAATACATATCCTTATACCCCTGCTTATCTAAGCCCATGGTGGTAAAGTCGGAAACGTACCAAAAATCTTTTAGGTGAATAACCAAAAACACAAGGATAACCGTGCCCAGCAAACCCATATTCCGGCTGTTCCAGGGGCTAACATTGGCCCGCTTGTCATAAACATATTTGGTGCCGTTGGCCTTTTTTGTTTTACCGGCCAGTATAAGTGCATAAACCGCATGGGCAATAATAGATATCAGCAGTACCCAAGAAATTACCTTGATACCCATATTACCTGCCAGCAAATGCGAGTACCAGTTAAATTGTTCTTTAGCCTCGGCTGCGGGTAATAGCAATTGCAGATTCCCCAGCAAATGGATCACCAGGAAAAAGCAAAGGAAGAGCCCCGTGCCGGCCATCACGAGTTTGTATTGAATTGTTGATTGTTTCATACTTCTTTGTATCGGCAATAGATGTTTATAAAGAATTTGGAAACGGTTACCATAAGCCGATAGCCTTCCACCATAACCCGCCTACAAGGAACCAAACCAGCAGAAACAGCACGCTCATAAAAAAGCCTTGTTTCCACCAGTCCTTCATGTCCACGTAGGTACTGCCGAAGAAGATCGGCGCAGGCCCGTGACCATAATGGGTTAATGAACCCATAAGTGTAGGGCAGGCACCTAAAAAGATAGCCAGCATAGGGCCGGGTACACCAACTGCTATACCTACCGCTAAAAACACGGAGTACATGGCGGCCACCTGAGCGGTTGCACTGGCAAACATATAATGGCAATAAGAGTAAACCAATATGATAAGCGGGAATGCCAGCTGCCAGCTAAATTGTTTCATGCTGCCACCAACCAAATGGCCAAACCAACCAATCAATCCTAAAGAATTCAGGTAAGAGCCCATCATTACCAATGCCGAAAACCAAACGATAGTATCCCATGCGCCTTTTTCAGATTTTACATCTTCCCACGTAAGCACGCCGCAAAGCAGCAGGATACAAAGGCCGATAAGCGCGCCCGTAGTGGCATCTATAGCCATCAGGTTACCAAAGATCCATAGAACCAACAGGATAATGAAGGTGGCTACCATTAGCCATTCCTGCACGGTGATCTTACCCATTTCCTTCAACTTAGCTGCAGCTATCGCTGGCGCCTCCTTAGTTTGCTTCAATTCGGGCGGATAGAATTTATAAAGAAACAGGGGCACTAACAGGAAACAAACTAACCCGGGTATAGCCGCTGCCATTGCCCAGCCTCCCCAAGTAATGTTTACACCCAAGTCGCGGGCAAATTTTTGGGCCATAGGGTTACTTGCTGTGGCTGTCAAAAACATCACCGAAGTAATCATATTGGCGTTGTAGCTGCTTAGCGTTAGGAACGCGCCTATCTTACGGTGCGTTTCGGGCTTATTGGGTTCGCTGCCCATATTTACCGCGATAGATTGCATGATAGGGAAGATTACCCCGCCCGCCCTTGCCGTGTTGCTTGGAATAGCAGGTGCCAATATCAGGTCGGCAGTGTTTAAGCCGTAAGCTAAACCCAATGTACTTTTACCGAATAGCTTAATAAAATTATAGGCAAGCCGGTTGCCCAGCCCGGTTTTGATAAAGCCGCGCGCTATAAAAAACGCCAGCCCGATAAGCCAGATAGTGGAGTTACCAAATCCGCTCAGCGCGTTTTTGATCGCATCTATTGGTTTGCCCGGCGCTAATACCTGGGTTGCCGCGCACAGCGTGATGCCTAACATGGCCATAGTGCCCATAGGTGCGGCCTTCAAAATAATACCTACAATGGTTGCCACAAAAATAGCAAGCAAATGCCAGGCGTTAGACTTAACGCCCTCGGGCGCCGGAATAAACCAGATAACCAGGCCGACCACTAGGGTGATCGCAAATGATTTAAGATTGATCTCTTTCATGATGATAAATTAAAAGCGTACCTGTAGTTGGAGATAAGCCAGGTTATGGTTATAAGCAGTAGTAAGGGGTATGTTTTTTTGGTACAGATCTATAGATACACCTGCCTGGAGCGCGGCATAAAAATCATCTGCAAAAATTAAGGACACATTTGGGATGACCGTTTGCCTGGAATTGTGATTGAGCCTATAATTTTCGTTGAAGTATTCGTAACGCGACGAGAACTCGATACCCCTAACCCTTCGCATATTGGTATTGTAACGCACAATGGGGAAGATATAAAAACCCTGCATGCGCACCTCTTTCAAGATCGGCTTTACAGTAAGAGTATTGTATAAAGCGAAGTTTGTACCGGTTTTGTATTCGCCGCCCAGGGAAAACTCCCACCGTTCGTTTAGTGCCAGGCCGCCTTTTACATCAATACCCAGGGCATTACCCGTACCGGCACCAAGGCTTCCTTGTGCCACATTTACGCCAAGTGTTAAACCTTTAAAAACATCGGCTTCTAAACGGCCGTAAATGTTCTTGGTATTATCGTTATCGTTTGCCTGGTTGCGGTTGTTACCATTATAAGCGCCTGCATAATAACGCAGTTGGCCGCCTTTATTAATGTTACCGAATATGGCTACACCAGTCTGGAAACTTTGCCAGCCACTTGCTCCGAAAGCGTAGTATTGGTTAGAATAATCCAGCGTGCGAATGATATCGTTCGGCACTACGTCTTCAATGCCAAAGAAAGGTCTAAATTGCCCTGCCTGCACATTTAGGTACTTGCTAAGCGTGTATTTCACATAAGCATTCTCTAATACTTTGTTGGCCGGGTCGCTATTAAACTCCGCAAAGTTCACCAGCAGGTTAGCGGAGAAATGGTCATTAACGGTACCCTTTACCACAAAGCGAACGCGCTTTAGCATAAAAGTATTGGTGATTTTACCAGTAGTGGCTGCGGGATCGAAGTTTTTCCCGTTTATATCTACGTTTTTGGTAAGTGAGCCAAGAAACCTGGTTTGTAAAAGCCCGGCAAAAGTGATGGAGCGTTTGTAAGTTGAGAAGTTTTTAATGGTATCGGTATTAACCTGCGGCATTACTGCGGATTGCTGCGCTGAAGCCTGCAAACAGGCAAGGAGCATCAGGAAGGGAAGGGTAAAATTTTTCACATAGGGGAGATAAAAGGGCGTGTTATTGATTGGTGTAAAGGTGCTGACCTAAGGTGCATTAAATCATGACCCGGAACATTCGTAAAAATGATCCGGGTCACTAATAGAGAATATTAGAGTGTACCCACCATATCCACTGGGTTTACCCATTGGTCGAATTGTTCGCTGGTGAGCAGTTTCAACTCAATGGCCGATTCGCGAAGCGATAGGTTCTCGCGCATTGCTTTTTGGGCGATCTTGGCAGAATTTTCGTAACCGACGTGTGGGTTTAAAGCAGTTACCAGCATCAGCGATTCTTCCAAATGCTTTTTAATCCCTTCATAGTTGGGTTCTATTCCCATGGCGCAATGCTCATTGAAGGATTCACAAGCTTCACCGATCAAACGGGCCGACTGCAAAAAATTAGCAGCCATTACCGGCTTAAACACGTTTAACTGAAACTGCCCGTTTGAGCCGGCGATGGTTATGGCAACATCATTACCCATTACCTGGGCGGCCACCATAGTAACCGCCTCATTTTGCGTTGGGTTTATTTTGCCAGGCATAATGGATGACCCCGGCTCGTTCTCCGGCAAGTGTAATTCGCCTATGCTGCAGCGCGGGCCCGATGCCAGCATCCGTATGTTATTGGCGATCATCATCAACGATACTGCAATCTGTTTTAGCGCACCATGGCTTTCTACAATAGCATCGTGGGCAGATAGTGCTTCAAATTTATTATCAGCCGTACGGAACGGCAGATCAGTAAATTGGGCAATATAACCGGCTACTGTTACATCGTAGTCTTTAGGCGTATTCATCCCCGTGCCAACTGCCGAGCCGCCAAGGGCGAGTTCAGATAAGTGGTCAAGTGTATTACGTAAGGCTTTTAACCCATGGTTCAGTTGAGATACATATCCAGATATTTCCTGACCGAGTGTAAGCGGTACGGCATCCATTAAATGAGTGCGGCCAATTTTTACTACGCCTTTAAAAGCTTCAGATTTTGCATTTAATGTATCGCGCAATTTTTCGATACCCGGGATGGTTATATCGATCAGCATCTTGTAAGCCGCGATATGCATAGCGGTTGGGAAAGTATCATTAGATGATTGCGATTTGTTTACGTCATCATTCGGGTGGATGATTGTCTGCCTGTCGCCAAGTGCGCCGCCATGGATCACGTGCGCTCGGTTAGCTATTACCTCATTCAAATTCATGTTAGACTGCGTACCAGACCCTGTTTGCCATATTACCAGCGGAAATTCGTCTGCCATTTCGCCCTTCAGGATCTCGTCGCAAACCATGGCTATCAGATCGCGCTTTTCCTCAGATAATACGCCCAGTTCTGCATTGGCATAAGCCGCTGCTTTTTTCAGGTAGGCAAAAGCATCGATAATTTCGGCAGGCATAGATGCCTTGGGGCCTATCTTGAAATTATTGCGGGAGCGTTCGGTTTGTGCGCCCCAGTATTTTTCGGAAGGTACCTGAACATCTCCCATCGAATCATGTTCGGTACGGAAACCTGTTTCGGAATTATTTAGCGTTAAAGTTGACATAAGACATACTATTTAATGTATGCCGTAAAAGTCGGTGCGGATAGGCGCTTTATTGATGATAGCGAACAGGCTAATAAATGACTGTGATCATCAAATTAACTTTGGGCTTCCGTTTAAGATCCCGCGGAGGTTTTCAATACTAAATGGTTTAATAATTAAGTCTTCTACAATAGGATAACTAAATGCCTGGTCGTAATCGCGTTTAAAAATCGAAGAGGTTGCAACAAAGATCTTTGACTTTAGAATTTTATCGAGATCGTAATGTGCGTACTCCTCTAAAAAAGCCCAGCCGTTCATAACAGGCATGGATACATCAACGAAAATAAAATCAGGATACTTAACATCCTGCTTTACAAGGTCAAGTAAATGCGAAATAGCAAGTTCGCCATTAAGGCATACAGTTATGTCAACATAACCTATTACTTTTCTGATAAGTTTTTCTAAAATAAAGTTGCTAATAGGATCGTCATCTATAATCAGCACATTTACAGGCATATCGTATTCCATGTATCTATAACACCCCATGGCTTAATTGTTTTCTTTATTTAATTATTGATTAAAAAAAACACCGTCTTGGAGAGGTCAAAAAGTGATCACAATCACTTTTTTGGGGCAGGTAATTCGCGGTATTGTGTTAACTATAACCGACCTTCGCAAACGAGATATAACGGTTAGGTTATACCTGATCGTTAATATGGAAAAAGCCGCTCTTTTAATTGCCATTATAGACAATGCCATTGATGGCATCATTACCATTGACGACCGGGGCAAAATAGAGACCATTAACCCCTCGGCCTGTAAACTCTTTGATTACGCGCCGGCAGAAGTTATTGGGAAGAATGTCTCTATGCTGATGCCCCCGCCGGATAAGGCGCAGCACGACGAATATCTGGACCGCTACCAGCGCACAGGCAAAGCACATATTATTGGTGTTGGCCGCGAAGTAAAAGGCCTTAAAAAAAACGGTACCGTTTTCCCGTTTAGATTGGCTTTAAGCGAAGTCCAATATTCCGGCAGGAAAATCTATACCGGTTTTATACATGACTTGACGCGCGAAAAACAGGCCGAAGCGCAACTAAAGGATTATGCCGCACACCTTGAAGAACAAGTAGAGGAACGCACACGGTCATTAAACGAAACGGTAGCCGCATTAAAGCTTGCCAAAGAAGAGGTAAGCCAATCACTCGACAAGGAAAAAGAACTTAATCTTTTAAAAAGCCGCTTTGTATCTATCGCCTCTCATGAATTTCGCACACCGCTAACATCTATACAATTATCTGCCGGCTTGATCGAGCGATACGCCGAAACCCTGAATACACCGAATATTGGCAAACACGTGGGAAAAATTAAGCAAGGGGTTAGCAACCTTACAGCTATACTAAACGATTTTCTTTCTCTGGAAAAACTGGAAGCAGGAAAAGAACAACCCAACATTGCATCCTTCGACCTGGTTAAATTAGCCGAAGATATCACCGAAGAAATGCAGGCCATAGCCAAGCAACACCAAAATATCATTTACCAGCATACCGGCACAAGCAGTATGGTAAAGTTAGATCAAAACCTGCTTAAAAGTTGTATAGTAAACCTGGTGAGCAACGCTATTAAATACTCTGGCGAAAATACTTTTATTGCCTTTACAACAGAGATAAATAAGAACCAATGCATTATTACTATTAAAGATAATGGCATTGGTATTCCCGAAAAAGACCAAAAACACCTTTTTGAAGCCTTCTTTAGGGCTCATAATACCGGCACCATACCGGGTACCGGGTTAGGGTTGAATATCGTTGCCCGCTATATCGACCTGATGAGCGGCAGCGTAACCTTCGAAAGCAACGTTAACCAAGGCACTATTTTCATCCTAACATTTGCAACATCATGAAAAAAGTTTTAGTAATTGAAGACAATGACGACATCCGCGAAAATATACTGGAAATATTAGAACTGGCAGGTTATACTGTATATAATGCCAATAACGGGAAAACGGGTGTTGAAATCGCCCTCAAACATCAGCCTGATATCATTTTGTGCGATATTATGATGCCCGAGATGGATGGCTATGGAGTATTATACATCCTTAACAAACGTTTAGAGACCAGCACTATCCCCTTTATATTCCTGACAGCCAAGGCAGAACATCTTGACCTGCGTAAGGGCATGGAACTGGGTGCAGATGATTACCTTACTAAGCCTTTTGATGATATGGAACTTTTGCAAGCTATTGAAAGCCGACTGAAAAAAAAGGAACTTCAACAAAAATTTTATAGTGCGTCCTTAGATCAACTTGGTTCTTTGGTAAATAACGTAGATGGGCTGGCTGAGTTAAAAAACATCATACAAGAACGTAAAAGCCGGGCATTCAAAAAAAACCAGGTTATTTATTACGATGGAGACAAAGGCACCGGCATACATCTGATCATAAGCGGGCGTATCAAAACTATTAAACTGGCAGAGGATGGCCGGGAACTAATTACAGGGATGTATAGCGCTGAAGACTATCTTGGTATAAACGCTTTACTGGCTAACGAACCTTACACCGATACAGCTACTGCTACAGAAGATAGCACCCTGTGTTTGATACCCAAGGACATGTTGGAACAATTATTAAGCAAGCACCCGGAAGTAGGCCGAAAATTCATTAAAATACTCGCAAAAGATATCAGGGAAAAAGAAGACCAGCTTTTGCGATTGGCCTACAATTCTGTTCGTAAAAAACTTGCTGATGTTTTATTGCGTTTACACCGTACCCGGTCAAAAGAAACCAGCGGTTTTAAAATATCCCGAGAGGATCTTGCGGCTATGGCAGGCATGGCAACCGAAACCGTCAGCCGTACCCTGTCTGATTTTAAAGATGAGCGCCTGATTGAAAAAACCGCCAGCCTGATAACCATACTGGACGAAGCCCGCCTCGCCAAAATGAAAAACTGACCAGCATCACTTTTACCGCTGACCAGCCTCATGGCACGCCTCGTGCCCTTAGAGTAATTTTGCTGAAATATTATAAATTATGAAAGCGGTAGCATACAGCATAAGGCCTTTTGAAAAAGAATATCTGGCAATAGCCAATCAAAAAAAACATGATATAACACTTATATCAAACCCATTAAATTCGGACACAACCAATTATGCCGAGGGCAAGGACGCCATTATTGTTTTTACAAACGATGAGGTAAACACAGCGGTAATTGAAAAACTGGCCGGGCTGGGTATAAAATATATCATAACAAGATCTACCGGCACCGATCACATTGATAAAGAGGCTGCAGATAAGTATAATATTAAGGTATCAAATGTGCCATCTTATTCACCACAGGCCATTGCCGAACACTCAGTAGCTTTGGCCTTTGCCCTTAATCGAAGATTGATAAAAGCAGATAAAAACAGTCACCATTTTGATTTCAGGAACGAAGAACTTATCGGGTTTAATTTCGCAGGGAAAACAGTAGGGATCATCGGTTTGGGGAACACAGGGCTTGCCGCTGCCAAAATCTACAATGGCTTGGGTTGTAAAATTGTTGGCTACGACCCTTATTTTCAAGCAGAAGCCTACGATGTGCAAACTGTATCTTTAGAATCTTTACTGTCTGTGTCCGATATCATATCTCTTCATTTACCACTAACAGCAGCTAACAAACATTTTATTTGTGAAGAAACCCTTAACCGGATGAAAGACGGGGTGATGCTCATTAATACTTCGAGAGGCGGGCTCATCAATACGCTTGATGTATTAACCGCACTTAAAACAGGGAAGATAGGCTACCTCGGTTTGGATGTTTATGAGCACGAAAAGGGCTTGTTTTTTGAAGATCACACTAACGACCAGTTTAAGGATACTTTATTGCAAATGCTGATGGCTTACGACAATGTATTGATAACGCCCCACCAGGCATATTTAACTAAAGAAGCCTTGCAAGAAATTGCTGATCAAACAATAAAGAACCTGGATAATTTGGAGATGAAGCAGTGCCTGGGTGCCGCCTGCGTTTGCAAAAAAGGGTGCCGGGATATTATTCCAAAAGTATAAGGCGAAAAGTTTATACCAAAAAAGCTGTTAGTATAATTTACCAACAGCTTTTTGCATTTGCACAAACTGCTTATTAAAATATAAAAATTGAGATCATTAGCAAATGAATGATCACGCTGGCTAGGAAAAACAATAGTGTTACCCTGATGCCTGCCCCGCCCATGCCTGAAATTATATTTGCAAAGTATAAACCAAGCGTTACCGCCAGTACGGCGAGTGGCGCGTTGAAATAATAGATAAGCGCGGCAGGTACCGGCAAAAACAAAACGCCTTGCGCTATTAGTGACACAATGAACCAAAGCGTTTTACTTTCGGTTTGCGTGTCTGCAAATGAATTCCACTTACTCCAAAGGCTTTCTTTAGGTGCTGTTACCTGATCGTTATCCCAAATTGATTGTGCTGCGATTATGTTTTGCATGATGATTACGTTTATTCAAATATCCCGATAATTAGGCGCTAAGAAAATGACCATTTACCCCGGCTTAAATGATTATAGACACTAATTATGCCTGAAAAACCAATAGCGGTATCGCAATATGGGCAGCCATTTTTTGGGTATGGCTTAAATTTAAAACGTCGTCTATAAAGCTGTAGGGGCCATGGTTCATGGCTAATATATCTATCTGTCCGTGTTCGCAAAGCCAGTCTAAACCCTTCTCGGTATTGCTGTCAGTAATTGCACGGTAATAAATATGTGGATAATCGGCCTTATTAGATAATTCGGTTAATAGCTGATCGATCATCAGCTTTATAGAGGACGACTGCGGCACATCAAAAATGTGGGTCAATAAAACATCGGCACCAAGCGCTTTCGCAAATACAATTACTTCGTAAATTGATTTAGTTTCTTTTCCTATGTGATAGAAATCAAATGCAAAGGCGATCTTTTTTATTTGTTTAATGGGGCTTCCAGGAGGAATCATCAGGAGTGGCTTAGTAGCTGTATCGATCAGGTTGCTGCAATGATTGCCCATAAAAAAGGTGCTAAGTCCATCGCTACCATGTTTACCGATAACAATCAAACCGATTTCCCTATCAGCAACATTACTAATCACATCTGTAACCTTTCCCCACTCAGCGATATAATTTACAGCCGGCCTAAACGTTTCTGAATAATCGTTTTGCTCCAGGTGTGCTTTTAACTTTTGCAGGTCATCTGTACAGTTATTGATAGCCTGATCGCCGTCATCCGACTGCCAAAAGATCATTCCCGGCTGCGGAAGTTCGGCAGGAATAGTGATGGCATTTACCAGTAATATATTGGCGTTTGCTTGTTTGGCCAAATTATATCCCCATGCCGCGGCATGTGCAGCGTTTGCTGAAAAGTCGGTTGAGATGAGTATGGTTTGCATGATTATCTTTTTATACAGCAAAGCTGGTGAAAGCTTTGATGGTGAAAAATGATCATGGTCAGGATAATTTGTGATTGTGGTTAAATAACAATTACAAAATCTCGATAACTTACGCTTTCCGGTCAATCGCTAAATTTAAGAAAAGGCTATTTGTTCAAACCGCAATTAAGCAAATCAGTCAAGAAAAGGTTCGAGAATTGTCCGGTATGGCCCCCCTGTACACAGAGAGTAATACAACGCGCCGCCCCATTAATATAACGTGTACTTAACCTGTTCAAAATATATGTAGATTAGTTTCGCCATAAAAACTAACATGAATCGTTCCTTAAAAATTTATAAGCTTACTATAATTATTTTATGTTTATCAACCATAGCCAATGCACAACAAAGGGTTAAAAAAGCGTTGTTTATTATTGCCGATGGTATCCCTGCGGATGTTGTTGAAAAACTATCAACCCCAAACCTCAATGCGATCGCTAAACAGGGCGCATACATGCGTGCGCATGTTGGTGGCGATAAGGATGCCTACAACCAAACGCCAACAATATCCGCTGTAGGCTACAACAGTTTGCTTACCGGTACGTGGTTTAATAAACACAATGTGCCCGACAATGATATTAAAGACCCTAACTATAACTACCCAACTATCTTCAGGTTACTTAAAAACCAATACCCTAATAAAAAGATAGCCGTGTTTTCCAGCTGGCTTGATAATCGTACAAAGTTGGTTGGCGATGGTTTAAACCAAACCAATAAGATCCATGTGGATTACCATGCCGATGGTTTTGAATTAGATACCATTAATTTTAAGCACGATAAAGAGAGCGCGTACATGCACCGCATCGATGAAAAAGTAATTGAAGAAGCATCAGCAAGCATCAGGTTAAACGCGCCCGACCTATCATGGGTGTACCTGGAATATACCGATGATATGGGGCACCGTTATGGAGATAGCCCGCAGTATTACACGGCTATTGAGATGATGGATAAACAGGTTGGCAAAATTTGGGCGGCTATACAATACCGCGAAAAGAATTTTAATGAAGACTGGCAGATCTTTATCACAACCGACCATGGCCGTGACGAGAAAACGGGCCAGAACCACGGCGGGCAATCAACCCGGCAACGCAGCACCTGGATGGTTACCAATGCGAAAGACCTAAACGCCTATGCGAAATATTACTACCCTGGCATTGTTGATATTACGCCAACCATTGCCCGGTTCATGAACATTACAATCCCCGCAAAATATAAACAGGAGCTCGATGGCACATCGCTTACCGGCCCGGTATCAATAGCCGAACTTAAAGCTAATTTGGTACAAGGCAATATTGATCTAAGCTGGAAAGCTTTAGGAAAAGGCGAAAGGGTGAAGATCTGGATAACGGCGACCAATAATTTTAGAGAGGGTAAACCGGATGATTATAAGCTACTGGGCGAGTACAATGCCGATACAGAGCATGCGCTTGTGTCGGTAAAAGATATGCCGTCTGCTTTTTACTAAGTTGTTGTAGAAGGCAAATACAATACAACAAACAGGTGGATAACGCCCCCGGTTAAGAAATAATATACTACCCAAACTATATTAAAAAAGGCCACAGATTTAATTTGTTTGACACGCGCGGGCTTAAAATGAAAAAACTATTTTTTTGCTAAATCGATTTATAAAACTAAATTGCGCTCACAACCAGTTATTCTTTTTTAATGAAACACATTTACGCGATACTGTTAGCCATTGCCTGCGTACTACCGGCAAAAAACAATTATGCCCAAACACCAAATAGCACAATAAATCGCCCCTGGAACTCCAGTTGGATAGCCGCTGCATTTGATGGCGGTAAAGATTACGGCGTTTTTTATTTCCGTAAAAGCATCAACCTGGTTGCTAAACCATCAAAGTTCCTGATCCATGTATCGGCAGATAACCGTTACAAGCTATACGTTAACGGCGCACTGGTATCATTAGGCCCGGCGCGTGGCGACACTTACTTCTGGAATTATGAAACTGTTGATTTGGCACCTTACCTCACTACAGGTAAAAACGTGGTATCGGCACTTGTTTTCAATGAGGCCGATTATCGCCCCGAGGCACAAATTTCTGTACGTACGGCTTTTATTGTACAGGGAAATTCTGCCGCCGAAGAAATATTGAATACCGATAACACCTGGAAAGCCGCGCGGGATGTTGCCCACCAACCAATCCCGGGGTACTTTTTTGCCGCTACCAAAGGCGAGATGGTAGATATGAATAAAGCTATCAAAGGCGATTGGAGAGCCGTAGATTTCGACGATAGTAAATGGTTAATGGCGGGTAAAATAATGGATGGTAAGCTTAAAGGCATGGCTTGGGGTATCGACTGGGCATTAGTGCCGTCATCACTTCCGCAAATGGAAATGACCTATCAGCGCATCTCAAAATTGCGAAAAGCTACCGGTATGGATGTTCCGCAAGGGTTCCCGGAGAAAAATGTACCGGTAACCATCCCCGCGAATACTACTGTTACATTACTATTGGATCAAACCTTCGAAACAAACGCGTACATCACCCTAAACTTTAGCGGTGGTAAAGATGCCGGCATCTCTTTAGGTTACGCCGAATCGCTTTACGAAAAAAACCGTACCGATAGCCGCAAAGGCAACCGAAACGATGTTGAAGGAAAAGATTTTATTGGGCGGATAGATAGCCTTATTTCAAACGGGGACAAAGGCCAGTCTTTTACAACGTTAAACTTTCGCACGTTCCGCTACATCAGGCTGATAGTACATACCAAAGATGAGCCACTGGTTATTAATGATCTTTACGGCACATTTACCGGCTATCCGTTTAAACGTACTGCCTTATTTAACACCGATAATACCGAGATTAAACAGATCCTGGATATTGGGTGGCGCACCGCCAGATTAAACGCGTGGGAAACTTATACCGATTGCCCTTATTACGAGCAACTGCAATACATTGGCGATACCCGTATCCAGGCAATGGTTTCCTATTTTAACACCAATGACGACCGCCTGCAACGCAACGCTATAACCCTGATAGACCATTCGCGTTTGGCAGAAGGCATCACAAAAAGCTGTTATCCTACAAAAGGTACACAGATCATTTCGCCCTTCTCGTTGTGGTACATTGGCATGCTGCACGATTATTTTATGTACCGTAACGATATGGCTTTTGTTAAAGATAAGCTGGTTGGGGAAAGAACCGTCTTGGATTTCTTCAGCAAATATCAACAAGCCGACGGTTCGCTAAAAGACACCCCTTACTGGGCTTTTGTAGACTGGGCCGGCAATTTATGGGGCGAAGTTAAAGGCCCTGATGGCAGCGCCGCTATATACGATTTGCAATTACTTTACGCTTACCAATGGGCTGCAGAAATGGAAGGCAAAACCGGCATGCAGGATTTTGCAAAACTTTATAGCCAAAAAGCAGCCCAGTTAAAAGCAACTATCCACCGTAAATACTGGGACCCGGTGGCCAAACTTTATGCCGACACCAAAGAGAAAAAAGGATATTCGCAGCACGTAAATGCATTAGCGATACTAACAGGCCTTGTAAGCACTGCCGATATGCCGGCTGTAGCTAACGGGCTGGCCAACAACAAAAAGCTAACCCAGTGCTCGGTTTATTTTAAATATTATTTG
The DNA here is from genome assembly GCF_040547175.1 of Mucilaginibacter sp. UYP27. Lineage (NCBI taxonomy): Bacteria > Pseudomonadati > Bacteroidota > Sphingobacteriia > Sphingobacteriales > Sphingobacteriaceae > Mucilaginibacter > Mucilaginibacter sp. UYP27. The sequence goes on from NZ_JBEPPE010000001.1 coordinate 44,007, forward strand.
AACCAGGCATTGGTAAAAGCAGGCATTGGAAACGATTACATGAGCCTGCTGGGCATCTGGCGCGAAAATATAGCCATGGGCCTTACTACCTGGGCCGAATACTCTGACATTGCCACCTCGCGCTCCGATTGTCACGCATGGGGCAGCAGCCCTAATGTTGAATTTTTCAGAACGGTTTTAGGTGTGGATAGTTACGCACCCGGTTTTACGAAAATTAAGATTGAGCCACATTTAGGCAACCTTACCAATGTAAGCGGGGAAGTACCGCATCCGGTTGGTAACGTTGCGGTTAAGTATATACTACAGGGCGGCAAATGGAAGATCAACATCAACCTGCCATTAAAAACACCCGGCATGTTTGTTTGGAAAGCCAAAACTTACCCGCTTAAACCGGGAGCAAACTCATTTGTAATCTAATACCACCTGCTTGATAACCCATGCGATCTACCTTGAAATTATTACTGAGCGCAGCTTTTTTACTATTTGCGCAAACTGCAACACAGGCACAATCTGTAAATTTAAAATGGAAGCTGTTTCCGCAGGATAATAATTCATCCACCTTAAAACAGATCTCGGTAGCGGGTTTTAATACTGACAAATGGATAGACGCGGTTGTACCCGAAACGGTATTTTACTCCTACGTTAAGGCGGGCAAAGAGCAGAACCCCGATTATGGGGAGAATATTTACAAGGTCGATAAAAAGAAATACAATAAGCCATTTTGGTACAGATCGGAGTTTTCGTCGTCGGCATTTAAACCGGGCAAAACAGTATGGCTTAATTTTAACGGCATCCACAAACGTGGCGAGGTTTACATAAACGGCCGGCATATTGGCACTATCAAAGGGATAGTAGAACGGGGTATTTATAATATCACCCAATACATGAATAAAAAAACAGCCAACGTAATTTTAGTTTTGGTTGTACCCCCACGTAACGATCCTGAACATAACCACCCGCTTGCCAACTGGGAAAGTCCAACCTACATCAGTAGTGGCAGTTGGGACTGGATGCCCGAAGTCCCGGGTTTAAACAGCGGCCTTACCGATACCGTAAGCCTTACTACTACCGGCCCCGTAGCTATAATAGACCCCTGGATCCGCACGCAGATGAAAGATTTGGATGCTGCCGATATCTCATTAAAAGCCAACCTGAAAAACACAACAACGAAACCTGTAAGAGGCAGCCTCAGGTTTACAATAAGCCCGGGGAACATCATGGTTAAGGGGCCTCAAATAACCTTAAAAGCCAACAGCACACAAACGATTAATTACGGCAAAGCGCTGTTTCCGCAATTACACATTAAAAACCCTAAACTTTGGTGGCCAAACGGGTACGGCGGCAAGGCAGACGGCACACAAAACATCTACACCTGTAAAGTTAGCTTTGAAGTTGCCGGTAGCGGTTTATCAGATAAAGTTATCAAGACATTCGGCATAAGGAAGATCACCTCTGATACCACGTCGGTTAACGGCCCGCTAAGGGTTTACGTGAATGACGTACCGATACTTTTAAAGGGTGGCAACTGGGGCATGAGCGATTATATGCTGAAAGCACGCGGCAAAGATTACGATACCCGCATCCGCTTCCACCAGGATATGAACTTTAACATCATTCGCAATTGGACGGGTGAGGTTACCGACGACGCATTTTACAACTATTGCGATAAATACGGCATAATGGTTTGGGATGATTTTTGGCTGAACAACTTTGGGCAGATAGATAGCCTGGGCATTTTTAAGAGCAATGCCATTGAAAAGGTTAAAAAATTCAGGCATCACCCATCTATCGTGTTCTGGTGTGGTGCAAACGAAGGTGTGCCGGGCGGTAACCCCAATGGACTGTTAAATAACACTATTAAAGAAGCCATTAAAGATAACGACGCGGACGACAGGGTGTATCTTGCCCGCTCAAATGCTGGTGAAACCAACCCTAACTTCTCTATCCACGGCGGCAGCAGGGTGCTTTCGGGAAGTGGGCTGTGGAGCAATGCCGACCCAAAAACGTACTTTACCGACCCTCATAACGGCTATCTTTTCTCAAAAGACTCGTACGGGATGCGCAGTGAACTGGGTACGGCCACATTTGTAAATATCGAAAGCTTTAAAAAATTCATGCCTAAAGATTACTGGGTTGCCCCCACTCCTGATGCGGTTAACAGCAAAACCAATATGTGGGCAAGGCACTACTTTAGTACCGATGGTGCACTGGGCGGCGGCTCTGACCCGGTTAAGTATATCAACAGTATAACCAACAGTTACGGCAAAGCTACTTCGTTAGAAGATTTTTGTAAAAAAGCCCAGATGCAAAATGTAGAAACTATGAAAGCGATGTACGAATCATGGAACGACCATATGTGGAAGGATGCTACGGGCATGCTCATCTGGATGAGCCAATCGGCATACCCATCTATGATCTGGCAAACGTACGATTACTATTACGACCTTACCGGCGCCTATTTTGGCGCCAAAACAGCATGCGAACCAATACATATCCAATGGAATGCAGCTACAAATTCTGTAAAGCTGATCAACAATAAACGCTATGATATTGACGGACTTACAGCCGAAGCAGTTGTTTACAATGTGGATGGCAAAACCGTACCGGGATACCATCAATCAAAAACCTTAAGTGTAAAAGCAACATCCGCTACAGAAGCATTTGTAGCTTTCGAAGGAAACGAGAAGCAGTCTTCATTATCTGATGTCCATTTCCTGAAACTTAAGCTTACGGATAAGGCCGGGCGGGTAATGTCCGAAAATTTCTATTGGATGGGCAACAAGTACCTTGACTATACAGCTTTAAATAAAATGCCTGCAGTTGGTAATAGTCTGATGCAAAGCAAGCCTCAAATAGCAGTCGCTAAAAATAAGGTGAGTAAACTGCTTACGTATAAAATTGTAAATAATTCAAAAATCACAGCTGCTTTTGGCATCAGGGCACAACTGGTAGATAATAGCGGCAAGCAGTTATTACCGGCGCTCTATAACGACGGATATTTCTCGCTAATGCAGGGCGAAACTAAAATACTGGAAGTAGAAATTGACCCAAAATTGCTAACAAAAGGATATAAATTACAGTTAAAGGCTTACAATAATTAAGCAGGCAATTACTGCAGTACAGCTTTCTTAACCGCTTGTGAAGACCCCCTGATATTGAAATCCGTTTTCAAGATGATGGATTGGGAGCTGATGTGTTGCGACGAGGTGTTTAGCTTATTTAACAACACGGTGATCACGCTATCGGCAATGGCCTCAATGGGTTGGGCTATAGCACTAACCGGCGGCGAAAACAGTTTAAACACGTCGTAATCATCAAAAGAGATCAGCGCCAAGTCGTCCGGCACTTTTAAGCCCATGCTGTTTATCACTTTTAAACCGCAGGTGCCTACGTGGTTTGTACCAAAAAATACGGCATCGAGGTTTTTATGTTTTTTAAGGAAGGCTTGCAAAGGTGCCATAATAAGCTCTTCGTTTTGGCTAAATACAATTTCCTGCACATACGGCTTCAGATCATTTTCTGCAAGCGCGTCTTTGTAACCCTGCAAGCGCGCCTGCATTTGGGTTTGATTTGATGCAAAAGTGATATAAGCGATATTCTTGTACCCTTGCTGCACCAAATGCCTGGTAGCATTATAAGTGCTGAAAAGGTTATCAATCTCCACAAAATCGGTGCTTACTTTTGGCAGGTGCCTGTCAAACAACACCACCGGCATACCTTCATTTATCAGCGAACTGATGTCTTCTTCAATACCTTCGGGCGGGGCGATGATGTAGCCGTCAACGTGCCTGTCCCGGAACATGCTGATCAAGTCGCGGGTTTTATTGGTGTCATTATCGGTACTGCAATAGATAATTTTGTAGCCATTTTTATAGGCCCGATCTTCAATAAGCCTCGCGATAGCCGCAAAAAACGGGTTGGATATATCCTCCACCATCAGCCCAATAATATTTGATTTACCTGTACGCAGGCTTTTTGCCAGCGAGTTTGGCTTGTACCCCACTTCTGCAACAAATTTCTGTACACGTTCTACCAGTTCTTTTCCTATTCTTTTTTCCTGGGCGCGGCCATTCAGTATAAACGATATCGTAGTTTTTGATACGTTAAGGTGGTTGGCTATGTCAACTATTGAGAGTTTCTTCACTTAATTTTATGGTAAAATCAAATATAAAAATAGTTAACATAAATAGCGATTAAATCGATTTAATGATATTGTGGCAAAAATTGCGGGTAAATGTATTTTACGGGTCAGGCATAGCCTAAATGGCGCTTTTATTAAGTCGTTTGTAGGTAAATCCGAATAGAAATATTACCACGTAACAAATAATTGGTAAATAATACGCCTCCGCAACATTATGATTAGCTACCTGGCCCATCAATAACGGGAACAAACCTCCTCCCACAACACCCATCACAATAAAAGATGACGCCTGTTGCGTTTGCTTACCCATGTTTTTTAAGCCAAGGCTAAATATAGTTGGGAACATGATACTGAAAAAGAAATTGACGAACAGCAACGCGATGAATGATGGCCAACCATACCCCTGGGCTACAATAAGGCACATTACAATATTGGCTAATGCAAAAGCGGCCAGCAATTTGCTTGGCGCAATGTATCGCATCAGGAGAGTGCCGGCAAAGCGGCCTATCATCATCATCACCATACTTAACGAGAAAAAGTAGCTTGCCTTGCCATCGGTAAAGTGCATTACATCGTGCCCGTAATTGATAAAGAAAGCCCACGTACCACCTTGCGCAGCTACGTTAAATAATTGCGCTACAACCGCAAAAACAAAATGCTTATGCTGAAACAGTTTTTTATCTGCATGGGGCACTTCGGTAGGCGCGTATGAATCGGCAGAAGTGCTATGAGGATCTACCAATTGGGGCACTTTTACAAACGAGAAGGCAAATGCAATTACAGCAATTACCGCCCCTATTACAATGTAAAGATGCTTTACCGAGACGAGGTCCTGCTCCCGCCCAAATATAAAATAGCTCCCGACGATGGGCCCGATAACTCCCCCAGCACCATTGAAAGCCTGCGCAAAATTAATGCGCTGGTCGCTGGTGCGCTGGTCACCAAGCGATGCCACGAAGGGGTGGGCCACTGCTTCCAACGTAGCCATGCCACAGGCCAGTATAAATAATGCTATCCGGAAAAACGTGAACGATTCGGCATTAGCAGCCGGGATAAACAGGAACGCCCCTGCAGAGTATAGTAGTAAACCCAATAGCACACCATTCTTATATCCAAACCTTTTCATGAACAACCCCGCCGGGATACCCATTACAAAATACGCCCCAAATATTGAAAACTGTACATAAGCCGACCGCGCCTTGCTTACATGCAAAACGTTTTGAAAGTGGCGGTTTAGCACATCACCAAGCGTCATGGATATGCCCCACATTAAAAAAAGCAGGGTAACAAAAGCAATAACTACATGAAATCTCTTCTCGGTGAATGAGGGTTTGATGTCCATTACGAGGGTTTAATTAATTGGTTCACAATTATACCACAATATGCCCTTGCTAACAATACCCTACTGTTTCATTATTTTGTTGTTGATACCGAGAATGGCTTATCTGCCTGCGAAAGGCCCCGTTTATAATTTGGTTTGCTGCCCATTTTAAAGTGTAATGTGCCACCATTTGTAATAGCGTAATGGCTTAACCAATTATGCGTATAAGGCTTACCATTTAAAGTTGCCGACTGGATATACACGTTCTGCTTGCTGTTATTATCTGCCTGGATGATGAATTTTTTTCCGTTCTCCAGAGTAATAGTCACCTTTTTAAATACCGGGCTGCCGATAGCATATTGCGGCACACCGGGCGTTACGCTGTATATCCCCAAAGCGCTTAACACATACCATGATGACATTTGACCCTGGTCCTCATCGCCGGGGTAGCCGTTCTGGGTAGAGTTGTAGATCTTCTCCATAATGTTGCGGGCATGGTATTGGGTTTTCCATGGTTCGCCGGCATAATCGTAAAGGTATATCATGTGCTGTATAGGCTGATTGCCATGCGCGTATTGCCCCATTTTTATCAGTGCCATTTCCGTCATCTCGTGGATAACGGAACCATAACCGCCCGGCACAATGGTAGATGGCTGTGAAAACACCGAATCTATTTTGGCGGTGAAATTCCTGTTGCCACCCATTAGTTTTATCAACCCCTGCACATCATGAAAAACGGACCATTGCCAATGCCATGCGTTACCCTCTGTGTAAGGGCCACCCCAAGATAGCGGATCAAAAGGCTCTACCCATTTGCCGTTCGCATCCTTAGCGCGCATAAAGCGGGTGCCTGGGTCATACAAGCTTTTGTAGTTGTACATGTTCTTGCCAAACTGCGCCATGTATGGTTTGTTGCCCACAGCCTTTGCCAGATTGTACCCGCAAAAATCATCATAAGCATACTCTAAAGATTGTGCGGTTGCACCCTGTGTTTTTTCAGAATAAGGTACATAACCATTTGCGTTGTATTCTTTGGCGTTACCGCGGCCGTTTGCACCACCCCAGGGGCCTTTATTGTTTGCCTCGTGGGCGTAAGCGTTAAGTGCTTTTTGCGGGTCAAAGGTACGGATACCCTTCATCCATGCATCTGCCAGTAAAGAGATAGCATGGTTACCCAACATGCCACCCGTTTCGGCCGGGAACGACCATGCCGGGAACCAGCCGCATTGCTCTTGCGCGGAAAGCAGCGCCTGCATATAACGGCCCTCCATTTGCGGGTGCAGGATAGTGTTTAGCGGGAATTGCGCACGGAATGTATCCCAAAAACCGTTATCGGTGTACATATAGCCATCGTGGATCTTGCCATCGTAAGGGCTAAAGTAATATGGTTTGCCTGCCTTATTGATCTCATAAAAACGGTGCGAGAACAGGTTAGCACGATACAGGCACGAGTAAAATGTAGCTCTTTGCTCTTCAGTACCGCCCTCTACCAATACACGGTTAAACAAGGTGTTCCATATTTTGGTGGATGCCGCTTTGGTATCATCAAAATTTTTGAATTTGCCCAACTCGGTAGCCAGGTTTAACGATGCTTGTTCAGGCGTGATATATGACGATGCAACCTTTGCCTGGACCACTGAGCCCAGGGCAAACTCTATGTAAGCGCCCTTACCCTCTCCCTCATCGGCTTTATTATTTGGGTTAATGGTGCCTTTTTTATTTTCCCATGTGCCGTAGGCTTTAAATGGCTTATCAAATACGATCTCGAAGTAATTTTTGAAGTTTTGAGGCGCCCAGCGGCAATTGTTTACCCAACCTGTAATTTTACGTTCCTCTACATTAATGGTTACCCGGCTCATTTTGGTGTAACCATCCAATACCAAATAAGCAGGTGCAGATGCCGGGAATGTGAACCTTAAATGCGCGCCACGCTCAGTGGTGGTCATCTCGGTTACAATATTGTTATCCAACTTTACGCGATAGTAGTTTGGCTGGGCTATTTCGTTCTTGTGCGAAAAGCTTGTGGCGCGGTCTTCATCCGTTACAACCAACTTACCTGTAACCGGCATTAACGAAAACACGGCGTAATCATTAACCCATGAACTGCACTGGTGCGATTGCTGAAACCCCCGGATCTTTTTTTCGAAATATTGATATTTCCACCCTTCGCCGTTTTTACCTGTTTGGGGTGTCCAGGTGTTCATGGCAAATGGCACACTGGTAGCAGGGTAAGTATTACCGAATGATAGTTCGTATTTGCTGTTAGTGCCTTGTAAAGTATTGGCATAATGCACAAGGTCGGCTTGCTGGGCTTGTGCAGCGCCTGCAATAAGTAACGCGAAAAAAACTAAGGACTTTTTCATTATATATCTCGAAGGTAAATAATTTGCTGCAACGGCATTATTTGAAAAAGGAGATGCTTCCACCTCCTTTTAATTGAATAAACCAAATATAAAACCAGAACCAATCTCCTGTTTTAAGAGTACCATAAGTACATCTGCTGTGTTTTTTTCATAATGCCTTAAATCTGTTAAGCGAAAAAATAATAATCTATAAGTATAATTGGCAGCAGACGCTAAATCAATTTAGCTAAAATAAATAATATTTTTATACTATCAAATTGGTTTCGGTAATTAATTGAATTTAACGCGGATAAAACGTGGACGGTACAGGTTTGGATGTTTTTGCAGGTCCTTTATAAACTCAACCGAATTAATATTGTAGCTAATCAGCAACTCACCTGGTTTTGATAGGGTTGGGTGTGCCTTAGCATTGTAAACTACAAAGGTTTTCTCTACCAGGTCAGGCTTGCAATCCCAAAGCCTTATTACCGGGCCAAAGGGGCCAACAGGGCTTGCGCCTATCTTCATACCCACGTTAGTACCCATACCACCCTCCTGAAATACCAGGGCATACCGCCCATCAGGTAGTGCCGATAGGCTTAGTTCGTTTGACACGCCCGTTGTAAGCACCCCGGCCTTGTTTATATCTGCCGCCCATTTTGTGCCATCCCAAAATTTCCATCTTTTGAAGTTTTCAAAATCGGTTGGAAGCACGCGTGCAACAAATAAACTTTTCACCAACCCCCGCACACCGTAAACGTAAATATAGCCATCGGGCCTGGTAGCACCTGCCTTTTTAGTGTTCACGTAAACACCGGCACCGTAAGAGCCTATATCATCTTTACCGTCGGTTAAATAAAAGGGCGTATCCATCTGTTTGGTCACTTTATATGGCGGCTTAGTACCGGGAGCAATTTTGATGAGCGTATTACCCATCTCCCTGAAACCAAAAGCACCTAAGCTTACATTACGTACCCTGTAGCCGAATAAGTATGTAGCTTTATTTGCCTGGTTTACAAACCCATCACCCAGCCAGTAGTAATCAGAACTGTCAGATTTTGGCGTTGTGGGGATAAACAATGGTTCGGCTTCTCCTTTTTTATCTGTATCCCAGTAAAACTTTATATTATTTTCTATAGGTTGGTTGCCATTAAGCACCGCTACCGAATTGTGGATCATTTTATACCCCGGCAACATGGTGTTATCGCGAATCTCCCCTATCATGCTATCACTAAAAATGAAAAGGGTTTTGGAGTTCGGCCCTGCCTGCTTGCCTTCAACCCCGCTTATCGGGATGGTGTAAATACCGTCGCCGCCAAACCAACCTGTGTTGCGCTTTAACAGGGCTGACCATTCCGGTGCTTCTGATACCGTGAATTTAATATGGGTAAGGTTTACAGCCTTTTTTTGCGCAATACTTTGCGACAACGCAGTACAAAGGTATATGCAAACAAGCGCAAGTCTTTTCATCACAAACTGGTTATTAACATAGGTTTACGCGGGTTTATAGGCAGGCCCAAAACGTTTATAGGCAATAATAATTATACCTGTTATACCGCCAAGCAATATAAGTGCCCCAATTAACTCCGCTTGGGTAAATGTAATACCTAAAAACCTGTAATTAAAATTTACACGAATGTGTTCTATCAAAAACCGCTCGCCACCATTAAGAACCAGGTAGATGGAAAACATCAGACCCGGAATCTTTATTTTTTTGCGTAACGCCCACATCAGCCCAAACATGCCTATACAAAATACCAATTCGTAAAATGATGTGGGGTAAACACCCGTTGGCAGCACGTTACAATAATTGCCATCGCAACCGGGTATTGTTATACCGGCATTTAAAGCGTTATGCGGATAATTAAAACTCCACATCCAATCTGGCAGCAGGTTTAGCCAATTAGGTTTGGGTTGATGGTTTATAATACCCCAATCGCCATCACCAGATAGATGGCAACCAATGCGGCCAATGCCATAGGCGAGCATCATGCCGGGCGAGCCAATATCTGCCAGGTGCACCTGTTTCATACCATAACGGTAGCCGATGTACAAGTAAGTGAGCGCTCCAAATATCAATCCGCCGTAGTAAGCAAAGCCGTTTGAGGAGAAAAATATCCCCGCAGGGTCATGCAAAAACAGGTTAAAACGATCTGCGATGTCAAATAGTTTTGCTCCAATGAAGCCAAAAAAACCTACGCTGAATACAATAAGCCCCATTAGCTGGTATGGGTGGCGGGTTTCTTCGACCACCGTTGGCCTGGCTAATTGATGTTTTTTCCTATCCGAGTAAACCCAAATTGCAAACCCGGTACCTATGAGCAAACCCGAAGCCAGGTTACCGTTTAACGACAGCAGGTATCCGCCCGGGTCTTTAGCGAATAGGGCATAGTTATAAACCGCACCGAACACTTTATAACCGAAAAGAAATCCCAATACAAAATTTACTACCAGGTCTAATACTGATGCCGGCCGACCGGTAACTACTTTACGTTTAAATGCGTGTATTTTTCCGTTAGCTTCGTACCTTTTAAATTCGGATGTGAACACGATATATGCTCCTAAAAAAGACAAAGCCACAAAAAAACCAAAAGTTTGAATAGGGAACGAAAAACGGGCGTGGAAGAGGTATTCAAACAGGTGGCCAATGGTTGGAAACATAGTACTAATGTATAAAATACCTGCCGAATGCTTTTTGAATGGGCTTTATAAAAAAGGCAGGGGCCAACTGCAAATTGCGCTAACCCCTGCCTTATTAAATATCCTGCTTAGAAACCCAGTTGAACACCTAAGTTTACAACGCGCTGGTTAATGTAGGCATCACCCGCAGTGTTTGTAGAGATCTCCGGATCTTGTTGATATTTATTGTAATTATCCCATGTGAACAAGTTGTATGCACTCATGTAGACCCTTGCATTGTTTATTTTGAAAGGCAATAGCTTGGTTGGTAATTGGTAACCAATATCAATAGTTTTTAAACGGATGTAGTATGCGTTAACCAACCAATAATCGCTAAAGTATGATGTAGGGCTGTTTACCGATGTTGGGTTAAGGCCTAACCGTGGAAAGTTAGCGGTTGCGGCTGTAGCGGGCGTCCATCTTTCTTGATGTATTGGCTGAAACTGGCTCTGGAACGGCTCTATACCGGTACCCAATACCGCAAAGCTGTAGTTGAATGATCCCTGTAGCAATACACTTATACTAAAACCCTTGTATACACCCTGTAGCGAAAGGCCCAGGATAGTATTCGGCAGGTTAGGATTACCTATGGCACGTTTATCAAATACGTTTATCACACCATCACCGTTTAGGTCTTCGTAACGAAGATCACCCGGTTGCAATTGTATACCATTATCGGGTATAGCAATTTTGTTGCCCGCGTTTGATCCGTTAGTAGCCTGGTATGCACTGATAGCAGAAATATCCTGCGCCGTATAGTATCCTAAGAAGTGGTAACCATATTGCTGGCCAATAGAGTAACCGGTTTGTGCAAGCCAGGGATAGGCCGGTGCTGCTTCGTCTTTAAATAAAATTTTGTTTTTGGCGTATGAGAAAACAAGGCCGGTATTGTACTGGAACTTGCCGATGTTACCATGGTAGCTTATCTGCCCGTCGAACCCCTGGTTTTGGGTTTTGCCAAGGTTAACCGCAGGCAGGTCTACACCTAACCCCAAAGGCACACTGCCAGGGGTTATCAGCTGTTTGTCGCGCACATCATGGAAGTAATCAAACGTAACAGATATTTTATCGTTAAATAAGTTCATATCCAAACCAATATCCAATTTGCGGGCGCGTTCCCAAACAACTGTAGGGTTACCCAGTGCACCTTCATAAATGGTAACATAAGGTTGTGGCGACTGGCCAAAATTGTAGCCGCCACCATTGTTATAAACCTGGTTGTACACATAACGGTTACCCGGCGCCGCATCAGAACCAACTAAACCGTAGCTGGCCCTTAATTTAAACAGGCTAAAGAATGGCAATGCTTTACTAAAGAAGTCCTCTTTCACTAAGTTATAACCCACGCTCACAGCCGGGAAAATACCAAAGCGGTGGTTTGCTGCAAAACGGTCGGTACCGTTATAGGCAACGTTAAAATCTACCAGGTATTTTTGTTTGTAATCATACCCTAACTTGCCTGATACGCCCCTGAATTTTTGAGGTACACCAACCAAGTCTCCCGACAATAAATTGGCCGCATACAATGTGTTTGCGGTTTGGTTAAATAAAACCAAGCCCGAAAAGTGATGCGTATTTCTGAACGTACGGTCGTAATTTAAATATAACTGCAAGTTGTAGTTATTGGTATTTTGATCGGTATTACCTGTTAAACCATACGTTTGATACACATAGGTCCCTCCCGGGCGCAATGAATACTGATCGGTAGTCGGGTCGTAATGGTATGATGGGATCCCCTCGTTAAATATTTGTTTAGTGTACTGCTCGATACTTGAGTAAGCTATGCGGCCGGTAACAGATAAGCCATCTGTTATGGCATCCAGTTTTTGGGTAGCGCCAAACAAAAAGTTAAAATCTGTTCTGCGGGCATGCTGATAACCGCCGGTGGCAAGCCTTGCATTTAGCGTAGGCAGGTGATCGGGGTTAAATTGCGAATACGCGTAACTGTAGCTACCGTTAGGGTTTAAGTATGGCGATGTAAATGGGGTTTCTTTTGTAAAGTTATACACCTCTCCTACAGCGTTTTGATTGTAAGGCTGGTTTAAGTCAGAAAAACGGGTGGTTACATCTAAGCGAAGGTCGAGCGTTTTGGTAACCTTTAGATCGAGGTTGGAACGGAAGTTATACCTGCGGAAATAATAGTTGGTGTTCACCAAGGCTTGCGGGTCGGCAAAATCGCGTACCAAACCGTCTTGGTTTAGGGCACCGCCCGATATAAAGTATTTTAAAGCGTCTGACCCGCCCGATATATCCAGGTTAGCATTGGACTGATAACTCTGTTTTTTAAAGATCTTTTCGTACCAGTTTACATTTGGGTGCCCGTATGGGTCATTACCATTTTTGAAGGCGTCCAGATCTGCCGGGGTGAAGCTCTGCGGGATGCCATCATTCAATTGCGCTTCGTTTATTAACAATGCCGAATTGTACGAATCCAAAAATTTTGGTGTTTTGGTTGGCTGTTGCATGCCACCCTCAACTCTAACGTTTACCTTTGGTGCACCACCTTTACCACGGCGTGTAGTTACTACTAATACACCGTTGGCGCCTTTAATACCATATACGGCTGTTGACGATGCATCCTTCAGGATAGAGATATTTTCAATTTCGTTTACATTTATCTGCTGTAACTGGTCGTAATTGTATTCAATATCATCTACGATAATAAGCGGCTGGTTACCTGCAGGGTTTAATGAACTTACACCACGAATGTAAAAGTCTGACGCATCTCTGCCCGGTTGGCCTGATCCCTGTTGCGAGAAGAAACCCGGTAATTTACCCGTAAGCGCATTTTGCACGTTTGCTGTTGGTACGGTACGGATATCGCTGGCCGAAATTGAACTTACGGCACCTGTGCTTGTAATACGTTTACGTGTACCATAAGCGATTACCGATACCTCATCCAACCCATTGGTGCTGGTTTGCATAATAACATCAAGCGTTGTTTTATCGCCTACTTTAACTTCCTGCGTTACGTAACCTATAAAGCGGAAAACAATGGTTTTTGACTGCCCCCTTAACGTGATAGAGAACCTGCCGTTAACATCAGCAATGCCCCCGTTGGTAGGGATGCCTTTTTCTACAACAGATACCCCCGGCAAAACCCCGGTAAGATCGCGCACTCTACCAGTTACTACTGTGTTTTGTGCAAACAAAGCCCCCGGTAGCAACATGAATATTATTGGAAAGAAAAGTATTATTTTTCTCATAACTGCTTAATTAATTGGTTTAAATTGCCTGTTTGGTAGTTACCATCCGGGGTTTTGTTTCATATTAGGGTTCTTTTGCACTTCGTCATACGGGATAGGGTACAAATACATCTTTGGCGTAATAAACTTGGTCGCCAGTACATTTATCGGGTTATAATTAAATATAGCACCCACCTTTACTATACTAACCCCTTTGCGTGGCTGGTTCATATTGGTTTCGGCCAGTTTCCAACGGCGAATATCCCAATAGCGGTTCTCTTCGAAAGCGAGTTCAACGCGGCGTTCACTTTGTATTACGGTGCGCATTTCATCTTTTGTCATGCCGGCTTTTAAACCATATTGGTTAGTTGCACCAGCTCTAATACCCGCACGTTTGCGTGTACTTATTAAAGTGTTATAAACGTCGGTAGTTGGCCCGGCAGATTCGTTAAGCGCTTCGGCGTAACCTAATAACAGGTCAGAATAACGCATGATCAGCCAATCTGTACTGTGGGCGCTATAGTTGTTGGTGTTCTCAAAATTGCCCATAAACTTCCGCATGTAGTAGCCGGTTTTGGTTTGCTGCAAAGCACCATTCGGTTTACTTTGGCCACCTTCGTAGGTTTGTAATTGCGTGTTTAACCAATCTGCACCGTTATAAAGAATGGTTTTGGTAAGCCTTGGGTCGCGGTCAGTGTAGGGCTTGTTGCTATCATAGCCTGATGCAGCATCGCCAATAGGCAAACCGTTCGCCATCGGGAACGCATCAACCAAATCTTGCGTTGGGCTGGTTTGGCCTTTACCAGTTGCTGCGGTAAAACCAACAGGCCCGTTGGTAGTCTCTACACTGTTACTATTATCGCCCTGGCGCATAAATAGTATTTCGGGGTTGTTCTGTGTCAGGAACACATCTTTAAATTCCGGTAATAACGAGTATGTGCCCAGGTCCATTACATCTTTAGCGGCGGCGGCAGCGGCAGCCCATCGCGACGCCTGAAAATCGGTATAGCCTGTTAAGGGGTTTGACGCATCAATGTTGCCACCGTTAAATAATGGGCTTGCGGCATATAACAACACACGTGCTTTTAATGCCATTGCGGTACCTTTGGTTACGCGGTGGCTATCGGCATCCGGGTCGGCAATTGGGTATGTTAACAGCGTATCTTTTATAGCGTCGCACTCGCTTACAATGTATTTAACACAATCATCAAAGCTGTTGCGTGGCAAGGTTATATCATCCGTAATGGTATATACCTTGTTACCCATTAACGGTATACCACCATAACGTTTTATCAGTTCAAAATAAAAATACGCGCGCAATAAACGCGCTTCGCTCTTCCAAACATATTTCATCGAATAGCCTTTATACTTGGCCAGTACAGGCACAACATCAATATGGTTTACAAATTCGTTGGCCTGGCGGATGCCTGCATAGTATGAGCCAAAAAGGTTTTCTTCGTTAGGTAAACTATAGGAGTTGTAAGCACCGGTGGAAAGTATGGTAACCACATTGGTTGGGCTCGATGCTGAAGAAATAGCATCGTCAGATGCGGCGTCGAGATAATCGCCCGCCACACGGTTATGGCCATTTTTTAATACCGAGTAAATCCCGTACAGGTATTTCTGCGCATTTGAACCGGCCGAATCCCTCGGGTCGAAAATTTTATCTATCCCAACTTTATCAACCGGGACCTGCTCGTACTTTTTGCAACCTGCAATTGCCAATATCAGTGCTATGGCTGCTATAATATTTTTTTGATGTTTCATGATCATAATTTTTTAATGGCCAAAAATTAAAGCTTAACAGTAACACCTGCGTTTACTACCCTTTGTATGGGGTAAGCGCCGTTGCTTACCTCAGGGTCTATCCCTTTGTAGCCATATAAGGTTACCAGGTTTTCGCCATTCGCAAATACCCTTACGCCCGATAATTTTAACTTATGTACCCATTGATAAGGCAGGTTGTAGCCTACCTCTGCATTTTTAAGCCTCAAGTAGTCGCCCCTGCGCAGGTAAAGGGTAGAGTTTGCCGTGTTGTTGGCGTTACCTAAAGACAAGCGTGGAAGCGTTGCAGTTGCCGATGTTTCGGGCGTCCACCTGCCGGTTAGGTTATCATAACCCTGGCCTGCGTAATTAAGCCCCAGGAAGCCGATGCCTGCAAAGCCGTTCACCATAGAGTTATTGAATAAGATCTCGCGGTTTTTAACACCCTGAACGATCATACTAAAGCTGAACCCTTTGTAGTTAAACCCTAATGATGCGCCATAAAAAAATAGCGGTTTTTTATTGCCGATGGCTGAGATATCAAATTGGTTAATTACCCCGTCGTTATTTAAATCCTGGTACTTTACATCGCCTGCCTGCGCGGTGTAACCTGTGGTGGTTGCACTTGTAGCAGCCTCTTGCGCGTCTTTAAAGAAACCTAAAGCCGTGTAGCCATATATAGCACCGGTTGACTGGCCCGTACGGCGCAACCAAGGGTATGGCGTTGGTGTTTCATCGCTATAAACAGACTTTGAATACTGAAGCGAGGCATTACCCGATATAAAATAATTAAAGTTATTGATATGGTTTTGGTAGGTTAGCGTCAGTTCCTCGCCCTGGTTAAGCACTACACCGATATTTTCTACCGAGTATGG
Source organism: Mucilaginibacter sp. UYP27 (assembly GCF_040547175.1). NCBI lineage: Bacteria > Pseudomonadati > Bacteroidota > Sphingobacteriia > Sphingobacteriales > Sphingobacteriaceae > Mucilaginibacter > Mucilaginibacter sp. UYP27. Next base: position 60,314 of record NZ_JBEPPE010000001.1, read on the forward strand.
TGTTCCTAACAATAAGCTATTGCGGCCACGTATTTGTAACAGATCTTTATACCTGTCGTGATAATAGTCTGCAGTAATTTTAAAGTGTTTGTCAAACAATTCAATGTCGGCACCTATGTCTATCTTATCTGCTTTTTCCCAGCTGATAAGCGGATTAGCTAACTGATTGGCAAATTCACCTTGCACACCGGCACGTACATTACCTGTAACATATTGGTAGCCATTTGGCGAGCCGTAAGTTTGTAAGAAGTTATAGTAGCCAAAGTTATCTACGTTGGCATTACCGGTACGGCCATAAGTAGCACGCCATTTCCATGAGTTTATCCAGCTAAAGTTATCTTTAATAAAGCTTTCTTTAGCCATTTGCCAGCCTAAACCTCCGGCGTAAAACAAGCCGAATTGTTTATTTGGCGGATACCTGTCGTAACCGCTGCGGTTTACAGCGCCTTCTATAAAGTATTTACCATCGTAGTTGTACCCTGCTTTAAACGCCTCGTTGGTGGTTGTGCTGGTTAAATCGAAGTTAAGGTTTACCGAACGGGTATCGTATAATGCCTGGCCCGTAAAATTATGTTTACCAAATGTCCTGTCGTAGTTTAATGATAGCTGCGCGAATGAATAACGGGCGCTTGATACACTGCTAAAAACATTTTTCTGTGATGACGATGTACCCACAGCGGCATAGGTGTCATCGGTTTTTATTAAAAAAGAATTGTTTTGTAACGATCTAAACAAAGCACTCTGCGAAGAAAGTGCCAGGTTACCTCTCGCCTTGCCGGAAAGGCCAGGGGTTACACTGCTCATATCATAGGTAAGATCCAGGTTGGCTAATACATCGTTACTGTTGGTACGCTGGTAACCCGAGTATTGCGATTGCGCTAAAAGGTTGTTATTAAATGTTGTTGTACCTGCAAAAGAGTTATCGGGGTTATAAATAGGATAAGCATTATTCGGTGTAGAATATAATTGACCAAGGATATTATCATACCCTGCGCCCGGCTGGTTACCAGATTGGATACGGCCAAACATTTGCAGATCTACAACAAACTTTTTGGTTACGTTAACCGTCAGATCTGAGTTGATGATGTAGCGGCTAAGGTTGTTATTGGTGTTGTATGGTGATTCTGCCGCTGTTTTAAACATCCCATCCTGGTTAAGGTAGTTTAACGATACGTTGTAACGGGCAATATCTGTACCGCCGCTTACATTAAGCTTGTAGCTGTTCATAGGCGAATTTTTGCGAAGCAGGGTATTGTACCAGTTAACATCCGGGTGGCGGCTTGGGTCAGAATGGTCGCGGTAAGCTGCGATATCTGCGCCGCTGTAAATAGGTATTTTTCCGTCGTTCTGCAATGCTTCGTTATACAGGTAGGCATACTGATATGCAGGCAAAGGTGTTGGCAGGCCCAATGAAGTTTGCAACCCGGTTTGCGCCGTGAATGAGATACGTGGCTTACCTGCCAGGGCTCGCTTAGTAGTTATCAATATAACACCCCTTGAGCTATTTACGCCTAAAAGGATAGTAGAAAGCCCGTCTTTTAAAACTGAAACCGACTCGATACTTTCCGGGTCGAGAGAAGATATTTCTCGCTGCACACCATCAATGATAGTAATTGGAGCCTGCCCGCGTAATGACAAGCCAAACTCGGTATTATCATTAGCCGAATAGTTGTTGTGTAACACTACGTTACCAATAAAGTCGCTTTGTGTTTGGGCAGCCGTTTGCGGCGCCGCAAACCCTCTAAACTGTTGTGTATACAAACCTGCAAGCTGCCCGGGCAAAGCATATGTATATAATGTTGCAGGCGTAGTTGTAAGCTGGTTGGTGTAAATTGTTGATATAGCGCCAAGGCTTTTGCTTGCATCGGCTGTGCCATACAAAACATCAATCTTTGCCGGCGTTTTGATATAGGTATCAATAAGCCTAACCGTAATTTCGCGGTCGCCTTTTACCGTAACTTGCTGCACATTGTAATTTGGGTACATAAATACCAATACAGCGTTATTGGCGGCGGTAATTTCAAAGTGGCCTGCCCCATCGGTAGTTATCATATCGGTTTTACCTTTTACAGATACCTTGACACCCTTAAACGGCTTGCCATATTCGTCAAGCACAACTCCGCCGGCTATACCGGGGCGTGCAACATACGTTGCTATAGTATCCTGCTGCATGGCGCGGCCGGTTGTTACCAGCGCCAGCATTAGCATCACTAAAGCCGTAAAATATTTACTTAAGTAGCATTTAGCCATTGTATAAAGTTTAAATTGTTGGCAAAAAATAAAATATCGTTTTAGCAGGGCGTAAATAGGTTGTTATAAACGCACCGGTAGTATAAAAGGCTGTTTATCCGCACTTAAAGGTGTACACAAACGGATCCTGAGTGTTACCATACCCAACCCTTTTCGTACCCGTTTTATCGGTTACGAAGTACTCTATCTTGGTTATAGTTTGCGCATCAGTTGTATTAAATAGTGCTTTTGGCCAAAAAGTTATCCGGTAATGTTTGCTGTTAGGTGCTGTCTCCGCCATTCTGGTTTTATCTGTTTGCTCGCAAACTTTTATTGTTTTACCATCATTGGTGTAAGCCGTTGCGCACAGGTAAACTTCAGTCTCATCTTTAAGGCTTGTAGTTACTACTGTATTATCAAAGGTTAGCGAAACAAAATCGTTGTCTAATGATTTTGGCGGATCTATCACCGTAAGTTGCGGGTTACAAAAATCTACCAGATCGCCTGTGCCGCCCGTAGCTTCAAAACATGTGGGCGAATTTATTTGGCTGTAATAGGTACCAAACTCGTTGCTTGTATAAGCATTGACACTATCAGATATAACGTAACTTAACTTTACAATTGTGGGGTTACCATCGGCAGCAACTTTAAGGTTTATAGTTACATTGCCTTCAAAAGTAAAACCACCGCCATACGCGTAGTTTTTTTCTGATTGATAAACCACCCACTCCATATCATCAATGAGGTTGCCGGCGTTGCCAAACATCTTTTTGGTATAGGCAGGCCAGCTTAAGCCACCACCATTTTTAGGCAGTGAGTTTGCCGGAAGAAGAGACATAGTGCCGCCGCCCAGCGACTGACTGCTGTAGCTAATTTTGGCGTTGTCTGCCATTTTCCATCCCTTTGGCACCAGCATGGCAAATATTAGGTAATTGCCCGTTCCGTCACCTGCGGTTGGGATCTTAAAGTTGACTTTAATATTAATATTGCTGCCAACTACGGCAGTATTTGGTTGCTCAAGGCTGGTAATTTCTTCACCGCAACAAGCAAGCACTATGCCCAATATCAGAAAGGCACATGCTCTCCACAACCCCTTGCCTTTTATATGTAAAAATGATATCATAGTATTTTTTTTTGCTGTTTATTAATTAGTTTGCTGCAGTACGTACACATATGAGTTGTTGGCACAGCCCGGGCTAAACGTTAATGATAGCTGCCTTTTGCCGTTCACAATAGGATAGGTAAAAGCGGTCGAAAGTGGTTCGGCACCTGCGGCTGTAAACGTTATTTTAAACGGGTATAAAGGGTCGTCAAGCGCGTAAGCACCGTCTTTGTTAACAATAAATGGCAGTTTGCTTATCAATTTATAAGTACCATTCTCAAACTGGATCCTAAACTGGCTAAAATCAACCAGCCCGGCCAGGTCGGTACCGTTACGGGTTGCTTTTATCACCTGCCAGCTGCCGGTTATATCTTTCAGGGCTTCCTGTTTTGGCAGTACCTTTTCTGTTTTGCATGATGCCGCCATTATTACTACTACAAGCAGCAACAGCATCTTTTTTATGTTATGATTACTTTTCATCAACTGTATATAAAAATTAATAACCAGGGTTTTGGATCACATCTGGCGATTTTGCCACCTCGGCCTGCGGTAAAGGCCACAGATACATTGCCGGGCGGAAATTTCGTTTACGTACATCAAAAATTTTATAAGTAACATTACTACCATCGCGGTTAACCTCCATCCCTTTGGTTTGAATATTATCGGTTTGCTCGGCAATTTTCCAGCGGCGTACATCCCAAAAACGGTGCTCTTCAAAAGCAAGCTCTACACGGCGTTCGTTACGGATAACCTCGCGCATTTGCACCTGGCTTAAACCGGCGGGCAACTGGTATGGCGACAACCCCGCACGCTCCCTCACCTTTTCAACTGCTGTATAAACAGTTCCATCCGGCCCATTATATTCATTGGCCGCCTCAGCGTAGTCAAGATACATTTCAGCGAAACGAATTAACGGCAAACATCTTTCTGTACGATGGATAAAATCATTGGCTACAGCATTTGGCGATAGCATTTTATTGGTATAATATCCTGTAGATGTACCCACGTGAACTGCATCAGGACCGGTTTTGGTACCGTTAAAATTACCCTGGAAGATATTTACTGGCGAAAAGCCCGATACAAGCCTGTTTTGCATTAAAGTTTGGTCGCGCACAACGGTGTAATCCAATCGCGGGTCGCGGCCGGCGTACGGGTCTTGCGGGTTGTACGTTGATGCGGGGTCTGTAATAGCTTTACCATTCTTCATTGGGAAGGCATCAACCAAACCTTGTAAAGGGAATGCTCCATTTTTACCTGTACGTGATGGCGGCTGAAAAAGGTTTTCAAGATCCACATTGTCATTGGGTCTCATTAGCTGGAAAATATATTCGGTATTATAACGCTTAGTAAACAGGTCGCGAAAACCAACACCCGGCGTAGAATTATCTAAATTTAACGAGTATGCACCCAGGCCTATCACCGCGGCGGCGGCATCCTGTGCTTTTTTCCATCTTTCTTTATCATATGAAGGATACCCTACTACAGCATCATTTTTGGTGCCTTTAAGCGGCGCTTCGTTAAATAGCGGGCTTGCAGCATATAATAACACACGGGCTTTTAAAGCCAAACAAGCCCCTTTTGAAGCACGGCCATAATTGATGCCGCTTTGCGCGTTTGGCAGATCCTGCGCTGCAAGGTCACATTCGGCAAGGATATAATTTACACACTCCTCATAAGTATTACGGGCCGCGGGGATCTTATCGGTATAGTTAAATAAACTATCGCCCGCCAAGTGGATACCACCATAATGTTTAAGCAAAATAGAATAGTACCAAGCCCTTAAAAAGTGGGCCTCAGCCACCATTTGTGTTTTTGTAAATGAGTTAATGGGCGACTTTGGCAGGTTTTTAAGCAGTTGGTTAACCGACCGGATATTAGTGTATGATTTTTTATAAGCATCATCGGTAACTACCGCTGCATTAATGGTACCTGTTTCCCAGGCTAATGCGGTAGAACCACCCGAGCTAAATACCTCTGCCTCATCTGATGAAGCATCTAAGCCGCCATTTGGTGTTTGATTGAAAGCATTAGGCCCGTAAGTAAAGCGGCTTGCAGATGCGCTAAACCCAACGTTTTCATAAATACCTGCTAAAAAGCGCACGGTGTTGGCACTATCTTTAAAAACAGTTTCTTCGGTAAGGTTAGATGTTGTTGTTTGCCCCAGGAAGCCGTCTTTTTTGCAGGATGCAAGAACAAACAACACCAGAAAGAAGGAACAAGCAAATAACTGTAAGTAAATTTTTTTCATACTATAGGGTTATACATTAAAAGCCCATTAGGCCCCGATATTTTATAGTTTAAGCGTTAAAAATCGTTTTAGCAAACTTCAAAAGATTGCACGATAATACGCTGCCTTAAAATTTAAATAAATGGTTTATAATTATTGGTTTGTAATTATGTGCTAATATAAGTCGTAAAAACGATTTAGCAAAGTTTTTATGGCTTTTTTTAACTTTTAATAATTTACAGCCTTCGGCAGCAATTGTTTAACATTTTAATAAGTTTTATAAAGGAAATAAGCAATCTTTTTAAAAAGTATTCTTCTAAATTATTTTTCGCTATTAAAATACCTGCTAAAAAACAACGACTGGTAGTTTATAGAGTTCCCCCAATATTCCCAGGAATGCCCTCCCGGCCTTACTGTGTAATCATGCGGAATCTTCCGTTCCATCAATTTTTCGTGTAATTCCTGGTTACCGCTGTACATGCCATCGTCGTAACCGCAATCAAACGTTAGGGCAAGCGCGTTTGGTTTTAGCAGGTACACCAAGCTAACTACGCAGTGCTGCTCCCACACCTCGGGGTGTTCGCTGTACTTGCCTAAAACCTGCTCAATACCGTAACTATCGGCAAACTGGCGTATATCAACAACCCCGCTCATGCTGCCTGCAGCACCAAAAATATCCTGGTGTTTAAATGCCAGGAAAAGTGCGCCGTGGCCGCCCATACTTAGGCCGGTAATGGCCCTTCCTTTACGATTGGCTATGGTTGAGTAGTGTTTATCAATATAGCTTACCAATTCGGTACCTATGTAGGTTTCATACATCCACTCCTTGCTTATCGGGCTATCAAAATACCAGCCGGCAAAATTGCCATCGGGGCAAACTATAAGCATGTGATAGGTATCTGCCAGTTTTGTAATAGCGGGGATCTTTTTGATCCAGTCGCTGTAGTTACCGCTAAACCCATGCAAAAGATACATTACCGGGTATTTTTTTGATACTGAATAATCCGCCGGTTTTACAACCACCGCTTTCATATCTTTATTCATAACCGTGCTATGGGTTAAGGCAGTATCAACATTACCGGCGGTAGCTTTTAGCCAAAACGAGCCTGCACAGATCAAAAAAAGCGTAAATATTTTTTTAGTATTCATCTTAATAGGAATGTTATTTTGAAGCAACTATCTGAATGTGGTGGGTTTGCGGTTTGTTAATGGCGTAGATCTGGTCTGTTAATACATTCATTTCTTTTTGCCAGGCATCGCGTACATTTTTGTAGCGGGCGCGGGTGTAATTATCTTTATTGCCGTTCACGAAAATATTTTTTGCGGAATGGATCTTAACCGAATCCATAGCGGCGTTGCTATCTTTAAACAGCATCCCTTTATCCTTTAAAAAGTCGTACTCCATCCACATGTAATTTCGCAGGCGCCGCTCAATTTCCCAACGCTCCTCGTTCAATTCGCGGATCTGGATAGCTTGCTGATATTGCGGGGTGGTAGAGATCTCGGCCAGGTTAATACCATTGGCAAATGCCGACGCCGACCAGCTGCCCATCTTTTCACCGTCGATCAAAAGGTCATATTGGCCGTTTGAAAGGCTTTTTACGGTCAACATTTCCCTGTTAAATTCATCGTTAAACGGTACCACCTTTAATGCATCCGATTGTTTTTTGTTGTTACCCCAACCGCGCGGAATGGTATCTAAAGGGTATGGTAAGGATTTTGCCAGGTAATTGAATGATAAAGATTTAGCTGTAGATGCTAAATTTAGAACCGTGCAATTAACCGCTTTTGATACCGTTTTACCGGTAGCGTTGATATTAATATCAGCCACTACATTATTACTTAGTCCCTGGGCTTTAAGAAAAAGGTAAGCCATTACCAGGTGCCCGTTATTATCGGGGTGGATACGGTCGTTAGGGGTTAGGCTAAATGTGCTGTCTTTTAACTGTTCGCTCTTGTTTATCGCATCCATCGGGTGAAAAAAATCTACAAAGCCCCAGCCGTTATTTTTTGCTGATTGCCGCTGGTGATCTATCACTTTGGCCAAAGCATCGCTTTTATGCGGGTAGATATTTTTCTTGGTGAATTTGGTGGTCTCATCATACGGCGAACCACCTATCAATATCTTGCGGATCTCCGTATGTTTTTTCAGTTTGTCTTCGAGCGCCGCATAGGTTTTATAGCTGTTAACGAGGCGCTTATCAATAAAGTCCTGTCCATCCGGGCGGTACCATTCAAAATAACCGGTGTCATTCATCCCCCAGGTAAGCGTTAAAACGGTTGGCTTGCGGGCCAGCGCATCGGCATCAATACGGTAAGCCATCTGGTTAATGTCATCACCACCAATACCTACGTTATAACACGTGATACGCTGGTTTGGGAAATGCGTCATGTAATATAGCCAGATGTACGAGTGATAGTGGCCGCCATCGGTAATGCTGTTACCTACAAAGGCTATCCTGTCGCCGGTTTTAAACGGCGCTATATTTTGGGCGCTAACGCCGGCACTTAAACCAATACCAATTAACAGCGAATAGAGTTTCTTCATAAAATTTAGTTTGTACCCCAGTTTTTATTTGGCTGCGCGCCCATGGTAAGCTCCAATGTACCGCCCGCTGCCAAATCTTTATAATCGAGGTAACATTTGTTGTATGCGCTGCCATTAAGCTTCGCGCTTTGTATGTAAATATTTGTGGCCGAATTATTTTTCGCCGATATGGTAAAGGATTGCCCCTTAGCATATTTTGGATCGAGTTTTAAGGTTACTTTATCAAACACCGGGCTGGTGATCTCCTGGCGGGTATCGCCGGGGCAAACCGGGTGCAAGCCTGTAGCGGCCAACACGTACCATGCCGACATTTGCCCAACATCCTCGTTACCTACCAAACCTTCAACCGAGTTTTTGTATGCACGGCGACAGATCTCGCGCGTCCACTTTTGAGTAAGCCACGGCTGGCCCAAACGGTTGTAAAGGAACGGTACATGGTGCACCGGCTCGTTAGCATGATTATAGTAATCGTTCCACATCATGTTATCGGGTGTTTTGGCAAACAGGTTGTCCAAATCGGCAAGTACTTTTTCTTTACCGCCCATTAACTGCACCATGCCATTAACATCGTGCGGTACAAACCAGCCCTGTTGATAAGGGTTGGTCTCGAAAGTGCCATACCATTGCGTCATCCTGCCAGAATCGGGCCAGGCAACCCATTTGCCGTTCTCGTCCTTGGGGCGGAACCATCCTTTATCCTTATCAAAAATATTTTGGTAGGATAGGCTTCGCGCAGCATATTTTTTCTCATCTGCCGGATGTTTTAACCATCTGGCCAGCTGCGCAACACACCATTCGTTGTAAGCATACTCCAAAGTTTGTGCAATACCAATGCCACCCGGCGTATAGCCCTTATCGCCATTACCGAATTTCTCTACTGAACCAACAGACAATGCATAAGCTTTATTTACATCATAATTGCGGATCCCTTTGGCATACGCATCAGCAAAAACGGAGGTCATGGGGTTGCCCAGCATACAGCCCGTGTAGGCGTTTAATAGCTCCCATCGTTCAAAATAGTTTTTCTGTTTTTGATCGGCAAGGGTAACCATCGAGTTCATCAGATCGTTAACTAACGATGGGTTGATGATGGTTTGCAAAGGCATCTGGCTGCGGAAAACATCCCATCCGCTAAATATCGTGCGCTTTTTAAATGCCGTGGTGTAGTACGATTTACCATCGCCACCGGGATATTTACCATCTACATCACTGATGATGCGCGGGTCTATCATGGTATGGTAAAGCGCGGTATAAAATACTTTCTTCTGATCAACCGTACCACCCTGGATGCTTACTTTAGCTAAAGCCTTATCCCATAAGGCAACGGCGCGCTGATGTGCGGCATCAAAATTCCAGTCCTTAATTTCGGCAAGCAGGTTATTTTTTGCTCCCGCGATACTAACAAACGAAATGCCCGATTTCATCAGCACCTGTTCGCCCGCTTTGGTGGCAAACTGGGAGTAAAAACCAAGGTGTTTGCCTTGCTTTTCTTTGATACCTTTTAGTATAGCAGCATTAGCTACTTTGTCCTGGTATTTGTCGCTGCCTACTTCTTCGCGCTTGCGCACCCAATTATCGGGGATATCGGCGCTCCAAACACCAAAATCTTTCAGTGGCTTGTTAAACTTAGCAAAGAAGTAAACCATGTAATCGGCATGCCCGTCCCCGTTACCCCAGCCGCCACCATCTGGCGTACATTTCATCCAGCCTTGTATGGTGTAGTTATCTAACACCTTTACATATTGCAAGGTTGATGTACCACCTACCCTACGGGCAAGATCTATCTGGATGCGCGATAATGTATTTTTAGGAAACGTGAAACGCAGCATACCGCTATGTGGCGCGGCTGTCATTTCTGCCTTAATGTTATAATCTGTTAATAAGGTGCTGTAGTACCCCGCCGATGCCTTTTCGCTTTGTTTTGAATATTGCGAGCGGTAGCCACCTTGGGGATGTGCAATGGTACCGGCCTTTGTTTTAAGCTTGCCCGTGGTTGGCATCACCAGGAAATTCCCAAGATCGCCATACCACCCTATACCACTCATTTGCGTAAAGGCAAACCCTTCGATGCTTTTCTGCTCGTAGCTGTAGCCCGAGCCATTGTCTCCACCGGTAATAGTATTAGGGCTTACCTGCACCATGCCATAAGGCGTTGTTGCACCGGGGAAGGTTTTACCAAGTCCATGATAGACGCCTGCATCTGCCGTGCTGGTACTGGCACCTATAAAAGGGTTTACGTACTTGGCAAGGTTTTGCGCACACAGCGGCTGCATCGCGGCAAGGCCGAGCGAAATGCTTACTGCAAGGTATTTTTTTATATTACGAAACATTGTAATGAACAATAATTGGGTTGCCCGAATTCTTAAGCTAATAGCATAACCAGCTATTTTGCCCAAACTCCAATCATCAAATTATAGTGTGACTAGATAAAATCGGTTGTTGTTTATTAATTGGTATTAATACGTCCAAATATACAAGAAAAAACGATTTAGCAAATTTTATAGAATTTATTTTATATGTTGATGTTAAGCCAGCTTTTAAATGCCCTTTGCATTTACCAAACGAATTGTGCGGATCCCGAATTTTGGCATTGCTATACTTATAGATGTTTCCCCGTTTTTCGTTTTCTTAGCGACCATCGTTTCTACTGACTTACCATTCAATTCACTTAATACAATTTTATCGGCCTTGCAATTGAAGGTGACTTTGCTTTTTACATTAGCCGCCCCTGTATTAAACAACCGTACCATCATATCATTCCCATCAAAATTAACTGCCGAAATTTCATAACCAAAAGGTACTTTAACCAGCGATTTACCAGATGACGTTGGTACAGATGACAGTGCTGCTACCGACAGCGGTTCGTTCCACTCGTTATTTTGCTGCTGGATGGCGGCTTTGTCCCACTTCCCAGCATGCGGTACCAGGGCATAATTAATGGTAGTTGGGCCGGTGATACTATGGTCCTTTCCCCATAAGCCCAAACCCGAGTACTGGATATTTAACCCTAATGGAAAATTCTCGCCATGCGCGTAACTGGTTGTATGGTCTGTAAACAGGGCCATGCCATATTGGTTATCCTGATCAGTAACATCCACCCAGTTTAAAATGATGTTGTTTTTGATGCTATCCCAACGGGTGAAAAAGGTGTTATTTAGTTTACTTTCAGTAACATCAAACGGCGCGTTTTTGTAGACATTTTGTTGTGAAAGGTTTAGCGGAAAATAAGCCAATAGCTTTTCTTTGTCGTTGTAAAAAGCTTTTTCGGGGTTATCCAGTCTGTAAGTGTTTGGCGGGGTTGCCTGTCCAATGCCGGGGTTGCCTTTCCAATTGATATTTACGCTGAGATCTATACGAGGATTTCCTTGTGTCACGGTTAATAACTGCGTGTAATCGCTACCGTTTAAAGTGCCTTTGATAGATAGTTTAATTTGCAGCGGCCCTTGTTCAATTATCTCAACCTTAGCCGGATTATCAGTAGTAGACTTAAACCCACCGCCGTTATAAAAATTACCGCGAATCTCATTAAAGGCACGTGCATTTTTTTGATCTACAAACTGCTTATTGTTTAATGTTTTGGCTACAATGCTTTTGAGAGCGCCGCCATGCGCCGGGTCGATAATGATCTTGTACAGATCTGTTTCCATCAGGTAAAGACCATTTTTCAAAACAGTAACCGACGCGCCCTTTATTACCGATACTTGTTGCGCCTTTAATTGATAAACGGCATACCCCATTGCAGGTACCTGCGCTTTAAAAAACAACTTTGTTTTATCACTGCCTAACTGGGCGGGCATTTGTAAACCTGTACTGTTGAATATAGATAATTGCTTTATATCGATACCCTTAGGTGCCTCAATAAAAACTACTTCATCACGATCAATACCTGTGGTATTGTAAACTGTGAAATAATTGCCGGAGGACGTTTTATTGTTGATTAGCGCCTGGGCGTTATTAATAATGCTGTCACAAATTCTGTTAGTATTAGCTGTCCAGTCGACTACCTTATCTGCCCAGGTATCGCCCTTTTTACCGTTGTAGGGCACTATCCAACAATCATGATGTTGCGACAGCAGCAAGGTGCGCCATGCCGAATCGAGCTTTGCCTGCGGCCATTTATACCCTGCATATATTTTTGCGATAGATGCTATTTTCTCGGCTTCTATCAACTTGTTTTCTGAAACGCGCACTTTTTGGGCTATTTGCTGCATCACCTGCGAACCCCAAACCAGGCTCACCTGGATATCTTCTTGCGATAGTTTCCAGTCCTGCCGCTCGTCTTTCTTGGCAATGTTATCAAAGTAATTACGCCAGGTAGTATAAATACTTGTTATGCCATTTTTGATGCCCTTGCCTATAAATGGGCCATTTTTCCAGCCGGCATCCTGTAAGGTCATCCCCACAGGGTGCGGCATGCCTGCGGCAAAGGCAGCGTTGATATATTGCGGCGAGTTATTCCAGGCGATGGTCTGCCAGGTTGATCTCGGCGCTAATTTTTCGCCCTCGTATCTTGGCGAGGTAATGATAGAGCTACCATCGGGCCCTATCCAATTTACCAATTCGCCGGCATGGCTGCGGGTGTACCCGCCCCAGCAAGTATTTGGGTTTTTAAGCGATGCGTATTTAAACCCAAACGATTTTAGTATCTGTGGTAACGCGCTTGTAAAGCAAGGTTCTTCGGACGAGTAACTGCTAAAAACAGCGGTCGGGAAATGCTTTTTCACCAAGCCAATACCATAGCTAAACTGGCGGATGATGCTCTCGCCGGAGATGTTATAATTATAACTTTGTGCATAAGCCGGGTTAACATATTCGATACGGCCGTTAAGCGACTGATCTGCAAACAGGGCTTTAAAATCCGTAAAGGCAGCCGGGTCTACGGCTTGTGCCCTTGCCCATGTTTCAGGTTCAAGCTCGATGTTGATCTTCCAGTTTGGGTTGCTTTTCAGCAGCTCGGCCATAAAGCGGGTATTCCAGTCGGGGTAATGCCCCCAAATGCCGCCATGGTAACCATCGATATAATAGGCAGTTTGTGCTGACGCATTGGTGCCGATAAAAAGGGCACAGGCCGATACCCCTATAAATTTTAAGATCTTATTTTTGAGTAAGTACATGCTGATCTGTATTAACCTTCAGTATTTCCACTTTATGGGCTACCGGGCGGTTGATAAGGTAAATTTGGTTGGTAAGCAGGTCCATTTCTTTTTGCCATGCATCACGTATGGGCTTCAGGCGGGCTTTGTAATAAGTATTTAGTACAGCGCCTACAAAGAAATCCTTTTTAGCATAATGCTGTACTGAATCTATAGTTGCTTCGCCATCATTATGCAGCAAGCCGTGTGGTTTCAGGATGGAATAGTGCAGCCACCAGTACTCGCGCAGGCGGCGTTCTACTGCCCAGCGCTCCTCGTTCAGGTGCATTACGGCAAGCGCTTGCTGATACTGTGGGGTTACATGCACTTCAGCCAGGTTTATGCCTGTTTGCAACTGACTACCCGCCCATATACCAACCAATTTGCCATCTATTTTTAATTCGTATTTATTACCACCGTTTAGGTTTTGTACTTGTAATAATTCCTGGTTAAACTCCTGCTGAAAAGGCACTAATTTTAAACCGTCAGCTTGCGACCGCCCCTGTTTACCGATGCTTTGCACCAAGGTATCAATTGGATAAGGCAACGCGTTGGCCTTGTAAGTGTAGCTAAGCCCGGTCTTGTCAGATCTTAGCCCGGTTATCAAGCAATTCTCGTTATTGATGACCGCATTTTTTTTGCTATCGATATTAACCGCGGCAACTTTCATGTTTGTAAAACCCTGCGCTTTTAAAAACAGGTAAGCCATCACCATGTGCCCGTCTACCGTTGGGTGGATCCTGTCGAAACTTTGCATCGAGAAGGTAGAATCCTGTAATTGCTGCTGCTTATTTATGGCGATCATGGGCTTGCTAAAATCCATAAACTCCCAGCCGTTTGCTTTGGCGGCATCCTTTTGAAAACCGACAATGCGTTGCATAGCCGCGTTCTTATTAAAAATAACACCCGGTTTTATCTTAGAAGTACCATCATAAGGTGACGAACCGATCATCACTTTGCGTACTGTGGGGTGTGCTTTAAGGTGTTTTTGGATCTCTAAAAAGCTTTGGTATGACGTGGCGATTTTAGCGTTATAATTCGAGTCGGCTTTTGCTCCTGTAAGCCATTGGTAGCCCGTATCGTTCATACCAAAGGTAAGCGCCATCACCGTCGGATGCTTATCAAATACATCTTCTTGAAGGCGTTCGTCAATCTGTTTTGCCACGTCCCCGCCTATACCCGCATTTATAAAATCCACCCGCATGTAGGGCATCCGCGTCATGTAATAAAGCCATATGTACGAATGGTAATGCCCCCCGTCGGTAATGCTGTTACCAACAAATGCTACCCTGTCGCCTGCCTTAAAAGACTTTACCTGCTGGGCGTTAACTGAAGTAGCTACCCCGGCAGAAAAGATCAATATAAATGTCCTCAATAAGTGTTTTATCATATAAATCGTTTTAGCGATTGGTCCAAAAAGACTATTTCAACGCCTTTTTAATTGCCTCGTCGGCAAGTGGTTCCATTATTTTATACCCTGCCAGGTTTGGGTGCAGGCCATCTGTACTTAATCCATCCCTCAAAGCCAACTTATCATCAACCATAGCCGAATAGTAATCAACATAGCCTAACTTGTTTTTCAATGCGTAATCCTTTAACATAGCATTAAGCTTTGCAATAGGCTCTTTAGGATCAACACCCGGTTTCCATCCAATAGCATAGGCAGGTAAAACCGAGCAAAGTATCACCTTAATATTAGCAGTTTTTGCCAGTTGGGCCATCGAGAAGATATTGCCCGCTACATTTTCTAAAACAGACGGGCCCGTATTGCCGGCAATGTCATTTATACCCGCCAGTATAATAACCACTTTAGGTTGCAGGTTTATTACATCTTCCCTAAACCTAACCAGCATTTGCGGGGTTGTTTGCCCCCCAATACCACGATCTATGTATGATCTCGATTTAAAAAAATCCGGGTCGGTATTGATCCAGTTGTCGGTTATTGAATCACCCATATAAACCACGCGTTTTTCGCCGGGCGCAGGTGCGGGCATCTTCAGGTTGTCGCCCGCGTAACGGTTAAGCCAGGCCCAATCGTTATGGTAGCGTTCTTCTACCGCCTTTTGGAAATTAGCCCAAGCCTCGGCTTTTTTCTGCTCTTCGGTTTGCTGGGCATTTGCTTTAAGCGTTGCAACCATCAGCAGGCATAATAATATTTTAAACGATTTCATATCAGGTATTATTTTTTCACGATAACAGGTTCGGGCCAATCATCCGTGCGGAAAGGTACCGCAGGCAGGCCATCGCCGTTCTCGAAATTTGTTACAGGATAATTGGTAAAGGCATAACGCACGGCTACAGGCTTTTTAACCTGCCTGGCAATCAGTTCAACAATATTACCATTGATCTTTGCGTCCGCAGGATAAAATTTATGGTCCTCACCAGCTAACATAAAGTATTTTGGCGCACTCCCATCATTTGTGCGCAGCCCCGATTTTATACTGGAGGGGATGAAATTTATGATAGCTATCTTCCTCAAAAACTGCACATGATCTACATGCGGGCCTTCATAGTTAACGCTCAGCACGCCGTAAGTGCGGTTCAGGGCCGTACGTGCAAGCCTGTCGCCTACCGGCTTTTTATCTATGGGGTGAATATTTTTTGCATCGCCTACATCCATAGTAACCACCATAGCAGTATTCTCCATTTTTGATACCTTCTCCTGCACTTCGCGGAAAAACGCATAATCGTTAAGGGTAGAATCCATTTTACCGTAAGCATGTGGGGCAACCTGTACATAATAAAAGGGCAGATCGCCCTGCGAAAATGCTTTGCGCCAGCTCTTTATCTGAGCATAACTCAGTTGCAAATAACTATCCCGCTCGGCGCGGTTAGACTCGCCCTGGTACCAGCAAATGCCTTTTATAGACAGGTTATAAAACGGATAGATCATGGCGTTGTGGATCAGAAAGGGCTGGTAAACTCTATCGAACGAAAACACCCCGTCAAGCTTTTCTTTCGACTTTGGATCGTCAAAAAAAGGCTTTAAATAAGCCCTGTTTAGCATAGTATCGGCTGCCATTACGTCCTGTGCCACGTAGGCCTGTTCCCAAGAGCCACCAATGCCGGTGTAGATAAGGCCGATTGGGATGTTCAACTTATTTTGCAACCCCTTTCCAAAATAATAGCCCACGCCACTAAATTCTTTCACCGTTTCAGGCGAGCAAACCTGCCATTCGCCTTTAATCGTATCTATGGGCTTGGTATTCCAGTTAAAACCTACATTTAGGATTCGGATATTAGCATCCTGCGCCTTAGCGACTTCGCTGGCGGCATCCTTCACCTCTTTCATGGGAAACTGCATGTTAGATTGCCCGCTCAAAAACCAGACGTCGCCTACAAGTAAATTAGATAAAACTATGGTAAGTGTGCCGTTTTGTACGCTTATTTGGTGAGCCGTAAAATCGCCGGGCCTGGCTTCGGGCACCGGGATAATGGCTAAAAACTTATTATCGGCATTTGCTGTAACACTTATTCCTGTTACCATCCAATCTGCCTTAACAGAAACAGTATTACCGGCGGTGGCATCCCCCCAAACTTTAAACGGTTTGTTTTGCTGTATAACCATATTGCTTTGCAATACCTGGTTAACCTTAAATGTTACCGGGTTGCCCGCTGCCGTTTTTGCCGGCTGCGCAAAACCAACTTGCACAAGAAAGCATATCGTACAAAAAAACGGTAAAGCTTTAAACATTTAATATAGCGTTGGTATTGGTTTAAAGTAACAAATGTATATAAAGCTTTTAATTTTTACTAAATCAATTTAGCAAAATCGATAACTAACACCCTTTTTTAACTATTGATAACAAAAACGCCTTGAAAACTTAATTCCAAGGCGTTTTTTGACCTAAAATGACCAAAAAAGTCTTTATTTAGCCTTTAATAAATGTCAAAAGATCTTTGTTGATTGTCGCTGCTTCCGTTGTAGGCATACCATGGGGGAAACCCGGATAAGTGATCAGCGTACCATCTTTTACAAGCTTTGCTGCTTTTACGCCGGTAAGTTGGTAAGGTACTATCTGGTCGTCTTCGCCGTGCAAAACAAGTACGGGTACATCAACACTTTTCAGGTCTTCGGTAAAATCCGTTTCCGAAAATGCCTTGATACACTCGTAATGCGCTTTAATGCCGCCCATCATTCCCTGGCGCCACCAATTGTCCCTTACTCCTTGCGATACCTTAGCACCCTCGCGGTTATAACCATAAAACGGCATGGTAAAATCCTGGAAGTATTGCGGCCTGTTATAAGCCGTACCCTGGCGGATCTCATCAAATATAGCCATCGGGATGCCATCCGGGTTACCCTCGGTTTGTGCCATAATTGGGGTAACAGCGCTGATCAAAACAGCCTTTGCTACACGCCCTTTATTGTATTTGGCAACGTAACGGATAACCTCGCCCCCACCTGTAGAATGCCCAATGTGTATGGCGTCTTTCAGATCAAGTGCTGCCGTAAGTTCAGCAACATCGGCCGCGTAGGTGTCCATATCATGGCCTATTGCTGTTTGGCTTGAACGGCCGTGCCCGCGGCGGTCATGCGCTATAACCCGGTAACCCTGCTCCAGGAAAAACATCATTTGCCCGTCCCAATCATCGCCGGTTAATGGCCAGCCATGGTGGAAAACTATCGGTTGCCCGGTACCCCAGTCTTTATAATAAATTTCGGTCCCGTCTTTTACTTTGATCGTACTCATTGTGGTTTTTTTTAAAGGTGATTG
Organism: Mucilaginibacter sp. UYP27; assembly: GCF_040547175.1. Taxonomy (NCBI): domain Bacteria; kingdom Pseudomonadati; phylum Bacteroidota; class Sphingobacteriia; order Sphingobacteriales; family Sphingobacteriaceae; genus Mucilaginibacter; species Mucilaginibacter sp. UYP27. The sequence continues at coordinate 78,270 of NZ_JBEPPE010000001.1, forward strand.
TTGTGATAAATTTTGTCCGATATATTCCTAACCGGGATATCGTACTTCCCAATATTGCTTAGTGTATATTGAACACCTAAATATACTATACATAGCACAATGTGCATAGTATGATTGGCCACAAATGCCAAAATCATATCATTATTTGCAAAAAACACTTAATTTATAGGTTAGCGGAGGTGCAAGAAAGCAATGGCCTTTCTTATTTATAAAGCAATATCTTTGCAGCTGTAATACAATATTTATGAAACACGAAGAAGTGGTTGCCGCGTTAAAAGTTATTGCCGAAAAAGGCCTGGCTATTAACATAACCAAACCCGACTTGCAAGAACTAAAAAAATTCAACCTGATAGATATTGGCAAAGGCGAAGAAGCTAAACGTTCGCCTGCCTGTACCCTAACTAAAAAGGGCCGTGTAATGCTGAAAGCTAACCTGCCCAAACCTGAAAAAACCGATGATGCGGAAGCAGGCGACGACGAAACTACCGATTAACCCACTCAACTGTTGCGCTACTTTTTCCATATAGGTTACCATGGCACCAACTACAGCGGCTGGCAGATCCATCCGGATGGGATAGGCGTACAGCAAGTTTTAGAAAAATGCCTGAGCCAGGTTTTTAAGAAGCCCCTTCAGATAATAGGTTGTGGCCGTACCGACGCGCAGGTGCATGCCAGCCAATTCTTTTTCCACCTGGATATAGCGGATACCTGGGATTTTGACCTGGCGTTCAGGCTTAATAATTTGTTGCCCGATGATATCGCGGTGTTTGATATCATTCCTGTGGATGCAAAGCAACACGCCCGTTTTGATGCCGTACAGCGGAGTTATGATTACTTTATCCATACCTACAAAGACCCTTTTCTTAGTGGTTTCAGTTCTATGTATCCCATCAAAAGCTGGGACGTGGACAGTATGAACCGAGCGGCAAAATTGTTATTACAATATACAGATTACCGCGCTTTTTGTAAAATGCCCGGCCGGAACCAGCATACTATCTGCAACATTATTGCGGCTGAGGTTTTTACAGATACCTCGGGCGACAGGCTCCGTTTCCACATCTCTGCTAATCGTTTCCTGGGCAAAATGGTACGGATAATTACCGGTAAATTGATTGATATCGGCAGCGGTAAACTTAGTGTTGATGAGTTTGAAGCGCATCTGATAGACCCACAGTTCCCCCAGGTAATTAAACCGGCCTACCCACAGGGTTTGTACCTTAGTAAGGTTACCTACCCTTATCTGGATATCCCGTTACGCAATACCTTTTTACGAATAATGGCCAACTGGCAATAGCGATAGCTATCATTCATTTTATTTATATATTGCTCCCATATCTACAACGTTTTTACAAACTGTTAAAATTAAAAATATCAGCACTTTTATGAAAAAATACACATTTGTTTTATTGCTCTCACTTTTAATAAGTACGTACAATACTACATATAGCCAAACAAGTGCTGCAAACTTTACATCAATAACCTTGCAACCAACCATTGCTTATATAAAATATAACGGCGAAACCCGCCGCATGGCAAGGTTACTTTTCAAAAACGGCAAAAGCTACGCTGCTGCTGATATAAGTGTAACTTTTAATGACCGTACCGAACACATTACTATACCAGCAAATAAAGACGGCTTAGATGTATTTGAACTTGCTCTGCCGGGCGATGCCATTAAAGTATCAACCCAGGCAAGCGTTACTGTAAAAACAGATAATCAAACATATAAAGCCCGCTGTATTGTAGAACCCGCGCGCAGTAACTGGAATGTTTATGTGTTGCCACATTCGCATGTGGATATCGGCTACACTAACACGCAGGCCAAGGTGTTAAAATTGCACATGGAGAACATTGACGAAAGCATTGCCCTTGCTAAAAAAACACAAAACTACCCAGCCGAAGCACGCTTTAAATGGACTACTGAAGCTATCTGGGTGGTTGATAACTACCTTAAACTATCCTCACCAGAAAAAAAGGCGCGCTTTTGGAACGCCGTAAAAAAAGGCTGGATAAACCTTGATGGTGCTTACTGCAACATCAATACCAGCTTAACCGATTCGAGGCAGCTGATGCAGATGTTCGCCGAATCGCAAAGGCTGGCACGCCAACAGGGGATCGAGATCCATACGATGTTCCAGGGGGACGTACCGGGGGCATCATGGGGGCTGGCCGCGCAGGCGGGGCAAACGGGGATCAAATACTTTCTATCGGGCCCAAATGCATCCGACAGGATAGGCAACCTGGCTAAGTGGCAAGATAAGCCGTTCTATTGGGTATCGCCATCGGGAAACGAAAAATTGTTGTTTTGGCAGTGCCAGCCCTACTCCATTGGCTACGCTTTAAAAGGCACCAAGATCCCCAACTTTTTTACCATTGATGAGCCAAAGCCATTTTACACGGGTAAACCAACAGAGAATTTCCTGAACCCTTACATTTTCCAATACCTTGGCGACCTTGAGCAAAAGGGTTTTCCATATGATATGAGCATCCTTACGTGGGCCATGAGCGATAACGCGCCGATAGACCCGGAGCTACCGGATGCTGTTAAAGCATGGAACGAACATTACGAATCGCCAAAGCTCATCATCACCTCAACAAAACAATTCTTCACCGATCTGGAGAAAAAATACAAAGACAAGCTACCGTCCTACCAGGGCGATTATACCGAATACTGGACGGATGGTGTATCGTCAGCCGCCAAAGAAACTGCAATCAACCGCAACGCGTCAGACATTTTAAAGCAAAGTGATGCCATCTGGGCCATTCGCAATAAAGCTGCCTACCCGGCAAGTGCCTTCAACGATACATGGAAAAACCTGTTGCTATTTAATGAACATACCTGGGGCGCTTACAACAGTACCGATGAACCGGATGATGCCAAGGTTAAAAGCGAGTGGGCGGTAAAACAGTCGTTCGCGTTAAGGGCTCAAAAAATGGCCGATTCGTTGATGGTACAAGCCTCCAAAGCGTCATCCGCTACAGCAAATACCATTGATGTTTACAATACCCAAATGTGGGCTCGTACAGATGTGGTTTATGTGCCTGCCGCACTCAGCAAGGCAGGCGACGCGGTTAAAGATGCAACAGGCAAGCGCATAGCATCGCAACGCTTAAGTACCGGCGAACTGGCTATTTTGGCCGAGGCTGTTCCGCAAATGGGCAAAAGCACCTACACCATTAGCGCGGGCAAAGCCTATAACAAAACAAAAGCTATCGCAACGCCGAATACCTTAAATAATGGGGTGTATAGCATAGTGCTTGATAAGGCTAACGGGAATATTCAAACGCTAATTAAAGGCACACATAATTATGTATCAGACACCGCATCGCTTAACCAATATATTTACCTGCCCGGCGATACCTTGAAGAACCTGCAAAGCAGCAGCAACGCCCGCATCAGTATAAAAGAAAAAGGACCGTTGGTGGTTAGTTTGCTTGTAACATCTGATGCCCCAGGGACCAATGGTTTAAAAAGAGAAGTACGGTTAGTAAGTGGTTTAGATAAGATAGAATTAATAAATACCATCTATAAAAAAGCCATCCGCAGGAAAGAAAGCGTACACTTCGCTTTTCCTTTTAATGTGCCAAACGCGCAGGTGCGCTACAGCATCCCTTGGGGAAGTATTGCAGCCGAAGCCGACCAACTGCCCAACTCCAACCATAATTGGTACACCCAACAACGGTGGGTAGATGTTTCAAACGCCGACTATGGCGTTACCTGGAGCAGCCCGGACGCACCACTGTTTGAGATTGGTAAAATCACGACAGACAATTTGCTTGGCGGATTGCATTTTGCGCCGCAATGGCTGTCTTTCACCCCGCAATCATCTGGCATTTATTCATGGGTGATGAACAACCTTTGGCATACCAATTTCAAAGCCGACCAGGACGGCATAGCTACATTCCGTTACTTTATACAGGCGCATGAGCAAGGCTACAATAGTTTAAAGGCAAACCAGGCAGGGCTTAATAATCATCAACCATTGATAGTGGCGGCCGCATCATCTAACGAACAAGGCCTTTCTTTTAAAATTACAGGTGATAATATCTATACCGAAGTTTTAAAACCGGCAGATGATGGTAACGGTACAATTGTGATGATCGTGAATAGCGGAGATGCCGAAAGCACTGTGAAATTTACTTCGCAACAACCCATAGGCATTAAACTTTGGGACAGCAATTTGGCCGAAGACAAAAAGTCGGTATTGGATAATAGCTTTACCATCCCCGGTAAGGGAATAAAAACCATTAGGGTAGAAAGCAAATAGTATAAAAGAGAAAAGCCGCTTTACGCGGCTTTTCTCTTTATTGGTTTATTTAACCTTTCGGATGCGGTTATTATCAAAGTCGGCTACGTATATATTGCCGTTACTGTCTGATGTAAGCCCCTGCGGGTGGTTGAATAAGGCAGTGCTGCCATCACCATCGGTTGTGCCGGTAGCGGTTTTACCGGCCATTATGGTTAACACCTTATCCTTGCTAATTTTAATGATGCGGCCGTTGCCATCTGCAACATACATATTATCGTTGGCAATTGTAATGGCTTGCGGTTTACCAAGTTTTAAGGCAGCAGTATCTATGCCACCGGCAAAGGTGGTAACCACATAATCTTTAGTAATCTTGCGAATCAGGTTGTTCACTGGTTCGGTAACATACATCATACCTGCGGCATCAAAAGCAATGCTACTTGGTTTATTTAGGATAGCAGTGCTACCTGTACCATTTACATAACCTGCGCCCCGGCTGCCAACAACTGTGGTAACAACCCCTGCCGGCGTGATCATCCTGATGAGGTTGTTGCCGCTATCGGCAACATATAAGTTACCGGTTGCATCAAAGGCAAGGCCTGCCGGGGCATTAAAAAGTGCCGCTGTACCCGTGCCATTGCTGTAACCGGCATAGCCACTACCTGCAAATGTGCTAACAACACCTGCGGGGGTAATTTTACGGATGGTATTATTGCCCATATCGGCAACAAAAACATTTCCAGCAGCATCAACAACCAGGCCGGCCGGTGCATAAAACTGCGCGCTTTCCGCAGGGCCATCAGCGTAACCTAAAGTGCCGTTACCAGCTAAAGTAGTGGTAACGCCTGCCGCGTTCACCTTACGGATAACGGAGTTATATGAATCTGATACATACATATTACCCGCGGCATCTAAGGCTACAGCGTTGGGCCTGTTAAATAATGCTGCCGTACCTGTACCGTTTTGGTAGCCCTCGGCAGATCCTGCAATGGTGCTTACTGTGCCATAAGCAGAAGACTGATCGGTAGCGGCCGTTTTAAATTGCACAACATCGCCATAGCCTGTTCCTGCAGTATTAACGGCGTACGTCCTTACATAATAAGTGGTGTTTAAAGCAAGGCCCTTTATTTTGGCACTAAAAGAAAATACATTTACAGTTACAGGTATTTTACTATCAGAAACAGTTGGTGTAGGGTTGGTGCTGCTGTAACAGATCCCATAGTCGGACACTGCAGCGCTGTTGGTAATTACCCCGCCCGTGTATGCGATGGTTGATGTTGGGTCGATAATAACGTTGTTGGTAAGCAAAACAGGCAGGTCGCCTGTAACGGATGTGCCTTTACCGCAGGCGGCAAGTGTGGCAATAAAAACAAAAAGCAATAGCTTAAGCAGCGTAAAATTTTTCATAAAAAATTAGGGAAAAGTTAATTTGTGTGATGTGATAATACAGGGCTAATGTCCCCATAAATTGGGGTAGCAGTTGTTAAAGATTGTTAACGCATGTGTTAAAGTTTGTTAAGGAAAAAGCCCTTTAAAGCCTCTATACGCGTAAAACAAGTGTTTTGAAACAGACAAAAACACGAGGTATAGATAAACAATGGGAATGTGTCGATTAAACTAACCGCCCGGTAAAAAACGGCAAAAAAAAAGCCGGTCGCTAATTAGCGACCGGCTTAGATATTTAGAAGGGGGATGGTATTAGTTTGCTGTAAAAGTAAAGCTGTGGATCACTATCTCTACGCTTTGTCCGTTTGATGGGGCAAGGCCGTTGTAGCACCAAAGGTTTAACAATACCGGCATGCTTTTATTACTGATAGACGTGCCCGGGCTGTTAAAGGTTTTGGTAATGAACTGGTTTGTATCGCCGCTTTGGAAACCATAAAGGCTTTTAAACACCACGCTGGTAGCTGTTCTTTTAAAACGGTGAGTAGTGTAGGTACCACCCGGTGTAGAAAACTCTTGCGAGTAACTTGCCGGTGCAGGTGCATCGCCCACTTTAGGGAAGATGGTGTAGTTTAGGTTTGGCCAGGCCGCGTTGCCCCATCTTGCAAATTCGATGTCTATTTCGTCGCGGCCATCGATGCCCGAGTAATCGAACAAGCCTAAAACGATGTTCTTATCAAGATTGGCTATTGGGCCGTCAATTTGCCACTGGTACGTACCGTAGCCAAAACTTGCGGTGCTCGAGATTTCGGCACACTCCCAATGGTTGTTAGATGCATTTTTAGAAACGCGTAAGTGAAGCCAGCCATTTGCATCAACCCATACGTTGTTGCCTGTCCAATAATTGGGGCCGGGGCCTGCTGTACCTGCGGGTGCCTTCACGTTCCAGGTGTAGCCGCTCCAGGAAATGGTTGCCTGGTCACGCTTGGTGTCGGTTACCGATGCAGTGTTTTCAGGGGCTTTAGCGCTTTGCGGGGCTACCGTTGCCGTTTTTTCTTTAGTACATGCGGCCGCAAATAGCGCTACAAATACAATGCAATAGATTTTTTTCATGGTTATGAATGATTTAAAGGGTGAAAAATTCAAATACTAAAAAATCAGAATAGATAAACCAATATCGCTTACCCCAGCACATTGCGTTATTTATAAGTTTAATACATCGCCTTTAGGGCAAATAATATTTATTACAATTAACTTATATTTAATACATTTTCTAAACAAGTGCATTTAAGCAATCATTTTTACCAATAGTTTTTAAATTATTTTTTAATGTTTAAATACTTATTCTCCGTATTTAATAAGTGTATTGTGTACACCAAAACATAAGATCATAGGCAAAGTCTTACAAATAGCTGACCCAATAAATTTTGCCCGTTGCCGCTTAAAGTTATTTTTGTACTATTAACTGAAATTAATTCTTGCTGATAAACACCTATGGCTGAAACTTCCCTGGTACGCCGACTTGGCCTTTCACACGCTACCGCCATAAACATGACCGATATGGTTGGCATAGGGCCATTTATTACCCTGCCTATGGTGATCAGTACCATGAACGGCCCTTGGTTTTTATATGCCTGGCTGGCGGGTGCATTGCTCTCGTTTATAGATGCTATGGTATGGAGCGAACTTGGCGCGGCCTTCCCCATGGCGGGTGGCTCATACAATTTCCTGAAAGAAACCTACGGCAAAAATGGCCCCGGGAAACTCATGAGTTTCCTGTTCGTTTGGCAAACCATGATACAGGCGCCATTGGTTATTGCTTCTGCAGCTATTGGATTTGCTAAATACTTTTCCTATTTATTCCCGCTGTCTGATATGGAAGCTAAAATGATGAGCGGCGGGGTCGTGATATGTATCGTGGCGTTGCTATACCGAAAAATAGAATCGATAGGGAAAATTAGCGTGGTACTTTGGGTGGGCGTATTACTTACCATGATCTGGATAATAGCCGGCGGGCTGGCGCACGGCAATTTTTTATCACCTATTAAACATATTAATGATGGCTTCAACTTCAATTATGTATTTGTTGCAGCCATAGGTTCGGCCAGTGTAAAAAGCGTTTACAGCTATTTAGGATACTATAATGTGTGCCATTTGGGTGGCGAAATCGTTAACCCATCTAAAAACATACCAAAGAGTATGTTTATTTCTATAGCCGGCATTGCTTTATTATATATGCTAATGAATGTTAGTGTTGTTAGCGTAATACCCTGGAACCAGGCTAAAGACAGCCAATTTGTGGTGAGCGAATTTATGGAGAAATTATCGGGCCATACAGCGGCACAAATTGTTACCTGTTTGATACTGCTCGTAGCTTTTTCATCGGTGTTCTCGGCTACTTTGGGTTACAGCCGCATCCCCTATGCCGCCGCTGCGGATGGCGTCTTCTTTAAGATCTTTGCCCGGTTGCACCCAACCGGAAATTTCCCTTATGTATCCCTGCTATTTTTAGGTGGTATCGCGTTTGTATTCAGTTTGCTTTTCAAACTAACGGATGTTATCAGCGCTATTTTAGCCATGCGGATTCTGATTCAGTTTATCTCGCAGGCATTAGGGCTTTATTTGCTTCGCAGGAAAAAAAGCGAAACCAACTTCCCCTACAAAATGCCACTGTTCCCCTTACCTATTTTCCTGGCGATAGCTATATGGATAGGAATACTTGTATCAACCGGCTTCCACATGGTGCTGGGTGGCTTGAGCGCAATTGCATTAGGCACGGTTGTGTATTTCATAAAAGCCAATATAAATAAGGAATGGCCGTTTAAGCCGGCTAATTATAAGGCGTAAACTATTCTTTCGCGAATATATTTTTGATAATATATCGAGACTCCTTTACCATTATATTTTGAGCAATAAGATCTTTCAAATCTGCTACAGCGCCATCACTTATAACGTAATTATTGTCTTTACACTCTTTAATAAACTTGATGTAAAGGTTTCTTGCTTTCTCAAAATCGCCCTGCCGTAACGTTGCAAGGGCAATGTTAAACATGGCGTAGGTTGCCCCATTATAAAGTTCTATTGCCTTATACGAGTACTCGATACATAGTTTATTATCACCCATACGGTAGTATGTCCAACCTAAATTACCCCATGCGGTTTGGTAGGTGCTATCTATAGCAATTGCTTGCCTGCTTGCTTTTACAGCTTCTTCAAATCTATTAAGTTTATTATAACACATGCTTAAAGAAACATAAGCGTACTTACTTTCCGGCTGTATAGCTAAGGCCCTTTTATTATAAGCAATCGCCCGCTCATAATCCTTATTTTCATAATAGCAATCTCCAATACGTCGGTAAACGTATGCATTGTTGTTATTTAAGCTTATGCTTTTTTCAAAATCTTTTAAAGCGGTAGTAATTGAGGCGTTGTAGAAATGCGCGTCTCCCCTATCTTCATAATAGGAAGCTTTCAGGGAATCGAAATGTATAGCCTGGTCAAAAAAATTAATGGCTGTCTTATAATCATCTTTGTGATAGTATATATCTCCCTTCATGTCATACCCATCTCCATCATCGGGATTCTGTTTAATATGCATATTAATATAGTATAATGCACTATCGAGCCTGTCAGTGTACCTATAAGCACGAGACAGGTTATAAGCACTCCATTTATATGATGGACTTAAATTATTTATCATCTTAAGCCCAGGAATAGCTGCATTATAATCTTCGTTATCTACAAGCGCGGTAGACCTTTCAAAAACAGCTTCATAATATGCCGGAAAAAGACGAATCGCTTCGCTATATGCACTTATTGCGGGTTCATATTGATTTAAACCGGCTAAGCAATCCCCTTTTAACTTGTACGCGTAAGCATAAGCAGGTAATAGCTCAATAACTTTGTCACAATATTTAATACATTCATCGTATTTTTGCACGCCTAATAAGATCTCGGCTTTTAATACGCTGGCAGATACTAAACGTGGATGATCAGCCAATAATTTATCCACCTGTTGTTCAATTGTGCTATCGCGGTCTAAACTTGCAAATAAAATTTTAAAACGTTTTGTAAACAAGCTATTGTCGGCCAATTTCATATATGACCTCATTGTTTTTTCGGAGGGTTTGTTTTTACCAAACATCCCAATAATAAGTGCATCGGCCAAACGCTTCTCCTGTTTTGGTAATTTGCCTTCGGCTGCTTCAACAATAAGATTAAATATCTCATGCATTTGATACGGAAGCGTACGGTCCACTTTCTTTTCCGCATAAATATGGTTGATGCCGGTGGCAAAAAGTTGTGTGCCTTTCTCGAGATCATTCTTTTGAATGTACATGAGCGATTCTTTAAAATACGCAATATAATCCCCCATTTGATAGCCGAGCATGTTAGCTGTAGCAGCTTTTTTATATATAACAGTATCTGCGATGTTTACTGCATTGCTCACCGATACCGTGCTCAATAATATCAGGAAAAACAAGGCTGCAATAAGGCGTTTGGTCATCATGCATGAAGATACATAACATCCTCAATATTACAATTTATAAAACGCCATCGCATTCTTGCCCCAAAACAGTTCTTGTTCGTTTATGGTTAACTTGCTGACATAGCTTTCTACAATACTCAAAACGCCCTCATATCCGCCTGCCAAGTTACATACCGGCCAGTCGGAGCCAAACATTACCCGGGCAGGGCCAAATGCATTGAACACTATATCGAAATAAGGTGTAAAATCTTCCGGTTTCCAATTTACCCAGTCGGCTTCTGTTACCATGCCGGATACTTTGCAGGATACATTGGGTTGGGCTGCTATTGCTTCTATGTCCTCTTTCCAGCCGTGTATTCCGCCATCTTTGATATATGGTTTAGCCAGGTGGTCAATCACAAATCGCTGATCAGGGAAGGCAGCTACCAGAGTTTTAGCGTATGGTAGGTGATTCGGTTTTATGAGGATATCATACGTGAAATTGTACTTGCTTAGCAAACTGATGCCATGCATAAAATCTTTGCACAGCATAAATTGCTCATCAGGTTCGGCTTGTAGTATGTGGCGAAAACCTTTCATCAGGTTAAAGCTGCTATAGTATGCCAAACGTTCTTCGATGTTGGCGGCTTTAAGGTCTATCCAGCCAACAATACCTTTTATAAAGCTATGCTTATCTGCAAGTCCTAACAAAAATTCATTTTCCGCTTCCGATTGGTCTGCCTGTATAGCCACGCATCCGGCAATACCGTTCTTTTCCAGTATCGGCTCAACATCAACCGGCAGCAGATCCCGTTGGATAGCCTTAAGGTCATCGGTTATCCAGGCATCTTTTACGGGATGGTATTGCCAAAAGTGCTGATGTGCGTCGATCTTTAACATAGGCTACGTTGGTGGTACGGCCATACAATATCGAAATAATAAGGCAAAAAAAATCCCCCAATATATTGGGGGATTTGAGCAAATATGTAAGTCTATTTGGTGATCAGGTTATACAGCTCATCCAGTTTCGGCGTAAGCACGATCTCTATGCGCCTGTTTTTAGACAGCGCTTCGGGTGTATTGGCCGTATCTATCGGCTGGAACTCGCCCTTGCCAGTCGCGGTTACACGCTTAGGGTCGATGTTTTCCGTTTCGGTAAGGTAACGGGTTACCGATGTGGCGCGCAATACGCTCAGGTCCCAGTTATCTTTTACCTGCCCAAGGTTCTTGATTTTCTTATTATCAGTATGGCCTTCAACGGCAATGTTTATGTCTGCTTCTTTGTTTAATACGGCCGCTAATTGCTTAAGCGCTTGCTTGCCCTTATCGTCAATAACAATACTACCCGATGGGAACAGCAATTTATCCGTTAACGATACATACACCTTACCGTTGCGGATATCAACCGTTAAACCATTTTGCTGAAAGCCGAGCAGGGCTTTTTGCAACTTATCTTTAAGGGCGGTGGTAGCTTCATCACGCTTGCGTAAAATCTCTTCTACCTCTTTTAAGCGTGCTTCGCGTTTCTGCAAATCGGTAGATAGCTGGGTCACTTTTGATGAGCTTGCATTATAGTTTTTATCCAGCGCGGTATATTTGTCATTAAGGCCGCTGTAGTTGCCTTTAATTGTAGCCAATTCCTGATGAATGCGCGAGGTATCGGCAATTAGTTTTGATACCTGTTCTTCTAATGTAGTGGTACGCGTGGCTAACGAGTCGCGCTCGGCCAACAGGGCTTTATGTTTTTTTGGCGACATTACCACGCATGATTGCAGTGCGGAAACAAGCAGAACGGCTAAGATCAGGTGTTTAAATTTCATGTTGGTATAGAGTTTAAGTGTATTAAGCAATTGCATTTCTCAGGAACACAGTCAACGGATATAACTTGCTGCATATATCCACAATATCCCGCGCGGCGCTGGCTGCCATTACTTCTTTATCTTTAAGCGGATGTGCGACTATAAAACTTTTCAACTTTAAAAGGTCGATATTTTCGTTATCGGCATCGTAACCTTTAGGGGTTGTTTTGAGCTGGTCTTGCGCGCGAAAATCGCCGAATAGTTTTATAAACTCCTTGTCGTCAATAATCTTTTTAAGATCGGCGGCGTTATAATCAATCTCCTGGCGGATGGCTTTCAGGTGTTCGGCTTCGGGCATCCAGTAACCACCGGCTATGAATGATTTACCGGGCTGGATCTGCAGGTAATATTCTACCCCACCCAGTTTAGAGCCCAAGGTTGGCAAACTGATACCGAAGTTGTTTTTGTAAGGCGTTTTATTTTTGCTAAAACGTATATCACGGTAGATGCGCATCACACATTTCTTAGTGTCAAGATCGGCACTAACAGTTGGGTCTACCTGGTGCAGTTTTTCAATTACGCTGGCAGCAAACTCAATAAGGTTTTCGCGGGACTTGTCGTAGCGCTCTTTATTAGCCTGGAACCACTCCCTATTGTTGTTATCAACAAGCTCTTTTAAAAAATCAAGCGTTTGGGATTGTATCATCCAAAAATACATTTTACTATGATCAACTGCGGACCGCGATGATCTATGAACCATTATCTATGAATTAAAGCCTAATTAAGATTAAGCTTTTGCCTTGGCACGTTTAGGTCAACATCTTTACGGCGGTATTTTTTGTACCAAATGTAACCCACTATTGCAACGGCAAGGTATGGCGCACCAAGCAAGTACATAATACCATTGTTTAAACCATTGGTTTTATTGTCGCCACTTTTAGCGTTGGTTTCCACATTGGCGCTACACATGGCACATTGCGCCTTAACCGGCACAACGTTTATTACCAATAAACCTAAGACCAATGCAAGATATAAAAACTTCAATTTTTTCATTTTAGCATGTATTAAAAATGGTAGTACGGCTTGATCATCAAATATACAACAACGCCCGATACTGTAACGAATAACCATATAGGAAACGCCCATCTTACCAGTTTCTTATGTTTTGCAACCTGCATTTGTAAGCCACGGTAAAAACTTAACAATATCAACGGTAAAACACCAGCCGCAAGGATAATGTGTGGCACTAATAGCGAAAGATAAATTGTTCGCAAACTACCTGCAGTTGCGCGCTCATCGGCGGATAATATGCCATCGCTGTTAGTATCACCGTACATCGTATCGTGCTGCATAAGGTAGTGGAACAGGATGTACGATACCAGGAATAACGATGAGAGGCAAAACGTAAGTATATTTAATCGTTTATGAACGGTAATATTACCCTGTTTAATAAAGTATAACGACGTTAAAAGCAAAACACTGCATGTACCATTCAATATCGCGTTAAGCAATGGCAAATAGGGCGTAAATGCTGGTGGCGTTGCCGGCCCGGGTATCAAATGGCGGTTAAGCACAATTACCACGGCTATAACAAATATGGTTACACCGGCAACAAATCGGAATATGAATTTATCGGTCATGTTGTTTGACAGTCAAGAATCAAGACGCAAGAGTCAGGATCCTGTTTATTGTGTATTGCGAAGCAAGGCTTTTGCCCTGTCTCTTTATTCTTATATCTTGTTTCTAATAAAGTGCTTTATCAACCTTGCGCAGTTCTTCGGCTATCAGCACTTTAATCTCATCGTTCAGCTTGGTAAGATCCGCGGCTGATGTCCCGGAATAATACCCCCTGATGCGTTTTTCCGCATCTATCAGTATCAACTTATCGCTATAAATAAAATCGTCTTTACCGGCCTGTACCGCGTTCACTAAAAAGCCGTTACGGGCAAGGTTGTAGGTGGTGCTGGTATCGCCGGAAAGGAATAACCATTTCCTTGTTTCCTCGAACTTAGCCGAGTACTTCTTTAAGGCCTGCGGCGTATCGCGCGTTGGATCAACTGTGAACGATGTAAAATACACCATCGGATTTTTGCGGTAAGCATATACCAACTCGCTGATATTCTTATTTACCTCGTTGCAAACCGTTGGGCAGTTAGTATAAAAAAAGCTTGCCAAAAAGATCTTCTTGTCAAAGTTTTTAAACGATACCATTTTGCCGTTCTGGTCTACCAGGTTAAAATCGCTTAGCTTATGATAGATGGTATCGGGGATAAAATCTCCATGAACCTTATGGCCGGTTTTAGCTACTTGCTTGGGGCCAAAAAACGACAGCGGTTTATACCTGTTCTTCCCCTTAGCGGTAAGTAAATAATATAAAAATCCCGGTAAAGCTAATATCATTACCAGGACAATTATTTTTTTCGGGAAGGAAGCTTTACGCATTATTTTCGCAAATCTACCCAGTAGTGGCTTTCATTTGTGAGCACCAATATTAAACCAATGATGAATAGTATCGGTACAATGACACACAGCGCCAAACCTATCTTTTCGAACTTTAAGTGCATAAAATATGCTATTATGTAAAACGCTTTAAACAGGGTTAATACAATGTATATAGGGTTAGCATAATGCAAAGGAATGTAGTTTGCAGGCACTAACCAAAGTGCAATAATAAATTCAACTACAGTTATCCCTAATAATACCAGGAAGATCTGTACTATCTTCTTTTTGGTCATTCCTTCACCGTGGCCGTGATCATCGTGGTGAATTTCAGTTGTTTCTGATGACATATATTTATCAGTTAAATTTTTAAACTAAGTAAAAGAAAGTAAATACGAATACCCATACCAGATCTACAAAGTGCCAGTAAAGGCCAACTTTTTCGATCATTAAATAGCTACCTCGTTTTTGGTAGGTACCGGCCAACACATTTATAGTAATAATGATATTAATGATAACGCCGCTAAATACGTGGAAACCGTGGAAACCGGTAATGGTGAAAAATAAGTTTGCAAACTGCTGCGCGTAGGTGCCATATGTAGCCTCGTTTCCGCCCTTAAACAGGTGCTTCAATTCTTCCATATCCGGGATATTTCCCCACCAAAAACCTTCGTGGTGTAAGTGGCTCCATTCTAACGCCTGGCAACCCAAAAATGTAAAACCACCAATAATGGTTGCAAACATCCACCACATAACTTCCTTTTTAGCTAAACGGTGGCCTGCTTCTACAGCCAATACCATTGTAACCGAACTAAGGATTAGGATAAATGTCATTAAACCCACAAATACAAGTGGTTTACCGCTATCATACAAACCAGGTACTGATTGGAAAACCAGGTCTGGTGCCGGCCAGCTGCTCGAGCTGAAACGCAACGTGCCGTAGGCTATTAATAACGATGAAAAGGTAAACGCATCCGAAAGGAGGAAAAACCACATCATCATTTTACCATACTCGACATTAAACGGCGATCTGCCACCAGACCACGGCGTTGTCTTTACTTCATCAATAGGTGATACTTGTGCACTCATGAGTTTTTGTTATTGGTTCAAAAGTAAAAAAACATACAGATAAATCCATATAATATCGACAAAATGCCAAAAAATAGAGGACATCTGCACACTGTATAAATTTTTAACCTGCTCTATACTGCGGGTACTACGCCAAAGCGTATTAGCCAACAGCAATAAGCCGGCAAAAATGTGTAGTAAATGCATCCCGGTGAACACATATATAAAAGATTGCGATGCATTTGGGTTACTAAAGTAAACGCCATTTTTTATCAGGTACGACCATGAGGATAACTGGATAATAAAAAAGGCCACACCTAAAACAATGGTAAAAGCTAAATAAAATTGCTGTTTACCCCGCTCAAGCGTTTTAGCGGCTTGCGACGCTAAGAACATTGTGATGCTGCTTAATATAATTACGCCGGTACTGTACATAAAAGCATCGGGCAACTTAATGTTGATACCATGCGCTTTACTGCCACCCACGTATACGATAAAACCGCTGGTTAACGCCGCAAAAAACATAAACGAAGTGAATATGAAGATCCACATGTTGAATTTTTTGGGTGCCAGGTTATATCTGTCTTCTTTCTGTATCTGAGCCATCATTTTCCTATAAAATCAAATAAAAACACTAATTGCACTACAGGCAAATAGTAAAAAGAGCCAAACATTAACTTCCTGGCGCTGCTAATTTCCAGCGTACGCATTAAATTAAAAGCCTGGTATATAAATATCAGGCTCATTACCAATGACACTATGGCAAGAACAATGCCGCCATTATGGTTAAAATATGGTAACAAGCTTACAGGCAATAATATAACAGTAGCTGCAAAAGTAATTACGGCACTTGTTAAGTTGCGTTTGCCGGTTGGTAATAAACGAAAACCGGCCAGCTTGTAGTCATCATCCAACACCCAGGCAATAGCCCAAAAATGAGGGAACTGCCAAACAAACTGTATGGCGAATAAAATCAAAGCTATCTCGTCTATCCTGCCGTGTGGCTGGCCTGCAACATAACCAATTAAAGCAGGTAACGCACCAGGTATAGCGCCAACAAAAACCGCTATGGGCGATTTACGCTTTAACGGCGTGTACGCAAATGCATATAATATAATAGAGAATACGGATAACAAACCTGTAAGGACATTTAAACTACCCAACAAATAAGTGCCGGCCATCCCCATTCCTAATCCTAAAACCAACCCCTGGCCGTTTGTCATCCTACCTGCGGGCATCGGGCGGTCCATGGTGCGCTTCATCAATTTATCCAAGTCAACCTCTATTACTTCGTTAAAGCAATTAGCTGCAGATGTAACTAAAAAACCGCCAATAACCAGCTTAGCCCAGTTTATCCACATGGTTGTGCTGTAAAGCGAGCCCCAAGTGTTACCTCCGTTAGCCTTTACCGCTATAATAAATGAAATAGACGCCGAAAACACTACCAACAATGTTAGTCGCATTTTAATCAGCTTAGAAAAGTCACTCCATTTCATTTCCCTGCCCCCTGCACGTTTACCGAACTAAATAAATTTAACAATAAATAAAATTGGGCGCCAAATACTAAACTCGCCAATACAATGTGTGCCGCCTGTGCAAACGGCGGTAAAGCCCAGTACGATAAAAATATCCCGGTAACTATTTGCAGCATTATCATTAAAAACGTAAAACTCATTAACTGCTGTTGTACCGAATGCTTGTTAAAGCCCTTGCGGATCAGCGCGTATAAAACAAGGTTTAATATCAAAACTATTACGGCCGTATCGCGGTGCTGCGAAAAAATATCGCCGGCACGCTGTACCCAACTATCGCGGTAGCTGCCTTCTAAATGGCTTGCTACTGCATCTATCTTTTCGCGCACTTCAGTCCCAAATGTTATCTGCAAAATGCTCAGTGCTAACACCAACAGGGTCACAATCGCCACAAATGGCTTGCGTTCTACTTTATACCTGCCCTGCACTTTTGCCATGTGGTACGTTGTTATGCTGATGGCTAAAATTGCCAGTGCTATAAGCATATGCACGGTAACTATCCACGCAACCAAATTGGTTGATACCACTATAGATCCTAACCATGCCTGAAAACCTACCAGGAACACATTAAATATGCTTAGGAAAACAATGAGCTTTTTGGTTTTCCAATATCTAAAGGAGTACACAACACAAAGCAGTAAAAACAAACCCGATGCGGCCCCAATTAAACGGTTAATATATTCTGTCCACGTGCGGGCGGTATTGAACTCCTCGGGCACCAAAATAGATTTGTCGTTACGGATGCGCATCGCCAGTTGGCTGTATCCAAAAATATCCAGCATTTTTGCAAACTTTTGGTTTTTGGCCAGGCGTTTATCCGAATACGTTTTTTTATAGTTGACCGGTAGTTCAGATATGCTGGTTGGTGGTATATACCTTCCAAAACACTTAGGCCAATCGGGACAACCCATACCAGAACCCGTGCTACGCACTACCCCTCCTGCCAGTATCACTAAAAATAGGAGGATGATGGTTATGAGATTGAACTTTAGAAACTTATTCCCGGGTGCCTTTATGCTCATCTAAATATTTCTAACAAATTAGGGTACCTTTCAATTTGAAAATTTGAAAATTGAGCAATTTGAAATCAACATTTTCAAATCTTCAAATTCTCTAATTATCAAATTAGGAAAAGGTACCCTAAAAGATCAGATCAGTATATTATTATTTTACTTCTTCGTTGCTTTTTTGAGTACTTGTCCATTTGGTGTGCTCCTCTAAACCTATCGGGTTATCTTCAAAGTCGTGCGGAAGGTTAGAACTCATTGTTTCAGAAAGCGGGGTTGTTTGTGGTATAAAGTCATGCTCAGCACCTGGCTTGCTGTAGTCATACGGCCAACGGTAAACGGTTGGGATCTCGCCCGGCCAGTTACCATGTAAATGCTCGACAGGTGTGGTCCACTCCAGGGTATTTGCTTCCCAAGGGTTTTGTGTTGCTTTCTTACCCCAGAAAATAGAGTGTATAAAGTTAAACAAGAAGGCTAACTGCGCCACTGCCGACATGATTGCCGCCCAGGTGATAAATGTGTTTACAGATAGCCATTGTTTCATTGATTCAAACTCCGTGAACGCGTAGTAACGGCGTGGCACACCATCCAAGCCCATAAAGTGCATTGGGAAGAATACAAGGTAAGCGCCGATAAAGGTTAACCAAAAGTGGAGGTAACCTAAACGCTCGTTCATCATACGGCCAAACATTTTAGGGAACCAGTGATAAACACCCGCAAGCATACCAAATATAGCCGCCGAACCCATTACCAAGTGGAAGTGGGCTACTACGAAGTATGTGTCATGTAAGTTGATGTCCAGTGCCGCGTTACCTAAGAAAATACCTGTTAAACCACCAGAGATAAAGAATGACACCATACCAATAGCGAACAACATTGCCGATGTAAAACGGATGTTACCGCGCCATAGCGTGGCAAGCCAGTTAAATGTTTTTACTGCCGATGGTACCGCGATGATCAATGTAGTGATCATGAACACACCACCCAGGAACGGGTTCATACCCGTAACAAACATGTGGTGACCCCATACAATGAAAGATAATACGGTAATACCTATTAGTGAGTAAACCATCGCATGGTAACCAAAGATAGGTTTACGAGAGTTTACAGACATGACCTCTGATGAGATACCCATCGCAGGCATAATTACAATATACACCTCAGGGTGGCCCAGGAACCAGAACAAATGCTGGAACAAAATAGGGCTACCACCTTCAAAAGGTTGTACCTGCGAACTGTTCAATACAATTTCTGATAAGTAGAAACTGGTACCGAAGCTACGGTCAAATATCAATAGTACAACGCCCGCTACTAATACAGGGAATGATAATACACCCAGGATAGCAGTTAAGAATAATGCCCATACAGATAACGGCATTTTCCAAAGGTCCATACCTTTTGTACGCATGTTAAGAATAGTACTCACGTAGTTTATACCCGCCATTAGTTGTGACGCGATAAACAACGTCATACTGATCAGCCACAGCGTCATACCCAAACCTGAACCCGGCATGGCCTTAGGCAGTGCCGATAGTGGCGGATAAATCGTCCAGCCACCGCTTGCAGGGCCTTTTTGTATAAAGAATGAGGATAACATGATAACACTGGCGATAAAGAAGAACCAGTATGATAACATGTTCATGAATGGAGATGCCATATCACGTACACCTAATTGCAATGGGATAAGTAAGTTGGCGAAAGTACCGCTCAAGCCTGCTGTTAATACAAAGAATACCATGATGGTACCATGTATGGTTACCAATGCGAGGTAAAAGTTAGAATCTAAACGGCCACCCGGCGCAAAACGGCCTAACAATGTTTCCATTAAAGGGAAGGCTTTCTCAGGGTAAGCTAATTGGATCCTGAACAGGACAGAAAGGATCATGGCGATGAAAGCCATCGTAATACCTGTAATCAGGAATTGCTTGGCAATCATTTTGTGATCCATACTGAATACGTAGGTATTCAGGAAAGTTGCTTTATGGTGTCCGTGATCCTCTTCGTGATGTGCTACTCCGTGATCGTGAACTGCTAATGTTGACATACTCGCTAATCTTTTTGTATTAATTGTTTAACGCTAACCTGTTTGATTGTACTTGTTTTTTCTCTGCAGCAAATTTAAGATCTTTCTTAATCGCGTCTGTCAGATACGGTTTCTGTTGGCTTAACCATGCCTGGTATTCAGCCTCTGTAACCACACGTACAACTTTTTTCATGTTATAATGGGCACCACCACAAATCTTGTTACAAAGTATTTCGTATTCAAAATTAGGCTTATCTAATTTTATACGCATCTCTGCAGTTGTAATGGTTGGTTTAAATTTAAAAAAGGTTGGTAAACCCGGTACAGCGTTCAATTGTACACGGAAGTGAGGCATATAAACGCTGTGGATAACGTCCTGCGCATGTATGTTTAACCTAACCGATTTACGTACCGGCAAGTACATGGTATCTGCCTGCAAATCATCGTAAGAGAATTTATCTTTAAAGTTGATCCCTAATTTATTTGTACCGCTAACCAATTTATAGTCAGTTCTACCTAAACGGGCATCTTTACCCGGGTAACGTAACTCCCATGCAAACTGGTGGCCGGTAATATCAACATTGATAGAAGCCGGTTCGCCTTTAGCGTCAACATTATCTGTGATTTTTTGCCACGTAAAGAAACCGAAGATAACCAGGATAGTTAACACGATAGCTGGTGCTATTGTCCAAACTTTTTCAATGGTATTGTTATGCGGCAGGAAATGGCCACGGCGGTTTGCATTGTAACGGTATCTGAAAAGGAACGTGAACAGCAAGATTTGGGTAACTACAAATACGATCATGGTTAACACGGTGGTAGTCCAGAACATCTCGTCTATCTTAACACCATGCTCTGAAGCCGCACCCGGTAAAATCATGGCGCCATGTACAGTAAATTCCCAATAGGCACCATAAGCGCCTGCAATAAGGAACACAAGGCAGCAAATGCCCATTACATTGTTCCAGTTGATAGGTTTTTTATTTTGGATCTGCTGGGTTAGATCGAACACACGAAGTATCTTTCCAATTATCCCGATAATAAAACAAACGATAAGGAAAAGCAGGATGTAGTAACCTGCAGTTGCTAAACCGTTGTCTTTAACTGCATCAGTTGCAGGTGAAGCGGTAGCGCCGGCTGATTCTGTACCCTGGGCAAAAAGCATGCTCGTGCCCAAAAGCATAAACACAGCTAAAAGCGAAAGTATTTTTTTAGAATTGAATAAATTTTTGAATCCCATTTTATTGGTTATTTGAATTGCTGTATCCGGTTGCAAATTTAACAATTATTATATGTGATGATGCAGGCTCTCTTGCAGGAACGGATGTTTTTTAGGTATAAGTGATTCAAACTTGCTTAACGCAGTTAATACCGAGAACGTAAACAACCCTACGAAACCTAAAAATATACCAATTTCCTCAACACCAAAACCTGGTTTTTCAACCGTACCCGGCATAATCATGATGTAGTAATCTAACCAGTGGCCGCAAACTAATAGCAAACATGTCCACATCATACGGCTCATTACGCGTTTAGCATCACGAGACATCAACAGTAACAATGGTGCTAAAAAGTTCATGACGATATTAAGCCAGAACCAGAATTTATATTCGGGCTCCCACCTTTTGTAGAAATACACAGACTCCTCCGGAATATTTGCATACCAGGTAAGGAAGAACTGTGCAAACCATACATACGTCCAAAAGATAGAGAAACCGAAAATCAGTTTACCTATACTGTGCATATGATCTACATGTAACCACTGCATGTAACCTTTCTTTTGCAGGTAGATCATGATCAGCGCCATAATAGCTAACCCGCTTACGTGCATGGCTGCTAAGTTGTACCAGCCAAACATGGTAGAGAACCAGTGTGCCTCTAACGACATGATAACACCGAATGCAAAGATCGGGAAGGTGAAACCAAAGATCACTAAGAACGTACAAGCCAGTTTAAAGCTTTTATCGTAGTTGCTCATGCCGCCTTCGGTATCTTCGTCAACAGATGCTTTTGTTAAAGCCCAGCCATAGTAGCTGTAAGCGCCTAACAATACAATAAGCATCCCGTAGAAGAACTTGATAGTTAAAAATGGCGCTTTACCCGCAATGATGGCATCGTAATTTTCGCTGCCGGGAATGGTCAAACCATGTGTAGCCCAGTGAGCATACAGGTATGGTACCATTTCTTTCCTACCGTGCTCAATAACTTCATGGTCGTTTAACAGGCCAAAAGTTATAATTACTATTAAAATAAGGCTTGCAAAAGGTAAAACCCTGGCAAATGCCTGTGGGATCCTGATTAGGGAAGCCGACCAGCCCGCTTGCGCAGCATACTGGTATGAACAAAAGAACACACCTGCAATACAAACACAAACAAAGTAGTACGACATTAGCAACAGGTTGCTATAAGTGTGTTGTACGTCGCCCGCTACAAAGCCAAATGCAACTGCTAATATGCCAATTACAATCCCCACTAAACTTACTGTTTTTAGGGTGCCGGTAAATTGAAAACGTTCTTCTATACTATTGTGAGTCTTCATTAAAAATTGATCTTATAAAGTTTGTAAATGGTGTACATATAGTACAATCTTCCAGCGTTCTTCGGGCGCAACCTGTGATGCGTATGAACCCATCGCATTAACACCATAAGTGATAGTGTGATATATTTTACCGTCGGTAAGATCTTTCATTGCACCACCACGAGACGACTGGCCTTTTGAGTAAGATGGCGGCGGCGGGTAACCGTGCTGCACAACTAAACCATCACCCTGCCCGGTGATACCGTGGCATGGCGAACAAAAGGTGGTAAAAAACGCTTTGCCTTCTGCCAAATGCTGCGGGGTATTCGCGATAAGGTTTGCAACCTCAAGGCTTGCTTTATCATAACCATCGCGTGTGTTTGGATAATCAAAACGTTTAAAGCCTAAAGGTATAGTACCTGCCGGCGGTAACTGCGCTGTTTTGCCATCCTTAAAGTTTGGATTGGCCTGGTCCGGGTCAAATGCCTTATGCTCGTACATATTGGGGGCGTACTCCCAACCGGTACTACGCTTATCCTTGCACGATGTAATAACGATCGATGCAGCAATAACCATAGCCGTTGTGCCCAATATTCTAAGTTTATTCATAGCTAACATATTTTCTTTCGTTATGCTTTACTTCTACTGCTCCTGCTTGTTTTAATAAATTGGTTATATCCTCGTGCGGTACGTTTCCTTTAGCATCAACAGCTATTACAAAACGGTCATCCGTTGCACGCAGGTCCATAACACGTGGCGCGCGGCCCGGAAACAGGTGTGTTGCGGCAAAAAATGTAAGCGTCATACCAAATGCGGTAAACAGGATGGTCCACTCAAATGTAAACGGTACAAAGTTTGGTATTGCAAAACTTGGTTTACCACCTACGTTCATAGGCCAATCGTGCACAAGCATATAATAGATCATGCTGAAAATTACTGTAGCGCCAAGGCAGCCAAAGCAAAATGCCGCGTAACCTAATCTTGAATCTTTAACACCCATTTTATCCTCTATACCGTGGATAGGCATCGGCGTATAAATATCGTAGATAGGGATGCTTGCCTTTTGTAAGTTATCAATGCCCTGCATCATATCATCCGGGTCATCGAAAAGGCCTAATATCATTTTAGTCTTGCTCATCTTTATACTTTTTCGTAATCAGCCATGTCTACACTATCGAACTTTGTTAACGACTCCTTGTAATACTTAACCTCAGCAGGCTCAAGGTGGCCTTCTTCGATCAGTTTTTTCTTAGCCTGCTCGCTCGATGTTTTAAGCAATAGTTTTACCTCGGCAATTGCTACTGAAGGTAACACCCTTATAAACAACAGGAACATGGTAAAGAATAACCCGATAGAACCGATGAATACGCTAACGTCAACCCAGGTTGGGTAAAACATAGCCCAGCTTGACGGGATATAATCGCGGTGTAGCGAGGTTACGATAATTACGAAACGCTCGAACCACATACCTATATTCACGATGATCGACAGGAACCAGGAGAATTTAATATTTGTACGTAAGTACTTTGACCAGAACAGCTGCGGAGAAATTACGTTACAGCTCATCATGCTCCAGTAAGCCCACCAGTATGGCCCGGTTGCCCTGTTTATGAAAGCATATTGCTCATACTCGACACCAGAATACCATGCGATGAAGAACTCGGTAATGTAAGCCACACCCACGATAGAACCTGTTAATAAGATGATCTTATTCATCGATTCGATGTGGAACATGGTAATATAATTTTCTAAACCTAACACTTTACGGGTTACCAGCAACAGTGTTTGCACCATCGCGAAACCAGAGAAGATAGCACCCGCAACGAAGTATGGAGGGAAAATGGTGGTGTGCCATCCCGGCTCTAATGACGTAGCAAAGTCAAACGATACAATGGTGTGAACCGATAGTACCAGTGGTGTAGAGATACCTGCAAGTATCAATGATACTGTTTCGAAACGCTGCCAGGTTTTTAATGAGCCCGTCCAACCGAATGATAGTATTGAATAGATGCGTTTACGTAAGCCTGTTGCACGGTCACGTATTGAAGCGATATCAGGCAATAAACCTGTGTACCAGAACAATAATGAAACCGAGAAGTAAGTTGAGATCGCGAACACGTCCATCATCAGCGCCGAGTTCCAGTTTACCCAAAGTGAGCCATACTGGTTTGGCAGCGGTAATGTGAAGTATGCTAACCAGGGGCGGCCCATGTGTGCTACAATGTATGTAGCGGCACAAATTACCGCGAAGATAGTCATCGCTTCGGCAGAACGGTTAATGGAGTTACGCCAGTTTTGACGGAAGATCAATAGCACCGCAGAGATTAGTGTACCCGCGTGGCCAATACCTACCCACCATACGAAACCGGTGATATCCCAGGCCCATCCTACAGTTTTGTTAAGTCCCCATGCGCCTAAACCAAACCAAAAGGTATAGCTGATAGACACTACCCATAACAATGCGCCTAATGATGATACGGTAAAACCGATCCACCACGCTTTGTTGGGTTTATTTTCCACAGGGAACAAAATGTCATTAGTGATCTTGGCAAAGGTCATGTCTTTGCCCGTCATTAACGGTTCCCTGATTATTGATTCATGTTGATGAGCCATATGTTGTTATATATCTCGATGTAAAAATTAAGCCAATGATTCAGTTCCGGTGTTCCTAACTTTCACCTGGTAGCCAATACCCGGTTTTACGTTAAGTTCTTCAAGTACGTAGTACGTACGCTCGCTCTTCAAAGCTTTTGAAACTTCAGAGTTGGGATCGTTCCTGTTACCAAACACGATAGCGTTTGCAGAACAAGTTTGCTGACAAGCAACTTTAACTTCGCCATCCCTAAGCGGGCGTTTTTCTATTTTGGCCTGTAATTTACCTGCCTGGATACGTTGTACACACATCGAACATTTTTCCATAACCCCACGGAAACGTGTAGTAACATCAGGGTTAAGTACTAATTGGGTATGCTCGTTGTTTAAGTAGTTATCAAAACGAGAATCGTTCCAATAGTTGAACCAGTTAAAGCGGCGCACTTTGTACGGGCAGTTATTTGCACAGTAACGTGTACCAACACAACGGTTGTATGCCATCATGTTTAACCCTTCAGATGAGTGCGTAGTAGCTAAAACCGGACAAACTGTTTCGCAAGGTGCGTGGTCACAGTGCTGGCAAAGCATTGGCTGATGCACAACGGTAACGTTGCTAAAGTCGGCCAGTTTATCTATTTCTTTCTCTTGTGTTACTTTACCTGAACGGCCATCAACCTTAGCGTCGCCATTTTGCTCGAAGCTGTAGTAACGGTCAATACGAATCCAGTGCATTTCGCGGCGGCGGCCAACTTCATCTTTACCAACAACAGGTATGTTGTTTTCTGCGCTACAAGCTACAACGCAAGCGCCACAACCTGTACATGCATTTAAGTCGATAGCCATAACCCAGTCGTAAACCGGGCGCGCGTGGATACGATCTTCATTTGTGTTTTCCCAAAGGTCAAACATCTTTTCTTCTTCACCCTCTTTACCGCTGCCTGCACGGGCATCTTTCTTATACTCGGTAAAGGTTGCTTCGCGGATAACGTTACGGCCCTCAAAAGAGTGGTGCGTTTGTGTTTGCGAAAGCGGGAATATATCGCCTGTGGCTTTAACCGTTGCCGATGCGTTTGTTTGGAACGTACCGTTAAGGAAGCTAAGGAATGGATAAGCGTTTTTACCTACGTTGTTACCAACAAGGCCTGCTGCTGTGCGGCCGTAACCAACAGCTACAGATACAGTACCCGGCGCCTGGCCCGGTTGTGATAATACCGGCAATGTTACCGTGTATCCTTTAGCGGTAATCTCAACAACTTCAAACTCATCAAGGCCCATCGTTTTAATATCTGATGGAGACATCGCTGCAAAATTATCCCAGGTAACTTTAGAAACCGGATCAGGTAATTCTTGCAACCAAGGGTTGTTTGCTTTTTTACCATCGCGCATTGCTGTGTTTTGGTAAACCTGTAATTCTACTTTACCGCCTTGGGCAAGTTTAGCACTTTGGCCTAACACGGTTTGTGCAACCGCGTTAAGGTCATAATTAAAGGTGTATGAGCCGGCTGCAACCGGTGCTGCCAATACTAAACCTGTTTGTAATAAGGTTTCCCAACCTGCCTGGCCGGATAAACCGCCTTTAGCTAATAAGTTAGTGTTCCAGTTATTCCTTACAAATGTGTAATAATCTTTAGTTGCGCTATCAGCCCATACCAAAAGGCTTTGCTCGGCCTGGCGGGTATTGTTAACCGGGTTAATGGTTGGCTGCATTACAGTGTAGTAACCTTCTACCGAACTATCATCACCCCACGACTCTAAGTAGTGGTGGTTTGGTGCAATAATGGTACAAAGCGCTGCGGTTTCGTCTGTATGATCAGAGAATGAAACTTTAAGGCTAACATTTTTCAACGCGTCAACAACTGCTGCCGCACTGTGGTAATCGTAAGCAGGGTTAGCATCAAGGAATAATGCCGCGCCTACTGCACCTGCTTTTGCCTGTGTAATAAAATCAACAATGGCACCATCGTTACCGGCATACTGGCGGGACGGATTATCCAGATCGATAGTAGTGCCGTAGCTGCCTAATAAAGAGTTGATGGCATTTACCAATACCTGTGTCGCAACATCGTTAGAACCAGCTACAACTAAGGCTTTACCTTTTGCTGCTTTAAGTTCTGCCGCTACTAATAATATGGCTTTATCTGCGTTAGCTGTAGTTAATTTTTTTGAACCCGGTAAGGTTGTGCCTGATATTGCATTATACAGGTTTACCAAAGCAACACCTTCTTCAGATGGTT
Source organism: Mucilaginibacter sp. UYP27 (assembly GCF_040547175.1). Lineage (NCBI taxonomy): Bacteria > Pseudomonadati > Bacteroidota > Sphingobacteriia > Sphingobacteriales > Sphingobacteriaceae > Mucilaginibacter > Mucilaginibacter sp. UYP27. Next base: position 105,580 of record NZ_JBEPPE010000001.1, read on the forward strand.
TGATGGCGATACGCACATCGGCATTGGTACCCGTAAGGCTCATACCACTCTCGAACTGGATGTGACGTGACATCTTTTTCTCTTCGAGAGATTTGTTGTTACGATTAGATACGTACTGACGGGTAAACTCCTCACCGGAGATCCATGTTCCAAGGAAATCTGCCGCGAAGCTTACAATGATGTCAGCCTTATCAAAATTGTAATGAGGTAATACCGCTTTACCAAAGCTGTTTTGGTTAGCTTTTATAATACCTGTATAGGATACTGCATCGTACTGTACGTGTTTTGCAGTAGGGTATTTTGCGATGAACTCGGCAATAACCGCTTGTGTAGACGGGCTGTGTACAGTTGATGATACGATGCTAATGGTTTTACCACTTGCCGCAACTGCCGCAAGTTTGTTTTTTACAAAAGCGTCAATTTCAGACCAGCTGCTGTCGTTACCGTTTAGTTGAGGGTCTTTAACGCGGCTGGTGTCGTAAAGCTCAAGCACTGATGCCTGTGCCTGCGCACTTAAACCACCTTTTGATAAAAGATCGTTAGGGTTACCTTCAACCTTAATAGGGCGGCCTTCGCGGGTTTTAACCAATATCGCACTACCATCATATGTTGACGAGTAGTAATTGGCTACACCCGGGGTTATCTCCTCCGGTTTAATTAAGTAAGGGATCGATTTGTGTACAGGTACTTTTTGGCAAGCCGCTAAAGTAACCGCACCCACACCAAAGCCTAACGCCTTTAAAAAGTCGCGGCGGGGGGTTTTGCCCATAAGGCCACCTCCGCTTAAAACCTCTTCGATAGGAATTGGCTCGGCAAATTCGTGTTTATTTTTCTCAACAAATTCTGGCGTTTTGTTCAGTTCTTCTAAACCTTTCCAGTATTTTTTATTGCTATCCATTTATAGTTATATAAACTGTAATGTACTGTTCTTGATAATTATTAGTAGTGGCATTTAGCACACTCGATACCGCCTAACACTGCTGCAGTAACCTTTTCGCCCTTTTTAATTTTATCATGGGCGGCAAGTATGCTATCATAGTAAGCATTGCCTTTACCGTTAACCTCGGTACGTTTGTGACACTGGATACACCATTTCATGGTGAGCGGAGAGTATTGATATACTTCCTTCATTTCCTGAACCTGGCCGTGGCAGGTTTGGCATTTAATTGCGCCAACCTTAACGTGTTGCGAGTGGTTAAAGTAAGCCAAGTCAGGCAGGTTGTGAATACGTACCCACTGCATTGGTTTAGCTTTAGTGCTATCGTATTTAGCGGTGTTAGGGTCGTAACCCAAAGCATCGTAAATTTTGTGTATCTCCGGCGATTCTGTTTTAACCGATTTGTGACAGTTCATACAAACGTTCAATGATGGTATCGAAGCGTTTTTAGATTTGAATGCACCGGTGTGGCAGTACTGGCACTCTATCTTCATGGCACCTGCGTGCAACTCGTGCGAGTATTTGATAGGCTGTACCGGTTGGTACCCCTGGTGTACGTTAGTGTTCCACATGGTTACCCAGCTAAAGCTGCCTAAGCCAACAACACCGCAAAGCACTATAAAGAATACAAGTTTTTTGTTTTTAAGAAGCTTTTTAACCGTAGCTAATTTATCTACCGATGCTTTTTCTCCTTCTTCAACAACTTCTTCTTCGAAGATTCCTTTTTTGTTAAGCAACAAACGCTCGAGCGTTGCAATTACTTTGTTCAATACAAGGATCACAATGAAAGCGATAACAATCACACCTAACAAGCTCCAGACAACTAAAGCGCTCGGGCCGGTTGCCTCGTCGACAGGTTTTTTGGGAGTTGCTGCTTGATCTGCCTGGATCTTTTTCCAATCGGCACGGATGTAGGTAATAACATTACCAACATCAGCATCGCTTAACTCAGCAAAAACTGTCATGCCCGCCTGGTTAAACTCGTTAAATATCTTAACGGCCTTAGGGTTTTTTGCAGCAATTAATGCCTGGTTGTTCTGGATCCATTTGGTTAAATAAGCATCATCGGTTTCTGATGTAAGCTGCGGACCTAAGGCCGGGCCGGTCATACGCGTATCTATTTTGTGGCACGCTGTACATTTGGCCTTAAATATAGCTTCACCTTTTGCTGCGTCTGCTTGCGCGTGGGCTGTTAAGCCTACAACAACCAAACCGGCAACGAGTAAAACCGACCTTGAAAACTGTTTAAAAATCAATGAGATATTTCTCATAAAAGGTATTTATGCTAAATAATTTTTATATATAAGTGTTAAACTGACGTAGAGGTGTTTGATTTACCCACTTTTTCAGGCACAAAAGTATAATTTATTGCTGTATCGCTGACAATATAATGACACCAAAATCTAATTTATAATCGTTCTAAATTATCGATAAAACGCCTTTAAATAACCATTAAGGCTGTTTTTACAAATTGTGGACAGTAGCTGACGAAAAGGATTATTAAAAAGATACTTTGAAAACCTATTTATTGTTTTATAATCCAAGTAATTATTGACGAGTAAATCATTACCGCAGTAAAACTATATTAAATTTTGAATTCTAATAACAACATCAACCATTAGTTGCTAATGTTACATCTGCGAAAACAGACAAGGCCTTTTGGGTATCCAAAGGGCCTTGTCAATTATCAGCAAAAATTATTGTTTTAAAATCCATGCAAAAATCAACGGAACAACAATTGTAGCGTCGCTTTCTACAATAAATTTAGGGGTGTTGATGTCCAGTTTACCCCAGGTAATTTTTTCGTTTGGTACCGCGCCTGAGTACGAGCCATATGATGTTGTAGAATCGCTCACCTGGCAAAAATAGCTCCAAAAAGGGATGTCGGTCATCTCCATATCCTGATAAAGCATCGGCACTACACAAATAGGGAAATCGCCGGCAATACCACCACCTATCTGGAAAAAGCCGACGCCCTTTCCACCCGAGTTTTTAGGGTACCAATCGGCAAGCCATGCCATATATTCGATCCCGCTTTTCATGGTGGTCGCTTTCACTTCCCCTTTTATAACGTACGATGCAAAGATGTTGCCCATGGTGCTATCTTCCCAACCTGGCACAACAATAGGCAGGTTCCTTTCGGCAGCTGCAAGCATCCACGAATTTTTAGGATCAATCTCATAGTATTGTTCCAACTCTCCGCTCAGCAAAATTTTGTACATAAACTCATGCGGAAAATAGCGTTCTCCGGCGGTATCTGCATCTTTCCAAATCTTGTAAATATGTTTCTGTAATCGGCGGAACGCTTCTTCCTCGGGGATACAGGTATCGGTAACACGGTTGTAGTGGTTCTCTAACAGGTCCCACTCATCCTGCGGGCTAAGGTCACGGTAGTTTGGCACGCGTTTGTAGTGCGAGTGCGCTACCAGGTTCATGATATCCTCTTCCAGGTTAGCACCTGTACATGATATAATATCAATTTTACCCTCGCGGATCATCTCGGCAAGGGAAATGCCCAGTTCTGCAGTGCTCATGGCACCCGCAATGGTCACCATCATTTTGCCGCCTTCGGTTAAATGCGTTTCATAACCTTTTGCTGCATCCATTAATGCCGCTGCATTAAAATGCAGGTAGTTTTTCTCTATAAATTGAGATATAGGGCCTCTTGCTGTGCTCATATTATTTCCTGTTATTATTTTGCAAAAGTAGGTATTTTGCGCACATCAGAATTTTAAATTACACATTCTACAAAACAAGTGCTTTAAAATTACCTTTGCGGCACTACAGCCCATGAAAAAACTTATCCTCATTTTTATACTTTCCGTAGCTATAATACCCGCTTTCGCGCAGGTAAAGATCCTGCCAAAATTCATCCGCAGAATGTATTTTGAGAAAGATACCAGCAAACGCGGCAGCTTTGTGTTGCTACCGGTTATCAGTTCGGCACCCGAAACAGGATTGGAAGGAGGTGGCTCGGCCCTGTATTCTTTTTATACCGATACTATAAGCAAGAACACCCGTGTATCTAACATTTTTGCATATGCCACATTGACCACTAAGGGGCAAAGCCGCGTAAATCTAAGCAGCAGCTACTGGGCACCTAACAACAATTACCATTTTACCGGGGCAATTGGGTACATCAATTTCCCGTTCGATTTTTACGGAATAGGCAATAATACTGACAAAGCCGACGCTGACCGCCTTGGCCAGAAACGCGTCCGCGTTACTCTTACAGGGGAGAAAAAGATAGGCGATTATATTTATGTGGGATTAGTGGCCGGTGGTTACGACTACCGCTTTCACGACCAGCAGCCCGGCGGCATTTTCGCTACAGACCCTACCATCGAAGGTAAAAACGGGGGTACTATACTTTACTTTGGCCCAAGCTTTACATTAGATAGCCGCAACAACAACACCTATACCACAAGCGGCGGTACGCTAACCAGTTATTTAAACATCATGAACGGAGTGGGTGGCAATTGCGGTTATAGCGGCGGTTTTTTAAATATAGAGGTTACGCATTTCTTTGCCTTAAGCAAAAAGTTTGTTTTAGGGGTTGACGTGCAAAGCCAGAACATGACGGGCAGCCAATCGCCATTTTACCTGCTGCCTGCTTTAGGCAGCGATGAAATGATGCGTGGCTATTACAACGGCCGTTTCCGCGACCGTAACCTGTTGGCAGGCCAAACCGAACTGCGTTACCGCATGACTGAGCGTTTCGGCATTGTAGGCTTTATAGGCGGCGGAGAAGTATTTAACAAAGATTTTAACCTGAACCAGCTAAAGCCGAATTACGGTGGCGGCCTGCGTTACTTTTTTGATGTGCAAAAAGGCCTCAGCATCCGCGTAGATTACGGTGTTGGCGAAAAACGCCCCGGCGAAAGCAGGCAAAGCGGGGTTTATGTGGGGTTAGGCGAAGCGTTTTAGAAGATGTGCAGATTTCAATGTGCAGATGTGCAAATTAGAAGCAAGCGAATATCAAAAAATTCAGATTAGGTATTATTCATTTGCACATCTGAAATCCGCACATCCCCTACACCTTTATCTTAAAATCTTCCTTCGCCTGGCCGGTTTTAAAAAACACCAGGCCTATCCAAAATAAATCTACCGTGGCGGTTACCTGGGGGTTGGCCTTTATCTCGGCCCAGGCTTGTTTCATGCCGTCGCTCCAGTAAATATCGTCAAATATTAGCATGGTATCTTCGTGCACTTTTGGCAGGCACCATTCAAAATACCGTAGGGTAGCGTCGCGCTGGTGATTGCCATCTATGTACACAAAGTCGAGCTTATCCAGTCCGGCAATAACATCCGGTAGGGTATCGTCAAAGTTGCCGGTTATTACCTTAATCTCTTTCGCCCCTGCCCTGCTAAATACCTCTTTGGCAACACCCGCGGTTTGGGGGCAGCCTTCTAAGGTGTACACTTTTGCATTTGGCGCGGCGGCCTGCAGATAAAGCGTGGTAATACCCAGGCAAGTGCCCAGTTCAACAATGCTTTTAGGTTTTGTTGACGCGGCCAGTCGGTAAAGCAATTTAGCAAGCTTAGGCGGCTTAAGCGCGTTTAGGGTGATAGCGCTTATCTTTTTCTGCTTGTTGTTGTTCACGTGCGATCCTGCACCTAAATCGGTAACGGTGATGGAGCGGTTATCTGTAAGCAGGTTATCGCGCTCCTGCTCTATTTTTTGATAAACAGGTTTATCCGCTTTATCATATATAACCTGGTCTACCAGTCGGTAAACAAATGGCGAGTGCAAACCATGACGATTTTTTGACGTAAGCCTGTGCAACAGAAAATCTTTTGCGAACGTTAAATTGAACATAGCTGTAAAACTATTAAAAGGTTTAGTATTTTAGCTAAGAGATATATGATAAATCCTACAGAAGTAAATTCACTTATCCGTTTGCTGGACGACCCGGACGCTGAGATCTTCGGCCACGTTCACGAAAAACTGCTATCTTATGGTATCGAGGCTATCAATTACCTGGAAAGTGCTTTTGAGCAAGCCTTTGACCCCATACAGCAGGAACGTATTGCCAACCTTGTACACGAGATCCAGTTCGGCACCTTAAAAAACGACCTGAAGCTTTGGCACCAGAGCGGCGCGTTCGACCTGCTACAAGGCATCCTGATAGTTAACCGCTATCAGTACCCTGATCTTGATGAGCAAAAGGTAATAAACCAGATTGAATCCATTAAGCGCGATATCTGGATCCAGATGACAAACGAGGCCAGCCCGGTGGAACAGATTAAGCTGATGAACCATGTTTTTTACAGCATCCACGGCTTTAGTGGCAACACCACCAACCACCGCGACCCGCAAAACAGCTACATAAGCCAGGTGCTGGATATTAAAAAAGGCAACCAGATCTCGTTAGCCATCATTTATTCCATCATAGCCCAAAAGCTGGATATCCCGGTTTATGGTGTAAACCTGCCGCAGCATTTTATACTTGCCTATCTTGACGAAAGCCGCGAAAACGAATTTGAAGGCGGCATCCTATTCTATATCAACGCGTTTAATAAAGGTTTCATTTTTGGCCGCAGGGATGTGGATATGTTCCTGAAACAGCTGAACCTTCAGTTCGATAAGCAATTTTACGAGCCCTGCTCCAACTCTGATATTATTAAACGCGTTATCCGCAACCTCATCAGTGCCTACGAGCACCTGGGCTCAGCAGAAAAGGTAGACGAGTTAAATGAGTTGTTGGATATAATGGGTGGATAACTTTTTAGCGAAGTTTACGAGTTGACTCACCCCCTGCCCCCTCTCTGCTGCGCAAAGAGGGGGTGATTTTTTTGAGAATATGTTTTAGAACCCTATCTGCTGCGCAGAGAAGGACGCGCACGAAGTGTCGCGGGCTGAGTAATATTGCAGATATTTTTCTATATTTAATCAAAGACTTACCCGCTTAACAATTACTTTTGTAACCCTAAAACATGGACGACAGTTTGACAACGTATTTTGAAATCCGAACTTTCGGCGATAGCCTTAAAATTGAAGTATTGGAATATATAACATATAACTCTGATCTTGACTGGGATAATAATTGGCTTAGGACAGAAATAAGTGTCGGATGTGGAGATTTTTCGGGTACATATATCGCCGAATTAATGACATTAGAATTTAAAGAATTAAGAAATCAATTCGATTACTTGTATCATAATTTAACTGCCTCTACATTATTTAAAGACCGCGAAAATCAGTTATCTTTTGAAATTAAAGGAAATGGTAATGGAAACTTTGAATTAGAAGGCATAGCTTATGGTAGCTCTTCGGAATATTGTGCAAAATTATATTTCACACTCCATTTTGATCAATCTTATATCCCCGGGTTTATTAAAATGTTAGATACAATTCTTCAACAATACCCAGTTATAGGTAATTTTAGGGCGTAGCTTTTAAAAACATGATCACCAAACCCACCGTAGACCGCATAATGGAAGCCACAGATATTGTGGAGGTGATTGGCGAATTTGTACAATTGAAAAAGCGAGGGGCCAACTACGTAGGCCTTTCTCCCTTTGCTAACGAGCGCACACCGTCTTTCACGGTATCGCCGGCCAAGGGCATCTTTAAAGATTTCTCGTCGGGCAAGGGTGGCAGCGCTGTAACCTTTTTAATGGAGCTGGAGAAATTTACCTACCCCGAAGCATTGAAATGGCTTGCCAAAAAATACGGCATTGAGGTAGAGGAAACGGTAGAATCGGCCGAGAACCTGGAGGAACAAAACCACCGCGAAAGTTTGATGATCGTATCGGGCTTTGCGGCCAAGTTTTTCCACGAGAGCCTGCTGGAAACCGATGAAGGCAAAAGCATTGGCTACAGCTATTTTAAAGAGCGCGGCTTTACCAACGATACCATCAAAAAGTTTGAGTTGGGTTACTCGCCCGATCAATGGGAAGCCTTTACGGGCGAAGCACTTAAACAAGGATACAAGGAAGAATTTATAGTAGAAAGCGGCCTGTCTGTTAAACGGGATAATGGTTCGCTTTATGACCGTTACCGTGGCCGGGTGATGTTCCCAATCCACAGTTTTACAGGCAGGGTTATCGCCTTTGGCGGCCGTACTTTAAAAAACGACAAGAACGTACCTAAGTATGTAAACTCGCCCGAGTCGGAGATCTACCATAAATCGAGCATCCTTTACGGGTTATATTTTGCTAAGAAAGCCATCCGTGAAGAAGATAATTGTTATTTGGTGGAAGGTTATGCCGATGTAATATCGGTGCACCAGGCGGGTATCGAAAATGTGGTGGCATCGTCGGGTACATCCTTAACCGTAGAGCAGATCAGGCTAATAGGCCGCCTTACCAAAAACATCACCATACTTTATGATGGCGATGCGGCGGGTATCAAAGCATCCCTGCGCGGGCTGGATATGATATTGGAGGAAGGCCTAAACGTAAAAGTGGTGCTGTTTCCGGATGGGCATGACCCGGATTCGTACGTGCAGAAGTTTGGCACCAATGCGTTTAAAACGCACGTTGATAAAAACAAAAAAGATTTCATTTTATATAAGACCGAGATCCTGCTAAAGGATGTTGGTAACGACCCGATAAAAAAGGCCGAGGTTATACGCGAGATCGTAGAAAGCATCGCCAAGATCCCCGATTCTATCAAGGCTTCGGTGTTCCTGAAAGAGTGCAGTAACAGACTGGAAATTGATGAGCGCGCGCTGCTTTCCGAACTGAATAAAATGCGCCAGGCCAAGGCAAGAAAGGATAGCCAGCAACAGCAGAATCAAAACCGCAGGCCAGATGCCACGCCGGAAGACCTTTTGTTTTTTGACGAGCCGCAGGAGCATATTGCCAAAGAATCGGACACGCAGGAGCGCGAGATAGTACGCTTGCTGTTACATTACGGCAACAAGATGATCGATTGGGATGGCATTGCCAATACCTACATCGGTCCGTTTATGATAGCCGAGTTGAGCGACGTGGAATTTGAGCAACCGGAAACTAAAAAGTTCATGGAGATCTACCGACAGGAAGTAGAGAACGGTGTATTACCCGAAGAACAGCATTTTATCCATTACCATGATAAGGGCATTGTTGACCTGGTGGTAACCATGCTGGCTACAAAATACGTATTGAGCGAGAACTGGTACGAGATGCATAAAATTTTGGTACCCGATGAGCAAGTTAATATGAAGGCCACCATTCTGGGTGCTATCTTCCACCTAAAAAAACAAAAAGTAGGCAAGATCTTACTTAACCTGCGTAACGAACTAAAGACGACCACAGGAGAGGCCGACCAGGAAATTCTGCTGAACCAATACATGCACATGAAAAAGGTAGAGAAAACCATTTCCGATTACTTAGGCTCGGTAATTATTAAATAATGGCATCCCATAACGATCTCGGCAAAAAAGGCGAAGCAATGGCTAAGGCACATATGGAAGCCAATGGGTATGAGATAATGGATGAGAATTGGGTTTTCGGCAAAGCCGAGATAGACCTGATTACCTATAAAGCCGGGATAATTATATTTACCGAAGTTAAAACCCGCACCGGCAATGCCTTTGGCGAACCCGAAGATTTTGTTGACGCCCGCAAGCAGCGTTTACTGGTAGAAGCTGCCGACGAGTACATATATTTGATGGATCACCAGGGAGAAGTTAGGTTTGATATAATATCTATCCTGTTTGACCGTAATAGTAACCACACACTAAAACATATTGAAGATGCCTTTTGGCCTTCTGCCATTTAAGATGAATAAACGCATAGCACTTTTCGCAGTAATAGCAATGCTGGCCTACAGCTGTAGAACCGATAAAAAAGAAGACGAATTTACCATTAGCCCCGATGCGGGCAGCAACTACAAAGCAGGTGAACAAATTGCCCTGAAAATTGGCTATCCTGCTGATATTAAAATAGATTCGGTTGTTTATTTGCTCGACAGTACACGCGTTGGCACGGCTAAAGATTCATCGGCTGTAAATGTTAAAACCGATAGCCTTGCACTTGGCGCGCGTGTGATAACCGCAAAAGTTTACCAGGCCGGCCAAAGCCAGGACTTAACCACCAACATCAACCTGCTTGCCGCCAAAGCACCGGAGCAATTGGGTTTTGTTGTAGAGAAAGTTTTTCCGCATGATACTGCATCTTTTACAGAGGGATTAGAGTACCAGGACGGCGTTATGTATGAAAGCGATGGCGGGCGTGTGGTTGAAGGAAATGGTCAATCAAGCTTGCGCAAAGTTGATCTAACTACAGGCAAGGTACTTAAAGTAGTAAATATCGATCCCAAAATCTTTGCTGAAGGGATAGCAGTTATTGGTGACAAAATTGTCCAGCTTACCTACACCGAAAAAATAGGCTTTGTGTACGACAAAAAAACGCTAAACCTACTTAGCAAGTTTGATAATAACGTAGGCATTGAAGGCTGGGGAATGACGCACGACGCTAATAAAATTTATATGGACGATAGCACCAACCGTATCTGGTTCCTGGATAAAAACACCTATCAGCAAAAGGGATTTGTTGATGTTTATGATGATAAAGGTGCAGTTAATGAAATTAACGAGCTTGAATATATTGATGGAAAGATCTACGCGAATGTTTGGAATACTGATAACATCTTAGTGATAGACCCTAAAACAGGTGCTGTACTACAAAAAATTGATATGACCGACCTGTATTTGAACCGTAACCCCCATGCCGATGTCTTAAACGGCATTGCTTACGATAAGACCACCAAACGCATTTTTATAACCGGCAAAAAATGGAATAAATTGTTCCAGGTTAAGTTTGTAAAGAAGTAAATGGAAAAGCCCCAATGTTCGCAGCTTTTCTGATATATATAAGACCATTGCAATAGCGATCCAACCATCTACGAGTACAAGCGATATGCTTTAAGGACAATAATGGTGACATTGTTTTGTCAGGTGCAACAAATATTCAAATATTTAATTATCAGCGAATTACAAATATAAACCCCCGTTCACGGCCGTGAACGTGAACATTTAACTCGCTTTATTATACTTATTCTTATACTCTACCGGCGATAGGCCGGTTATCTTTTTAAACACGGTTCGGAAGGCCTTGGTATCCGAATAGCCAACATCATACATTACCTCATTAACATTCATCCGGCTGCTTTCCAGGTGCTTTTTAGCGGCTTCTATCTTAACACGTTGAATGTACTCCAGCGGGCTGTTGTTGGTCGCCTTTTTAAAGCGGCGCTCAAAATGGCGTTTGCCAATAGCGTACTTCATTGCCAGTTCTTCTACCGAGATCTTTTCGGTTATGTTGGCTTCTATAAACTCCTGTGCTTTCTTGATCGACTCGTCCTCGTGGGTTTTTTGCCCGTTAAACATAATAAACGGCGACTGGCTCTTCCTGTCTATCTCCAATGCAAACATCTTAGCTGCCATTATAGACATATCTCGCCCGGCGTATTTCTCAACCAAATATAAAAGCAGGTTCCAGTAGGATGTTGCGCCGCCACTACTGTACAGGCCGTTTTGCTCGGTAACTATACTGTCGTCAACCAAAGTTACCTTCGGGAACATCTTCCTAAACTCCTCTGCAAAGCGCCAATGGCTCGATGCCTCTTTACCATCGAGCAGGCCCGTTGCTGCCAACAGGAACGCGCCTACGCAAAGGCTGGCAACTTCGGCACCTTTATACTGCTGGTCAATTATCCAGGGGATAAACTCCTCGTTACTTTTTATAGCAGTAGCCATATCCCCGCCAAAAGCCGGAACAATAATGAGGTCAGTTTTCTTAACCTCTCCTATCACCGCATCTGTATGTACCGAAAACAAACCGCCATGCAGGCGCACCTCTTTTTCTAACCCAACCAACTGCACATTAAACATTGGTGGCTTGCCGGCTGCAGCCAAAAAGTCGTTAACGCCGGTAAACATGATGCGCGGGTCTGCAATGCTGGCTAATACGGCCTCGTTGGTTATCAGGATAGATACATGTCTCATTTTGGCGATGAATTGGTTTATCAGAAGTAAATGTAGTGAAGTAGAAAGTCGTAAACAACCCCTAATTAGTCCTTTTTGCACCTTACCTTATAAACCATCTACGGTACATTTGTATCATCATAACAAAACAACAAAATGAGAAAGCTAAAATTACAGATGCAGGTGAGCCTTGATGGCTTTGTGGCAGGCCCAAATAACGAAATGGACTGGATGACCTGGAACTGGGATGATAAACTAAAAGAATATGTACAGGAAATAACCGAACCAATAGACACCATTATACTTGGCCGTGTACTGGCCGAAGGTTTTATCCCGGTTTGGAAAGAACGCTCTGCCGACCCATCTGCAGATAGATTTACCCACAAAATGGTTAACGACCCTAAGGTAGTTTTCACCAAAACCCTGGCCGAAAGCCCATGGGAGAACACAACCCTTGCCACCGGCGACCTAACCGAAGAGATAAATAAACTAAAGGCACAACCCGGCGGGGATATTGTGGCTTATGGCGGTGCAACATTTGGAGCGGCACTCATAAAACACAACCTGATAGACGAGTACCACATTTTTGTTAACCCTGTTGCCATTGGTAAAGGCAAAACCATTTACGGCGCGTTGGAAGCTAATCTGCCGCTTAAATTAGTTAAAGCCAGCCCGTTTGAATGTGGCATTACGGTACTTTGCTACACCCCCGCGTAACACCATGCGCAGGTTAGTTATATCGATGAATATAACCCTTAACGGTTTTATGGCCGGCTCGCATGGCGAGTTAGACTGGCATGAACCGTATTGGGATGACGAAATGGCGAAGATCATAACCAGGCAACTTGGCAATGCTGATACTTTGTTGATTGGCCGCAACACATATCAGTGTATGGCACCTTACTGGCAGGCCCAGCAGTCAAATATTTCTGCCCCACGTGAGATTGTAGATTTTGCAGATATGATGAATAGGTATGAAAAGGTGATATTCTCTAAAACGCTTAAAATCGGAAACTGGCAAAATGCCCGATTGGCCAACCGCCCTATTGGCAAAGAAATTAGGGCGTTAAAAACGCTGCCTGGGAAAGACATGATCGTTTATGGTAGTGGCAAACTTGTTACACAGCTTATTAAGCTAAACCTCGTAGATGAATACCTGATATGGATCTATCCCCTGGCAATAAAAAAAGGCCGGCCATTGTTTAAAAGCAGGTTAACTATGCACCCTTATAAAACTAAGGTGTTTGGTAGTGGAGTGGTTTTGATGTGTTATAACGTAAGGCAAGCTTAATAGAAGAAATTACTTATATTAGCATACCTAAACCAACATTATGTTCAACGATTCCTTTTCTTTCGATGGCCGCATTTCCCGCACCGAATATGGCCTGAGTATATTGGTTTTTATCGGTGGCATCTTTTTTATTAGTTCACAATTGAGGCATCACAACAGTTCAAATTCTTATTTGCTTATGTTTATTCCTCTAATTTGGTTCCGTTGGGCACAGGGCGCCAAACGTTGTCATGATCTGGACAACAGCGGCTGGTGGCAACTTGTTCCTTTTTATACGTTTTGGCTTTTGCTGGAAGAAGGCAAATCATGGCCAAACCAATACGGCAAAAACCCTAAATATGCACACCTACCCAATGAGGCATTTCATCCCAAAAACCCGTACGACCAAAACGATCAGCGGCCGCAATAACCAAAAAATGCCACGCTGAGTTATACCGAAGAACCTAATTTACGATATGTATATCGGCGATTAGATGCTTCACTAAGTTCAGCATGACAAATTAAATAGAGCTACTTACTGCAAACTTAAAACTGCAGACCGATTACCTCCAGGCTTTGTACTGATTGATCAAACCGTTGGTTGATGAATCGTGTGTGTTAACTTCTGCATCATCTTTTAACTCAGGTAAAATCTTTCCGGCCAATTGCTTGCCCAGTTCAACACCCCATTGGTCGAAACTGTAAATATTCCAGATGATGCCTTGTACAAATATTTTATGCTCGTACATGGCGATCAGACTGCCCAACGTATGCGGTGTTATTTTTTTAACCAGAATAGAGTTTGTAGGGCGGTTGCCTTCAAAAACTTTAAAAGGTGCAATTTTTTTGATCTCTTCTTCGTTTTTTCCGGCCTTCTTCAATTCGTCAATTACCACTTCTTCAGTTTTACCGTTCATTAGAGCCTCGGTTTGAGCGAAGAAATTCGAGAGCAGCATATTGTGGTGCTCGCCAAGCGGGTTATGCGATTGCGCAGGCGCTATAAAATCACACGGGATCAATTTTGTCCCCTGATGTATCAGTTGGTAAAACGCGTGCTGCCCGTTTGTACCCGGCTCTCCCCAAATAACGGGGCCAGTTTGATAGTCTACGTGCTTGCCGTTACGGTCTACATGTTTACCGTTGCTTTCCATATCCCCTTGCTGGAAGTAAGCAGCAAAGCGGTGCATGTATTGATCGTACGGAAGAATAGCTTCTGTTTCAGCCTCAAAAAAGTTATTATGCCAAATACCTATCAATGCCAAAATAGCAGGCAGGTTTTGCTCAAGCGGGGCATCTTTGAAATGGTTATCCATCGCATGTGCGCCATCAAGCAATTCGGCAAAATTATCAAAGCCAATGCTTAATGAGATAGATAAACCTATCGCGCTCCAAAGCGAGTAACGGCCGCCAACCCAATCCCAAAACTCGAACATGTTTTTGGTATCGATACCAAATTTCGCAACGCCTTCGCTATTGGTAGATAATGCTGCAAAGTGTTTGGCTACATCTTCGTCCTTACCGCCGTTTTTAATGAACCAATCGCGGGCGCTGTGGGCATTACCCATGGTTTCTTGCGTAGTAAATGTTTTAGAAGCGATAAGGAACAGTGTAGTTTCCGGGTCAACCTCTTTTAAAGTTTCAGTTATATGTGTACCATCCACATTTGATACAAAGTGCATGGTTAGGTGGTTCTTGTAAGCTTTTAGTGCTTCCGTAACCATCACGGGGCCAAGGTCCGAGCCGCCGATGCCGATGTTTACAACATCGGTAATAGCCTTACCTGTATAACCTGTCCACGCCCCGCTGATGATGGCCTCGCTAAACTCTTTCATGTGATTTAATACGCCGTTAACATCGGGCATTACATCTTTACCATCAACTAAAATTGGGGTGTTGCTGCGGTTACGCAAAGCGATATGCAAAACCGGGCGGCCTTCGGTAACATTGATGGCTTCACCAGAATACATGGCTTCAATTGCCTTGTTTACACCACACTCGCGTGCTAATTGGGTAAGTAACGCAAGTGTTTCATCATCAACGCGGTTCTTGGAGTAATCCACCAAAATATCCCCAAACTGAAGCGAGAATTTTTCAAATCGCTGATTATCAGTTTCAAATAATTCCTTCAAACTTTTTGATACGATATCAATGTAGTGATCTGTTAAGTATTTATACGATTGGGTGCTCGTAAAATCAATATTTGGCAGCATAGTTGTGATGTTTTTTGTAAAAGTAACAAGTTAAAACTGAGCCTGATATTAAAAGTGAAAAAAGGACAGTTAAGTGTTATTTTAACACACCCAAGATAGTGTTTGTTTTACACTAACGAATTGTCATTTCAATAACAAATGTTTGATAATTTTTAGAAAGTGAAAATAAATATTTAATATATTTGTGGTGTTGGTAAATAAACCAATTATTTTTCATCATTTTCTTAATCTGCCTTTTAAACAAATATTGCCATGTTTGAAAAACTTTTTTTGCTCGTAAAAAACAATGCCGATACGGCTGTTATGAACAACCCGGTAGTGCCTGTAGAACACCGCGAGGCGGTAATTAATGAGGCGTCAAGCTCTATCATTGAGGTATTAAAAAACCAAATGGATACGGGCAAATTAAAGGACCTGGTAAAATACTTCCAGTTTTCGGCGATATATGATAACCCGCTTATCCATAGCGTGGCTAATAGGTTTGCTAATAAGCTGAACAATTTTTATAACATAGGCATGGCCGAGGCTATGAAAATTGCCGACGAATTAATCCCACCGGTAATGCACCAGTTAATGGAACAATCAAAAGGCGAACAGAATAAAGAGTTTGCGCTAAGCACCATCCTGTCTAAAGTAAACGGTAACGTTGCCGATATGGGTGTGTTGTTAAACCAGATGCGCATCGCGTAAGCAAAAATATTTTTTACTACGGGGCCTGCAATTAATTGTAGGCCTTTTTTATTTGGCCTAACCGCAATTTTATATATTTGCCATTATGACAAAAGAGAACATGCAGGATTTAAGGGATAGAACAACTTCCCTGAGGAGGCATCTTTGACATCGATACCAAACTCGATGCCATGCAAAAGGAACAGGATATAACCATAGGCCCAAACTTTTGGGATCATCCTAAAGATGCCGAGAAAGTTCTGGCATCCATCAAAGCAAAAAAAGTATGGACCGACGCTTTCCAGAAAGTGGTTTCGGTAATAGACGATACAAACGTGTTGTTTGAATTTATGCAGAGTGGCGATGCTACCGAAGCAGAAATGAACGAGCAATACGAGCAGGCTGTGTCCGTGGTCGAAGAACTTGAATTTAAGAACATGCTTAGCGCCGAGGAAGACCAGTTTAATGCCGTACTTCAAATTACAGCGGGCGCCGGGGGCACTGAAAGCTGCGACTGGGCCGCCATGCTGATGCGCATGTACATTATGTGGGCCGAAAAGAACGGGCACAAAGTGTCTGAGCAGGATTACCAGGAAGGTGACGTGGCCGGTGTAAAAACGGTTACGCTGCAAATAGAAGGTGAATTTGCTTATGGTTACCTGAAAGGCGAAAATGGCGTCCACCGTTTGGTGCGCATTTCACCATTCGATTCTAACGCTAAGCGCCATACCTCATTTGCTTCAGTATATGTTTATCCGTTGGTAGATGACACCATAGATATTGAGGTGAAAGACGCCGATATCGAGTTTGAGACTTTCCGCGCGGGTGGTGCGGGTGGCCAAAACGTAAATAAGGTAGAAACTGCCGTACGGTTATATCACAAGCCATCGGGCATTATCATTAAAAATCAGGAGTCACGCTCTCAATTACAAAATAAAGAAAATGCTATCCGCCTGCTTAAATCGCAGTTGTATGAAGCCGAGATGCGCAAGCGTGCCGAGGCATCAAGCGCGGTTGAGGGGAACAAGAAAAAGATAGAATGGGGTTCGCAGATCCGTAACTATGTATTGCACCCATACAAACTGGTTAAAGACCTCCGTACAGATCATGAAACCTCTAACGCCGCTGCCGTGTTAGATGGCGACCTAAACGAGTTTTTAAAATCGTACTTAATGGAGTTTGGCGGACCGAAGAATTAAAGTCCGGCTTTTAGATAAAATACAAAAAACGATGCTGCACACCACAGCGTCGTTTTTTGTTGCCATAAATTGTACCTTGCCCTTACCAATGCTACTTTTTATGATGAAGCGTATTTTAACCGTATTAATATTGACTGCTACTACAACCCTTGCCTTTAGCCAGGAACAAAAATCGATGCTGCTATATCCAAAGGGCGTACCTAACAGTAAAGCAGCACCAGCTAATTATGCTGAAAGAAATGATGAATTATGGATCTTTAAAGTAACAAATCCTACTATTACGCCCTACCTGCCTGCCAAAGGCACGGCAAATGGTACAGCCGTAATAATATGCCCCGGCGGTGCTTATGCAGGCCTCGCCTCCGGACATGAAGGAATAGATATAGCCAGAGAATTTAATAAGATTGGCGTAACTGCATTTGTATTAAAATACCGTTTACCCAGCGATAGCATCATGGTTGATAAAACCATAGGCCCGTTACAAGATGCCCAACGTGCCATACAAATAGTTAGGCAGGATGCTGCCAAATGGGGCATTAACTTAAACCGAATAGGCATTATCGGCTTTTCGGCAGGCGGGCATCTGGCGGCGACCGAGGGGACGCACTTTGATAAAGTGGTTATTGATAACCCAAACAACATCAGCGTTCGCCCGGATTTTATGATGCTGATATACCCCGTGATATCTTTTGGTGAGAAGGCACACGTTGGTTCTCGTGAGAACTTGATAGGCAAAAATGCAACACAGCAACAGGCCGATCTATACTCTAACGATAAGCAAGTTACAGCCAGCACCCCGCCAACATTCATAGTACATGCCGAAGATGATGACGTTGTGCCCGTAGAGAATGCCTTACTGATGTACGAAGCTTTGCTTAAAAACAAGGTAAAAGCCGAGATGCACCTGTTTCCGGCCGGTGGTCATGGTTTTGGCCTGGTAAATTCAAAAAGCAAAGGGCTGTGGTTCAATTGGGCCAAGACCTGGATGGGCGATAATGGTTGGTTAACTAAGTAATTAATCAGTTCCCTTTGGGATGAGTACAGCGTTTTTGGATTTCAAAAACGAAACTGCTATTCCAATCAAAACTATCGCACCCCCGATTATCTCTTTAAGGTGCAGGGTTTCCCCCAAAAGGCCTATGGCTAAAAACCCGGCGATAACTGTTTGCCCTAACAAAGCTATGGCTACACGCGTAGATTCGAGATAACGTAACGAGTGATTGATGGTAAGCCATCCTATCAATTGGCAAAGAGCGCCCATCCCCAGGAAACAACCCCAGGTTGCAGTATCAAATCCGGTTAACGCGTCGCCGCGGGTAAGTGCAACTGCCAGTAGAAACACCGCTGCCCCCAGCATGTTGTAACACATAAAAGTAAAGGTGTTTATGTGTTTGATGATGCCCTTGGTTATCATGAGGTAAGCGGCATAAAGTATGCTTGCAGCCACGGCGTATAATATCCCCGGACTAAATTCCAGGTGTATCACATTCTCGTAGCCGACCAATATCACCATCCCAATTATCGCTACAAAAGTGCCCACCCAAAACAGCTTGCCCGCTTTATGTTTAAATAGTAGATAACTCATCAACCCTACCCAAACCGGGGCAAGATTAGCCAACAAGGTTGATATGGTAGCGCTGATCTTTAACAGCGAAATATTCCACATGGCAATATCTGCCCCAAAAACAACACCGCCAATAATGGTAATAACAAGCGCCCTGCGAGTTGTTTTTAATTTGCCTT
This sequence comes from Mucilaginibacter sp. UYP27, assembly GCF_040547175.1. NCBI lineage: Bacteria > Pseudomonadati > Bacteroidota > Sphingobacteriia > Sphingobacteriales > Sphingobacteriaceae > Mucilaginibacter > Mucilaginibacter sp. UYP27. The sequence goes on from NZ_JBEPPE010000001.1 coordinate 124,524, forward strand.
TTAAAACGCAGTAAGGAAGCAGGAACAGCCATGCAATAAAGATCCTGTAAAAGCCCGATGTAATGGCTGGTGAGGCCGCCAGCTTTACAAATATTGGCGAAAAAGAGATACATACAATACCAATAACCAGGCTAAGTTTCGGTTTCAAATTAAATTTAATTGAGCTGCAAACTTAGGTTGTCTGAATCAGAATTTACAGAATTATTTAATTAACATAATGCTATCCATTCGATTCTGAAAATACTTTAATTCCGCTTCATACAAAAAATTCACACACATTGTATCACACGCAACTTTTTTAACGTAAAGTATAAACTAACACATTAAAAATATTGATCATGAAAAAGTTTACTTTTATCGCCCTGGGATTCTTCGCCCTACTCCTTTCATCTTGTTTGAAAAACGACGACAATTGCTGCCGCACTTCTTACCAACAATATTTTGTTGCCGAAAAAAATGGCTTATCTGTTTATGCAGAACCTTACAGCGCAAAAGTTGGCACCGATTCCATTTCTATTTTGGGCCTTGGCAGGGATGCAGGCATCAAAATGCACATTAAATACACCGGCAAAGGCACGTATGCTTTAACAGGCAACCAGGCCCGCTATTATCAATTAATTGGCAAGGACACCGTAAGCCGTTACAATGCAGGTGTTGCTGGCGGTAGTTCATTAATAGTTACCGATGTTGATTCGACCCAACATGTAATTGCGGGTACATTTACTTTGAAATTTAAACGCAAGTTTCCGGTTACCTCAAGCATTTATGCGGATAGTGTTAAATTTACCAAAGGCAACTTCCTGATCTATCTGCCACGTAACTAAGTTATATCCATTTAAGTACGGTTTTACTGCTTACAGGTTTAGCAAATAATTGTATTTTTGCCGCATATACTATTTTATATGAGCTCTCGTACAAAAATTAAAGCACTGCTTGAAAGCGGTAAAACCGATATTGATGTAACTGTTAAAGGATGGGTGCGTACCTTCCGTAACAATCAGTTTATTGCTTTAAATGATGGCTCAACAAATAATAACCTGCAAATTGTTGTCGATTTTGAAAATACCGACCCTGCCACATTAAAGCGTATTACCACCGGCGCAGCGCTTAGCGTTAGCGGCAGGCTGGTAGCATCGTTAGGTAAAGGGCAAAGCGTTGACGTTAAGGCAACAAGTATCGAAATATTAGGTGACAGCGACCCGGAGAAATACCCGCTTCAACCAAAAAAACATAGTCTTGAATTTTTACGGGAAATTGCGCACCTGCGTTTTCGTACCAGTACGTTTGGTGCAATTTTCAGGGTGCGTAACACGCTTTCATACGCTATACATACCTTTTTCCAGGAGCGTGGTTTTGTTTACCTGCACACGCCCGTTATTACCCAGTCTGACGCCGAAGGCGCCGGCGAAGCATTCCACGTAACCAACTTCGATCTTGCCAATGTACCACGTACCGATACCGGCGAAGTAGATTACAAGCAAGATTTCTTTGGTAAATCTACCAACCTTACCGTGTCCGGTCAGTTGGAGGGCGAACTTGGTGCAATGGCACTGAGTGATATTTATACCTTTGGCCCTACCTTCCGTGCCGAAAACTCAAATACTACCCGCCACCTGGCCGAGTTTTGGATGATAGAACCCGAAATGGCTTTCTATGACCTTAAGGACAATGCTGACCTGGCCGAGGAACTGTTAAAGTATGTTATCCGCTACGCGCTTGATAAAAACAAGGAAGATATCGAATTTTTAACCCAGCGCCTGCAAGATGAAGAGAAACAAAAACCACAAAACGAACGCTCTGACCTTACTTTGTTAGAGAAACTTCAGTTTTGTTTAGATAACGATTTTGAGCGCTTGACCTACACCGAGGCTATCGAGATCCTGAAAGAATCTACCCCAAACAAAAAGAAGAAATTCCAATACCCGATAGAAGGCTGGGGCACCGACTTACAGTCGGAACACGAGCGTTACCTGGTTGAGAAACACTTTAAAAAACCGGTGATCCTGACGGATTATCCTAAAGAGATAAAATCATTTTATATGCGCCAAAACGACGACGGCAAAACTGTTGCCGCTATGGATATCCTGTTCCCCGGTATCGGCGAAATTGTAGGTGGTTCGCAGCGCGAGGAACGCCTTGACAGGTTGGAGCAACGCATGGACGAGATAGGTATCCCTAAAGATGAACTTTGGTGGTACCTTGATACCCGCCGTTACGGTGGTTGCCCGCACGCAGGCTTTGGTTTAGGCTTCGAACGATTGGTGCTATTTGTTACCGGCATGGGCAACATCCGCGATGTGATCCCTTTCCCAAGGTTCCCGAAGAATGCAGAATTTTAAACACTGATTTTAAGGATTTTTATGATTACGCCGGTTATTTTTATGATCGGCGTTTTCGTTTCTTTCAGGACTATGCGCGATGCCGAACTTTACTTCATGGCTTAACTTGTAGATATGTCGAAAATAGTATTAACTACATTTATCAATGCTCCACTCGAAAAATGCTTTGACATTTCGCGGGACATTGATGTACATGTTGCATCAACAGCACATACCGGCGAGCGGGCAATTGCTGGCCGTACGAGTGGGTTAATTGGCTTTGGCGAAACCGTTACATGGCGGGCTAAGCATTTTGGTATCTGGCAAAACCTTACATCAAAGATCACAGACTTTAACGCCCCAGTTTTCTTTACGGACGAAATGGTAAGCGGTGCTTTTAAAAGTTTCAGACATGAACATTACTTTAATCACGATGGCACAAGAACCATTATGCAGGATGTGTTTATTTTTGAATCACCGTTAGGAATATTAGGGAAACTGGCAAACTGGTTATTCCTTAAAAGGTATGTGACCGCATTACTGGTGAAACGTAACCTTGTTATAAAAGAAATAGCCGAGAAAAGTTAGCCGTCATGCCGAACTTGTTTCGGCATCCCACACGCAAGGGTTACTGTATAACTGTCCTGAGAGATCCCGAAACAAGTTTGGAATGACGGTTAATTAATGAGCATTATTCCTTCTTATAATCCTTATGCACAATTAAAAAGCTGGCGCGTTCCTCCTTGTGGAATGGGATATCCCAGTTGCCTTGATAGCTGATTTTGATGGGTAATAGCTCGTCGTTAAATTTATTTAGTTCGATATTCATTTGCACATTAAAATCAAACAGCATATTGCTGTATTTCATATCGATATAGCGGCCGAGTATCTCAAAATTGTTTACATCGAAAATTGTGGTCATCTCCTGTATCATCACATCATCCGGGCTTGTACTGGGCTTGCGTTTTACCTTAAACCGGTAAACAGGGATGCTATCCAGGTATTTACCGCGTGCGAACTCATAACTGTAAAACTGGCGTAACTCCGGCCCGAAGATCTCTGTTTTACCGCTGATGAAAGGGATGCCCGGCACTTTTCTGCCCGGTGTAAATATCAGGGTTTTCAATTTGGCTTTGTATCCTTCATTTTTACCTTTGTTTTCAGCAGATGTACCTTCGCCCTTCACAAAATCCGAGTTGTAGGCGTTCATGAAAATATAGTCGAACATCTCTACGGTGTACAACTGGTACTTACCGTTTTTCTTTATAACATTCCCACTGTCGCGCCTGGTTGTGTATTCAATTTTATGTTTGCCGCCATTGTTGCTATGCAGTAACCGGCGGTAGATCTTGCCATCAACCTTATTCTTCTTATCGTAGGTGTAAATGCGGTTCTCGGCAGTAAAGGCGTAACTTTTCATGTTTTGGAAAGCCTTGTAAAAACTGGTATCGTTCATTACTGCATCAATAAAATCCTGCGCGTTTAACCTATGCGACCGGATATTGGCAACTGCGGTATCGATGGTAATGGTAAGGATGGTATCAGGATTAAAACGTGGGATCTGCTGCGCTTTGGAGACAAAGGCAGAAAGTAAAAAGCAGAATGCTATTAGTAACTTTTTGTTCATGGTAATTAAGCGCGGCTATGATTTATGAACCATTAACTTCTAAATTAATTCCCTAACTGTTTTACGGCAAGGTAAGCCATAAGGCCAACGCTTTGTTCCAGTGCACTTTCCTCTACGTCAAACGTTGGGGTATGTACTGATGACGTAATTCCGCGGCTTTCGTTACGTGTACCCAGGCGATAAAAGCAAGAATCTGCCACCTGTGAGTAATAAGCAAAATCCTCTGCCGCCATCCAAATATCCAGATCGAGCACGTTCTCTTTACCCAAATAATCCTCGGCATTTGCCCGGGTTGCCGCTGTCAGCTTTTCCTCGTTGATCAGGAACGGGTAGCCTCTCATGATATTGAACTCGCAGGTACCGCCCATGCTTTCGGCAATACCTTCAGCCATTTTTTTGATCTTGATATGAGCCTCAGAACGCCATTTCTCGTCCATTGTACGGAAAGTTCCTTCCAAATAAACTTCATTAGGAATTACATTTGTAGCACCATTGGCGATCACTTTTCCAAAGGATAAAACCGATGGGCTTTTAGGATCGGCAGAGCGGCTTATGATGGTCTGCAACGCGGTGATGATATGCGCCGTAATAACAACCGGGTCTACATTCTGCTGCGGTTGCGCACCATGCCCGCCCTTGCCCCTCACGGTAACATAAAGTTCATCGGTTGACGCCATATACTTGCCTGCGCGGAAACCTACTTTACCGGCGTCTATCAGCGGCATCACATGCTGGCCTATCACGGCCTGTGGTTTAGGGTTCTCTAATACGCCTTCCTGTATCATCAGGCTGGCTCCACCCGGCAACTTTTCTTCTGCAGGTTGAAAGATCAGTTTTACCGTACCGCCAAACTCGCTTTTAAGATCGGTTAAGATCTTAGCTACACCAAGTAATGACGAAGTATGCACATCATGCCCACATGCGTGCATCACACCCGGGTTTTGCGATTTGTACGGCACATCATTTGCCTCCAGTATCGGCAGCGCGTCCATATCGGCACGTAGGGCCACTACCCGATCGGACGGCTTATCGCCTTTTATAAGGGCTACTAAACCTGTATCGGCCATTTTGCTGTATTCCAACCCAAGCTCTTCCAGCTTATTTGCCACAAACACCGATGTTTCTACCTCGTGGAAAGAAAGTTCGGGATGCGAGTGCAAATGCCTGCGGTTAGCCACTACATCATTAAAAATATCTTTTGCTATTTGCTGTATTTTTTCCTTAATCATTAGTGATAACCGTTTTGGGTGGATTGATTTTCTCTGAGATAATAAACATTGCCGGGAACCAGGGCTTCAATTGCTCCTTCATGCGTTCGGCCTCGATACGCGAACGAAAATCGCCGGCACGTACTTTAAAATTTGGTTCTTTGTACACAATATAGGTGCGCATCTCCGGGAATTCCATATTGAACTTTGCCTGGGCGTTGAATGCCGCCCCACGGTTGCTGCCGCTATAGATCTGTACACGGTAACCATATGATGAGTAACCCGCCGAGCCCCCGCCACGTCCTTTATTAAGCGTAGCGCGTTTGGCTAATAGCGTATCAAACAGTGGCGGTGCCACTACTTGTACTTTGCCGCGGGTTTGCGCCGATGCCCCGAATGAGCACACTATCAGCATAAAAAAAAAGCAATATTTGATGAGGCTTACCAGAGCTTTATAATCAAACATTGCTTTTTTCATTTTAGATTTCCTTTTAACCGTCATTGCGAGGCACGAAGCAATCTTTTTGCTATACAGAGCGGCTCTGTAGATCGGGGATTGCTTCGTATCTCGCAATGGACGCGTGGATTATTTTTTAGCCCCTTCATTCAGGAGAGGGTTGGGTGAGATTCTTAATTCATCCCCTGGCCGTGGCAGCTTTTGTATTTTTTGCCGCTACCACATGGGCATGGGTCATTCCTGCCTATTTTTTGCTCAACCTTTACCGGGGTTGGTTTTTGTATCTCGCGGGTATCGTCCATCGGCATGCCGTTAGCTTCGCTTACCAGTTCCGGTTTTGAAGTACGCATATTTTTCAGGTCGAGTTTGGGCTGAGGTTTTGCCTCGCGCACCTCCTCAGGCTCTTGCTGAACCGGGATACCTCCTCTAAACAAGAAGCTAACCAGCTCTTTATTTACGTTTGATAACATCTGGCGGAACAATTCAAAAGCCTCGAACTTGTAAACCAATAACGGGTCTTTTTGTTCGTAAACCGCGTTTTGTACCGATTGCTTCAACTCATCCATTTCGCGCAAGTGTTCTTTCCAGGCATCATCGATAAGGTAAAGCGTAACGTTTTTCTCAAACGATTTAAACACCTCTAAACCTTTGTTCTCCACCGCTTTTTTAAGCGGTACAGATACCTGTAAACCGTGGATCCCATCAGAGAAAGGTACCACGATATTTTCCACATATTGGCCGCGGGTATCGTAAACATCTTTTATAACCGGGTAAGCCTGTTGGGCAATAGCCTCTGCTTTACGTTTGTAAAAGTCGGTTACTTCAATAAATGTGCTTTCTACCAGGTTAGCAAGAGATGTAGCGCTAAACTCTTCAGAATTTACCTGAGTATCTACCGAGAACAAACGGATTACTTCCATCTGGAATCCTTCGTAATTGTTTCCCTCCTTGTATTCGGTAACCACATCTTCAATTACATCGAAAATGGTGTTGCTCAAATCTACATCAAGGCGTTCGCCAAATAATGCGTTTTTACGTTTAGCATAAATAACGGTACGCTGAGAGTTCATCACATCATCATACTCCAGCAAACGCTTACGGATCCCAAAATTGTTCTCTTCTACTTTCTTTTGAGCACGCTCAATAGATTTTGAGATCATAGAGTGCTGGATAACCTCACCCTCTTCGATACCCATACGCACCATAAGGTTAGAGATACGCTCTGATCCGAATAAACGCATCAGGTTATCTTCTAACGATACAAAGAACTGGGAAGAACCCGGGTCGCCCTGGCGGCCTGCACGGCCACGCAACTGCCTGTCTACACGGCGGCTTTCGTGGCGTTCGGTACCTACAATGGCTAAACCACCAGCCTCTTTTACATTCGGGCCTAACTTTATATCCGTACCACGGCCTGCCATGTTGGTAGCAATGGTAACGGTACTTGTCTGACCAGCTTCGGCAACAATATCCGCCTCCTTCTGGTGCATCTTAGCATTCAGTACGTTGTGTTTGATGCCTCGTAGCTTAAGCATACGGCTCAATAACTCCGAGATCTCTACCGATGTTGTACCCACCAGTACCGGGCGACCGGCCTGTGTAAGTTTTACAATTTCATCTGCAACGGCATTATATTTTTCGCGGATGGTACGGTAAACCAGGTCCTGCATATCTGCACGGCTGGTTGGCGTATTTGTTGGTATCTCTACCACATCCAGTTTATAGATCTGCCAAAATTCACCCGCTTCGGTAACAGCAGTACCCGTCATACCACAAAGTTTATGGTACATTCTAAAGTAGTTTTGCAGCGTTACGGTAGCAAAGGTTTGTGTAGCATCCTCTACCTTAACATTTTCTTTAGCTTCGATAGCCTGGTGTAAACCATCAGAGTAACGGCGGCCATCCAATACACGGCCGGTTTGCTCATCAACAATTTTCACTTTACCATCATCAAGGATATACTCGGTATCTTTTTCAAATAAGGTATAAGCTTTAAGCAGTTGGTTAACCGAGTGGATCCGTTCTGATTTTATAGAGAAATCGCGCATCAGTTCGTCTTTCTTCGCTATCTTATCTTCTGCCGGCGCATCAGATTTTTCGATGTTTGCGATCTCGGTACCAACATCAGGCATCACAAAGAAGTGAGGATCTTCGCCCGATGCGGTGATAAGCTCGATACCTTTTTCAGAAAGCTCTACCGAATTACTTTTCTCATCAATAATGAAGAACAATTCAGAATCTACCCTCGGCATTTCTTTGCCCTGGTCCTGCATATAGTGGTTCTCCGTTTTTTGCAGAACAGTACGGTTTCCGCCCTCGCTCAAAAATTTTATTAATGCTTTGCTTTTGGGTAATGCACGGTGTGCCCGCAATAACGCTAAACCGCCATCTTCAATACCGGTATTACCATCGTTAATGGCTTTCTTGGCTTCGTTCAATACGGTGTTAACGTAAGTTTTTTGCGCGTTAACCAAACGTTCTATACGTGGTTTCAACTCATAAAACTCATGCTCGTCACCACGAGGGATAGGGCCTGAGATTATTAGCGGTGTACGCGCGTCATCGATCAATACCGAATCGACCTCATCTACCATGGCATAGTGCAGTTTGCGCTGTACCAATTCTTCAGGGCTGCGTGTCATATTGTCACGCAGGTAGTCAAACCCAAATTCGTTGTTGGTACCAAAGGTGATATCAGCTAAGTAGGCTTTGCGGCGCTCTTCAGAGTTTGGCTCGTGTTTATCAATGCAATCAACCGCCAACCCGTGGAACTCGTACAACGGACCCATCCACTCGCTATCGCGTCGTGCCAGGTAATCATTTACGGTTACTATGTGTACGCCCTGTCCGGCAAGTGCGTTAAGGTAAGCAGGCAGCGTGGCTACCAAAGTTTTACCCTCACCTGTTGCCATCTCAGATATTTTACCCTGGTGTAACACAATACCACCAATCAGTTGCACATCATAATGTACCATGTTCCATGTAACCTCGTTGCCGGCAGCAAGCCAGGTGTTATGATGGACAGCTTTATCACCTTTTATAAGTACGTTGCTCTTTTTGGCAGCCAGTTCGCGATCAAACGGTGTGGCAGTAACCTCAATCGTTTTGTTTTCGGCAAACCTGCGCGAGGTTTCTTTTACCACGGCAAAAGCCTCGGGTAAAATATTCGCTAAAATATCTTCAAGTTCTTTATTGCGGTCTTTCTCCAGCTTATCTAACTGAGTGTACAAGGCAACTTTTTCGCTTACCTCCATTTCCAGTTCGGTTTCTGTACGTGTTTTAATGGCCTGTATTTCACCGTCGATACCTGCAAGGCCGGCAGCAATGGTTTCTTTAAATTCTATGGTTTTGGCCCTAAGCTCATCGTTACTTAACTGGTCAAGCTTGGCATAAGCAGCCTTCACTTTCTCAACTATTGGCAAAATCCCTTTAACGTCTCGTTCTGATTTGCTTCCAAAAAGCTTACTGAAAAAATCTAACATATTATTTTTATATAATGCACCAAACTCAATAATTGCGCCAGTGCAATTTTAAAGTCATTTTGACATGCAAAGATAGGATTTAATGTGCAAATATGCAGATGTGCGGATAGGCAAATGATGTTAAATTCGTCAATCTGACCGCTATATGATTTAATTATTCATCTTCAAACAATCTGCACATCTGCATATTCGCACATCTGCACATCAAACATTATATTTGCTCGCATGAACATCCTGATCCTTGGTTCGGGCGGAAGGGAAAGCGCCTTCGCCTGGAAAATCTCACAAAGCCCAAAATGCGACAAACTATTTATTGCACCGGGCAATGCCGGCACCGGCCAGTATGGCACCAACGTAAACCTTAAGGTTACTGATTTTGAAGGCATCAAAGCCTTTGTTTTGGCTAACGATGTTAAGATGGTTTTGGTTGGCCCGGAAGAGCCGCTTGTAAAAGGCATCCATGATTTTTTCCTAACAGATGAGGTACTAAAGAACATCCCGGTTATTGGCCCGCAGCAGGAAGGCGCCCAACTGGAGGGTAGCAAGGATTATTCAAAGGCGTTTATGCAGCGCCACAGTGTGCCTACAGCAGCATCGCGTACGTTTACGCGCGATACTTTGCAGGAAGGTTTCGATTACCTCGCCACCACAGGCTTGCCTGTAGTTTTAAAAGCCGACGGCCTGGCAGCAGGTAAAGGTGTTTTAATTTGCCTTACCCTTGAGGAAGCCCGCCAGGAACTTTTAGAAATGCTTACCGAAGCCAAGTTTGGCGATGCCAGTTCTAAGGTGGTTATCGAACAATTTTTACAGGGAATAGAGCTTTCGGTTTTTGTAATGACCGACGGCACCAATTATAAAATATTACCCGAGGCCAAGGACTACAAACGGATTGGAGAAGGTGATACAGGTTTAAATACAGGCGGTATGGGCTCCGTTTCGCCGGTGCATTTTGCTGATGAGGCTTTTATGCAAAAGGTAGAGCAAAGGGTTATTATCCCAACTATTGAGGGATTGAAAAAAGAAGGCATCCCGTACAAAGGTTTTATTTTCATCGGCCTGATGAATACCCACGGCGAGCCATGGGTTATCGAGTACAATTGCCGCATGGGTGACCCCGAAACAGAGAGCGTTATGCCACGTATCGAGTCGGACTTTGTGGACTTATTGATTGGCGTTGCCGAAGGTAACCTGAACGAAAAAGAAATGATCATCTCCCAAAAAACAGCTGCAACCGTGGTATGTGTTGCGGGCGGTTACCCGGGCGAATATCTAAAAGATAAAACCATCAGCGGGATAGAGAACGTTCGCGGGTCATATGTTTTCCATGCGGGTACCAACCTGGATGGCGACGATATTAAAGCAACAGGCGGCCGTGTATTAGCGGTTACCAGCCTGCAGGATAATATGTTTGATGCCCTGCAACAAGCCACTGCCGACGCGGCGCGCATCTATTATGATGGGGTATATTTCAGGAAAGATATTGGGTTTGATCTATTATAGTTAGATAGTCCGAAAGTCGGTAAAGACAGAAAGTCCGAAAGAAGAAGCTTAGCAGCTAAATCTTTCGGACTTTCTATTTTAAACTATTTATCGTCTTCGGACTTCCGGACATCGGACTCAGAATTAGATTTTCCCGAACAACTCGGCAAGTTTAGCTTCCAGGTCATCACCCCTAAGGTTTTTACCGATGATCTTGCCGCTTGGATCAATTAAAAAGTTTTGCGGGATAGCGCGAACGGCATACTCTCCGGCAGGTCGGCTTTTCCAGCCTGCAAGGTCAGAGATCTGTGTCCACATTAAGCCATCTTTTTGGATAGCGCCAACCCATGCGCCTTTAGCACCCTTACCATCAAGTGAGACGCCCAGGATGGTGAAGTTTTTGGTTTTGTATGCGTTGTAAGCCTTTACTACGTTAGGATTTTCCTGGCGGCAAGGGCCACACCATGATGCCCAAAAATCCACCAATACATATTTACCGCGGAACGATGACAAGCTAACTACTTTGCCCGAAGTATCCGTCTCAGCAATTTCAGGTGCGGTTGCGCCTAAGGCTACCGCTTTCATCTTTGGCAATAATTCGCCAAATGCCTTACCAGATTCAGATACTTTAATATTAGGTGAAAGCGAGGTGTATAACGGCTCTATCTCCACATAATCTGAACTGTAGGCAAGCGATTGCAATGCATTCATGCTTACGTAAGAATCCTGATGGTCTTTTATGAATTTTTGATTTATAGCCTTTTCCTGCTTGTCAATCGCTTTTTCTGCAGCTTTAGCTTGTTTTATAAAAGCGTCAGATTTTTGATCGGCTTCCGGCGTTGCTTTTTCTTTAGCTTCCATGGCTTTATAACCATCATTAACAGGTTTTAACGCTGCTTGGTATTGCTCGTTCTCGATGTTCGATTTTGTACCGGTAACCGTTGCTTTAGTAAGATCATCGGTGGTGTTTACGGTGATGATTCCGGGCTCTATGTAAATGGCTTTGTAATCTTTAGACGCATTCATGCTGTTACCTTTTGGGTTAAGCAATAAATAGCCTTGTCCTGGTACAGCTGCCGCTTCGCCTTCAAATTTGAATGCGCCGTTTTTAAGTACCACAGAATCCATAATGGTTTTGCCTTCTTTACGGTATTGGATATATGCTTTGGCAGGTGCGTTATAGCTACCTAATTTACCCTGAACGGTAAATTTACCGCCTTGCGCAAAAGCCAGCGCAGGCAAAAGCGCTATTGCGCTTAAGGTTATTTTTTTCATAATGACAGTCAGTTTTGTTAAGGCCTAATATGCGGTTATTATGCTTAAAATCAAATTTTTCCAAGCAATTGTTCCAGCTTTTTATCCAGGTCATCGCCACGCAGATTTTTGGCTACAATTTTACCTTCGGGATTTATCAAAAAGTTTTGAGGGATGGATTGCACGCCGTATAAACTTGCGGCAAGGTTATTCCAAAACTTAAGGTCGGATACTTGTGTCCACGTCAGCCCATCGTTTTTGATGGCTAACAACCAGGCGGATTTGCCATCCGCTTTGTCCAACGATACACCAAGCACGGTAAAGTTTTTGCCTTTATACTTATTATACATTTTTACCACGTTGGGGTTCTCCTGCCTGCAGGGGCCGCACCACGATGCCCAAAAATCAAGCAGTACATATTTACCACGAAATGATGACAAGCGCACGGGCAAACCCTTTGCATCGTTCTGAGAAAAATCGGGGGCCAGGGCGCCTATAGCTGTGATTTTCAATGCATCTATAGACATTTTCAGCTGCTTACCACCCTCAGACTTTTGAAGATCGGAAGATAACATATTGTACAATGGCTCTACCTCGGCAACATCCGGGTTGGGGCCGGCAACGCTTGATAGTGCCAGTAAGCTTATATAGCTTGTAGTGTGCGTAGTAATAAAATTCTTGATAACGCTCTTTTGCTCGTCCTGCAATGCTTTGTATTTAGCCTGCATCGCATTCTGGAACGCTGCAGAACGCTGTTGCTCTACGGCGGCTTTCTTACCTTCTTCGGTCACTTTTTGTGCTTTATCAATAATAACTTTTAGCTGTGCTTTAAGAGCTTTATTATCATCGTTTATAGGTGAGCCAACTACATCCGCTGTAGCGATAGAATCTTTACCGCTTACATTAATAGACCCCTTTTCCAGGAAAAAGCTTAAGCCATCAGCTGTTTTTGAGGGGCCGCCATCCGGGAAGTTTTGCTCTACATATTTAGCAAATCCCAGATTTTTATGATCGATGAATATAGACGCGGTTACCGGATCCATTATTACACCCTCAAACTTAAATTCGCCGTTGACAATTGTAGCAGAATCTGTTTGGCTGTTCGCACCTAAGTAGTAAACCAAATAGGCGGTTGCAGGGCCGGTAATATTTGTCAGTTTGCTTTTAACGGTAAAAGGCTGCGCGTTTTGCGCAAAGGCCAAAGCCGGCAAAAATGCCGCTAAGGTGAAAAGAAATTTCTTCATTTAAATTATTAGTAAAGTACAATAACGTGTAAATACCTAATCAATTGCAGGTTAGTTCAATTTCTGATAGGTGCGCCACCAAAGGTCGGGCATTTCGCCGGATACGGCTGTTTTGTAATCCTCGTAACGGCAGGGCACTAAATGAAATCGCTCGTTTTTTGAGCCACCTGTTGGGTAAGGCACCTGCATCCACCAGCGGTCGCTTTTTTTGCTTTTTACAAATACTAGTTCGTGCTCATCATGCGTAAGGCTGGTTTTATAAATAAGATACTGCGATTTTGGGTTGAGTGGAAAGTCGCGCTTGCGGTTATAAACGCCATCAATAAAGTACCAGATCATTTGCGATAGCAGCATGGCCGTTTGGCCGTTGGTGTCGTAAGCCGGGTTAAATTCGTAGAACCCTATCGAGGTTAGTTTATCGTTAAAACCCGCATAACGGCAAATCTGGCACGCCTCTTCGCCGTAAAAACCATTTGGTTTGGCGTTGGCATTACCGGCCGCATCAGATGAGCGGATGGCACCCATATCAAAGCTCACCATGTTGGCATTGCGGATTATGGGCTCAGCTACCGCGATGTTTTGGGTAAGCTCGCCAAGACGGTGTACATCAAAATAAAGCTTATCCATCACCCGTAAACTATCCTGGTTTACAAAGTAGGTTTGGTAGCCCAGGTTGCTGTAATTGAACAAGTAGTTAGGCTCGTGCAGGATCACTTTATTCATGTACGATGCCGATGTGGCTTCAATAGTTTCGCTAAAGCCGTCGTCATCAAGGTCAAGCTGCGAATCTACTACCAACATATCAACCTTTTGCTCCAGGTTTTCGTAGCCGAGGTATTGAGCGTAAGTAAGGTCCTGTCCACCGCCGATAATCAATGGAATTATATCCTTTTTTATCAGTTCTTCTACCACTGTTTTAAGGGCGTAGTAAGTATCTACCACAGTTTCGCCGCGGGCGATGTTACCTAAATCTACTATTTTAGTATTATAGCTACCCTCGTTTAGCAGGTACAGTTTTTCGCGAACATAGTCGGGTCCTAAGGCACAACCCGGATTATTTATGGCGTTACGGTCATCCAGCACACCAATAATGGCGATATCCGTTTTTTGCTCCAGATCCGGGAAATCAACCGAGTGATGGTTTATTTTATCGCCCAGCTGGCTCGTGAAATATCCATTCTTTGGCGTGATCTTTTTAAGATCTATGGGAGTAAAAAAATCGGCTAAAGACATGTTTTATTGATGAGCAGATACGAGGATGTGCAAATGTGCAGATATTTTTGGATGTGTAGATATTCAAATCTTAATATCAGACATCATTTTTTGTATTTTTCATCTGCACATCTGCCTATTTGCACATTTGCACATCTAATTGCACATTTGCATATGATTTTAGTTACGGGTGCAACAGGTTTTTTAGGGGCCGAATTAGCGAAGGAACTTATCCTTCGCGGAAACAGGATCCGCTGCAGTAAACGTGCTTCATCTACCATCCCAAAACTACTGGTGCCTTATGCAGATAAGATAGATTGGGTTAATGCCGACCTGATGGACGCCGCCAGTTTGGAAGATGCATTGGAAGGAATTACACAGGTTTACAATTGTGCCGCCTTTGTATCACTTAAGCAAGCCGATAAAGACCCTATGATTCGCACTAATGTAAGAGGTACGGCCAATTTGGTAGACTTGTGTAATGAGAAAAGCATCCGCGTGGTGCATACCAGTTCTGTAGCGGCGGTTGGTGAGGCCAAACCCGGCGAACTGATCACAGAGAACCACCACCTGGATTCGTCGACCGAAACTGATGGATATGCCATATCAAAACTGGAAAGCGAGATGGAAGTTTGGCGTGGCATTGCCGAAGGATTGGATGCTGTGATTGTAAACCCAACGATAATCATCGGCAAAAGCGCAGGCAAAGCCGGAAGCGGGCAGATCTTCGAGACCGTGCGCAAAGGCCTTAAGTTTTACACCGGGGGCACTATAGGTTTTGTGGATGTGCAGGATGTTGCCAAATGCATGGTAGCCCTGATGGAAACCGACCTGAGCGGTGAGCGGTACATCATCAACGCTGAAAATCGCCCATACAAACAGCTTTTTGAAGAGATAGCCAATGGCCTACAGGTACCCGCTCCAAAAACATTAGCCAAACCATGGATGATGGACCTGGCCTGGCGTGGCGCTTCTTTTTTAGGGCTATTATCTGGTAAAGCCCCCGCTTTAGATAAAACAAGTGCCCGCGCAGCATCAAACACCCGGGAGTTTGATAACAGTAAAATAAAACAAGCTATTGGTTTTGAGTTTAAACCCGTTAGTGAAACGATAAAGGAAGTTTGCCAGTTATTAGGCCGCCATTAACCCTATCATCTACCCTGCTGAAACTTTGCCTGCTTTAGCGGCACTCAGTGCCTCCAGTTTTTGATGTAAAGACGCTGCCTGGAATGGTTTAGACAAGTAATCGTTCATACCGGCCTCTTTAATTTTATCATGGATATTGTGAGATACCGATGCGGTTAGGGCGATGATAAAGGTTTGCGCTTTGCTTTTATCTTTTAAGGCACGGATCATCTGCGTGGCCTGGTAACCATCCATTACAGGCATATGCAGGTCCATCAGTATCACATCAAATTTATTCTCCTTATGCTTTTTAACCGCTTCCATGCCGTTGTTGGCGACGGTTGCGGTTATATTCCACTTGGTTAACAGTTTCACCAGCAATAGGGAGTTTACCGCGTTATCTTCGGCAATAAGAACATTAAGGCCTTCCAGGTTATTGTTCATTACGGTATGCAACGATACAGGGTTTACATTACCTTTGTACAGATCAAACTGAACGGCAAAGGAAAACACTGAGCCTTTCTTGTGTTCGCTCTTTAGCTCGATGCTGCTGTTAAATAATTTTAATAGTCGCTTCACAATAGCAAGCCCAAGCCCCGTACCACCATAATGGCGGGTGGTATCTGCGGATGCCTGGGTAAACGGATCAAATATCAGCACTTGCCTATCTAAAGGAATACCAATACCTGTGTCAGATACCGAAAAATTCACGGTTACGTTATCTTCTGATCTTTCTTCGACAAGCGCTTTCACGCTTACTTGCCCGTGCTCGGTAAACTTAATGGCATTACCGGCAAGGTTGTATATGATCTGCGTAAGGCGGGTTGGGTCGGTTACTATCCATTGGTCTTTTAATTGCTGGTCTACATCCAACACCAACTGGAAACCTTTTTCGGCCGCTTTA
This sequence comes from Mucilaginibacter sp. UYP27, assembly GCF_040547175.1. NCBI lineage: Bacteria > Pseudomonadati > Bacteroidota > Sphingobacteriia > Sphingobacteriales > Sphingobacteriaceae > Mucilaginibacter > Mucilaginibacter sp. UYP27. The sequence continues at coordinate 140,834 of NZ_JBEPPE010000001.1, forward strand.
TGCTGCAAGCCCGAACACACTTTATGGAGCATTACCGGCAGGTTTACCGGAATAGCTTCTAATTCTATTTTATCGTTTTCACCTTTGTTATAATCAAGAATATCGTTCACCAGGGTAAGCAGGCTGGTGGCCGAAAATTCCAGAATATCAAGGTTCTCGGTTTGCTCTTTGGTGGCCGTGTCTTTTATAAGTCCGGTCATCCCAATAACGGCGTTGAGCGGCGTGCGCAACTCGTGCGACATGGTTGACAGGAACAACGACCGAGATTCGGCCAATGCCTTGGTTTCGGCAACGGTGGCCTGTAATTGTTTATTTAGCTCTTCTTTCTCGTTTACGTTATCCCTAAAAGCCTTGTAAAACAAGTAATGGATAAGCACAATGGTAATAAAATTAAGGAAAACGATCACCTCGAAACCTGGCGATGGCAGTTCCTGCGTTATCCCATCCAGATGCCATTGTGCGCGGTTACTAACTACCAGGCTGTACATTACTGGCGCTATAGCAAATACGCTGTAGACTATGGCAAACCTATTATTGATAAGGTAGTATCCCACAAAAGTCACCATAAATACAAACTGCACGGTAACCAGGTTAAGGTGCTGGTTAAGAACAATAAGGTTTGACCAGATCCCGAAAACGCCCGATAATATGATGGTATGCGCTACAGTGCCAATATGAGCAGGTTTATATAACAAGTATTTGGTAAGCCCAATATACAGCACAAAAACGAAGGCGATGCGATATAGCTGATGACCTTGTATGGTACCATAAACCAAGGGCATTAGTATCGCAATTTTTAGCAGGGTGAGCAGCAGTGTGGTGTACACAATTTTTATCCGCGCACTTTTCAGGTTGTCGGCTTCGCGGGATAAAACCTTTTTTATCGAGAAATTAAAAAAAGGTATAGGAGCATCCATTTCAACAGCAATTAGGCAGGCATTTGCTTTATGAAGCTAAAATACCAAAACATTCGAATAAATAATAGCCTATAGTGCTGTTAATTAGCAATAATTACCTTTTCGCCGGCACGAATTTAGGCGAGTAAATTAATGGGCAATTTATTTAACCCTTAGTGTTTATTTACGAAGTTTTAACAATACCACATTTTCTACATGCTGGGTATGCGGAAACATATCTACCGGCTGTATTTTTACTGTATCATACTTTTCTTTCAGGATCAGCAGGTCTCGGGCCTGGGTGGCGGCGTTGCAACTTACATAGACAATTTTGTCGGCTTCTATCTCCATTAAACGGGCAACTACATCGGTGTGCATCCCTGCTCTTGGCGGGTCGGTGATGATCACATCCGGCTTGCCGTGCTCTACTACAAAATCATGCACCAGCACATCCTTCATGTCGCCGGCGAAAAATTTGGTGTTGTTGATGTTATTTATCTGCGAGTTTACCTTTGCATCTTCTATAGCCGATGGTACATACTCTACTCCGACAACCTCCCGCACATGGCCGGCAATAAAGTTGGCAATAGTGCCTGCGCCGGTGTATAGGTCATAAACCAATTCGTCGCCGGTGAAGCCCGCAAAGTCGCGGGTTATTTCATACAGGCGCAGGGCCTGGATAGAGTTTGTTTGGTAAAACGATTTTGGGCCGACCCTAAAGCGCACCACATTACCATTGGCAGCAGGCATTTCTTCGTGGATGTATTCGGGGCCTTTCCATGCTATTACTTCCTGGTCAAAAATGGTGTCGTTCATTTTTTGATTGAGGATGTATAGCAGCGATGTTACTTGAGGGAAGGCAGCGTCTACATAGTTCATCAATAGGTCTACCTGCTCCTGATCCGCATGAGCGAAAACAACGATCACCATGATCTCGCCGGTTGACGAAGTACGGATAATGAGGTTACGTAAAGCACCTGTATGCGCACGCACATCGTAGTAACTGATGTCATTCTCTTTGGCAAAAGCGTTAATGCTGTTACGCAGATCGTTTGACGGCTCGGCCTGCAGGTAGCAGTGGTTTATGTTCAGTATTTTATCAAAACGGCCGGGGATGTGGAAACCAAGGGCATTCATATCAAGCGTTTCGTCCTCGCGGCTCTCGCCGTCGTATAGCCAGCGTTTGTTAGAAAAAGTATATTCAAGTTTATTGCGATAATACCTATCGGCAGGAGAAGGAACAATGGCATCCATGTGCTCTACATCAATTTTAGCGATACGGGTAAGGGCATCATGTACAGCTTTTTGTTTGAACTTTAGCTGCGCCTCATAAGTCATGTGCTGCCATTTACAGCCGCCGCAAGTGCCAAAGTGCTCGCAAAAGGCAGGCACGCGGTATTCTGATGGGGTGATGAGTTTGATGATCTTGCCTTCGCCAAAGCTTTTTTTGCTGCGGTAAACCTCAACATCTGCAACGTCGCCGGGAACGGCCTTTTCGATAAATAACACAAAATCTTCGGCCTTGCCAACGCCCTTACCTTCTTCGGCAATATCAATAACAGTCACGTTCTCAAAGAACTTAGGTTTTTTTGCAGATCTACTCATCAGGCTGCAAAGTTAAACGTATTTATTAATTTTTAGAACGAGCGGTTTGGCATTTGTAAACACGCGTACCAATAATCATTGTTGCCCCGCTTATTACCCATAAATAATACCCGGCACCATAGCGAATAATAATCCCGTTTTGGAAGATCCTATGAACTAAGGAAATAGCATTTCATCCCTGCCGACGACTGCCGTCAGATGAAAAGCAATATGGACAATTTCAGATAAACAGGTTAACGATGTTGTTCCAAAAGTTATCCGGTTCAACGTTACCTAAATCTATCTCTATTTCGAACTGCTCATCAATAAGCTCCGAAAATTCTATTAGTTCCTGGCTCATAGTAGTGTAGATTAAATTTTACTATGCAAACATAATAAATTTATACCCAAAACCAAAACGGTATTTTGAAATTTTTTGTTATTTAAGTTGTGATGCCTTCGGCCTCCGTAGAAATCTCCAACTTATAGTACAAAGAGCTGCCTGCAATACAAATGCAGTTAGAGACCATCAGGTAAAAAAACTCATTTAAAAACTCCTTATCGTATAAAAAAATTGAGAAAGTACCGATGGTTAACAGTACGCCTATTATAGCTATTACAATTTTAATTTTGGGGAACAGTGAAAACCAAGTGATGATTCCCTTTATTATAAGTGTAAAGAGCACCCAGGTAAAAAAGGAAAAAATAGATCCGGCTACTACACATAACAAATACATCCCCAATTGGCGTGATACCAAATCCTCGAAATCAGGGGAATAGTCCTTACTCGTAAATGAGTCGACGACCAGGAATATTAGCGGTGCTAAAGCAACGCTGGTTAGCCAAATTTTAAGACTATATAAAATTGAATTTACCTGCATATCTAAAGGCTTAGTTTCCATATTTAAAAATCATGTTGTTATGCCCGGCCGGGGCGGTAGTTATCACATCAATCGTCTTTTTATATTTATACTGCATCTTCTTCACATACATTTCAAACGTTACGCCGCCTGCCATAAACAGTTTTTTGTGCCCGTACCAAACCAATTGCGACGTTGCATGGAAGAAATGCTTGTAGGCCGCCTTGCGCCAGGATTTTCCAAAATTTGATTTCCCCTCAAAGATGATAGCCAACCGCTCGGTTTGGAAGGTGATATGCGGTGCTTCATCTATCAAAATATCGGTGCAAATATCTTTCAGCAATTGGCATTGGGTGGCATCTTTAAGGGCCTGGTAAAAGATTTGAGCGGTGCTTTCTACCACGATGACGGCCAGCGTCCATAGCTCCATGTTGGTGTTAAAATACCGCACCTGCCTAAACAGGCTGTCGCCCCAATCCTTTTTTATGCGCTTCTGCCCAATTTTATCAATGTAGCGGCCAAGGTTATTGCCATGCTTCTGCTCCTCTTTAATAAATAGTTTAACGGCATCCACATAATCCGGGTCGCCAATGCGGTAGGCATATTTGGTAGACGCTGCAATGAGGTGCGCCCCTTCGGATGTTTCGCCCAGTTGCCATGCCTGTAACGATGGCAGGATGGCAACTATCTCGTCTTGCGTAATAGCGGGCGCGATGTTCCAGTTCACTCTTTTTTGAAGGGCATTTGCCTGGAAATACCCTATCCAATAATTACTTGTATGCATGGTTTTATGTTTAGTTTTTAAAACCGGCAGGCGAATCGCCTGCCGGTAGAATGATTTGCGTTAGTGTTTGTCCCAGTTAATTTTTCGGGAGAAATACATGAGTGCTGCTACAATTGCGAATAAGGCTATACTGCCAACTAATAGCGCAAAGTCTTCTAATTGAATAATGATGAATATAAACCCGTAAAATATGGCGAGGATAAGCGCGAACAGAACAGCCGCAACCCTGTTTTGAAACAGCGATGCCGTAAATGCAGCGATCAGCCCGATGGTACTTACTGAGGCTATAAGGTAAGATATATTGTAACCTATCTTTTCTGAGAATGACAACAACAGCAGGTAAAACACGATCATGGCGGCGCCTATCAGCGTGTAGTTAAACAAGTGGATGCGTTGCTTGCGGATAAGCTCGGTTAGTAACAGGGACACAAACGTTAACAGAATAATTAGTGTGGCGTATTTGGCCGTGCGGGTTACTTTACGGTAATCATCAATAGTGATCTGGAGCCTTACACCAAAAGATGCATCCAGTTTATCTTTGGTGTTTTTTAAAACCGAAAGATCGTTAACCCATTGCTGCGGGAACGGCCTGTTGTAATACAACATGTGCCATTTCGCTTCGAAACCATCAGCATTCGCGGCGCGGTTATCTGGTGTGCTACGGCCAATAAAAAGTGGGCTTGTCCAATTGCTGCTGATTTCAACATCGGTAGTTTTGCCGATGTGTAAAAACTCGAGGTCGTTGCTGCCTTTAACATTCATCGTAAAATCAAATGCAAAAGCCCCGCTTTGCGGCATTGCAAAATTCACCTGCATGCCGTTGTTCAAGACCCCGCCTTGTTCTGTCACCGGTTCTGAGGGATAAACCTTCCCCTGAATTTTTACACCGGGGTTGTTCTTCAACCCTTTCAAATTCGACAGGCTAAAAACGAGCCTTGCCTTATCATACATTACCAATGCGGGGTCAATACCCTGTTTATTCAGGTCGGGTTGATTAAAATTCCCTTTCAGGTCAACCTTTGCATTATAAACATTCACATTAACCAGTCCTTTTTTAAAAGGTTCGACATTTATGCCTGCTTTTACCTGTAAGGTTTGCGGCAACACATATAGGTAATTAATTACATCGGGCTTGCCCGCCACCGCCGGCGACCTGTAAGGCACTATCAATACTGGCCCCTGCACTAACTGGCTGCCTGACCATTGATCTGTTATACTTTTAACATTTTGCTCCTGGTTGTACTGCCGCTCTACGATCAGGTCCTGGATCCACGATTGCGGGATGAGTAGTAAAAGGATCAAGAGTGTGATAATGCCCAGTTTTAAAAGGATAGATTTTTGGTACCACTTTTCAGGTTGTTCAATTTGTTCGATCATGATTTAGATAATTTAAAAGTACTTTGAATTACAAAGTAATTGGATAAAAAAATATAGTTATAACGTTTTCTGATTTTTTATGATCTGTTCCAAGGCGTCCAGGTGTTGCTTAAACGCCTGCTTGCCTTTTGTGCTGGCCTCATAATTGGTATTTGGCTTGCGGCCCAAAAATGATTTGTGTACGGTGATGTACTCTTCTTTTTCTAAAGCCTTAAGGTGCGATGCCAGGTTTCCGTCTGATGCATCAAGCAGTTCCTTAAGCGAATTAAAATCGTAGCGCTCGTTAACCACCAGCACACTCATTATTTGCAAACGAAGCCTGTTTTCAAAGGCCTTGTCGAGTTTTTCGAATGGAATCTTCACCTGTCGTATTTTAAGTACATAATGCTGCCGTAAACAATGTGCAACACGCCAAAGCCTATAGCCCAAAATAGTAAACCATAGCCCGGCAGTAAAGCGGCCAGCAAACCTAATACAATTTCTATGATCCCTAAATACTGTACGTCCTTATAAGTAATATTACTGGCATTTACCAATGCCAATCCGTAAAATATTAACGTGGCCGATGCGATAATACCAAAGTAGCCTCTTGAGATCAATATGAGTGATAGTGCACCGCCGGTAACTAAAGGTACAGCCAGGTTAAATAACAATTGCCTGCTGGTACGCCCCCATGGGTTTTGCCCCTTTTGTTTGGCTTTACGCAGGGTTAAGTAAACACCTGTAATAAGCGAAGCCAACAAAACTGCCAGCGCAACCAAGACTAACGTATAAAGATTACCCGGCGAGCGTTTTACATCATCCATCACATATTCGCGATAGCTAAAAAAGCCGCCGCTGCCATAAATAATGCTGTAGCCTATGGCTGCCCCTATCAAAGCATAAACCCCTGCCAGCACACCGCTAAGGCCGCTAAGGGAGATAAATTTTGAGGAGCGCTCCATCATATTGCGGATGGATGTAAGCTCGTCCTGGATTTGATTTTCTTTCACTTAAAAGTACTTTGTTATTCAAAGTAAGTTATTAAAAACGTGACTTCCAAATAAAAATTAGAATAATTTTACCGTCATAGTCAAATAGATGATTAAGAGAGGGAAGCAAGTACCTTTTCTAAGATAACAATACAAGTGTAGAACAAAACGCCATATAATGTCCACCTCCTTAACTCTTTGGCTTTGCGATCGTATCCCTCGGCTTTGTATGTAAAAGAAAACCGATCAATAAAATTCCCGGGAATAACAACGCAACTATTTTAGCTAAAACGCCAAGATGTCCGTTTGCTTGTGTTTCGTCGTGTTGTTGCTTTTGTTGAATAACCTGTGAGGCTACAGATATTTGTTCCTGTGATAAGTTACGACATTCAAATTCGCGCTGTGCAGAATTGAGGGCTAAGGGTTGCTAATTGCCGGCGGGGCTGTTTAGGATATTTATCAGGTCGGCGTCGGTGCGTTTAAGCATTACCTCGTCAAATTCATTTTCCATGTAAATTGGTTTGGTAATCTTAAAATATAAAAAGATTTAAAAAAGCAGACACATTAAACCAATATCGCCGCCTTCACCAAATAAGGTAGGATCTCTTTCTGAAAAGATACAAAATTCTTGCGCACGTCGCTGTCACTTACTGATGTAAACGCGAAGCTGAACACGATGCTTTTGCTACATTTGATGAGGAAACGTACCCGTTGGTGATAACCCTCGTGCTTGCGTATGCCGGGTAGTTGGGTGAATGATTGAACGAGCAGTTCTTCCAGCTCGTTAGAAAGGTTTTTTAAAAAATCTTGTGAGTTGGTACTTTCGCGGATAAAATCCCAGCCTATAAATTCGTTACAAACGGTGTATGAGAGGCGGCATGTTTTCATGATCAGGCTGCTCAGGTGAGCTTCCTCATCCATATCGGGCGTGTTGGTGTTGATCAGTTCATCAACGCTTGCTTTAATATAGTCCATTAGCAGCACATGCAAAACGGCTTCCTTACTATCAAAATACTTGTAGATGGTTGCCTTTGCAATTTTAGCCCGCTTGGCTATTTCGTTCACACTTGTTTTGTGGTAACCGAATTTGCGAAACAGATCTTGCGCTGCCCGCTTAATACTATCTTTAATTTTATCGGCTTCCATGATCAGTTTGAAACAAATATCTCAAATTGCGTGGTATTTACAAGGTACGACCTGAGATATTTGGTAGCAGGTGCTTTTACCGGCCCGCCATCACTAAGCGAAAATTTAGATCCGCTGCATGGGTCGGTGGCGGTAAAACCCGTATCATCAACCGCAATGGCACATAATTTTTCAGGCTGATAACTGCTGCAACGGTCATACGCTACATATGATCCATCTGTTTGCCTGTAAATAATAATACCCGCTACTCCTGCGCCTGATATATAAGCATATCCCCCCGGGGCATTAAGCGACGTGTAGCGGGGATCTGTTTTTACAATTTTTACATTAACGGGTACACGCGGCACTACGCTCTCGGTTTTGCCGCAGCCCAAAAACAGCAGGCAAATGATAAGCAGTGCCGGTATATTCCTCATCTATATAATATCTGTTGTAAACTGTTTTAAGAAACGCACATCGTTCTCCGAGAACAAACGCAGATCGCGGATTACATATTTTAAATTAGTGATACGCTCTATCCCCATCCCAAAGGCGAAACCGGTGTATTTTTTACTGTCGATACCGCAATTCTCCAAAACGTTAGGGTCAACCATACCACAGCCCAAGATCTCTACCCAACCGCTGTACTTACACATGTTACAGCCGGCTCCTTTACAAATGGTACACGAGATATCCATTTCTGCGGATGGCTCGGTGAACGGAAAATACGATGGGCGGAAACGCACCTTGGTACCTTCGCCGTAAAGCTCCTGCACAAAGTGGTAAAGGGTTTGCTTGAGGTCGCTAAATGATACGTTCTCATCTACATATAAACCTTCTACCTGGTGAAAAAAACAATGGGCACGGGCCGATATGGCTTCATTACGGTAAACACGGCCGGGCATTATCGCACGGAACGGCGGTTTGCCATTCTCCATCATGCGCACCTGTACCGATGACGTATGGGTGCGCAAGGCGATATCGTCGCTACCATCACCTTTGCGAATAAAAAAGGTATCCTGCATATCGCGCGCGGGGTGTTCCTGCGGGAAGTTCAGGGCCGAGAAGTTATGCCAGTCGTCTTCTATCTCCGGGCCTTCGGCCACTACGAAACCAAGTCGCTTAAATATATCGATGATCTCGTTACGTACCAATGAAAGCGGGTGGCGCGAGCCTACCTCAAAACCATCGCCCGGCAAAGTTAAGTCAATTTCAGATTTCGGCTTTTCAATGTCGGTTATAAGGCTTTCCTGTATCTCTTGATACCTGCCTTCGGCAAATTGCTTAAACTGGTTAAGCACTTTACCAAAAGTGCGTTTCTCTTCGGGGCCAACGGTTTTAAACTCTTCAAAAAGGTCTTTTATAAGCCCCTTAGTGCCCAAAAACTTAATACGGAAAGCTTCCAGTTCATCAGCCTTGGCGGCTGTAAAAGCTTTTATCTCGGCTGTATATTGATCTATTTTAGATTGCATTATAACCTCTTATTCAAAAAATTCAACTACAAATATAACAGGTATTATTTAATCACCCCTAAAGCCTTACCTACCTTTGTAAACGCAGCTATGGCTTTGTCTAAGTGCGCTACATCATGCGCAGCGGAGATCTGCACACGGATGCGTGCTTTACCCTGCGGCACAACCGGGTAATAAAAGCCAATAACATAAATGCCGTCTTCCAGCATCTTAGCAGCAAACTCTTGCGCAAGTTTTGCTTCGTACAGCATAACCGGTACAATTGGGTGCACGCCTGGCTTAATATCAAAGCCCGCCGCAGTCATCTTCTCGCGGAAGTATTGGGTATTGCTTTCCAGTTTATCGCGCAGATCGGTAGTTTCGCTTAGCATATCCAATACCGCGATAGACGCGCCCGTAATAGCCGGTGCCAAAGTGTTACTGAACAGGTATGGACGCGAACGCTGGCGTAGCATATCAATAATTTCTTTACGGCCAGATGTAAACCCGCCCGATGCACCACCTAAAGCTTTACCTAACGTACCGGTAATGATATCTATCTTACCCATTACATTGTGATGCTCATGTGTACCACGGCCGGTTTTGCCCATAAAGCCGCTGCAATGGCTCTCATCAATCATTACCAAAGCATTGTATTGTTCTGCAAGGGCGCAAATCTTATCAAGCTGCGCAATGGTGCCATCCATACTGAAAGCGCCGTCGGTAACGATGATGCGATGGCGAAGAGACTGCGTTGCTTTCAGTTGCTCTTCCAGATCGGCCATATCGTCGTGCTTATAACGTTTGCGCTGCGCTTTACAAAGGCGCACGCCATCTATAATAGATGCGTGGTTCAACTCGTCAGAAATAATAGCATCCTGATCGTTAAATAACGGCTCAAAAACACCACCATTCGCATCAAAAGCGGCCGCGTAAAGGATGGTATCTTCAGTCCCTAAAAATTCAGATATTTTTTGTTCAAGTGTTTTATGTATATCCTGTGTACCGCAAATAAAACGTACCGATGATAAGCCGTAGCCGTGGGTATCCATAGCCGCCTTAGCAGCTTCAATCACTTTATGATTGCCGGATAGGCCCAGGTAATTGTTGGCGCAAAAGTTGATTACTTCCTGCCCGCCTTGCACAGTAATATCTGCACCCTGCGGCGACGTAATGATTCGTTCGCGTTTATATAGGCCGGCATTTTCAATATCGGCAAGTTCATGCTGTAAAACCGGTTGCAATGTATTATACATATTATAAAGAGTTAAAGCCCCAAAATTAAACATTAACAAACAATTGCAGGGATTATGTAAACATTTAATGTAAATTACGTGTACACACAAACATTTTAAGCACAAATAGTATTTAACCGTAAAAACACTATATGAGACGATGCCTACCCCTTATAATATTTATACTGACGGCCTTTACCGCATCGGCACAACAATCTACTTTATCTGGCCGTGTGACCGGTCAAAAAAACGAGATGGTGCCCTTTGCATCGGTATATATCCGCAACACTACTTATGGCACAACCGCTAACGAGGAAGGCGTTTATCAATTAAAACTAAGCCCCGGCACTTACAATGTTATTTACCGCTCTACAGGTTATGCAGAACAGGTAGAAAAAATAACCATTGGCGACCAGCCCGAGGCACATGATATACAGCTAACCAACGAGACTTTTAAATTAAGCCAGGTATCTGACAAGTGGAAACAAAACCTGGACCCCGGCGATACCATTATGAGCCGGGTAATAGCTAAGCGCAAGCAACATTTAGAAGAAGTAAAAAGCTACTCGTGCGCGGTATATGTAAAGGGAGTTCAAAAACTTTTAAGTTCGCCGAGGGCCCTAACCAGTAAGGCTGTTATCCAGGCATTAGACCTCGACTCTAACGGCCGCGGCATACTTTATCAAACCGAGATTCTATCAAACCTTAACGTTGCAATGCCTGATAAGATCCACGAGGTTACCATTGCGTCAAAAAAATCGGGTATTAATACGGCATTCGATTATAGTAAAGCATCAGATCTGCAGGTAAATTTTTATAACGATGTATTCAAAATAAATGGCTTGAGCACACGTGCTTATCTTTCACCCATCGGCACAGATGCAGCTAAGTATTACGATTATAGGTTGGTTGGCAGCACCATACAAAACGGACTGACAGTTGATAAAATTGAGGTGATCCCCAAACGAGAGAACGGCCAGTACTTTCAGGGCAATATGTACATTGTAGAAGGCGATTGGCGCATTTACAGTGTCGACCTGATGCTTACCAATAAAAGGGCAAGCTTAAACCTGGTAGACACTTTAAAAATAAGCCAGCAGTATATCCCCATAACAGATAGCGTATGGATGCCGGCAGCCGTGCAGGTGAACTTTAAAGGATCTGTTTTAGGTTTTAAGTTTGGCGGATACTACCAGGGCATCTACAACAACTATAAAATAAACCCAACCTTCCCTAAAGGGTATTTTAATGGCGAGGTTTTACGTATTGACACCGCGGCAAATCTAAAAACCCCCGCTTATTGGAATGCTACACGCCCATTACCTTTAACCAGGCAAGAGACGCGCGACTACGAGAAAAAGGATGCCATAGCCGCTTACCAAAAAACAGATGCTTATTTAGATAGTATCCAACATACTAAAAACAACATCAACTACTTTACCTACACCATATTTGGCTACCGGGCAAGCAACCGCAGCGAGCGCGATTCGCTTTATATTTTCCCTTTCCTGCAAACGTTTTATTATAATACGGTTGAAGGCTTTGGTATAAACGCCAAGGTGCGTTATTCGCATAAAATTGACGACCTGCATTCGTACAGCATCACCCCGGCTGTGCGTTATGGTTTTGGCAACAAACTTTTTAGCGCTAACGTGCATGCCGAATATCTAAACGACCCGTTCCATAACCAAAAATTTTATGTAGATTTTGGTAGCGACGTGCTCGATCTAAATAACGTGGGTACACGCTCACTTTATTTCAATACTTTAAGTACGATACTTTACGAGAATAATTACGTAAAATATTACCGCTCGCAATACGGGGGCTTCGGTTTTCAGCGCGAGTTAAGGAACGGCATACTATGGTCGGCTGCATTGCAATACGCCAGCCGTACCCAAATGTATAACAATGCATTTGGCCATCTGGTAGACGTAAAAGACAAGGAATTTACCTCAAACAACCCGTTGGCCCCGGCGGGCGCCCCGGTGGATGACCGCTCGTTCCTGTTCCCGCAAAACCAGGCCTTAACTTTTGCCACATCGGTAGCCTTTACGTTCGATCAGCAATACATCACCAGGCCTACGGGCAAATTTAATATCCCGTCAAAGTATCCAACCCTTACGGTTAATTACCGCAAGGGTATAAAAAGCGCGTTCGGGTCTGATGTTGATTACGATTTTGCATCGGTTGATATCTTGCAATCCAACGTCCGTATAGGTTTGTCGGGTTTCTCGTCTTTCAAGTTAACAGCTGGGGATTTCTTCCGGAATAACAACCTGTACTATATGGATTATTACCATTACTTAGGTAACCAGGGTACCACGTTCGACCCTACCTACATCGGCAGCTTCCACTTCCTGCCATTTTATACTTACAGTACAAACGGCGCGTTCTTTGAAGCACATTACCAGCACAATTTTGCAGGATCGTTGCTGAACAAGATCCCGTTGATCAGGAAGCTCAAACTGGAGGAAGTAATAGGCGCCAACTATTTAACAACTAAAGGCAACCCTAATTACAAGGAGTTTTACGTAGGTGTACAACGCCTCATCTTCCGTGTAGATTACGGTATCTCTTACGCCGGCAATAAAAAATACATCCAAGGCTTCAGGATATTTTACGGTTTGAGGTAGAGAGTTGAAAGTGCAAAGTCGAAAGTGCAAAGTACCAATAGCTTACTTTCGACTTTAAACTTTCAACTTTTTACTATCTTTGCGCTTCATTTAACACCGTTTGCAGCGGTATCAATGTTGTCATGATAAAATATAACACACTACTATACTATTGTTATTCAACAATAGCCGATGGCGAGCAATTTGCGGCCGATCATTTAAAATTTTGCAAATCCCTTGGGTTAACCGGGCGTATTATTGTGGCCGATGAGGGCCTTAACGGTACCGTTTCCGGCACTGCCGAAGCGTGCAAAACTTATATCGATACCCTGCATGCAGACGAGCGTTTTGCAGGTATCGATTTCAAAGTGGATGTTGTAAACGAGCCATCATTCGTAAAAATGCACTGCCGCTATAAATCAGAAATTGTACACTCTGGCCTTCGCGAGCCGGGTATGATAAATCCGCAACAGCAAACCGGTAAACATTTAGAACCAAAAGAATTTTTGGCCATGAAGGACCGTGATGATGTGGTGATATTAGATGTACGCTCAACCTATGAGCACTCCCTTGGCAAATTCAAGAACGCCGTCACGCTGGATATTGAGAACTTCCGCGATTTTCCGGCAATGATAAATGAGCTTGCCAAATACAAGGATAAAAAAATACTTACCTATTGCACCGGCGGTATCAAGTGCGAAAAGGCATCGGCCCTGCTATTACACGAAGGGTTCAGCGATGTTTACCAACTACATGGCGGTATTATCAAATATGGTAAAGAAACCGGCGGCGAAGATTTTGAGGGCAAATGCTACGTTTTTGACAACCGCCTTTCGGTTGATGTAAACAGCGTAAACCCGGTTGTGATTTCAACCTGCCGTAACTGTGGTAAAACCACGCCGAAGATGATCAATTGCGCCAACCCCGAGTGTAACGAACATTTCACACAGTGTGATGAATGCGGCACCGCGATGGATGGCTGCTGCAGCGACGATTGTAAAGAACACCCACGCAAACGTATTTATGATGGCACGGGCTACTATGTAAAAGTACCCCAGCCGGTAAATACTGCTAAAAAGGGAATCGTTCATTTAGCAGATTAGGCTTACAAGCATCACGGTTATTCAAAGTCAATTTGTATTTTTGACATACCAACACGTGCGGCTATACCTATGCGTAAACAATTCTTGTTTGCTTTACTGACACTCATTAATACACTGGCTAATGCAGCCGATGTAAAAAGCATTGGTGTGCCTTATGTACAAAACTATACCAAGGCGCAGTATCAGTCGGGTAATCAAAACTGGTCGGTAACGAGAGATGAACACGGCATTATGTATTTTGGTAACGACGAGGGCCTGCTCTCTTTCGATGGCAAGTACTGGCAGCTTAACCGGATGCCAAATGGCCTCATCGTACGCTCGGTAGCTGCTGATGGCAAGGGCAAAATTTACTCTGGCGGCTTTGGCGAATTCGGTTACTGGGAAAACAATAAAAAAGGCTTCCTCAAATACAATTCCCTTACCCATCTTGTTCCAAAGAAACACCAGCCTGTAACAGAAGAAACCTGGAAGATCTATGTCGATAATAATAGGGTTATCTTTCAATCGTTTGGCTCCATCTACATTTACAGTAATGGCAAAATAAATGTCATAAAAGCCCCTAAACCATTCCTGTTCCTTTTTAAAACAGGCAACCGATATTTTGTGGAACAGGTTGATGCAGGCCTGTTCGAACTAAAAAATAATAAACTCATTTATGTAAACGGCAGTAATATTTTAGGCAGCAGGATACTATCCATCCTCCCATTTTCCCAAAATAAATACCTTATTGGCACTGCCAAAAACGGTTTGTTTATATACGATGGTACTACCATAAAACTATGGCAAAACCAGGCAAATGATTTTCTTAAAAATTACCAGCTTAACAATGGCGCTACTATACCCGGCAAATACTTTGCTTACGGCACTATTTTAAACGGTATTGTCATTATCGATACCGCGGGCAATGTGGTGCAGCACATCAACAAATCCAGCGGGTTGCAAAACAACACAGTGTTGAGTTTATACACCGATGCCGAACAAAACCTTTGGGCGGGGCTCGATAACGGTATCGACAGGATCGAAGTAAACTCACCACTTTATTTTTACTTTGACAAAACGGGGCGCTTTGGCACGGTGTACTCCAGTATAATATTCAATAATAAGATCTACCTGGGCACAAACCAGGGCCTTTTTTACAGCGATTGGATAAACCACGGCACAAAAACCCCGTTGCAATCTTTCGACTTTAAGCTTATCCCCGGCTCGCAAGGCCAAGTATGGGACCTATCGCTGCAAGATGGCAAATTGCTTTGCGGCCATAACGACGGCACTTTTCAGGTAAACGGAGCATCTATCACCAAAATAACATCGCTAAGCGGCGGGTGGACACTTAAAAAATTCAATACAAATCAATTAATCCAGGGTACATACACAGGCCTTATCATATATAATAAAGATGCAGTTGGTAACTGGGTTTTCGACCATAGGGTAGAGGGCTTTGGCGAACCCTCGCGCTATGTGGAGCAGGATAACAAAGGCCAGATCTGGATAAGCCACGCCTATAAAGGTATTTACAAAGTAACGTTAAGTGCTGATAGTAAAAAGGTAATAACACAAAAGTATTACGACAAAAGTTCTGGCCTGCCCGACAGCTATAATGTGGGTGTTTTTAACCTGGATAACCGCATTGTATTCTCCTCCGATTCAGGCTTTTATGTTTACGATGACATTACGGACAGGTTCTACAAATATCAGCAGCTAAATAAAAAGCTAAACACTTTCCAATCATCAAATAAAGTAATAGCAGCCATCGGCAAAAAATATTGGTTCATCAACCATGGGCGCGTGGCACTGGCAGACCTATCCGTGCCCGGCACGCTTACTATCGATTCTAACCGTTTCAGTATGCTTAACGGCCAAATGGTGCAGAATTACGAGAACATCAGCATGATCAATAACCAGATCTACCTGATAAGTGTCGACGATGGCTTTGTAATATTAAATGATGAAGATGTATCGCGCCAGCCAAGCCTGAAGTTGCCACCGGTACTGATACGCCAGGTAGACAATATCACCGACAAAACATCGGTAATAACGGATATGAACAGCGATGACAACGAGATAGCCATCCCCTTCAATCAAAACAATATCCGAATTGCATATTCGCTACCTTACTATAAGCAGTCGAAAATAAAATACCAATACTACCTGGAGGGCTATTCGCACCAGTGGAGCGATTGGAGCGCGCAAAGCCAAAAAGAATTTACCAACCTTAACCAGGGCACTTACCATTTTAAAGTACGTGCTAAAATTAACGACCAAAACATATCGGGTATAACCACATTTACCTTCGAGGTCTTGCCACCATGGTATGCGGGTAAGGCTGCCATCGTATTTTATTTGATTATGGCAGCTTTGATATACTACGCTATCCGCAAATACTACCTGCTGAAACTACTGCGCCACCAACACGAGATTCAGGATAAACTGCAACGCGAAAAAGAAGAATTTTTACAGCGCGAAGCAATTGCTAATGAGCAGCATATCGTAACTATTAAAAACGAGCAATTGCAGGCTGATCTTGCAAGCAAGAGCCGCGAGCTGGCAAACTCGGCCATGAATATCGTCTACAAGAACGAACTGCTTCAAAAAATAAGTGACGAGATAGACCATTTTAAAGATAGCACCGGCAAAAAGTTGTCAGAAGATCAGCTCAAAAAGATCCACAAGGTTATTGAGCAAGGAATGAGCGATGACCGCGACTGGAATGTTTTTGAAAATAGCTTTAACGAGGCGCACGAAAACTTTTTCAAAAAACTTAAATATGGCCACCCGGACCTGGTACCCAACGATTTAAAGCTTTGCGCCTACCTGCGCATGAACATGAGCAGTAAAGAAATGGCATCGTTATTGAACATTTCGTTACGCGGCGTAGAAATAAGGCGCTACAGGCTACGTAAAAAGCTCAATCTCGACCATGACAAGAACTTGGTAGAGTTTCTCATCGAGTTATAACACTACATCATTACCTCTCATACCCCTACTTTCCTACTACTATGCTTGCATAATATCTGTAGTATGCAAGCCAAGCAAAACACCTCGCTAAATTGGTGTATATCAAGTATTTATATTTCTTTCTTAAAGTATTTGTGAAAGTATTTGAGGGTTGATGTATTAATGTAGAGTTGCATTATTTGCTTAAATTATATTATCTCCTCAACTTCGAGGCTTCAAGAACCAATTAAACCAGTACTTAAAATTTATTAACCACTATGAAGAGAATTTACACAATCTCGGGCTTGCTCCTATTGTTTACTTTTTTCTCAACTGCCCTATTTGCACAAAACGTTACTATTAAAGGTAAGGTTACTGATGCAAAAACGGGGGAAGCGCTTATAGGCGTATCAGTTGCTGTAAAGGGTACATCCTCAGGCTCTCAAACTGATGTCAATGGTATTTACACGGTAAGTGCCGCATCAAATGCAACACTGCAGGTATCCTACTTAGGTTATACCACGCAAGACGTTTTAATATCTGGCCGTACCAATATCGATGTATCACTATTAAGCGCAACCAACGAGTTGCAGGGCGTAGTTGTAATCGGTTACGGCGTTCAGCGCAAACTTGATGTAACCGGTTCGGTAGCATCAGTTAAAGGCGAAGAAATTTCAAAACAAGCATCTATTAACCCGCTAAGTGCTTTACAAGGTAAAGTGGCAGGTGTGCAGATCACCAACTCAGGTTCGCCGGGGGCATCGCCAAAAGTAGTGATACGTGGCGCGGGTACCATATATGGTAACACTAACGTACTATACGTAGTTGATGGTGTTTGGTACGATGATATCAGCTTTCTTAATCCTTCGGATATTGAAAACATGAGCATCCTTAAAGATGCTTCGAGTACAGCTATCTACGGTATCAGAGCGGCCAACGGTGTTGTTTTGGTTACTACCAAAAAAGGGAAAAAAGGCACTACTACTGTTAATTACAACGGTTACGCGGGCTGGCAATCGGTTACAAACCCGGTAAAAATGGCTAATGCTACCGAATATGCTACCATTATTAATGAACTGTTTGCAAGCAATGGCTCTACACCATTATTTAGCGACGCTAACAGTTATGGCACGGGTACGGATTGGTCTAAACAAATACTGAGGGACGCATTCGTACAAAGCCACCAGGTATCGATAAACGGCGGTGCCGAAAAATCGAGCTACAACTTGTCATTAGGGATACTTGACCAAAACGGTAACATCAAAACCAACAACTACAAACGCTATACAATGCGTTTAACAGATGACTACCAACCGTACAAAAACCTAAAATTAGGTGTAAGTGCAAGCGGTTTATACAGCAAATCAAAAGATATCCCCGGTGGCATATTCCACGAAGTTTATGGCGCAGCGCCTGTTGTGCCGGTTTATTATGCCGATGGCGCTTACGGTGATCCAAGTGATTACAACCTGGGGGATGGCAATAACTACAACCCGCAAGCCTCACTTGATTTTTTCAACCAAAGGTCAACTAACTTCCGTTTTACAGGTAATGTATACGCGCAGTTAACGTTCTTAAAACACTTCAACTTTAAAACAAGTGGAGGTGGCGATTTTGGCCAGGCAGAAGTTAAAAACTACAACGGATTATATGTTGCTACCTTAAAGCAACGTAACACTACCAGCGTATTAAGCCAGGACAGGACCGAAACCCGCAACTGGATCGTTGAAAATACATTGACGTACGATAACCAATTTGGCGATCACAGAATTTCGGTATTAGCCGGCCAAACCGCGCAACGCAACCAGGGTTATACATTTAACGGCCGTGCAGAGAATGTACCGGGCGGTGGCGATGAAAACCTTTACTTGTCACTTGGTACAAACCGTACCTCTACTGATGGTGGTTCATTAAATACGGCTTCATCATACTTTGGCCGTGTCAATTATGCTTTTAAAGATAAGTACCTGTTAAACGCCTCTATCCGTGATGATGCCGCTTCACAATTCTACGGCGATTTCTTACACACTACGCTTCCTTCAATAGGTGCGGGTTGGGTTATCACCAAAGAAGATTTCATGAAAGACCAGCACGTTTTTGACCTTTTAAAACTAAGGGGCAGCTGGGGTAAAGTAGGTAACGCAGGTATCCCTTATAACCCGTTAACCCCAACCATAGCACGCGACCCTTATTTAACCGCGGTGTTTGGCGGCGTGCCTTACCAGGGCGCGAGTTACAATACCGTACAGCCGGAACTTTTACGTTTAGAAATTGGCGTAGGTACCGACATTGGATTAGAAGCGGCAATGTTTAATAACCATTTAACTATTGAGGCTGATTACTATAACCGTACAACCAACAACGCTATTTTTGTTATCCCTGTACCATCTTCAACAGGTACTTCGGGTGGTTTAATTGGCAACCAGGCTAAGATCCGTAACCGCGGTTTAGAGTTCTCTGCAACATGGAGAGGAACTGCCGGCGAATTCACTTACTCGGTTAGCGGTAATATTGGTATCAACAACAATAAATTGCTTGAAGTTGTATCGGGCAAAAACCCGTTATATCAGGGTGGTGATGGTATAGCAAACGGTGCTTTAGCAACACGTTCAGTAGTTAACGAGCCAATTGGCCAGTTTTACGGTTACAAAGTTGTGGGTATTTTCCAAACCGCAGCTGAGGTTGCATCATCCGGCCAAACCAGCGCACAGCCCGGCGACTTTAAATATGCCGATACCGATGGGGACGGAACTATTACCAGTAAAGACCGCGTGGTGTTAGGTAACCCTAACCCTAAATACAACTACGGTTTTAATACCAGCTTTGGCTACAAAAACTTCGATCTGGCTTTAGATTTTCAGGGCCTTGCAGGTGTTGATGTTTACAACGCAAACATTGCCTACCGCTTTGGAAACGAAAACTACACGAAAGACTTTTATGACAACCGCTGGCATGGGCCGGGTACTTCAAATACATACCCATCAGCAAACGTAGGGTCAACCGGTAACTCGGCACCAAACTCTTTTTATGTAGAAAGCGGTGCTTATTTCAGGGTTAGGAACGCGCAATTGGGTTACACCTTGCCAAGCTCGATGCTAAATACTATCGGTATTAAACGTTTAAGAGTTTACGCTAACGCGCAAAACCCGTTAAACTTCTTTAAATACAAAGGCTTTAACCCCGAAGTTGGTGGTGGCCCCGGCAGTGCAGGTATCGATGCAAGCGTGTACCCGTTATACGCTACTTATAACTTTGGTGTTAACGTTACTTTTTAATTTAATTAAAAATGAATTACTCAAAAAACATATTGCATAAAGCAGCAGGTATTGCACTTTTTGCATCTCTTATATTATCGCAAAGCTGTAAAAAAAGCTTTTTAGATGTACCCCGCCAGGCGCAACAGCCGGCAACTCAATTCTGGCAAACTGCCGATGATGCCAAGGCCGCAGTAAGCGCCACTTATGCTAACCTGCACGAGTGGACAAACATTGCCTTTGCCCCTATGGCAATTGAAAGTGTTGGTTCTGACGATACTGAAAAAGGCAGCAGCGCAACTGACGCCACTTACATGAACGATTACGACAATTTTACTGTAACCGCAGGCCAGGGCCAGCTTGGTGACTTTTGGGGTGGCGAATACAAAACAATCAACTTTGCAAACCAGGTTATTACCCGTGTGCCTGCAATTGAAATGGATGCTAATTTAAAGGCCCGTTACATTGCCGAATGTAAATTCATAAGGGCCTACGCTTACTTTAGGTTGGTTAGGGCCTTTGGCGATGTGCCTTTGCGCCTTGCTCCACCAAAAGATGCAAGTGAGTATAACATTCCGCGTACGCCAAAAGCGCAGGTCTGGGCTGCAATAGAAACAGACCTTGTAGACGCTGCCGCTATTTTGCCTGCCACCTATCCCGCTACCGATGCGGGCCGGATCACTAAAGGCGCAGCGCTTTCGTTACACGCTAAAGCTGCTATGTACCAGCAAAAATGGGCTGATGTTTTATCGTTTACCAACCAGGTAAAAGGCTTAGGTTACTCATTGTTCCCTAATTACGAGCAAATGTTCAGGACCAATAACGAGAACAATGTGGAATCGATATTTGAGATCCAGAGTGACCTTATACCGGGTAACCCTGCTGCATCAAATTCTCAGTATTCGCAAATACAGGGTGTAAGGGGTGTAACCGGTGGTGGTTGGGGCTTTAATGTACCAACCCAAAGCCTTGCGGATGCATTTGAAACAGGCGACCCCCGCCGTGATGCATCTATCATTTTCCGCGGCGAAACTACGCCCGAGGGTGATGCGATACCGGCAACCGGTGATAACCCAATGTATAACCAAAAAGCTTACGTGCCGTTTAGCATGTTCGTAAACGGTTACAACGAAGGTGTGCAGCAAAATATCCGCGTGATACGTTATGCTGATGTATTGTTAATGAATGCTGAAGCAGCCAATGAACTTGGCGACGCTACTACGGCGCTCGCAGACCTTGAACTGGTTAGGGCAAGAGCAAGGGGCGGTAACAACGCAGTTTTACCAAAAGTTACCACAACCGATAAGGAAGCCTTACGTACTGCTATCTGGAAAGAAAGAAGGGTTGAGTTATCACAAGAGTATGACCGCTACTTTGACGTTATACGCCAGGGACGTGGGTTAGCCGTATTTGGCCCTAAAGGCTGGAAAGCTAACAAAAACGAAGTTTGGCCTATCCCACAGAACGAGATAGACTTAAGCTTTGGCGTATTAACTCAAAACCAGGGATACAATTAATTTTAACCTTTACATAAAATGAAAAAATTAAATATATGTTTAATAGCGGCGGCACTTGTAAGTACCGCGCTATCATCATGTCAAAAAAAATTCGACCCATCTTCTTACGCCCCGCCGTTAAGTATTGATGGTTTCACCAGCTCAAACGAAGTCGCTCCCGAAAGCCTTGTTGCAAAATGGTCTTTTGATGGCAATTTGGTTGATAGCGTTTCAAAGGTTGCCGGTACTAACACAGGTACAACCTTTAGTACAGGTGTTAAAGGCGGTGCTTTACAAGGCGCTTTAAATAGCTATGTGTTAACAGCGCCGTCTGCCGCTGTCTCCAGCTTAACAAGCTTCACATTTGCCGAGTGGATCAACACCCCGCCACCAACTGTGGGTATCGTACCTGTTTTTTCATTAGCAAACAAAGCCGGCTTTTGGGGCAACATCGAAATATTTTTCGAGAACGGTAGCACAAACGACAACGGTTTATTGCGGATCCACATTTTTAATGGTACCGATGATAAAACCTTAGAAGTTAATGGCACAAAAAACTGGTTCGATAAATTTGTACACTTCGCGGTATCTTATGATGCAGCTACAGCAACCTGTAAAGTTTATATGAATGGTACACGCATTGTTAACCAGGCGTTTCCAGGTGTTACAGGCCCTTTAAACTTTAAAAACCAGGGTAACATAGTATTTGGCGCACCGCAGTTTATGACCACGCCAAGCCAAACAACAACCCACGGTGCTGAAGGCTGGGCAAGTTTTTTAACAGGTTCTATTGACGAAGTAAGAATATATAGCAAAGCACTATCTGACAAAGAAGTTGGCGCTATTGCTAAACTCGAAGGACGAGGAAAGTAAACATTTGATTGAGTATGAGGTTGTTCGGTGTATAGCCGGGCAGCCTCTTTTTTTGAAATTTGGTTGCAGGCCAATTGATTACCAAGATGTATTGATGATGAGAGATTTAAAGATTTTTGCCGGCTTAAGTTTATTGATGGTTTTTTTTGCATGCAGTAAAGGTGGCAACACGCCAACACCAGATCCTGTTAAACCCATAACGCCTTCGTCGTTCAGTTTTGATGCCCTAAAGGTAAACGGTGTATTTAATGGTTACACCTATGCCAACGTTAACAAAACCCCGGTTATCAAAATAACCTTCTCTACCCCGGTAAATAAGGCAACTGTTGCATCAGCTGTAAGCTTAAAAGATAAAGCGGGCGTGGCGGTAAGCTTCGCTACCAGCTACGAGGATAGCGACAATACCATAGTTATAAAACCTACGCTTGCGGTTATCAGTAAATACACTTTGGATGTAAGCACGACGCTAAGGTCTTCAAAAGATGGCGCGCTGCAATCCGGCGTAAACGTTGCCCTTGCCACAGGTATCGATTCTACTAATAAATTTACTACCATATCAGACAACCAGCTGCTTGATCTGGTTCAGAAACAAACTTTTAAGTATTTCTACGATTTTGGGCACCCAACCAGCGGCCTCGCCCGCGAGCGTAATACATCGGGCGATGTGGTTACTACGGGCGGCTCGGGCTTTGGTATTATGGCGATGGTGGTTGGTGTTAACCGCGGGTTTATCAGTCGTGCCGAGGGTTTGGCCCGCATGCAAAAAATAGTAGGTTTCCTGAAAACAAAGGCCCAAACTTTTCATGGGGCGTTCCCGCATTGGTTAAACGGCGCTACAGGCGCGGTACAGCCTTTTAGCGCGTTGGATAATGGTGCCGATCTGATAGAAACTTCCTACCTGATGCAGGGCCTGCTTACCGCCCGCCAGTATTTTAACGGTGCGGGTAATGATGAAACAACCCTGCGCGCAGATATCAGCACGCTTTGGAACAACGTAGAGTGGGACTGGTTTAGGCAGGGCGATCAAAACGTATTATACTGGCACTGGAGCCCCAGCAACGGTTGGGCCATCAACATGAAAATTAGCGGCTGGAACGAGGGACTGATCGCTTACGTATTGGCGGCTTCGTCTACTACGCACAGTGTGCCAAAAGCTGTTTATGACCAGGGCTGGGCAGGCAATGGCAGTATGAAGAATGGCAACACTTATTATGGTTTAAAACTACCTTTAGGCCCACCGCAGGGCGGCCCGTTATTCTTTGCACATTATTCATTCCTGGGTATCAACCCGAATGGCTTAAGCGATGCGTACGCTAACTACGAAGAACAGAATAAAGCACATAGCCAAATCAATTACAAATACACTGTTGCCAACCCCAAAGGGTACTATGGCTATAGCACCGAAAGTTGGGGCTTAACCGCAAGCGATATTGAAGGTGGCTACACAGCCAGTTCGCCAACAAATGATGTTGGTGTAATTGCGCCTACTGCGGCTATCTCATCGTTACCATATACGCCAACAGAATCAATGGCGGCGCTTAAATTTTTCTATTATAAACTGGGCGACAAAATGTGGGGGCCTTACGGCTTTTACGACGCGTATAACTTAAATAACCCGTGGTTTGCAGATTCGTACCTGGCTATTGACCAGGGGCCTATCATCGTGATGATAGAGAATTACAGAAGCGGCTTGCTGTGGAATTTATTTATGAGCTGCCCCGAAATTAAAACCGGCATGAAAGGTTTAGGCTTTACCAGCCCTAATTTATAAGAATTAAAAACTGCTATCTCAAACTAACCCGCAGTTTTTTAAACAGATCCACTAATGAAGAAAGTAATAATATCCGCCTGCCTGGCAATGGCATCTGTTTACGGCATGGCACAAAAGCCGACCGCTAAACAAGATGGCATAAAGCCCGTAGGCATCATTAAAAATTTAGGCGATAGCGCTCTTTTAGATGTAGTACAGCGCCAAACGTTCCGTTACTTTTGGGATTTTGGGCACCCCGTTAGCGGTCTTGCCCGCGAGCGCAGCAATACCTCTTTCGATTATGGAAATGAAGTAGTAACCATTGGTGGCTCTGGTTTTGGCGTTATGGCCATGATAGCAGCCGATCACCGCAAGTTCATCACCCATGAACAATCAGTCGACCGGATGCTGAAGATCGTTGAGTTTTTATTCCGGGCCGATGCTTACCATGGCGTATTCCCACATTGGCTAAACGGCGAAACCGGTAAAACTATCCGCTTTGGCCGTAAGGACGATGGCGGCGACCTGGTAGAGACCGCATACTTGCTGCAAGGGCTTATCTGCGCTAAACAATATTACACCGCCAATACGCCAAAAGAACGCCGCATACGCGATGTTATCAGCTGGATCTGGGGCGAAACAGAGTGGAGCTGGTACACACACGAAGGGCGCGACAACCTGTACTGGCACTGGAGCCCCAACAACGGCTGGGCTATGAACTTCCCAATCCGTGGTTTTAATGAGTGTTTGATCACCTACATCCTTGCCGCATCGGCCGACCGCTACCCCGTTACTGCCGATGTTTACCACCGCGGTTGGGCACAAAGCGACTTTTTTAAGAACGGCAATACCTATTACGGCTACAAATTGCCTTTGGGTTTCCCCTATGGCGGCCCGTTGTTCTTTTCGCAATATTCATTCCTTGGGCTTAACCCTAGAGGCTTAAGCGACCGTTATGCCAATTACTGGGAGCAGAACCTTAACCATACGCTTATCAACCGCGCCTATTGTATAGATAACCCTAAAAAGTTTAAGGGCTATGGCGAAAACTCATGGGGCTTAACTGCCAGCGATAATTACGAAGGGTATAACGCACACTCGCCGGATAATGATCTGGGTGTAATTACACCTACCGCGGCTTTGTCGGCATTCCCGTACACGCCGGAGTATTCGATGAAAGCATTGCGCCATTTCTATTATGACCTTGGCGATAAGATTTGGGGCGAATATGGTTTTACCGACGCCTTCAGCGAATCTAAAGACTGGTATGCAAAATCATACCTGGCTATCGACCAGGGACCTATTATCGTGATGATAGAGAATTATCGCAGTGGCTTGTTGTGGAACTTATTTATGAGTGCTCCCGAGATCCAAAACGGCCTCAAAAAGCTGGATTTTAAAAGCACAGCGGTAACCGCATTAAAAAATAAATAGGTTGATTTAAATCGAAACCGGTTTATTTACGTTTAGTAGGGATAACCACATTAAACGTTTACTATGATTATTAAAAAAGTAAGAATATTGGCAATGCTGGGTATTATGTACCTGGCATTTCCTTTTTTAGCGCAGGGGCAGGTTAATTCGGCATTTGATAAGGGTTCATATACTTCCAAAAAAGATACGCTGGCTTACCGTATCCTCTTCCCCAAAAAATTCGACCCGAACAAAAAATATCCGCTCATTATTGTGCTGCATGGTGCAGGTGAACGAGGTAACGACAACGAGTCGCAAATAAAATACGGCCCCAAATTATTCCTGAATGATACCATCCGCCAGAATTACCCGGCTATAGTAGTTTTCCCGCAATGCCCGGTAGATGGGTTTTGGTCTAACGTAAAAATTGACAAAAACGACGCAGGCAAATACATATTCAATTTCCAGGAAGGCGGCGAACCTACAAAAGCCATGAGCGCCTTATTAGGTTTAGTAGATAATTTTCTGGACAAACCATTTGTAAATAAAAAGCAATTGTATATCGGCGGCCTTTCCATGGGTGGTATGGGTGCGTTTGAAATGCTGAGGCGCAAACCAAACACCTTTGCCGCGGCTTTTGCCATATGCGGTGGCGATAACACCAACAACGTAAGCAAGTACGCTAAGAAAACTCCCTTGTGGATCTTCCACGGGTTAAAGGACAGCGTGGTACCTTTCGATCACTCGCAGGTGGTGGTTGATGCCCTTAAAGCCGCCGGTGCCGACCCCAAATTTACCATTTACCCCAACGATGACCATAATAGCTGGGACGACGCCTTTGCCGAGCCACAGCTTATCCCCTGGTTATTCGCTCACAGTAAATAAATAAAGCGCCCCCGGAAGCCGGGGACGCTTTATCGTAAGGTTTAGTTGATCTTATCGTTTATTTAAAGTTCCTGAAAATTTGCCTTGTTCAACAAAAGCATCTTTACCTGCGCTGTTATGGGCAACAATATAGAATGTACCTTCGGCTTCGGTGCTTGTTAATTTGGTGATAATAACTTCGCCACCGCCTTTCATGCCGCCTGTTGCCGGTAGGTCTGTACTGTAGCTGCCAACACCTGTTGGACTGTTAAAATCTTTTAACATGATAGCGCCGTTGCCATCATTGTTATCCTGGTCTAACTTGTAAGTACCTGTTGATGTAACATTACCCAGTACAATAGAAACAGACTCGTTACTGCCATCTTTAATCGCGCTAAGCGTCCAAAGATTCCCTACTTGTACAATGCCGGCTTTTGTGCTTTTAAATGAAGCACCCGCGGTACCGTCGAAACCATAATTACTTGCAGTAACTGTAGCCGAGCCACCTGCGTTGTTGTTAGTGCCGCCGTCGTCTTTTTTACATGATACCGCGTTTACGGCAATTAGCATTGTTAGTATTAATGCATGTCTAAGTTTTTTCATCGTGTTTGTTTTAAGTGGTTGTTTGTCGAAACAAAGTTGACGAAAACCACTACGAGGTACAATCACCTTAAAAGGGCATATTTTACTACGTACTAACCGCAATTAAAAAATTGTAGAATGGTTACAGGGTACTATTAGATGATCTTACGTTCGTAAGCATACTTAAGCAGGCCTACCACAGTTTGGGTATTGGTTTTACGGAGGATGTTTTTGCGGTGCGTCTCAACCGTGCGCTCACTGATGAAAAGCATATCGGCAATTTGCTTATTGCCAAAATCCTGCTCAATCATCCTGATGATCTCAATCTCACGGTCGGTAAGGCGGGATGTTTCGTCCTGGTTGCGTTTGAAGGATTTCATGAGTTGCAGCGTAATATCCGGCCCAAAATAGTTTTGGCCACATGATACCTTATTAAGAGCTTCAATCAGTTCCTGCTTGCCGGTATTTTTAAGGATATAGCCGGAGATGCCCGCGTCTATCATTTCGGCAACTACCTGGCTTTCGCTAAACATAGATAGCGCGATGATCTTAATATGCGGGAATTTCTTTTTAACCAACCGTGTAAGTTCGATGCCGCTCATTTCGGGCATGCTTACGTCGGTTAATAAAATATCTGCGTGGGTAGTGGCAAGTATATCCAGGGCGTGTGGGGCGCTGGTGCTTTCGCCAACAATATCAAACCCATTAATGGTATCGATTATTAGCCTAAGGCCGTCAATAACCATTTGGTGATCATCAACAATAAAAATACTTTTTACAACTTCCATTTGGTTTAGGGGTATTAGGTTGTGCACGCGTGTATTACC
The DNA here is from genome assembly GCF_040547175.1 of Mucilaginibacter sp. UYP27. Classification (NCBI taxonomy): domain Bacteria; kingdom Pseudomonadati; phylum Bacteroidota; class Sphingobacteriia; order Sphingobacteriales; family Sphingobacteriaceae; genus Mucilaginibacter; species Mucilaginibacter sp. UYP27. The sequence continues at coordinate 168,825 of NZ_JBEPPE010000001.1, forward strand.
ATGTTAATAGTATTTCAACACACCTAAAATACGTGAAATAAAAATAACACTTTTTACGCCGGTAAAAATACCGTCTACAGGGTATTTATTATTGCGCTAATCCCTAAACAAAAACGGCAACCTTATTTGGGCTGCTGTTAGGTGTTTGATTATGTTGATCTAAAACTGCTCATCTTGCTCCACTTGATCCGTGCCTGCGCTATCGTTGTTGGTGATCTGGTTATCCGCGTTTAAGTCGGTGGCGGGTTCGCTTTCGCTCAGGGTTTCGGTGATGCCATCCATATCGGCTACGGCACCGTCGTTGTTGGTCGCTTTTTCGGTATCATCCTTATTGGTGATCACATCTTGTTCGGCCGCGTTAACTTTCGGGTCGGGTGTTGGGCTATCTGGAGTATTCATAATTATTCGGTTTATATGATTAACGAATGAGGGATGGGGTTGTTTGATACTTTACTCACGCCAACTGCTGCGAAAAGAGGGCGCGGAATCTAATTCGCCGCCCGGATCGCCCAAATGTTCACGTTCACGGCCGTGAACGCATTTATTATTTTATAAATAGCTAACAATCAGGTATTTATTAAAAACACACTACTGACAAAATGTTGCCACCACAGTGTTATAAAATTATAGTAGGTAACCCGTCGAAAAGAATCAGTCAATTTATTCGCCCCCTCCCTAACCCTCCCACGGGGAGTAAAAACAAAGACCAACAAAAAAGCCGAACGAGTTATTCGTCCGGCCTTTTCAACATTTTATTGGTTATAATTAGTTGAATTTGATTTCTTACTAATCTCTGATCACCGGTTTCTAATCTCTTACTTACTGTATCGGTTAATGATATCAACAATCACCTTATTTTCCTGAAGCTGTGGAAGGTAATCAAACAGGATATAATGCTTCTCCGGGTCAGACGCTAAAGCCATCTCCAGGTAGTTCAATGCTTCATTATACTCGCCTTTGGCAAACAGGTAAGCTACCATACGGTAATACAATTCTGCTGCATCCGGGTTGTTTTTGATAGCTTGCGATATTACTTCGATGGCATCAACCAGGCGTTTTTGCTCATACATGATAGACGAATAATCCAGCCAGGCATCCACGTCAAGCGGGTTAAGTTCCACTACTTTCTCGTAGGCATCTTCAGATTCCTTCATGTGGCCAAGCTTGTACTCTGCATCGGCAATGGCAAACCAATAGTCGGCATTGGCAATATCAAGGTCTAACGCTTTTTTGTAAAAGTGCAGGGCCTCAAAATAGCGCTCTTCAAAATCGAGTGTCACGCCGATACCAAACCAGGCATCTGCCAGTTTAGGGTCCATCTTGACTGATTTTTTGTAGAACGAACGCGCCTCGTCCATCTGCTCCAGCTTTTCGTAACACTCGCCTATAGCGCAATACGTATCGGCATTGGGCTGCTCGTACTCAAACGTTTGTCGGTACACCTCAATCGCTTCGGCATATTTCTCCAGGTTAACCAGGGCGTTACCTTTGTTAAAGTAAGCTGATGCAAAGCTGTCTTTGATCAGGATTGCATAATCGTAAGCGTCGATAGCTTTTTCGAACAGGCTAAGCTTGGTGTATGCGTTTCCTAAGTTGTACCATGCGGCATAGCTATAGGGCTCGTTATCGATGTATTGCTGGTAAAACTGAACGCTCTCTTCCTGGTTGTCTAAAACATCGTAGCAAAATGCCAGCTCATAAAGCGCATCCTGGTTTTCCATGTTTTGTTTAAGGCACAATTTTAGGTAGGTTATCGCGGTATCATAATCGCCCATGTTTTGGTAAACGTAGGCAATATGCAATAGTATCTCGTCTGTTTCTTCCGAAAGGTCAAGCGCCTTTTCGTAGTTTTCCAAAGCCTCGATATTGCGCTCCATACTCTCGTAAAGGTTACCGCGGATGATGTAAATATCGGCATCGCTCGCCTCCAGCATGGCGGCTTTATCCAGCACGGCAAACGCCTCGCTCGCGCGGTTGGTAACTACCAGCAACTGGGCTTGTTTTATCAGGAAAACCGCTGCAAATGGGTGCTGGTTGCGGGCATACTCTGATACCTGCAGCGCTTTTGCCGGGTCGTTCTTTTCTATGTAGTAGTCTATAATGTTCTCAAACGCCTGGGCGTCAAAAAAGTACTGGTCATGATTGCGGATCATTTCTTCGTACCGTTCTACCGAAAACTTTGGATCTTCGGTAAAACCAAAATCAAATTCTTCTTCCATTCAAGTTTATTTGCAGAACACCATATTTGCCGACGGATGTTTATCCGCAAGGCTTAAACATGAGTTCAAATTACAATAATAAGCCTCTATAAGTCAATTAAGTTTTCAACATACAAACATTATTAACACGCGCTAATACAAATGGCTGATAATAAATGAAAAGCATTTATGCCGGCAGTTGATGAGTTGATTAATTGCCCTAAAGATTTTTACCTTTGACAAAAGTACCAATTATGAGCTTAGCAATAAAAGATATTCTTGAACATTTACATATTAACGATATAAACCATGCCTTTAGTACGGGCAGCAATTGGGGCAGCAACGCCGGCGCCGAAGCTAAAGATATCATATCGCCAACAGATGGTAAAAAAATAGCCACAGCAACGTTTGCTACTGCTGATGAGTATAACACCGTGGTAGAAACCGCCCAAAAGGCGTTTAAAACATGGCGCACCATCCCGGCACCAAAACGTGGCGAGATAGTCCGCCAGATTGGTGAATCGCTCCGCGAAAATAAAAAACAACTTGGCACCCTGGTATCTTACGAGATGGGCAAAAGCCTGCAGGAAGGTTACGGCGAGGTGCAGGAAATGATAGACATCTGCGATTTTGCGGTGGGGCTTAGTCGCCAGTTATATGGCTTAACCATGCACAGCGAACGCCCGGAGCACCGCATGTATGAGCAATACCAACCGTTGGGGATTGTCGGCGTGATCTCGGCCTTTAATTTTCCGGTAGCGGTTTGGAGTTGGAATGCCATGCTGGCTTGGGTTTGTGGCGATGTTTGCATCTGGAAACCATCAGAAAAAACACCTTTAACGGCCATTGCCTGCCAGCACATCGCGCAGGAAGTTTTTAAAAGGAATAATATAGATGAAGGCGTTAGCTGCCTTATCATCGGCGACCGCCAGATAGGCGAATTAATGAGCAACGATACCCGCGTACCATTGGTATCGGCAACCGGGTCTACCCGTATGGGCAAGGCGGTAAGTGCTGCTGTTGGCGCGCGTTTGGGCAAAAGCCTTTTAGAGCTTGGCGGTAACAATGCTATCATCATCACAGAAAACGCGGATTTGGACATGTCGCTTATTGGTGCCGTATTTGGCGCGGTGGGTACCGCCGGGCAGCGTTGCACCAGTACCCGCAGGCTCATTATCCACGAAACGGTTTACGATGCGTTTAAACAAAAATTGGTTAAGGCCTACGCGCAAATAAAAATTGGCGACCCGCTGAACGAGCATAACCACATGGGCCCGCTGATAGACACGGATGCGGTTGCTTTGTATCTGGATTCTATCGAAAAATGCAAAGCCGAGGGTGGCAGGTTTGTGGTTGAAGGTGGCAAGCTGGAAGGCGACGCCTATGCATCGGGCTGTTATGTTAAGCCTTGTATTGCCGAGGTAGAGAATCATTACAAGATCGTTCAGCACGAAACCTTTGCTCCTATCCTTTACCTCATCAAATACCAAACCATAGAAGAAGCCATCGATTTGCAGAACGGCGTACCGCAAGGTTTATCATCGGCCATCATGACCAATAATTTACGCGAGGCAGAAACATTCCTATCATACGCGGGTTCTGATTGCGGCATTGCTAACGTTAACATCGGCACATCCGGCGCGGAGATAGGCGGTGCATTTGGTGGCGAAAAAGAGACCGGCGGCGGCCGCGAAAGCGGATCTGACGCATGGAAAGTGTATATGAGGCGACAAACCAATACTATAAACTATTCTAAAACGTTGCCTTTAGCGCAGGGTATTAAATTTGACCTGTAATTAAACTAAGCAGTTCAGCCCCACCCAAACCCTCCCCGAAAGGGAGGGCTTAAAAAAAGAGCAAAACAAAAGTCCCATATCGGGGGAGATTTAGAGGGGGCTATTGGCAATGAATAATAAGTATAAACACTAAAGAGAAATATGTATAAATTCTGCAAGACCATTACGGGCCTATTACTGAGCACCGCCCTTTTAATAAGCTTTGATGTTACCGCGCAGGTTGCCCCGAAAGCCCCTGCCGAACTTCCAAAAAACTGGCACCTGATGGACCTTAAGACCGATGGCTACTACGGCATCAGTTTAAACCAGGCCTACTTATTTGTTAAAGGCAAAAAAAGCAAAACGGTTATTATTGCCACCATAGATAGCGGTATAGATACCGCGCAGGCTGATCTTAAACCGGTGCTTTGGACCAACACCAAAGAAATTCCCGGTAACGGAATTGATGATGACAAGAATGGTTACATCGATGATGTGCACGGCTGGAACTTTTTAGGCGGCCCCGGCGGCAAATGCGATTTCACCGAAACTACGGAAGAAGTACGCGAGTACAACAGGCTTAAAGGCAAATACGAGAACCTGACCAGCGCCCCTGCAGGCAGCGAAAAGGAATTTGCCTACTGGGAAAAGGTGAAGCTACAGCACGATGCTACGCTTACCAAATCTAAAACCGAAATCCAGCAATTACAACCCGTGATGAACGCGCTGATGGCTACCAGTGGGTACATTAAAAAAGCGCTTAACTTAAAAAGCGACGCTTCTTTTAAAAAGACCGACCTTATTAAGATAACTTCTAAAAGCGATACCATTACACAAAGTAAAAATGTTTGGGCCTCTGTTTTTGAGCAGCAAGGTGGCAACGAAACCAACGCCAAGATCATTAATGAGCTGAGCGAATACCTTGCTAAGTTAAACAACGATGTTAGCCCTGATCTTGAGGCCCGCAAACGTATTGTTGGCGACAACCCGGATGTGCAGGATGGCAAGCCTTACGGCAGCAGTATTTTAAAATTTGCCGATGCCGAGCATGGTACTGGCGTGGCCGGCCTTATTGGCGCGGTACGTAATAACAAATATGGCATTGATGGCGTTGCTGATAACGTGCGCATCATGGCTATTAAAGGTGTGCCTAACGGCGATGAGTACGATAAAGATATTGCTAACGCGATCCACTACGCGGTTGATAACGGCGCACGTGTAATAAACATGAGCTTTGGTAAAAAACTATCGCCGCACAAGGCATGGGTTGATGAGGCCTTTAAATATGCCGCCGCTAAAAACGTATTACTGATCCAGGCATCGGGTAACGACAACCAGGATATGGATGCCAAGCCGGAGTTTCCGAATGATATGTTTGAGGACGGATCGGGCCTTGATGCTGATAACGTACTAAGTGTAGGCGCATCTGCCGATAAAGCTGACGCTAATCTTGCAGGCACATTCAGCAATTACGGTAAAAAGAATGTGGACATTTTTGCACCGGGTGTTAAAGTAACATCTGTAAACATGGATGCCGAATTTAATACCGCTGACGGCACCAGCTTTTCATCGCCCATTACCACAGGTATTGCAGCGTTGATATTGGAGTACTACCCATCATTAACGGCAAAACAAGTTAAACAAGCCCTACTGGCATCCGCCACACCGGTAACCGGCCTGATGGTTTTAAAACCGGGCAGCACAACCGAAAAGGTCGACTTTACAACCCTGTCAAAAACAGGTGGCGTGGTTAATGCTTACAAAGCATTGGTTGCCGCTTCAAAAATGAAAGGCGAAGGGATATAAGTAATCGCTTTAGAATATAACAAGAGAGGCCAGACTAATCGTCTGGCCTCTCTTGTTATAAAACTTGTCATCCTGAGCGATAGCGAAGGATCTATTATTGAACTATGCATATCGAAGATGCATGTCGGCGATTAGATGCTTCGCTATCGCTCAGCATGACAAACTTATTGTATCTAAAATATCGCTTCCGCTATCCTCTTCGTTGGACCAGGGTTACCCATGGTATAAAAATGCAGTACCGGCGCGCCGAATTTCACCAGTTCTTTACACTGCTCTATCATCCACTCTATACCAATATCTTTTACGTTCTTTTCATCCTTACACTCGTGGATGGCATCGCTTAGCCCCTCGGGGATATCGATATGGAAGGTTTTGGAAAGGTTGACCAATTGTTTTGATGTAGTAATAGGCTTTAAACCCGGGATGATGGGCACGTTGATACCCTCGGCACGGCAGCTGTTAACAAAATCGAAATACTTTTGGTTATCAAAAAACATCTGGGTAACGATGAAGCCTGCACCCATATCAACCTTTTGCTTCAAATATTTAAAGTCGGTTTTTAAGTTTGGCGCCTCGAAGTGTTTCTCAGGATAACCGGCTACACCAATACAGAAATCTGTTTTTAAAATACCTTCGTAATGTTCGTGCAGGTAAACGCCGTTGTTCATGTTCACCACTTGCTTTAGCAGGTCGGTTGCATAGCAGTGGCCATTGGGCGTAGGCACAAATGAAGCATCCCCACGGCGGGCATCGCCACGTAAAACCAGTACGTTATCAATACCTAAAAATTGCAGGTCAATCAGGCCGTTCTCGGTTTCGTCTTTAGTGAACCCCCCACAAAGCAAATGCGGAACAGTGTCTACTTTGTATTTGTTCATGATAGCGGCACAAATAGCGATAGTGCCCGGACGCTTGCGATAAGCCAGTTTCTCCAATAAACCGGTTTCGTGTTCCTTATAAATATAATCTTCGCGCAACGAAGTCACATCAATAAACGGTGGCTTAAACTCCATCAACGGGTCGATAGCATCATAGATCCCCTGGATGCTTTGCCCTTTTAGTGGCGGGATAAGTTCGAAGGAAAACAAGGTTTTCCCTGCTGCATTTGCGATATGTTCGGTAATCTTCATATTAGTATCAAGTAATTAGTATCAAGTATCAAGACTTGATTATGTATCAAGGCTTTTTTGCAAACCATCTATCATCTTTTGTATATCAGTAAGTTGTTGAGTAATCTCTTCAAGTTGTTTGGCATCGATATAGCCGAACTCCTTTGCAATTATACATTGAGTTTCGAGCTCAAAAGCTGAGCCTAACGAAATATTTAAAAATTGATGTAATTCTTTATTTGATTTTCGTCCGCAACCTTCAGCAATATTAGAAGGAACAGAAACCGCAGCCCGTGTCATTTGAGATATCAAACCATAACGTTCTTCTCCGGGGAAATTTCTGGTCATTGTAAAGATAGACTTACTCACTTCTATCCCTGCTCTCCATACTTTTAACTCTTTAAAATTGTGCATTGCTCCGGTCTTTATACTTGATACTAACTACTTGATACTTCCCTAATAGTTCAAGTTCGGCCCCAACCAACGCTCAACCGTTTCCACAGATAAATTTTTCCTTTCAGAATAATCCTCCACTTGGTCTTTACTTATCTTATTCAAACCAAAATACCTTGCCTGCGGATGCGCGAAGTAAAAGCCGCTTACTGCTGCTGCCGGTGTCATGGCGAGGCTTTCGGTAAGGTGCATGTGGGCGTTTTCTTCGGCACTTAATATCTCAAACAAGGTGGTTTTCTCGGTATGATCCGGGCAGGCGGGGTAACCCGGTGCCGGGCGAATGCCCTGGTATTCTTCCTTGATAAGTTCGTCGGTAGCTAACTGCTCATCTTTGGAATAACCCCAATGTTCTTTACGTACCAGTTCGTGCATTTTTTCGGCGAAGGCCTCGGCAAAGCGGTCGGCGATGGCTTTGGTCATAATGCTGTTGTAATCGTCATGGTCGGCCTCAAATTCGGCAACCAGTTCATCGCAACCAATACCTGTAGTTACGGCAAAGCCTCCAAAGTAATCGGCAACGCCGCTCTCTTTTGGTGCCACAAAATCCGACAGGGCATAATATGGTTCGCCTTTCACCTTTTCGTTCTGCTGGCGCAGCGTGTGGATGCGGGTAAGTAAGTGTTGGCGGGTTTCGTCGGTATATAATTCGATATCATCGCCCACGCTATTAGCCGGCCAAAAACCGATAACGCCGCTTGCACGCAATAGCTTATTATCTACAATACGTTTCATTAATGCCTGCGCATCATCAAAAAGTTTCTTGGCTTCGTCGCCTACAAACTTATCGGCAAATATTTTGGGGTAGCTGCCGCGCAACTCCCATGTATGGAAGAAAGGTGTCCAGTCGATATACGGTACTAATTCTTCTAACGGATAAGCGTCAAAAACTTTAGTGCCTAAAAATGATGGCGCCGGTGCTACCGTTTTCAAATCTATCTGGAACTTTTGTCCGCGGGCTTGTTCGATGCTTACAAAACGCTTGTCGTTTTTTTTGTTGGCATGCGCTTCGCGGGCTTTGGTATATTCGTCTTTAATGTTTTGGATGTAGCCGTCGCGGGTGTCGCGGTTCATCAGGCTGCTGCAAACGGTTACACTGCGTGATGCATCCAGTACGTGGATGGCAGCACCCGAATAATGCGGCGCCACTTTTACCGCCGCATGGATGCGCGACGTGGTAGCCCCACCAATAATTAGCGGGATAGTAAAGCCCTGGCGTTCCATCTCCTTGGCAAAATGCACCATCTCATCAAGCGACGGGGTGATCAAACCACTCAAGCCGATGATATCTACTTCCTGTTTTTTTGCTTCTTCTATAATTCGCTGGGCAGGCACCATCACCCCAAGATCTATTACCTCGAAGTTGTTACAGGCCAGCACCACACCAACTATGTTCTTGCCAATATCGTGTACATCACCTTTTACGGTGGCCATTAAAACCTTGCCCGCATTGGCGCGACTGCCGCTGCTATCTTCACCGGCATCTATCACACGTTGTTTCTCCAGTTCGATGAATGGCAGCAAATAAGCAACGGCCTTTTTCATTACACGGGCCGATTTTACCACCTGCGGCAAAAACATTTTACCCGCGCCAAAAAGGTCGCCAACTACATTCATGCCATCCATTAGGGGGCCTTCGATAACCTCTAAGGGTTTGGCAAATTTTTGGCGGGCTTCTTCCACGTCATCGTCCAGGTACTCAATGATGCCTTTTACAAGGGCGTTCGACAGGCGTTGCTCTACCGGGTTCTTGCGCCACTCTTCATCACGCACTATCTCTTTACCCTTACTTTTGATAGTATCGGCAAATTCGACCAGACGTTCGGTGGCATCGTCCCGGCGGTTTAATAGCACGTCTTCAACCAGTTCCAACAGGTCTTTAGGGATCTCCTGGTAAACCTCCAGCATCCCGGCGTTTACGATACCCATATCCAACCCGGCCTTTATGGCATGGTACAGAAATGCAGAGTGCATCGCCTCGCGCACCACGTTGTTACCGCGGAACGAGAACGAAATATTACTCACCCCGCCGCTCACTTTAGCGTATGGCAGGTTTTGTTTTATCCAGCGGGTAGCCTCAATAAAATCTACCGCGTAATTATTGTGCTCTTCCAAACCGGTGGCAACGGTCAATATATTCGGGTCGAAGATGATATCCTGGGGCGGGAAGCCGACTTCTTCAACCAGGATCTTATACGAGCGGCCGCAAATCTCTTTACGGCGTGCTAATGAATCTGCCTGGCCGGTTTCATCAAAGGCCATTACAACGGCTGCTGCGCCATAGCTCAAGATCTTACGGGCATATTCTTTGAAACTCTCCTCGCCCTCTTTTAATGAAATAGAGTTTACGATACCTTTCCCCTGTAAACATTTTAAACCTGCCTCAATAACCGTCCATTTAGAGGAATCGATCATGATGGGCAGTTTGGCAATATCGGGTTCGCTGGCAACCAGGTTCAGGAATTTAACCATCACCGCTTCAGAGTCTATCATCCCCTCATCCATGTTAATGTCGATCACCTGCGCGCCACCTTCTACCTGTTGCAGGGCAACAGCAAGAGCAGCCTCGTAATCTTCGGCCAGGATAAGTTTGGAAAATTTTGGCGACCCGGTGATATTGGTACGCTCACCTATGTTTACAAAGTTTGTTTCGGGGGTAAGGGTTACGGCTTCCAGTCCGCTTAAACGCAAATAGGGCTCAATTTCGGGAAGTAACCGCGGGGAATATTTAGCAGCCTTATCGGCAATACATTTAATGTGATCGGGCGTGGTGCCGCAACAACCACCCACTATGTTTACCAACCCGGCCTTGATAAAATCATCAACCTGGTGGGCGGTTTCATGCGGGGTTTCATCGTAAGCGCCAAATTCGTTTGGCAAACCAGCATTAGGGTACGCCGAGATAAACACACCCGCCTTAGCAGAAAGTTCTTCTAAATGGGGCCTCATTTCTTTTGCACCCAAAGCACAGTTCAACCCTACAGACAGCAAATTAGCATGACTGATAGAATTCCAGAAAGCCTCTACTGTTTGGCCCGAAAGGGTACGGCCTGACGCATCGGTAATGGTACCCGAGATCATGATGCCGCCTGTATCGCGGAAAGCAAGATAATCTTTACCCGCCTCTTTACATTCTTTTTTATACCTGTCGATAGCGAACAGCGCCGCTTTAGCATTCAGGGTATCAAATATGGTTTCGACAAGTAACACGTCCGATCCACCATCTACCAAACCACGCACCTGCTCATAATAAGCTTCGGCAAGGTCGTCAAAAGTAACAGCGCGGTAACCCGGGTCGTTTACATCGGGCGATAAAGATGCGGTACGGTTTGTAGGACCAACAGCTCCTGCTACGAAACGCGGTTTCGACGGGTCTTTTTTGGTATACTCGTCAGCCACTTCGCGGGCTATGCGGGCACCTTCGTAGCTTAATTCGTAGTCAAGTTCTTCGAGGTGGTAATCGGCAAGCGAGATCTTTTGTGTACTGAAAGTATTGGTTTCGATGATATCAGCACCCGCGTCCAAATACTCGGCATGGATGGCTTTGATCACATCCGGGCGGGTAATATTCAGCAGGTCGTTATTGCCTTTAAGGTCGGAGGCATGATCGCGGAAACGCTCGCCGCGGAAATCCTCCTCGGCAAGTTCGTAACGCTGTATCATGGTGCCCATTGCCCCGTCAATAACCAGTATGCGCTTTTGTAATTCTTTTCTAATATCCATTTGTTGGTATCAAGTAGCGACTATCAGGTATCAAGTACCGAAATTTCGATACATGAGCATAATAACCAGCACAAGAAAAGTCTTGATACGTGATACTAATTACCTGATACTAAAAAACTTATTTCGAAAAGTCGGGTGTTAAATTGACTTTCACTTATCTGTCCCCGGTTATTCTTTTAACCGGAGTAGAATGTAGCACCTTGTTAAGTAACAGGTTGCTAAGACATCGCAGGGTCTAATCCCTCCGTCTTTCTCCATAAGCGTTACAAAGATGAATAATAATGTTGTAAAGTGCAAATGATAACTCACCCCCTGCCCCCTCTCTGCTGCGCAAAGAGGGGATGCTTATTTTCATCCCTCTTTTCGCGTAGCGAAGAGAGGGTGGTCGAGCGAAGCAATGACCGGGTGAGTAAACTCTTAAACCAAAAAAGCCGCTTGCTTTATCAGCAAACGGCTTCAATTGTATTAGATATCTAACTATCTCCTGTTACCGCCAAATACGCGAAGCAATGCGAGAAAAAGATTTATAAAATCAAGGTAAAGTGTTAAAGCGCCCATAACGGCCATTTTTTTGCCTGAGGCATCGCCATACTCTATACCGGCACCAATGCGCTTTAGCTTTTGCACGTCATAAGCGGTTAGCCCTACAAACACGGCAACCATAATATAGCTAATGATCAGGTCAAAACCTCCGCTATGAAATATAAGTACATTTAACACCGTTGCCACGACACCGCCTATTAAAAGCATGATAAGGATAGAGCCGAATTTAGTCAAATCCTGGTGGGTGATGTAACCGCCAACCGCCATAACACCAAATACAATTGACGATGTTATAAACGCGCTTGCAATCAATTGCGGCGGATAAGCGTAAAATATAGAACTAAGGCTGATACCCATCAAAGCCGAAAATACAACGAACATTAAGCCAACGCCCACAATGCTTATTTTGGCTAACAACGGCCTAAAAAGAAACACAATGATTAGAGGAGACAACATAACTACTGTTCCCCATATATTGTTAGCACCGGTTTCCGGGTTACGGATAAGAGCCGATAACTCTTTTGTATTGGCAAAGAAATACGCGCAGGCTGCAGATATGGCAAGCGCGGCAAACATCCACACAAACACATTCGCAATAAACCTTCGGGACGCGTCTGGGTTTTCTACATAACTTACATTCTCGTAAACGTAATCTTGGGTTTTAGTTTCCATTTATTTTTTAGAAATTATTTGTACGAATATAGTAAAAACGCTTTAATGCGTATAAAGTTGCGGCTTTTATAAAGCTTACAATCTGATGAAATTAGTTGAGCCTTTTGGTTAACTGTTCTTCTACCAGCTTAAACACCTGCACGGGCTTTAAGGCACGCCAGTTAAGCTCGTCAAGTTGGCCGCCAAAGTTGATGTAGTAATCTATATTGGCGCTTTTAAACTCGCGGATAACATGCTCCTGAAAATTGATGCCGGCTATCCAGCCATCTTCTACCTCCTGGAACCATTCCTCGTAGTAGCTGTCATCAGAAAAATGGAAGTTCAGCACATTCTCGCCTATCAGGATAAATTGAGTAATGCCCTGGTCAATCATCAGCTCGATGATCTCGCGCTTCATCAGCATAATATCATTATTGATGGCGTCGTTCCACTCGCCAATAAATTCTATGATGCTGTAGCCGCGGTCGTAATCCACATACAATACTTTTAAGTACAACGTGTTAGACCCAAATGAATCCCACTGCGGGTGTAGCAAATAGTTATATACCTGCTTATCAAACTCAAACTCGCTATACTGCGTAGCGTAAAAGGGCGAAAACTCATCCTCTGATGCTACATAGTCATCCCGCCAGCGGTAATATGGTTCTATTTCGTGCATTTATACTTAGTTAAACTTAGCCCAAAGCTTTGGATATAACTTTGGTAAATCTTCTTCTTTCCAATCTTTACCTGTAATCTTCGCCCCGCCGGTTTCGTAATTAAGTCCTCTACGGAAAGCAACTTCTCGTGGAAATGTGGCATCCTCAACTTGCTTTCCTGTTTTATTTTTATACGCCGAAGTAGAAATATAAAGCATACTTTCAAAATCAGGAACTACTCCTTTTTGTATCACGTGAGCTAAATAGTCCGGTTTTTTTATCGTTTGTTCAAAGTTTTTTCGGCCTAAGCTAATTAGCCAACAACGAAAATATAAAAACCCATCGTCAGATACAGGGCTATCAACAATATGATTAATGGCAATTATTTTGTAGTCATTTGCTTCAATAAGTTTTTTTGTAAATATCACTTCAAACTCAATAATCTCCGAAGGTGTATACTGCGAAAGTCCTTTGATAATAACATTTGACTGCATTTCTAAATCTCCCGCTGAGCTCTCGTAAGAATAATCTATAATTTTCCAAAACTCTACCTCATCCATCTTATCAGCTTTATTAAATTCAGCGTAGACTTTTGTTTCCTTATGCGCTTTAGGTTGCGAACAACCGGCAATAACAAATAACAACGAGGCGATTAGTAATTGCAATAACTTCATTTTATTTATTTTTCGAAAGCATCAACGGCTTTACGTACACTACCGTGCTGTTTTAAAAGAGCGGCGGCTTCGTTTTCTGACAGGCCGGTTTCAGCCATTACCATGTTGGTGCCGCGTTGTATCAGCTTATCATTTGATAACTGCATATCTACCATTTTATTACCTTTTACCCTGCCCAGTTGTATCATTACGCTTGTGCTTAGCATATTTAATACCAGTTTTTGCGCGGTGCCTGCCTTCATGCGGGTGCTGCCCGTTACAAACTCAGGGCCGGTAACTACTTCTACCGGGTATTGGGCTGTCGCTGCTACCGGGCTGCCCGCATTACAAACAATGCAGCCCGTGGCAATGCCATGCTCGTTAGCCGTTTTTAAGCCGCCAATAACATAAGGTGTAGTGCCAGATGCTGCAATACCTACCACCACATCGCCCTCGTTTATATCAAATTCCTGTAAGTCTTTCCACGCTTGTGTAGTGTTATCCTCAGCAAATTCTACCGCTTTGCGGATGGCTGTATCGCCACCGGCTATTATGCCTACCACCCAATCAAACGGGACACCAAAAGTTGGCGGGCACTCTGATGCATCAACCACGCCCAACCTGCCGCTGGTGCCGGCGCCTATGTAAAACAGGCGGCCACCGTTGCGCATGCGGTCGGTAGTGATCTTTGCCAACGCCTCAATTTGCGGCAAGGCTTTTTCTACCGCCAAAGGGACCGTTTTATCTTCGTTATTGATGTTCTGTAAAAGTTCCATCAGCGGCATGTTTTCCAGGCCGTTGTATTTAGAATCTTTTTCGGTACTTCTTTCCATTTTAGCCTATCCCCAACCCTCTCCTTCGGAGAGGGAGTTAAATTTATTTTTAACAAAATTGAATAAAAAACATCAAAGCAACGAAGGTGATATAAATTATAAGCAATAGCTGCTATTTATTAGATTTGCAATGGCTATTTACACATGAAAAGAACTGCGGGAATAATTTTCAGGACGATCATCTTAATTTTGATAGGAATAGGTATCGGCATTGTTCTTACAGACAGCGATAATGTAGGCCTCAAACTCGGCATTGGTTCCGGTCCCGATAAAATTTCCCGGGTACTCTCCCTTGTAAATGAAAAGTATGTGGATTCGGTAAATACCGACAGCATCGAGGGTGTTACCGTTAATGAAATGCTGCAAAACCTCGACCCACATTCGGTTTATTTGCCCGCGCAACAAGCACGTTCTATCAACGAACGCTTAGAAGGTGGTTTTAACGGCATCGGTTTAGAATACCAATTGCTGCGCGATACCCTTGTAATTACCCAGGTTAATACCGGTGGCCCCGCCGCCAAAGCAGGTGTTATTGTTGGCGACCGGGTGATAAACGTAGATGGCAAACTTTTCTCGGGCACTAAACTGGATGTACAGCGCATCAGCAAAACTTTTAGGGGCGAAAAGGACACGCAGATAAGCCTGGGCATTAGCCGTGATGGAGCTAAAACCATAAAAGATTTTCCTATAAAACGCGACCGTGTTAGCCTGAGCAGCCTTGATGCCGCCTATAACGTGGGCAACGCGGGCTATGTTAAAATAAGCAAATTTGCATCAACCACCGACGATGATTTTAGGGATGCACTTAAAAAATTAAAGGCCGATGGCATGCAGAAACTGGTGCTTGACCTGCGCGGCAATGGCGGTGGTTACCTAAATACTGCTACCAGTATGGCCGATGAATTTTTACCAAAAGGCAAACTGATAGTTTACACCAAAGGCAGCCACGAACCACGTACAGATTATTTTGCAACCGACTCGGGCAGTTACGAAAATGGCGGCCTAACGGTTATTATCGATGAGTACTCCGCATCTGCAAGTGAAATACTGGCGGGTGCATTGCAAGACCTGGATAGGGCAACCATAGTTGGCCGCCGCTCTTTTGGGAAAGGTTTGGTACAGCAACAATTCCCGTTTGGGGATGGTACCGCTATTAACTTAACTGTTGCAAGGTATTATACACCGTCGGGCAGATCGATCCAAAAATCGTATGCAAATGGTGTGGCAAGTTACCGTGCCGAACTGCTTAACCGTATGCGCAAAGGTGAATTTTTGAATGCCGGGAGCAACTTAAGCGATAGCGCGTTCATTGGCGCATCAGCCTACCACACTACCAAAGGCCGCAAGGTGTTTAGCAGGGGTGGGATTATGCCCGATGTTTTTGTACCTGCAGATACCGCGCAAAACACGCAACTGGTAGACCAGCTTGCGCAGAACCAACTTTTTACCGCTTATATTATTGACAGGCTGCAACCAATGATGTCGAAGTACCCAACCGCCGATAACTTTATTGAGCAATATAACCTTAGCGACGAGGGTTTGAAAAATTTTATTGGCTATGCATCGCAAACCATCAAGTATGTTAAGCCTACAGATCTGCAGCAGTCTAAAGAAACTATCAAAACGCTGGTAAAAGCCAACGCGGCCCGTTTTAAATGGGGCAACAATGCTTACTACCGAGTGCTTAATGCTAACGATACTACCTTCAAAAAAGCCTTAGCCAGCAATTAAAAGCTTACTCCCGTCCCGGTAGGGAAAAACGTGTTGATGCTTACCGGTAGTTTACCCGCGGGTTTCATTAACCCTGTTATTACTTTTACTGCAGAGCGTTGCATAGCATCATCTTTTTGGTAACCAACCAAGATCCCCGCGCTTTTTTCGATGCCCGGCAAACCGGCAATAGTATAGGGGTTTGCAAAAAGGCTCATCACTACATTTGGTTTAGCGGCCAGTTCAGATATCAACAGCTTTACGTTATTGCTGTAATCGAGTTTACTGGCCGGGCGCGTGCGCGTATCATGGATACTTACAAAAACCTGCGGGTATTGCTTTAACACTTGCAGCATGCGGTTCATTTCGGGCACTCCCATATTTTTATCTACGTGGAAGATCATACTGTTGGCATACCATTTTGATAGCTCCATCTGAAAAACCGTCGGCTTATCTAACCCAATACTGATGATAGCGGTTTTCCGTAAAGGATCTTGCCTTATGCTGCGGCTATCGCCCTTTATTACCGTTACCGACGCATCCGCCAGTTGCTGGATCAGTTCGGCAGCAGCAGGGCGGTTTATATCCTGCGGGATGGTAGCCGGCGATACTGGTTTGTAATAATTTAAACCTGCCCAGTATTTGGCAGCAAGTAGTTTCTTGATCTTTGCTTCAAACTCTTCTTTGCTTATCTTCTTTTTTTTGATAGCTTTTAAAATAAGTTTAGCCCCGTTTTTTGAGTTGACAGATAGTTCTAACAGATCGTTCCCTGCCAAAAATGCCCTTACATCGGCCTCACCGTTAGGGAAATTTTTTACAACGCCTTGCATTTCCATCGCATCAGATGCTACGATCCCTTTAAACCGCAAAGAATCTTTAAGCACACCGGTTACTATTGGGCGGGATAAGGTTGACGGCAGATTCTTGGTACTATCCAGCGCGGGAATATTCATGTGGGCAATCATCACACCGCTTATACCAGCCTCTATGGCTTGCTTAAACGGGTATTCTTCTAAAGAATCTAAACGCCCTTTTGTAAATGGCAATTGCGGCAGAGCAAGGTGCGAATCTACATTAGTATCGCCGTGGCCGGGGAAATGCTTGGCGAATACGATAACACCTGCATCTTGCATGCCTGTAAAATAGGCGATTCCTTTTTTAGCTACGTTATATTTATTATCGCCAAACGAGCGGTAATTGATCACCGGGTTGTTGGGGTTATTATTGACATCCATATCGGGCGCAAAATTGATATGCATGCCCAACCGTTTAAAATCATAAGCCACCATCTGCCCCATTTTGTAAATGAGGGTATTATCCTGGATAGCGCCAAGCGTCATCTGGTATGGGTACGATACGGATGAATCCAGGCGCATGCCCAAACCCCACTCGCCATCCATCGCTATCAGCAATGGCACTCTCGATTGCTTTTGATAAAGATTGATCAGGTTGGCATGCCTTACCGGCCCTCCCTGAAAAAACACCAGGCCACCAACATGCTCATCGCGAATGATGTTAGCGACAGAATCTTCGTAGGCTTTTCCTTTATTGGTATGCGCCCTCACATAAAACAACTGACCTATGCGCTCCTTACGGCTCAGCTTTTTGTACACCGAATCTACCCAGCGGTTTTGTTCGGTTATGGTGGCGATAAAGCTTTTGTTTTGAGCGGAACCAGCTTGGCTAAGCAGGCTAAATATTAAAACGAGGCAGCAGGTTATGTAATTTTTCTGTTTCATTGTTATCCAAATGTAGCTTAAATCTCAATTACGGCTAATTGTTTTACCCGGTAAAGATATTATATGAGATATACGAATAAACCTTGGCGCAGAATTTCACTCTATAGGTTATAAAAATTAACAATCAGGAAATATTATGGGATAATGCCGATAATATTCGACAACAATTAAAAAAATAGAACCGATGAAAAAATTTCTTCTAATGGCAGTTTGCCTTATTGCCGTTGCCGGATCAGTAAGCGCGCAACGTTATGACAGGCGTTACCCACGACGCGTAGTAAGGCGCCCCGCCCCCGTGCAGGAACGATACAACAGGCGTGGTGGCGATGATTTTTACGTGCCGAAGGTTGGTATTGCGGGTGGTGTAAACTTTTCTAACACCATTGATGCTTACAACTCTGATTTTAGCACTAGCACCATTGCAGGCTGGCACGCGGGTTTAACGTTTGAGGTACCAATCGCCTACCCGCTATCTTTCGCGCCAGAAATTTTGTTTTCGCAGAAAGGTTATAAAGCCGAAACTATCGACGGTACATTTAAGCAGCGCACCAATTATGTTGATATCCCTTTATTAGCTAAATTCCGTTTGGTGCCGGGCTTTAATTTTGTAATTGGCCCGCAGTTAACGTTCATCACATCAACCCGTAATACTTACGACGATGGCTTTAACACCATCTCAGAATCAGAGTATAACTACCGTGGCGATAAAAGCTACATATCGGGTGTTATTGGTGTGGGTATCAACCTTAACCGTAATGTAGAGTTAAGGGGCCGTTACGCTATCGACCTTGATAAAAATTACTCTAACAGCGGCGCGCCAGATTATCGCAACCAGGTATTCTCGTTGGGCTTAGGCTTTAAGTTTAATTAAGTAGAATTTACTATTAACGTAATTTAAGCCATTCGCCCGGTTGGGTGGGTGGCTTTTCTATTTGAACAGGTTTTGTACCCAGCGTTTAAGTTTGCGCTTGGTTTTGTTGTAACGCCTCCACCTGTAATCGAGGTTAAAATCCTGGTTAAGGGTAAAGTAGTCGGCTTTTTTTTGGGATAATACATATAGGGGGTGCGTTATTTCACCCAAGTCTTGCAAAGGCACATTGGCATTAGGGTTATTAGCATCAAGGGTATGGGTAGAGTTTTCGCCAAACCCAATATTACTAATAAGATTATAGTTAGGTATTACCGAAAGGCTGTTATTAAAAAAGTTAAGAAAAGCATACTGGTAATCCCAGGTATCTATCTCGCCCGCTTTCACTTTAACAAAGGTTTCAAACCAGGTATCAACGGCAAAGCGGTCATCAAAAATAGTTTCCAGTTTAGCCCGCACATCGGCAACCTGGTAGCGGCCCAGTTCTTTATCATAATCATTCCAAACCCTGCGCCAACCGGCCCAACCCCATACATGGGTCATGTTAGAATAGTAATAACTTGCATCGCCCCATTTTTTGCCATATTGCAAATTAGCACCACCAATGTGCCGTATGCGGGTATCATGGCGATAACGCTCCAGCATTACATCGCAGTATCTGAAAAAATCATTATTTGGCAGGCAGTCGTCTTCTAATATGATACCCTCTTCTTCATGAGCAAAAAACCAATCTATAGCAGATGATACCGCATTTTTGCATCCCAGGTTTGTATCACGAAACAGCGTCTTCACTTCGCAGGGCCAATCTACTTTAGATGCAATTGCACGGGTTTGTTCACATAAAAGATCTTCACCGGGCCGTTGCTCCCTTGGGCCATCTGCAGCAATATATAACCGGGGTGGCTTTGCTTCGCGAATCTTTGCAAATACCCGCTCTGTAGTATCCGGTCTGTTAAATACAATAAATAGTGTAGGAAATGCTGTTTGAAAAATTGGAGTATTCAAATTATCCATATTGCATATGTTGATATTTGCATTAGAGTCGCTTAAAATAACATAAATTTAAGTAAACAAAAAACGGCCTGTTAAGCAGGCCGTTTTTTGTTTACTTAATAATTATAAAATACCGGCCCCGTCATATTGATTTGTTTTCATTTTTGACTTGGCAGAAGGCCTTCCTTGAACTTCAGTTTTTTTTGAAAATAGGATATCGTCATCGACTATATAATATTCGCCGGCATCAAAAATTTCCGAATCGCGATAGCCTAATGATTTAATATAGTCGAAAACAGAATCAGAGAGTTTTAAATTAGAACTTACAGATAAGTTAGCTTGATCTTTTTTACATGAATTAATTGTAAATAAAATAAAACACGCAAGAATTGCGATTAAAAGATTTTTGATTTTCATATGTAGTGATTTGGTTTATAATTAAATGAAGCTACTAAAAAATAGACTGCTTCATTAGTTTCTACAAACTAAATTTTTACTCTTAATACTGAATAATTAACCCTTTGAATTTCCAATAGTGCCTATATAGATATGTACATATTTATTATTGATCAGGGTTAGATGTCATATCCAAGTGTTTTAAATACAGGCCGCCAGAAAGGCAAATCCCTATCCCAAGCATGGCAGCCAAATGGTAACTCCCCTTTTAAAATTCGCATGCCCCGCTCTGGCGATTGCTCTAAAGAAAACCCGACTGCAATTTTATAGGATGGTATCTTTAAAAATTCACCTTTGCGGTTTACTTCAACACTCCAAAAAACATCCTCGCCAAATTGGTATTCGTGGCGGGTATTATAATACGCTATTTCCTCCTTCATTTTCAGGCAAGCTTTATAAAATTTATCTACGCGCCTTAACGAAAAGCCTCCATTACCTACCCTATTCTCAAATTGCAAAGGGGATGGAAGGCCATCCTTTAAAATATTAAAACGGGTGTAAAACCATTTTTTTAAGTTGGATTTTGCCGTCTTTATAACGTCGGGATAATCGTGATAATTCATCCATGGGGCACCAACATAATCGTAACCCCGGCTGCACCAGTAATTAAGTGTGTTTTTAAATACAAAAGCATCCAACTGATAGATGAGTATATACTCGTAATTTAAAAACGTTTTATAAAACGCACTATCAGTCATTAAAGCGTTATAACCGGGCACGTTGGCAAAAAATTGATCGTCGAACGAGATGATGTCTGTCAGGTATTCCTTAACCTCATCCGTCAGTTGGAGCCAGTTGGGTTTTATAGCAATTATAGGAAAATCGCCCAAAATTTTTTGGCTCTGTTTTAAGGCAAGTATTTCGTATTCGGTAATACTATCTTTATAAAAGGGTATTAATATGGCAACTTTTTCTTTTGTCCCCGTCATTCGGTTTATCCTTCGTTAAAGGTTTGCATATCTATTAACTTACGGTACAAGCCGTTTTTGTTGATCAGGTCCTGGTGGTTGCCTTGTTCAATCAACTTGCCGTTTTCCAGTACCACTATCAGATCCGCGTTTTGGATAGTGCTTAAACGGTGGGCAATGATGAGTGATGTACGGTTCTTCATCAGGTTGTTCAATGCATCCTGCACCAGTTTTTCAGATTCGGTATCAAGGGCTGACGTGGCCTCGTCCAACAACATTATTGGCGGGTTGTTTAACACCGCACGGGCTATACAGATCCGCTGGCGTTGCCCGCCCGATAGCTTTGTACCGCGGTCGCCCACGTTGGTTTCGTACCCGTTATCGGTTTCTAAGATAAAGTTATGCGCATTGGCAATTCTGGCAGCTGCCTCAATATCTGCCTGGGCGGCATTTGGTTTGCCAAAAGCGATGTTATTATAGATGGTATCGTTAAATAAAACAGAATCCTGGTTTACAACACCCATTAATCCGCGCAGCGAATCCGCCGTTACGCCTTTAATATCCTGCCCATCAACAGTGATGCGTCCACTTTGGGGGTCCATAAAGCGGGGAATAAGATCCATCATGGTAGATTTACCACCACCAGACGGGCCAACCAATGCTATGGTTTTACCTTTAGGCACAACAAGGTCTACATTTGATAATACTGCCTTTTCCTGATAAGCAAACGATACATCCTCGAAGCGGATAGCATTGTTAAAATCTTTTATAGTTGATGCATCAGGGGAATCAAAAATGGCAGGTTTTTCGTCTATTAGGCTTAGCACACGTTCGCCGGCGGCTATCCCCTGGTGGATGTTACTGAACGAATCTGAGATGGCTTTTGCCGGCCTCAGTATCTGCGAAAACAAAACGATGAATGCGATAAACTCGGCAGGTTTTAAAGCAGTGTCTTTATTCAACACCAAATTACCGCCGTATAATACGATGCCCGCAACCATACATATGCCTAAAAACTCGGATACGGGCGATGCCAGTTGCTGCCTGCGCGCCATAGCTTTGGTGATATCCGAGTACTTCTTATTCTCGTTATCGAACCTGTTTTTTATGAACGATGTGGCGTTAAAAGCTTTAATGATCCTGATACCCGAAAGCGCCTCATCCAGGTAGCTGATCATGTTACCATAGGTTTGTTGCGAGGCTACAGCCTGTTGCTTTAACCGTTTTACGATCCGTGCTATAATAAATGCCGAAAAGGGGATGATCAAAAATGAATATAAAGTAAGGCTTGGCGAGATCAGGAAAAGCATCACCAGGAAAGTAACCAACGTTAGCGGCTCTTTGAAAACAACTTGTAGCGTACCGGTTACCGAATATTGAACCACCTGAACATCTGATGCTATTTTAGAGATGATATCCCCCTTGCGCTCGTTGCTAAAAAACCCGAGGTGCAGGTTCATTACATTATTAAATACGGTACGGCGAAGGTTTAAAAGGGTATACACTCGTAAATTTTCCATAATGCGCTGCGACAGGTAACGGAAAAAGTTCCCCAGCAAAGCCGATATAACAATAGTACCACAAACAAATTTTAACGCCCCGCCGGTACCATAATTATTAATAGCATAGCGCACGTAATAATTAAAGGTTGCCATGATATCTATAAACGCAGGCTTCGGCCCTAATGGTAAAAATGTATGCACCTGGTTATTGGCAAACAGCGTGGTTAACAACGGCGCCACCAAAGCCAGGTTTAACGTGCTAAATATTACAGCGAAAAGTGTAGTAAGGATATAGGGTATTGCAAATTTCTCAATCGGTTTTGCAAATGATAATAAACGGAAATACGTTTTCATTTAAAAAGTTAAGATGCAAAATTATACAAATTTGGTTATGTATAGTTAAATGCTTTTTATTAACGCCTTGTAAACCTGTATGGTATTATCAACGCAGCTATCAAATGTAAAGCTTTGCAACCGTTGCTTGCCTTTTGTGATGAGCACCCGGCGGATATCATCGTCATTTAAAACCTTGGCTACCGCCTGTTTTATGGAAGTTCCATCCATTGGGTCGAAGTATAAGGCGGCATCGCCGGCTATTTCGGGGAAACAGGTTGCGTTGCTGCATACCACCGGGCAATCATTGGCAAAGGCCTCCAGCAACGGTAAGCCAAAGCCTTCCTGGTAAGACGGGAAAGCGAAAACTGTTGCCTGGATGTACAATTGTTTTAGCTGCGCATCGGTTACAGTTAGCTGCCGGCATTGTGCAGAAATGTTAAAGTCTGTTACTATTAATTTTTCTTCCTGAGTAAAAAGGCCACCACCTGCACATATCAGATGCAGGCTTTTATCGTGTTGTAATAAACTGCCTATACATTTAATAAAGGTTGCAAAGTTTTTATAAAAGGCGCGGTCGCCAACAAACAAGATATATTTGGCAGGCAGGATCAACGCGCTTGCCGATGTTTGGTTTAGGATATATCCGTGGTGCACAACCTTAATTTTACCTTCAACCTGCGGATAATAATTGATGATCTGCTGTTTGGTGTATGCAGAAATAGCGATAATCGTTCCTGCCTGTTCTATTAGCTGCTTTTTCCTGGCGATTACTTCTGTCGCATCGGGGAAAAAATGTGGGAGCGCTTCGTGGATCATATCGTGTACCGTAATTACGAATGGCGTTCTTACGATGTCTAAAAAATAGGTGTCGTAATAGGTTGGATGGAAAATATCATAATTACCCTGTTTAATTAGATAGTTAGCGTAGCGTTTATTCCAGCGGAACAAGCGGTTGGTGTGACCGTTAAATATCTTCCGCCCAATTACATTATTTAGGGGCAACAATCCCTTTGGCAGGTAAGCATTTTCTGAATAGAGGGCGGCGATAGTGCTTTTTATGCCGGGCCTTTTATTGAGCCCCTCGTTTAATCCTGCGAAATAGCGGGTAATGCCGCCATACTTTTGAGTAGAGAAATATTGATGATCGAATAGTATTTTCAAGTAACTGTTATTTATAAGCAGGTGAATTGCATTTGGCCATTAATTAAGGGTTTACCGCCCGGAAAACCCCATCTGGTTTACGTTTCTCTTTTAGTCTTTTCAACAAAAACCGCAGGTAGGTAAACCAACTCATATTTTCTTTAATGAGAGATAACTTATCCTCCTGGAACAAATCATCGGTTGCTACTGAAGAATAACCTTTGGTACTGTAAAAAGCTACTTGTATAGGCCAGTATTGTTTCTTAAAGTTTTTATTACCCCAGCAAGCAATATTGAGTTCGTAATCTGCCAGTACTTTGTACCTTGTATTGTAACTGTACTTTTTAAAAACCTTTGCAGGGTAAAATATGGTTTGATGGTTTATGCAAAATTTAGCGAGCCGGTACTCGGTAAATTCGCCTAAAAACAAGGGTCCATCTGTTTCAACATCGCCGTAATATAGCGTATCAGGCTTTCGGAGCAGCGAGGTCATTTTACCAAAGCCAGGCAGCAGCCTGTCATCGGCACCCATAAAATACACCCATTTGCCCTTAAAAAGACCTGCACCCTTATTTAAAGCATAATAGATGCCATTATCAGGCTCACTTTGCCATAGTGTGATGTGCTCATCGTATTGCTGTAAAAGGTCAATAGTACCATCGGTACTATTGCCATCAATAATAATAAGTTCAGTATTTTGCGGCGCATGCGCTGTAATGGATTTGATGGCGCCTTCTAAAACCTTTGCGGCATTATATGTTGCTATAACTATACTTACCACCGGGTTGTAGCTGCTTGTACCATTCAAATGTTTGCTACCGCCTTGTATCATCTTACAATAAAACTGTAAAATTATTAAATTAGTTTATTTTTGCCCAAAAAAAATCAGAGTGGTTGCTATAGATGTTGTAATACCTTCTTTCAGGCTAAACGCGGTCACACTGTTGCCCATATTAAACTTGCAAACGCCCGCAAATGCTATAGTTAAATTTTATTTAGTAGCAGATAACCCCGCTGTTGTACCGCATCAATCTATCATGCAACTTGTTGATAATGAGAAAATATTTTTGACTATAAACAAGGTTAACGAAGGCGCTTCAGTTACCCGCAATATTGGTATAGAGGCAGGCCAGGGCGACTGGATCCTATTCTTAGATGATGATATCGAAGTTTTGCCCGATCTGCTGTTTGCCTATAGTGATGCCGCTCTACAAAACCCTAACGAAATTGGCTTTATTGGCGTGGTTAATTTGCCTGACATATCAACGCCGTTTGCACACGCTGTTAACGCCAATGGGTCTATGAGTATGTTTGCCATTGCTAAACACAAGCAATCTTTTGCTTGGGGCGTAACCGCCAATTTTATGGTAAGCCGTAAAGCAGTGGGCAATGTGCGCTTCTCTGACATATACCCCAAAACTGGTGGCGGCGAAGACGTAGAGTTTTTTATCCGCATACGCGAACTGCACAACTTCAAAAATTACAAATGCATCAATAGTGCCGATGTTACCCACCCCTGGTGGAATAATGGCCAGCCAGATTTTAAGCGATTCTACAGATATGGTAAAGGCATAAGCCATTTACCAGAACGCAACCCGCGGTACAGCTCATATAGTTTTTTAAATACGGTTGAAACCTTGTTTGTGGCCCTGCTGATATTGGGGATTGCGATGGTCATAGATCCTCAAAATAGATACCTGCGGCTATTTCCTCAATTTATACTATTAACAATTGCTTTAGAGTATCTTGTAAGCTTAAGAATAGCTGTAAAAAACAAGCAGGGTTTTATACCCCTTGTAGCTTTATATGTTATGGCGTTACGCTTAAATAGCGAGGCTGGTGTTTTATTTGAAACCCTGCTCAGATTTAGGCTTGCCGGTTTAGGCGAGCGTTTTCACTTTGATGGGCGGACAAAAAAGAGCCATTTTTCTCTTAATACCAATAAGATAATTAAGCTGGTTTTTTATTTATTGGCAATATGCTATGCCATTTATCAATATTGATCTAACCCTTTAATACAAAAGGTGCTTTTCGCTTCTATAGTTTGCTTTAGCAGGTCATTATTTGTATCAAACCCTGTTTTATTGTTTTCCTGATGATAAAGGTGATAAACTATGCCGCCAAATTTCAGTGACCGCTTTGTTACGCCACTATTAACCAAGCGAATGGCTATTTCATTGTCCTCCCTTCCCCAGTTAACCAATGCTTCATTATAACCATTAACCTTAATAAGATCCGTACGCCAAAAAGCCATATTACAACCGCGCAAATAGTAGATATCATTTACCTTATATGAGTTTGACAAGAATTTTGTAAGCGTTCGCGAGCGGATACCGTTCAATTTATTTTTAACGCCGTTGTTATAAAAATTTATTTTAATACGGTTTGATTTGAGCAATACAGCCGAATAAGCCTTATCCAACAAAACTCTGCTCCCGCCGGTAAAAGTACCGGCTTCGCTAAAAGCTATATGATCAGCAACGAACATGGGATGTAAGATCAGGTCGCCATCAATTTGTATAATATAATCGCCTGATGATGCAGCTATGCCTTTGTTCCTGATCCGGGCCAGTTGAAAACCTTCGTCGGGTTGCCAAACATGTTTTATAGGAACAGCGAAATCCTGCTGAAAAGATTCGATCAATAACCGGGTCTCCTCTTTTGATCCATCATCGGTAATAACAACCTCATCCGGCAAAACCCTTTGTGCCTTCACACTTAACAGGCATAAGTGTAAAGCCGCCGGCCAATTATAGGTTGATATATTTAACGATATTTTTACCTTGCTTTGCATTAAATAATCTGGCGGTAGCCGTTTGGGGTTTGTTTAATTTTGTCATGCTTAACCTGCTCAACAAGTTCGCGTTGCTTGGGCTCATTGCTTTTGCCCGAAACAGGGTGATACAAATGATACTGCACGGCACAAAGTTTAACGATTTTTTTAATTACACCTATATTAATAAAGCGGGCGGCCAGTTCTTCATCTTCGTGCCCCCAACCTTTAATACTATTATCGTAACCATTTATATTAATAAAATCTTCTTTCCAAAAAGACATGTTGCTGCCACGTACGCTATTTGAAGACATCTTAGTCCGTGCGCCCAAAAACCTTAACGCATATAACCGTAGTGCATTGTTACGGTGTTTAAGCCCGGCAGTAAATACGGATATATTAATACTTTTATTATTTAATAGTTCCTGTGTTTTTTGAGGCGTAAGCATAGCGCGTGTGCCCCTTATAAAGGCTTTAGGTTGTGCCGACCTTAAATGATCAGCGATAAAATGTTTCTCCAATATCACGTCGCCATCAATCTGAACAATGTATGGTGCTGTACTTTGTTTAATAGCCTTGTTTAAAATAATGGTTTTTTGAAAGCCCTCATCGGTATGCCATACATGTAAAATTGGTACCGGAGATAATTTTTTATAATCGTTTACCAATTGCCGTGTTTCATCGCCAGAGCCATCATCGGCTATAATGATCTCGTTTGGCATTTTTGTTTGCAACAAAACGCTTTTCAGACAAAGTTCAAGTGCTGCTGGCCAATTATAGGTTGATATTACCAATGAAGATTTTAAACTATACATAATTATGTTCGCTGCAAATATAATTATCTAAGCTTGCCCATTTATATTATTATGGCTTGATTAAATATCACGTATTTTTGTTTCTTTGAAACATGCCCGTATCCACACCAAATATAACCCCTACCTGCACCGATTTTAGATCGGTAGCGCGGGCGTTGACTATTGTGGAAAACAGCCTTGCCGGCAGCGCCCAGCTTTTAAAGAGCCTTACCTTTAATATACATACACCTATTATAGGTATTACCGGCCCGCCGGGCGCCGGAAAAAGTACGTTGGTTAATGCCATTATTAATAACCTGGTGCAGCAGGGTAAAAAGGTGGCCGTACTGGCAATCGACCCTACCTCACCTTTCAATTTTGGCTCACTACTCGGCGACCGCATCCGCATGGCATCGCATTTTAACCACCCGGATGTTTTTATCCGCTCGCTGGCTACGCGTGGTTCGCTTGGTGGCTTGTCTGCCAAGACCATCGAAATGACGGATGTATTACGCGCATCGGGCTTCGATCATATCATAGTAGAAACCGTTGGCGTAGGGCAATCAGAAGTGGAGGTTGCCGGCCTTGCAGACCTAACCTTTGTGATGCTGGTACCTGAGGGCGGCGATGAGATTCAGAACATTAAATCGGGGTTGATGGAAATTGCTGATGCCTTTATCATCAACAAAGCTGATAGGGATGGCGCCGACCTCTTCATCAACAACCTTAAAAAGATATTGCAGCAAAGCAAGGATGGTAAGCTGCCCATTTTTAAAACCGTGGCATCCAAAAACGACGGGATAGATGCCATAACCGATTTTATACTATCAAACCATAAAACAAAAAACACTCGCCGCCAACTGCTGCTTACCCAAAAGGTCTACAATATTATCCAACAAAATAAAATGGTGGGGATTAATAAACAAAAGCTACAGCAAGACATTTCCGAAGCCGCAAAAGAGGGCGATTTTAATCTATATCGGTTTGCAGAAGAATACTCAAAATAACACTCAGGACATTTAGACCTAAACAAGAAAGCCCTTTAATATATTAAAGGGCTTTCTTGTTGTGTTGACTCTTATTCTTACCGTCTTAATACTCTTTATGAGTTCATCAACTCTTCAATCTCTTCTGCTTCAATAGGGATATGTGCCATCAGGTCGCGGTTACCATCCTTGGTGATCAAAATGTTGTTTTCTAAACGGATGCCTAAACCTTCTTCGGGGATGTAGATACCCGGCTCGCAGGTTAGGATATTGCCAACCTCGAATGGTTTGTAACGACTGGCAAAATCGTGTACATCTAAACCCAGGTGGTGCGATGTACCGTGCATAAAATATTTTTTATATAAAGGCGCTTTAGCGTCTTGCTTATCCACATCGTGTTTCGAAAGTAAGCCAAGGACAATCAGTTCGCCTGTCATTATTTTGCCCACCTCGTCGTGGTACTCGTTCCAAACCGTACCGGCAACGATCATTTTACTTGCAGCACGGAAAACGCGCAGCACAGCATCATATACCTGCCGCTGGCGTTTAGTAAAGCGGCCGTTAACCGGGATAGAACGGCTCATATCCGCATTGTAGTTGGCATACTCTGCAGCCCAGTCAAATAATATCACATCACCATCATTACAAACCTGGTTGTTATCTATATAATGTAGCACAATAGCGTTTTTACCAGATGCTATAATTGGGCTGTAAGCATGGCCTGTTGCGCGCTGTTTTAAAAATTCGTGGGTTATCTCGGCCTCTATTTCATACTCGGCCACACCGGGTTGTACAAATTTTAGTACGCGGATAAAAGCGTCTTTGGTAATATCACATGCTTTTTGGGTGAGTGCAACCTCAATTTCCGACTTTACAACACGCAGATCACGCAGTGTAGGTGCCGACCTTTCGTAATGGTGCAAGGGGTACTTTTGGCGCAGTGTCTCCAGCATTCGAAAATCGCGGTAAGGTACAGTGTGCGCATATCTATCGTTCTCATTAGTATTGATATATATATTATCTGCGTAGTTTATGATACTATGCAACACAGTATCATATTCTTGCAGCCAATATATGTTTTGGATTCCCGATGTTTTGCGCGCTTCCTCCTTAGTGTACTTGTGTCCTTCCCAAACTGCAATATGTTCGCTGGTTTGTCTTAAAAAAAGTACTTCTCTGTATTGCTGATTAGGACAATCAGGGTATAAAACCAATATACTTTGCTCCTGATCTATCCCCGTAAGGTAAAAAAAATCGGGATTTTGCTTAAAAATGAAGTTTTGGTCGCCATTTCTCGGGTATTCGTCATTGGAGTGAAAAATGGCAATAGAATTGGATTTAATTCGCGAAACGAAATTTTTTCTATTATTTGTAAATAACTGTTCGTTAACAGGTAGATATTTCATGAACAATAAAATATTAAATTAAAAAAAAACAAACATTACTACAGTTTGTAGTAGATATTGTGAATTTTGGAATAAAAATTGGTATTTGTTTCAAACATAATTACTAATTTTGAAAAAAATCACAAATAAATCGTTTAATCTTAAAACTATGAATTACTCTACATTAAAGAAATCAGTAGCATTGTCATTTGCTTCTCTGCTGGTTGCTGGTATGGTAAGTGCACAAACAGACAGCACTAAAACTATGACCACAACTATGGCAGACACAACAATGTCATCAACCATGTCTACCGCTAAGGTATTTGGCGGCAGAGGTCAGTACAAAACCTGGAGCATTGGCTTGAACGCCGGTGTTACTTCACCAGCTCTTGCGATCGGCGGAAGAATGAATAACTTCTCAAACAAAGCGCTTGAGTTAGGTTACGGTATCTCGGTAAGGGATCAATTGGGTCACAACTTCGGCTTACAATTAGATGTACGCGGTGGTAAAGTATCTGGCGACAATGGCGCATCTGTTGGTAATTACACTACTAAATTTTATCAAGCTACTTTAAGTGGTGTTGTTAACGTTGCAACTATCGACTTTATCCGTCGTAAAAACTCTGTTAACTTCTTCTTAAATGCAGGTGCTGGTTTAGCTATGTACAACCCAACCGGTAACTACCCTGTAACTGGTACTCCGTTTGATTATAAAAACGGTGCAACTGGTGGTAACGTTGGTACAGACAAATACGTTAAAGAATTGGTTATCCCGGTTGGTGCTGGTGTTAAATTCCGTTTAAGCGATGTTGTTGCTTTAAACTTGGGTTACACAATTAACTTTATCGATGGTGGTAACTTTGATGGTGTTACTAACGGTGTAAACACAAAAGATCGTTACTCTTACGGTTACGGTGGTTTAGAATTCACTTTAGGTTCAAAATCAAAACCGAGCTTAGAATGGGTTAACCCGGTAGCTATGATGTACGACGAATTGTACGATGCTGCTTTACGTCAGGAAGTTGAAGCTCTTAAAGGCCGTGTAACCAACGTTGAAAACGCAGTTACTGATCTTAAGAAAGATTCTGATGGTGACGGTGTATCTGATCAATTTGACAAATGCCCTAACACTCCTGCTGGTAGCGTTGTTGACGGTTCTGGTTGCGTTATCGTATTCCCTAAAGCTGATTCAACTGCAATGGCTTCTACTGGTACTGCTTACTCAAACATCCAGTTTGAATTTGATAGCTCAGTATTAAGAACTTCGTCTTACCCAGTATTAGATGCTACTTCAGCTGACTTACGTTCATCTGGTAAAACTGTTGAGATCGATGGTTACGCTTCATCTGAAGGTACTGCTGCTCACAACATATCATTATCACGTGACCGTGCTAACTCTGTAAAAACTTACTTAGTTAACTCTGGTGTTGCTGCATCAAAATTAAAAGTTAAAGGTTACGGTGAAACTAACCCGATTGCTGATAACTCAACTGAAGAAGGACGTGTTGCTAACCGTCGTGTTGCCTTCAAACAAAGATAATATCTAAATAAAATATTATTTAAGAAGCCCTCCGAATAACTCGGAGGGCTTTCTTTTTTTTTATTAAATTTGTGTTATGTACTTCTTTAGAAAAAAGGACCCAAACAGGCCAACCAGCTTTAACCTAAAGGTTATGCATATTATAAATGCTATTGCCATTTGTATGTTTGTGGCCGGCATCACCTGGAAACTTATCCAGTGGTTTATTCTGAAAAAGTAATACCTCAACATAACACCATCATGAAAACAATCATCAACACCAATAATGCCCCGGCGCCAATTGGCCCATATAGCCAGGCTGTTGCCGCAAAAGGTTTACTGTTTGTATCCGGCCAGATCCCAGCCAACCCAAAAACAGGCGAGATAGTAACAACCGGTATTAGCGATGAAGCTATCATGGTAATGAAAAACCTTAAAGCGATATTGACAGAGGCTGGTATCGGATTTGACAGCATCATAAAAACCACCATCTTTTTAACTGATATGCAAAGCTTCGGGCAGGTTAACGAAGTGTATGCGTCGTACTTTACAACTGATTTCCCGGCGCGGGAAACGGTACAAGTATCTGCGTTGCCAAAAGGTGTCAATGTAGAGATCTCTGTAATTGCTTTAAAGCCCTGATCTATATAAAAATTGAACAGTCAGCATTTTCAAACACCCATTGAGTATTTAAAAGGTGTAGGCATAGCCCGTGCGGATGTGCTTAAAAAGGAATTGCAGATAAACAATTTTGAAGACCTGTTACGGCACATCCCTTATAAATATATTGACCGTACGCGATTTTATAAAATAAAGGATATCCAACCCGATATGCCCTATGTGCAGGTACTTGCACGAGTAAACAAAAAAGAACTTATTGGCGAAAAGCGCACCAAACGTTTAGTAGTGCAGGCCAATGACGATACCGGCACAATAGAACTGGTATGGTTTCAGGGGATTAAATGGGCCGAGAAGATGCTGGTGCCAGGCAAGGTGTATGTGATATTTGGCAAGCCCGGCTTTTTTAATCATAAAGCCCAAATGGCTCATCCGGAGATGGACCCTTATTTGCCCGGCGCACCGATACAAAAGGGTAACTTAACCCTTCAGCCTGCTTACAACTCTACCGAAAAGTTGAAGCAGTTTAGCTTGGATAGCAAAGGCCTTCAAAAACTAATTGCGGCCCTGCTTGAGCAAACTGCAAAAGACATCCACGAGAATTTACCTGCTTATATCCTTAACCGTTTTAAACTGGCAGGCAGGCAGGAGAGTTACCGCAACATCCATTTCCCTAATGATGCCAACCAGTTAAAGGAGGCACAATACAGATTGAAGTTTGAAGAATTATTCTTTCTGCAACTAAAACTGCTAAAGAATAAACTGATGCGCACGCAAAAGTTTAAAGGGAACATCTTCAATAAAGTTGGCCACTACTTTAATGACTTTTACCACGATAAATTACCTTTCGAGCTAACCAATCCGCAGAAGCGGGTGCTAAAAGAGATCCGTACCGATACCCAGCGCGGTGTGCAAATGAACCGTTTGCTCCAGGGTGACGTGGGCAGCGGCAAAACGGTGGTGGCACTAATGAGTATGTTGATAGCCATTGATAACGGTTTCCAAACCTGTATTATGGCACCTACCGAAATTTTGGCCAATCAGCATTACCAAACTATAAAGGCCCTGGTAGGCGATGGCTTTATTGAAGTCGCCCTGCTCACCGGATCGGTGCCTACCAAAGCCCGAAAGGGTATCCACGAAAAACTGGAAAATGGCTCACTTAACATCCTGATAGGTACGCATGCGCTTATAGAGGATAAAGTGCAATACAAAAATCTGGGCATGGTGGTTATTGACGAGCAGCACCGCTTTGGTGTTGAACAACGCGCTAAGCTTTGGCGCAAGAACATCGTTCCCCCGCATATCCTGGTGATGACGGCTACCCCAATCCCCCGTACCCTGGCTATGACCATGTACGGCGATCTTGATATATCTGTAATTGACGAACTGCCGGCCGGCCGCAAGCCCATCAAAACCGTACATTTTTACGAGGCGCAACGCCTGCGAATGTTCGGTTTCATGAAAGAAGAGATTGCCAAAGGCCGCCAGGTGTATGTGGTATATCCGCTTATAAAGGAAAGCGAAAAACTCGACCTTAAGAACCTCGAGAGCGGCGTCGAGATCATGACACGGGAATTTCCATTACCTGATTACCGCATCAGCATAGTACACGGCAAACTTAAACCCGCCGGAAAGAATTTTGAAATGGAACGCTTTGTAAAAGGCAAAACGCAAATAATGGTAGCAACTACAGTGATAGAGGTTGGTGTAAATGTACCCAACGCCTCCGTTATGATCATTGAAAATGCCGAGCGTTTTGGCCTCTCGCAATTGCACCAGTTACGCGGCCGTGTTGGCCGCGGCGCCGAACAGTCGTTTTGTATCTTGATGAGTAACGAGAAGCTAAGCAACGATGGCCGCATCCGTTTAAATACCATGGTTAAGACCAATAACGGCTTCGAAATAGCTGAGATAGATATGCAACTGCGCGGCCCCGGTAACATCGAGGGCACCCAGCAAAGCGGTGTGTTAGACCTTAAGGTTGCCGACCTTACCACCGATCAGGAAATACTGCAGCAAGCCCGCGACTGCGTTATCGAAATTTTCGAGAAAGACCCTCAACTGGCCGCACCCGAAAACCAGATCCTAAACCTTGCCTTCCAGGCTCAAAATGCGGGTCTAAACTGGGATAAAATATCATAAGGCAGCTATTAAAATGCGTGGCAAATATTACATTTGCTTAAACGCATCTTATCATGAAAAAATCCTTTCTCCTTTCCATTGTTTTATTAGCAACAGCGATATCGTCGCAAGCACAAGACTCCTTACAGATCCGCAAGTTTTATGACGAAGCCCTGGTTAACGGCCAGTGTTACGAGAACCTGCGCTACCTGTGTAAAAAGATAGGCCAGCGTCTAAGCGGCTCGGCAGGTGCTGCAAAATCTGTCGAGTGGAGCAAGAAGCTGATGGATGGTTACGGATTTGATAAAGTTTACCTGCAAGAGGTGATGGTACCACATTGGGTACGCGGCGCAAAAGAACAGGGGTATATTATAGATGGCAAAACCAAAATATCGGTGCCAATAGCTGCCCTGGGCATGTCTGTTGGTACACCTGCTTCAGGCATCACCGCAAATATTGTAGAGGTTCGCAGTTTAAAAGAACTGGATGCCCTTGGCGAAAGCGTTATAAAAGGTAAGATCGTGTTTTTTAACGGCCCGTTCGATCAGCGTTTTATTGAGACAGGCGCGGGCTATGGCTCTGCAGGTGTACAACGTTTTGCAGGGCCGGCGGCGGCGGCCAAATATGGCGCGGTTGGTGCAATAGTACGTTCGATAACCCCTGCGCTTGACGATTATCCGCATACAGGTGGCACCGTTTATGCCGAGGGTGGCAAGAAGATCCCGGCAGCAGCAATATCTACGTTGGCAGCCAACAAGCTGAGCAATATGCTTAGGCTGCGTAAATTTCCGCTTATTAAATTCTACTTTAAACAAAGCTGTCAAACCCTGCCCGATGTTAAATCATACAACGTTATTGGCGAGATAAAGGGCAGCGAGAACCCAAATAAATTCATCACCGTTGGCGGCCACCTCGATTCGTGGGACCTGGCCGAGGGCGCGCATGATGATGGTACAGGCGTAATGCAATCTGTAGAGGTCTTGAGGGTTTTGAAGGCGACCGGTTACAAACCAAAAAATTCTATCCGTGCGGTATTTTTCATGAACGAAGAGAATGGCCATAAAGGCGGCTTGAAATATGCTGAAATTGCTGCCGCTAACAAAGAAGAACACATTGCTGCTATAGAAACCGACGAGGGCGGTTTTACCCCTCGTGGTTTTAGCTTTGAAGGCGCATCAGCATCATTCTTAAAAGACCTTAACAAAAAATGGAAACCGCTGTTTGAACCCTACGAGGCCGACAGACTTATTGCGGGTGGCAGCGGTACAGATATTGGTCCATTAAAAGAAACCATCCCTTCTATTATGTTAATAGGTTTCAGGCCAGATTCGCAGCGATACTTCGACATCCACCACACACCGAACGATGTGTTTGAGAACGTGAACAAACGTGAGCTTGAACTGGGGGCCGCAGCCATAACCGCATTGGTTTATCTGATAGACCAGCACGGTTTAAATTTTTAATGATAATACTTTGAGGCCGCATCTTACTATTGTAAATTGCGGCCTCATTTCTAATATACTACCATAGTGCCAGACGACGGAACAATAATACCCAAAACCGATTCTTTTGCCGCCCTTAAATACAAAGATTTTAGATCTTACCTGGGCATGCGGTTTTGTTTTACTTTTGCCTATCAAATGCAAACGGTTGTGCTTGGCTTTTATATTTACCAGTTAACGCACAGCAAAATTGCGTTGGCTTTTATTGGTTTAAGTGAAGCGATACCTGCGGTGGGCATAGCCCTTTATGGCGGCTACATTGCCGACAAGTATGAAAAACGCAAAATGCTGCTCATTATTTTTGTTGGCGTATTTATCTCATCTTTTGTGATGTTTATTACAACGCTTACCAACGTGGCATCTCAATTACACACCAATGGCATACTGATGATACTGTACGCCATGATATTTTGTAACGGCCTTGCCCGTGCCTTTTATGGCCCGGCAACCTTTACCATATATGCCCAAAGCATACCTAAAGAGCTTTACCCTAACGGCAGTACCTGGAGCAGCTCCAGCTGGCAAGTGGCATCTATACTTGGGCCGCTTACCGGAGGTTTTATTTATGGCTTTGCACATCACGTCATCCCGGGCTTAAGCGGCATTACTGCAACCTTTGGCTTAACGTTAATATTTATGCTTGTATCGCTTATATTGGTATATGTGCTGCGCGAGTACCCCCCGGTTTTTATACCAAAAGAAAATATTTGGGTGAGTCTTAAAGAAGGCCTCAACTTTGTCTTTACCAACAAAATGATGTTTTATGCCATGAGCCTCGACTTGTTCTCGGTGTTTTTTGGCGGCGTTGTGGCCTTGCTGCCGGTTTTTGCCCTTGATATATTAAAGGTTGGAGCCGAAGGTTTGGGTATCATGCGTATGGCGTCATCATTAGGCGCGGCATTAACCATGCTGGCCATGATCCGTTTTTCGCCTATGAATAAACCATGGCGCAATTTATTAATAGCAGTTGCAGGTTTTGGTGTATGCATAATAGGCTTCGGCCTTTCAACTGTATTTTACGTGTCGCTGGTGTTTTTGTTTTTACAGGGTGCGTTCGACAGCGTGAGTGTTATCATCCGTGGCACTATTATGCAACTTTTAACGCCAGATCATATGCGCGGCCGGGTATCGGCAGTAAACTCTATGTTTATTGGTTCATCTAACGAGATAGGCGATTTCGAATCAGGCATGGCTGCTAAGTTATTCGGAACCATCCCGGCGGTTTTGTTTGGCGGCAGCATGACGCTTGTGATCGTGACTATCACCTTCCTTAAAACCAGAAAATTGATTCCGCTGTCATTAAACCAAATACACGAACCCGGGCCCGTTAAATAACGTACACGTTTAAAAGGTGAATGCCCCCTTAATTAAAGCTTTATTGTACACTTGCTTATTGAATAATATATCGACCTTTAGTAATTTAGCACATAATTGATCCCCTACTTATAACTATTACTTGACGGTTTGATTTCAAAGTATTTAAACCTTGTGCCATTAAGGCTAATTGGCATACCTATAGTATGGTTAATATTGACAGTACCCCTATTTTCTTATGTTGCCAGACAGCGAGAAAAGCCCGTATATCACCCGAATATTTTCAATTCTCTTAAAGATACTGCCGTAGCCAACCGCATAGACTTAGCCCGAATTTTATATAAGGATTGCCGTAAAATGACCGAGGCAGATGCCATGCATAGCCTGGACGACCTTGCAGTTATTGCAGAAGATCTGAACGACCGGTCTCTTATTTGCGCTACCTATGACCTGCGTGCCGATTACTACTCCGTAAATCGCGGATATAACCAAATAAGCAATAAGTATTTTGACCAGGCAATCGCTTTCGCTCAAAAAGAAAAGATGCAGTTGGAAGTCGGCATCTACCAGCATCGTAAAGCAAATTATTACTTCCTGTATAAGAAAAATGCGGAAGCTTGTCGTTATTACCTCCTGTCTGAACAGAATTTTCGTGAGGTTGGCTTTGATAACGTGCCGGGTATGGGTAACCTTTTTTCGGAGGCATCCAACTTCTACTACTACCTTGGCGATTTTGAGAACGCCCGCCAGAGCCTCCGCCAAGCTTTAAAGTATCAAACAAAAATATCCCGCACGCGCATTAATATTGTAAATACCATCGGCCTCACTTACCGCAACGACGGGCAGTATAAAGACGCGTTAGTTTACTTTACCAATGCCTTAAATATGGCAAAGATAAGTAAGGATACTATTTGGATGGGTATTACAACAGGCAATATAGGCTCTGTTTATTTTCTGCAGCACTATTACGAAAAAGCTATCCCGCTTATAACGTTCGATTATCTAACATCAATTAAGTACGATCAAAAACAGAATTCGGCCATTGCTTTATTACGTTTGGTTAAAATAAATATAGAGCAAGATAACCTTAAGCTCGCAACAGCACAATTGAACAATGTTGACAAAACCCTTGCCTTATGCACAGAAGACGTGCTTGGGCAAAGGGTAGATTATTATGAACTGAAGGCTACAATAAGCGAAAAGAATAATCAAATTAAGGATGCGATAAGGTACCGCGATGATTCGGAAAAACTACGCGAAATAGTATCAAAGCGTGATAATATAGCGGCTATAGAGCGCGTGCGCATGCAATGGATTACTGAAAGAAGCCGTGAAGAATTTGACAACTTAAAAAAAAGCACGCGAATAGATACCTTCAAATTATATAGCGTTATAGTAGTATTAATATTGCTTATAATAATAATAGCATTGGTATATAACCGCCAAAGGCAAAAGGCTAATAAAGATAAGGACTTGCTGGCATCAGAAAAACGCAGGGTTGATGAGGAATTGAAAAATGCAACAATGGCACTAAACGGGTACACCGAAAATCTGACTCAAAAAAACAACCTGATAAATGAGATAAAGGCCGAACTGGAAAACATACAACTTAAAT
This sequence comes from Mucilaginibacter sp. UYP27, assembly GCF_040547175.1. Taxonomy (NCBI): domain Bacteria; kingdom Pseudomonadati; phylum Bacteroidota; class Sphingobacteriia; order Sphingobacteriales; family Sphingobacteriaceae; genus Mucilaginibacter; species Mucilaginibacter sp. UYP27. The sequence goes on from NZ_JBEPPE010000001.1 coordinate 207,507, forward strand.
ACAGTGGATCTGAAGTAGCGGAAAGCCTTGATAAAATGATGCAAGCACATATCATGACCGAGGATAACTGGGTTGAGTTTAAGAAGCTGTTTACTCGGGTGCATAATACTTTCTTTTATAACCTCCGCCAGGCCTACCACAATTTATCGGGCACAGATGTACGTTTACTTGCGTTAATTAAATTGAAACTTAACAACCGCGAAATGGCAAGTATGCTGGGCATTACTATTGATGGCGTAAAAAAGGCTAAACAAAGGCTCCGAAAAAAAATGGAAATTTCTGAGGATGACGAATTAGACCACATCATAAACACGCTTTAACAACTCTAAAAGCTATATATAAAATTTTGTCCTGATTTTGTCCACCCTGAAAATTCTTTAAATGTGTACATTATACACCATATTTGATAATCAATTCAACTTATTTAAGACGCTGTATTAAACGCCTTAATTAAAAATTTGTTAACAAATTACTTTTTACGCAATAACTGAATGATTGTTGCTAAATTGGCACTTTAACCTTATTAATTGTTAGCCTTGATTACCCCTACAATGGAAACAAAACAAAAAAAAGCCTGCCCGCATTGCGATAAAGGCAAGCTCACCAACCGCGCGCGAAGGCCGGCCTTGATGAAGGCAACACTTTTTTGGTTGCCTATAAAAAGATATTCATGCAATATTTGCGATAAAAAATCATATGTGTACGGCTCCGTTTGGGAAGACACAAATAGAAAAAACTCTAATTAATGGGATTTAGAAGGGGATTATAAACCCTTTTTCCCTGAAGCTATCGAACCCTGTGCCGTTAAGTTACTCTGCTCCAAATTAGTAGCATTGATAATTTATACGGCATTTTTTTTGACAATTCTCCCAAATCTTCCGGCTTCCGGCAGTTTAAATATAAACTGTGCTTTTTGACTCGCAATCCCTTGTTCGGCACCAATAAACAATTAAATTGAAATAAATTAATAAATGAATGAATATTCATTTATATTTGCATCTTGATTTATTTAGATGCGTGTAAGAAATTCAGATAAAGTACAATTGGTTAAGCAAACCGCTATTGAGTTGATCGTAAAAGATGGATTGGAAGGCTTTAGCATGAATAAGTTAGCTAAGGCTTGCAATATTTCTGTAGCTACGCTATACATCTATTACAAAGATCGCGACGACCTGATCCTGAAGATCGCCATGGAAGAAGGAACGGTAATGGCAGAGGCCATGATTAAAGATTTTAACCCCGATATGCCTTTTGAAGACGGTCTGCGCAGGCAATGGCTAAACCGTTACGCATATATAAAAGATAAACCGCAGATAAACTCCTTTTTTGAACAACTGCGTACATCCAGTTACCAGGAGGAATTTCTTGCAGGCTTTTTAACCGAGTTTAAAGTTACCATGAGCAAGTTTATGCATAACATAATAGACCGTGGCGAAATTGAGGTTATGCCATTTGAGGTTTACTGGTCTATTGCATTTTCTCCCTTATACAATCTTATCCGTTTTGATAACGAAGGCAAAAGTATGGGCGGCAAGCCCTTTAAACTTACCGACGAAATGCTTTGGCAGGCCTTTGAATTGGTTGTTAAAGCCCTTAAAAAATAAGCTTATGAACACAATAGAAAATTTTGACCACATACTGCTTTTTAAAACCAACGTTAACTGCGATGCCGATAAACTGCTGCTGCATACCGTACTTGATGCCAACCCCGATATACAATGCTGGAACGTAGACCTGGACGATGAGGATTGCGTTTTGCGGATAGTATCGTACACAATAAGCCATCCACAAATAATTGAATTAATGAATAACCACGGCTATTACTGCTGTGAATTAACCTAACCAAAAATGGAAAACAACCAACCGGCAGTACCTTTTACGGGCTATCAAAAATTTGTGATATTTATACTGGCTATCACCCAGTTCACGGTGATACTTGATTTTATGGTGATGTCGCCACTGGGCGATATGCTAATGAAATCGCTTAACTTAAAACCCTCGGCATTTGGCGTGGCAGTATCTGCCTATGCCTTTAGCGCAGGGATCTCTGGCTTGTTAACTGCCGGCTTCGCCGATAAGTTCGACCGAAAGAAGTTACTGCTGTTCTTTTACGTCGGTTTTATTGTGGGCACAATCTTTTGCGGGATGGCGCAGTCCTACACTGCCCTCGTTGCCGCGCGGATCATTACCGGTTTATTTGGTGGCGTTATCGGCTCCATATCCATGGCTATTATTACCGATATCTTTGCCTTGCAGCAACGCGGCCGGGTAATGGGCTTTATCCAAATGGGTTTTGGCGCAAGCCAGGTATTGGGTGTACCCATCGGCATTTACATCGCTACACTTTACCGTTGGGAAGCGCCGTTTTGGATGGTGGCCGGCTTGAGTATATTCATCGCGGCAGCTATTGGGTTTTTCCTTAAACCGTTAACAACCCACTTAGCTATCCAGCGCGATAGATCGGCATTGGCGCATTTGTGGCACACAGTTTCAAAAGCAGATTACCGGGTAGGCTTTACCTCGACCGCCCTGCTATCTATAGGTGGCTTTATGATGATGCCTTTTGGCAGCGCCTTCGCGGTGAATAACCTTGGTGTCAACTACAAGCAACTTACCATGCTGCTAATGGTATCGGGCTTAAGCTCGTTGCTGATAATGCCGGTAATTGGGAAGCTAAGTGATAAGATAGATAAGTTCAAGATCTTCGCCGTAGCATCTGTTTGGATGATGATCATGTGTGTGGTGTATACCAACCTTGGCGTTACGCCGCTAATATTGGTAATGGTATTAAACATTTTAATGATGATGGGGATCATGAGCCGCATGATCCCATCTTCAGCACTGACAAGTGCTATACCGGAAATGAGCGACCGTGGCGCTTTCATGAGCATCAACGCATCGCTGCAGCAAATAGCGGGTGGTGTTGCCGCCGCTGTTGCGGGCATTATAGTTACCCAGCCAAGCAAGGGCGCGCCATTACAACATTACAATGTGGTGGGTTATGTAATTGTCGGCATCTCCATTTTAAGCATCTTTCTAATGAGCCGGGTTGATAAACTCACCAAAAAAAGAATGGCCGATAAGACGGTTATAATACCCGAAGAAGCAGCCATTAGCGAAGGTTTTTAACCGATTTATATTTACTGTCCCACTGTTTGTGACACAACGAGTGGGACAGTTTTTAACAGTCTAAAAATCAAACGATAACAAAAACAGTAAATTCCACTCTACATCAAGTATTTCTTTAGGTACAATCCAGAATATTCTGTATTGTACCTAATTGTGCTTTTTGGCCGGCTCATACTATTCGGCAAAAAACGGTACACCGTGGGAAACCCTGAGACAGCACCTTCTGTCGCTTTAAAAGCACCTTTTTATGATATATTTTGAATGAAATAGTATATAATGATCTCAAAAAATTATGCCCTACTTCTAACAAGTCATTGCTGAATAACTACCTTTAGATACCTATAACCTTCATAAATAATGTTAAATATTGCAAAACTTAAGGAGTTATATAACAATAAACAAAATACAAAACATGCTATATATTTCTTTCTTATTGTTTTAATCACAATGCTTCTGGCCCAACTGATATCGCAACTATATAGTGTAGATCAGCTGAATAAAATTACAGGGAATGTAATCAAGGTTAATACAGCAATTACCTCTTATACATTTGGTAGTAAAAATAAAAAGAGCGTGCCGGTCTATTCTCACATAATTACATTCAATGACGATACCTCATATATCATCCCTCAATCAGTTGATGTGGCTCAAGGTGACAAACTTATTTTATATTATCCGCCTGCTTTATACCGCGTTCTAACTCTGGATTTTTTGGATTATGAAAACTATCCGCTACAAATGGTGGTCAATAGTTCTGTTGTAATTAACTTTGCAAGCCACAAAACTCGGGGCTGGAAATTTTGCTTGTATTTACTTGGAGGGATTGGCTTGTTCTGTTACCTTTTATACGATTGGCACCGCTCTTAATGATCCTCCTCCGCCCCTTTATTTTTTGACCCTACAACCCTAAACCTTATAGTAGCGGATACCGGCCCGTGCGGAATGCCTGCAGGCGTATGAGCGAATAGAAGGGCCGCCCCAACCCAAACGCTATTGGAACTGCATTTCCTAAATTTTATGATTTTAGCGGGATATAAAATGCAGCTCACATTACTTATCTTAGCCTGCACCTTATTCATATCACAATGAAACGCACCCTACTGCTCACCCTAATTACTACCGCCGCTATGGCCGCAAACGCACAAATAAAATTCGACCCGCCAAAAACTAAAGCCAAGCCTGTTGTTGATACCCTGCACGGGGTACAGCTAACCGATAATTACCGCTGGCTGGAAGATAAAAAGAATGAGGATGTTATAGAGTGGACCAAAAAGCAGCATGATTATGGTGTAGAGTACCTTGCCAAAACCCAAAAGGTGCACCCCGACCTGAAAGAGAAGATTGCCGCCTACCTAAACATGGATTACGAAGGCCCGCTAAACACGGTTGGTAAACGCGTTTTTCAAACGGTGAAGAAAAAGGGCGATAAGCAATATAAGATCTACACCATTATCGACGGTAAAAAGATTTTGATATGGGACCCGGTTACGCTGGATGCCGATGGCAAGATCTCGACCAGTGGCACAAGCTATACTTATGATGGCGAACGCGCGGCCATCAGCGCACAAAAAAGTGGTGCCGAGGTGAACACCGTTTACTTTATTGATACCCGCACGGGCAAGCAGATTCATGAACCTGTTACTAATACCAGCGGGTTCGATTGGGCGCAGGACCAAAAACATGCATACGTTACCCTGCGCAGCCAGGAAGATGTAGACAAGCAACGCCCCCTTAAAACTTACTATCTAAAAGTTGGCGACCCCATAGAGAAGGCAACCTTTGTAGGCACTACCAAAGATGCCCAAAACAGCTACTTTATTTATGATAACCGCTACAGCGATGTAACCTTTAGCGGCGAGGGCGACTTTTACTCGAACAGTTTACGCATGCGCCCTACCGGGAGTTTAAAGGATGGCAAGCTGATCTACAACAGTAAAAAATTCCAGGCGTATCCCGAGGCTATCGGCAACCACCTGTACATAAAAACCAATGATAACGCGCCCAACAGTAAGCTGATGATAGCTGATAAGCTGAACCCGGATTATAAGAATTGGAAAACGCTGATCCCCGAGAGCAGCACGGTGATGGAGAGTTACGCGGTGACTAAAAATAGCATTATTATACAGGATAAAAAAGACATTGAAAGCCGGTTGACCATCTACAACCTTGCCGGTAAAAAACTGCGCGCCGTGCCCCTGCCCGAAAAAGGCAGCGTAAGCAGCATGAGTTACGACCGCGAGGAAAACAAGCTGTACATATCGCTGGTAACGTTTACATCCACCCCAAAAACCTACGTTTGCTCTCCTAAAGATTATAAGTGGACGCTGTTTTACCAACGGATCTTGCCGGTTGATATGAGCCAGATAGTCGGCGAGATAAAGTTTTATAAATCTAAAGACGGCAGCCGTGTGCCGGCCTTTGTGGTGCACCGTAAAGATCTTAAAATGGATGGCAACAACCCGGTGCTGTTAACTGCCTACGGTGGTTTCCAGTCGGGCATTAAGCCGGGGTATTACGGCTTTTACGCGCCGTTCATCCAGGCGGGCGGCATCGTGGTACAGCCCGGCATCCGTGGTGGCGACGAGTTTGGCGAGCAGTGGCACCTGGACGGGATGCTTGCCAAAAAGCAAAACAGCTTTGATGATTTTTACGCATGCGCGGAATGGCTGATCAAAGAGAAATACACAAAGGAAAGCAAAATAGTAGCCCTTGGCGGCAGCAACGGCGGCCTGCTGATGGGTGCCGCCGCTACCCAACGCCCCGACCTGTTTAAAGCCATTGTATGCGAAGTACCGCTACTGGACATGCTGCGTTACCATAAATTTTTGATTGCCCGTTATTGGATCCCGGAGTACGGCGCAGCCGAAGACCCGGAACAGTTTAGATGGCTGCTGCGTTACTCGCCTTACCAAAATATCCGTGTGGGTGTTAACGTGCCCCCAATGCTGGTAACCGCCGGTGCCAACGATACCCGTGTTGACCCGATGAACGCCAAAAAGTTCGTCGCCGCCCTGCAAAACAACCCCGGCCAAACCAGCCCCATCATCCTCCACATGGATTTTGACAGCGGCCACGGCAGCGGCCAAAGCACCCAGCAAGCCATAGAAAACTGGACGTTTGTATTTGAATATGTAATGAACCAGTTGGGGATGTAAGGGAGAATGGAAGAACTGGGCGTAATAAATAATAGAAAACTGAGCTATCAAAAATACGCTACAGATATTAATTGGGAACAGGCTCCGCCAAATTCCAACTGGGTAGCTGTTGTAGTAGTCAACGATAGCAACAGAAGTGTTCTAAGAGAACTGTCTAATAAATTAATTAACTCCAACGCCTGCTATGTTTGTTGTGCAGGATTGCAGTCCGAATTATTACACGACATGATTGACGATGAAATCGTCTTTAGAGAAGTTGATATAGAAAATTCACATCTCCCACCCTTTGATATTATAACTACGTGGGACACTAATATTGACGATGCTTTATGGTATGCCGTGTTTACTGCTAAACATGATACCGAAATTATTGATGTAGTGGTATGCTCGGATACAACTAATTTGGATATCGAGGAAAGGGTTAGAATACTTAAAGAACCAATTAAGTAAACCACCACGTCATTGCGAGGAGCGAGAGCGACGTGGCAATCTCTTTAAGCAAATCGCACATGTAGGGTATATAACTATCCTAAAGAGATTGCTTCACACCTCGCAATTGTACGGGTTTAAACCTACCTCTCCATCATCGCCAAAACATCCGCCTCGCTGCCTTCAAACGGGCCGGAGGTTTCTATTTTTAGGCCTGCCATGGCGGCGGCAAATTCGCCGGCTTTTTGGATGTCGGCGCCTTTAACGCGTTTGTATAGGTAACCCGCCATGTAGGTGTCACCGCAGCCGGTGGCATCCACCACTTCGGTAGGTTTGTAGGCGGGGATTGTGTAGAAAATACTATCATGATAAATTACCGAGCCCATGCTGCCCAGGGTTACAACCACCTCCTTTACGCCCCACTCGGCCAGTACCTTCGCCCCTTCTTTAATGTCGGCTATGCCGGTAAGCACTTCCAGCTCGTGTTCGTTCACTTTTAGTACATCGATATATTTCAACGCTTCCTTTTTATCGGCCCAGTCTATGGCGTGTACGCCTTTGTCAATTACCTCGCGCAGGTAACCTTGCGCATCTACTGATACATTGCCCCGGCTAAACAAAGCTTTGATCAGATCGGTCGACATATCATCTGCCAGCAGCGGGCCAAGGTGAAAAATGATGGCTTCCACATCTTTCAGGTCTTCGGCTACAAAGGCATCCGCTTTTTGTAAAACGCGCTGGGTACGGTTGTCCTGGTTCTCGCCGTAAATGTTTTCAAAATAAACGGTATATGCGCTGGGCAATACTTTTACCTCGATACCTTTATCGCGCAGGGCGGTAACGCTGGGCAGTTCAGTATCGGCTACTGCGGTAACCAGGCCGTATTTCACATCCATATTTCGGATAGCGTTCGAAAAATAAAAAGCTGTGCCACCCGCCATGTGCTTCACAGCCTTGGGGGTAACAATTTTATCTAAGGTGATATGCCCTATGCAACAAATATCGTACATGCGTTAAATTCAATTTACGGTTAACGGGGTTACAAATGTAATATTCTGCCAGTTAATTATTTGGCACTTAGTTAATTTAACAAACTTACCCCGTAATATCATGGAGTATTTTACACCGGCGTTAATAGTATCCCTCAATACCAACCAGATAACCCATAGATAAAAACTATATACTATAGATTTTTAAGATGCAAACCGAGGGTGTTTAAACCGTATATTTGTTGCATAAATTATAACAAAACAACCATTATGTTAACGATAGGACAAAAATTCCCTCAATTTTCTAAAACAGCCGTAACAAGTCTTGAAAAAGGCAAAGAGTTTGAAACATTAACTTCAGACTATCTTGTTAATGATGATAACGTTTGGACCGTAATGTTCTGGTGGCCAAAAGATTTCACTTTTGTATGCCCTACAGAGATTGCCGAGTTCAACAAAAACTTTGGTGAATTCCGCGATCGCGAAACCCGTTTAATTGGTGCATCAACCGATAGCGAGTTTGTACACGCTGCCTGGAGAACCCACCACGATGACCTTCGCGACCTTAAGTTCCCGATGTTGGCTGATACTTCAAAATCATTAGCAGAAGACCTTGGCATTTTAGAGCCAAACGAAAAAATCGCTTACCGTGCTACTTTCATTATCGACCCTACAGGTGTTATCCGTTGGGTATGTGTTAATGACCTTAATGTGGGCCGTAACGTTAAAGAAGTTTTACGCGTACTTGATGGTTTACAAACCGACGAACTTTGCCCTTGCAACTGGGAAAAAGGCCAGGAAACTTTAACTGCATAATTTTAATGTGCAAATTTCAGATGTGCAGATGTCAAATTCTTATCATCTGCACATCTGAAATCTGCACATTTACACATCTGTATATCTACCCATGAGCGAAAGCACCGAAATAGTTCAGGAACTGTTGGAAACAACCGGCCTTGACAAAACATACCGCACCCCCGCCATCAGCCTGTTAGAGGCAGGCGAATCACGCTACCTGCGCGATCTGAAACTGAATTTTACCAGCACACTTACATCCGAGCATTTAAGCGCTAAAGAATGCGCTTTGTTGGGTTTAAGCACTGCCGTTAATAACCAGAATGCGCCGCTGATCGCGTATTACACCAATATTGCCAAACAAGCCGAAGCTACCGATGCCGATGTGGCAGAAGCTGTGGGCTGTGCATCGTTATTGGCATCAAACAATATTTTTTACCGTTTCAGGCATTTTACCCAGAAGGAAAAATACACCCAGATCCCGGCGCGCATCCGCATGCAGCTGATGATGAAACCTGTAACCGGGAAAGAGTTTTTTGAATTGATGAGCCTTGCCATATCGGCCGTTAACGGCTGCGAAATGTGTGTGAACGCGCACGAAGATTCGTTAATAAAACTTGGCACTACCGAAGAGCGCATTTTTGATGCCGTGAGAATAGCATCATTGGTAACAGCTACCGGGAAAATTATTTTCTAAAAAAGCAGAAATTTTCGGTTTGTATAAATAATATCCGGCAATGTTTGGGTTTGTTAATTTAAAACCCTTAATTTTAAGCCTTAGATTATTACGAACCCCTGTTATCATCATAATTTTATAGCTTATAATATTACCGGTACCAGGGAGGAATACAAATTTAATTGTTGATTTTTTGGAAAAGCCATTCCGTTCGTAAGAACAGAATGGCTTTGTTTTTTTAGTGAGAGTCTGCTACTGCCTTTAGCTTTTTAAAGGGCTGCAGGTATAGTAACGGTATCGAGAAGAGCATCACCAGACCAGAGATCCAATAAGCATCGTCATAACTTAACAACATGGTTTGCCTTATCACCGTGCCTTCAATAGCTGCGTAAGCCATGTGGGTAGCATCAAGTACAGATTTACCGCGGGATAGAAACCCCTGGGTAAGCATGTGCATCCTTTCGGTAAATGCAGGGTTATATGGGTTAATATGTTCTATTAATATACTCCGGTGCAAGCCCTGGCGAATGTGTATGATGGTTGTTAAAGCAGCGATACCAAACGACCCGCCCAACTGGCGCATCATGTTGTTCAAGCCAGATCCCTGCCCAAGTTCGGGTCCTTTAAGGTCGGCCATGGCAAGCGTAGTTAAAGGCACAAATAATAAGGCCATACCTACACCTCGGATCAATAGCGGTATCAACACATCATTTTCGCCGGTTGCCAGGGTAGAATTGCTTAGCATCCAGGTAAACACAAAGAAAAGGAACATACCAAGCGTTGCCATAAATTGTGCGGGGATGCCTTTGTTAAGCATCTTACCTATAAATGGCATCATAAATATTGTACACAAACCGCCGGGGAACAATAACTCGCCCGTTTGCTGGGCGTTAAAGCCAAGCAGGTTCTGACAGAATACCGGGAACACAAACACCGAACCGTATAACCCAAACCCAAGTATAAACGAAGTGAACATACCTACCGCGAAACTACGGTGCCGCATTATGCTGAAGTTTACAATAGGATGTTCGGTACTCATTTCCCGCCATATAAACAGCAGGGTACCCAAAACAGCACAAACAGTAAGCACAGTAATATAAGTAGTAGCAAACCAATCTTCCGATTCACCTTTTTCAAGGATGGTTTGTAAACTACCTACGGCAACCGCAAGCAAGCCAATGCCCCACCAATCGATGGGCTTCTTCTCAGCCTTTGGCGTTTCATTAATAAACGTATAAGCCAGGAACGCCGCAAGTGCGCCTACCGGTAAGTTCACATAAAAAATCCACGGCCATGAGTAGTTCTCGGTTATCCAGCCACCAATGGTTGGGCCTACAGTTGGGCCTACCACCGCGCCTAAACCAAATAGTGCTGTAGCAGTACCAATCTGCTCGCGGGGCCAGGTCTCTATCAGAATAGTTTGGCCCGTAGATATTAAACCACCACCCGCGATGCCCTGCAGGATCCGGAAGATCACCAGTTCATCAAGCGTGGTTGCATTACCACACAAGAATGAGGCTATCGTAAATACAATAATAGACGTAAGGAAATACTGCTTGCGGCCAAATCGGCCACCAAGCCATCCCGACATTGGAAGGATAATTACGTTTGCCACGGCATAACCGGTAACCACCCAGGCAATATCCTCTAAAGTTGCGCCCAGGTTACCCTGTATGTGCGGTATAGCTACGTTTACAATGGTGGTATCGATAAGCTCAAGCAACGATGCCATAATTACCGTTATGGTAATTATCCATTTTTTAAAGCCAGTTTCAGCCATGTTATTTAGTCTTTTGTAATTACCGAAACGTCAACGCTCATACCCGGGCGTAGTTTCGCTATATCTTCTTTGCTGCCTGTGATCTTGATCTTAACAGGGATACGTTGTACAACCTTAACAAAGTTACCGGTAGCATTATCTGGTGGCAGTAAAGAGAATTTTGCACCTGTAGCAGGCGAAAAATTGTAAACTGTACCTTCAATTTTTAAACTTGGGTAAGCATCAACCTTAAGGTCAACTTTTAAACCGTTCTTAATATCGTTTAATTGGGTTTCTTTAAAGTTTGCGGTAATGTAAATACTGTTATCGTTCACTACCGAAAATAAAGTTTGCCCTGCCTGTACCAACTGGCCTACCTGTACATTCTTTTTAGCTACCATACCACTTGCCGGGGATTTTACATCGGTATAGCTCAACTGTAGTTTCGCGTAATCGATGTCCACTTGTTTTTGGCTTACACCTGTATTGGTAACCTTTAACAAACTGCGGCTGGTAGCTATCTGCTCTATCGCGGCTTTGTATTTATCGCGCGATGCATTGTAGTTTGCCTGTGCAACTTCCAGATCGGCCTTGGCCTGGTCAAATTGCTGGCGCGTTACCGATCCATCCTGCACCAGGTTGGCGTAACGGTCGTAATCTTTACGCACTTTATCTAAACGTGCCTTTGCAGATGCTACATCAGCTTTAGCGCTTGATGAGTTTGCGGCAGTGGTAGAGATTTGAGATTCGCCAACATTAATGTTAGCGCTTGCACCAACTTGTGCTGCTTGTGCCTGCTCTAATTTCACTTTGTAATCGCGTTCGTCAATTTTAACCAGTAGCTGGTTTTTGTTAACGTGCGTATTTTCTTCGAACATAATGCTGTCAACATAGCCGCCAACACGTGCCACAACCGGGCTTATGTCGCCATCTATCTGCGCATCATCAGTATCAACGTGTTTGCTGAAGTATATATATTCTTTTACGCCGAATATGATACCCCCTAAAAGAACCACCCCTAATATGATAGGAAGTACCTTACTTTTCTTTTTAGGTTGTTCTGTTTCTTGTGTTTCCTTTGCCATCGCTTTGTATATTGTAATTATTTGTTAAGTTTTCCTGTTGATTTTAATAATGTGTAGTATGCTAATCCCGCATCGGCTTTAGCCAACTCCAAGTTGATCTCGGCCTGGTAAAGCAGGGTTTGCGCATCGGCACGATCTGTAGCCGATGATATATTGCTTTTGTATTTCGATTCCAGGATCCTGTTGTTCTCGTTAGCCTGGTTAATGGATGTTTGCAGCAGGGTTATTTTATCTAAAGCAGCCTTGTAGTTCTGGTAGCTTTGGTTAACCTCGTTCTTTACGTTATCCATAGTGATGCCGCGGTTTATGATCACTTCTTCGCGCTGTAATTTAGCTTCGTTAACCTTGTTCTTATTTGTCCAAAGGCTGCCGAAATCCCAGCCTAACGTTAAGCCGATAGATATTGGGGTGATGTAGTTACCGCTTTTAGGCAGTGGGTTTGCAGATACACCTACATAATAAGCACTGCCCGATGCCGAAAGCGTTGGCGTTGTGTTTGCCTTGATGTTTTTGATGTTGATATCGGCAACCTGCGTACGCAGGTCTAACTGTTTAAACTCGGGGCGGTTGGTCATGGCCGAATCCAGGTAGCTGGTTAGCGGCAAGGCGTTCCTGTCGGCTTCAACAATCTGCGCGATACCTAACTGGGTGGTTTCCGGCAATCCTAAAAGGATATTCATGTTATAGTTGATAATGCGGCGGTTGTTTTCCAGGTCGATGCCGTTCAACTCGATGTTCGAGCGTTGTAACTGGAACCGAAGCACATCATTTTTGGTAACCAAACCCTGGTCAAAAAAGCGTTGCGATTGTTTTATCTGCGCATCAATGGTAGCCAAATTCTGGTCAACCACTTTTTTGCTTTGCAGCACCTTGTACAGGTTGTAGTACGAGTCGATAATGTTGTACGCTATCTGGTCTTTATCATTAACAGCATCCAGGCGGGCAACTTCGCTTAGTAAATTGGTTGACTCGCGGGCATACTTTAACTTGTTACCTGAAAATATTACCTGGTTTAACGATAAGATACCCAGGTAAGCGTTAGCACTTGTTGGCAATGTTAAGCTCTCTTCGCCAAGGTTTAACTTATTGGCGGGGATCTGTGCGCGGTTGTAACCAAAACTGGCACTACCTGTAGGCAACGAGCGGTCTTTAGCCTGTTGGTATCGTGACACCGCCTGGTCTATCCGCGATTGCGAAAGTTTAAGCACTTTACTGTTATCAATTCCCAGTTTAAGGGCTTCCTCAAGCGTTAGGATTTTGTCTTGCGCGGCGGCGGGGTTGGTAATTAGCAATGCTAAAAGCAGCAACGCTAAACTACCCGCGGCCTTTAGGGCTTTGTTTAGTGGTGAGGGTTTCAAGGGTATATTATTTATTGTTGTCATTTTCATTTTGCAAGTAAGCTTTTAACAGTGTTTTCATGTATTTCTTAAACCGGGGTTTAAGCAGATCGTTCTGTACTTTAACATCCAGCACATCATAGCCTAATACTTTTGAAGAGATATGCGGCGTATTTACAATGTAGTTTTTGGTACCGAATATGGTAGCTACCAATAGCTGCTGATCTGCCTCCTTATTAAAGTCGCCTTTTTTGATCCCACCGGCTATAATGTCTAAAAAAACATTTACGTTTTTCATCATAATATCCGTGATCTGGTCGGTGAGGTCACTTTTTTTTGCCTTGGATATTTCGCGGTTCAGCATAACGTGGAAGCAGTTATTGGTTACCACCTTATCTATATAGCTATCGAGATATTTGTCCAGCTTTTCCCATGAGTTGATGCTGTCATCGTTACCGATGCTTTGCAACACAGATTGAAAGTTGCTGATTCTGCGATCAAATATTGCCAGGAAAACCCCTTCTTTTGAACCGAAGTAATAATTAAGCATAGCCATGTTAACCCCGGCCTCGCCTGATATCATACGGGTGGATGCACCATCGTACCCCTGTTCGGCGAAAACACGCTCAGCAACATCGAGTATGTGATCTTTTTTATCTGTTTTATCCTTTTCCATTTTCTTTTTTGTCCCGTGCAAAATTAATTAATCGATTGATTAATAAAAGGATGTTTTATCATGGAATTGTAATTTCAATCAATCGATTAAATAATGAAGCTAAAATGTAATTATGACGCTATAATTATCACACCATTTATTGCGTAAAGCGTTCTTTCAGATATATTTGCGGCTATGAAGCGCATCCTGCCTGTTACCATCGCCCTGTTTTTAGTTTACGCTAAAGTATTTTCACAAACCGCACCACCATCAGATATTGGCACTGTCCAGCAAAACCTAAAAAAACTGAATGTGTTGGGCAGCGTATTATATATAGCCGCCCACCCCGATGACGAGAACACACGCTTATTAGGTTACCTGGCGCAGGAAAAACATTACCGTACGGGATATTTATCATTAACCCGTGGCGATGGCGGGCAAAACCTGATAGGCACCGAGCAGGGCGAACTTTTAGGCTTGATCCGCACGCAGGAACTTTTAGCTGCCCGCCGCATGGATGGCGCGGAACAATTTTTTAGTCGCGCTAATGATTTCGGTTTTTCTAAAAACCCCGAAGAAACCCTTAAATTTTGGGACAAGGATAAAGTGCTGGGCGATATGATTTGGGTGATCCGTAATTTTAGGCCTGATGTGATGATCTGCCGTTTCCCTACAACCGGCGAGGGCGGCCACGGTAACCACACCGCATCGGCCATATTAGCACAGGAAGCATTTAGCGCGGCAGCCGACCCAAAACGTTACCCCGAACAACTAAAATATACAACCGTATGGCAGGCAAAACGCCTGTTATGGAACACCTTTAGCTTTGGCTCAGTTAACACAACCTCGCCGGATCAGTTTAAAATAAACGTTGGTGGATACAACCCGACATTAGGTAAAAGCTACGGCGAAATAGCTGCCGAAAGCCGCAGCAACCATAAAACGCAGGGCTTTGGCTCGGCCAAGCAACGCGGCGATGCCTTTGAATATTTCAAAACCATCCTTGGCGATGCCCCAAAAACCGACCTGCTGGATGGCGTGGATGCCACCTGGACCCGCACACCATTCGGTACGCCGATAGCTCAGAAAATTGCGGCCATCACCAAAGCATTCAACAGCGATGCACCTCAGGCGTCAGTACCTGCGTTAGTAGCTTTACTTGGCGATGTTGACCAAACCGTAGCCACCAACAAAGCTTTTCAAACCGTTAGGCTAACCGAAGGTGCAACAACCGCTTATGAATATTGGCACAAACAAAAGACCAAAGAGTTAAAAGATCTGATTGCAGCATGCGCGGGATTATGGTTTGAGGCGTACACGGCAGAACCCGCTTATGCTATAGGCGATACCATGAAAATTCAATTGCAAGGGATTAACAGCAGCGATGTCCCTATAAAACTCTTTGGTATTACCATAACGGATACATTTATCACCTATGCGGATAGCGTGTTTAAAAAGAACCAACTTAAAACACTGTCACAAAAATTTGCAGCTAATAAACTTACCCAACCTTACTGGCTGGAATCGCCCCATGGTATTGGCAGCTATACAATAAACGATGACCTAAAAGTTGGCAACCCGGAAAACCCGGACGCGCAAATAGTGAGAGTTGATTTTAATATTGCCGGGAAGACTATTAATTACTACCGTAAACTGATATATAAATACGTTGACCCTGCCCGTGGCGAAATCTATCAACCTTTAGAAATCACCCCACCTGTTACCGCCAATATTGCCGAAAAGGTTTACGCCTTTAATAATACGCAGCCGCAAACTATCCAGGTAAAATTAAAAAGCTTTACCAATGCAAGCGGCAGCATCACCCTTAAGCCTGTTGCGGGGTGGAAGATCAGTCCGCAGAAAATTGATTTTACAGCCAAAAACAAAGGCGATGAATGGACGGTAGTTTTTACCGTATCACCTACGGACAGCAAAACTAACACAGCTATTTTACAAGCTGACGTGACCGTCAACGGCAAAGTATTTTCACTGGGCTTATTGGATATCAGGTACAACCACGTGCCGCCCATCACTATCTTCCCGCCGGCGCAAGCTAAACTGGTAAACATCGACCTGAAAACCGCAGGCAAAAAAATAGGCTACATTGCCGGTGCAGGAGATTTGATCCCCGAATCTTTACGCGAGGTGGGCTACGACGTCCATACCCTTACCGAAAGCGAGATCATCAATGGAGACCTGTCTGTTTATGACGCCATTGTAACCGGGGTGCGCGCCTATAACGTAAACGAGCGCCTTACCTACGAGCAGCCTAAGCTGATGGAATACGTTAAAAACGGCGGCAACCTGGTGGTGCAATACAATAACAACAATGGTTTGGTTACCCGTAACATTGGCCCATACCCGTTCACGATAGTTAACCAACGCGTAACCGAAGAAGATGCTAAAGTAACTTTTGCTGAGCCAACCAGCCCCGTACTAAATTACCCTAACAAAATAACCGATGCCGATTTCAGCGACTGGATTCAGGAACGCGGCTTATACTTTGCAGATAATATTGATAGCCGGTACAGTACTCCACTACAAATGAATGATACCGGCATGGCGCCTAATAAAGGTTCGCTTATTGTAACAAATTTAGGAAAAGGCCGTTTTGTTTACACATCGCTTGCATTCTTTAGGGAATTACCTGCCGGCGTGCCGGGCGCATACCGCCTGTTTGTTAATTTATTGAGCAAGCCAAAAAATCAGTAATTTGAATTAGGCATCAATACTTTAATAATATAAATTTGCAGCATCATATTTTAATATAATACTATGTCACATCATCAACACCCACATCACCACGAAGAAAAAAACTACGATTACGTATTTTACCTGGTTGCTTTATTAACCGGTATGTTTGTTGGTGCAATTGTAGAAAGAGGCTTTATCTGGATCCCTGTAGGTGGTGTTTTCGGTTTGTTAACCGCGGCTATCTTCTTAAAATTCCTGGTGAAAGGCCGTGAAAAGGTCTGAGAATACCGACCTCCCTTCTTTTATAAAAAACTGGAACCAGTTTTACGGTATTGTTATCGTATGGCTGGTTTTTTTGATCCTGGTATTTTGGCTCATCACTAAATCTTTTGAATGAGCTTAACCGATTGGATAGTACTGGGCACAACGCTGCTCGCCATTGTTATTTATGGTGTATGGAAAAGCGGCACCAGTAAAAATATAGACCAATACCTGGGCAACCGCTCGCTGCCCTGGTACCATGTTGGGCTCTCGGTTATGGCTACACAGGCCAGCGCTATCACTTTCTTATCCGCCCCCGGGCAAGCTTACAGCGACGGGATGCGTTTTGTGCAATTCTACTTCGGTCTGCCAC
This sequence comes from Mucilaginibacter sp. UYP27, assembly GCF_040547175.1. Taxonomy (NCBI): domain Bacteria; kingdom Pseudomonadati; phylum Bacteroidota; class Sphingobacteriia; order Sphingobacteriales; family Sphingobacteriaceae; genus Mucilaginibacter; species Mucilaginibacter sp. UYP27. The sequence goes on from NZ_JBEPPE010000001.1 coordinate 224,844, forward strand.
TGGCCATGATCGTATTGTGTATCACCTTTGTGCCGATATTTCATAAGCTGAAGGTTTATACCGCTTACGAGTTTTTAGAGCAACGGTTTGATTTAAAGACCCGTGCGCTTACCTCTATCCTATTCCTAATTCAGCGTGGGCTTTCTACTGCTATAACCATTTATGCCCCGGCCATTATCCTGTCGGGCATTTTGCATATCAACACTACTTACACAACGCTTTTTATAGGGGGATTGGTGCTTTTTTATACCGTTTACGGCGGGGCAAAATCGGTGTCGTACACCCAATTGCTGCAAATGAGCATTATTTTTACGGGGATGTTTTTGGCAGGTGTTTTTGTGGTGTTGCTGTTACCGCAAAATGTGGGCTTTGGCAAAGCTATTAAACTGGCCGGCAACATGGGCCGCATGAACGTTATCGACTGGAAATTTGACGCTAATAACCGGTATAATATCTGGAGCGGGATCATCGGTGGTTTCTTTTTACAGCTCTCCTATTTCGGTACAGACCAAAGCCAGGTTGGGCGATACCTAACCGGCAGCACGGTAGGGCAAAGCAGGCTTGGGCTCATCATGAACGGGTTGATCAAGATCCCGATGCAGTTTTTGATACTGCTGATAGGTGTGCTGGTTTTTAGCTTTTATCAGTTTAACCGCCCGCCCGTTTTCTTTAATAATTACGAGGTAGAACAGGTAAAGAAAAGCACATATGCCACGCAGTTCAATCAGCTGGAAAAGCAATATGAAGGCGCGTTCGCCAACAAAAAAGAAAAGACCGAAGCCCTTGTAAAAGCATTCGACAGTAAAGATGCCGGGCAAATTGCCTCAACAAAAGCCGAATTAAAACTTGCCGAAACACAGGCAGATACCATCCGCAAAAGCGCTATCAACATCATCAAAAAAAGTAGTGGGAACGAGGCCGTTAACGATACCAATTACGTGTTTCTAACCTTTGTTACGCAATACCTCCCAAAGGGATTGATAGGCTTACTTATTGCGATTATCTTCCTGGCATCAATGGGCTCTACCGCAAGCGGATTGAATGCCCTGGCTTGCACATCGGTTGTAGATATCTATAAACGTATCTTAAAACCTAATGGAAGCGAACAAAGCTATGTTACCGCATCCCGCCTTGCAACTGTATTTTGGGGCCTGGTATGCATTGGCATGGCTTTATACGCTGGCAAAATTGGCAACCTGTTAGAGGCCGTAAACCAGTTGGGATCCTATATCTATGGTACTATCCTTGGGGTGTTCATCGTGGCTTTTTATCTTAAAAGCATCAGGGGCACGCCGGTGTTTATCGCTGCCGTAATAACCGAAATAATCATTTGTGTTATGGGTTATTACGAAACAGTTGCCTACCTGTGGTTGAATGCTATTGGTTGTATTGGGGTAATTATTATCGCTTACATTTTAAATAAGCTGATAGCCGCCAAACCGGCTACCGCTCAATAAAAACATATCAAACAAAACACATCCGGCTTTTTGGCATTAGTAGTATACAAGTATGAAAGCTACAAACAATGCATCTATTTACAGCGCGCTTGCTGCCAACCTGTTAATTGCTGTAACTAAATTTATTGCGGGTGGTTTCACCAACAGCTCCTCCATGATATCCGAGGGGATCCACTCCATGGTTGATACCGTGAACCAGGTGCTGCTTTTGTACGGCCTTAAACGCAGCCACAAAGCGCCGGATGTTAGCCACCCTTTTGGCTACGGGCGCGAGCTTTACTTCTGGTCGTTCATCGTATCTATATTGATATTCGGGCTTGGCGGGGGCATCTCCATTTACCAGGGCATTAATCACATCGTTAAACCTGAAGAACTGGGCGACCCGTTCTGGAACTACATTGTACTGGCATCATCGTTTGTATTTGAAGGCGTATCGCTGGTTATCGCTATAAAAGAATTTAACAAAGTACGTAACGGGCAAAGCTGGTGGTCGGCCATTGTAAGGAGTAAAGATCCCTCGAGCTTTTTAGTGTTGTTTGAGGATGGGGCCGCTGTATTAGGTCTGGCCATCGTTTTTGTTTTTATGCTAATAGGCCACAACTACAACATGCCATATATGGATGGCATCGCATCGGTATTGGTAGGTTTGCTGCTGGTATTTGTATCGGCCATTTTGGCCCGCGAAAGCCGCAGCCTGCTTATGGGCGAAGGCATAGCCCGTAACACCCAGCACAAAATAAGGGTGCTTGCCGAAAAGGATGAAGCGGTTATTAAAGTAATAAACGTGTTATCTACCTACCAGGCGCCGGATGACGTGGTGCTCCTGCTAATCGTGGAATTTAGTCCGGATATCGATACCGAAGATATTACCGCCTCTATTGAAAGGGTACGGCTGGCTATTAAAACCGCGTTCCCGTTAATAAAGCTTGTGTTTGTGCAGCCGCAAACCTATACGCGCATTCCCAGCAGTTTATTTGAAACAAAAAAGCCTTAAACTTTTGGTTTAAGGCTTCCATATATCGGGGTTTTAATTAGTCTTTTGCTTGTGATACTACCGCTTCGTTAAGGCGAACGTACTCTTCATCGTTGCTTTCTTTAGCCAATTTTATGCCTTCCTGCGCAGTTGCAATGGCAGCAGTTTTGTTGCCCATTTTTAATTGTACACGTGCCTTCCAAAGTTTGAACCATGGTGCCTTTGGCTCCAGCTTTTCGGCTTCTAATGCCCATTGCATGGCTTTTTTAAGATCCTTATCGTTTTCGTAGTAGTATTGTATAGCATTAAAATATGGGCGCTTTTTTATATCCCCCTGCATCAGCTTATCAATGTTAGCGGTTATCTGCGCATCATCATCTGTTTGCATGTGAATAGGCACCGCGGTATGGTCCCAAATAATATAAAGATCGGATGTTTTGGTGGTAGAATTAGCAAACGCCATTGTAAAGCTTTCGCGTTTCTCTTTAACATCAATTGGTTTTACAGTAAAGCGCACCAGGTCAGCATCCTGCTTGTAAGTGTAAGCGCCCCATTGCTTTACAGTTTTATTGAGGATAATGGTCCAGCTATTTTTTTCGGGGATACTAAATAAGGAATAGGTACCGGCAGGGACTTTATTACCTTCTACCAAAACGTTTTCGCTAAAGGTGATGGTTGTAGCCCAGTTAGCACCTGTTCGCCAAACCTGCCCGTATGGGTTTATGCCACCGAAAATCTTGCGCCCCTTAACGTTTGGGCGCGAGTAGGTGATGGTTATTTTACCAAGTCCAAAGTCTTGTATTATGGTTTGTGTAGAACTTGCCTCGGGGATACGTGGCTCCTGCTGCGCGTAAGTATTTAAAGTTACGCACGCCATTAGCATGGTAAATAAGTATATTAACGTTTTTTTCATTGGCATAATTTACCACTAAGGTAGCAATTGTAAGATGAATTTTTAGTGAAAAGGTTTAATGCGAAATTGAACGGGTGCCCATAAAAAAATAAAAGCCTCCCAACCTTGCGTCGGGAGACTTTCAACCTAAACCTTATCACAATTAACCGGCAAGATTGCCGGTATGCAGGGGTTAATACAAATACTATACCAAACTTCATGAAAATTTTGAACTTATCTTAAATGTGTCGTTATAACGCAATAGAGCGCTTTTTTACATTAATTTAATATCCTGTTAATTTAGCAGGCGTAACTAATGTCAGTAGTTTTATATACAAGGCCTGACAATTATTGCCCTTTTGCCACAGTTTTGCGGCGCAGATAATGATCTAAAAGGAACAATCCCATTACCACATCAAAAAACAAAAATCCTTTTACAACCGGGCCGCTAAAGAAGTTTGATAAGTGCACCGCTTTTAAGTTGAGCTCCACGGGTATTTTAAATTCGCTACCGCCGATTGACCAGTTTACGGTACTTAGCACGTACACTAACATGGCGGTAATAGTAAATATAAAAAATGCTGCTATGCTTGTTATAATACGTTTGTTTATGGTGGCTTCAAGCGGTTTCATGGCATTTTCTGCCCGGATAGTTTCCATCACGTTGTAGGTGAACGCCATTGATGGTTCCTCAAGTTCCATCGCTTTAAACTCACTGTTTAGCTGTAACAACTCATTGTACTTATTACGGTAAACTTCTTCTTGCTCAATAAGCAGGGCAATGGCTTGCTGCTCAGCTGCAGGCAGTGTCCCATCAATGTAGTCCCAAAGCTTTTCTTCTATACTGTTCATATCAGTTCGTTAACTTCGTGTTTTAAATTACGCTCCAGCTTATCTTTCAAACGCTGGCGCGCCCTAAATAGTTTTACCTTAACCGTGTTGGCCTCTATCCCCATTGCCTTCGCAATTTCTTCCAAGGATTGCTCACCTTTATAAAACAGGGTAATTATAGTAGCATCATCGGGCAAAAGCTGTTCAATAGCCTGGTTTAAATAGTACGACCGCGATTTATTCTCGACGTTATACTCGTCATAACCACTCGGTTTGCTTTCTATCTGTATATAACTTTCGTCTGCATCAATTGAATCGGTATCCAATCTCTTCTTCCGCAAAAAAGTCATGGCGGTGGTGTAAACAATACTGTACAACCATGTGCTAAATTTTGATTGCTGCTGAAAAGAGCTGAGCGACCGGTAGGCCTTTATAAAACAATCCTGCGCTATCTCCTCGGCATCTTCCCTGCCTTTTGCAAAACGTAGCGCTAAAGTAAACACAAACCGCTGGTGGCGCTTTACCAGATCGGCATAGGCCGCCTGGTTGCCCCCAAGGGTTTGTTCTATCAGCTCTATATCGGTAAGCTTGCTTTGCATATTATACAAACACTCTGACTACAAGTGAGGGGAACAGGTTACAGTTTGATTTACGATTTCGGATTTTCGATTTCGGATTTATATAATTATACACCGATTTAGGGATACGGACTTGAGATTTCGGATTTATGTTTAGGGAAATTGACTTCAGAAGTCCGATACCTTGCCTATAGTATAGCGCTAATATGTGGGGATAGACAAATCCGAAATCGAACCTCCGAAACCCGAAATATTTTTCTTGCTATGTGTAACCTCCTTAAAAAAAGTGTGGTCATAGCTTACAAATACACCGCAATGGTGCAACAACAAACAAAAAATTAACTTATTAAAATTAAATATCATGGAAGATAGCGTATTAGTAGCAATTTGCTTTTTAGGGTTTTTCTCGCTCGTTTTTGGGATTTTTTACATCAGGAACCGCGAACGCATGGCGATGATAGAACGCGGTATGGACCCACGCAACTACAAACCCAAACCGGCACCTTATCAAAACCTTACCTGGGGCCTGTTATTAATAGGTGCAGGTTTAGGCTTATTCCTGGCTTATGTGCTCGACCGCACCGTTTTTGCACAAACAGATCGTGAGAACGAAGCCATTTACTTTGCATTGATAGCCATGTTTGGCGGCATTGGCCTGGTACTATCATACCGCATCGAGAAAAAAGAAGTGCTTGATAAGATGGTCGAATAGTAGCAAGAGACAAATTTGCGATTGACTGGATACCGAGAATGTATAAAAACCAGCCCGTTGCTTCAGAATTTACCGTTTATGCGAATATAACCGGCACTACACCCGAGTTTGATGCTACAAAACGTACCCGTTGGGATAATTAATAAAGCATTATATCATAAAAAAGGGGCCTTAATAAGGCCCTTTTTTATTTCAGGTATCTTTCCTTTATAATATCCAGGTGATAAATTTCGTGCCCGGCGGTAATGTAAACCAACGCGCCTACTTTAACCAGTGCCCCGCTGGCAACACCGCTGCGATGCAATTGCTCCCCGCTAAATGATCTAAATAAAAACAGTGTAGCTTCTCTCACGGCCTTAAATTCGTCGGCAAGGCTTTGAATGGTGCGGCTGTTAAAATCGGTGCTAAATACATATGTTTCCTGGTCAAAGCCCGGCAGGGAGATATCCTCGCGAGAGAACACGAACGCCCGGAAAGAGAATACCCGCTCGGTATCTATCATGTGCCCAAGCACTTCTTTCAGCGTCCACTTACCTTCGGCGTAGGCATGCATGGCCTGCTCGTCTGTCATGCTGTGGAACAGGTTGTAGGTTGCCGTTTGGTTATCTGCCAATACCTGCAAAACATCGGCACCATCGGGCACTTTATTTACATAACCGGCTGCATATGGCGCGTACTCGTCAGATCTTGGCTTGCTTATCATATCTTATTGTTTTTAATACTATCCTAAAGGTTGTGCCCTTACCTACCTCGCTATCTTTCACAAATATCTGGCCGTTGTGGTAGTTTTGTATCATCCGCTTAGTTAACGATAAGCCCAATCCCCAACCCCGCTTACGGGTGGTGTACCCGGGTTGGAAAACGGTATCAAATTTAGACCGCGGGATGCCTTTACCCGTATCGGTAACGTCAATGTATATCAAATTCTTTTGCTTGCTGCCGGTTATCTGCACCTTTATACTGCCGCTTTCGGCAATGGCATTTACCGCATTTTTTAGCAGGTTCTCTAATACCCAGTCAAACAAGGGTACGTTAAGGCCGGCGTGCAGGCGGCGGTTACCCGTAAGTTCAAAACTAATTTTATTGCTTACCCTTACTTTAAAATAATCTACAAAGTCTTTCACCACTTCGTAAACGGCATGCTCTTCCAGTTTAGGGGTCGACCCTATTTTAGAGAATCGGTCGGCAACTATTTCCAACCGCTTTACATCATTCTCCATTTCGGCCATTAAAGGGTCGTCTTCGGCATTAAACTTATCTTTGATAAGTTCTATCCATGCCATTAGCGATGATATAGGCGTACCTAACTGGTGGGCTGTTTCTTTTGCCAAACCAACCCAAACCTGGTTCTGCTCCGATTTCCTCGACGAGCTAAACGCCGTGTAAGCAACCAATAGAAAGATTGCAATAACCGACAGCTGGATATAAGGGAACATCTTAAGCTGCGTAAGCAGTGGCGAATCTTTATAATAAACCAGCCAGGTTTCGTTTAAAACAGTGGTAAGCTTAATTGGTGCATGCTGCTTTTTCATATAAGCAAGCTCATCTTTAAAATATTGTGGGTCGTAGCTTAGTTTGCGCTGCTTTAACTCTTCTTTATCATAACCAAGGAAAGTTTTGGTTGCATCAAGCCCGCGGGTAAATAAAAAATCGCCTTTAGCATCCGTAACAAGGGCGGGCACCACCAGGCTATCCCGCACCGATAGCACATATGATAAGAAGTCGTTATCGTATGTATTGCCAATTTGTTTCATACTGAGCGCCCAAACCTGTGCACGGGTACGCTCTGAACGGGCAATATTGCGCACCAGGTAACTGGTGTAAAAAACCGACCCACTGGCAATAACCACGGCAAAGGCAAGCAAAAAATATTTCCAGCGGCGTTTCTGTTGGTACGGGTTCATAAATGGATGCTCAAATAACGGGATTTTTTTCCGTTTGATGAATTGGGCTTAGGGTGGATGTTAATTTAACCCGGCCTCTACCTGCTCAATCACGATAGATAGTTCTTCGGCGCGTTTATCCCAGGTATTGTTTTCGGCAGTTTTTAAACGGGCCATGCGTTTCTCAGGCGTGTCATCTGCAATTTCAGATAACACATATTGCAGGAACGTTTCTTTGTCATCTGTTATTTTGATGAGGCTTTCAAAATCGGTAATATCACCAAATGCGGTGCTTACTACGGGCAGGCCGGCAGCCAGGTATTCGTTTATCTTCATAGGATAGATCCCCTTGGTAAAATCATCCTTCACAAAAGGTATTATACCTACCGAAAAACTTTGCAGGTATGCAGGCAATTGCTCCGGCATTTTTGGGCCCTCAATCTTAACGTTGGGGTATTTTTGGAGGATGGCTAAGCCACGTTCGCTAAGTATGCGGCCTACAAATACAAACTCCGCATCGGGCATACTGGTGAACAGGTGATGCAGCAAATCATAATCGCTGCGGTCATCAACGGTACCTATATAGCCAACCACTTTTTTTCCCGGGTTTGGCGAGTTATTAAAGCCTTTTTTAAACAGATCTACCTTTACGGCATTCTTTACAATAAAACACTGTTTGGTGAGGCCTTTCTTGCTATCGTACAACCCTTGTGAGGTTACAATAGTAGCATCAACCATTTTTAAAAAGCCCTCTTCTAACCGCAAACCGTGGCGGGCAAGCCAATAAGGCGCGCCTTTTATTTCGTCGTAACAGTGGTATATCAGTGTTTTTTCGCCAAATGTGCGGCCGGTCATCAGCCCCATGCCCGGGTTAAAAGAGGTGAAGTTGATCAGTTCCTGCTGCATATTCAGCTTTTTGAGGGCCTTTTTTACTACACCGCGCAACAGCCACGCATTAAACTTTAAAAGATTATTATATAGCATCCCCTCGGCCAAAAAATTAACCGGAAAAACCAACGGGGGGAACAATACATGCACCGTACCACCATTATCTGTTTTAACGGTGCGGATGCGGACTTTAAGGCCAAATACTTTTTTAAAATCTATTTTATCCTTGTCGCTTACCCCGGCAAGGGCATCTTTATAGGTATAGGCATTCTCCACAAAAAGGACGCGGTTTTGGGTAGATAAAACCTTCATTAATTCAACCACCGCTTTAATATAATTGCCGTTCCACTCGGTACCGCTAATGCACAATATATTACGGTTACTTAACATGGTTGATGTATTTATTGCTAAACTAATAATAAAACGCGTTGCTATTAAACGGTTGTACGTTAAAAAGAGCTATTTGTTCTAACTTATGCGTTTTTGGCACCTTTGTAATTCATGTAAAACGTTTACCTTTAAAACGGTAAACAATTCGCTTTTCTTTATTAGAAATCCCGTATAAATTATGTCTGAAAATAAACTATATGTGCATTACGGTTGCGGACAAACTGCCCCTGCAGAGTGGAAAAATTTCGATGTATCACCAACTCTTGTTATCCAGAATACACCGGTTGTAGGTTTCTTGTTAAAGAAAAGCCTTGGGCAGGTTTTTGATAAAAATGTGCAATACGGCGATATCACCAAAGGCTTACCCGGGATAAAAGATGGCACTGCAGATGGCGTTTACTGTTCGCACGTGTTAGAGCATATGTCGCTTGAGCATTTCAGGACCGCTTTGCGCAATACCTATAAAATGCTTAAACCGGGCGGTATCTTCCGCATTATTATGCCCGACCTGGAAACGCTGGTACGTGACTATGTTACCGATAAAGACGTAAAGCACGACCCCGAAGCTTCTATTACCCTCATAAAACGGATGATGATGGGCGTTGAGGTAAGGCCACGCAGTTTTAAAGCCGTTACCAAACACCTGTTTGGCTACCTGGAGCACCTTTGGCTGTGGGACTGGGAATCTACAGAAAAAGAACTGCGCGACGCCGGTTTTACCAACATCCGCAGGTGCGAATTAAATGACTCGGCCGACCAGATGTTTAAACTCGTAGAAAACCCGAAACGGTGGGAACTGGTCGTTAAATTTGAATGTATTAAATAAGGCAACCGCCCCTAAATATTTAACCCGCATAATATTTCATGAGGATTTTTTATTTATTGAAATAAGAATCGGCCCGTACGAAGCACTTATAAAAGCATCGGTGTAAAACAGAAAAAACTATAATTGTTGCCGTATTGTTGCTAATATTACATTTTATAAAACTGCCGGCAATGAAACATTATGGCCTCATCGGGTTCCCGCTAACGCACTCGTTCTCTAAAAAATACTTTACCGAGAAATTTGCAACAGAAAATATCGGGGATTGCACCTACGAACTTTTTTCTTTAGAGAACATTGCCGACCTGCCCAAATTACTGCACAACAACCCCAACCTCTGCGGCCTTAACGTAACCATCCCACACAAAGTAAATGTTTTACAATACCTGGATTGGATTGAGCACGATGCCAAAGGCGCCGGCGCTGTCAACTGCATCCGCATTACATCCGAAAGCCCGCTGGAAGCAGCGTTTTCGGGCGAGGTAGGCGTAAAAGGCCACGATTTTAGGTTGGAGGGTTACAATACCGATATTTATGGGTTTGACATGTCGTTGAGCCCATTGTTGACAGATAAACACGAAACTGCTTTAATTTTAGGCGATGGCGGCGCGGCAAGGGCTGTTAAATGCGTGCTGACCAATAAAGAGATCCCCTACAAATGTGTTACCCGCAAACCCGCTGAAGGCAATATCTTGTTTAGCGACCTTACTGTAAAAGACATTGCCGATCATAAACTCATTATTAACACCACCCCGGTTGGCACACACCCTAACGTGGATGAATGCCCACCAATACCATATGAGGGTGTAACGGAAAACCACCTGCTGTTTGACCTCATATACAACCCGGGAGAAACGCTTTTCCTGAAAAAAGGTGCGGAGCAGGGCGCGGCCATAAAAAACGGATATGAAATGTTAGTATTGCAGGCCGAAAAGGCCTGGGAGATCTGGAACTCAAAACAAAAACACCCGTGAGATATTTTGCGCTGATAATAATCGTATTGCTTTTCGCTGCCTGTGGCGGCAATACAGATTACTCGCCAAAGCCGCGGGGATATTACCGCATTGTTTACCCCGCAAAAGAGTACCAGTCATACACCGAAGGCTGCCCGTTTACTTTCGATTATCCAAAATATAGCAAGGTAGAACAGGACAGATCAAGGGATGCCAAACCTTGCTGGCAAAACATCCAATTCCCCCAATTTAATGCAACGCTGCATTTAAGCTACCAGCCCATTACTTCCAAAAAAGAATTTAACCAATTGATAGAAGATGCCCACAAGCTCAGTTTTAAGCACAGCGTAAAAGCAACTTCCATAGATGAGGGCGTTATTGCCTATCCGGACCGGAAAGTTTACGGCATTTATTACACCATTGATGGTAACGCGGCATCATCGGCACAATTTTACCTTACAGATAGTACCAAACATTATCTGCGTGGAGCACTCTACTTCAACTCCGAGCCCCGCCTAGATTCCATCCAACCTGTTCTTAATTTTATTAAAAAAGATGTAGACGTGATGATCAAAACGTTTAAGTGGAAGGATTGAAATTAAAATATCAAACATCGAATGCCCAACCCCGAATGATGAAGTAAGGCTTTTCACTTGGTTATTATAAATTCAACATTCGTTATTTGATATTATTTAATTCGAAGTTACCTTTCACCTTTAATAGCTACTTTTGCCCTATGGCTACCGTTCAATCCTTTGTAAATAATCCTTACCAGGAAAATACCTATATTTTATTTGACGAGACCGGCGAATGCGCAATAATAGACCCGGGTATGGACACCGCTGCCGAGCAAAACACGGTGGTGAGTTTCATTGCCGATAATAATTTAAAGCCTGTTTTATTGCTGAATACCCATTGCCATATAGACCATGTGTTGGGCAACAAATTTGTGTTTGAACAATACGGGTTAAAACCACAGTTCCACAAGGGCGAATCTGAATTGCTGGCCGCGGTTGTGGCTTACGCGCCATCAATGGGCTTCCGGTATGATCCATCGCCCCTGCCCGATACATTTTTGCCCGAAACAGGCACCGTTAAATTTGGCAATACCGAACTGGACCTGGTATTTGCACCCGGCCATTCGCCGGCGCATTTGTGCTTTTACGATAAAGCGGCCAACATTCTGATAGGCGGCGACGTAATATTCAGGAATAGCATTGGCCGTACCGACTTGCCGGGTGGAGATTTAAGCACCCTTGTAAAAAGTATCGAAGAAAAACTTTTTGCCCTGCCCGATGATTGTACAGTTTACCCGGGCCACGGCCCCGAAACTACTATCGGGTACGAAAAACAAACCAACCCATATTTGTAATATAGCAGCATTTGAACACCTCCATTTACATAGCCAAAAGGTACCTGTTCTCAAAAAAACAGACACACGCCATAAACATCATATCGGGCATATCTATACTTGGTGTATTGGTGGGCAGCGCGGCGCTCATCATTATCCTTTCGGTATTTAACGGCTTAGAGAGTGTCATTCTGTCACTATATAGCAACTTTACCCCCGAATTGAAGATAGAGCCACGTATGGGCAAAACCTTCGATCCTAACACTCCTTATTTTAACGCGTTGGGTAAAGATACGCGTGCAGTATCTTACACCCAGGTACTACAGGAAAAGGCGTTGATCCGCTACTCGGGCAGGTCGTTTATTGCTACCGTAAAGGGTGTAAGCGATGATTTTTTAAAGGGGCGGATGCTGGATAGCACCATTCAATTTGGTTCGTTCACGTTAAAAGATAAAGGCGAAAACTATGCGGTTATAGGCTCAACCGTGCAGGGCAGCTTAGGGGTAAGTTTAAAGAACCAGTTTGTCGCTTTGCAGATCTTTTCGCCAAGGCGGAATGCGGGCAGCTCTACCGACCCGATGAACGATTTTGTTTTCCGTTCCATACAGCCATCCGGAGTGTTTGGCATCCAGCAGGATTTTGACGACCTCATCATCACCCCGATAGAATTTACCCGCGAACTGCTCGATCAACCCAACCAGGTATCATCACTCGAACTTAATTATAAAAAAGACACCGACCTGGACGAGGTGCAGGAAGCCATTGAAGACCGCATAGGCAAAAGCTTTACCGTGCGTAACCGTAAGGAACAAAACACCGAACTTTATAAAACCATCAATTACGAGCGCTGGTCTATATTTATGATCCTGACGTTTGTGCTCATCATTGCCATATTTAACATTATTGGCTCGCTTACCATGCTGGTGATAGACAAGCGGAAAGATATTGCCATACTAACCAGCCTTGGCGCAAACAAAGGGCTAATACAACGCATATTCTTTTTTGAAGGGATGATGATCTCGTTTATCGGCTGTATTGCAGGCCTGGCATTAGGGCTGATCATTTGTTTGATCCAAAAGCAATTTGGATTGATAAAAATGGGGTCGGCCTTGTCTGTATTAGACGCCTACCCCGTTGCCTTTAAATTAAGTGATATAGGCCTGGTGTTTTTAACCGTTACAGTGATTGCAGTTATAGCATCGGGCATCAGCTCGAGCCTGAGTGTAAAAAGGTTGGATGAGATAAAAGCGGATTTGTAAATGCCTCTCCCCGGCCTTCTCCGAAGGAGAGGGAGTTAAGAATCAAACTATCAACTTGGTGAAAGGGCTTTTTTACCAACCTAATTTTGTAGAAGCATTTTCAAATCATTAGCTTTAACCATTACCTTCGCCAAATAATAATTCAAACCCAATCGCCCAAGCGGCGTTTATTAAACACTATGGAATCTAAACGTCAGCAAAAATTTGCCGGGGTAATTCAGGAAGACCTGGCCGCGATATTTCAACGCGAGGGCATGAACTACCTACCGCATACATTGGTTACCATTACCAAGGTGAGGGTTACGCCTGATCTGGCCATCGTCCGCGTCTTTTTAAGCTTTTTTAACAATACCGATAACCAAACCGCCCTGCAAACCATCAAGATGCACGCGTCGGAGATCCGCTACAAGCTTGGTGCCCGTATTAAGGACCAGGTGAGGGTGATACCACAACTGGAGTTTTTTGTGGATGACACCAGCGAGTATGTTGAACGCATGGAAAAGATCTTCGACAAGATAAGCCACGAGCCACGCCAACCCGATACGGAAGAAGAAAAATAACCCTTGATGCTTGCTACCGAACAATTAGCAGCTTATATCGAAGTCCACCCCGGTGCCATTGGCAAAGTGGTGGACTTTGATGTTAAAAGCGACTGCCTTTACCAACTGGACCTTACCGCCGCCAACGCCGAACTTACGCCAGAGTTAGTTACCGATACCAAGGCCTTTACCCAATGGGTAACCAAAAAGCTAAACGATAACAACTGCCGCTACGGCATTGGCGGTTATATGGAACACCGCACCATCTATTCACGCAGCGCCCATTTTGACACTGCCGACGAGCCACGCCGCCTGCACTTAGGTGTGGATATTTGGGGCGATGCCGGTACACTTGTTTACTCACCATTGGCGGGAACGGTACATAGCTTTGCTGACAATGATAACTTTGGCGATTACGGGCCTACCATCATTCTGCAACATGACCTGGAGGGGTTAACAATGTATAGTTTATACGGGCATTTGAGTCGCACGAGTTTGATGGGGTTGCAAGTTGGGCAAGCCATAAGCATAAACCAACAGATAGCCACCTTTGGCAACGCTACAGAAAACGGCAACTGGCCACCGCACCTGCATTTTCAATTAATGCTGGATATTAGCGACGCAAAAGGCGACTATCCCGGCGTGGGACAATACTCGCGCAAAGCAGAATATCTGCACAATATCCCGGACCCGGAGTTGATTTTACACTTCGCTGATGCCAACCAAAGCTAAGCCCCAATTGTAACCACTTTATTATATCGGCACGCAATTGCATTTTACACATTAGTGATTATATTTGCGGTCGTAAAAAACTTCATTTTAACAACATAATGAGAGAAATACAATTCAGGGAAGCGCTAAGAGAAGCCATGCAGGAAGAAATGCGCAAGGATGAGACTGTGTACCTAATGGGTGAAGAAGTTGCCGATTATAACGGTGCCTACAAAGTAAGCCAGGGTATGCTTGACGAGTTCAGTGCTAAACGTGTTATAGATACGCCTATCTCTGAATTGGGTTTCGCGGGTATCGGTATAGGATCGGCCATGAATGGTTTAAAACCTATTATAGAGTTTATGACGTTCAACTTCTCGTTGGTAGCTATCGATCAGATCATCAACGGCGCTGCCAAGATCATGTCGATGAGTGGTGGCCAGTTCTCTGTGCCAATTGTATTCCGCGGGCCAACAGGTAACGCGGGGATGCTAAGCTCTCAGCACAGCCAGTGTTTCGAGAACTGGTACGCAAACTGCCCGGGCTTAAAAGTGGTTGTACCATCAAACCCTTACGATGCAAAAGGCCTTTTAAAATCTGCCATTATCGATCCCGATCCGGTTATCTTTATGGAATCTGAATTGATGTACGGTGATAAAGGTGAAGTACCCGAAGAAACGTACTACATTGAAATAGGTAAAGCAAACGTAACCAAACAAGGTACCGATGTTACCTTAGTTGGTTTTGGTAAAATAATGAAAGTGGTTAACGCTGCCGCTGCCGAACTTGAAAAAGAAGGCATCCATGCAGAGGTTATCGACCTACGTACTGTGCGCCCTATCGATTACGATACCGTTATTGCTTCAGTTAAAAAAACGAACCGTTTAGTAATTGTTGAAGAAAGCTGGCCTTTAGGTTCAATCGCTACTGAGATCGCCTTCAAAGTACAAAAAGACGCTTTTGATTATCTTGATGCACCTGTATTACGCATCACCGGTGGCGACGTACCATTGCCGTACGCACCAACCCTGATCCAGGAATACCTGCCAAACCCCGACCGCGTGGTTAAAGCAGTAAAAGAAGTAATGTACGTTACCAAATAATTGTAACGACTATATATTTGAAAGCCTTCCCGACTATGTTGGGAAGGCTTTTTTGTTTTGTAGCTTTGCCCCATGGCAGAATCTAACGTAAAAGACAGCAACGGCAACACCCTTAACGACGGCGACAGTGTTACCCTCATTAAAAGCCTGAAGGTAAAAGGCGGTGGCGTTACCCTTAAACAAGGCACGCTGGTAAAAAAGATCCGCCTTACGGATGACGACGGCGCGGTGGATTGCAAAATTGACGGCATGAGCATCGTACTGAAAACCGAATTTTTAAAAAAGCGATAATTTCCTTTAACTTTAGTTATGGAAAAAACAATGCGCCAAAAACTGCTGCCCTCGCTGTTTATCTTTATAGTGCTGCTAACCCAGGGGGTTATTGGGTTGATAAAAGGGATAGAGAACCACCAAACCTGGCGCATTGTATTGGCTTCGGCGGGGATAGCGCTTATAGGTGCCGGCGTTGTGTTAGTACTCGTTAAAACGAGGCGACGCGAAAAGGCATAGATCACCCGATTGTAAACGTGCAAACTGCCGGCCAACAACTGCAAACTAAACAACCGCCCCGCACGTTATACTTACATGGCCGATAAAAAAACACTGATACTGGGCGCCACGCCCGATGCAAGCCGATACGCTTACCTCGCCGCTAACCGTTTAATTGACAAAGGGCACAGCATCGTAAACGTAGGCATTAAAACCGGCGAGGTTGCCGGCGTACCTATCGAAAAGCCCGAAACCATCCACACCGATATAGACACCATAACCCTATACATAGGCCCGCAAAACCAACCGCCCCTATACGACTATATCATTAACACCCACCCCAAACGCATCATATTTAACCCCGGCACCGAAAACGCCGACCTACGCCGCCTTGCCCACGAAAACGGCATAGCAACAGATTACGCCTGCACATTGGTGCTGCTATCTATAGGCCAGTATTAGGGGAGAATTGGTTACTGTCCCACTTTTATATTTATATAGTGAGACAAATAGCGGAACACCTTGTATTACAATTAGTTGCAGTTTTATGTTTTTCGCTTTTTCGTGAAGTTTATCTTGATAATTTAGGTGATAAGACATTAAATACTAAGTAGTTATTGCGTTTTTAAGCCTTACCCGATTTGTGAAAAAACGGTACAGAGTGGGACACCGTGGGACAGGGGGAGAAAAAGGGTTATAAAAGCGATATAAAGTAAAGCCGGTTATATCATTTTTATAACGGCAATAAAGCTATTACGTCTAAAAGCCTTGTGCTCAAAGCCGATAAAGCTCCTATCAGGTTTAATTACATGGCTTGTGTCGTTTATAAACAATTGTTATATTTATTAAATGCACACTTATTATTTAATTAGTGACCAGCCGACAACTTGCCCTGTATGCGGAACAAGAACAAGGCAAATATCCGATTTCTTACATACCCTTCTTAAATTAAAAATTGAGGAATGTTTAAATAATGCTTGTAAACATGTATTTTTCGAAGTAGAAGAATAATCATGAAAGAAGGCCAAACCCTCTGGACGAAAGACCAGTTACTTTTAGCAATAAATTTATACTCTAAAATCCCATTTGGAAAGATGAGTGCGGGTAACGCTATTGTGAAAGAGTGGGCTTTGATCATTGACCGTTCGCCTGCCGCGGTCGCGCGTAAACTTGGCAATTTTGCAAGTTTCGACCCAAAACTTGCAGAAAGAGGCGTTAAAGGATTACCTAACGTAAGCAAACTTGACAGGGAAGTTTGGAACGAGTACATGAACAATTGGGACGAGTTATTTATAGAGAGCGAAACACTGCTCGCCCAAAAGAAGAACACGACTATTGAACAGCTAAACCCGATAGAACTTATCGAACCTAAAACTATGATTGGGAGAGAGGCCACCCGTCAAGTTGTAGTACGGTTAGACCAGACCGTATTTAGAAAAATGGTACTCAGCAACTTTAACGATACCTGTTGTATTACCGGTATTAATCATCCAGAATTACTGATAGCAAGCCACATTTTACCTTGGAGTATGGATGCAGGCAATCGCCTTAACCCACGCAACGGATTAGCGTTAAATACGCTACATGACAAGGCTTTTGACCGCGGCCTGATAACAATTACCGAAGACCTAAAAATCAAAGTGTCGTCTGTTCTTATGAATATTTCTAACATTCAAAGTATCAAGGACAACTTTATTGCATATGATGGGAAATCGCTAATTGAACCAAAGAAGTTTTTTCCCGACGTAGAATTTTTAAAGATCCATAACGGGCGCTTTAAAGTATAAGTTCACTTATATCCGATTGACACTAAATGAGCATCCGGCTACCTTAGCCTCATGCCAAACATTAAATTCTCCTATCGCTATCGCGACGGTGCCAATTACAAAAACCATAGTTTTATTATCTTCAATAACGCGACGAACATCCCGTTAGCAGATATCGAGAAAACCATTTTAGCTAAACTAATTGAAGATGCTTGGTTCTACGCCGATAAATGGAATGTGCCCGACCTGCATTCTGGTACATGGGATAACGAGATAGACCATACCTGGCACGAATTTGAAAGCGTTGAAATAACCGACGAGGCAGGGCAGCAGGATATTGTGGATTTACTTAGTGCTATCAGGAATTAACAAGATGCAACAGAGCGTAACGATGAGGAGAAGATAGCCGTTATAAAAGCCAAAATAAACAGCAAAGAGTTGGGCCTCACCATTAACCAACTGGCAACCCTTATGAACCAGTTCCTGACGGATGATTCTAAACTCGCGGTTGCCAAGTACACGTTCGAATACACCACCAACTACAAATCGTTCCTTGATCTGGTAAACCTCTTTAGTCGCGAAGAGTATAAGGATACGCTGGAGGATTTTTATAAGAAGAATAAGTAGGGCTGGGATTGAAACCATATAGACCATTTTCGTGACGTCACGAAAATGGTCTATATGCATCAAAAACTTTAACTTAAACGAGCCAGGTGAACGGAACGATAATCTAAAATTGCGACATAGCGTAACGCACGGGTGGCACTGCAACTGATAAAGTACCAACTTACATAGGGTGTTACCAAGTCGCAACTTTGGTTACTTTCTTTGAGCGAAAAGAACGGCGTAGCCCTCTTGAGTACCAAAACAAAATAAAAGTAACACGAAAAACGTACATCCACCGACGATAAATAAAGCACACTGCCACACTTAACGGAGAACTAATCGTCCGCTCTGTAAAGCAAAGAGATTGCTTCGTACCTCGCAATGACGCGTGGAAAGCATGGTTTTTCATCATCAAGGCACAAAAATTGCTAATTTAGCATCGACTATGAAAAACCGCCTGTTCCTGCTGCTTCTTGCCGCAACTACTATAACCGCCTGTTCTAAAAAAGTAATTAATCCGCATACCAAAACAAATAGTGTTTACACAACACAAGCTGACAGTCTGGGCAAAATATTACTGACCGAAAACCCCGCTATGCTGGTCGATAGCCTGGGTGCTGCCATTCCTTCAGACTTCATTGGCACGGTAAACTTTAACCTGCGCAAACCTAACTATGTAGTCATCCATTATACCGCGCAAGATTCGGTAGCCCAAACGGTGCGGACCTTCACGCTAGTTAAACCGCAGGTAAGCGCGCATTACGTGATAGGTAAAGATGGCAAGGTTATCCACATGCTGAACGATTATATGCGTGCCTGGCATGCCGGCGTTAGCAAATGGGGCAGCATCAGCGATATGAACAGCTGCTCGATAGGGATAGAACTGGACAATAAAGGCAACGTGCCCTTTACCACCCAACAGATGAACAGCCTGTTTATCCTGCTGGCCAAACTAAAAAAGGATTACAACATCCCCACCGCAAATTTTATAGGCCATGGCGATATTGCCCCCGGCCGCAAACCAGATCCCGGCATACTCTTTCCATGGGAGGCATTGGCTAAAAGAGGGTTCGGTTATTATTCGGATATCATCATTGTACCCGCACCTGTTAACTTCGATAGCGCCACAGCGCTTAGGTTAATAGGTTATGATACCAGCAACCTCCCCGCCGCCATCGGCGCCTTTAAACGCCACTTTGTACAGCGCGAAGGATCAAGCACGCTAACACAGTTTGATTTGGATGTACTGTTTAACGTGTATAAGAAATACTAAGGGAAAGTTGGCAGTTACAGGTTTGCAGTTTGCACAAAAAAGCGGTTAGCAATATTCGAATTGATACTGCTAACCGCCAACTTATAACTGAAAACTATTTCTTCACCCACCCATCCTTCAGCGTCACCGTGCGGTTAAACACTAAATTATCGGGCGTCGAATTTTTATCGAGGGTAAAATAACCTTTACGCATAAACTGTACGGCGGTACCAACAGGGGCGTTCGCCAGATCGGGTTCTACATAAACGGTCGGCAATACATGCAGGCTATTAGGGTTAATGTAATCTTTAAAGTCACCGTCCTCACTCCCTGGGTCTTCCACCTGGAACAGGCGGTCGTACAGGCGCACTTCAACACTTTTGGCATGGTCGGCACTCACCCAGTGGATAGTACCCTTCACGTTGATGCCGCTGGTATCGTTACCACTCTGCGATTCGGGGATGTACGAGCAATGGATCTCGGTGATGTTGCCATCGGCATCCTTAACAATGCTTTCGCCCTTAATAATATAAGCGCTTTTCAGGCGCACCATCAGGCCAATGCCTAAACGGAAATATTTTTTGGTAGGCTCCTCCATAAAGTCGTCGCGCTCTATCCACAGCTCGCGGCCAAACGGAAACTCGCGGCTGCCATCGCCACCTTCTGCCTCGGGGTTATTCTCCCCGTGGAAGATCTCTGTTTTACCTTCCGGGTAGTTATCGATGATGAGTTTAACTGGGTCAAGGACTGCCATGCGGCGCCACGCACTTTTGTTCAGATCCTCGCGGATGCAAAACTCCAGCAAACCAACGTCTATCATGTTCTCGCGCTTTGCAACACCAATACGCTCGCAAAACTCGCGGATGCTGGCAGGCGTATAACCACGGCGGCGCAGGCCGCTAATGGTAGGCATGCGCGGGTCGTCCCAACCGTCTACATGGCCTTCTTCTACCAGTTGCAGCAGTTTGCGCTTGCTCATCACGGTATAGTTAAGGTTAAGGCGGGCAAACTCATATTGCTTGCTCGGGAACAGGTTCAGTTTCTCAATAAACCACTCATAAAGCGGGCGGTGTGGTATAAACTCAACCGTACATATCGAGTGGGTAATGTGCTCGATGGCGTCACTTTGCCCGTGTGCAAAATCATACATCGGGTAAATGCACCAGGCATCGCCGGTACGGTGGTGATGCGTATGTTTAATGCGGTACATCAATGGGTCGCGCAGGTGCATATTGGTGGATGCCAGGTCCAGCTTGGCACGTAGCACTTTGGCGCCATCCGGGTATTTACCCGCTTTCATGTCTGCAAAAAGTTGTAGGTTCTCTTCAATAGAGCGGCTGCGGTATTGGTTAGCCACACCCGCTTCGGTTGGCGTACCTTTTTGTACGGCAATTTCTTCGGCGGTGCTGTCGTCAACATAAGCAAGGCCTTGTTTAATCATTTCAGCAGCAAGCTCATAAAGCTGGTCGAAGTAATCCGAAGCATATAGTTCCTCGGCCCATTCAAACCCAAGCCATTTTACATCCTCTTTAATGCTGTCCACATATTCAACCTCCTCTTTAGCAGGGTTGGTATCATCGAACCGCAGATTGGTTTTACCATTATATTTTTTAGCTAGGCCAAAGTTCAGGCATATCGATTTAGCGTGCCCAATGTGCAGGTAACCATTCGGCTCGGGCGGGAAACGGGTTAAAACCCTACCGTCGTTTTTGCCGGCAGCTAAGTCCGCTTCAACAATTTCTTCTATAAAATTTAGTGATCTTTCTTCGCTCATGATGTTTGTAACAGTTGGCAAAAGTACGGAAATTTCACGTTTTTTCTCAGTTACATATCAGGTATATCATAGCTATTAACGTCAATTTGCTTCTCGATTTTTCACAAATCAGTGGCGTTGCCCGCGGCCAGGTCATCCGCTCATAATGCACGGGCCTTAGCCAGAGGGCCGGTATCCACTTCTACCCCTAACACATTTGTCCTTTTCCCTACCTATTGGTTTGACCCCTTATGAAAGCAAATGCTATAGCACTGTCCCTGCCTTCCCCTTAAAAGGGGAACACCACTGCCGGTGCAACTTGAAGCAACGTTAATAAGGGGTAAAGGAAGATGCAAGTCCTTCATCTGCCCACCCGCACACATTTTGACCCCTTATCTAAGCAACTGCCATCGCACTGTCCCTGCCTTCCCCTTAAAAGGGGAAAACTACTGCCGGTGCAACTTGCACTGCCGTTAATAAGGGGTAAAGGAAGATGCAAGTCCTTCATCTGCCCACCCGTACACATTTTGACCCCTTATCTAAGCAACTGCCACAGCACGGTCCCAGCCTTCCCCTTAAAAGAGGAACAATACTGCCGGTGAAATTTACACTGCTGTTAATAAGGGTTAAAACAATAGACAGATTTTTACTACCTTCCCTTTAATGAACCCTGTTACCCAACTTTGCCGTTTGCTTCGTAACAATCAAACCCTTTCCGAAAAGCTTCTTTGGTATGAATTGCGTCGTCGTAATATTAATAACCAGAAGTTTTTACGCCAGTACCCTATTTTTGTAGTTAATGGTTTCGGAAGGAGGTCATTTTATATCGCTGATTTTTATTGTGATGTTTTAAAATTAGTTATCGAAGTTGATGGCCCTATCCATTTGCAAAAGAAAGATTATGATGCAAATCGAGACCTGGTAATGCAGGGGCTTGGTTTAACCATATTGCGCTTTACTGATGACGAGGTAAAGAAAGATCTTGGAAGCGTTGTAAATAAAATTGCTAATCACTTATAAATTCTTTCTCTTAACTTTGATTTAGCTTTTTACTGCCTTATAAACATGAGCGAGAACCAATTTAACCGCCCAATACGTGTATTAGTTGCCAAAGTAGGCCTGGACGGGCACGACCGCGGGGCACGCATTATTGCCACCACCCTGCGCGATGCCGGCATGGAGGTGATATACACCGGCCTGCGCCAAACGCCCGAAATGGTGGTTAACACCGCCCTGCAGGAGGATGTGGACGCTATTGGCATCTCTATACTTTCTGGCGCGCACATGACGGTTTTCCCCAAGGTGATGGCTTTGATAAAAGAGAAAAAGATGGATGATGTACTGCTTACCGGCGGCGGCATTATCCCTGCTGATGATATGGCAGAACTGAAAAAGATCGGCGTGGGCGAACTGTTCCCCCCGGGAACCAGCACTGCCGATATTGTAACTTACATTACCAACTGGGTACATACCAACCGCAATTTTTAACCATCAAAATCATGGCATTCGAAAACATCCTTGTTCAAAATAAAGGGCGCATCCAATACATTATCATCAATCGCGAAAGCAAACTAAACGCGCTAAACAAGATCACCCTTTATGAGTTGCACGAAGCCTTAACAGATGCTTTTAAAAACAACGCCATCGGTGGTATCATCATTACCGGTGCTGGCACCAAAGCATTTGTTGCCGGTGCCGATATTTCTGAATTTGCAGACCTGGATGTAAAAGGCGGCACCGACCTTGCCCGCACCGGCCAATCTAACGTGTTTGATGTAATTGCTAACGGCAACAAACCTGTAATAGCCGCTATTAATGGATTCGCGTTAGGTGGTGGTTTAGAATTGGCCATGGCTTGCCATATCCGTGTAGCGTCTGATAATGCCAAAATGGGCCTGCCCGAGGTTACTTTAGGTTTGATACCGGGTTATGGCGGGACGCAACGTTTAACCCAACTGGTTGGCCGCGGCAAAGCGCTTGAACTGATCATGACCGCCGATATGCTTACCGCTGCAGAGGCGCTGCAAGCAGGCTTGGTAAACCACGTAGTGTTCCAGGATGACCTTTTGCAAAAGGCCGAGGAGATCATGAATAAGATACTTACCCGCGCGCCTCTTGCGCTGGCATCAGCCATAAAAACCGTTAATGATTTTGGCACCGAGTGTATCAACGGTTTCGAGACCGAGATCCGCGAGTTTGGTAAATGTTTCGGCACCGAAGATTTTAAGGAAGGTGTAGCTGCTTTTATGGAAAAACGCAAGGCCGATTTTAAAGGAAAATAATGTTGATGGTGCGGTATGCAAAAGCTTATCATCATAGAAGCCCCTACCAACTTAGGGTTAAAACAACTAAACGCGGTTGAACCCGGCGTTAACAAACTGCCCCGCTGGCTAAAACAGCATGGCCTTTATAATGCATTACAGCCACAAAACATTTTCCATGTTGCTGCCCCGCCCTACCGTGTGGAACTTGACGAAGAATCGGGCGTGCTCAATGCCGATGCTATTGTGGCTTATTCAAAAAAATTATCTGCAGAGATCACAGCGGCACTAACAGCAAAACAATTTCCGTTGGTGATAGGTGGTGATTGTAGTATTTTAATAGGTTGCGCGCTTGGCTTAAAAAGCCTTGGTAACTACGGCCTTTTCTTTTTAGACGGCCATACCGATTATGTAACCCCTGCCTTTTCTGAAACCAAAGCCGTAGCCGGTATGGATCTTGCCATAGTAAGCGGTAACGGGCCGGATAAACTCACCAATATCAATTCCCTCCACCCCTATTTTGAACAAGCGAATGTTTTTGCTGTAGGCAACCGTTGCCTGGAAGATGATTATGTAAATCTTATCACTAATAGCAATGTCAATTATTACCCGTTGCACGCAGTTCGTAAACAGGGCATCAATAACATCGTATCACAGTTTTTAGAAAAGACTGCCCATCTCAATGGCTTTTGGATTCACCTTGATCTGGATGTTTTAGAAAATGAGGTAATGCCTTGTGTCGATTCGCCACAACCTGGTGGGTTAACTTATCCCGAACTATTTGCTCTTCTTTCCCCCCTCTTTCGCTCGCCAAAAGTCGCGGGAATAAATATCACCATTCTTGATCCAAATCTCGACCCCGAGGGTATTTACACAAGCAATTTCATCAAGTATTTCGTGACACTTTTTGGGGTATAAAACTACCGGATCACCGGCCTCTAAATTTCAAGCCTTTCTTCTAAAAATAACTATTTCATCTGAATTTCATTCGTTTCTGGGCCGTATGACACTATTCTGACCAAATAAAGCAAAAAGTCAAAAATTAAAATACTGTTAATCAATCGATTGAATTAACGTGACAATAGGATGAAAAATCAGTGCCGGTTTCATGCTTTACTTTGCCCCGTGCTAAACAAAAAGCACATAATCTAATATCATAATATCATGAAAAGTACATTAAAAATCGCAACATTAGTTTTAGCCTTCGCCGGATTATCATTCGCCGCTAAAGCCCAAACAACAACTTCTACTTCTACAAGCACTACTACTAAAAGCGGCATACGCTATAGCATCGGTGTTGATGCAGGCATCCCTGTGGGCGACCTTAAAGACACCCACAAATGGAACCTTGGTGGTTCGGTACAGGCCGATATCCCGGTAGCAAGCCAGGTATTCGTAACTATTAATGCTGGTTACAACAACATTTTTGGTAAAAAAGATGTAGGCGGTGTTGCCGGTGTTGACGTTACAGATATTAAATTATTGCCGGTTAAAGCGGGTATCAAGTTCTTCCCTGTTCAAAATTTCTACATCCAGGGTGAAGCAGGTGCAGCGTTCTTGTTAAATAGCAACGATACATACCACGACAAATCTGTAGCGTTTGTTTACGCGCCGCAAATTGGTGTTCAATTCCCGGTTAGTGCAAACGGTAACTTTATTGATGCCGGTGTACGTTACGAGGCTACCACCAAATTCAACAGCGCTGTTGATAACAGCAAACCAAGCTTTGTAGGTGTGCGGGTTGCTTACGGTTTCTAAAGCCCTAAACATCTACCTATAAAACAATAAAAAAAGGAGGCTTATGGCCTCCTTTTTTTATGCAAAAGCCATTTTGGATATACTATCAATTATAATTCTGATAACTTAGCAAATATTTGTAATTTAACCTGCAAATACATTTACCTGTACACACGTATACTGCTATGAAGAAAATACTCATCATTGATGATGAAGTTAACGTAGGAATTTTGCTATCAAAATTTTTGGTACGCAATGGCTTTGAGGTAAGTACGGCTGCTAACGGCAGCACCGGTATGGAGTGTTTAAAAAAGGCCGATTTTGACCTGGTACTGTGCGATTTTAGGTTGGAGGATACCGATGGCCGCGAGATGCTTAAAAACATCAAAGCTCTATATCCAAAAACAGGTGTTATTATTATTACCGGCTACTCGGATATTAAGATGGCCGTTGAACTTATCAAGATGGGAGCTTACGATTACATCACCAAGCCCCTCTACCCAGACGAGATCCTAAACACCATTACCAAGGCGATTGAAACCCAGTATGCCTTACAGGAAATGGCCGCTCATGATTACAGCGCCGACAGTAACGGCAAACCGCAGAAAGAAAACAAAAAGCAGATTCTATCCGGCGAGTTTGTAGTAGGTACCAGCCGGGCATCAAAAGAATTATTAAAGCAAATTGAGTTGGTAGCACCAACCAATTACAGCGTAATTATATTAGGCGAAAGCGGTACCGGCAAAGAGTCGGTAGCCAAGAGCATCCACCTGAACAGCCCGCGCCATAACCAACCTTTTGTTGCTATGGATTGTGGGTCGCTTACCAAAGAATTAGCCGCAAGCGAATTTTTTGGGCACGAAAAAGGGTCATTTACCGGCGCTTTATATACCAAAATTGGTCACTTTGAGATGGCCAACGGCGGCACTTTGTTTTTAGATGAAGTTGGCAATTTGTCTTACGAGATCCAGGCGGCATTATTGCGCACCGTACAGGAGCGTAAAGTAAAACGCATAGGCAGTACCAAAGAAATAGACCTTGATGTCCGCATCATCATTGCCACAAACGAAAATTTGCAGGATGGTATCAGCAAAGGCCGTTTCCGCGAGGACCTTTACCACCGCTTTAACGAGTTTAGCATACACATGCCGCCACTGCGCGAGCGTGGCAACGATATTATGATGCTTGCCGAGCATTTTTTAAAAATTGCAAATCAGGAGCTTGACCGCAACGTAACCACTTTTGCCCCAGAGGTAATAGAGTGTTTTATGAACTACCGCTGGCAGGGGAACATCCGCGAGATGAAGAACGTGGTGCGCCGTGCGACTTTGCTAAGCGAAGGCAATGAAGTTACCATGAAAACGCTGCCGCTGGAGATCTCTAATTTTAAAGTATCGGCATACGAGCCCTCAAATCCATCGGCCGCAAACGAGGCCAAAGAGCCAAAGCACGATCTTAAAAATGCAGCCCTTGGTGCCGAGCACGAAACAATTTTAAAGGTGCTGCGCGAGGTAAACTTTAATAAAACCAAGGCTGCCGAAATTTTAAACATCGACCGTAAAACGCTTTACAATAAAATGAAAGCCATCAATCTAAAATAACATGGGCGAGAGCGAACAAAACAAAGCGGTAAGCAACGACGCGATGGATATGCTAAAGCACGACATCAAGAACCAACTCTCTAACATTTACCTTGCTTTAGAGGGGTTACGATACGAGGTGGAAGACAAAGGCGGCGACCTGGAATTATACATGGATAGCATCACACAATCTGCCCAAAAAATAGATAAACTACTGGGCGCCTTTTAACCTAAAATATGCAAGAGCGCTAAAAACTTTTTGGCGCTTTTTTGTTATATATTCGTATCACAATTAGCTTTCCGGGGGTAACAATGTCCATTTTTAATTATAAGCAGCGCAACAACATTATACTGGTGAGTATAATTGTGCTCGGCTGTTTTTTATTGTACGCCCTAAGCGATCTTTTTAGCTCTATACTGGGTGCCATTGTGCTCTTTACCATCTTCCGCCCGTTTTATTTGTATATGACCGAAAAGCGGAAAATTAACAGTGCACTCGCTGCCATTGTCATCATCCTGATATCGCTTATCGTTATCGTGATCCCGTTCCTTTCGTTAAGTATAATGGTGATAGGTAAAATAGGCAGTATCAACCGCGAATCTATCAACATTGATAAATGGACCGAGAAGATAGACGCTTTTACCGCGGCAAACATAAACCAGCCCCACTTTGCAGAAGAAACCCTGCAAAAGCTTGGTGCTTACGCGGCCGATTTGTTCCCTTCATTATTAGGCAGCGCTGCAAGCATTGTACTTACCCTTTTGGTTATGTACTTTTTGCTGTACTTTATGTTTGTGCAGATGCACGCGTTTGAGGTTGGCCTGTTAAAATACGCCCCCTTTCGCGAACAGCATGCCTTAAAATTCGCTACCGAGTTGCGCAACTCTACTTACTCTAACGTTTTAGGGCAGGGGGTTATAGCGCTTACGCAGGGCACATTACTGGCCATGGGTTTTTACGCGTTTGGCATCCCCGATGCTATATTCTGGGGGGTAATAGGCTCGTTCCTGTCTTTCCTGCCGGTGGTTGGTGCGCCAACCATGTGTATACCTGCAAGCGTTATACTTTTTGCAGGCGGGCATAATTTAAAAGGCATTTTACTTTTGGCTTATGGCCTGCTGTTCATTGGCAATGTAGATAACGTGCTGAGGCTCATCATTAACAAACGCATTGGCAATACACATCCTATCATATCCGTTATAGGAGTTTTTATAGGGTTGCCGCTTTTTGGTATTCTTGGCCTGGTTTTTGGACCTGTGTTGCTTTCCTATTTCTTATTATTATTAGAGATTTATGAAACTAACCGTATGGCGGCCGATAGGCTGGAGCGAATACGGCCCGGGCCGGAAATGCAATAAAGCGCCCATATATACCGAGGATAAAAATTTATTTAATAATTAATAAAACAAATATTCAACTTAAAAATTAATACAATATGAACGATAACACAAAAGTGGTTGTCGCCCTACTTGCAGGATTAGCGGCAGGAGCGGCACTGGGAATCTTATTTGCACCAGAAAAAGGTACCGAAACACGCGACAAACTATCTGAATCATTAGCAAACCTTGGCGATTCTATCAAAGAGACTGCTGCTAACGAAATTGATAAGCTGGTAGGCCTTAAAGACAAGGTTGTTGACAACATTAAAACAAAAGTAAAAGGCGCCGAAGCAGAATATCAAGACGACCTGGAACACGCATAATTTACCGTTACGGGCTTATTTAATACGCCGTAACTAATAACACGATATGGAACCCGAAAAAGAACAAGCAACGCGCCCGATTGTCGACCAGATAAAGGATTACGCCGAAACACGTTTTAAACTTATTAAATACGAAGTTATTGAGCGCAGCACCTCCATCATAGCCGATGTTATAATCGAGATCGTAATTATAATAACCGGGGTGCTAACCTTTTTATTCGCAAGTTTTACCCTGGCTTTGTTCCTTGCAGATATACTGCATTCCTACTGGCAGGGGTTTGGCTGCGTGGCGTTACTGTATCTGTTAATTACCGTTTTAGTTATGGTTGCCAAACGTGGTTTTGAGCGCCCAATAATTAACGCGATGATAAGAAAGCTATTTAAATAAGACCATGGAAACACCGATCAGAAATATATTTGAACTACAGGGCGAAATTGGCCGCCTTAAAAATTTAGAGGCTGAGCAGGCTGTTGCTTTAAAGGCGCGCTTTAGCGGCCCGGCTGCTATATTTTCAACTGCAATGTCATTGTTCCCGGGTTCATCAACTATTGACGGGGTTAAAAATGCCGGCTTTTTTCAGCAGGATTTTTTAGGCCTGATATCGCGTTTTGTGCTGCCGTTAGCTTTGAATAAAACCTTGTTCAAACACTCTAACTTTATTGTAAAGACGTTGGTGGGTATCCTTTCGCAAAAGGCATCGCATTATGTTAGTGAAGATAACGTAGTTGGTGTTTGGGATAAAGCAAAGGGCTTATTCAACAACCTTTTCAAAAAGAAAGAAAAGAACGAAACCGAAATATTACTTGATAAAGACGACGTGCCGGCATACCAGGCATATTAAAATAATCATCCTGTTGCGAAACAAGACATTGAAGGGATAAGCTTATATAGTTTATCCCTTTTCTTTTGTTAACCTTTTCTACGAGGGACATACAGATTACCTACTTAAAAATTTATGTACTTTTGCCTTTTTATGGGAAAAGACAAGATAAGGCGCTTCGCCGAAATAGAAACTTTCAGTAATGTATTGCAACTGGATGCCGGCAAACCTTATAAAGGCAACTGGGCTACCGGTTTTTTTAAGAACAACAACCCGGTGGTTTTAGAACTCGCCTGCGGCAAAGGTGAGTACACTGTTAACCTGGCCACCATGTTCCCCGATAAAAACTTTATCGGGATAGATTACAAGGGTAATCGCATTTGGCGCGGCGCAAAAACCGCTACCGAAGATGGGGTGAACAACGTGGCCTTTTTACGCATCCAGATAGAAAACCTGGTTGATTATTTTGCCTCCGGCGAAGTAGACGAGATCTGGATCACCTTCCCCGACCCGCAGCCCCAATTGAGCCGCGAGAAAAAACGCCTCACCTCTCCCCGCTTTTTAGATATGTACCGCATAGTGCTTAAACCGGGCGGTTATATGAACCTAAAAACCGATAATGACCAACTGCATGCTTATACAGCCGAGAAAATAACAGAGCTTAACTTACAGCTGTTCGCTAAAACCGAAGACCTTTACCATTCGGAATATGCGGA
This sequence comes from Mucilaginibacter sp. UYP27, assembly GCF_040547175.1. Lineage (NCBI taxonomy): Bacteria > Pseudomonadati > Bacteroidota > Sphingobacteriia > Sphingobacteriales > Sphingobacteriaceae > Mucilaginibacter > Mucilaginibacter sp. UYP27. The sequence continues at coordinate 254,871 of NZ_JBEPPE010000001.1, forward strand.
CGAGGTGCTCTCCATTAAAACCTATTACGAGAAAAAATACCTGCAGCATAATAAAAACATCAACTACCTTAAGTTTACCTTTTAATCCCTGCAATGGCCGACTACAACTTTTTCGATAATGTTTATGATGTGGTCAGACAAATCCCGAAGGGCAGGGTAACATCTTATGGGGCAATCGCGGCATATCTTGGGTCAAAGCAATCATCGCGCATTGTGGGTTATGCCATGATGGCCAGCGGAACCGCCAACCCGCCGGTGCCCGCGCAAAGGGTAGTAAACAAACAGGGTCTGCTAACCGGTAAATTCCATTTTGGAGGCAATACCATGGAACAAATTCTGCAAAACGAAGGCGTTGAGGTGACAGATAACCAGGTGCAAAATTTTAAAGAAATATTTTGGGACCCAGCTATAGAATTGGCGCTTTAACACCATCACTCTTTTTGCTGTAGTTGGTAAAAATCGCTACAATAAGCCAAAATATCTCCAGCGCAGTATGGTTTCGCACGCTCATCATACAGGAAATGGTAGAAGCCGCTACGAGCATCCCGATACTTACCAACAGTTCAATAACCTGGTGCACCCTTAAATCAGACCAATGATTTTAAAGCAGCTGCAACAATTCCATGCGGTTACCAAATGGGTCAACGAAAGCAAAACGGCGGCGGCAGGGTATAATAGGCTCTTCTATAATTTCAACATCATTATCTTTTAGGTACTTGCGGGCAGCATCAACATCTGATACCTCCATCGCCACATGGCGTATGGTGCGCGGCAGGGCAGCTTCCACGCCTATGTGCAACTGTACGTCGCCTATATTTAACCAGTAACCCGGCGACGAAAAAAGATGATCGGGCCTATCAATTAAGTCCAGCCCCAACACTCCGGTGTAAAAGGCTTTTGCTTCTTCCAGCCTTTCGGGCGGTACGCAAACGTGGAAATGGTCAACCCGTTTAAAGCTTATCATTTATTGGTGCTCTGCAAAAGTTAACACGTAGTTGTTGTTATCTAATATCGAAAATTCAGTAGCGCCGTAAAAGGTTGTTTCGAGGCCTTTAAGTACGGTTACTTTATCCTTTATATCTTCAAAAAACGCGTTGATATTTTTCACATTGATATATAATAATAACGACCCACCATCCGTTCGGCTTATTTGCGGCAACTCTTCGGCCAAGCTCTCAAAGGATTGGAACATCATGGTAACCGCGCCGTTTGCCATCATAGCCCACACCAGCTCGTCGCCGGTTTCGGGTACGGTCATGGTTAGTTCAAAGCCTAATATCTTGTAAAAAGATACGGTGGCTTTCATGTCGGTTACAAAAATATTGGGAGATATGCTTTCCATGTGGTTATTTAGTTATGCGGTAAATTTATGATTAATAGCGGCGGATGAAAATAAGTATTTATAAGCAAATCCTTTATGCAAGATGTACAATTGTACTAACGAGACTACTTCGTACCTTACAATGGCGTTTATTATTTAATGTTAAATTTGATGCCTATGCAAACTGCAAACTCAAAACCGCAAAGTGACTTAACTCGCTGCGCCTGGTGTGGTACCGACCCACTTTACATGGAATACCATGATAAAGAGTGGGGCAAAACTGTGCACGACGATGGTGTTTTCTTTGAGTTCCTTACCCTCGAAGCGGCACAGGCGGGTTTAAGCTGGATCACTATTTTGCGCAGGCGCGATGGTTATAGCAAGGCGTTTGCGGGGTTTGATGTAAAAAAGGTGGCGGCCTTTGACGATACTGATAAAGAACGCTTATTAAACGATGCCGGCATCATTCGCAACCGCTTAAAAATAAGTTCGGCTATCAGGAACGCGCAGTTATTTATGGATGTGCAAAAGGAATTTGGCTCGTTTGATACATACCTGTACAGCTTTATGCCAAATGGCAAACCTATTACCGAATATACCGGCCCGCACGTAAGCACACCCGAATCTGACGCGATAAGTAAGGACATGAAAAAACGCGGTTTTAAATTTTTCGGCACTACTATTTGTTATGCCTTTATGCAGGCCACAGGGATGGTTAACGACCACGTGCCAAACTGTTCGTTCAGGTAAATAATAACGAACATCTCGCCCTTAATTTAAAACACGGAAATATTTCACCATTCAATATTCGGCATTCTGTGTTCGATATTAACCTCTTGAAATCGTATTTTTGAAGTTATCGGTGTAATCGATTTAATCGCACCCAAAATCGGTGTAATCAAAAAATTATGAAGAAGCTTTTTCTATTGGATGGTATGGCCCTGATATACCGGGCGCATTTTGCTTTAAGTAAAAACCCGCGTTTTACATCGGGCGGCTTTAATACGTCGGCAGTGATGGGTTTTACAAACACCCTGCTGGAGGTTTTGCGTAAAGAGAAACCCACCCACATGGCCGTGGTTTTTGACACCGATGCACCAACAGAACGCCATACCGATTTTGCAGGTTACAAAGCCCACCGCGAAGCTATGCCCGAAGACCTGAGCAAAGCCCTTCCCTACATTTTTAAAGTAGTACTTGGTTTCAATATCCCGCTCATCACAAGCGATGGTTACGAGGCCGACGACATTATAGGCACCCTTGCCAAAAAAGCCGAAAAGAAAGGGTACCAGGTTTACTGTATGACGCCCGATAAGGATTTTGCGCAGCTGGTATCTGATAATATCCGTGTTTACAAACCTGCCCGTATGGGTAATGATATGGAGATCTGGGGTGTTAAGGAAGTACTAGCCAAATGGGAAATAGAGCGCCCTGAGCAGGTGATAGATATCCTGGGCCTTTGGGGCGATGCCGTAGACGGCATCCCCGGCATCCCCGGCGTAGGCGAAAAAACTGCCAAGCTTTTGATTAAACAATATGGCTCGGTAGAAGAGATCATCGCGCACAGCCATGAACTGAAAGGTAAACTGCGCGAGAACGTGGAGAACTTTGCAGAGCAGGGCCTGATGTCGAAAAAGTTGGCAACCATCAACCTAAACTCACCGGTAGAACTGGACGAGGAAGGGCTGGAAATGTGCGCACCGAGCAAAGATCTGCTTGAGCCACTTTTTGCCGAACTGGAGTTCCGTACGCTGGGCCGCCGTGTATTTGGCGATGATTTCAGTATTACCGAAACCCGCGCTGTGTCTGGGCAAACTGACCTGTTTGGCAATGCTACAGCCGAAGGCCGAACCACCCTTTCTGTAGATGTACAGGATATTTACGAAGCACCCGAGCCGGTTGACATCAAGAACATCAACACGGTTGAGCACGAATATATTTTGGCCGACACCTTTGAGAAACGTGCCGAACTCATCAACATCCTAAAACAACAAAAGCACTTTTGCTTTGATACCGAAACCACTGGTACCGATGCTAACCATTGCGAATTGGTGGGCCTATCCTTTGCTATCAAACATCACCACGGCTGGTACGTACCGGCACCACATGACGAGGCCGAGGCTAAGAAAATAGTTGCCGAGTTTAAACCAGTATTTGAGGACCCCAACATTGGCAAAACCGGGCAGAACCTGAAGTTCGATATCCTGATGCTGAAATGGTATGATGTTGAAATGAAGGGCGATCTGTTTGACACCATGATGGCGCATTACGTGATAGACCCGGATACCCGCCACGGCATGGATATTCTGTCAGAAAATTACCTGCAATACAAACCTGTTTCCATCACCGAACTGATTGGCCCCAAAGGCAAAAACCAGGGCAACATGCGCGATGTGGAAATAGAAAAGATAAAAGATTACGCCGCCGAAGATGCCGATGTTACGCTGCAACTCCGCACCGTATTTGAGCCAAAAATAAAAGAAGTTGAAGCCGAAAACCTGCTGCATAAAATAGAGAACCCGCTGATATATGTACTGGCCGATATTGAGCATGAAGGTGTTAAAATAGACCACGAAACTTTGATAGAATTTTCAAAAGAACTGGAAATAGATATAGCCAAACTGGAGAAAATAGTGTTCGAAAAGGCTGGCGTACGTTTCAACATCGCGTCGCCAAAACAACTGGGCGAGGTATTGTTCGAGAAGTTACTGCTCGACCCTAAAGCCAAAAAAACCAAAACCGGCCAATACCAAACCGGCGAGGATGTGCTTTTAGGCCTTGCTGCTAAAAGCGATATTGTGAGGGATATCTTAGATTTTCGCCAGCTGCAAAAGCTAAAATCAACCTATGTAGACGCTTTGCCTACCATGGTGAACCCGAAAACAGGCCGTGTGCATACCAGCTACAACCAGGCGGTAGCCGCAACCGGGCGTTTAAGTTCCAACAATCCAAACCTGCAAAATATTCCTATCCGTACCGAGCGTGGCCGCGAGGTGAGGAAGGCGTTCATCCCGCGTGATGCCAACCACAGCATCGTATCTGCTGATTATTCGCAGATAGAGCTTCGCATCATCGCCGAGATCAGCAAAGACCCTAACATGCGTCAGGCCTTTATCGATAATATAGATATCCACACCGCTACCGCCGCCAAAGTTTACGGCATAGGAATTGAAGATGTGGATAGCACGCAGCGCCGTAATGCCAAGGCGGTAAACTTCGGGATCATTTACGGGCAGTCGGCATTTGGGTTATCACAAAACTTGGGCATCCCGCGTAAAGAGGCTGCCGAGATCATTGAAAACTATTTTGCCCAGTACCCCGGCATTAAACAATACATGGCCGATACCATGGAATTTGCCCGCCAAAATGGCTACGTAACTACGCTGATGGGCCGCCGCCGTTACTTGCGCGATATTAACAGCGCTAACCAAACCGTACGTGGCTTTGCCGAACGAAATGCCATTAACGCCCCCATCCAGGGTTCGGCTGCAGATATGATCAAGATAGCCATGATCAACATCCACCGCGAGTTTAAAGCACTAAAGCTGGATGCCCGCATGACCATGCAGGTGCATGATGAATTGGTGTTTGATGTGCCCAACCACGAGATAGAAATTGTAAAACCCATCATCCTGGAAAACATGAAAAACGCCATCAAAACCGAGGTACCCATCATGGTAGAGATAGGTACAGGTTCGAATTGGTTGGAGGCACATTAAAGACTTACCTCCACTTTGTCATGCTGAGCGATAGCGAAGTATCTATTAATCGAGCGATGAGTATACACCAGATATATGGAACAACATAATTACTATACATATATCCTTACAAACTATACAAAAAAGGTTTTATATACGGGCATTACGAATGATATTGAGAAGCGCCTATACGAACATTATTTTGGTTTAGGTCAGTCTTATAGTTTTACCTCTAAATACAAATGCTTCTATTTGGTTTGGTATGAAAGGTATCAGTATGTCAATCACGCTATAGAGCGCGAGAAGGAGATAAAAGGATAGACGAGGGCGAAAAAAATAAATTTAATTGAACAAGAAAATACCGCTTGGAAGTTCTTGAATAATGACATAATGGAATGGCCGCCACAAAATACTCATGATGGGCATGATGGCATACTTGCTGGTGATTAGATCCTTCGCTATCGCTCAGGATGACAAATATTAAATTTGGCAGATTTATAGATTATACCTGATAAACTCCCCGCTCTCACCACCTCTACTCCGCTCCCTCCAAAACATCATTAACAATTTCACAATAAACGCTCCGCTCTAATTAGCATTAATGCCGATATTGTAATTAACCCCTATTTCTAATTAAATAATATCACTTTTTTAAACACATTTTTCAAATTATGTGTTTGTTCCTTTGGGGAAATGTTTAGTACCTTAACCATCATATAATCCCGAATGAGAATTTTTCACCTGAGTGCCGAATGCTACCCTATTGCTAAAGTTGGGGGACTTGCCGATGTGGTTGGCGCGTTGCCAAAATACCAAAACCAGGCAGGAATGCAAGCCGCTGTGGTAATGCCTTTTTACAACCGCAAGTTTGTTCATGAAAACACTTTTGATATTGTTTTTCAGGGTACAACGCTACTGGGTACACGCAGGATCTATTTCGAGATATTAAAGGAACAAACCGATAAACTGGGTTTTGAGCTTTATCTGGTAAAGATCCCAGGATTGCTGGACCGTGAAAATATTTACAGCTACCCGGATGAAAGGGAACAATTCCTGGCGTTCCAGATCTGCTTTCTGGATTGGATAAACTGGAGCGGCCAAACACCCGACCTGATCCACTGCCATGACCACCACTCGGGCCTGGTGCCCTTTCTGATGTATAATTCTTATTTGTACCGCAGGCTGTCGCACATCCCAACGGTGTTTACCATTCATAACGGCCAATACCATGGCGCGTTTGGCTGGGAAAATTTACATTATCTGCCAGAGATCGACTTTTATAAGACAGGCCTGCTGGACTGGAACGGCGGCATTAACCCGCTGGCATCTGCAGTAAAATGCTGCTGGAAGTTCACCACCGTATCGCCAAGCTACTTGCAGGAACTAAGTATCAGTTCTAATGGGTTAGAGTACCTGTTTTATGTAGAGCGCGATAAAGGAGTAGGCATCATCAACGGCATAGATACCGAAGTTTGGGATGCCGATACCGATCCTATGCTGCCCGAACACTTTAACGAGACAACTGTTACTAAAGGCAAACAAAAAAATAAAGAGATCCTTTGCGAGCGTTTTGGCTTGTCGTTAGATAAACCTCTAATAGCGTTTATAGGCCGTTTAGTTACCGAAAAAGGGTCAGATCAGCTACCTGCGGCTATAGAACGAAGCATAAAAGAACACGGCGATAAAGTAAACTTCCTGATACTTGGCGCAGGCGATAGCGCTACCGAAATATCGCTAAACTTATTGAAGGAACTGTACCCACAAAACTGCAATGTGTTTATAGGCTATGATGAATCGCTGGCGCATTTAATTTACGCCGGGGCAGATTTTCTGCTGATGCCATCGCGCGTAGAACCATGTGGCCTAAATCAAATGTACTCGATGCGTTACGGCACTATGCCTATAGTGCGCAGTACCGGCGGCTTAAAAGATACCGTGATTGACTTTGGCGAAGAAGGCGGTTACGGTATACGCTTTAACAATGTTACGGTTGATGATATTTGCGTATCCATCACCCGCGCGGTTGTACTGTATAGAGACACCCGCAAAATGCAAACCTTGCGCAAACGCATGATGAACCTCGATTTTTCGTGGGGCCGCTCGGCAAAAGAATATATAAACCTGTACCAAAGTTTAATTCCTAAGATATGACATCTAAAGTAATCAGTATTGTACTTGGAGGCGGCCAGGGCAGCCGTTTGGCACCACTTACACAAACCCGTTCAAAACCGGCAGTGCCAATTGCGGGTAAATATCGTTTGGTGGATATCCCCATCTCTAACTGCCTGCATTCGGGTATCAACCGTATTTTTGTTTTAACGCAGTTTAACTCGGCGTCGCTTAACAAACACATAAAAAACACGTATCACTTTAGCACGTTCAGCAAGGCATATGTTGACATTTTAGCTGCCGAGCAAACGCCTACAAGCGGTGGTTGGTTCCAGGGTACGGCCGATGCGGTTAGGCAGAGTTTACACCACCTGGCTACGCACGATTTTGAGTATGTGCTGATCCTATCTGGTGACCAACTGTACCAGATGGATTTTGAAGAAATGATACAGCAGCACATCGATAAAAAAGCTGATATATCCATTGCCACCATCCCGGTGAACGTAAGCGATGTGCCCGGTTTTGGCATCCTGAAAACAGATTCTGACAGCCTGATCACTTCATTTGTGGAGAAACCTAAATCAGGTTTCGAAAGCCTGGTATCTGATGTTAGCGACGAAATGAAGGCCCAGGGCCGCATTTACCTCGCATCGATGGGGATCTACATTTTTAACAAAAACCTGCTTTACGAGTTGCTGGAAGGAAATGAACATACCGATTTTGGCAAGGAAATAATCCCGCAAGCTATAGCAGGCCACAAGGTTATAAGTTACCAGTACGAAGGGTATTGGACGGATATCGGTACTATCAAATCATTCTTTGACGCCAACCTTGGCCTTACAGATGATATCCCGCAGTTTAATCTGTTCAACAAAAACCAGATCTATACGCGTGCACGCATGTTGCCGCCAACCAAAATATCGGGTACGCTGATAGACCGCTCTATCATTGCCGACGGCTGTATCATTAACGCCGCCCACATCATCCACTCCATTATTGGCATCCGTACCCGTATTGGTGTAGAGAGCGAGATAGAAAGTTGTTATGTGATGGGTAGTGATAATTACCAAACGCTTGAGGAGATCGCGGTAGCGAAAGAAAATAATCAACCTATTATGGGTATTGGCGACAGGTGCTGCATCAAAAATGCCATCATCGACAAAAACACTTATATAGGCGACGATGTGAAGATCAATTGCGGCGAGCCGTTAGCAGATGGGGATTTCCCCACTTATACGGTTACCGATGGTATTGTAATTATTAAAAAGCGCGCCATTATACCAAGCGGCACTGTTATTTAATTTAAAAGATAGCACAACAATTATGAGTTAATGAAGTTTAATTAATAAACTAAATAACTTAAAATTAACTCATTATGAAAAAGACTATCTGTATGATCGCGGTTGCCGCCATCTCTTTCGGTAGTGTAAATGCATTCGCCGCAACGCCTCTGCAAACACAACAGGACACTACTAAGAAAAAACCGATGAAGAAAAAAATGAAGAGTAAGAAAATGATGAAGGACACAATGATGAAGAAAGACACCGCAATGAAGATGTAATTTTTTTAATCCTTTAAGTATTTTATTCTTGTAACAAAAAATCCCTCCCAACGTACGTCAGGAGGGATTTTTTGTTGATAGAGCTATAACATTACAAGTCTAAACTATCGCCAACGTTAGGCAATTTTAGATTGAGGCCTGCTTTGATAAATTTTTGGGCTACCTCATCTTTATCAATCTTAATAACCGGGAATGAATCGTAATGCACCCCGATAATGTTTTTACAGTTGATGAAATCTGCTGCTTTGATGGCATCATCGGCACCCATAGTGTAGTTATCGCCAATTGGCAATAATGCCCAATTTATGTTATCATCGGCCAATAATTTCATATCGTAGGTAAGCGCGGTATCGCCTGCAAAATAAATCACTTTACCTTCCGAGTAGATCAGGAAACCTGCAGGGTTACCACCTGCAGAACCATCCGGCATAGTGCTCGAGTGTACGGCGTTTACCATCTTAACGCGGCCAAAATCAAAGTTAAAGCCACCGCCAATGTTCATACCATGTACATTATCTACACCTTGTTTGCCCAACCAACCCGCAATTTCGGCAATGCAAATAACTTTTGCGCCGCTGCTTTTAGCAATGGTAACCAAGTCGGCAACGTGGTCGCCGTGCCCGTGCGATACCAGGATATAATCAGGCTTTAGGCTATTTATATCGATGTCCTTTGCCAGTTCGTTTGGTGTGATGAACGGGTCGAAGAGCAATGTTTTGCCATCGGCCACCAATTCAACGGTCGACTGTCCGTAATATGTAAGTTTCATAGTGTTGTAGGCTGTTTTAGATGTAATACTTTTATTTGCCAAACAGGTTACCCAAGCCGCCCATTCCGCCAAGCATTGCCTGGGTCATGGCTGCCATTTCGGTTTGGCTCAGATTTTCGGCCTGCTCAATAGCTTTGTTTATGGCAACAACCAAAAGCTCTTCAAGTTCTTCCTTATCGGCATCTTTTAAAAAATCCGGATCAATAACCACCGATTTTACAACCTTATTACCATTTGCAGTTACGGTAATTTTTCCACCTTCGGCAGTGCCGGTAACGGTTATGGCATCCAAACGTTGTTTTACTTCGCCAGCCTTTTGCTGGGCTTCCATTAATTTATCGAACATAATAATTAAAATGTGCAGATATGTAAATGTGCGTATTTGCAGATAATTGCATATCCAGGTAAATATATTTTAATTCGTCATCTGCAAATTTGCATATCCACGCATTTGCATATCCGAAGCTTAATCCTCCGCTGTATCGCCCGCTCCGTTATAGGCACCTTTACGCACTACGGGCATACCTGTCATTTTAAAAAGGTCGTCGAGGTGTAGCAGGCTGCCGTTTACTACATTACCTAACAAAACAATGGTGACATCGTTTTTCATATCGCGCAAAAATATATGGCGGAACCCGTGCCACCAGCCGGTATGGTAAACAACTTTTTGGCCCGGGCTGGTAAATAAGCGCCAACCGTAACCATAATTGAAATGCCCGCGCACCATAGGGTTACGGTCTGTATAAGCTGAATCTTGTGTAGCTTGTTTTATTAAACGGCCGGCTTTAAGGGCCTGGTCAAAAACAAACAGATCGCCAACCGTACTGTAAATCCCTTTATCGCCCACGGGGCCGTCCAAAAAGTTTTGCGCTACCGAGTATTTCCAGCTGTTACGGTCGTGCCCAACAACATCCGCCGGGATCTTATCATAAACCGCTTTAGAATAAACAGCAGTGTGCGTCATCCCCGCAGGTTTAAAAATATTCTCCTTCATGTAATCGGCATAGTTCATGCCGGTCACTTTCTCTATAATGGCGCCAAGCACCATAAAGTTGCTATTGTTGTATAAAAAGCTGGCGTTTGGTTTATTAAAACGTGCTGGCTTATATTGGGCTATTAACGCCATGGCCTCTTTATTGGTAACACCTTTCTTTTGGTTAAGGTGCTGGCTACGGTAAATGTTATCCAAAAAATAAACGTAATTCATCATACCGCTGCGGTGGGTAAGCAACAGGCGGATGGTTACCCCATCGTACGGAAAATCGGGGAAAAAATCTTTAACGTTTTGGTCAAGTTTGATTTTGCCCTTTTCCCAAAGTTGCATAATGGCAGTACCCGTCATGGTTTTGGTTACCGAGGCCAGCTCGAACTGCGAGTTTAACTTCAGGCTGTCGCGTGTTAAGTGGTTAGCCCAACCAAAAGAGCCCTCATATACTATTTTACCTTTTTTTGCTACCAGTACGTTGCCGTTAAAGCCACTCACCTTGTGCAAGTGATCCATAAATTCTTCTATCTTTTTATCGCCTTTTGCAGGGTCATATTTAAGTAGTTCGGTAGTATTAAAAGGTTTGCCGTTATCGGCGATGCCTTGTTTATTATCGCCTTTTCCGCGGGAGCATGAGGCTAAAGAAAGTAAAGAAAAAGCAAGGGAAATGACAGTTGTGCACACTTGTCTCATAAGTAAAAAATCAATCACAAAATCAAAGGCGAAAATTAAAAATTATATAAGTGGTAAAAGATTAAAATTTGATTAATGTTTCAAAAATATTAATAAACCGTAAATTTGGATATGAGATCATTGGCGGGAATAATATTATTTTTAACTGCGTTTACCAGTACATCTGCACAGGATGCCGCCAGCCTTACCAAAGAAGGCCAGCAACTGTACCGCCAAAAACAATATGCCGCCGCGATAGAGAAATATAAAAACGCGTTAGTTACCGAACCTGCAAACGCCCGCGCCAATTACGAAATGGCTTTAACCCTATTTAGCGGCGGCAACGGGCCGGATGGCATTCCCTTCCTGGAAACGGCCATTAAAACGAATGCAAGCAACACACTTACTGCCGCATCTTATAGTTTAATGGGGAGTATTTACGGCAATGCAAAACAGCTGCCCAAAGCTATTGAAGCTTATAAGAATGGTTTAAAAACCGATAGTACTAACCAACGTATTTACTATAATTTAGGCATTGTACAATATCGCAGTAAGCTTTACCCAGATGCCGAACAAAGTTTTATTGGCGCCATTAAACGCGATTCTATGGATGCGGGCAGCACCAGGATGTACGCGCTGGTCACCTTTCATGAAAATAAACGTGCCGATGCTGTGCTTGGCTTTTGCCGCTTTTTACAATTAGAGCCAAACTCGACCCGTAGTAAAGAGGCCTTTGGCAACCTGCAAAACATGCTGCAACGCGGTACACTCGAGGCCGAAGTTGGTTATATCCCAACAGCCACCACCAAAGCCGAAGCCTTTGCCCAAAACAAAACCATTACCAAAGCATTAGCCGGGTTTATGACGCGTAAATACGCTTCGCCAACAGCATTGCTTACCGCGCAATTAAAAGAGCTGTTTGCCGCTTTCGCCATCACTCCCGGTAAACAATACAAGTACGCGCAATTCTTTTACAAGCTATCGCAAACGGATAATTTTGACACGTTTGTGCGGGTGATAAGCCAGACAGCTTTGCCGGAAAATGCGGCTTGGGTAAAAGATAATGCAGATAAAGTTATGGCGTTGGATAGCTGGGCAAAAAGCAATGCTGCTAATTAAATAACGCCCGATAAGGCAAGCTTTACTTTCTCGCGATTTAATTTACTTACCGGGACTTTAGTATTATCCGTCAGCAATAAACTGCCGCCGTCCTCGCGGAGCCAGCTTTTTATGAAGGTAATGTTTACGAGGTGCGATTGATGCGCGCGGATAAAGCCCTGCCCGGTTAGCATATCGGCATATTCCTTTAGTGTTTTTGATACCAGGATCTGTTCGCCGCCCGCAAGCACAAATTTGGTGTAAGTATTATCTGCCTCGCATCGTACAATGTCCACAATGTTTACGTAGCGCGTTTCGCTAAACATGGGCAGGGCGATGCGGACTGGCGCCTTTTTATCATCCCTCAAATAATCCAGTAAGTGATTAAGCCGGTCGTTCTTTTGTTTTTGGGCTATGGCTTTGCGGGCCTTATCCACTGCCAGCTTCAGTTCGTCAATATCTATCGGTTTTAGCAGGTAATCTAACGCGGCAAATTTGATGGCCTGTATAGCATACTGATTATAGGCAGTCACAAATATGATCTCGAAATTGATATCGCCCAATTGCTTCAACAGATCGAACCCTGATTGGGCATGCAACTGTATATCCAGGAACACCAGCTGTGGTTGGTGGAGTATAATCGCCTTCAGCGCGTCGTCAACACTATCGCTTAAAGCAGCTACCTGCACATCTGGGGCGTAAACCTGCAACAGCTGCTGCAAGTTTTCGCGGTTAGAGGTTTCGTCGTCAATTATCAGCGCTTTCATTATAGCCAGTTTTGCAGTTCAATGGTTATTAATGTCCCGTTATTATTTGATGCTTTGTGCATCACAATGTTGGCGGTTTTATAAATGCTGTTCAGCAGTTTTATCCGGTCGGCACAAAGTTTCATACCCATGCCGCCAGTTGTATCTCCGCCAAAGCCATTGCCGTTATCGGTTACCGATAGCACAAGTGTAGCATCCGTTTTAATTATCGCAACATCGATCTTGCCTTTATCGCCCAATGCCGAAACCCCGTGTTTTACCGCGTTTTCTACAAAAGGTTGCAGCAACATGGCCGGGATCTCGATCTGCTGGTCTATCTCCTTTTCATCAACCGCGATACTAAACTTAAAGCCGAAGCGCATTTGCTCCATCAGCAGGTAATCGTTCAGCAGGTCGGTTTCATGTTCAATAGAGGTAAGTTCATTATTAGCATCATCCAACACATTACGGGTAAGGCGGGCAAACTTGCTTAAGTATTTATTGGCGTTCTCTACCTCACTTTTATTCATGAGGTTTTGGATCCCTGCCAGGGCGTTAAAAATAAAATGCGGGTTCAACTGCGCCCTTACCGATTGTAGTTGCAATGATGCTATCTGCCTGTTTTGTTCCTCACGTTTTAGCTTTCGCTTTTGGCTATCGCGATACATCATAAACATAAAGCCACCTGTTGTTAACAATATCACTAATATATAACCTAATGTTTTTAACGACACGGTACGTTGCTTATTTAATGGGGGCAGAACCGTAAATTTGATATCGGTGGCTAAATTGTGCAATAGTTTTACAGGGTGCCCGCCAGGTTCAAGTATTTTTGGTGTGAAGATGATGTTATATACACCGGGCGACTTCCAATACTCTTTAAATAATTCGAACGTGCTGTTACTTTCTCCCAGTTGCAGGCTGTCGGTTTTACCATCAATATTTCGTTTCAAACTGATCCTGTAATAATACAGTCTATCACCCTTTCCAATATTAAAGGCAAGGCTTTGCAAACTATCTGATAAGCGGAATTTAGCATCGCCAACCTCCCGCGTTTCAATCATATCTACATAAGGCACGTCCCTAAAAACGATCTTTTTATGCTCATAATAAATGTGTCTGTCGCTATCCCGGTGTAAGTCATTAAAATTGTGTGAAAGTAGCATGTAGTCGGGCATTGGCGCGTGCGGCCTAACGTATCGTATGGACGCATCCACCTTAGCCTTTTCAATTTTTCTCCAGTCAATAAACACGGCGTCCTGCTCACGAAAATTTTTGATATTATAAATCTCCACCTTAATGAACTGGCCGGGCGTATAATCAAATTTACCTAAGTAAGCGTACCTGGTGCCATCGGCCAGGGTTTTGATATTGAAGGGCGGCCTCCAACCAATAAGCTCCTGGTTATTATTCTTAACAACCCGATATAAGTAATTTAGCGCCTGGGGCTCCGATTGGATATTTTGGATGATAACCTCTACAGAAGTTGTCCCGTCAATTAAGATGCTGCTAAATTCCCGCCCATTAACGGTTTGCTTTAGGCCTTCGTAAATTTTGCTTTTGCTTGTGGTGTCAAAACGTATCCCGATGTTTTGTTTACCAAGCCAATTAAAGTAGAAATGCTCGTTAGCAAATTTATTTAACCGCACTTGCTTATGGTAAAACTCCATTTTTTCGGGTGTTGAATTTGTGGTATCAACATAAGTTTTACCAACCAGGGCAAAGTGCCTCTCTTGCCCTGCATTAGGTTGGCGTTTTTGCGCTATGCTTCTACAACAAAGCGCAAGTAAGCATAAAATTATAAAAGCGGTCTTGGTAATTAGCAGTTTCATGATTCGCGGTGTTAAGTTAGTATTTGTTTGTTGATATAAAACTGCAGGGTTTACGCGTATTGCACAATCATGAAACAGTATCCGGCAGGGTTGCCTTAGTATCCGGCATTTTACAGTGTATTTAATTTATTGCAACTGGCTTAAACCCACATAAAACCCTAAATTTGCCCTCGCAAAAACATACTATCCATATGAGTTTCAGAACCGAACATGATACCATGGGCGCGGTACAGGTACCCGCCGACAAATACTGGGGCGCACAAACAGAACGCTCGCGCAACAATTTCAAAATTGGCCCCGAGGCATCAATGCCGAAGGAAATTATAGAGGCGTTTGCCTTCCTTAAAAAAGCGGCGGCTTATACAAATACCGATCTGGGCGTATTGCCTGCCGATAAACGCGACCTGATAGCACAGGTATGTGACGAGATATTAGCAGGCGGGCTTGCCAGCGAGTTCCCACTGGTGATCTGGCAAACCGGATCTGGCACACAATCAAACATGAACGTGAACGAGGTGGTGGCAAACCGTTCGCACGTTTTACAGGGTAATAAACTGGGCGAAGGCAAAACTTTCATCCATCCCAATGATGACGTGAACAAATCGCAATCATCAAACGATACCTACCCAACCGCTATGCACATCGCGGCCTACAAGATCCTGATCGATGTAACCATCCCGGGGATCGAAAAATTGCGCGATACCTTAAAGGCAAAAAGCGAGGCTTTTAAAAGCGTTGTAAAAATTGGCCGTACCCACTTAATGGATGCTACGCCGCTTACTTTGGGCCAGGAATTTTCTGGCTATGTATCGCAGCTTAACCATGGTTTAAAGGCGTTGCGTAATACCTTCGATCACCTTAGCGAGCTTGCCCTTGGTGGTACTGCTGTTGGTACGGGCATCAACACGCCAAAAGGTTATGATGTTAAAGTTGCCGAGTACATTGCCAAGTTCACCAATCTGCCATTCATCACTGCCGAAAATAAGTTTGAAGCCCTTGCAGCACATGATGCAATTGTAGAAAGCCACGGCGCGTTAAAACAGATAGCGGTATCGTTAATGAAAATAGCTAACGACATCAGGATGCTGGCATCGGGCCCGCGTTCGGGTATTGGCGAGATACATATCCCGGATAACGAGCCGGGGTCGTCAATTATGCCGGGTAAAGTTAACCCAACCCAAAACGAGGCGGTTACCATGGTTGCCGCGCAAGTTATGGGTAACGATGTTGCCATTAGCATTGGCGGTTCTAACGGCCATTATGAGCTTAACGTTTTTAAACCGCTTATGGCGGCAAACTTCCTGCAGTCGGCAAGGTTAATAGGCGATGCCTGCGTATCGTTTAACGACCATTGCGCGGTTGGTATCGAACCAAACTACGACGGTATTAAAAAGCACCTCGAAAATTCGCTGATGCTGGTAACCGCGCTTAACCCGCACATCGGTTACGAAAACGCTGCTAAAATTGCCAAGACTGCCCTAAAAGATAACCTATCGCTGCGCGAAGCCGCAGTTGGCCTGGGTTACCTCACCAACGAGCAATTTGACGAGTGGGTACGCCCCGAAGATATGATAGGGAGCTTAAAATAATAAGCCCCCCACAGCCCCCCCTTAAAGGGGAGCAGAATTTAGCCTCTTTCCGTTTTGGGGAGAGGCTTTTAAATTATCCCGTTCATGAAAAAAGCTTTCGCCTTTTACATCCTGATAGCTATCGGGATAGCTTTCACCTTCTTATGGCAAACTGCCTGCAAGTTTAACCCAGATATGCAAACGCCGGGCGAGAGCTATTTGCAGGGCGAGTGGCAGCAGGATAGTGTAACAATGCAGCAACAATTGGTAAGTTATTCTTTATATAACCTAAAGTTTAATTGCGATTCGTTTTTTGTGAGCATCAAAACTATCAGTAAAGCAAACGCCGGGGCAGATAGCTGCACCAAAAGTGGCCAATGGACAGAATATGCTAAAGGCGTTTACGAGCAGCGGAACGATACCCTGCATGTGCGCGGCCTGTTCTGCAATGTCGACTATAGCTACAAAGACCCTTCGGGCTGCTTCCGATCGGGCATTTACGAAGAGCGATTTAAGATAGTGAAGAAGTCAGATTCGCTTGTTCAGTTCAACCCAACATCAAGCGTGATAGCCATTAATACACGTTTAGTAAAAAGAAACTCCTGTACACCAAAGCCATTGTAAAAAATATGAAAACCAGTATTTTCAAAAAAATCATTTTAGGCATCGCCATCATTTACCTGCCTATCCAAACCATGGCATGGGGCACCAACGGCCACCGCATCAGCAGCCAAATTGCCGATAGTCACCTTAACGCAAAAGCCCGCGCCGCCATTAAAGCCATACTGGGCAACGAGTCTATAGCGATGACCAGCAACTGGGCCGACTTCATCAAATCAGACCCTCAGTATAGTTATTTGTACAACTGGCATTTTATAAACTTTGATAAGGAATACAGCTATCCGGAAATGCAAGCGTTTTTAAAACAGGATACTGCTACCGATGCCTATACCAAAATCAACTTTTTAGTTGGTGAACTTAAAAAGAAAAGCCTGCCTAAGGCCAATAAACTGCTTGCCTTGCGCATGCTGATCCACGTTGTAGAAGACGTTCACCAGCCCCTGCACACCGGCCACCTGAGCGATAAAGGTGGTAACGACGTTAAGGTTATGTGGTTTAATAACCAAACCAACCTGCACTCTATCTGGGATAGCCAGCTGATAGATTTTCAGCAATTAAGCTATACCGAATATAGCATTTGGATAAACCATACAACTGCCGCGCAACGCGCTGAATGGCAAAAAGCACCGGTTAGCCAGTGGCTGTTCGAGTCTAATCAAATAGCAGCAAAGATCTATGCAAGCAATAAAGATGGCGATAAAGTAAACGTATACAGGTACAATTTCGAATACATCGGCACCCTTAACCGGCAGCTTGTAAAAGGCGGCGTTAGATTAGCGGGGTTATTAAATCAAATATTTGGGGCATAGCCCGATGTGCAGATACGGGGATATGCAGATATGCAAATTCCTTAATCTGCATTTGCATATTCGCATCATGAAAATACTAATGGTTTGCTTAGGCAATATATGCCGTTCGCCATTGGCGGAGGGTATTATGCAGAACCTGGCAGATAAGGCCGGGCTGGACTGGCAGGTAGATTCGGCAGGTACGGGCGACTGGCATATTGGCCGAGCGCCCGACAGGCGATCTGTAAAAGCTGCTGCCGACCAGGGCGTAGATATCAGCAAGCAAGTATGCCGTTTGTTCCGTACCAGCGATTTTGACGCGTTCGAACTGATATTGGTGATGGATAAAAACAACTTGAGTAGTGTGCTTGCCATGGCGCGAAACAATGCCGACCGACTGAAAGTTAAAATGCTTTTGGGCGATCAGATAGTTCCCGACCCATATTACGACGATACGCAGTTTGCCCCGATTTTTAAACTGATAGAGGCAGGATGTAAGGAGATCATCAAACAATGCAGCCATTAATTGATACCTTAGGTGGATGAACACTAAACCTATCATGATGGCGAGTGCCATTTTTCTGGCGTTTA
Source organism: Mucilaginibacter sp. UYP27 (assembly GCF_040547175.1). Classification (NCBI taxonomy): domain Bacteria; kingdom Pseudomonadati; phylum Bacteroidota; class Sphingobacteriia; order Sphingobacteriales; family Sphingobacteriaceae; genus Mucilaginibacter; species Mucilaginibacter sp. UYP27. The sequence goes on from NZ_JBEPPE010000001.1 coordinate 273,230, forward strand.
TTGGCGTTGCCTTCACCTTTATGCCGCAAGAGATTGCCACCTACACCGGCATGGGCTTTTCCAAACTTTACCAGTTGCAATTACAAATTTTAGGGGCGTTGTTTTTTGGCTTTGCTATGCTTAACTGGATGGCTAAGGGTGCCATTATTGGCGGCATTTATAACAAGCCAATAGCAGTAGCTAACTTTGCGCACTTTTTTATAGGCGGCGCGGCTTTGGTAAAAGCCATTATTAGCAATATACACCTGCATTACATCGTTTGGATAGTAACGATTTTTTACGCGATTTTTGCGATATTGTTCGGCACCATATTTTCAAAACATCCTTCCAATACATAAAATTATGAAAGCAATATTTTTGGCCCTGCTGTTAAGCTGCACCATATTAATGGCAAACGCACAAAACGCGGCAATTGATAAGGTAACCACCTCATACATCGGCGTGAAAAACGCGTTGGTTGGCAGTAACGCTGCATTAGCTAAAACCCGCTCTGCGGAGCTATTAGAAGCGTTATCTGCACCGGTTAAAGGTTTAAAACCTGCACAGCAAAAGCTGTTGGCTACCTACCTGGATAAACTAAAATTTGATAGCCGCCACATTAGCCAAACCACGGTGATAGACCATCAGCGCGAGCACTTCGAAAGTCTGTCCAAAAACATGTACAGCCTTTTATCGGCGTTAAAACTTAACGGCACTACGCTTTACCAGCAGTATTGCCCCATGAAAAGAGCCGCGTGGTTAAGCGAAACTGAGGGCATCCGCAACCCATATTATGGTGATGATATGCTGGATTGCGGAAAGGTAACAGCAACTTTGAAAGTGACGAAATAAGTCTTGTATAAAAAGGGATTATATTTTATTTTCCAAACATTGGACAATAAATAAATGCTCTACAAGTTTGAAATGAGGCAGTTAATAGTGTACTTTTGTTTTAATGATAAAAAAGGGCGGCATATTGTTTATAGTATTGATGTACGTAATTACATCAACCGGCTTTGCCCTTAACTTGCATTACTGTGGTAATCACGTTGCCGATATCAAAATAAATGCCCCGGCCAAAAGCTGCGTTAAGCCAATGGCTAAAAGCAAAATGAAATGCTGTAAGGATACTAAACTCGATGTAAAAGTTAAGGATAGCCACGAAAGCCAGCCTAATTCATTTATCCCAAAAGTGTCCCCGGTAACTATTCCGTCATCCACATTTGCCGATTTTATTTTGCCTGTGCATCAGATGCTATTGAATGCGTTTTTTGACCGCGGCCCACCCGACGCGCCGAAACAAAGCGTCCCATCATTTATTAAAAACCGGACTTTGAAAATTTGACATTGGATCTTCTTTTCGAGATTTAACTTATCAATTTCAAATTCAATTTTAATAACATGAAAACTTTAAAAGTATATATCATTCTACTTATAGCAACCGTAACCGTTGCAAAAGCACAATTTACCAAAGCCGAACTACAAGTTAGCGGCCTTACCTGTTCCCTTTGTGCCCGCACTACTGAGAAATCGTTAAAAGCCCTGCCGTTTGTTAGCGAGATAAAACCCGACCTGATGCGTAACATCTACATTATCACTTTCAAAAATGATGTGCCCGTAGATTTTTCACAAATCAGCAAAAAGGTTAAAGACTCGGGCTTCTCGGTAAGTTACCTGAAAACTACCTTTAACTTCGATAATACCAAGGTTGCCGATAATGTTTTTACCTATGGTGCCAACACCTACAAGCTGCTTAATGCCGACAAGGCTTTAGCCGGCCCGGTTACTGTAACCATTGTAGATAAAGGTTTCGCGCCAAATTCGGTTACCAAAAAGCATTTGGGTAAAACCCCCGAAGAGGCAGCTACCGCTACAGGCCGCACGTATCATTTAGCAATTTAAGCACTTTCTTAAGACAACTTATGAAAGTTATTTTATTGGCTTTTTGCCTTACGGCATTGGCATGCTTTGCGCACGCGCAAGAGTTATATGTAAACACCGAACCGGCCAGCAATATGGCCGCCCACTCGTTAGGCATCCGGTTAGAGAACCAGGGTTTTACCGAAGCATCCGTATTTAAAAACCGGACTACTTTAGAGGCCATGTACGGCGCTACGGGCAAGTTGATGCTGCATGGCGCCGTGTACACATCCAACTTTTATCAAAGCAACCAAAGGTTTGAAGGTGGCAGCTTTTATGCCAAGTACCGTTTCCTTTCTGTTGATGCGGTGCAAACCCATTTTCGCGGGGCGGTGTTTGGCAAAGCGGCTGTTAGCCGAAATCCATACCAGCAACAGGAGATTGCTTTAGAGGGCGATAATTCGGGTTTGCAGGGCGGTTTGGTGTTTACGCAGTTGCTGCATAAGCTGGCTCTGTCTGCATCGGGTAGTTACCTGAGAGGATTAAATAGTGCTAATGATTATGGCACTATTACCGGCGCTAAAGAAGCATTGGCCTACACACTATCTGCCGGTTATCTGGTGCTGCCAAAACAATACAAAAGCTACGACCAGGTAAATTTGAACCTGTATGTAGAATTGCTTGGCAAAAACAACCCGGGGTATAACCAAAACTACCTTGATGTTGCACCTGCAGTACAATTCATTTTCAATAGCGTTTGCCGGCTCGATTTCTCGTACCGAACCCCTTTGTACAATAATATGCAGCGTAACAGCGTCAACATGTACCTGGTACGGTTCGAGTACAATTTTTTTAACTTATAGACTTCTACCCAATGAAAAAATATATCACCATACTTTTTGTACTGATAATATCCTTTGCCGCCAATGCACAGCAAATGGACCATATGCAGCATACTCAAAAAGACACCACCAAAAAAGCCATGCCGCACGATCATGCCAAAATGATGGCCGAAATGCAGCATGATACTACCCGCCACAGCATGAGCATGACCAGCCAGTTCTCGCTCGATCTGCCAATGAACCGTGATGGCTCGGGAACCTCTTGGGTGCCCGACGAAACACCGATGTATATGTACATGATACACGGTAAAAAGTGGATGCAGATGATTCACGGAAGCTTTTTTGCGCGGTATAATAAGCAGGACGTTTTTAACAAAGGCAGCCGAGGAGACAGCCAGTTTGATGTGCCCAACTGGTTTATGTACATGGCGCAGCGCAAAGTAGGTAGTAATGGTTTGTTTGCGGTTAACACCATGTTTTCGCTGGATGCCTTCACAGTAGGTAACGGCGGCTACCCATTGCTGTATCAAACAGGCGAATCTTACCAAGGCAAAAAACTGGTTGACCGCCAGCACCCGCACGACCTATTTTCGGAACTAAGCGTAGCCTACACCCAACGTGTCGCCAAAAATACCGACGTATCGCTTTCCGTTGGGATGCCGGGCGAGCCTGCACTTGGGCCGCCGGTATTTATGCACCGTCTATCGGCTATGAATAACCCCGACGCGCCTTTAAGTCACCACTATGCCGATGCTACGCATATCACTTTTGGTACGGCTACTTTAGGGTTTCGTTATAAAAATGTAAAACTTGAGGGATCGTTATTTACAGGCAGGGAACCCGACGAGCATCGTTATGATTTTGATAAGCCTAAGTTTGATTCTTACTCGGTACGACTGTCGGTTAACCCATCAAAAGAGTGGGCATTGCAGGTATCAAACGGCTGGCTAAAAAGCCCGGAAGAAGCCGAGCCGAATGATGATGTCGACCGCTTTACCGCATCGGCTATTCACACTAAAATGCTTGGTGAGAACAGCTATGTTGCCACTACTTTGGTGTACGGGCAAAACCGCCACCATGGCCGCACGCAGCCTGCTGTATTGTTAGAAAACAGCCTGCAGTTAAATAAAACCGCAATTTACGGCCGGTACGAATACGTGCAGAAAGATGCCGGCGAACTTGATCTGGAAACACTTTACCCCGGCGACCCGAACTTTAGCATTAACGCCATCACACTCGGCACAAACCGTATTGTATCAACGTTTAAACAAACAAACTTGACCATTGGCTTGCAAGCTACGCTGAACGCCTCTCCGCAAGCGCTTAGGCCGCTTTACGGCACAGCACCCATTGGGTTCCAGGTTTACCTGCGCGTTACCCCCAGCCTCATGAAAATGGGCGGCAGCAAACGCAAGATGGATCATGATATGATGGATATGTAATAGGAAAAGCGCCTACAGCGCCCTTCCTATTTTAAAAGCTTGTCATGCTGAATGATAGTGAAGCATCTGATCTACGCCAAGCAAAATACGATTGGATAGTTCAATAACAGATCCTTCGCTATCGCTCAGGATGACAAAGAAAAAATAGTTTATTCCGGATCCTCTCCCTCGGCAATTTCCAGCAAACCCTCCGGTTGTTTAAAATTGCTTTTAACGAAGTGGCACCAGTCGCAGGTAACTTTACCACAGCCTTTATTAAAATCGTGGGCCATTATTTTTTGGTAAACGGTGGTTATCTGAGTTGTTACATCTTCAATATCCTGTGGTGTTATCACCACCTTGGCTTTAAAATACTCCCCTTCTTTTTCCGGTTCTACAAAATCAAAAATGGTGTTGATCACTTCCCAATCGTTGGTGCGGTCGTTATCTACCAGGATCTTGTAGAAAACGGCTTGTCGCCAGTAATCGCCGCCATTGGGTTCTTCGTTTGTTGGGCGTTCCAGTTTGGGTTTGGCGTTACGCACGCGGCCTGTCTTGTAATCAACCACGGTTACCTGCTTGCCGTCAAACTCAATCTTATCCAGATTACCTTTTATTGGTACCCCGGCTACTTCAATATTTTTGATGCTGCGCTCGGTTTGGGCAACTTTGTTCCAGGTAGATACATTTTGCTCGTAATATAACGGCAGTATCTTTTCGCCATAATCAACCCGGCGCTTAAAATCTTCCTTGGTGAACGAATCGCGGTTACGGTACATATACCAACGGAACTCTTTCAGAAATTCTTCGGTAGACAGGAACTCATCGTCGTTCTCTTTTAAGCGGCGATAGGTTTTATTAAGCGCCCAGTGCACGGCCTGCCCAAAGGTAGCCGACGGGCTTTTACCTGATGGCACCCGGATTAAACATTGAAAATAGAACCTAAGCGGGCAATCCAGATAATTGCTCAGGTGTGTAACCGATAGCGTATAATTTTGTAAAAGCTGGTTAATGTAATTCCTATCCAACAACTCCACCACAGGTTTATCAGCCTCGTTAAATTGCGTGGCGAAAAATTCCAGCATATCATCGCTGCTAACCTTTGGATGGTTTACCAGTAGGTGTGTGTCGGCCAATATCTCACCAATAAACTGCGATGGTTCCTGATCTTTTCCATTCTTATCTTTACCCGCGTAAGAAATATTAAGGCATTGCTTTGAACGGGTAAGCGCCACGTAAAACAGTCGGCGTGCTTCCTCTTTCTGGGCAATGTCGTCAGATGCTGCCCTCGTGAGCGTATCCGGATAGCTGAAACCGCTGTTGCGTCCTTTGCTGTCCCAGGTTTTTTTATCGCAACCAATAAAGAAGACATGCTCAAACTCCAGGCCCTTGGAACCATGGGCGGTAAGAAAGTTGATGCCATTGTCAGAAAAGATAACCTTGTTCAACTCCAGCCTGATGTTGTTTTTGCGCATCAGGTCAATAGTAACAATCAGGTCGGCTATTTTGATTTCGGGGTTCTTACGGCTTTCATCTTTCAAAAAGTCGAAGAAGCTTGTTAATACCTGCATATGCACGCCTTTATCGGGCTGCTGCATAATGTATTTGAGGATGCCCATCTTAGCTATCACATTCTGGAAAAACTGCTGCAGCGTAACGCTTACCGCATCGGTAAGCAGGGCATCAATATCGTTTACCAGAAATTTCATTTCCTGCTGAGCAGGCTGCTTACTAAACAGATCGGCCTGGGCTACCAATTTAATTTCGCTGATATAGCGACGCAGCGATGTTTTTGGCAGGTTGTTACTTGCGGTGGTGAAGTTCTCTTTAGATACCGCGATGCTGGCCTTGGCAATCTCGATAGGCGGGATGCTGAAGAAATCGTAATGCAAGATCTCGAACAGCAATTCATCGCCACTATACGGAGAGTCCAATTCCATACTCAAGTAACGCAGGATATTAATGATCTTCTCGCCAAACGGGATGCTTAGAACATCTATCTTTCGCTTAGTATTTACAGCAATGTGTTGGGTATTTAAAAAGTGCAGTAATTCTTCTACCTGGCTGTGGTTACGGTATATCACCGCGATCTCCCCGGGCGGTGTGCCTTTATCTACCAATCTTTTTATACTCAGGGCTACATCTACCAGTTCCTGGCTTGGGTTTTCGTACTCCTTGATGATTGGCTCAACAATCTCCTCGGTAAAACGCGGGTGAGATGCTTTTAGGTTTTTATCCAGCTTTAACTGGGCGGTAAGGCGCTCGTTATTGTTATTGATAAGTGCCCTCGATATATCAAGAATGTGTTGGTTAGAACGGTAATTATGCTTCAACACAACCGTTTGCAGGGTAGAAACGTAGTCGCCGGCAAAATCCAGGATGTTCTTCATATTGGCACCCTGAAATTTAAATATCGACTGGTCATCATCGCCCACCACAAACACATTTGGGGTTTCCCAATAATTCAGTAGAAACTTCAACAACTCATTTTGAGAGCCACTCGTATCCTGGAACTCATCCACTAAAATATACTGATAACGTTCCTGGTAGCGGCGCAAAATCTCGTCATTCTCACGGAATGCTTTTAACACCCAAAGGATCATGTCGTCGTAATCATACCAATTATTATCGCGCATTTTGCGGGAATAGTTTTGGTACTCGCCCACTGCAGCCAGCAGTTTGCTCATGGCTTCCTGAACTTTATCTATGTCCTTTTGCTTCGGGTCGCCTATGCTGATGCCTGCTTTGGCATTAGCGCGTTTGTAGATAAACTCATCGCGGTTTGGCAGGTCATCAAGGTATTCCCGTACGGCTTGCTTGATCAGTTCCTCAGTCCAGTTCTCGGTCTTCATGGTCGAGAACAATTTTTTTAACCGCGGGGCATCGTAGTAAACGTCCCCGGTGAAGCGTTTCAGCAGGTGCTCTTTATCAAACTCATCCACAAGTTCACGAAACAACATTGCCGATTCCAGATCTGACAAGGCCTCCAAATTCAGCTTACCAAAATATTCCAGGTTCTCCTGGATGATCTCGTTACAAAAGGCGTGGAAGGTATAAATATTAATGCGGTAAGCATCGGGCCCAATAAATTCAAACAACCTCTTGCGCATGGCAACAGCACCTGCATCGGTATAGGTAAGGCACAGGATCTCGCTCGGCAGGGCATCGGTATCGGTTAAGATCTTGCCGATACGCGCCGCCAATATTTGCGTTTTACCCGTACCCGGCCCGGCAACTACCAGCACAGGGCCATCCATTTGATTTACAGCAGCTAACTGCTCGGGGTTTAACCCCGCCAGCGCTTCCTGAAATTTGACGTTATATTTATTGAGTGGAGATTGCATAATTGTAGAAGTAAAGATAAGGATTGTAGGCGATGGCCTAAACATATTGCAGCTATTAATTCTCTCGCTTAGAAGGTTGCTACTTATATAAACTCCCTACATCCCCCTTACCCAAGGACGAATCGTATGAAGCAATCGCTACCAAAAAGCCATAAACAAAAATAGCGATGAGTAAACCCATCGCTATTTAATATAAAATTAAACCTTCTTACTTCTGCCTGAACCAAACCTGGATAGGCGCTCCCGAAAATTCGAAATTGGCACGAAGCTGGTTCTCTATAAAGCGGTAGTATGGTTCTTTTACATACTGTGGCAGGTTACAAAAGAACGCGAACATCGGTGATGTACCCGCTATCTGCGTAATGTATTTGATTTTTACATACTTGCCTTTTAATGATGGCGGCGGGTATTTTTCAATTATCGGAAGCATTATCTCGTTAAGCTTACTGGTAGGGATCTTGCGGGCACGGTTGGCATAAACCTGGTTAGCAACTTCAATCACCTTTAACACACGTTGTTTTTCTAATACCGATGTAAACACGATTGGTACATCGCTAAACGGCGCTAACTTTTGGCGGATCTGTTCTTCAAATACCTTGATGGTTTTGTTGTTCTTTTCTATCAGGTCCCACTTGTTTACCACGATAACCACGCCTTTTTTGTTCTTCTCGGCCAGGTGGAACAGGTTCACATCCTGCGCTTCAAGTCCGTCAACCGCGTCAACCATAATAATCACCACATCGGCTTCTTCTAAAGCTTTGATGGTACGCATTACCGAGTAAAATTCGATATTCTCTTTTACCTTGGTTTTTTTACGCATCCCTGCGGTATCGATCAGCATAAAATCATGCCCGTACCGGTTATAATGGATATGGATAGAATCGCGCGTAGTGCCGGCAATTGGCGTTACTATGTTACGCTCCTGGCCAATAAGGGAATTAATGATAGATGATTTACCAACGTTAGGGCGGCCAATAATGGCGTACTTAGGGCGGGTGTTCTCTTCAAAAGGTACATCCTCAAAATGCTTCACAACCTCGTCCAGCAGTTCGCCGGTACCCGAGCCTGTCATTGACGACAGGGTGTAGATCTCGCCAAGGCCCAAGCTGTAAAACTCGGAAGCATCTGCCAGCTGGGCGTTGTTATCCAATTTATTTACTACAACAAAAACCGGCTTTTTACCTTTACGTAACAGGTTAGCGATCTCGTCATCCAGATCGGTGATACCTGTGGTAACATCAACCATAAATAAGATTACCGATGCCTCTTCGATAGCGATAAGCACTTGCTCGCGGATGGCTACCTCAAAAAGTTCTTCGGAATTGGCTACATAACCGCCGGTGTCTATCACCGTGAATTTTTTATCTATCCACTCGGATGTACCGTAATGCCTGTCGCGGGTTACGCCGCTAAAATCGTCAACAATAGCTTTACGGCTTTCGGTTAAACGGTTGTATAAAGTGGATTTGCCAACGTTGGGCCTGCCTACTATGGCTACTATATTACTCATTTCAATTTTAGATTGCAGATTTTAGATTTACGATTTAACCGCATCTAAACCCTATATGCTAATTTACAAACCCGATCAGCATAAATCTAAAATCGTAATTCGTAAATCGTAAATATTTATTATTCGTATCCGAATTTTTTCAGGTAATTTTTTTTGCTGCGCCAGTCGGGTATAACCTTTACAAACATTTCCAGGAAGATCTTCTTCTGAAAAAAGTCTTCCATATCCCTACGGGCATAAGTGCCTACAATTTTCAGCATCTCCCCTTTGGTGCCTATGATGATATTTTTCTGAGAATCGCGCTCCACAATAATTTCGGCGCTGATTCGATGCAGCTTTTCGCCCTCTACAAACGCGGTAACAATAACCTCGGTGCTGTATGGGATCTCTTTTTTGTATTGTTTAAAGATCTGCGCGCGGATCATCTCTGAAGCGAAGAACCTATCGTTCCTGTCTGTCAACGCATCCTTTTCATAATACGCGGGGTGCTCCGGCAAGCCTTCTAATACAAAGTCCATAACGGCTTTAATATTGTGATCGTGCAGGGCAGATATCGCATAAATCGCTTTCGGGTTCAGTTTTTCCTGCCAGTAGTCTACCTTCTCCTTTACTTCTTCTTCGCTGGATAGATCTATCTTGTTGATCAAAACAACCAGCGGCGCAGTAGAGCCTTCCAGTTTTTTAATCACATCCTGCTCGTTAAATTCCTCGTGGATATCAGTAACCAGCAATATCAGGTCGGCATCCACAATAGATCCGTCAACCTGGTGCATCATACTCTCATGCAATGCGTAGTGCGGTTTGATGATGCCGGGGGTATCAGAAAACACGATTTGGTAGTCGTCGGTATTAACTATACCCAAAATACGGTGGCGGGTGGTTTGCGCCTTTGGAGTAATTATACTCATCTTTTCGCCCACCAGTGCGTTCATAAGGGTTGACTTACCCGCGTTGGGCTTACCAATTATACTTACAAAACCTGCCTTATGCGCCATAAAAAAATAATTAAAATATTATTTGGACTGCAAAGAAACGAATTATATCTTTGCAGACCAATTAAAAGGAACAGCAAATTGCTTTTTTGACAATTGGAACAAACATTTCGGAGTTATGCCCGTTATGTAATACCAACAAAGATAGTGCGGGATGGAGCAGTTGGTAGCTCGTCGGGCTCATAACCCGAAGGTCGTAGGTTCGAGTCCTGCTCCCGCTACCGAATCGGACAAGCTTGGAAATCAAGTTTTGTCCGATTTTTTTTTTGCTCCTAACTTGTTGTAGATTAATTTAGCAGCTTGGTTCATTCGATAGCTTCGATAAGCCTCTCCATCAAAACACAGTTTTTGAGATATCGAACCAATTCCGCTTGAATTTGGCATCCACTTCATTATAAGTTATTGAAGCCTTGAAAGATTGAATAAAGCCTTATTTAGACAGTCGTCCAAATCAAACGATGTTTTGCCAAAACCAGCAAGCCTTGGGTCCCGGCATCCCGACAAGTCGTTGACACGGTCAAACATGGCTTGCTTAGCTTAGACTGATGATTAACAAAAATTCACGCCCGAATAAAGTTTGAATTTATCGCTACAGATCGGTGTTAACATCACTTGCCCCGAAACCACAGTTCAGGGGATATATTATTTATACCAACGGTTTTTTTAATTACATTCCATCCACTTACTTCAATCCTTGTCGGTTTTTTTTTATGTAATACATCAATTGGAGCAGAAACCGTGAGTTTAGCGTGTTCATTTGGTGCCAGGGTAATATAGTTTGCACTCCAATAACTTGGCGCTACTTCTTCTTGACTTGACATTAGCTGCGGTCGCACAAAAAATGCGATCTTGTTACTATTGTTACTTAACAAAATCGACCATTTAACTTCTTTGCCGTCAGATATCCTATTTAAGACCTGCGTTTTTATAGATGCCCCTTGCATCGTATTCAATACTTTATAATCGTTTCCCGGCGCCATCCAGTAAACATTGTGCGATACAACCTTGCCTTTATTATCTTTCAGGTTTAAAACAACAAAGCTTAGTCCCTTTTGATGTTGCAAAACAGTTTTTAAAGGCAATACCGACCTTATACCTTCATCAGCCAAACTAATTCTCGCCTGCTGGCGGTTTATTAGTTTACTGTTCGCATCAAATATATCTGCTTGTAGGCTTAATAGACCTGTGGCATGGTGTGTACGGTTCAATATCGTAATTGTCGAATCGTTTTGATTAAATTGGGCGTGGATCGGTTCAACAGCGTTTTGCATAAAGTAATAGCCTGCATTTGGTTGCAGGTACCAGTCATAAATTTGCCAAACAACGCTTGGGAACGCGGCGTTCAGTTTCCATAACATCACCCCTCCTGTTTCGGTCAACTTATGACCTGCAGCCTCAAATATCCCTTGATAACCTGTGGCATTCATCAGCTGCATTTTATTAGAAAAATCCTCGCGTGTTGTGGGTTGCCCATAACGGCTTACCATGTTTTTGTAGTATTCGTCGTATTTACCGGCACCTGTGGCCGCATCGTGGTACCCCCACATATTATTAATTGGGAAAGGTAGTTTTTCATCCCAGGTGGTATCAGGGATATTTTTGGCCAACGTATTATACGGCGGTTGCGATGGCAGGCCCGTTTCGTCCTTAAATACCCAGTCGCGGCCGGCTGCAGCTAATTTGAAATATACTTTTGGGTCTTGCCAGGCGTAAGGCCCGCTGCTGTAAACACCTGTAGGTTTATTATCCGGCCACGCGCCATCCCACCCTGCCGGTAGTTTGGCAAAGCCTGATGAACTGGGGATGTAGGGGCGTGTGCCGTCTAAGGTTATGATGCTGTGGCGCATCACATCGTAAAGTTCTTTACGGGCATGGCCTTCGTTTCCGCCCGTCCATACCAGCAGGCTTGGATGGTTACGGATCCGGTAGATGGTACTTTTTACGTTATTAATAAATACATCGCTTTCCAGCGGCCACTCCGGCGAACCTTTAAACTCGCCCTGTGTATCGCCGGTGATCCAAAAGTCCGACCATACCATTAACCCGTATTTATCACAATCATTCCAAAACTGATCTGGTGGTGTGATGCCCCCGCCCCAGATGCGCACCAGGTTTACATTTGCTGTTTTACAAAGATGAAGTTCATGATCATACCTGGCGGAATCGCGGTTAACCATTAGATCGGGCACCCAGGCACCGCCGTTTAAGTGCACTCGTTTACCGTTCACAAAAAACTCGCGACGGGTAAAGCCTTTCACATCTGTTGCCCGGGAACTTACCGTACGGATGCCGAAAACAAATGTTGTATCATCTGTAAGTTGATTTTGATTCACATACTGCAAGCGGATACGATATAGGTTAGCACGGCCATAACCGTTAGGCCACCATAATTTTGGGTTATTTACCGATAATTCCTTTACAGTTTTAGCATCCAAGTTTACACTTTTAGCCCCCCCGGCAATCACCGTATAAGGCTTAGAAAATTGAATAGCAGCGCCCTTAAAATTCTCGGGTTTGATAGTTACCCTTAGCTCCCCATTAGTAGTTTTTTTGCTGTAGTTAGATAATGTTAATGCCAACGAAAGCGTCGCTTTGCTTGTATCTGGTAAAGACGGCAAAGCTGTAACCAGCTTTGGCCGGCCAATAGTTACGGCGCCTGTTGTGCGCAGGTAAACCGGCTGCCAGATGCCCATATTGCGGTCGCGCACGGGTGGCATCCAATCCCAGCCGGCAGAGCATAACATCGTAACGTTTTTACCGATATCGCCTGTTGGCCCTCCATTTTCATAAAACGGACCGAGTGCCTCCAATTGTTCTTTTGCAGGCAGGCCGGGATAATCTAAAGGATAAATTTTGACAGCCAAATTATTGTTGCCGCCTGCAGTAACCTGCCCATTCACATTCAAATTATGTTCGGCAAACATCCCCACCATTTGCGAACTATCTGCAATGCGCTTTCCGTTCAGCCAAACCTCCGCACGGTAGTTTATACCTTTGAATATCAACTGAAAAATTTTGCCTTTGTCACCCTTCGGGATTGTGAAATTTGTACGGTACCAATAAGGTTTTTTCCACGGGTTGCTTACGCCGGGGATATGGCTGTATTTTTCGAGCTGGTATTGCTTATTAAATTCATCTGATGCATCGGGTATCAGCATGTTGTTTAACCCCTGGTATGGGCTTGGATAAACCCTATTTGCTACCAGGCCGGTTAGCACCGTAGACGGCACGGTAACAGGGTACCATTTTACATTTGGTGAATATGCCGCGCCTGAGAGCTGCTTCCCTCCTGGCTGAACCAACTCGTAAGATTGCAGTTGGAAATATTTTAGTTGCACCTGCTTAACAACGCCTATTTGCGCGAAAAGCAGTTGCTGCGCACTTAAAGTTAGCAACCCACAAAGTAAAATTGCTTTATATAGTTTATTTAGGATGATCAACATGATAACATTATTTTAATTATTGAACAGGCATGTACTTGCCATATATAGCAAGGGGCGTTATGTTTTTTTGAAACAGCGTTTTGGTAGCAAACTCTTTAAAATCTGCCTCGCTAACCTGCCCGGGATAAGGTGCGTAGAAATGGCCGGGGTTATCATTGCGCCAGGCCATAACGTATGATGTTTTGTGTTTAGACAGCGTTTTTAGCAGCACTTTTGTCCACCAGTCTGCCTGCGGAATGCGTTCATACCCGGTTTCGGGCAGGCAAGCTACCTTATGGTTTTTTGCGGCTATAAGATCAAGGAGAGCTAAACGTTTATCAAGGTTTTGTTGATAGCGATCGACGCTTTTAACACAGTAATTGTCGAAGCCAACAAAGTCAACATAATCATTTCCCGGATAACGGGCCATAAATTCGGCCTCGGTATCAAAATCAGCTACAGAATATACAACAAGCAGGTTATGCAGTTTTTTAGTATTGCGCAGGTAGCCAATGGTAAATTGCCATAGGGTTTTAAATTCATTTGGGGTGCAGGTATTGGCGCACCACCAAAACCAGTTGCCTGTAAGCTCATGAAACGGCCTGAATAAAATGGGGATCGGCTCGCCTTCGTTCCCTTTCATACTACTTAAGTATGCGGCGGCCCTATCCAAGTATTTCACATATTCTGCGTTTGCCGCACCACCCGGTAAAATATCCTTTACCGCCAGCTGTGTGGTATCCCAGGCCGACTTACCATTTACCGGGTTATCCATATGCCAGCAAAAGGTATTTATTCCTCCGCGCCGGTAAGCGTCTTTTACAAGTTCCCGTTGACGTTTAAATGGGATGCCGTTGATGTCTTTGGTACTGTCTTGCTCAATTTTAGCAAGGTCCCAACCGTACATTGCGGGGTAACTGCCCGTTGTGCTTTTTACATCTGAGCGATAATTATTCAGCCGCCAGCCAACACCATAAGCGGTATCATCATGGTGGCCAAATATAACCCCTGCGCCTACCAGGCGTTGCATACTATAAAACAGTTCGCGTGTTTCTTTAGTAGCTTGCTTAGCCGCATGCAGGCCGGCAACATTAGATACCATTTGCTGCGAGCCTGTCGCGAAAATATTCCATTCATCCAACGCGACCGGTTTTTGAGTAACCCCTGCCGATGCAACCGAGGTTTTTACCCAATCCATTGTAGAGGTGGTAACTTTTGAAGCGGTAGCCAATATCTCTGCCGGGGTAGAATTTTGAAAATACGGCGTGTAATAGTTATGCACCACATAAAAATCTGCCGCGTTACCCGCCTGCTTTAAAACATCGGCATTCCAGGCGCTGGTAATCACTGTTGGATTCAGGTGTTCGTCGGCTTCTGTTAATACAATTCCTATTTTGATGCCCGTATTACCTACCTCAGCAGCTGCTTTGCGCATCGAATCGGCAAAAACCTTGAAATGCGTACCATATAGTAAACCGGTAAGTATTTGTGGCTGGTTATCCTTGTTATCGGCAACAGCGATACGATATCCGGCTTCCCAATTACCCCAGTTTTCGTTACCTATTTCCCAGTATTTGGTACGCCCTTTATCGTATCGTACCCAGTCGGCAGCCAAATGGGCGGCAGTTTGATCGGGGTGCAAGCCTTTGCCATAACGGGCATAACCATAGTTTACAGTTATGATGCCCGCACTATTGGTTTGCTGCAGCACCTTGTAATAATTATCGAGCGTAAAAGCATTGTCGCCGGGGCTGTTGCCATACCAGTAATTTGCATTTGAAATAACCCCTTTTGCATCCTGCAAAGTAGCGGGCGCATCGCTGGGCGGTGTGTTGTCGCTCCTGTCCCAAAAGTAAACATCAGATAAACTACCACCGGGGAAACGCAATATATTTGGTTCCATTTTGGTTAGATAGTTCATCAGCACCGGGTCGGTAATGTACGGCCCCATGTACGGGTTTGTGTTATTACCATATATTTTTTTTGACACTTTGGTAAGCACCTGGGCAACATCAACCGTAGCAGTAATATTAGATGCGGCCGGCTTAGTGCCTTTTACGATACTGTTAGATAAAGCAAACTGTTTTGGTTGCCACCCATCAAGAAAAAAACCTTGTGTAACACCTAATCCCGGGTCGGAAGGTTTTGTAATTACAACCGTAGTTGTGCCTGTGGTATCGGCCTGGTTTGGTGCCGAAGCAGTGGCGCCATCTTTTTTACAAGCCACCAGGGCAATAAAAGCCGCCAGCGTTGTAGCCCCTCCCTTTATTATCATATTCATTTGAAGCTTTAATTTTTGAACATAAAAAAGCCACCACCGGTAAGCCAAAGGCCGGTAACCGATGATGGCGTAACTTAAATATAACCAGTACTAAATAAAACCCAAATCATCTACATAAAAGGTGCCCGGTGCGGCTACGCCCAATGTCTGAAAAGTTATTTCACTGATTGTTGCCGGGTCGCCCAGGTCACTCAGTTTAATGGTGTAATCGGTATAAGCACCTACGGTAACTTCTACCGGGTAAGCCTTACCATAGTTGCCATTTATAACAACCTGCACTTTATCGCCGGCTTTAAAGGCAGCGCCTCCATATATAGAGAATTTAAGCGACTTTAAGCCTGCCGATGTAACGCTAAGCGTAGCACCGCCATAACCCAACTGCAAAGCACCATAGCCGTTATCAACAGTTACGGCAATCGCGTTCGCGCCCCGTTTAGGATGCTCTGTACTATTGTATTTTCGGGTACTGCCGTATCCATCGTACCCACCGCTACCCTGACCGCCCCAGCCTGCTGATAGCATGTCGTCATAAATAATATATTTAAACCCGAATGATGCTACCGATTTGGCTGTACCGCCCGGTGTTGTAACATAAATGTACGACTGCACCACACCCGCCGGGACTTTAACCTTGATCTGGGTATCTGTAGGCGTACCAATGATCTCGGCAGGCGCGTTATCGAATTTCACACCTGTCACACCGTTAAATATTTTACCGTTGATGGTTACAATATCACCCGAGCCGGCTGCAAGCGGGTCGAAATTGGTGATGGATGGCGGTGGCTGTTGAATGCTGAAATCGAAATCGACCTTGCCGTACTTAGTTACCACTGTCAATTTATTGCTTTGGCTTGGGCCAAACGGCGTGCCATCGGGTATGGTGATGATGATAACCTTATCGGTAACCAGGGCCGGGTTAAAATAAACCGATGCCCCGTTAAATAATACCGCGTTGGTGGTCAGTAAATTTTCGCCAAGTATAGCATATTGGTTATTTAATTTACCGTTGGTAACCGTCGAATCTGATGCTATAACGGTATGGTCATCATAAACGCTGCTCGAATCGAGCGTTATGCGGTGCTCTACACCGGCTATCGTATCGGCTTTGCTAACCGTACGTACACGGGTAATTACAGGCGCACCCTTACCGCCTTCCGGGCTATCTTTTTTACAAGCTGCAATACCAATTATCATTAGTACAGCTAATGCCAGGTGATATATTTTTGAATTTTTCATCTTCTTTTAAATCTATTTTTTATTTAAACGTGTATGGTACCGGTGCTTCGTTGAGTTTTGGGTTTGCCGCCACCTCGGTAGTTGGATACGGGAACAAGAAACCGCTTGCACTGATCGGTATTTTTTGAGTGTACACTACCGGCGGCGTATCGTTACTATAAGTACCACGTTCCTGGTTGCCAATTATAGCAGCCGCTAAAGGATGCGATGCAACATTAAACCCGTCTAAACGGCCAAGGTCGAACCAATAATCACCTTCTATAGCAAACTCAATGCGTCGCTCGTGGTAAATATTATTTTTGGTTATAGCCGGTAATGGATTTAAACCCGCACGCGCTCTTACTTTATTAAAGGCATTTAACGCAGCCGGGTTGCTTGTAGTAGCGGCGCCCGCCAGTACAGCCTCTGCTTCAATTAACAATACATCGGCATAACGCATAATGTAAGTGTTATTACCGGCAGACTGTGCTGCACCTTTGCCGCCATTATCTGCCGGTGTGCCAGTAACATACTTTTTGATACCTGCTTTTGTATTTTGGGCGTTAACATCTGCCGGTACTGTAAAGCCACCTGCAGCCTGGTTTAACTCGGGATATTTATCACCTGCCAACATGATAGTGCCATGTTTACGAAGATCACCCGGCTCATAAGCTTGCTGAAGATCAATAGTGGGGCCAATTACAGAATATCCATCGCCTGTACCTGTAATGATAGAGTTGACAGCAAAAGATGCCTGTAATGAATTACCGTGACCGTACGGCGCACCGGCAGCCCATTGTAATGCCGCAACAGATTCCTCATTGTTGTTATTAGCGGTAACAAAAAGATCGTTGTAGGTTTTGCCCGCGATGTCCGCTCCGTACAGTTTAAACTCGCCGCTATTAATAACCTTCTCAGCAGATGCACGTGCCTCCGCGTACTTTTGTTCGTACAAGTAAACTTTAGAGAGCATTGCTGTAGCAGAACCACTTGATACGTGGCCTTGCGCTACAGATGAACCGCTCCTGATCATTGATGTACAATTTGCTTCGGCAAATTTCAGGTCGTTTTCAATAAATTTATAGATGTCAACAACCGTATTAGTGTTGATTTGAAAGTTATTAACGTAATCAAGACTGTTCTCAATAATCGGTACCGGCCCAAATAGCCTAACCAAATAAAAATAAGCTGTTGCGCGCATAAAGCGCGCTTCGCCAAGTGCGTTGTTAACCGTTGCCGATGGTACCGAGGCCGGTACTTTTAATGGCAGGTTATTGATGAGCGCGTTTGATTGCGCTATTACGGTGAACATAGATGTCCATGCGTTTGAGATCTCGGTATTATCGCCCGTTACAGAGAAATTACCGAAAGCCACTACATCACTCGAGTAGGTGCGCGCGTTACCGCCCGCAATCTCGGTTATTGCCCACGATGCTTTGTTATTCCAGCTGAACCAAACGTTATTATACAAACCATTTGTGCTCGACTGTACCTGCTCTGCCGTTTGGTAAAAATTATCAAGCGTTATTGCATCTTCGGGTGCTTTATTAAAAAATTCCTTTTTGCAGCTTGTTGCAGTAATGAACGTCATTACGGCTAAGCCTGCTATATATTTTATATGTCTTTTCATTTTATACTTATTTATAGATTAAAACTGTGCGTTAATACCAAACGTTATGGTACGTGCAGATGGATACCTACCAATATCAACGTTAGCTAAAAGTGGGTTTTGGTTTTGTAAGCCTATCTCCGGGTCGTAACCATTATACTTGGTAAATGTGTACAGGTTTTGGCCGCTGGCATACACTCTTAAACGCGCAAGCTTAATGCGTTTGATAAGACCAACCGGGAAGTTGTAACCGATACTCACATTCTGAATCCTGAGATACGAAGCGCTATGGATAAACCTATCTGAGATTTGAAGGTTGGCATTGTCTGTACCTGCCCTTGGCGCAGGGAGGTTTGAATTTGGATTAGCCGGACTCCAGAAATTCGCTTGTGATGCGTACTGGTTCTGATAAAGATTTGCCAGGCCGCCTAAAGTACGATCAAGCAGGTTCAGGATCTGCCCGCCTTGCGAGCCTTGTAAAAATACGCTCAGGTCGAAAGCTTTGTAACTGAAATTGTTTGTGAAACCATAAGTAAAATTAGGCTGAGGGCTGCCTAATGAGGTTTGATCTTTTGCATCTATTACGTTATCCCCGTTAAGGTCTTCATACTGTACATCACCTAACCACGTCCTTTTATTACCCAGGTTTGGGTCGTTTGATACGGGATAGCCAAACTGTACCGGCGCGCTCCTTAACTGCTCATCAGATTTAAATACGCCTTTAACTTTGTAACCGTAAAATTCGCCAAGCGGGCCACCTACAGTGGTACGGGTGATAGGCAAGCTTAGGAAACCGTTGGTTACACTTTGAACAAGCTGCTGTAAACCATTAGCTAAAGAGGTTACCCTATTTTTGTAACGGGAGAAGATCAAAGTACTGCTCCATTTAAAATCTTTAGACACGATATTGCGCGTGTTTAATGTAATGTCGAAACCTGTATTGGTAATCCCCCCTGAGTTAATAAATGGCGAAGCAATACCGCCCAAATAATCCGGGCCGCCTACAACGTATGCCGGTAATGGCAACTGAAACAAGAATTTGCTTGCTTTACGCTGAAAGTAGTCGAATGAACCCTCTATGCGGTAATTAAATAAACTAAAATCGATACCTGCGTTATATTCTATCTGGTGTTGCCAGGTAAGATCTGCATTGGGGATCCTTGCCACTAAAAAGCCTGTACCTAAGCCCGTAATAGTTGGGTTTAATTGCGAACCGAATGAATACGGCGGGATACCCTCGTTACCCAACTGGCCATAACCTAAACGGATCTTTACGTTATCGGCAACGCTTTTAATTGGCTTGAAAAAATCCTCATCAGATAAACGCCATGATGCCGCGAACGATGGGAAGTAACCACGCTGGTGGCCCGGCGCAAAGTTGGACGATACATCTGTACGCAGAGTAGCGGTAAGGCTGTATCTGTTATTGAATGTATAAATAGCACGCGCAAATTCCGACTCCAGGTTATGCGGAGCACTTTTGCGTTCGTCAATAACAGCGGTTGTGGAAGTCCCCAAATTTTCCGTGGGTATATTATCTCCCAGGGAGTTGGTTAGGAAACCCGAGATACTTTGCTGTGTGTAACCCCATCTTGACGATGAAAGTTCGTAACCCAATAATGCGGTTAAATTATGTTTTTGCGCAAATGTATGGGTATAGGTCAAGTACTCTTTGTAGTTATAATAACTATTTGTGTTTTGTTGCTCGCGAAGTGTGGCTGTAGGGTTGGTAAACCTGCCATACGAGTAGCTTGGTGTAAAAATATTGTTGTTCGAAAAACCAAAGTCCCCGCCTATCTCAGTTCTTAGGGTAAGATCTTTGATGAACCTGATATCGGCATATAGGTTTCCGTTTAAATTATTCCTGTTGAGGATATTGGAAATACTTGTTGCCTGTTGCACAGGGTTCAAGATACCACCAACCGCATCGGGTGTATTTGGCGGGCCTGCAAAAGTACCATCGGCGTTGTAAACCGCTATATCCGGTGCTTGTAATAACGCGTTGTAAATTATACCACCGTTATCGCTGTATATGATGTTTTCTGACGATTTACTGCCGGATACTGTTAAGCCAACTTTAAACCAGTTGTTTACCTGCGCATCAACGTTGCTACGAAACGAGTAACGTTTAAAGTTTGAGCCGATAGCTATACCATCCTGGTCGTAATACCCGCCCGATAGGTAATAAGTAAGCCCCTCTTTACCACCGGATATAGATAACTGGTGGCTTTGCTGGTAAGCTGTACGGAAAATGGCGCGCTGCCAGTCGGTACCTTTACCTAACAAGCTGGGATCGGCAAATTCGCCGCGGCGGCCCACACCATAGGCATCAGCCAACGAGTTTTGTAAACTTGCGTATTGGGTAAGATCCATCAGTTTCAAATATTTTTGCGGCTGCTGGAAACCGGCGTAACCGTCATAATTGATACGGGCGGTACCACTACGGCCTTTTTTTGTGGTGATAATAATTACGCCATTTGCCGCCCTGTTACCATAAATAGCTGCCGCCGATGCATCCTTTAATATATCTAACGACTCGATGTCGTTTGGATTAAGTAATGCAAGCGGACTTGGCGAGTTTGCGCCATTATTAGCATTTAACGCGGTACCGCCATTAGCATTGGCAGCACCTGATATTGGTACGCCATCTATTACATATAAGGGCTCGCCAGAATTGAATGTGGAAATACCCCTGATATGCACCGAAGTTTGGCTGCCGGCGCACCTGTATTTTGGGTTACGGTAACACCGGCTGCTTTACCCTGCAATAACTGATCGATACTTGACTGAGGTAAGTTTGCAATATCTGCCGCTTTTACGGATGATATAGCTCCGTTAACATCTTGCCTGCGTTGCGAGCCGTAACCAATCGCAACAACGTTAACGTCTGTTAAGGCCGTAGTTGAAGAAAGCAACTGTACGTTTATTTGTGTTTGACCGGCAATAGTAACTTCCCGGCGCTGCAGGCCTATGAAACTAAATACAAGTACCCTGCCCTGTTCAGGTACAGTAATACTATACTTACCGTCTACATTAGTAAGCGCATTAACCTGCGCATCTTTAACAGACACCGTAACCCCGGGCAGGGTTACTCCTTTCTCATCTGTTACTGTTCCTCTTACTACTATACTCCCTGTTTGCGCTACTGCTGTAACGCTTATAAAAAAGGAGGCAAAAAGTAGTACTGATCGTAAAATTTTTCCCATAACGGTTTTTTAGTTTATTATTTTATAATTGGTTTGATTGGTTCGTTGGCAGCATAGTTCAAATTGCAATACCACGCCGGTGCGAAGGAGATCTCCGCGTCGGTTTCATAGCAATCCCGAATGTATTTTACTAAAATTGGTTAAATTGGTAATGCGATAACATTGGCTGCTAAGAATGCCCCTGCACCGTCATTTGGTTCGGAGATAAAATTATGGGGTATTTAATATCCTGTTGTGGATAAATGGGGGCACAAATGTCAACTTATATTTAAACTATTGATTTATAGTTTATTATAATTTATGTGCGGCTATTTAAACCGTAAAGTTATTGAAATACAAACCCCATTAGTTACAAATGAAGCCTGTTGTAAAGATGTATGAAAGCTTATTGATGATGTGTTTCGGCATACCTGGATGGTAGCATATTATACTCCGCCTTAAAGGTTTTAACAAAATACTTTTGGCTTTTAAACCCAATCTTGTTACAGATCTGGGAGATGGTTAAATGGCCGGTTTCTAATAACTGCGCAGCACGTTTTAGCCGCATTTGCCTAACCAGTTCATTTGGCGTTTTACCGGTCATCTGCAGTATTTTTTTGTAAAGCGTATAACGGCTCACAAACATTTCATTACTAAGTTCCTCGACCGAAAAATTGGGATTAGAGATATTATTATCTATCAACAGTAAAACTTTTTTAATAAACCCGTCATCCGGCGAATCTACCTTTACTTCGGTAGGATTAGCTTCAACCTGCTTTTGATAGGTTTTGCGCATATGCTCCTGCTGCAACAAAATATTGCGGATCTTAGAAAGCAAAATTTCGAAATTGAAGGGCTTGGTCATATAATCGGTAGCACCCGTTCCTAAACCTTTTAGTTGCTGCTCTTCGCCGGCTACCGCGGTAAGCAATATTACCGGGATGTGCGATGTGCGCTTATCGTTTTTGATCTTGATACAAAGGTCTATGCCGTTCATCTCCGGCATGGTTATGTCGGTCACTATCAAGTTGGGGTGTTGTGCAAGCGCCTTTTGCCAGCCACGTTTACCGTTTTCCGCTTCGATGATATGGAAAGAATCTTTTAAGTTGTCTTTAATGTAAAACCTGAAATCGTCATTATCCTCAACCAAAAGCACAACAGGTTTTTTACCGTCGCGGCCATCCCTTACCTGCACTTCACGGTTGGTGGATATCTGTAAATCGTCTTCGGAGTGCTGTAAATGAACGGCCTTATCTGTAAATGTATTTTTATTTAATTGCTGCAACGGGATCATAACAGTGAAGCAACTGCCCTGGTTCAATTCACTTTCAACAGTTATCTCACCCGCGTGTAAGCGCACAAATTCTTTTACTATCGACAGGCCTATCCCGCTGCCCTGGTTCAGCATTGTACCGGGGATATCATTCTGGAAAAACGGCTCGAAGATCTTCCCTTGCTTATTTGCGTGGATACCTATTCCTGTATCAATTACCCTTATTTCAAATTGGTTATTATATCCAACAGTTTGATTTTTTAAATTGACCAATACACTTACCTGCCCACCTGCATGGGTAAATTTATATGCGTTTGATAAAAGGTTAAATAAAATACGCTCAACTTTTTCGTGATCGAAACTGGTGTAATACTCTTCAATTTCGCTGTCAAATACAAAGCTAATTTGCTTTTGCTCGGCAACATCCGTAAATGAGTAAGAAAGGTCATGGATAAATTCAACAATATCGCCCGTGGTTTTATGGAGTTTCAACTCCTGGTACTCCATCTTCCTAAAATCGAGCAATTGATTTACGAGGTTCAATAATCGCTTGGCGTTACGATTTACCAAAAGCAATTGCTTTTTTATCCCGGGTTCGGTAATTTGTTTAGCAATATTATCAACCGGCGCCATAATTAATGATAATGGCGTACGGAATTCATGGCTTACATTAGTAAAAAACCTGATCTTCATTAGGTCGAGATCATGCATGCGTTGTGCTTCCTCGCGCTCCTTCTCTAAAAGAAATTCGAGGCGTAGTTTGCGAATCCCCCTGCTACGTATAAAAAATAAGATGCCTATAAATAGCAAGGCGTATAAAACATAAGCAACTGTAGTTTTCCAAAATGGGGGCAGTATTTTAATGTATAGCACAATCTCTTTACTTTGCCAAAAGCCTGGATTAGCGGCGCGCACTTTAAAGGTATAGTCGCCGGCATCTAAATTGGTATAGGTGGCCTTTCGGGTAAGGTTATCAGCACTAATCCAGGTTTTATTGAACCCCTGCATCATATACTCGTACTTCGCCTTATCTGCGTCAAAATAATTCAGGGCAGCAAATTCAATAGAAAAAACGTTTTCATTATATTTAAGTTCAACAGTATCAATATGTGATATAGCTTTTGGCAGAATCATATTCCCAAAGATTTTTTCGCCTGCCTTAACACTTTTATTAAACACCTGGAAATCGGTAAAGGCCAGTAGCGGGGCGTTTGTACTATTGCGTAAACCTGCAGGTTTGAAAATATTAAAGCCGTTACCGCCACCGAAAATCAACTCACCCTCCCGGGTTTTAAAAGATGAATTGGCTGTAAACTCCCTCCCCTGCAAACCGTCCTTCTCGTTATAGTTGATAAAGCGCAAAAGCAATCCTTTACTTTTACGATCAACAATAATGTTCGATAACCCGTTGGGTGTACTCGCCCAAATATTGTGGGCGTCATCCTCCCTTAAGTCTATTACGGTATTATCCGGCAAGCCATCTTTGCGGGTAATGTTTTTGAACTTACCTGTTGCTGTATTTAATATGCTGATGCCTTCGCGTGTACTTATCCAGATGAGCCCGCTGCTATCCTCTAAAATATTATTGGTGTTATCGTTAACCAAACTGTTGGGATCTTTATCATCGTGCACATAGTGCATAAACTGATCGGTACGCCGGTTAAGCACATCAACGCCGTAGGATGTTACTATCCAAAGATTGTTATGCCGATCGT
The DNA here is from genome assembly GCF_040547175.1 of Mucilaginibacter sp. UYP27. Taxonomy (NCBI): domain Bacteria; kingdom Pseudomonadati; phylum Bacteroidota; class Sphingobacteriia; order Sphingobacteriales; family Sphingobacteriaceae; genus Mucilaginibacter; species Mucilaginibacter sp. UYP27. The sequence goes on from NZ_JBEPPE010000001.1 coordinate 297,878, forward strand.
CAAGTAAGGCGGCAACATAACTGGAATGCATGGTGTTGGATGAACCGGGCACCATTTTATAATGTTTAAAAGAATTGGTGCTGCGGTTAAAGAGGTTTAGGCCGCCGGCAAGGGTGCCTACCCATAAATTATTGTCCCGATCCTCAATTATCGACCAGATCCTGTCCTCAGATATACTGCCCGGGTCATCATCGCGATGGCGGTAATGTGTAAAGGTTTTGCCGTCAAATTTATCCAGCCCGCCAAAATATGTGCCTATCCAAAGCTTTTGTTTATGATCCAGGTACATGTTTACAATAACATTATTGGTGAGGCTGTTACTATTTGCAGCATCATGCATGTAGCGTTTAAAACTGCCATCTTTACGGTTAAAGTAAACTAAGCCCCCTCCGTTTGTACCCAGCCACAGATTACCCTTATCATCTTCAATAAACTTATTTACATCGCTAAAACTTAAACTCCCCGGGTCAGACAAATGATGGGTGTATAATGGAAACTTAATGATGCTCTCATGGTAATAACTGATGCCACGCTTGTAAGTGCCTGCCCAAATAATACCGGTATTGTCCTTGTAAAGCGTTGTTAAACTATTTTGGCCGATGGTTTTTTCGTCCTCCTCGCGGTTAAGCAGGTACTTTGTTTTAAAATCTGCTTTATTAAGCAAATTGATGCCCCCATGGTCGGTAGCTATCCAGATCCTGCTATGATCATCTTGTACCACCGCGGCAATTACATTTGTATTGAGGCCGGACGGGGTGCCATCTTTATCCAGATGCTTAAAAATGCTCGTATTTGAATTTAAGTAATAAACACCTGATGAATAACTTGGCACATATGCCCAAACATCATCTTGCCTGTCGATAAAAACCTTATAGGAAGTGTTTAAACCGATGGGTAGTTCGCTCAGTTGCCTGCGATAATTTACCTTGTGGGTCAACGGATCGAGGCGCTCCAAAATCCCTTTATTGTAAACCAGCCAAATATTGCCTTTCGTGTCTACAGATAAGTCTGCAACGGCGTTGCTGTAAACAGATGTGTTAAGACCTGCTTTATAGTTGATATGTTCTGTTTTTTTTGTGCGCGGATTATATTTATAGATACCGCTAAATGAGTTAAGAAACCAAAAATTACCGGCTCTGTCCTTTTTTAATCCTGTAAAGTTTTGCGCGGGTACACCAAACGCTTTGAGGACAGCGGCGATATTATGGTTGAAAGTTTCTTTAAGCGGATCGTAAATATTGAACCCGTTCCTTGTTTCTACCCATAACTTATTATCGGGCCCTTCGGTTAGGCTTACCATAAAATCGTCGCTCAGGCTTGCCGTATCGCCTTCTTCGTGCTTAAATACTTTAAATTTATAACCATCGTACTTACTCAAGCCAGACAATGTGCCAAACCACATAAAGCCGCTACGGTCTTTTAAAATACAATTCACCTGGTTATGCGACAGGCCGTTGCCAATATCCAATTTAGAGAACTGAAATTCATTGTTTTGCCCAAACAGTACAGAGGAGTAACAAACAAAAAACAGGGTAAAAAACCTTTTCATACCGTTAAAATGGAACTGTAGCCATCGTTTATACAATTGGTAGCCTAAGTTAACAATAAAATATTCAGGTGTGATTATTCGTTAAAGTAAATAAACTTTCGCGAAGGGGTTGGTCCTTTATAATTGCGTATAATTTACGATCTCACACCCGCCCAATATTAGAATTTGAAGCGAAGGTGTTTACTGTATTTTCACCTGATAGCTGCTACTAACATACGTGGCGCCAAAACGACTATTACTAAATTGTTAATATTCGCAATATCTTCGATTAAATGGTTCGATATTGTATTGCTCCCGCTACCTGAAAACTAAAAAGCCTCTTAGAGAATCTGAGAGGCTTTATAATTTAATGTGGTCGCGAACCATAGACATAATTATCCGAAGTTGTAACTTTCCATAGCGGGAGGATATACTAAACTTGCCTTAATTAATAATAAAGTTTCATTGCATTAAATTAACCAGGGAAACTAATATCGACTTCGCTCGCAATTGTGAAACAGTTACGCTTCGTAGGACGAGTTACGCGACATATCATATAACAGTTCTTTAATTACTTTCATACCGCTATTCCATCGTTTTAAGCAATTGGTGTGTTTGATATCGTTTCTTTCTTTGATCGTTTGATCAGGTTGATAATAATCAAGCATCAAACCCTTCATAGCGCTATGTATCTCCTGTAAACTTCCGTTGACCATTAGTTCGGGGGTTTCTTTCACAAGATCGGCAAGTGCATCTGTCATGCTGGTAACGTAGTATGGGCAATCCCAGTCATGCCGGTAAGGGTCATCACCTTTAATATTTACCTTTTGCAAAGGGTGCGAAAGATCTTCTATAATCTCTGCTACGGCGTCACCAAATACATTAGAGTATTCGGCAACAAAATGATGCCACCAACGCGGATGTTGTGGCAATTCCTTAAGAAGGGTGTCGCAAACCAGCACGCGGACCGGAAAGTGGGGATTTGCCGGGTCCATAATGACCAGGGAGGCTCCGAAATGCCCCTCTTTAAGCGAATGCCGACTGCAAATAACAAAAAATTGCAGCTGTTTATCCCCTGCCTGATGTAATTCAAATGTAAGGTCCTTAATCTCCTGTAAGCGATCTTCCAGAAAACCACGCTTGAATATTATATTCAAATTATTGGCTGACTTGACCATACAGTGTTTACTGTTTTCATCAAATACGTTATCATTCGCCGGGCGGCTGGTAAAATGATTGCCGCTGTTGTAGCGTAGCTGCTCGCAATCAACCGGATAGGTGCTAATATCCGCGGTATCGCCAGCCTCTGTCTGCTTGCTTGGCTGAATCGTGCGAAAAGGAATATCCATCCTTTCACTATCCATCCGGCGCGCAAGGTTATAAATCCGTTGTTCAAAAGTTGACAATAAGGGGTCTCCGCAAATTGGGTCAAAATAAACCTCGTTAACGCCTCTTCCTAAATGGTTGGCAATTGTACTTTGCTGCAACAATTGCTGTAAAGGATGAACCGAGCTCAGGAAAAAATCACGCAGAGCATCATTTGCAAGGTATTCCTCCAGCGGCTGATCAAACCTAAGTAGCATTTCATTTTCGTGTTGAACAACCCAGTTACGTAAAAATTGATCTATTTCAAGTTCAAATTTATGATTGGCCGCTACCGCTATTTCTTTAATACACGGTAATTGCTGCTTAGCCCTTTTGCGAATTTGATTAGATATTGCCTGTCGTAGTTTTAATTTTTTGATATTATTTCTCCAGTTAAATTTCGTGAATATTAAAAAAATAAAGAAATTGGTCAAAGGAATTTGACAGCTCCAAAATAGTAAATATTTTAATTTTTTAAATAAATTTTTGTGAATAATTTAAAAAAAATAACGGCCTTATGACATAATAACAAGGACAGCTATCAACGTTAAGCTGTAATACTTTGCAACTAAACAAAAGCCCTCCAAAATTAATTTCTTAACTATAATAATTTAAAAATACCTGCGAAACCTTTTTTCCAATTCATTTAATTAGGTTTGGCACCTTAACCGCCCTTATATGCTTTGGTATGAAGATGAAATACATCGTTTAGAAAAAGAACGTGCAGCACTAACTTATACGCCTGATACATTATTTTATGGGAGCTCATCTGTAAGGCAATGGACAGACCTTGCCGAAGATTTTAAGGAGTTAAGTACCGTTAACCTGGGTTTTGGAGGCTCGACACTTGCTGCCTGTACTTGGTTTTTTAACCAGCTTACAGATGGATATCAGCCAGAAAGGATAGTTTTTTATGCCGGCGATAACGACCTTGCAGATGGGCGACGCCCGCAAGAGGTATTTATTTTCTTTCAACAATTAACAGAACGGGTTAAAAATAAATTCGGTTCAATTCCCTGTTATTTCATTTCTTTAAAGCCAAGCGTAGCTCGTTGGGGTCTTAGAGAGGAGTTTAAATATACAAATGAGCTTATCTCGGTAGAAATAGCAAATAATCATCCGAATTGGAAATGGGTAGACATATTTACCCCAATGTTGAATGCCGAGGGAACGCCTAATGCCGATTATTTTATCGCCGACGGCCTGCACTTAAATAAAACAGGTTATCAGCTTTGGAAAATCACTCTTCAAAATGTAATGAACAAGAATTAACTGCGTATTTAACAGGGTTGAATTTTGAGTCGCTTTATAGCGATCTTCTCTTTTGCAGTGTCAGGTTCATTGAGAAGCCTTTCCAAATTAATTTCTTCATCAGCCTATACAAGTTTTAAGACAACCTCATAGGCCGTTTTTTTCTCCTGGTGTGCTATCAACCATGCTATAAAGCTTAAAGTAAAAATATCATTGTTCTCTGCTTTACCCAATTGGTTTATAACCGCCTTTTTGTACGTTGCTTCAAACACTATATCAGGTTTTATCAGATATTTTTCAACCAACCTCAGGTACGATAACACACGCTCCTCCGATGTTTTAACCAGATACTTCTTATATCGCCGCCTGAAGCTACTAAGGCGAGACATGGCAAGCTCGATGTTGGAGAACTGCGCGTGAACCAAAATTTCCATCAAATTCTTTCGGATAGCCCATAACATGCCCATCTTCTTTTCATACCAGGCATCAGTGCGCGTTAACAAGGCCAGTTTTTTTAAACTTCCCCGATCATTACACAAGCCTAAAAACATAGTAAGGCATAATCGTAAATCCTCTATATCTTCAGGTTTAAACGTATGCTTTGTATTAGAAAGGGATTCCTGTAACAACGCGGTCGCATCTTCTGCAAAGCCGGTAAAAAACAAATTAAGTGCGTAAAGTAATTGATAACGCAGATAAAACAGCTTATAATAACGACTATCTGTCGCCATCAAACCCATCATTTCCTTAAGATAAGCTGCACTTTTTGCAAAATCACTTTGGCGTAAATGAAAGTTTGCCAAAAAATACAAGATGGATATATGGTAAAAAAGATAAGACGAATTTTTGTAGGACAGGCCTTTTATAAATTGATTCGTACGGTTAACATATCGCTCTATCAATCCATAGTTCTGTTGTATTGCCGCGTATTCATTCGCGATGAAAAGAATCTGATAAATAGATTTGTACGTCATCAGGTCCCGGGCAGAGATTTTATATTTCCGGATGGTTGTAATCATCAGCGCCGTTAAATTAACGATCTTCCCTTTCAGGTGTATCTCCTGCAGTTCCTGCCTCAAAAAGGCATAGGCTATATTCAGCTTAGCCTCGCGTTGCATATGGGCCTGGTTTTGTGAGAAACGCTCGGTCAGGATGTCGAGGCTTTCAGCCCCCGTCAGGTGGGCATACTGCAGCTTTAAAAGCAAAAGCTCGTTCAATAAATTAAATTGCTCTAATTGTTCAGCTAAACGCTCCGCCTTGTCCAGGCATTTGAACGCTACTTTTACAATATCATTTTCTAATAAAAAACGCCCTACCACCACCAGGCGCAACGCGTCATAGGTGTCGGAATGATTGCTTTCAAACGTTTTCTGAGATAAAAACAGCAGCAAATTATCCTGCAGCCTTTTACGAAGGGCATGATATGCATCATTGTTTTTTTCCGGTCCATAAAGTTTATTTAAGCCATACATATCGTCAGTTTCTATCAAACTGAGCAACTGCAGGTTTTTTACATCTTCCCGTTTATTTTTCCGATGTAAAAATTGCCTGAAAAGCTTTCTATCGGCGACATTGAGTAATTGGATCAACTCCTTAAGTGAGTCCATGAGAATAAGTTCGTGTATATAAAAGTATAATATTTAAATAATATATCGTCAGTAATTTCCAAATTCCGATTTTTTTAGGCCTATGGTACAGCCGACATTTGCTTCCATATTAATCACTAAAACGAAAAACATGGAATCGCTACAAAACAGAACAGAGGAAAATTCACCCATCTTAAAATATGGTGATAAAGTTAGAAGCCCGTTTAAACCAACCGCCGCATTTATGGGCGCCTCGTGGTTTGCATTATTAGCAGGAACAGTAGGCTATTGCATTGGCTTATGGAATGCAACTATGGAATTGAACGAAAAAGGATATTACTTCACCATTTTACTATTTGGCTTGTTTGCAGTAATCTCGGTACAAAAAAGTGTGAGGGACAGGGCAGAGGGACATGTTGTTACCGACCTTTATTACGGCTTAAGCTGGTTTGCCACTATTGCTGCAATGGTGTTACTCACCATTGGCCTGTGGAATGCAGATCTTGCCCGAAGCGAAAAAGGTTTTTATGCTATGGCGTTTTGCTTAAGCATGTTTTCATCTATTGCTGTACAAAAAAATACCCGCGACGCAAAAATGTTTGAAGATAAAGAACTGTAACGTAGCGGTTACCACCCCGCAGTGCCTTGCCCGGCAAGCCTGCGGGGTTTATTTGACTGGGTACTATTATGTTGCTACCGAAATAAATCCTCTTCGAGAAATCTGGAGGCTTTTTTGTTTGCAATATAGACATCAGCTGGTGTCTATCCTCCACAACTACAAGCTATTCGCTTTATTTCAGGCGCTTCGCTTTTTTTATTACTATTAAAAATCATCTAATGCTATTTCATAAGTTACAATCAAACGTAGGTCACTATATAGCTAAGCTTATTGTTAGTTAAGCGCGGTAAACGGCACGCTCGCAGCCATTCAAACTAAATTATCTTAATCAACGTTTCTAATTACATGAAACGATTGCTGTTCCTTTGCATTTTGGTGATAACTTTTTCGCATATAATTAACGCGCAAAACCAGAAGCCGGTTATTGCCTTTGCCAGTGATACGCAGGAACCCATGTGGATAGAAAAATTGTGGCTTAAACCCAATCATAATTTACTGGCCACAAAAATGATATTTATGGCTGTAGATAGCATGCGGCCCAAAGCCTTTTTTATTTTAGGCGATGTTGTTTCGCTTGGCAGAAGTAAGAGTGCCTGGAAAAATATCGATGGTTACCTTGCGCAATTGGTTAAAGATTCTATCCCCGTTTATGCAACATTGGGTAACCACGAGGTGATGTTCAACGCTAAAAAAGGCATCAATAATTTTAAGAAGCGTTTTCCTGGCGATGATCCCTTAGGGTTTACCGAGGTTGTAGATTCCGTAGCCGTAATATTGCTAAATTCCAATTTTGGCACAATGTCTGTAGCTGATATCGCTCAACAAAACAAGTGGTATGAAGAAAAATTACCGGCCCTGGATAATGACCCGGCTATAAAATTGATCATCGTTGGCTGCCACCATTCGCCTTATACCAATAGCACTATCGTAAACCCATCAGTGGCTGTGAGGCATAGTTTTGTGCCGCCATTTATTAAATCAAAAAAAGCAGTACTGTTCCTTTCGGGGCATTCGCATAATTTTGAAAATTTTAAGGTAGAGGGTAAGAATTTCCTGGTCATTGGTGGTGGTGGCGGTTTGCATCAGCCACTTAGGCCTAATAACGAGAAAATGCATGATATTTCTCCTGACTATAAACCCGAGTTCCATTACCTGCAAGTGACCCGCCGGGGCGAAACACTTAACATCTTATCCAGGAGGTTAAAAAAAGATTTTAGAGGTTTTGATGATGGTTATAGCTTGAAGGTTGGTAAGTAGCTAAATTACCTATACGACTCGTGCCTTATCTTCAGGACTTTCAACGACAGCCCTATCAAAAACACCAAAGCTATAATATAACGTGGCCAGGTAACTGGTTTATTGCTTGGTGCTTGCTTCAGCAGTTGTTCTTTCTCCCGTTCAATGGCCTCCAACTTATCAGCTATCAATTTAATATCTCGCTTAAAAGCAATATCGTCAGTTTTAATTTGTGGGTCTTCGGGCCAGTGATATTTTAAGGCCCGGATATGTTCATTAACCGAAATCCCTTTGGTTTTAAATAAAAAACCCTTGGTATAGTTTGCAAAATCTTCCCATTTACGTGACTCGTAACCCTCGTCCATCAAATTCACCATGGTATGAAACCACTCCAGTCCTGTCTTTTGCCCCGCAGATGGGTGATGCAGATCAAGCACCGGCAAATGCTCGCCAATTAATATCTGTGCTTCTTCAAAATCAATTTTAGCAGCATTGTGTAATTCTTCGTATTCGGTTCGCTTATCTATCTTTAGCACTTCCATAGTGCCATATAACACACTTAAGAAAGATATCATTACCCAAAACAACTCTACTTTGCCCCAAAATACCAAGGGCATGCTTTTAGGGATAACCGCATAAAAAAACAATACCAATAAAGCCAGCGAAACCAGTGCAGCGAGTACGATAAGCATTTCAAATCCGTGAGTTACTGTAAAGCGGAAATATAACGCTACTTAGGTTAAGTTAATGTTAAGTTTTAGCGTGCTTCGCATCGCTGTCGCCAATTATTTTGTGTCGCAAACCCCGTTTTGGGAGATATGCCCGATGGCTTGTTCGCACCCTTCTTATTTATTGCTTTACCGCTGATAATCTACCGGGGTTTTCTACCGTACCATCGCTTGACCCTGTCCAAACGCCTTCCATTTTGGTGGATCCATTAGATACATTCATGGAATAATTTACACTTTCGATGTTGCCGGTTACCGCCACCGATCTCATGATAAGTACTTTTATAACAGATTCGTAAGTAGCTGTTACGGTATCTGTTCCGGAAGACTTTCCATCTACCGACTGCCATTGAAAAACCCCTTTATAACCGGGGATATCCTCGGTTAGGATGAAGCTACCTGTCCACTGGCGGCCATCGTTACCCACGGCGCTGGTAATCTTCCAATTGCCGGCCAGTGTTGGCTGCGGTTGTGTTTTTGAGCTGCATGATACAGCTGTAATTATAATAAATGCAATAAAAACGGCTTTTATAATGCGCATAGGGTAGTTGTTAATAACAGCTAAATATGAACAAATATAACAAACGGGTGCTTTGCTTTACCTTTTTGCACACCAATGTTGTTAATATTATTTGTTCCTTTTCCTTATCATGCTTAAAAACACCGGTGTTATGCCCAGGTATGATGCAATGTGTTTCTGCGAAATGCGCTGCTCCAATCTGGGATACAATTGTTGAAATAAAACGTACCGTTCTTGGGCAGTTTTAGATAGGTTAGTGTTAATGCGGCGCTGAAATAAGCTGAACCCGTTTTGTACCAGGATGCGAAAGAAGCGTTCCAGCTTGGGTACGTCGATATATAGTTGTTCCAAAGCTTTATGGCTGATATAAACAACTTCGGTTATTTCCAGCGCGCTAATATAATAGTAGGCCGGCGACTGACCCGTAAAACTGGTCATGTCATTCCCCCACCAGTTTTCCGGACAAAACATAATATTATGTTCGTCGCCGTTTTTATCGCGGTTAAAAATGCGCAGGCATCCCCTGTTTACAAAGTAAATGTTCCGACAAACTTCACCCGCCTCCAGCAAACTGCCATTTTTAGAAACCACTTTATACTGGAATGCTGCGGTAACCTTATCAGTATCCGCAGCATCAAGCGTTATATGCGTTGCAAAATTTGCAAGGATGTGCTCAAACATGAGCGATATTACAATTATGCCGGTAAAAATCCTACTATCGCCGTAATTTGGTTCTCATCATTATACTCCACATAATCCCTGCCTGAAAGTTCGCCGCTCCCGGGAATGGATATACCCCATGTATAATAGCAGCTACGATCAAAAAACTCTGGCTGGGTCAATACCGAAAATACACGCCCCGGCACAATATCGTGCGATTGCATAACCAGGGTTACCAAAGCATCGATGCCCTTTAACATAGGCGTATTTTTATCTTTATATGTAATACCATCGGCACAGCATTGTACAAATGCCGCCTTTACCGCTTCGTGTGTTTTCTCGTTCCAGCCGTTAACGTAGCGCTGTACGGTTTCTGTCATGTTTTCCATACCACAAAGGAACGGCCCTCAACTTTAACAAAAGTTAAAGTAGTTTAATAAAATGAGATAGCTACTTAACAAAATACAGTACCGTGTGTTAAAAATGGACGTATCTTTAAAATCAACATATAATGGAAATCAAACGCTGCGGCTCACAGCCCTCAGGCAAGGGGCCTTCAGAATATTTTTCAGGGACAGTGCGTATCGATCCGCTATTTGCGCCGCCGGATCCCGCCCGCGTGGCTATGGCACTGGTAACCTTCGAACCGGCAGCCCGCACCGCTTGGCACACCCATCCGCTCGGGCAAACGCTAATAGTTACAGCAGGCAGTGGTTGGGTACAGCGCGAAGGCGAACAAATACAACAAATATATCAGGGCGATGTAGTTTGGTTTGCACCTAACGAAAAGCACTGGCATGGCGCCACCGCTACCACCGCCATGAGCCATATAGCTATTCAAGAAAAACAAAATGGTTCGCCAGTTAATTGGTTAGAACAAGTAACCGACGAACAATACAATAACCAATAATCTACAAAATGAAACCTGACAAATCAATTGCAAAAAGTATCCGCAAGGGTATATTCATGTTTTAACCACATTGTTTATAACAACATTTACAAACGACGCGTTATCACAAAGCAAGGGCCTGGTTGTGCGCATAGCTAAACAGCGCATTTCAAAAATACAAAAGCAGTACGCTTAGTATGGTAAAACCGCCCGAACTGATTGATGTTGCGCCAATAGCTTTACTTACTAAGTACAAGCATTAACTAAATCTGGGATTAGCGAACCCATAATTGCACTTCATCACTGTGCTACTCTCTCCGGCATTGCAGAAATTACGCTGGAGAGCGCCCTGGTATTTCCTCCCAAAAACATGTGGCCAATGTTGGCAAAGTTGCGGCAGCCTTTTTCACGGCGGTGTTCCCCGGGAATATCTCGCAATACAGAAATCATCGCAGCGCATTTGGATTAGATACCGATGCAAAACGTTTTGGACGCTTGTTTTTTCAACCGGTGCTGGTTTACTGGGCATTGAAGGGTACAGGCAACCTGGATAAATAATATAATTAAACATCGCAACTGGTTAATTTTACGTTTATAGGCTACAAACACACTACAACACTCAATTATGGAAAAATTTGCATTATTAGCCCGCGTAGAAGCAAAACCTGGTAAGGAAGCCGATGTATTTGCTTTTTTAAAAAGCGCTTTGCCTTTGGCAGAAGCAGAACCGGGCACCGTAAGGTGGTACGCCCTGCAACTGGGCCCATCAACGTTTGGGATATTTGACACCTTTGAAACAGAAGAAGGCCGCCAGGCGCACCTGGATGGTAAAATAGCCGAAGCATTAATGGCAAACGCAGCCGAGCTTTTAGCCAAAGACCCTATTATTGAAAAGGTGGATCTGCTGGCAATAAAATAACATCTCACCCTAATATTATTAAAGCCTTCCTGCTCCACGGGGAGGCTTTAGCATTTGAAATACTTAAATCTTCACCATTTTTTAGAATTTTAAAGCTCGATATTTGACTTGTTATTATGAAGGTCCCTTACCAATATTTAAGCAGACAGGCCGAGATCACAGAGTTGTTTCTAAAGGTGCTTAACGAGCATATAGACGATTTTATGGCCGGCCGTGTAGAGGAGATGTTTCATATAAAGGACATCGCAAGTATTATGTGCCTGCATCCGGTTCATGTAAGTAGCGTTATAAAACTGCATACCGGCTTAGCCCCTTGCCACTTTTACGAACAGCGCATTTTTAAAGAGGCCAAACAATTACTGGCCCAGCAGCACCTGTCTATAAACGATATTGCTAATCGCTTAACTTACGACCCATCAAACTTCACCAAGTTTTTCAAGGAGTTTTCCGGGATAACACCATCGGCATACCGTAAATGGCTTTTGGAAGAAAATAGCAAACCCTATTTGCACCTGGTTGCTTAACAGATAAAACTTAAATCATCACCAGAGATAGGCTGCCCGTCTAACCGACCTTTGTTTCAACAAAACGAAACAAGATGACAGCACAAACTGAAACACCGGAATTAGTAAAGGCCTTAACACAACAAGAGCGCAAAGCCATTGAGATATTTTACGGCGCATGGAAAACCAAACAGCCCAACCTGATTGACATGGTTTGCACGCCCGACTGGAAAGACATACCGCTTGGCCCCGGCCAGGAAGATGGCCCGCAAGGGTTAAAGGATATTATCACCTACTTTACCTCTGTACTGCCGGATGTAGAGATCGTCATCCACGAAATATTTGGCACACATGAACGCGCCGGAGTAAGGGCATCCATCGTATTTACACACAATAACGATATACTGGGCATCCCCGCAACCAATAAAAAAGCAAGCATCGCCCTGCACGAATTCCATTATCTTAAAAACGGAAAACTAACCCATACATGGCACCTCGAAGATTGGTTTAGCCTGCTGATGCAAAGCGAAGCATGGCCGGTAAAAGGGCTTGATAAAAATAAATAACATAATAAAGCCTCTCAAAATAATTTGAGAGGCTTTATTATGTTCCGCTGTTAATATTCATTCAACGATATCTAACGCTTTTGGCTTGTCGGTAACCTTTTTCCAGATAGTGAACCCGCCATAGCAAAACATACACCCTATAAAGATATAAACCCAAAAAGGAATATTACGGCCTGCAATAATAATGTAAATGTAGGGGATGCTAAAAAAGGTGCCGGCCAATAGTATCAATAACGTGATTGGTTTTTTGGCGCGGATATTTCTTACTAAAAACCCAAGGCATGTAAAAAGCGACACTTTACAAGCCACGTAAATACACCCCAGTAACAAGGGGTCAACTTCGTGCTTATCGCCAAGGTCAACAATCCAGTCTTTTAGTAACGTTAAGTAGTCCGCCATTAATTGCAAGGTATGAATTACTTAACGGTATTTTGTAAAATTTAGCGCAGGTTATTTTTGTAGGTTTTGCTTTCTTTTAGTGGTTAGGTATTTACGCACGGGCGTATCGTAAAATACCATTACCAGGTAAGCAAAAGCTACTAATACTATCATCCCAACAATAATTATTACCGCAAGTTGACCAGCTGCCGGCTTATTAGCTGCGTAGTAATTACCAAACGCCCATATAGCAGCGTAATGCGTCATATATAGAGGATATGAGATACTGCCGGAGAACTGGCAAAGCTTTTTTAACCCCGGTTTTAATATGGCGCCTGCGCCCAATGCAACCAACAATGGGAAATAAAACAATACCACCAGAGGCTCGGTAAGCCAAACCCATTTATTAAAAGGCATCACAAAGGCAAGCAATAACAATGCGGCCAGCCCTGTAAAGCCCAGTTTGCTTTTGACGATCCACTTACTGCGGTAAACCAACAGGCCAGCTAAAAACGAATAACTTATGCGCGCGCTGCCATCCCAAAAAGTCCCACCGCTCCAGCCGCCTATAACATTGCCAGATCTGTAGGCGATGTAGCAAATGCCCAACGCGGCAATCGCTGTTAGGACCGGCAACCATTTGCGCCCTACCCTGAAAAGGATGACCGCGTAAAAAACATTGGCCACATATTCCCAAAACAGCGACCAGGCCGGCGCATTAAAACTGAACAGGTTAAAGGCCCGCTCCTGCATTACGGGGTACGGAATAAGCAAGATTGAACTTAAGAATATCAGCGCGATTTTACCCGCACTGTATCCGTTTGGGAACGCCACAAACGGATCAAACAAAAAGGCGAGCAACCCTAATATCGATCCTAAAATAACCAGTGGGTGCAGGCGGATGATCCTCGATTTAAAAAACTCGATAATGCCCATTTTGCTTAACCTATCGTCATAAGCATAGCCGATCACAAAACCCGAAAGGCAAAAAAAGAAATCGACCGCTAGAAAACCGTGGGCAATAAAATTTTTGTCGGGCGCGTAAACCATCTCCATAAAATGGAAACACACAACAGATAATGCGGCTACGCCACGCAGGCCATCCAATATATCAAAGTGTTGCCTGGTTTTTAATATTTCGGCACTTGGGTTTTCCATAGGTTACATTTCTGCTCGTCCAAAAATATAATTTTAACCTGCCAAATACTACTGCACACAAAATAAGCTAATTTTAAAGTTATGAATTTGCAGGCGCTACAGAAACAGGTAAAAACGAATTGGCTCAATGGCCTGTTCATCGCTTTTTTGTTACTTGTGCTTTTTTTACCGTCGGTAAAAGGGTTATTTATTAGGGGGCTCATGAAAGTGGGGTTCTTTCAACCGGATATTACAGAAACCGTATACGCAGGCGCCCCCGTAACTTTACCGTCAGTAACTTTTGAAGGCCCCGATGGTAAATTTTTAAACCTGCAGCAGCAAAAGGGCAAAGTAGTTTTTATAAACTTTTGGGCTACCTGGTGCCCGCCCTGCGTTGCCGAAATGCCATCAATAAATGAACTCTACGGAAAGCTGAAGAACAACAAAAATATTGTTTTTATTATGGTTGATGCCGATGGCAATTTTGCCAGATCAGAACTGTTTATGCGTAAACGCGATTACGCTATGCCATTGTACAGAATTAACGGTAATTTCCCTGAAAGTTTATTTAAGGGTACACTCCCTACTACCGTCATATTTGATAAGGAGGGCAAAATGGTGTTCAGCCACGAAGGCAGCGCCGATTATGGCGGCAGTAAAGTTTCTGACTATTTAAAGCAACTGGCTAATAATTAGAACGCTTCGTTTAACCCGAGGAAGAAACCACGCGCGCCATAATTACCCCAGGCATAATCTAAACACAGGTTGGTACGCGTTGCCTTATTGAATAGTACACGCAACCCTCCACCGTATCCCGCCTGCCATTTTTCGAACAGCTTGGTACCTAACTCATCGTTTGCAGTTTGTACGTTAACAAATGCCACGCCACTTAAAAAATTATTGTTGGTGATTGGAAAACGGTACTCAGCTTCCGAGTAATCGTATTGGGTGCCTTTAAAATAACCTGTTGTATAACCACGACCGCTCCGGAAAGCACCGTCTTTGGCTGTACCCGGAAGATCAAGATATGGCAGGGCACCGCTTATTAAGTAAGATCCCCAGTTCCAGAATGCGATAACATGCTCGGGGCGACTTTCTGACAGGCTAATGTATTTCCTGAAATCGGCAGTAAACTGAACCGCGTTTTTAGAGCTCCCCATCCAAGATTGGTTTATCCTGAAACCGGCATCAACGTATATACCTTTGTAAGCACGGTTTTGGTTATCGCGGGTGGTGTACTGTATGTTAAACAATAATCCGCTGGATGTATAATGATCGTTATTAAATCCGTAACGTTCGTTGTAAATAGAGTATGGCGTAGGCACTTCGGGTGTACTTACGTCGGTAATTTTCCTTCTTAGGTCAAATGAAACACCGGCCCCAACAAACAACCCTTTATCTATTTCCTTATAAGCCTTTTCGCGGAAACTATAAAACTGCGAGTGGATAGCATATCCCTTACGGTCCGGGTCGGTAAGGATCTTATCGTTCACGCTACCTGTAGCGCCGTTGCCAATGCCGATACCAAAATCAGGCGTAACGGTTTTAGCGGCTACGAGGTTACCCTGAAAGTTCCAGCGGTTACCGGGTGTAAATATGTTGTGGTTGATGTAAAAATAGATGATGTTTTTTGTGGTGATAGATGCCGAAGTAGCCGCTACCGACATAAAAGTACCCGGCTCGTTGCCCAGTACCCTGCCTGCCACCGCCTTTATCCCTATTTGCGACCCTATACTTGGGTTTGATGCAATATTAGGAATAATAGTAATGCCCGATGGTTTCTTTTTAACGGAATCCAGCTTCCTTTTAGGATGAAAAATATCACTGAACAGGTCACCAATATCATATTGTTTAGCCAAATCCGCAGCTTCTTTGCGCATCCTTACCGTATCCGGCGCGGCAACCGTTGCCTTGGCTGTATCCGTAGCGATCTTCACTTGGCTATATGCTGAATTTCCGGTCGCTATAAAAAACAACAACAAATAAACTGCGCTTAAATAGCCGCTATATTTCGGCGTAAAATATTGTATGGTGCTCTTATTCAAACTAATAGGTTGTGTTAAATTAATCAACAAATAAACTGCAAAATAATGCAAGAGTTTTATAAAGATTAAGTTATGACCTTAGTATGATTTAAGGCAAAGTTATACATCTGACAGCTCCACCCATACGGGACCATGGTCGCTGGTTTTTTCCCAGCCTCGTACTTGCCTGTCAACACCTGCGGACAGCAAGCGCTTATCTAAATCCGGACTAAGCAAAAAATGGTCGATCCGTAAACCGGCGTCGCGCCCATAGGCATTGCGGAAATAATCCCAAAAGGTGTAAATTACCTTATCGGGGTTAAGTTTACGGATAGCATCCGTCCACCCCTGGTTAACAAGATTTTTATATGCTTCGCGCGTCTCGGGGCGAAAAAGTGCGTCCTCTACCCAACGCTCTGCTTTGTATGCATCCAGTTCGGTAGGTATCGCGTTATAGTCGCCTGTTAGAACCACAGGTTTGCCGGAGGCTAACAAGCCCGCGGCATGTTCCGTAAAACGTTCGAACCAGCGTAGTTTATAATCATATTTTGGACCGGGTGCCGGGTTACCATTTGGCAAATACAGGCAGCCTATGGTAATGCCCTTTACCACAGCTTCAATATAACGGCTGTGGGTATCGTCCGGGTCGCCGGGCAGGCCGCGTTGCGTTTCCCGGATCTCGGCATTACGTGCTAAAATAGCCACACCGTTCCAGCTTTTTTGGCCGTGCCATATAGCATTATATCCAACCTCTTTTATTGCATCCAACGGAAATTTTTCATCTGGCGCCTTCAATTCCTGCAGGCAGGCAACATCGGGTGTGGTTTCGTCAAGCCACCGCAGCAAAACCGGCAGGCGTCCGTTAACTCCATTTACGTTGTAGGTTGCTATCTTCATAAGTCAATAGTTTTTACCGATGTATTTATATCGCCTATAGCAAATTTCTATTTAAAAGCTTTGGCTATCGCTTCGTCAGTTACCTTAGCCATAATTTTATATCCGGCTACGTTTGGGTGCACACCATCAAGGGTAAGGTCGGCGCGGGTGCCTTGCTTATCATCTACCAGTGGGCTGTAATAATCCAATAATATCAATTTGTTTTGAGTCGCATACTCTGTTATAGCCTTATTAAGGCTTATGATTTTTTCTGCAGCAGGGAACCCTTTACGCCATGGATATTCATTGATTGGTACGTAAGCACAAAGTATAGGGGTGATCTTATGGATCCGGCATAGCTCTACCATCGATCTCACATCATCCAAAATGCGCTGGTTGGTTACATGCCCTGTTGTGCTTGCAATATCATTGCTCCCGGCCAGTATAATTACCGCATGGGGCTTTAGTGCAATTACATCTTGCTGAAACCTAAGCAATAGTTGTGGCGCTATCTGCCCACCTATCCCCCTGTCAATATAGTTTTTATGTGCTTCAAAATATTCGGGCACGCGCGTTTTCCAAAATTCGAAAATCGAACTCCCCAAAAAAACCACGCACTTTTCGCCCGCTGCCGGGGTTGGCAATGTTTTATTCTCAACTTCGTAATGGCGCAGGTCGGCCCAGTCGTCGCTGTAATCGCTTTTTACAATTACGGCCATGTTTTTTGCAGAATCGGCTTTTTCCTGAGCAAGCGCAGGGGCAGTTAACAACAGCAGCGTCAGTAGGTATATTAATTTCATGTTTAGTTTTTATAGCTGATGAGCATCAAATTTACACTGTAATAATATACAGCTGCAACTTTTGTAAAGTAAATAAATTGCCGTAAAATTTAAACGGCACATTATAAACATGTTAGCTATAATTTAAATATTTCCCTAAAAACGCGTTAAACCAATACCGTGAGGTACCGTCATAAGGCCGATTTTAAATCAAATAACAAACCTTAAAACAATTTTATGTACAAAAAACTCCTGCTGGTATGCGTATCAGTTATTGCCATCCAAACCGCTAAAGCACAAACACAAAAAGGCAGCCAAATGTTGGGTGCCAGTTTTGGCGTATCTACTTCAAGCGACGATTCCAGATCGTTTGACCCAAATACCAACGCTTACGGCGATAATTTTCATTCAAAAAAAACATCCTACAACTTTTACCCCAACTACAGCTATTTTATTGCAGACAACCTTGATCTCGGTATCACAGTTGGTTATGGGCGATCGAAACAAGAAAATGAAAACGCTTTAAATTCATTTAGCGTACAAAAATCGCATGGATTTGGTGCCGGGGTATATTTAAGAAAATACGTTTTGTATGATAATAAAATCGGTATAAGAACCGGCCCATATTTAAATTATCTATACGGAGCGCAAGATGCTTCTTACGACACCAGTCCTTCGTATAATGATTATAGCTACAAAATCTACTCAGGCGGCGTTAGCTTAGATTTTGTTTACTTCCCCGTAAAAAAATTAGGACTTGCAGCTGGGCTCGGCAATTTAAGTTATGTACATCAAACAAACGATGGATCTATAAAAGGCACTTATAACGCTTTCAATTTAAGTTTCGCAAACGCCTTATCGCTCTCTGTCAATTACGTTTTCTAAAACCCTAGCTATACCTTATAATATATGCTCAAAAGCCTATGCAGCAATGCGTAGGCTTATCAAAAGAGCGACAAGAGCAAAATCTTTTTTATTTCACAGCACAAAGCAACCAGATGTGCCCTCCTGCCGTATTAAGCTATAACAACCCCTACAAATAACAATATGAAACAATCGATCTTAAAATTTAGCGCAATTGCAATGGTGGCAAGCGTTGCCCTGGTATCGTGTACAAAAGACAACTCAAACACCAGCACGGCATCAAGCGCGGATGTTGCATTTGCACTTAGTGCCGATAATGCTTCCTCAACGGTGAATACGACATCCACAGGTGGGTTGCAAACTAACGCATCAGTCGCCACAAACGCCAGTATCAAATGGACATCGGCTATTGCCAACATCAGCCGTTTTAAACTGGAAGCCAAAAAGAATAACCGGGAAATAGAGATCACCACAAAAAACATCAACAATCTCGATCTGCTGGCTATTGACCCGGTAACTATTACCGCTAAAATTGATACCGGTACTTATAAACAAATTGAAGTAAAGGTGCTTTTGGTAAAATCGGCAGGTGCTGATATTCCGCTTACGGTTAAAGGCACATTTACTACAACCGGTGGTGTCGCCGTACCAATCGAATTTGATTACAACGACAACGCCATACTTAAAGCTGAAGTTGAAAATGTTACCATCGATGCAACTACCAACGTAACTGCCAAGCTTGCCTTCCACCTTAATAAATTGCTTACCGCAATCCCTTCTGCAACTATTGACGCGGCAACCCGTACCAATGGCGCAATTGTTATCAGCAGTACAAGTAACACGGCTATTTACAATAGGGTAATTATCAACGTACTTTTAGCGTTTGAAGCCCGCGGCTTTGAACACCATAAAAGATAAGATACTAAGAGATTAATTTTTATGCCGATACGAGGCCGCTTTTATAAAGCGGCCTTTTTGTTGCATTTAGCCTAAGCAAATAAATTTATTTTGCTTTATTTTATACCGTAGATGAGCGAAGCATTATCACCAAAAAAATTCCTAAAACTAACGGGCTACCAATGGACATGCGTGCTATATATAGCCGTAGCTATTTTTTGCTGGCAGCTAAAGTATTTCAGGCATATAGATAATAATTACCTCATCTTCCGCACCTCATACTTTCACTTTCGAGACCATGTAAATCTTTATTTGCTATACCCAAAAGAGTATTATGACGTGTACATCTACGGTCCGGCGTTTACATTGCTCATAGCGCCCATGTCGCTGATGCCCGAAAGCTGGGGCTTCTTTTTTTGGGAGGTTGGCAATGCCGCTATGTTTTTGTGGGCCATCAACACCCTGCCGTTTAACAATCGCACCAAAACCGCTATCCTTTTACTGTGCGCCATCGAGTTTGCAAACTCCAGCCATTACATGCAGTTTAACCCCGCTATTGCTGCTATAATCATACTTAGTTTTACTTTTATAAGGCGAAAGAAAGATGAATATAGCACGCTTTTTACCGTTTTTGGTACGCTGATGAAAATCTATCCTATTGTTGGTTTAGCGTTTTTTGTATTCTCTAAAAACAAGGTAAAATATATCATCTGGTCGTTTATATGGTTGGTCGTTTTCTTCTGCCTGCCGGCGATAATTTCAGGGCCGGGTTTTCTGATTCAAAGTTACAGGGATTGGTTTGCCGCACTATCATCCAAAAACCTCACCAACCAAGACCTTACCACCGGTTTCGACTGGTGTATTATGGGTGTAACCCGCAGATTGTTCCAGGATAGCAGCATCCCTAACTGGCCATTCTTATTGGGTGGTGCGGCTGTTTTTGGTGCCGCTTTATTGAGGTTTAAGCAATATGCCTCGCTCAAATTTCAGCTACAGGTAATGTGTTCCATGTTGTTAATGGTTGTTATATTCAGCACCGCGTCAGAACACCCTACCTTTATTATTGCTACCTCGGGTGCCGTTATATACATGATGATGCAGGAGAAACCCTTTAGCCGTTTCAACATTATCATGCTGGTTTTACTGCTCGTGATAACCGGCCTTGGCCCGTCTGACGCTTTCCCTAAGCCTGCGCGGCATTGGATGCAGCTTTACGCCATTAAAGCGTATATACCCATCATTATCTGGTTTAAAATAGCCTGGGAATTGCTTTTTAAAGATTTTACTAACGATAAGCTGCCCACCGAAACCAAAGAGACTATTACTTAACAGTTGCCCATGTTTTATACATTCGGCTCAAATCCGGTTAAGATGTTTGAGAAATTACACATGATCAATTTATTTTTTTGTTTGAGTATATTAACTAGCTTGCAATACAATTACTTGAGTTTTTTTAGACCGATTAGCATATGCCGCAAAGAGAACGTTTAAAAGTTGGAGAAGGTCAGATAAGTGGGTATATATCCATTTTCTTATCGGTGTTGGCGCTTTTGGGCATCTTTTGTTTCCGATACCCGGAGCGACTAACCACACCGGAGTTTAGAGAAATTTACACTAAAGAAAGCATGCAAATTTTAATGGCGGCCGGTATCATAGCAGCGTTCTTTTTTGCATTAATTAGCATCCTGCTTAGTAAAAAACTCACACTTGCTTTTATAGGATCGGGTATCGCTGGGGTGGCTATATTACTTGGCGCCTTTACAGTACAAGGCCGGGGCGTTGAAAAAGTTAGCTGGCATTTCGGGTTAGACTGGATGTTGCTCGACCTGCTTTTAATGACCGTGATTTTTATACCCCTGGAGTTGTTTTTCCCCAAAAACAAACTTCAAACCAAGTTTCACGAAGAGTGGCGTACCGATTTGATTTACTTTATTATCAGTCATTTATTTATTCAATTTTTTGGCATTGTTACCCAAAAGCCTGCAATATTGTTTTTCGGATGGATGGGTTTGGATAAAATGCATTTGTGGGTGCAAAGCCTTCCTTTTATTGTCGCTTTATTTATTGCTTTTTTCACTACAGATCTATTTCAATATTGGGCACACCGTTTTTTCCATACGCGGGTTTATTTATGGCGTTTCCACTCCATCCATCATTCTACACAAAATATGGATTGGCTGGCCGGCAGCCGCACTCATTTTATGGATATATTTTTCACCAGGGCAATGACGTTTATTCCCTTGTATGTGCTGGGCTTTTCAACAACTGTTTTTAATGTTTATATTATTTTTATAGCCATACATGCGGTACTTATACACGCCAATACCCGTGTTAATTTTGGCTTCATCAAGTATATTTTCACTACCCCTCAATACCATCATTGGCATCATTGCGAGGACCCAAAGTATTACGGGCATAATTTCGCTTCCATTTTTCCATTGATCGATATAATCTTTGGCACTTATTATTTGCCGGGCAACGAATGGCCCGCAGGCACCGGTGTACACGAGGGGAATTATCCTAAAGGCTTTTTAAAGCAATCTGTTTATCCGTTTACTAAAAGCCCATTCAATACCGATTTAAATATGGAAGAGCAAAGTGACAGGTAAGCTAAGTTTACTTTCGCATATACTTATCTATTACCTTGGCGAAATACAGTTGTTAATGTTGGTTAAACTGCCTTCAAATGCTACGATGGTGTAAGTGGTGGCATACAGATGCTATCGCTTAGACATGCCGCTTTATAAATTTCTTTTCCTTCCAAACAAATACTTATTACACCTGCAAACACTTGCATTAAATTGCTTGTTCTGTAATCTACCTGCAGAAACAAACGCATTAAGCATTTACTTTTATTCAAAAAATTAAAGCTATTATTATAAAATAATATAAATCTTGCATTATTTGTGCGATTATTTTTATAATTTACCAAAGAATAGTTAATTATAGCTGTTAAATAGATTTAAATAAACCGTTTTAAATAACAAATTAATTTTTTAGGACATTAAAGGGGATATTTTATGTACAAGTCGCAACACTTTGAAAAATACAATTTAATAAACGGCGTATGGGACGAAATGTACAACGAAAACAGCATTGTTCGCGACCATTATCAAAAAGTAATTGAGTATTTGGCTAAAGAATCGCCGGATGATCTGAATAAAAAAGAAGAACTGGCTAAACGCCTGTTTATGACGCAGGGAATTACCTTCACCGTTTACAATAGCGGCGAGGGCATCGAAAAGATATTTCCGTTTGATATTATTCCCCGAGTTATTACTTCTGATGAATGGGCCTTTGTAGAAAAAGGCATTAAACAAAGGCTTACAGCGCTAAACCTTTTCCTGAAAGATATTTACCACAACCAATTCATTGTAAAAGACGGCATTGTACCGATAGATATCGTGTACTCATGCCCGCATTTTTTGCGTGAAATGTATCAGCTGGATGTGCCATATGATGTATATGTACACATAGCCGGTATCGATCTGATCCGCGACCATGATGGAACTTTTTATGTACTGGAAGATAACCTTCGCACCCCATCTGGTGTAAGTTACATGTTGGAGAACCGCGAGATAACCAAACGCCTGTTCCCCGACCTGTTACCAAATTGTAGTGTGCGGAGTGTAACGGAATATCCATCTATTCTATACAAAAATCTACTTTCCCTTTCACCAAGGCAGATAAGCAACCCAACTATAGTGTTGCTTAGTCCGGGGATATATAATTCGGCTTACTTTGAACATACCACACTTGCCCGTTTAATGGGTGTGGAATTGGTAGAAGGGCGCGACCTGGTAGTGAACAACCACAAGGTTTATATGAAAACCACAACCGGCCTGCAACAGGTTGATGTAATCTACCGCCGTGTGGACGACGACTTTTTAGACCCGTTGGTATTTAACCCAAACAGCGTTTTAGGCGTGGCCGGGCTAATGGGAGCCTATCGTAAAGGTAACGTAGCTATAGTAAATGCAATAGGTAATGGCGTGGCCGATGATAAAGCGACGTACATTTATGTACCCGACATGATCAAGTATTACTTGAACGAAGAGCCAATACTGAAGAACGTGCCAACGCACCGCCTGTCTGACCCGGACGAGCGCGACTTTGTTTTCAAGAACATTAATACAATGGTTGTAAAAAAGACCAACGAAAGCGGCGGTTACGGGATGTTAATGGGCCATGCATCAAGCGAGGAAGAGATAGAAAAATACAAACTGGAGATCCTGAAAGACCCGCGCAATTTTATCGCGCAGCCAACCATTAGTCTGTCGGCAGCGCCGTGTTATATTGGCGGTGTTTTGCAACCAAGGCGCATCGATTTAAGGCCTTATGCGCTTTGCGGCCCCGATGGCATCGAGATTGTACCCGGCGGATTGACCCGCGTGGCCTTAACAGAAGGCTCATTGGTGGTGAACAGTTCGCAAGGCGGCGGCAGCAAGGATACGTGGGTTTTGAGTTAGAAAGAATTGAAAATAAATGTCGAATACTGAATTTTGAATAGTGAATATTGAAGTGCTTCGATGTTCGGCGTTCAAAATTCGATGTTCATTATTATAACGACAAATGTTAAGTAGGGTAGCAGCAAGTTTTTATTGGTTAAGCAGATATATTGAGCGTAGCGACGGAATTTTAAGAATGTTAAAGACCAACTATGCCTCGTCGCAGGATTCGGTTGCAGGCTTTACCTGGGAACCGGTGATCCACATTTTTTCGGGGTCGGACGAAGAACTGATAGCCAAGTTGAATAACGACAGCCGGGCGGTTTTAAAATTCATGGTGATAGATAAGGATAACCCGAACTCTATCGTGAACCTGGTAACGCTTGCCCGCGAAAACGCCCGCAGTGTACAGGAACACATCCCAAAAGACCTTTGGCAATGCCTTAACGAGTATTACCATACCGCCAAAGAACCCCGCATTTTAGCAGGCCTTAAAAAGGACGACCCAATAGGTGTTTTGGATGTGCTGATCAAAGAGGTTATGCTGTATTATGGAACCGCGGAAATCACCATGGAACGCGGCCAGGCGCGCAGCTTTATGAACATTGGTAAATACCTGGAGCGCGCGATCCAGTCGATAGATATCCTTGATGTAAAGTTTGGGCCGATAAACAACAACCCCGACCTGCTCCTTGATATCACCTACTGGAAACACCTGTTGTTATCAATAGGAGGCTACGAGCTTTACCAAAAAACCTACCGCGACGGATTAGAAGCACATAACGTAATTGAGCAGGTGATCTTGAATAACGATTTCCCGCGCTCTGTTATCTATTCGGTAAATAATATCCAGCGGTATTTTGACAGGCTGAAGAACAACAGCAATGTGAACGATTACCGCGAGATCTCATTTCAAATAGGAAAGCTGCAAAGCAATATCAAATATAGCTCGGTTAAAAGTATTAGCCAGGTGGGCCTGCACGAGTACCTAACCAGCCTGCGCGAGGACCTTTACCGCATTGGCAACTCGCTTAACGAGTATTACTTTGCAAACTCTTAATCTCAATTTGAAAATGTGCTGATTTGAAATTTGAAAATGAAGGGACAAGCATTTTCAAATCGTCAAATCGTCAAATTAAACATTATATCATGCCCGAATTTAAAATACAACATGTCACCAAATACGCTTACGATGGTTTTGTGCGCGATAGCGCCAACAAAATTATCCTATACCCTATTGTTGATATTTACCAGGAAGTTTTAAAGCACGATTTGAACATCAGCGGGCACCCGCAGGTAGATACTTATATTGATTATTACGGTAACGAAGTAGGCAGTTTTACTTACACCGAACCGCATAACCTGATGGTGATCAATTCGCAATTATCCATCATCACACACCCGCGCCCTTTGCCATTAGATAATATTTTTTCATCCGAGCAATGGAACGATCTGTTTAACCTGCGTCACGTAGTGCCTTATATCGATTTCCTGAAACAGGAATATTTTGAGGGATTGAGCGAACTGCGCCCGGTGGTAGAATCTGAACGTAAAGTGGAAGACACCCCTTACCATACGGCGTTAAAATTCTGCAGCTATATTTACAAGAACTTCGAATATATAAAAGGTGTAACCACCGTTGAAACCACGCTTGATGAGATCTGGAAGATCCGCGCCGGCGTTTGCCAGGATTTTGCCCATTTGTTGATGGTGATGCTGCGATTGGTTAGTATCCCGGCCCGATATGTTAGCGGTTACATCTGCCCAAATAAAGATGGCATGCGCGGCGAAGGCGCGACCCATGCCTGGGCCGAGGCTTACCTGCCCGGATACGGATGGCTTGGCATCGACCCTACTAATAACTGCGTGGCTAACGAAAATCATGTGCGTTTAGCGGTGGGACGTAACTTCTCTGATTGTTCGCCGGTTAAGGGCGTTTATAAAGGAGCGGCAGGCCACAGGCTGGAAGTATCGGTTTCTGTTGGATATGAAGACGGGCAGGTTCACGAAGAAAAAGATATATTTACCGTATCGAATGATCACCCAAAAGCTTCTACTACAGCATCGCGCAATAGCTATGCGAAGTATATGGAGATGATTCAACAACAACAACAACAGCAATAATACTGAGGCAAGATACAAGAGCCAAGAGTCAAGACAAGAGAATAATTTGTCTTGACTCTTGATTCTTATATCTTGGTTCTTTTTCAAAAAATCATGACTTACTGTTTAGGAATTAAAGTTAAAGAAGGCTTAATTGCCCTTGCCGATACCCGCATTACATCGGGTACCGAAACTACCGTTAAAAAGAAACTGACCACCGTACAAAAAGACGGCGGCAGCATGTTCATCATGACCAGCGGGCTGCGATCTGTACGTGACAAAGCCGTTGTGTATTTTAACGAACTGGTAGAAACCCAAAGCTTTGATAAACTTTACCAGGCCGTGAACGCCTTTGGCGAGCAGGTACGCCGCGTTGGTGAAGAAGACCGCATAACATTGGAGAAGGCCGGCTTTAAATTCGACCTCAACACCATTATTGGCGGGCAGTTAAAAGGCGATACCGAGCACAAACTTTTCCTGCTATATCCCGAAGGGAACTGGGTAGAACTTGGGCAGGGCGCACCGTTTGTTGCTATTGGCAACTCGGGCCATGGCAAGGCTATTTTAAATCGTACTATTGACGAAGATTCTGGCATGCATTTGGCATTGAAGGCTGCGTTCCTCTCGTTCGATTCTACAAGGGTGAGCAGTAACAATGTCGATTTCCCGATCGATGTTGCACTTTATAAGAAAGATACTTTTACGTTGGTTGAGCAGCGATATACTCAAAAAGACATGGCCAGTATTTCGGCACAATGGGATGATGAGTTGAAAGCGGCATTACAGCATATATCGGGAGATTGGATGGAAAAAGCGTTTGCAAAATTACCTGTGTCAAAAGATGAAGTTTAAAGTTTCGGCAGAGTTAGGATACGAAGTTAAGGCACCCAGCACACTTATATTAAACGTACACGCGCTGCGTACAGCGCACCAAACTATACTATACGAAAAGCTCAGCATAGATCCTTATATAAAGGCCGAAGAGTTACCATCAACTAATGGCGAAAACCGCTTTGTGAGATTGGACATCCCCGAAACCGGGCACGTAAACATTAAGTACGAAGCCACGGTTGATAATTACTACGAAATAAAAGATTATCATAATTTCCTGGAGATCCCGGTAAGTCAGTTTCACCCTTTGGTTTTAACTTATTTAAACCCAAGCAGGTATTGCCAATCAGACAAGTTGTACCGTTTAGCAAACAACACGTTTGGGCATATCGACAACACCTATCAGCAGGTGGTTGCTGTTACCGAGTGGATCCATAAAAATGTAGAGTACCTGAGTGGATTTAGTAATTCTGAAACCTCGGCCTACGATACCGTTACCCAGCAAGCGGGTGTTTGCCGAGATTTTGCGCATTTAGGTATTGCCCTTTGCCGTGCATTAACGATCCCTGCCCGCTACTTTACAGGGTATGCTTATAAGCTTGTCCCTGCAGATTTCCACGCTTGTTTTGAGGCTTACATTGGCGGCGAGTGGATCCTGTTTGATGCTACTAAACTTGCCCCGCTTAACGGACTTGTAAAAATAGCCACCGGCCGCGACGCTGCCGATGCCGCCATTGCAAGCATATTTGGCGATGTATTTTGCACCAACGTAAAAGCCGATTGCCAGATGCTTAATGATGAACCTTTTGAGCCAATTTACTACACAAAATCCGTGTTTGACGGTGTGACGTATTTGTAAAAAAGAGTATCCATTAACGTTAATTTCTTAACTAATAATAACTTACAGACATTAGGAAATTATGATTTGATAGATTATGAGATTAATTCGTCGTGTTTCCAGATATTTAAGTTCTAATGCTAATTTCATCAGCATTATGAGCATCCTCGCATTCATTATCTCAATCATTACAATGTATTATCAATTTTTCAATGTTAGTCATGAAATGATTTATACTTTTTTAACTCCTTCAGTTAATGAGAAAATAATTATTCCAATGATTTATAAAAACGAGGGGAATCAGAATGAGATGCTACTCGAAGCGAATATTGAACTGGAGGTTATTCCAAACGATACAACAAAACCATACTTTAAAAGAATAGGCGATGAAAACATTAAATCATTCCCTATAGTTGTTGCTCCAGGACAATATAAGTCGATAAACCTTATAGGCGAATACAAGGATTATTCTAATGGGATGATGGAATACAAACCCTCTGGCCCGAAATATAGAGCAATTACAAAATTTGATTCTTTACAGGTATTCGTTACTACCAAATTTATCACAGATGATGGTATTGCTGAAACTCGCCGTTTAGTGGGACAAGTGAGCTTTTTAAACGACATGACTTTTGACAGGTTTGAATATAAGCCAATCAAACTCTTAAAATTAGAGGGCAAGGATAAAGGAGAAATGATTAGTGGAATAGTAGCCAATATGAATTACAGTGACCATTTCAAGATGTCGGATACATTAACGCCCGATCAAATTGAGCATGTGAAATTCATGATGCATCAAGTTACTGACACGACAATCAAGAAGGCACTAATTCGTTTGCTTGAAAAAAATCATGCTGAAATTAAATAGAATCACTTTCTATAGACGCAGACTTTCTCATTCTATAGATAACCATCCTGCCACATTTTACATCAATCTTTTGGCTTACGGTTAATAGGGTTATCTTTGCTGCGCGATGTCAGAAAAAAAAGTAAGAGTCCGTTTTGCGCCAAGCCCTACAGGTGGTTTACACCTTGGTGGTGTGCGTACCGTTTTGTTTAATTACTTATTTGCCAAAAAACACAAAGGCGATTTTGTGCTCCGTATCGAAGATACCGACCAAACCCGCTACGTAGATGGTGCCGAGCAATACATTTTAGACTGCCTTAAATGGTGCGGCATTACGCCGGACGAAAGCCCGGTTGTGGGCGGCCAGTACGCCCCGTACCGCCAAAGCGAACGCAAACCCATTTACCGCGAATACGCCGAAAAACTTGTGGCACACGGCCACGCCTATTATGCTTTTGATACCGCCGACGAGTTAAACGAAAAACGTAAGGATGTTCCAAACTTCCAATACGGCCTTTCTACCCGCAACGGCATGCGCAATTCGCTTAACCTGCCTTTGCAGGAAACCGAGAAACTTTTACATGATGGCACCCCACATGTTATCCGCATAAAAATGCCGGAGGATGATACCATCAATTTTAACGATATGATCCGCGGCCATGTTAGTTTTGAAACTAACCAGGTTGACGATAAAGTACTTTTAAAAGCCGACGGGATGCCAACTTACCACTTAGCCGTGGTGGTTGATGATTACCTGATGAAAATAACCCATGCTTTCCGTGGCGAAGAGTGGTTGCCATCTGCACCGGTACACATCCTGCTTTGGGAGTATCTGGGCTGGAAAGCCGAGATGCCGCAATGGGCGCACTTACCGCTGATATTAAAACCAGACGGCCACGGCAAACTAAGCAAACGCGATGGAGCACGCCTTGGTTTCCCGGTATATGCCATGAACTGGCTGGATAACAAAACAGGCGAACTAACCCCGGGTTTCCGCGAGTTAGGTTTCCTTCCCGAAGCATTTTTGAACCTGCTGGCTATGCTTGGCTGGAACGATGGCACCGACCAGGAGATCTTTACGCTTGACGAAATGATAGAGAAATTCTCTATAGACCGAATCAGCAAAGCGGGTGCAAAATTCGATTTTGAAAAAGCCAAATGGTACAATGCCGAGTGGATAAAACGCACCCCTGCCGAAACCTTGAAGATTAAAGTTTGGGAAATATTAAAGGCTAAAGGCATCATTATAAAAGATGAGGCATACCTGTTGAAGGTGATTGATGTGGTTAAAGAGCGTTGCGTTTTGCTGCCCGATTTTTACCAGCAGTCTGCATACTTTTTCCAACAGCCTGCAGAGTATGACCTGAACGCCGTTAAACCAAAATGGACGGATGCCAAAACAGATTTCTTTACCGCGTTCATCGCCATATTAAGCAGCCCCGACACATTTGACGCCCACGAACTGGAAGCTAAATTCAAAGCCCTTGCCGAAGAAAAAGGCTTAAAGGCCGGCGATGTAATGCTGCCGTTCCGCATTATGCTGGTAGGCGGCAAATTTGGGCCTCACGTCTTCGACATAGCCAAACTACTTGGCGAAAGCGAAACCATTATCCGGATAGAAAAAGCGATAGAAGCTTTTACAGCATAAGGTTAAAGAATCACATTAAAGGGAAAGGCGCATTGATTACGCCTTTCCCTTTAAAAAATGTCTTTGCGAGCGATAGGGTGGCAATCTCGTCGTTCGCATATCGAACTCGACGAGATTGCCACGTCGCTATGCCCCTCAACGACATAGTGAATAATTTACAACTCCTTTCGCATCACATAATCATTCATCCAGTAAGGTCCAATGGGGATGTCCTCTTCCAGTATCACCGTGAAACCCATTTTTTCGTAAAAGCTTTTGGCATTGTTATAACGGTTTACGTTGAGGTCTAAAGTGTGCTTGCCTGCTTCTATAGTTTTATCGGCAACGGCATTTATCAATATCTTACCGTAGCCTTTGCCCTGGGTAACGGGTAGGCAGTAAAGCTTGTGAAGTTTGTAGATCCCGGCATCTTCCTCGCGTGGCGAGTAGCCGGCGAAGGCTACAGATTGCCCATCCTCTAAAAGCAACAAAAACGTTTGCTGATTTTCTGCTATCTGTTTGGTTATTTTTTCTACTGAATATAATTCCGCCAACATGTAGGCAACCTGCTCTTTGCCAAGCAAAGGCTCATAGGTTGGCCACCAGGTTTGTTCGGCTATCTGTATAATGGCACCCACATCGGCAACCGTTGCTTCTCTTATCAAATACATAGGCAATGGTTAGTGGTTTTCTTCAGGGTCTACCGTGTACGATGCCGTGCTTTGGCCTACCCCGAAGTATTCTTCCAGTTCAGTCAAGGTTGACGAGCTTGTGGCGATATCTTTGATAACCACACCTTTTTCCATCAGCAAAATGCGGTCGCACACGTCGGTTACATGGTTCAAATCATGGCTGGATACAATGGTGGTAACCCCATGGTTTTTGTTCTGGTCTTTAAGGATGTTCTTTAACCTGAACTGCGTGCTTGGGTCAATATTGGCAAAAGGCTCATCCAGCATCAATAACTCCGGCTGTTGCAGCAGGCATGCACCTACGCCAACTTTACACTGGTTACCTTTAGACAGGTCGCGGATGTATTTGCCCTTTTTGATGATCTCGCCGTTAAAAAACTCTGACAGACCCACAAGCTTTTCATCAACCTGTGCTTTGTTCTGGTTGTGTAGCCCGCCTATAAAATAAAGGTATTCCTCGGGGGTAAGGTAATCTATCAGGAAACCTTCATCAAGGTAGGCTGCCGTGTAGTTCTTCCATGTTTCGCCTCCGGCAACTTTTTCGCCTTTTAATACCACCTCGCCTTTATCAGCACGGATCAGATCTAATATCATGCGGAACAAAGTGGTTTTTCCGGCACCGTTATTACCCACAAGGCCGATGCTTTCGCCCTTGTTTATTTGCAGATATGGCACATTTACTACAGTTACACCGTTGTAAACTTTTTTAAGGTCTTTTATCTCTATCATGGTTATTTATTTCTGAAGCCTTCGGCTATTTGATATCTTTTAGTTTGGAAATCCTGGTCGAGTTTTTTGATCCAGAAATCACGGGTTATGATGAACACGATGCCTACCACGGCCAATACCGCCAGGCCTACATTGGTATATCCTAAATAATTAAACGGCAGATAGATCAGGTACGGAAACAATATCAGCGGGAACGACAATAACAGCTGACTTGCACCTACACCCTCCCAGTTAAAGGAGGCGCCTTTACTCAAGTCGATGCGTTTATAGTTACGGTTGGCAAAGTAGAGTACAATAGTGGTATTGATGCCCAGGTTCCACAGGTACATCACAAAATGGATCATCACCGTTCTCCACCCAAAATAAACATACGGCGTGGTCAGGATAAAAGCTACCGTTGATACAATAGTGAACAGCAAATATTTGGCCTTTAAAAAATCGGTGAATTTTACTTTGCTTACCAGGATGCCATCAAAATGCGAGGCCTGCCAGCTAAACATAAACTGCCCGTAGTTGATGATGAAGATGCCCGTCATAAACATCCCTACAAATACTTTAAAACCTTCGCCCATTTTTGGGTTGGTATAAAATATCAGCCCGTAAAACATAAAAAACAGCCCCATAGTCAAGGCTGACTTTGGCCTTTTATTACGCAGAATGAGTTTTACCTCGTTAGCTACCAGGTCGCCTATATTACCAAAACGGCCCAGGAATGGGATCTCGGTACTGCTTTTGGCGGCTTCTTTTTTAGAGCTTAATTCCTCCAGGTACAGGTTGCCTTTTAAATAGTAAAAGTTTACGTAGTACATGATAACGGCAAGTGCCAAAGGCAGCAATACCAGGTAAGGTTTTATGATAAGGTTGCCAAAAAACAGGTATGATATTGCTTTAAGCGAATACCAGTGCCATAAGTAATCGCCGCAGGTAATTATGGCTAAAAAGCCGCCGGCCATTAGAAAAACCCATCCGTTTAAGTTGGCTTTGCGCTTAATGTATAAAGCCAGGTAGTTGTTAAATAATGCAAACGCGATGATAGAAACTATAAAAGCACCCGCGATACCTGCGCCCGATGCAGGCATTATCACCTTAATAATAAACGGCGCGAAAAGCACTATTGGCCAAAGGTTAAAAAACGAAAGCATAGATGTAAGCGCCAGATAACCAACCACGCTATTACGCTTTACCGGCAGGTGCAAATAGGGCTGTACTTTCAAGGTGGGCAGTTCCTGAAGCTGCATCCGCAGCAGCAGGTCCGACAGGAAATACACCAATATGATACCGCAGAATGCAACCGTCAGGTTTTCCTTGGGGAACATCTTGCTTAAAATAACATCAAGGAAAACGCCGAAGGCAAGCACATATAAAAGCAGGATGAAGATCAGTACCCCCATTACTATTTTTATGGCAATGCTTTTACCTGTGTTTTTTGACCGCCAAAAGGATTTCAGCTCGTGATCGAAAAAGGTTGATATCATGTGAAGGAAGTAAGATTTAAGCCCGAAAAACCGGTGCGGTTAAGATACTAATATTTGTACCTGTCGCCCCAAAGTTTCTTCAGCTTTTCTTTTGATTCATTCTCGCGTGCATTGTTACCGGGATTATAAATTTTTGTCCCGCGGATCTCTTCCGGCAAAAAATCAAGGTCGGCAAAATTGCCTTCGTAGCTATGGGCATATTTATAATTTTTGCCATAGCCAATGTTTTTCATCAGCTTGGTTGGGGCGTTGCGCAAGTGCAGTGGAACAGGCAGGTCGCCGGTTTCGCGTACCAAAGCAATAGCCGCACCAATTGCCGTAGTTGCCGAATTACTTTTGGGCGATGTAGCTAAGTAAATCACCGTTTGGCTCAATATCAATTGCGACTCGGGCATGCCTATCTTGTTTACAGATTCGAAGCAAGCCTGTGCCAGCAGTAAAGCATTAGGGTTGGCATTGCCAATATCTTCGGATGCAAGGATGAGCATTCGGCGGGCAATAAACAGCGGGTCTTCCCCGCCTACGATCATGCGGGCAAGCCAGTACACTGCGCCGTTAGGGTCGCTGCCACGCATGCTTTTGATAAAGGCCGAGATGATGTCATAATGCTGTTCGCCCGTTTTATCATACAGGGCCATGTTTTGCTGTACATGCTCCAACACTACCTCGTTGGTCAGGGTTATTTTTTTGCTGTCGAAGGCGTTTACCAGTAGCTCAAATATGTTAAGCAGTTTGCGGGCATCACCGCCACTCAAACGTAATAGCGCCTCGTGTTCTTTGATGACGATGTTCTTTTCTTTCAGTACAACATCTTCTTTTTTGGCTTTCTCCAGCAAGTCGAGCAGGTCCTGTTCTGCAAGGTGCTGCAAAATATAAACCTGGCACCGCGACAGCAAAGCGGAGATCACTTCGAACGATGGGTTCTCGGTAGTGGCCCCTATCAGCGTAACAATGCCGCGTTCTACGGCACCCAGCAGCGAGTCTTGTTGAGATTTAGAGAAGCGGTGGATCTCATCAATAAATAGTATCGGCAAAATCTCACCCTGCTCTTTTAATAAGGAAGCCTTCTCTATAACCTCCCGCACATCCTTCACCCCCGAATTGATAGCGCTCAGCGAAAAGAACGGACGGTATAGCGATTGCGATATTATATAAGCCAGCGTAGTTTTGCCAACACCCGGCGGCCCCCAAAACAACATGGATGGCAGCGTTCCACTCTCGATAGCTTTGCGCAAAACGGCACCCGGCCCAACAAGGTGTTTCTGGCCCACATAATCATCCAATGATTTTGGGCGCATGCGTTCGGCTAATGGCGGCAGGTTGATCATAAATGTAAAAATCAGCATTAGAAACACTAAATCCTAAAAAAGTTAGTAATTTTATAATAACAATTATATGCCCCAACAGTTTACCCAAGCCACCTATCATTCCATTTGCGACCAGCTTGGCGCAATGGATGCCGACTTTGCCAACGTTATCAAACTATACGGTTACCCCCCGTTTTGGTCGCGGCCAAACACGTACGAGAGCTTAGTGCATATCATCCTGGAGCAGCAGGTATCGCTGGCATCGGCATTATCTGCCCTGAACAAACTTCGCGAACGTGTGCAGGAAATAACCCCGGCCCGCATCCTGTTACTAACCGATGCTGAAATGCGAGAGTGCTATTGCAGCCGGCAGAAAACAGCTTACCTCCGCTACCTTGCCGGAGCCATTATCAGCGGACAAATAAACCTCGAAGCTTTTGAGCGAATGGAAGATGAGGACATCCGCCGGCAACTTACCGCCTTAAAAGGCATTGGCAACTGGACGGTAGATGTGTACGTAATGTTTGCCCTGCAACACACCGATGTTTTGCCGGTAGGCGATCTGGCCATTGTAAACGCAGTAAAACGATTGAAAGATTTGCCCAAAGAAACCACTAAAGAAGAATTGATGATAATAGCCGAACAATGGAGGCCATATAGAACAGTGGCGAGTATGATGCTGTGGCATTATTATTTAGCGTCACCCAAGCCGTATCTGAATAAAAAGGTTTAATAGCTTGTCATTCTGGGCGATAGCGAAGACCTTGCAGGCGCATAATTTACTCACCCCGACAACGCTACGCTGGTCGCCCCTCTCTGCTTCGCAAAGAGGGTAAAACGAGGGCAAAAACCCTCTTCCCGCTTGCGGAGAAAGGGTGGTCGAGCGAAGCAAAGACCGGGTGAGTAAAATATTGAGGTGAGATGCTTTTCAACAAATAAACGAGCGCTCGTTTCGATGATTTTGGTTAACACGCATATGAACAAAGCCCGCCTGAAAAATCAGACGGGCTTTAAGCTTTTCAAAGCTACCCCTTCAGGGAGCCGGGGGCTACACGTTAAACAACCCGTTACGTTCCTGCTCCTGGTAGTTTTGTACCGTTTCTATCGCATTGCTTATCACATCGCTTAGCGCGGTGATAAACGAGCCCGGTTTGGCAAGGCTCATGGCATGTTTAATGGCATCTATTTCTTTCGGTACAATCTCGAAAGGCGTATTGCCGCCGATTGCTATACCTTGTTTTAACAGGTCTAATATGTTCTCTTCGGTACGGCCGCGCAGGTGTTTTTCCTGGCGGAGGATGATGTAGTCGAACATCTCTGCAGCTATTTTACCTAACTCAATGATATCCTCATCGCGCCTGTCGCCGGTACCGGCTATGATACCAATTTTAAGCGGCGAATCTATATGACTCAGGAAAGTTTTGATCCCGTTAAAGCCATCAGGGTTGTGCGCAAAATCTATCATGAAACGGAAATCTTTAAACTCGAAGATGTTCATACGCCCCGGGGTTTGCGCCGCCGATGGGATGAAAGTTTCTAACGAGATCTTGATATCCTCGGTTTTAAAACCATGCAGGTAAGTAGCCAGCGTGGCCGCCATTACGTTGTCGATCATGAACGGTACGGTACCGCCAAAGGTTAGCGGGATCTGGATGGTGCGCTGCACACGGATCTTCCAGTCGCCTTTTATAATGGTAATAAAGCCATTCTCGCATACGCAGGCGATGCCGCCTTTTTTACAATGCGCTACAATAACCGGGTTTTTCTCATCACGGCTAAAGTACGCCACGTTACAATCGGCTTTTTTACCAACCTGCACGCAGTATTTATTATCGGCATTCAACACAGCCCAGCCGCCTTTTCTAACAGCGTTGATCACCACGCTTTTTACGCGGGTAAGGTCATCAAGGGTGTGGATATCTGACAGGCCAAGGTGGTCTTCCTGTATGTTGGTGATCACACCAATATCGCATGAGCTAAAGCCAAGACCCGAGCGCAGGATTCCGCCGCGGGCAGTTTCCAGCACGGCAAAATCAACCGTTGGGTCTTTCAATATAAACTCGCTGCTTACCGGGCCGGTGGTATCGCCTTTTAGCATCATGGTGTTTTGTACGTAGATACCATCGCTTGTGGTAAAGCCTACACGGTGCCCGTTATTTTTTACTATATGCGCTATTAAACGGGTGGTGGTAGTTTTACCGTTAGTGCCGGTAATGGCAATAATAGGGATCCTTGCCGATTTACCCGGAGGGTACAGCATATCTATCACATGGCCTGCCACGTTGCGCGCCAAACCTTCGCTTGGGGCAATGTGCATCCTAAAGCCAGGCGCTGCGTTCACTTCCAATACCACACCGCCGTTCTCGGTAAGCGGTTCGGTAAGGTTTTTCGCCATAATATCTATCCCGCAAATATCCAGGCCGATGATCTTGGAGATGCGCTCGCAAATAAAAATATTTTGCGGGTGCACATGGTCGGTAACATCAATGGATGTACCACCGGTACTTAAATTGGCGGTCGATTTTACAAAGAGCTTTTCGTCTTTCTCCAGTATGGTCTCTAAAGTATAACCTTTCTTTTCCAGCAGGTCTAAGGTATCACGGTCAACGTCTATCAGGGTTAAAACATTCTCGTGGCCGTAACCGCGGCGCGGGTCTGTATTTGTTTTGTCTATCAGTTCCTGAATGTTCAATTCGCCATCGCCTATGATATGGGCCGGGTCGCGCAGGGCGGCGGCTACCATTTTATTGTCTATCACCAGCACCCTAAAATCGTACCCCGTAACAAATCGCTCCACAATAACGCGGCGCGAAATCGCGGCGGCAAATTCATAAGCGGCAATAGCGTCTTCTACCGTATTGATATTGATACTGATGCCGCGGCCGTGGTTGCCATCAAGCGGCTTAAATACCAGCGGGAAACCAATTCGGTCAATAGCTTCTATCACCTGCTCGGTTTTGCTAATGGTCATCCCCTTTGCAACCGGGATGGCCTGCTCCAGTAAAAGGCGCTTGGTCTCATCTTTATTACTGGCAATGTCCACGGCAATGCTGCTGGTCTTCTCCGTCATGGTGGCGCGGAAACGTACCTGGTTTTTACCGTAACCCAATTGCACAAGCGATTGGTTATTCAGCCTTATCCAGGGGATGCGGCGGGCAATGGCTTCTTCCACTATCGAGCCTGTGCTTGGGCCAAGGCGGGTATTCTCACGAATTTCGCGCATGGTCTGGATATCTTTTTCCAGGTCGTACTCGGTACCGTCTATCAAGGCCTGCACGATATTCACGGCCGATTCGGCAGCAAAAACGCCCACCTTTTCTTCTACATAAGCAAACACAACGTTGTACGTGCCCGGCGTTTTGGTTTCGCGGGTGCGGCCAAAGCCGGTTTCCATCCCCGCAAGGGTTTGGATCTCTAAAGCGATATGCTCTATCACGTGCCCCATCCAGGTACCTGCAATCACCCGCTCAAAAAAGCCCCCCGGTACACCCGGCGAACAGCGGTGACTGTACAGGCTGGGGATAAGCGCTTTCATACGCTCGTAAAAACCATCGATGGTGTTAGACGGGCGTTCCTCCATTTCTTGCAGATCTAACCGCATCTGTATTAATTTTTTCCGGCTAACACTCCAAAGGTTCGGGCCACGTAATACCTGTATATTTTCAATCTTCATATATGCTTCAAAAATGAATCGGGAATTTCTTTTAAATCTAAAGAACTTATCAATCTAATAAAATGTTTCGGCTAAAAAATGCAGTTTTATTAATTAAACCATTAGTTTTTAATCAATTTTATTTTAATTTGTATAAATTGATACAAAGATTATGGATGCCCCTAAAGGAAAATTAATAATAATTGGTGGTGCTGTTGATATGGGCAGTAATGTAAGTGTGCTGGAGCATATCATGCAACCTCACTATATCAAATTTTTTGAAAAAGGTATTTTGCGGCGCATCATTAATGAATCGGATAAGCACGAAGGTTCTGTTGTTGAAGTAATTACCACCGCATCGCAAATCCCCGAACTTGTTGGTAACGAATACATTAAAGCCTTTAACCAGCTTAATGTTACCCACGTTAATATTTTACATATCAAAAGCCGCGAGGATGCCGCCAACCCCGATTACCTGGAGCGCATAAGCAAGGCCGATGTTGTAATGTTTAGCGGCGGCGACCAGCTGCGCCTAACCGCTATTTTCGGCGGTACGCAGTTCCTACAGATCTTGAAACAACGCTACCAGAACGATAATTTTATTGTTGCAGGTACTTCAGCAGGTGCTGCGGCGGCATCAACCCACATGATTTACCGCGGGCAAAGCAACGAGGCCCTTATAAAAGGCGAAGTGCAAATAACCGCCGGCCTTGGTTTTATAGATTCTGTAATTGTGGATACGCACTTTGTACAACGTGGCCGCATTGGCCGTTTATTATACGCCGTTGCCACAAACCCCGGCATACTGGGCATTGGACTTGGCGAAGATGCCGGCCTTTTAATTACCGAGGGCTGTATGATGGAGGCCATAGGATCAGGATTAATAATGTTGGTTGATGGCAAGAATATTGTAGAAACCAACGTTTATGATGTAGAGATAGGCGACCCCGTTTCTATTGAGAATTTAAAGGTGCATGTAATGTCGATATTTGATAAGTACGATCTACAACAGCACCGCATGATCATCAAAAAAGCGGTTAAGGTTGAGGAGGACGTTTATATTGGCGTACAGGATGGTGAAAGCAAAAGCGATCTATTACAATGAAACTGATCATACACGGCGGGTTTTTTAGCGAATCTAACACAAACCAAGAGGTAAAAAAAGCCAAACAGGATGCCCTGCGCGAAATTGTTACCCTTGGCCACAAATACCTGGAGAGCCACACCGCGGCCCAAACCGTGGTTTACGCTGTGCGATTATTGGAGGATTGCGACCTTTTTAACGCAGGCACCGGCTCGCAGATCCAAAGCGATGGCAAGATCCGCCTGAGTGCCTCCCTGATGGATGGCAAAACCCAAAAGTTTAGCGGTGTTATCAATATTGAGGATATTAAAAACCCCATTTGCGTTGCTGAAAAATTGATGGAATATGACGACCGCGTACTTAGCGGACAAGGCGCAAATGGATTCGCATCCGAAAACGGCTTTAGTTATTACAACCCCGAAATACCCCAGCGCCGTAAAGAATACGAGAAAAAACTAAGCGACTCTATCCGATTGGGTACCGTTGGCTGCGTGGCGCTTGATATTTATGGCGATATAGCCGCTGCTACCTCTACCGGTGGCAAAGGGTTCGAGATCCCCGGCAGGGTGAGCGATTCTGCCACCACGGCAGGTAATTATGCCAATGCTTTCGCGGGCATTTCCTGCACAGGCGTGGGCGAGGATATCACCAGCGCATCGGTGGCATCAAAAATTGTTACCCGTGTAACCGACGGCATGCCCCTATCTATCGCGACAGCAAAAACACTTGACGAAATGAAACCTTACGATGGTTTTGCAGGGATCATTGGCATCACCAGCAACGGCGATATTTACCATGCCGATACTCATCCTTACATGGTTTGGGCCTTGCACGACGGAGATGTGGAGGTGTTTGAATAAGAATTGTCTGTTTCATCGTTAAAAAGATTATTTGATGAAGCAATATTTTCAGGCACATTACGTTTTTGTAACGCCTTGTATAAGGCTGTAAATCAAACTTGTTTATACCCGTTTTGAGGTATTGTAAATCAGAAAAGTAATTTTTATATTTGCATACCAGTTAAAATAATTAACTTAATATCCCCCCGATTCTAATTTAAATGCGATACATAATATTAGTGATCTTTTGCGCTTTAAACCTGTCGGCATCTGCTCAGTGGTGGCGCGGCGATTTTAAAAAACACGCGAGATACCCTCAGATACCCCAAGTGAAAGATCTATCCCTTAAACGGTTTTTATCGGCCAAACAATTGGTGTATAATCCAAAAAAGCTTGCAAAAAACATCATACCCCGCAGTCAGTTTACCCTGGAGATAAACGAGCGCATTGTAATGCGCGCGGCACAACACAACATGCGTTTCCGCGAATATGCCTTAGCCAGCTACCGTTTTAGCGA
Source organism: Mucilaginibacter sp. UYP27 (assembly GCF_040547175.1). Lineage (NCBI taxonomy): Bacteria > Pseudomonadati > Bacteroidota > Sphingobacteriia > Sphingobacteriales > Sphingobacteriaceae > Mucilaginibacter > Mucilaginibacter sp. UYP27. The sequence continues at coordinate 338,192 of NZ_JBEPPE010000001.1, forward strand.
ACTTGCCAAGATCTACGTTGGCGAGAACCGCCTGTCGGAAGCTAAGTGGTATTACCTGCAAAGCATCCTGATCTCTAAACAACAGAACGACTACCAGCACACCATAAATAACTTGATTAGCCTGGCACTTATCAAAGCCGACCTTGGCGATCTTACCCAGGCACAGCAGGATCTTGCAGAAGCGCGCGACCTTGCACGTACTACAGGCCGTACTGATGACGTTAAGTTAATAGATACCAAGATCAAATTTGTACAAAGCAACAAGGTTTGGTTACCAAAATCAGAGCTGCGCTACGCCGAAGCTGTTGACGTTACCGGTAAATCCAAATAAAACCTGTTTTTGTAACAATTAGGTAAAATGCGGCATCTATAATAAAACAACCCAAACATTATTGTAATATTGTTATTCAATATATTAGCGGGACAGCTTTGTGGCTGTCTCTTTTTATATTCTATAAATTAAAAACAGGCACAAGTATTGATGTTTCACACAAGTCCCGATTTAAATAGTGTAAAAGATATGTTCAAGAAATTATATTTAATGCTGGCATTAGCAACCGCGTTTGCGTGTAATGCAGCCCCAGCCAAAGTAAACTACAAACACGCAGGCCCTAATGACCTGCAGCCCGATGAGCAGCAAAGTGTTGTTTTAAAATATGTGTACACTTTGGTTTCTGACTATAACTACAAAAAAGTACCATTGAATGATTCGGTATCGGCTATCATATATGACCGTTATATCAAAAAGCTTGATGAGAACCATAACTACCTGTTAGCATCAGATATTAAGGAGTTTGACCAGTTTAAAACTACTTTTGATGATGACATTAAAGCCGGTAACCTGGCCAATGTATTTTACATTTTCAACGTGTTTCAAAAGCGTTATAACGAGTATGTTAATTTTTCGGTAACGCAATTGGGCAAAACGTTTGACTTCGCCCAGAATGATACCTACACATACGATCGTGATAAATTGCCTTGGGCAGCCTCAGAAACCGACCTGCATAACGTTTGGGCACAACGTGTAAAATATGATCTGCTTAACCTTAAGCTTACCGGTAAAGAACTTGCCGCTAATAAAGAGACTTTAAAGAAACGTTACACCAACATCCTTTCGCAGTCAAACAAGCTGTCTAACCAGGACGTGTTCCAGGCGTTTATGGATTCGTTTACCGAAGCTATCGACCCGCATACCAATTACTTTAACCCGTCAAACGCGGCTAACTTTAATATTGACATGTCGCGCTCTTTAGAGGGTATAGGTGCATCGCTATTGATAGAGAACGAATATGTAACCATTAAAAACGTTACCCCGGGCGGCCCTGCCGATAAAAGCAAATTGGTTAATGCTGATGACCGCATTGTTGGCGTAGCACAAGGCAAAACCGGCGAGTTTCAGGACATTGTAGGCTGGAGGATAGATAACGCTATCGCGCTGATCCGTGGCCCTAAAGGCACAACGGTAAGGTTGCAGTTATTAGCTAAAGGCAGCGCCGTTACCGCTAAACCAAGGGTGATTGAACTGGTACGCGAAAAGATCATTTTACAGGATATCTCTGCCAAAAAAGAGATCCGCACGTACAATCAAAATGGTAAAACTGTTAAGATAGGTGTTATATCTATCCCTGCATTTTATCTTGATTTTGCGGACTATAAAGCAGGTAACCCTAATTACAAAAGCACCACCCGTGATGTTAAGCTGATATTAGATACCCTGAAACGTGAAAATGTTGACGGTGTGGTAATTGACCTTCGCCAAAATGGTGGCGGCTCTTTAATGGAGGCTGTTGAGCTTACCGGCCTGTTCATCAAAACCGGCCCTGTGGTGCAAGTGCGCGATGCGCGTAACAAGGTAGAGGTTGACAAAGATGATGACCCTGCCATTGCCTACGCAGGCCCGTTAGCCATATTGGTTGATCGCTTTAGCGCGTCGGCATCAGAGATCTTCTCCGGCGCGATCCAGGATTATGGCCGTGGGTTGATCTTGGGTACACAAACCTATGGTAAAGGTTCGGTACAAAACGCTATCGATCTTGACAAGGTGATCACCCCATCATTAAAAGATAAATTGTTGGCCGTTGCGGGTAAAACCAAAACTGTAGCTACCGGCAGCCAGAATAAATTTGGCCAGTTAAACTTAACCATCGCTAAATTCTACCGCATAAATGGTAACTCTACACAGCATAAAGGCGTATTGCCCGATGTTGATTTCCCGTCTGTTATACCTTTAGATAAATACGGTGAAGATACCGAGCCATCTGCAATGCCTTTTGATGTGATCGAGAAAAGCGATTACACTACCGTAGGTAATTTTGCGACCGTATTGCCGCAGCTTAAAAAATTGCATGAAGATCGTATGGCATCAAGCCAAAGCTACAAATACCTGTTACAGGATATTGAAGAATCTAAAAAGCAAGCTACCGAAACCAGCGTAACCCTAAACGAGGCGAAACTGAAAGAGCAGCGCGATGCCGATGAGAAAAAAGCGTTTGAGCATAATAACGAACGTAGGGTAGCCTTAGGTTTGCCGGCACTAAAAAAAGGCCAGGTAAAACCTAAAAAGGAGGATATGGATTTCTTACAAAAAGAGGCCGGACAGGTACTAACAGATTACCTTACTTTGGGCAGCAAGTTAACTACCGTTAAACCGGCAGGCACAAACTAATACTTAGCACACTGAGATATGACAGTCGCGATGATTATCGCGACTGTTTTTTTTGCCCTGTTTTTTATAACGGGCGTGCCAAATAGTCATCAGTACAAACTCAAACTAATTTCAACGCCATAGGTTATTATACTAACCATGGCTAAACCACTGCTTGAATTTACGGATAGGGGCATTTACTGCGAACAGGGCCGATTTTACATCGACCCCTGGAAACCTGTGGACGATGCCGTGATCACCCACGCCCACGCAGACCATGCCTACTTTGGGCATAAGAACTATTTAGCGCACAACCTGTCGCGCGAGGTGATGCTTTACCGCTTAGGTGATATTAACCTGCGCACTATCGAGTATGGCGAAACGGTTGTTAAACATGGCGTAAGTATTTCCATGTTTCCGGCGGGCCATGTAATTGGCTCCGCGCAGATCAGGATTGAATACAAGGGCGTTGTTTGGGTGGTATCAGGCGATTATAAGACGGATGATGACGGTATCTCTACCCCTTTCGAGCCGGTTAAATGCCATCACTTTATATCTGAGTGTACCTTCGGGATGCCGGTTTATTCATGGAAACCACAGTCAGAAATCTTTAGTGAAGTAAACAATTGGTGGCGTAGCAATGTCGAAAATGGCGTAGCCACGGTAATAGTTGGCTACTCGTTAGGTAAGGCCCAGCGCATCCTGCAAAACCTTGATCTAAGCATTGGCAAGGTGTACACCCACGGCGTTATCGAAAACACGAACGAAGCCCTGCGCCGTAATGGCGTGATATTAAACCCAACGGAACGTATCACTTTAGAATCATCAAAAGAAGAAGTGAGGAAAGGTATCATCATTGCCCCGCCGTCATCTGTAGGTACGCCGTGGATGCGCAAGTTTGGGCCATATAGTTTTGGTTATTGCAGCGGCTGGATGGCTATACGTGGTGCCAAACGCCGCCGTGCGGCCGACCGCGGTTTCATCATGTCTGACCATGCCGATTGGAACGGCCTGGTTAGCGCTATTGATGCTACCGATTGCGAATGCGTTTACCTAACTCACGGTTACACGGCATCGTTCACCAGGTATTTAAACGAAATAGGTTTCAACGCCAGCGAGGTGCATACGCTGTATGGTGGTGAAGAGGAAGATGCGGAAGCCTCCACCCAACCTCCCCCGAAAGGGGAGGAGCTTGCTATAGCTCAAGACATTCAAAAAGTCTCCCCTATCGGGGGAGAATTAGAGGGGGCTACATCGTGAAAGCATTTGCACAACTCTTCCTTTCTTTAGACGAGACCAACAAAACCAACGAAAAAGTTAAGGTACTGAAGGACTATTTTACCAACGTACCCGATACCGATAAAATGCATATGCTTGCCCTGTTTACCGGCAGGCGGCCAAAGCGGCCCATCAATTCTACACTTATCCGCAATTGGGCTATCGAGGCGTCAAACATCCCGCGATGGTTATTTGAAGAAAGTTACCAGGTGGTTGGCGACCTTGCCGAAACCATGTCATTACTGATGCCCGAAAGCGAAAACAGCAGCAGCAAGACTTTAACGGAATGGATAGCCGAGATAAATGCCATCGGCAGTAAAAACGAAGAAGAAAAGAAACTTTGGCTGATAACATCATGGGCGATGCTGGACAGGCAGGAGCGCTTTGTGTTTAATAAATTGCTTACGGGCAGTTTCCGGATTGGCGTTTCAAATAACCTGGTAGTGAAAGCCCTGGCTGATATTACCGGGATAGAAGCTCCTGCCCTTACCCATCGAATTATGGGCAGCTGGATGCCGGAAGACTATACCTACGACCAGCTGATAGAGGAACAAAACGCGGCCGATAATATCTCGCGCCCATATCCTTTCTTTTTGGCATACCCTATTCAGGAAACGTCAGAAAAGCGTAAGTCGGCAGAGGATGTTGGCAACGCCCTTGGCGATGCCGCCGACTGGCAGGCCGAGTGGAAATGGGACGGCATCCGCGCGCAAATGATAAAACGCGGCGGCCAAATCTTTATATGGAGCCGTGGCGAGGACCTGGCTACCGAGAAATTCCCCGAGCTGCATGATTTTTTGAATGCACTGCCTGACGGCACTGTACTTGACGGCGAGATCCTGAGTTTTCAGAATGGGTTACCCATGTCGTTCAGCGTGTTGCAAACCCGTATCGGCCGTAAAAACCTGAGTAAAAAGATCCTGACCGATAGCCCTGTTGCTACCATAGTTTACGATTGCCTGGAATATGCGGGCGAAGATATCCGCACTAAAACTCAATCGGAGAGGCGCGAGATATTGGAAAAGGTACAAGCCGCAACCGAATTTCCCGAAGTATTCCGCATTTCATCGCTCATCAAATTTGATAGCTGGGAAGAACTGGAAAAAACAAGGGAACAATCCCGCGCGATGATCGCCGAAGGCATTATGCTGAAACGCAAAAGCGCAACCTACCAGGTTGGTCGCCGCAGAGGCGATTGGTGGAAATGGAAAATCGACCCGCTATCTGTTGATGCCGTCATGATCTACGCCCAAAAGGGCCATGGCCGCCGCGCCGATCTTTACACCGATTATACCTTTGCCGTTTGGGATGGCGATAAATTGGTGCCGTTTGCCAAGGCCTACAGCGGCCTTACCGATGCCGAGATAAACAAAGTAGATTACTTCGTAAAACGCAACACTTTAGAAAAATTTGGCCCGGTACGCACCGTAAAGCCAGAATTGGTTTTCGAGATAGGTTTTGAAGGGATCAATAAGTCAAGCAGGCATAAATCGGGCATAGCCCTACGGTTCCCCAGAATTTTGCGCTGGCGCCATGATAAACCTAAAGAGGAAGCCGATACATTAGAAAGTTTAAAGGATCTGTTAGGCGAGCATGGAGGATAAGAATATAGCGTGCGCTATAAAACATACCATTGCGATTCCCTAACGCGTCATTGCGAGGAAGCAATCTCTTTAGGACGATTCTACATCTTGCATCAACGAATAGCTCAAAGAGATTGCCACGTCGCTATCGCTCCTCGCAAAGACGCGCGCATCTGCACATCTCCTACATATCTATCAGCAAACTCTCTCCAAACTTTTGCGAAACGGTTTTATGCTCGTTGCCATTAATACTGATCACTAATGAACTATCAAACGGAATTTTCTCTATCAGTTGAATTTTTGTACCGATGTTGATATCCAGTTTTACCAGGTATTGTAAAAACTGGCTGGTGGTATCTTTTACCGCCACAACAAGGCAACTGCCGCCGGTTTTAACATCGGCAAGGGTAGTAGAAAAACGCTTGGCCATTTTCCCATTGGCTTTGGGTATCGGGTCACCGTGCGGGTCATACTCCGGGAAACCAAGGAACTTATCCAGCCTATCTGCTAAGGTAGCGTCTTTAATATGCTCCAGCTCTTCGGCAATATCGTGGATCTCGTCCCAATTGTAGCCCAGTTTCTCTAACAAAAACACTTCCCATAAACGATGGCGGCGCACAATTAAAGTTGCATCTTTTTGCCCTTGCGGGGTTAGTTCTACACCCTTCTTTTTATCATACGATATCAATTGCTTATCGGTTAGCTTACGGATCATATCCACCACCGATGCCGGGTTGTTACCAAGCGACTCTGCAATGGCAGTAGGCGTTATCTTTTGCCCTTTGTCCTGCCAAAGGCGGTAAATACATTTCAGGTAATTTTCTTCGGATAGCGTATGCATAGTTATTATTATGACGTTACTAATACCTGAACGAAATGCCCAGGAAATATATCTTGTCGGAACTTTGCTTAAGCCCGATATTTACCCCCGCGTCAATATTCAGGTTACCGGTTACAGAAAATATCAACCCGCCATTGGCAAAGGTCTCGGCCTTTTTGGCGAAAACATTATAGGTGGCAACCCCTTCTACAAAAGCGCTGAGTTTTTCCGAGAGCTCCCGGCCAAAGGTAAAGGAATAAAGGTATTCGGGATGAAAATGGCTATCGTCCTCTTTGGCAACATTCACTGCCACCTGCGAGCCAAAATTCCATTCCTCGCTTAGCGATAGCGCGAATGGGAACACCATACCATACTGCATCCCATTGTTTGCAAAAGCCGAGGTTGGCAATACAACATAGGGCAACGCGGCCAGCGCCGTTTTGCCTCCATGGTGGCCCCATATATTATATTTAAACCGCACGGAGATATCGTCAATGCCCGATGTTTTGTTTGTTATTTTACCGGTGGCAATGTCGCGCACGGTGATGGTTGTGTACGTTGGTATCACCAGTTGAATGTCCGACCGCTCGGTTAACCCCAGTTTATAGTTGGCCAGGTTATACGTATTTTGGATGCTTTGTACACCGTCACTTTTGTTACGCACATGCCTTAACAAGTCGCTCTCTACCTGGAAATGCCCGGGCGCTACAGAATAGGCGCTTTCCGTAACATCGGGACGGTCGGTTTCCATATCCTTCATTTTTTCTCGGGGCACGGGGTTAAACAAGGTGTACTTGTGCTTTAAGGTATCTGATTGCCCGTAGGCGACAGATACAAAAGCTGTTAGCGTGATTATCAGGCAGATGGGGCGCATGTCCATTCAACAAACGTAATAATTAATTAGCACAAACAAAATAATAAAATTAGGCAAGACTAACTTAACGTCTTGTTTAAAACTATCCGTTTGATTTCTGCTTAAAGAGTGACAACTTCGCATTCCCGGTAATCAGTGTAATCTTCTGAATCGGTGAAATCAAATCAAATGGAATCATACAATATAAAAATAGCGCAGGAGCTTTCTGTTGGCAGCAAGCAGGTGAGCGCAACTATTGCTTTACTTGACGAGGGCGCAACCGTTCCCTTTATTTCCCGTTACCGTAAAGAGGTTACCGGCAGCTTAGATGAAGTGCAGGTAGCCGCCATCCGCGACCGTGTGCTGCAATTGCGCGAACTTGATAAACGCCGCGAGGCAATCCTGAAATCACTTATCGATCTGGGCAAGTTAACCCGCGAGTTGGAGAAAGAGGTTAACGCTGCCGAAACGATGGTACGGTTAGAAGATATTTACTTGCCGTATCGCCCAAAACGTAAAACCCGCGCAACTGCCGCCCGCGAAAAAGGCTTACAGCCATTGGCAGATGTTATCCTCGCCCAAAAAAGCATCGACCCGGAATTGGAGGCAGGCAAATTTATTGACGACGAAAAAGGCGTAGCAACCGCTGGCGAGGCATTGGCCGGTGCCCGGGACATTATTGCCGAACACATCAGCGAACACGCGGAAACAAGGGCCAAGATGCGCCAATTATTTACGGAAAAAGGCGTTTTTGAGTCGAAAGTTGCCCCGGGAAAAGAGCAGGAAGGCATCAAATACAAAGATTATTTTGAGTGGACGGAGCCTGTTAAGTCGGCACCATCCCACCGCATCCTGGCCATGCGCCGCGGCGAGAAAGAAGAGATCCTTTACCTGGACATCAAACCAACCGAAGAGGATGCCGTAGCTTTATTAGAGCGCGAATTTTTAACATCGCGCAATGCCGCCGCTACACAAGTTGGGCTGGCTATTGCCGATGGTTACAAGCGCTTGCTTAAACCATCTATGGAAACTGAGATCCGCCTGCTTACAAAAAAGAAAGCTGATGAGGAAGCCATCCGTGTATTTGCCGAAAATGCCCGCCAGCTGTTATTAGGTGCGCCGCTTGGTCAAAAACGCATTATGGCTATCGATCCTGGTTTCCGCACAGGCTGTAAACTGGTTTGTTTAGATGAACAGGGTAAACTGTTAGAGAACACAGCCATTTACCCGCATACCGGAGCAGGCCAGGCAAAAGAGGCCGAAAAAACTGTTCAGCATTTATTTGAAAGATATAACATTGAAGCTATCGCGATAGGTAACGGCACCGCCGGCCGAGAGACCGAATTATTTGTGCGCAACCTGAACTTGCCGGGCGCTACTATTGTAATGGTGAACGAAAGCGGCGCGTCTATTTATTCTGCATCGGACGTAGCCCGTGAGGAATTCCCGGATAAAGATATTACTGTAAGAGGCGCCGTATCTATCGGTCGCCGTTTGATGGACCCGCTGGCAGAATTGGTAAAGATCGACCCAAAATCGATAGGTGTTGGCCAATACCAGCATGACGTGGACCAGAACAAACTGCAAACTTCGCTTGATGATACCGTAATGAGCTGTGTAAACGCGGTTGGTGTGGAACTGAACACGGCATCGAAACAGATATTGGCGTATGTATCCGGCCTTGGCCCGCAACTGGCGCAAAATATTGTGGAATACCGCAACCAAAACGGCGCTTTTAAACGCCGCGACCAACTGAAAAAAGTGGCCCGCCTGGGCGATAAAGCATACGAGCAGGCAGCAGGCTTTTTACGCATCCGCGGAGCGGAAAACCCTTTGGATAGCAGTTCTGTTCACCCGGAGCGTTACACACTGGTTGAGCAAATGGCTAAAGACCTGAAATGCAGCGTGCAGGACCTAATGCGCGACAGCACCCTGCGCAAATCTATCCCGCTGCAAAAATACATTTCAGATACGGTAGGTTTGCCTACATTAAACGATATCATAGCCGAGCTTGCCAAACCTGGTCGCGACCCACGCGAACAGTTCGAAGCATTTAGTTTTACCGACGGCGTTAACGCTATCGGCGACCTAAAATTAGGCATGAAACTACCCGGTATCGTAACCAACATCACCAATTTTGGGGCATTTGTAGATATAGGCGTTCACCAGGATGGTTTGGTACATTTGAGCCAGATAACCAATCGCTTTATAAAAGACCCTAACGAGGTTTTAAAGGTGCACCAAAAGGTAGAGGTAACCGTGACAGATGTGGATGTAAGCCGCAAGCGCATTGCCCTAAGCATGAAGGAGAACGAAAAACGCGAAGCCCCTGCACCAAGGCCTCAACCGCAAAAATCTGTTCAAAAAACTTTTACCCCAAAGCCAAAACCTGAGCCGGAACCAGAGATGGATATGATGAGCAAACTGGCCGCTTTGAAAAATAAGTTTAAGTAGCAGGAAAGGATACCCTATTGTGAGCGATGGCGCGACACCGGGCTGTTTTTTGTAAATCAAAAAAGTGGTGACAGCGTTTTGTCAGTAAGTGACATTTACAAATCGTTTGATTATTAGCAAGTTACAAAAAATCGTTCACGTTCACGGCCGTGAACGTGAACAAGGAATGTGATATATGCTACTTTTTTGCCGGCACTGCCTTGATACCTTTGGCGCTTTTAGCGACCTTTTTGCTGCGCATTTTCAGGTTCAGCATTTCTACTAAAATTGAGAACGCCATCGCGAAATAAATATACCCTTTGGGGATATGTTGCTCAAATGCTTCGGCCAGTAACGATACGCCTATCAGCAGCAAAAACGACAACGCCAGCATTTTAACCGTAGGGTGTTTGTTTACAAAGTTGGCCACCGCACTTGATGCCCACATCATAATGCCCACTGCAATTACAACTGCCGCAATCATGATCTCGACGTGCTTAGCCATACCTACGGCGGTAATAACAGAGTCTAAAGAGAACACGATATCCAATACCATTATCTGGAAGATGGTTGCCCAAAATGAATGCGGTTTAACGTTATCCGCGCCCTCTTCCTCCCCCTCAATTTTTTGATGGATCTCGGAAGTGCTTTTATAGATCAGGAATAAACCTCCAATAATCAGGATCAGGTCGCGGCCGGATATAGACAGTTTCTCTACCCATTCCGGGTCGGTAACATTAAATATACCCGACAGGCTAAACAGCGGTGCGGTCAGCTTCATTACCCAGGTAATGGTAAGCAGCAATAATACACGGGTTATCATGGCCATGCCCAAGCCTACCTTGCGGCCGCGTTCTTGTTGGTTCTTTGGTAGTTTGTCTGATAATATAGAAATGAAGATAACGTTATCGATACCCAAAACGATCTCTAAAACAGTAAGTGTGATAAGCGATACCCACGCTTCCGGGTCGGTTAAAATTTCCATGCAGGTATAAAATGTATGCCCTAAAAATAGCAAAACCCCTGCCGTTTGTAGCAGGGGTTAATATTTTTTGACTGATACAATAGTTTTTAGTAAAAACGTACGTCGGTGTAGCTCGCATTAATGGAAATTTTACTATCACTGTTGCTTTTGCCAATATAGCCTTTGTAGGTTTTTGTCGACGACCAGCCCCTATCCTCGTCTGTCGGGTTTTTAGAGGTCACCTTCATGTTATCGTCGTTATAATTAAAGCCTCCAAATTTGGTTACCACATCAAAATTGAAACTATCAGCGCCTTTGAAATCAAGTTTTATTTTGGTGAAAGAAGCGTTGATATTTAAGCTACGTACCGACCTGTCGATGGTGCCTATATTAAAGCCGTCGCCATATTTAATATTGATATCAGCCGCAGTTTTTAACCTATCAGCACTAAAACCGGCGAAAGATATATTTGCGGTTACATTGCTTACCGTACCTGCTTTTACTTTACCATAGCCAACATCAAGCTTGCCCCCGTTAAAGGTTATAATGTTTGCATCGCCATAGCGCACACGTATATCGTTATCTTTAGCTAAAAGCTGCTGAGCGTATATAGCACCGTATGATACATGCAGGGTGGCTTTACCATTAAGATCGGGCAGGGTTATATTGCCAAATCTATTGGTAATGTCTACCGCATTACCGGCAGGCATATAAACGGTGTAGTTTATTTCCATGTGGTTGTTTCCATTACTGCCGTTGTTACGGGCAAGGTTGGTTTTAAATGACACTATTGAACCATTCTTGCTATCGCTGATGCTTGAACCGTTTATCATGTTCTTAACGTAATCCTCATCTTCCGACCCAAATTTCATTTGTACATCAACTTTAAATTCATTTTTGGCCCAGGTGTTTACTACTATCTTCCCAAAGCTGTTGCTTATCTGCAAAACATCATTGCCATTAACACTATAACTTTTACTGTAATTTTTTACCTTTTCGATAACTTGCCCATTGGCGACTTTCTCATTGTACTCGTCGCTATTAATATTGCTACTATTGCCGTAGCTTATACCATCAAGGTTTTTAAAAGTGCCGGAAAACTCAGGCGCCATTTCGCTAAAGCTGCCGGCAAAATTTTTACCGAAATCTTTAAAGTTGGTATTAAAGTTTTTATCAAAATCCTTGAAACTCTCTTTAAACGTTTTATTAAATCCTTTGAAACTTTCACTAAAATTCTTGTCGAAATCTTTAAAAGCGAAGGCCATATCTTTGTTCGCATTAAAGTTTTTCTGCTTCATTTTTTGTTGAAGCTGTTTCATTTTAACCTTAAGGTCGCCCATTTTTTTGTTGAACTGCTTAGCGTCAAACTTTGGGGTGGTTACCTCTGGTGCTTGCGGCGGGGCTGGCGGTTGCACAGGGGTTTCCTGGGCAAAGGCGGCTGTGCCAATGGTTACTATTGCAAAAGCAGCAAGTAACCTGTTAAATATTTTTGTTTTCATTTTCATGATCCTTTTTACTTTGGTTAAATTGTTCAATTACACTCAGTTGCTGATTAAGCACCTCCGTTTGTATTTGCAAGTTCCGGATCATTGCACGTAAAACACGCTCCTGGTTGGGGCTGGTTGCTAAATCAATATTTAATTTTTTATAGTTGGCATCCATCTTTAAAAGCTCCGCGTTAAACTCATTATATAACTGCGGATCGAACTTGGCAACCAATTTTAACCGGGTGCGTTTGCTCTCTATCATTGATGCATAATGCACCTGTTGTTTGGCATAGGTTGGATTAATGTCGGCCAGGTCTATCCCTGCCGGCTTTTGATTTTTTAAATACAGGCCAAATCCTAAACCCATCACCACAATAACTGATGCGGCTACCTTTAGCACAAAGCCCAGCGAAAAAGTTTTTGCTTCGCGCTTTTTTGGCTGTTGTTCGTCCCAGGTATCCAATTCAAGGGCAATGTTGTTCCAGATATCGCCGCGTGGCTCCAGGTCGTCAAATTCCGCCCTGTGGTCTTTCATAAAATCTTCTAACCGCTTGCTCATTTCTTAATTCCTTTTCTTACTAATATTTCGCTCAGTTTTCGCTTTGCCCTCAAAAACTGTGTTCTTGATGTATTTTCTGTTATGTTTAATACCTGCCCTATCTCTTCGTGATCGTACCCTTCTAATAAATAAAGGGATAGAACAATACGGTAGCCTTCGGGCAATTCCTTCATGGCTTCTTTTATTTGGGCTACCTGGTATTGTACATCGTCATCATCCCAGGGCTCTTCATCGGCTACGTTTTCCAGGTGGCCGTCCTCTACCTCAACAAACGCTAACTTGCGTTTGCGTAAAAGGTTTATGGAGCGGTGAACCACAATTTGTTTAAGCCATAACCCGAAGGTGGTTTCCTGCCTAAAATCCTTCAGCTTATGAAAAGCATCCGTAAATGATTCCTGCAAAACATCTTCCGCCTCGGCAATGTTGCCCACTATCCTAAAGGCGACATTCAACATCGCTTTAGCATATAGCTTGTACAACTCATAACAGGCTTTTTTACTGCCCTGCTTACACTCAACCACCAGGTTGTAATGTTTATCTACGTATACGGCTTCCAAATTATTGACAGGTTTCAGGTTAAATGACGCAGGGTATTTGGTAACGTTGCACAGGGGGATGAAAAAAAATGTCTGAACCCAAATATTTATGTGAATTAAAAAATTAATGGAATAACTATCCAAAATTCCTCCATTCTATTAATTCATAATTAGTATAATCCGTTCTGACTAATAAACGCATCTATAGCTTCAGTAGCTTTTGCGTACCTGTCTTCGCCGGTGCCTGATATAGTTATATAATTGGCGTTAAGGGTGTTTAATTCCTTTTGCCATATATCCATAAAATGCTCGCGCTTATGGGGGAAATCGCGCAGGGGGTCATCCTGCCAGGGTAGGTCGATATCTAAAAGTAAGTAAAGGTTATAAGGGTGTTTGGGCAATTCGTCAACAACCTCTTGCGGGGCTTTGCCGAAGATCTCGTCGCTCCAGATCTTTACGGTGATAAAAGTGGTATCGCAAATAAGCAGCTTGTTCGCCCTGGACAGTATTTCTTCCTCTAACGCCAGCTGACCGTGAAACATATTGATTTCGTCCTGCCAGGTGGGCGGGGCGGTTAACTTTTCGCAATAACCCCGGGCGTACTCGGGCACCCAAACGGTTTGGTAATGCTTTGCCAAAAATGCCGACATGGTAGATTTACCGGTAGATTCGGGGCCTACAATAGCTATCTTGATTATTTCTGATTTACCCATGATTTAGATTTGAGAGTTGCTTTTTATATTCCTTTTTCCAATCTACGTACCCTACGGCCGCAATGATGATCAATATAAAAAACATAAAAGCCGTTATCTGCAAGTCTTTTTTAAAGTAGATAACAGTGTATATAATATCAACAAAAACCCAGATAAGCCAGTTTTGTAAAATTTTACGGGTTAAAAAAAACTGGGCTACAAAACTACATGCCGTGCAAAAGCTATCTATATAAGGATAAGCAGGCGGGCGGTAATTTAGTTTTTGCGTGAAGGTAATAAGCGTGTAACCAAGCACAGGGGTTAAAACCAGCACAAACAGCGCCGCGTACAACATTTGCTTTTGGTTGATAGATACCACCGGCGTCTTTTTATCATCTACCTTAGGTAACCTACTCCAGTTGTACCAGCCATACATGCTGGTAATGCATAGGTAAACGTATTGTAGCATATCGGCGTAAAGTGCTGCCTTGTGATAAATGTAAATATATAAAACGGTGCTGATGATAGCGATGGGCCAGTTGAGGATATTATTCTTAGCCGCCAAATACACACATGCAAGCCCAGTTATAACCCCGGTGAGTTCTTGCCAGGTTTGATGCTGCCACCATTCTTGCAAGGTGTGGATGATTTGCATGGTGTAAATATAGAAAGCCCCCTCTAAATCTCCCCCGATAGGGGAGACTTTTATTTAACTATTCTGTAAGCCCCCCCCATACGGGGAGGATTTGAGTGGGGTTACCAGATCTTCACTCGTTTATCTGGGTCGATCCACATCTTGTCGCCTTTTTTAACGCCGAATGCTTCGTAAAACTCGGGCACATCGCTAAACGGACCATTAACACGTAAAAAGCGTGGGGAGTGCACATCAGAGATTACCTGGTTAGATAAGGCTTCTTTCCTGTCGTGGCCCAGCCAGCCAAGCGCATAGCCTAAAAAGTAGCGCTGCACCGGGGTTAAGCCATTTATTGCTTTGCCTTCTTTATACTGTTTTGTTTTTTTGAAGGCATCAAGGCCTATTACAACGCCGCCCAAATCAGCAATATTTTCGCCAAGTGTAGCTTTACCATTTATATTTTGATCGCCCACTTTATATCCGTTAAATTGCTCAATCAGTTTTTGAGCACGCTGTGCAAATTTTACCGAATCCTGTGCAGACCACCATGGTTTAAGGTTACCCTTTTCATCATATTGCCGGCCCTGGTCGTCAAAACCGTGGGTAATTTCGTGGCCAATAGTTGATGCCGCGCCGTAGCCATACACAACTGCATCGTCAATCTTCTCATCTAAAGTGCCCGGTACCATAAATATAGCGGCAGGCAATACGATCTCGTTGTTGGAAGGGTTGTAATAGGCGTTATAGGTTTGCGGTGTCATCCCCCACTCGGTACGGTCTACCGGTTTGCCTAATTTGTTCGCGTTAAACTTACGGTCAAATTTGGAACTATTGATGATGTTTTGTACAAATTGGTTTTTATCGATATCCAAACCCGAGTAATCTCTCCAATGATCGGGAAAACCTACTTTTGGATAAACCTTTGCCAGTTTATCATAAGCGAGCTTTTTGGTAGCAGCGCTCATCCAGTTCAGTTTTTCTATATGGTTTTTAAAAGAACCCCGCACGGCCTCAACCATATCTTCGTAACGCTTTTTGGTTGGCTCGGGGAAATACTCTTTTACAAAGATCTGTCCCAGCACTTCGCCCATTACATCTTCTTCAATATCAAGCACACGTTTCCAGCGGGGCAATTGCTCCTTGCGTCCCGATATCACGGTACCGTAAAACCTGAAATTTTCACCGGCAATCGCCTTGTTTAGGTACGGGCTGAACTCGTTAAGCAGGTTTTTACGCAGGTAGTTTTTCCAGTCGTCTATACTGAATTTCGTAAGCGCGGTATTTACTGCGCGCAGATATTCGGGCTGGCCGACAATAACGGTATCCACATCTTTGTAATACAGTTTATCGAATGTGGGTTTCCAATCAATAAGCGGCGAAAGCTTATTTACGCCGGCAACCGCCATTTTATTATAGTTGTGGTATGGGTCGCGCAGGTTTTCTAGCGTTCTCGAGCTGTCAGCCAAAAACTTCTCTAAGGCATACGTTTTTTGTGCTGCTGTTTTAGCAGCTCCATCATCATTACCTAAAAATTTAAATAATGCAGGCAGGTGCTTTTGCTGGTAATCGTTACGAACGGCGGTGGTGTGCTCGTCGGTTTTATAATAGTAATCACGGTTGGGCAAACCTATACCAGATTGATATAACTGCATAATTATCTTTTCGCTGTTCCTGTCGTCCTGCCCGGCAAATGCAGCTATTGGGTTTGTTACGCCAATGGTGCTTAAATATGCAAACTCATCAACAAGGCCCTGTACGTCTTTCACGGCGTCTATTTTAGCCAACTCATATTTAAGTGGCGTTGTGCCTAAGTTTTCAATTTTAACGGTATCCATTCCGCTGAAGTAAAAATCACCTATCTTTTGAGTGTTACTGCCCTTTGCGCCGCCTCCCTTCATGGCATCCTGGTTTATCTTCAGCATTTTATTACGCAGGTCTTCCTGTACCAGGTTATAAATACTCCAGGATGAGTAAGCAGCGGGGATAGGGTTCTTTTTAAGCCAGGTGCCATTGGCGTAAGCAAAAAAATCGTCTCCGGGTTTAACACTTTTGTCAATATTGTTCACTACAACATCGTGCTCGGCGTAAAACTTATTCTTATCCTGGCAGGCCGTCAATAGCAGGTTACTGACCATACAGGCAGCGACGGCATAGATCGTGTTCTTTTTAAGTATCATTTTAATGATTTGTCTGAAAATAAATACAGAATGTGTATAGAAAAACGGAAACTTATAATTTTCCGTACACATTTTTTGAACTAATTTTTGATAAAAGTGTGGTTAAAGAAGCATTAAAGCAAAATTTAAATTAAATCTTTACGAAAATTTAAAATCACGTACTTATACGCAGTTTTCAGGGTTAAAAACGAATGTTCAAACTTCGTTTATGTTCATAACTACTTAATTATCAGTCTAAATAATAATTATATATAAATACGGTAGATTTTATTTAAGTACATTTTACTCGTTTAAGGAGTATTACCAACTTCACCCTTTCTATAAATTTAACGTTGTTTTAAATTATGGCTTACCTTTTGTTAAAATCTAAACGGTCCTGCATACATCCTTGAAAAATATATCATCTACCTATGAAAAATTTTCAATTTGTTAATAAGGCTTAAGTTGAATTCTCAGTTGCCCAAGTTGAGATGAATAAGTTCTTTTATTTTGGGTTTAATCAATAGTTTAAATTAATTAGGGGAAAAGGGAGCTTCAAAAGAGCTCTCTTTTTTTGCGCTTATATTTTTACTATGCACGCATAGCATTTGTTGAAATTTGTTTTTACATTTACACTATGCATTTTGAACTAACCGAAGAACACTTAATGATACGCCAGGCGGCGCGCGATTTTGCACAGACCGAATTAAAACCCGGCGTAATAGAACGCGACGAACTGCAAAAATTCCCGACCGAGCAGATTAAGAAACTTGGCGAGCTTGGCTTTTTGGGCATGATGGTATCGCCGGAATACGGCGGCAGCGGAATGGATGCTATATCCTACTCTATTGTAATGGAGGAGCTATCTAAGGTTGATGCATCTGCATCTGTAGTGGTGTCGGTTAATAATTCGCTGGTTTGTTACGGATTGGAGAAATATGGTAACGAGGCGCAAAAGCAAAAATATTTGATCCCATTGGCGCAAGGCCAGGTAATAGGCGCATTTTGCCTGAGCGAACCCGAGGCTGGGTCTGACGCCACATCACAGCACACTACCGCTATTGATATGGGCGACCATTATCTGCTTAACGGCACCAAAAATTGGATAACCAACGGCAGCACGGCATCTACCTATATAGTTATGGCACAAACCGACGCCAGCAAAAAGCACCGCGGCATTAACGCCCTTATTGTTGAAAAAGGCATGGAAGGCTTTACCGTGGGTAATAAAGAAAATAAATTGGGCATCCGCGGTTCTGATACGCATTCGCTGATGTTTACAGATGTGAAAGTGCCTAAGGAGAACCGAATTGGTGAAGATGGCTTCGGGTTCAAATTCGCGATGGCAACGTTAGAAGGCGGCCGCATAGGTATTGCATCGCAGGCATTGGGGATAGCATCGGGAGCTTACGAACTATCGATACAATACGCTAAAGAGCGTAAGGCCTTTGGTAAAACCCTTGCCGATTTGCAGGCCATTCAGTTTAAACTGGCCGATATGGCAACTGAAATTGAAGCGGCACGTTTGCTTTGCTACCGTGCCGCATGGCTAAAAGATAACGGCCAGCCTTATGCGCAAGCGGCATCAATGGCCAAACTCTTTGCATCAGAAACTGCCATGCGAACTACCGTGGAGGCGGTACAGATCCACGGCGGGTATGGTTTCGTGAAAGAATATCATGTGGAGCGCCTGATGCGCGATGCAAAAATAACACAGATCTATGAGGGTACTTCAGAAATTCAGCGCATTGTCATATCGCGCGGTGTCTTGAAATAGTTTGGCTGCATTTATTACTTTTGAAAAGTATATAAAATTAGTAGACTATTTTTATCATGATAAAAAAGATATTGTTCAGCGCGGTATTTGTCGCCGCGCTAACCCATATAACATCAGCACAAAACAAACTACAAACCGGATTGTGGCGGGGTGTTTTAAAAACTGCTACGGACAAAGAGATAGCGTTTAATTTTGATGTGACCAACGCCGGCGGCAAACAACAACTGGCTATAATAAACAGCACCGAGCATTTTAAGGTAACCGATGTTACCGGTAAAGGTGATTCGGTTTTTATAAAAATGCCGCTGTTTGATTCTGAATTTCGGTTGAAACAAACTGGCAACAATTTAACAGGCCACTACATAAGGCACTTAGGCGACCGTGATGTACCAATGGACTTTACCGCGACGGCCGGTACACCATGGCGCTTTTTTAAAACCCCTTCCAAAACAAATTATAATGTTGAAGGCCGCTGGAGCGCCATTATTGGCGACAGCACAGGCCGCGACACCACTGTTGGTGAGTTTAAGCAAACCGGCCAAAAGGTTACCGGCACCTTCCTGACCACAACAGGTGATTACCGCTTTCTGGAAGGCACTGTTAGCGGCGATAGCTTATACCTTTCCTGTTTTGATGGTGGGCACGCGTTTTTGTTCACCGCTAAGATCGCAAATGATAACACTCTTACCGGTGGCAAGTTTTTCTCCGGCTTAACAGGTACCGATGTTTGGACTGCAGTACGGAACGAGAATGCCAAACTGCCTGATGCTTATTCCCTATCCGCATTGAAACCCGGCTATAAAAAACTTGCCTTTACCTTTAAGGACCTGACCGGCACGCCAGTTTCGCTTGATGACGCGCGTTTGAAAAACAAGGTGGTTATTGTACAGATCATGGGGTCGTGGTGCCCTAACTGTATGGATGAAACGGCTTACATGGTCAACTATTACAAAAAGTATAAATCGCGCGGTGTAGAAGTGATAGGCCTGGCCTACGAACGTACTACCGATTTTGCCAAATCGCAAAAGGCATTGGCACAATTGAAAAACAGGTTTGATATCAAATACCCGATATTGATAACCGGATATACCAGCAACAAGGTAGAAACCGCTAAAAGCCTGCCTATGCTTACCAAAGTTGTAGGTTTCCCAACCACTATTATCATTGATAAAAAAGGCGACGTGCGTAAGATCCACACCGGCTTTAGCGGTCCGGGGACAGGCGAGCATTACACAGAGTTCATCAGCGAATTTGAAAAGCTGACTGATGATCTGTTGGCTGAGAAGTAATGGCCTCTCCCCGGCCCTCTCCGAAGGAGATGTGAGGTGAAAATACTTGTCATGCTGAACGTAGTGGAGTATCTAATCGCCGCCTTGCAAATTGGAAGGCACAGTTCATTTAAATCCTTCGCTATCGCTCGGGATGACAAATCAATTATTAATTCAAAAACAAACCCTCACTCACCTTTGGTATAATTCCTTTCTCCAGCGCTGTATCAAATAAAAGCTTTACTGCTTTCTTACCCTCTTCACCTAAATCAACCGAGAATTTATTTACGTAAAGATCTATGTGTTTGTACATCACTTCTTCGCTCATTTCCTGCGCATGCGAGCGGATGTACTCCAGCCCTGATTTGGGATTGGCGAAAGCAAACTCTACAGAGCTTTTGATCAACCTGTTTATTTTATGCTGAACATCCAATGGTAAGTCGCGGTTGGCAACAATACCGCCAAGCGGGATAGCGCAACCTGTGCGTTTCTCCCAGTAATCGCCCAGGTCGATGATCTTATGTAAACCTTTATCCTGGTAGGTAAAACGGTTTTCGTGGATGATAAGCCCAACATCTACACGGCCATCCAAAACAGCGTTCTCAATATCCGAGAAAACTAATTCATTTTTATTGACGGCGTCAGGGTAGGCAAGGCTCAGTAAGAAATTTGCAGTAGTGTATTTTCCGGGGATGCCTATCTTAACGGTATGATCGCCTGCTTCCAGTCTTGCTTTTAAATCTTCGGCGCTGCCTTTAGATATCAGCATGGGGCCAACACCAAAACCTAAGGCGCTGCCTGCGTCAAGCAAAACATATTTATCTGCAGCGTATGCAAAGGCGTGGTAACTTAGCTTGGTGATATCCAATTCGCCCCTAAAGGCTTTTTGGTTAAGGGTTTCCACATCATCATAAAATACTTCAAACTCCAGGCCTTCGGTATCAATTTTATGATGGATCAGCGCGTCGAAGATAAAGGTATCGTTAGGGCAAGGCGAAAAGCCGATGGTTAGTTTCATGGTGCTGACGTTTAAATGTTGTAAGGTTGGAATGTTGAAAGGTTAAAAGCAACGTATGAACATTACAATTTTTCAACCTTTAAACTTTCCAACAATCCCATCGCAAATGTATTCAGATTTTTAACGGCTAAACTTATCTGCCAAGCATCCCGGTTACGCTTTTCCACATAATTTGACACAGCCCTGATTTGCATACAAGGCACCCCCGCTTCCCGGCAGGCATACAAGAACGCTGCGCCCTCCATGCTTTCTATTTGCGGATTTAATCGTTGTTCTATTTGTTGGATAGAGGCTTGGTTTCCATGAACCGTGTTAACCGTGATGGCTTTGGCTTTTTTAATGTATTGGTCCTTAAAAATATTAGATAGTTGTTTAGTTGCCTTAAAAACACTTTCACCAAAACCCATCTCGGCTATTGGTAAAAACGTTTCGTCATCCTGCGCGCCGAGTTCGGCTATGGTGTCTTCGATTACTTCAACCAAGTCCCCAAGGGCAATGCTACGGTCAAAGCTGCCTGCAATACCCAGGTTTATAGCCAGGTCGTACTGTTTAGTTGCCAATTCGCGGCCCAAAGCAAAAGCGGTTGTTACCATGCCTACACCGGTTATGAGAAGTTGAATGTCGAGAGTTGAGTGTTTAAAGTTAGCGCCACTATTTTCACTTTCAACTTTCAACTTTAAACTTTCAACTTCAAAAGAAGTAGCCGCTACAAATAATATCCGCATAAAGGCCTAATTTTTGACAGCTAAGATAAAACAACTCGCCTGTTTTTGTTTTGTATATTTGCACCATTAATTGCTATGATGATACACATTACGCGCAAGGAACATTTCAACGCCGCACACCGCATGTACCGCGAGGAATGGAGCGCAGAGAAAAACAACGAGGTATTTGGCAAATGTGCCAACCAAAACTGGCACGGCCATAATTACAACCTGTTTGTAACCGTTAAAGGCGAAGTAACCCACGCAACCGGTTACCTGATGGATCTTAAAGACCTTAAGGTTATTATTAACGAATACGTTATTGAAAAGCTGGACCATAAGAACATCAATATGGATGTTGAATTTATGAAGGGCATAATGGCATCAACCGAATTGCTTTGCATTGGCATCTTCAACCAACTTAAAGGCCCTATCGAGGCTTACCCGGGCGTATTCCTGCACTCGGTAAAATTGTACGAAACAGAAAATAACTCTGCTGAATACTTTGGCGGATAAACCAAACCCATGACTGACCACGATAACATTCCCGACAGGGACGAGGGCATTAACGGCTATCAAAAAATTGACCGCTATAACCCTGATCTGATCCAAAACCTGTCGGCAAATTACCTTGACGTTTTAAAACAGATAGGTGAGAACCCCGAGCGCGAAGGCCTGCTTAAAACCCCCGAGCGTATAGCAAAAGCCATGCTTTACCTTACACACGGTTATGACCTGGATGCAAAAGAGATCCTGAATTCGGCCATGTTTAAGGAAGAGTACAGCCAAATGGTAATTGTAAAAGATATTGAGGTGTATTCCATGTGCGAGCATCACATGCTGCCATTTTTCGGTAAAGCGCACATTGCGTACATTCCTAACGGATATGTAGTGGGCCTAAGCAAAATCCCGAGGATAGTTGACGTTTTTGCCCGCAGGCTGCAGGTGCAAGAGCGTTTAACAAACGAAATTCGTGATTGCATCCAGGAAACCCTTAACCCTATAGGAGTTGGCGTGGTAATTGAGTGCAGGCACCTGTGCATGAGCATGCGCGGCGTACAAAAACAAAACTCGGTAACCACCACATCGGCATTTACCGGCGAGTTTTTGAAAGGCCAAACCAGAACAGAATTTTTAAACCTGATTTCTTCGAAATTAAGTTAATGCGAAGAGTGGGTTGATGAATGTGAAAACGCACTGATTACCCGCCTTTCGCATCTAATAAAAAGTACTATACAATGAAAGCATACATTTTTCCGGGCCAGGGTGCCCAGTTCCCTGGCATGGGTAAAGACCTTTACGAACAAAGCGAGCAAGCCCGCGAATTATTTGAACAAGCTAACCAAATTCTTGGGTTCCGCATTACCGATGTAATGTTTGATGGCACCGAGGAAGATCTTAAGCAAACCAACGTTACCCAACCCGCCATATTTCTGCACTCGGTAATATTGGCTAAAGTGTTACCTGATTTTGCACCGGATATGGTTGCAGGGCATTCACTGGGCGAATTTTCGTCATTAGTGGCCGCTGGCGCGTTATCATTTTCCGATGGTCTGCGTTTAGTGGCCGCTCGTGCAAATGCAATGCAAAAAGCTTGCGAGATACAGCCCGGTGCCATGGCAGCTATTTTAGCTTTAGATGATTTTACAGTAGAAGATATTTGCCAACGTTTAACAGACGTAGTTGTGCCTGCAAATTACAACTGCCCTGGTCAATTGGTAATATCCGGTACAGAGGCGGGTGTTGAAGCTGCTTGTATCAAAATGACCGAAGCAGGTGCCAAGCGTGCGCTTAAATTAAACGTGGGTGGTGCATTCCACTCGCCTTTAATGGAAGCCGCGCGCGTTGAACTGGAGGCTGCAATTGTAAATACCGAATTTAAAGAGCCCGTTTGCCCGGTGTATCAAAACATCGATGCAAAACCATATACAGATATTGAACATATAAAACATAATCTGATAGCGCAGTTAACCGGCCCTGTACGCTGGACACAAACCGTTGAGCACATGCTGGAAGATGGCGCTACCTCGTTTACCGAGGTTGGCCCGGGCAAGGTATTACAAGGCCTTGTTAAAAAGGTGAACCGCGAAGTTGCTACGGCAAGTGCCGTGATAGAATAGTTATAATAAGCCATGCTTTAGTTAACGGATGGCTTTATTTAAAGATGATTTAGAGTAGAATTAAAGTTTGAGCACCGCCGGGAAAATACGTGTATTATTGGGATTGTTATTTACAACATTGCTATTTACAGCAATAGTTGTAGAAGGCACATATACGCCCGATAATAATCTTTTACAAACGGCCAAATTATTAGAAAACAACCTGCATGGTAAAGAAACGCTAATTTATAATTCAATAAAGGATAAGCAGGTTTTTAACGAGATAAAGCAATTACGCAACACTCCTGCCAAAGGATTGCAGTATATTAACGAGTATACAATAGACAACGCTATTTGGATACTTGTTTATAAAAATGGAGAACTCGATTTTTGGACCGGTGCCAAAATTATACCCACCAATTTTAATAAGGTAAAAGAGGGTTGTTCGTTTATCAAACAACCAAACGGATATTACGAAACAATCAAAAAAACCGAGGGTAATACATCTGTTATATTCTTTATCCCGGTAAAAACCAGCTATCCATTCACAAACGAATACCTCGAAAATATCTTCGCTAAAGATCTTACTATTGATGACAATATAGCCATAGCAGATTTTACCGATAAGAATGTTTATGCCGTACACAATATTAATAACGTGTACCTGTTCTCGTTAAAACTCGTTAAAGGTGTTAACCACCGCTTTTTTTACATTGTAGCCGGCTTCTGGTTATTGGCCATCCTCACGCTTTTAATATTGGTAAATAACATAGCGATTTACCTCACCCAAAAAGGATATATATATTGGGCGTTATTGTTTATGGCGGGCTTTGCAGTACTGTTTAGGTTTGTAAACCTTTATTACGGCTGGCCAAACTTTACGCAGGAACTTTCGCTGTTTAGCCCTAAGCTGTATGCCTCGTCGCCAATATTCCGTTCCCTTGGCGATTTTTGTATCAACATATTATTTATGTGCTGGCTTGTTGTATTTGCCTACACGTATCGGCTCAGGCTCATGAGCAGGATACCGGGCAAAGCAGTAAGTTATGCAATACTTATTGGCAGTATACTTTTACTTATTGTTACATCCACTAACCTTTTAAGGGTGTATTATGGTTTGGTTCTCAACTCTACCATCAGTTTCGATGTAAATAACGTACTTAACCTTTCGGGTTTTAGTTTGCTGGGGGTGCTTATGCTCTGCTTTAGCTTTATGATGTTTGTATTGCTAAACGAGGTTATATTAACTTTTTGCTTTAAGTTGGATATCCCTGTTTTACAACAGTTACTTATCTTCTTATGCAGTATAATTATAGCTACGGCAATCACTGCTTTTTATTGGGAGTTTAGCTTGTTTTACCTGCTGTGGATGACAATGGTTGTTATAAGAGGCTACGCCTTTTTATATAGCGACAAAAAATTCACAGCCACATCTTTTTTAAGTATTGTATTAATATGCGCCGTTATCGCTTCAATAAAACTTAACCATTTTGAAGCCATTAAAGAACAGAACCTGCGCAAAGTACTAATACAAAGGCTTGAAGTGCCGGATGATGCCACTGCCGACGTATTGTTTAAGAAGATCGAGAAAGAAATTATTGTTGATCCATTATTAGTAAACTATTACAAAAAATCCGACCACACATCAGATTACCTGGAAACTCGCCTTCAAAAGATGTATTTTGACAGATACCTGTCCAAGTACGATTTTGAAGTACATGAGTACGACAACTTAGATCAACCTATCTCTGTTGATAAAAATTATTCGCTTGATGTATTTAAGGATATGGTGGTGTATAGTTCTTTTAAGGTGTCTACATATTTCTATCGCCAAAATGAATCCTTCGGCTTTCAAAGTTATTTTGCCATACTACCGGTAATGGATGGCACTAAAAAGCTGGGCACTATTGTGGTGGAACTTAAGTCAAAACCATTATTAGCCGCAGGCACCTTCCCCGATCTGCTAGTGGATAAAGAGGTAAAGGGCAGTGCCGATGAATTTAAAAATTATTCATTCGCGTTTTATACCGATAATACTCTTATTGGGCAAAGCGGTACTTATGTTTATAGCATCCGCAATAACGAGTTTAAAGGCCCGCTTAAAAAGTATATTATTCAAACCACCCAAAGCACCAAGCAGGATTTTGCCAATAAGTTTACAACTTACAGCCATTTACTGTACAAGCCGGCTAACCGTAACCTTATTGTTGTAACGCAAGAAAACAATGTCCTGCTCTCAACAATTACCGCGCTTACGTTTTTCTTTGTAGTGTTCCTGGCCTTTGGTGGCAGTATCATTCTCATTCGTTTAATATGGATCCGCGTTAAAATACTAAATGTAAATAACGACCGTATTAAGTGGACATTTAAATTTACGTTAGATAGGATACTTTATAAAACACGCATCCAGTTCTCCATGATATTTGCTGTGGTTATCACATTGATACTGGTTGGCATAATTACCTTCGTATCTATCAGCACACAGTACCAGGCCCAGCAAGAAAAGCTTATCCGGTCTAAAATAATGCAGATAGCCGCAGCTTTGGAGGACGGGCCAATTACTAATTACACAAGTAATATTACAGAAAACAGCAAGATACAATTTGATGATTTGGCCAACACTTACTCGGCCGATCTTAGCCTGTTTAACCTCGAGGGTAAACTGCTGATTACAACACAGCCCAAGATTTACGATTATGGCTTGCTTTGCCGCCAAATGAACGGGCGCGCATTTATCGCTTTAAATGGCATGCAAAAATCTGAGGTGGTAAGCGAAGAAAAGATAGGGTTATTGAAATATACCGCTGCCTATGCCCCTATCCGTAACGTTAAGCACCAAACCATTGCCTATCTGCAACTGCCCTACTTTGCAAACGTTGCTGATTATACCGAGCGCATTGGGTCGTTACTTAACATCATGATAAACGTTTATGCGCTGGTGTTTATAGCCATTGGTTTATTCGCAGTGATTATAGCCCGCCAGATTACCGCGCCGCTAAATTTTATCCAATACAACTTAAGTAAAACAATTTACGGTAAAAAGAACGAGCCTATTAAATGGGACCGAGACGATGAGATAGGCGCGTTGGTTAAAGAGTATAATAATATGATAGCCGCATTGGAGAACAGTGCCCAAAAACTTGCCCAGTCTGAACGTGAAACGGCTTGGCGCGAAATGGCAAAGCAGGTTGCGCACGAAATTAAAAACCCGTTAACGCCGCTTAAACTGGGTTTACAACTACTTGATAAATCATGGAGGGATAAAGACCCTAAATTTGACCAAAAGTTTGAGCGCTTCAGCAAATCGTTTGTGGAGCAAATTGAGAGTTTGTCGTCTATCGCATCAGAGTTTTCGGCATTTGCCAAAATGCCTGATACGCGAATAGAACGAATGGATATTTTTGAGATTTTTGGTAAAGCAGTCACCATTTTTAAACAGATGGATAATGTTACCATAGCCATGGAGCCGCCAACAACACCATTCTATATTGGTGCCGATCGCGACCAGATACTGCGTTGCTTTAACAACCTGCTTAAAAATGCTATTGAAGCAACCCCGCAAGAGCGTAACTGTGTTATCGATATTAATTACCTTGTTACCACTAAAAACATATTGCTTACCATAAAAGATAATGGTAATGGCATCCCGGAAAATATGCGCGAAAAGATCTTCGAGCCAAACTTCACTACCAAAAGTTCGGGCACCGGATTGGGCCTCGCATTCGTTAAAAACTCTATCGAAAATGCCAATGGTAAGGTATGGTTTGAAACTACCATTGATGTGGGCACCACTTTTTACTTAAGCTTTCCTGCGGATAGTTCGGAGACAGTATAATTACAGCCTTGTAATTTTAAGCGTGGCTAAGTGGCCGATTGCAGTTAGCCAACCGAATGTGTAAGCAATACCTTCGCTATCCTTTTCGGGCCCCGGCGTTCGGCGTGTAATTATGATACTACATCCATCGACATATTACAATATTTGAAGTTACGCACGCATGCGCCAGCAGGCATGGACAAAAAAGACCCGATTGCAAATGCAACCGGGTCTTTGAAGATGTAAATAATTCTTTATTTCAGTGTGATGCTGGTTTTACCCATAGTGTAACCATCCGCATATAAAAGCACAGTGTAAGTGCCCTTTTGGAACGGTACAGGATTTATCCAGTCGATAGTATAACCGCTACCATCATCCCTAAAGTCGATTGAAGTTTTGTAGGTAAATTGCAGATCCTGGCTATCGGCGCTGAATGTACCCGAATCGTTTTGGGTGATCAGGTTTCCAGTTGGGTCAATAATACGTACATACACGTCATGCAGACCTTTTTCGGCGACAGCATTAGTGGCGACAGTAAAGTTTATCTTAATTTTTTGCGCCTGTTTGGCTTTTGTAACGTCGCTTTCTTTACCGCTATTTTTTACCTTGTATGCAACAACATCGGCGGTGGCTACCTTAATGGCCGATGCTACCTTAACCTTGGTATCAAGTTCCTGGTTCTTTTGCTCAAGCGCTGTAGCCTTTTGGCTAACGGTGGCTAAATTGGTCTTTAAAGTATCCCGCTCGGTAGCTAAGGTCGAATTTTCCTTTTTAAGCTCTTCGATATCGGCAGTGTATTTGGTAACAAAATATCTCAATTGTTTAATATCCTCCTGGGCTTTGTTAAGCTCGGCAACAGTAAGTTTACCTTTGGCAAGTTCACTTCTTAACACACGGATCTTCACACGCAGCGAATCATTCTTTGCCTGCATAGCAACCGACATTTTTGATCTGCCCGCATTAACCTGCTCTATTTGCGCTTCAAGGCTGTCAAGCTCGGTTTGCAGCCTGGTTTTCTCATCATTTTGATAAACGATTTTCGTGTCCGACTTATTCTTTTGCGTATATAGGTAAACATCGGTACCTAATAATGCAACCACAACCGCTATCAAAAAGTAAATTACGTTCGAATTTTTTTTAGGCGCTTGGTTAGGCTGATTATCAAATGATTGGTATTCCATAGTAATTAGTTAAAGGTTATGATAATATAACAGGCCGGTAACCTGGTATAATTTATCTTACTTCTTATTTATAAATATAGGTAAAAACTAACACAACGCAGTAAAATTCGTGTTGTTTGTACGTATACAGGGCCGGGCTAAAATAAATACAATATCAATAAAACACAAAATAGCTGTAATTATTATACTAATACTAAAACAGCTTAGTTATGAGTTTATATCTTTGAGGCTTTAAAAATAAAACACGTACTTAATGCAATTCTACAGATACTTATTTATTACCGTTTTCTTTTCAATTATATGTTCCCTGTCAATTGCACAAAGCGTTACGCCAGAACTGGTTACCCAAACCCAGCCCAAGCGCGAATTTAGAGGTGTATGGATAGCCACCGTTGTAAACCTCGATTGGCCAACCAATGCCCGCGCTACTGCCGAAGCTCAAAAAAAAGACTTGCTAAACCAATTGAATTTTCATCAGCAGGCGGGTATCAATGCCATTATGTTCCAGGTAAGGCCGGCGGCCGATGCATTTTACGCTAAAAGCCGTGAGCCATGGTCAAAATATTTAACCGGCACCCAAGGCCGGGAACCCGGTTACGATCCTTTAGAATTTGCCACTACCGAAGCCCATAAGCGCGGCATGGAACTGCACGCCTGGTTTAACCCCTACCGTGCAACCTTTGATAATAAATTTTGGACCCTGGCACTTAATCATATCACCCGCACTAAACCCGAGTGGTTTTTTTATTACGATGGCATAAAATTATTTAACCCCGGTTTACCCGAGGTGCGCGAATACATTGTGCAGGTAATATTAGATGTGGTAAAAAACTACGATGTTGACGGCATTCACATGGACGATTACTTTTACCCCTACCCGGTAAGAGGCCAAGTAATAAACGACTTGGATGCTTTTAACAAATACGGCGAGGGCTTTGATAATATAAAAGATTGGCGCCGCGATAACGTTGATAAACTGGTGCACATGCTTACCGACAGCATCCACAAGTATAAACCAAATATGAAGTTCGGTATCAGTCCGTTTGGTATTTGGGCCAATAAAAGCCAGCACCCCGATGGTTCTGCCACCAATGGTGGTTCGTCATACATCGAAAACTTTGCCGATAGCCGCAAATGGATGCAGGAAGGCTGGATAGATTACATTAACCCGCAAATTTACTGGCACATTGGCAACCGCGCCGCATCATTTGATACCTTGTTAAACTGGTGGAGCAACAATACTTACAACAGGCATTTATACATTGGCCAGGGGCCATACCGCTTTTATGAGCAGCGCAGCCCCGCGTTTAAAAACCCATCTGAGATACCAAACCAGTTACGTTTGATCCGGGCTAACCCGAGAGTGCAGGGCAGTGTTTACTTTAGGTCGCAAACGTTGATGGCCAATGCTAATCATTTGGTAGATACTTTAAAGAAAGATTTTTACCGATACCCGGCCCTGCCGCCACCAATGCTATGGCGAGATTCGATCCCGCCGAATGCCCCGCAGGCTTTCACTGCTAAACCCGAAGCAAAGGGTATAATGCTGAGATGGCAGGCACCATTGCCCGCTGCGGATAATGAAACCGTTTATGGTTATGTGATTTACCGTTTCCAGGGAAATGAGAAATTTGACCTGGGCGATCCCAAAAACATCCTGCATATCCAATACGATACCGAGCCATTATATATGGATAGTAACGTCCAAAAAGGGCAAACCTATTTCTACGTTGTAACCGCGCTTGACAGGCTTAAGAACGAAAGCGACCGAACGCCAACTATGGCAATAACGTTGTAGTAAAATTTACTCCCCCATCACCCCCTTTCTGCTTCGCAAAGAGGGGGTTTGAATATTAATAACTTTTTTTTACCCTCTTTCCGCGCAGCGAAGAGAGGGTAGACGAGCGCAGCGATCCCGATAGCTACCGGGACGGGGTGAGTAAACCCGCCCTGCCTCGCTTACCCATCCTATCTCCAAAAAAATAAAATAATTTAAAATGTTTTTAAAGGTGGCTCGTCTTTATATTTAAACACATCATAAATTGACAGCAGCATCGATGCCCCAGGATAACAACAGCCATATCATACAAACCATTGCGTCGTATGGTAAAAGCCTGTTGGGATTTATCCGCAAGCGGGTAAAAAACGATGCCGATGCAGAGGACATCCTGCAGGATGTTTGGTATCAGTTTAGCAATGTGGTAAATGCCGGGCCTATAGAGCAAACCAGCGCGTGGTTGTACCGTGTGGCAAAAAACAGGATCATCGACAAGCATAAAAAACGTACCGAAACCTTGTTGGATGATATGTTGCCTGCCGCGGGTGATGACGAGGAAGATAATTTTGATTTTCAATCGATACTGCTTACCGAACCAACCACGCCCGAAACCACTTACCTGCGCAATCTTTTTTGGGACCAGCTTTTTATAGCGCTTGACGAGCTGCCCGAAAACCAACGCCAGGTATTTATTTGGCAGGAGCTTGACGATATGCCGTTTGAAGAGATAGCCCAAAAAACAGGCGAGAACATCAACACGCTTGTATCGCGTAAACGCTACGCAGTATTGCATCTGCGTAAGCGGTTAAAACAATTGTATAAAGAAATTACAGAATATTAAAAAAAGAAACAAAATGAAAAAGTTATTTTACGAACGCAGGTTCATATTTTTCCCCATAGGCATCGCAGCCATATTAGCTCTTGTTAGTTATGTAGTAATGCAGCTTTGGAACAACCTGCTACCCGATATTTTACACGTAACAACCATTACTTACTGGCAGGCCATGGGCATATTTGTGCTATGTAAAATACTATTTGGTTTTGGCGGGCCCAAAGGCCGGGGCGGGGGTGGCCCACCATGGATGCGCCGTAAGCAAATGATGGAAGAAAGGCTAAAAGACATGTCGCCGGAAGATCGTACACGTTTTAAGGAGCAAATGGAAAGCCGCTTTGCCTGGTGCAAACCACGCAACGAGCGTAAGGATTGGCGCGATGCCTGGAAAGACGAGCCGATTGCAGAAAAAGAATAAATGCCGGACCGAGGTGTGGGAAGCGAGGAGTAATCAATTTATAGCCGCTCCCCACACCGGAATCCCGCACCCCAATAACCTACAACTAAAAACTCACTCTATCATGGATGTGCTGATATTTAAAACAAGCGTTACCAACAAGCAGGAAGTAAGCCGGATCCATCCGCTGCTAACTTCGCTGGCCGAGATACGCCAATATAATTTTGATTTGGAAGATTGCGACAATATCCTGCGCGTTGTAAGCAGCGGCGTTGAGCCGCAAACTATAAATCACATGCTGCAAATAGCCGGGTTTACCTGCGAGGAACTGCCTTATTAAGTAAATTATTCTCCTCGCGTCATTGCGAGGCACGAAGCAATCTCTTTGCTATACAGGGCGGACCTGCTTGTGTAGAGATTGCTTCGTACCTCGCAATGACGCGTTTTAATTAACTAAAATACCTTTTTACCCCGTCAGCGCAATTGACACCATCAATCGCGGCGGAGATTATACCTCCGGCATAACCCGCACCTTCGCCACAAGGAAACAAACCTGCTACCTGCGGGTGTTGAAAGGTTTCGCGGTCGCGGGGCACTTTGATGGGCGATGACGTGCGCGATTCTACCCCTACTAATATGGCTTCATTTGTATAATACCCCTTCATTTTACGGCCAAATGCAGGCAATGCTTTGCGCAGGCGGTTATGGATCCAGTCAGGAAGCACCTCTTTCAGGTCTACACTTTTGCAACCGGGCAGGTAAGAGTTTTCGGGCAAATCCAAAGATACACGGCCTTCTACAAAATCAACCATGCGCTGGCCAGGGGCAACCAGGTTACCGCCGCCGGCTTTAAAAGCCAGGTGCTCTACCTGTTGCTGAAAGTTCAGCATGCGAAAGGGATCGTTCATATCCCCCTTTACGTCTTCCATGTTTATCTGTACCACCGTACCCGAGTTGGCAAAAGGATTATTGCGTTTGCTTGGGCTCCAACCGTTCACTACTATCTCATCCTGCGCGGTAGCACAGGGGGCAATAATTCCGCCGGGGCACATACAAAACGAAAACACACCTCTATCCTCCACCTGTTCCACCAAATTATAGTATGAAGGGGGCAAATCCGGGCCGCGGTATTCACAGTGGTACTGGGCACGGTCAATAATTTCCTGCGGATGTTCTATCCGTACGCCGAGTGCAAATGGCTTGGCCTCTATTAAAATATCCTGGCTATACAGCATCCTGAAAACATCATGTGCCGAGTGGCCTGTAGCCAATATTACGGCATCTGCCAATAGCTTTTCGCCATTGGCTAATTGTACGCCTTGTATCTTACCGAAACTCACCAACAGGCTGGTTACCTTGGTGTCAAATAAAAACTCGCCGCCTGCTTCTAAAATACTTTCGCGCATGGCGGTGATTATTTGCGGTAGTTTATTGGTGCCGATGTGCGGGCGGGCATCCACCAAAATATCATCGGTCGCACCATGGGCTACAAAAGTTTTAAGTACGCTATTCACATCGCCACGCTTGGTGCTGCGGGTGTAAAGTTTACCGTCGGAGTATGTGCCTGCCCCGCCCTCGCCAAAGCAATAATTGCTTTCGGGGTTTACCAGGCCTTGTTTGTTGATATTCGCCAAGTCACGGCGGCGTTGTTTAACATCTTTACCTCGCTCCAGTATCATAGGTTTTAGCCCTTGTTCAATACATTGCAGCGCGGCGAAGATCCCCGCAGGGCCGGCACCCACTATCAGCACTTTTTTACTATCCTTAATGCTTTTATATTCGGGGGTATAGATCTCCGTTTGTACAGGCTCATCTACAAAGACGCGTACCTGCATGCGGTAAAGCACCTTTCGGCCACGCGCGTCAATAGACCGCTTTAGGATCTTGATACCGGTAATTTTTTGCTGCGGGATATTTATTGCTGTCGAAGCCAGACCAATTAAAACTGCTTCATCTTCCTGCTCCCCGGGCGGGCATACAATTTCTACTTCTTTTACCATGTTGCTATTGCCGGGTTTTTATCCCGGATAGTGCAAAGATAATATTTTCGGTTAGCAGTTTTTAGTTGGCAGTGGGCAGTCTTTTTTTAAAAAAGACGTTCGGTAAAGAACGGTTGACCGTACGATACCGAACACTTTTCACTCATCATATAATTTATATACCTTAAAATCAACAACTTATAAAAATGGTTGCATTTTGGCATAGGCCATTACATATTAAATAATGAAGATGATGATGACTACCGTTGATAACCGCTTACAAACCCTTTGGGATGGTTGCCTGCGTAACGACAGAAAGCAACAAGAAATGTTATATAAGGTATTAGCGCCAAAAATGCTTGCCGTTTGCCTGCGCTATGCTAAAGATAAAGACGAAGCCCAGGATATATTGCAGGAAGGCTTTATAAAAATGTTTAAGAACATGGGCAATTACCGTGGCGAAGGGAGCCTTGAAGGATGGATCCGCCGTATTATGGTACACAGTGCTATTTCGCGTTACCGCAAGGCTAAAAATGTGGTTTTGGTTGAGGATTTTGCTGAGCAAGGCATTCCGGTTAGCAGCAGCTACAACGATAACGGTTTAGAAGCCCGCGACCTGATGAACATGGTGCAACAGTTACCGGACACCTACCGTTCGGTATTTAACATGTACGCTATAGAAGGTTTTTCTCACCAGGAAATAGGAAGCAAATTAGGCATGAGCGAATTATTATCGCGCACTACTCTGCACCGTGCCCGCACCATCCTTAAAGAAAAATTGAACAGCCTGGCTATAAGAGAGCGCCACTGCATGGCAGGATAGTAAGTTCGTCTGAACCGGAATTTTTTTAATTAAAGAATTTATAGAATAACCTATACAAACCTAATCACAACGATTTATTGATTGTTACCGGCAAGCCCGCCGGATTGATCAATAAATCAAAAAGGTGAGCAACTCCCGCTACCCACCTTTCAATTATACTTCGACAATATTTATTCAATATTATTCAACTAATCTCTACTCCTCACTCTATTTTCTTATTTGTGCTTTGCACTCATGTAAAACACCATCTCGCCCCCATTCATAATATCTTGGTGGGTTAAGGTTAAGGCCGTATATGGCTTACCGTTCAGGGTCATTTTTTGTACGTAAACGTTTTTCTCGCTTTGGTTTTTCACAACGATGTTAAAAGTTTTACCGCTTCCAACCTGTATGGTGGCGTTGTTTACAGATGGACTACCGATGGAGTAATCAACTGAACCCGGCGCTACAGGATAAAAACCCATCGAACTGAAAATGTACCAGGCACTCATCTGGCCGGTATCGTCGTTACCGCCCAAACCATCCGGGGTTGGTTTGTACATACGTGGCAATATCATTCGGATCCGTTCCTGAGTTTTCCATGGTTGGTTTGTCCAGTTGTACAAATATGCGACGTGGTGCGATGGCTCGTTACCGTGCACGTAGTTGCCAATGATACCGTCGCGGGTAATATCTTCTGTTTCGGCAAAGTATTTATCCGGCAGGTTCATGGTAAACAACGAATCTAAATAAGGCACAAAGCGCTTGTTGCCTCCCATCAGTTTTATTAAACCTTCGGGATCTTGAGGTGCAAACAGCGTGTAATTCCAGGCATTACCCTCAATAAAACCTTCGTTAATGGTGCTTAATGGGTCAAACTTAGCGCGGAAAGTACCATCTGCGAGTCTTGGCCTCATAAAGCCCGATTTGCTGTCGTACACATTTTTATAATTCTCGCTGCGTTTTATAAATTCATTATAGATGTCCGTTTTACCTAATTTCTTAGCCATTTGTGCAATAGCCCAATCGTCATAAGCATACTCTAAAGTGTTAGATACCGATACACCTGTTTTCTCATCAGGGATATATCCTTTATCCATATACTCGCCAATACCCTCATAACTGCGGTGGCGCGCTGTAGCCACACAGTCAGCTAAAGCTTTTTCGGTATCAAACGGCGCGTTGCCTTTAACAACAGCATCGGCAATTACAGATACGCTGTGGTAGCCGCTCATACACCAGTTCTCATTACCCGAGTTGCTCCAAACAGGTAGCATCCCTTCGGGGCTTTGATCAAAATGTACCATCATCGATTTTACCATATCTGCATTACGTTGCGGCTGAATAATATTAAACAGCGGGTGCAAAGCGCGGTAAGTATCCCATAACGAGAAGGTGGTATAGTTGGTAAAGCCATCCGCCTTATGAATATTTTGGTCGAGGCCTTTGTACTGCCCGTCAACATCCATGTAAATGGTCGGGTTGATCATGGTGTGGTACATGGCGGTATAAAAATCCTGCTTGCGCTCTGTAGAAGCGTTGATTGTAATTTTCTCCAACTCTTTTTCCCACTGTGCTTGCCCGTCGTTTTTTACTTTGTCAAAATCCCAGCCCGGTACTTCGGCTTGCATATTTGCCATTGCGCCATCCATGCTCACCGGCGATAACGCGAATTTTATCTTGATCTTTTCGCCCTCTTCGGTTTTAAAATCAAAGTAAGCGCGGATCTGCTTGCCTGCTATCTCCGGGAAGTTTTTCGATTGATTGAATTTACCCCAGAAACCGCCATAAACTTCGCGCTTATCATATTTCTTAAACCCATGCTGAGTAAACTTTTTGTTGAACGCCATAGCAAAGTACAGGTTGCGGGTACGTGCCCAGCCGTTTGTTTGGCGGTAACCTACCAGTGTGCTATCGTTCAGGATCTTTACGTAAGTCCAAACAGTTTTGTCGGGATAATTATAGATACCCGCCATCAGATCTAAAATAATATGCGATTGATCTGATTTTGGGAAAGTGTATTGGTGGAAACCAACACGGGTGCTGGTGGTCATTTCGGCGGTAATGTTTGAGGCATCGAGCTTTACCTTGTAGTAGTTGGCCGCGCTTACTTCGTTAGCATGCGAGAAAGCCGAGCGGTAACCGCTGCCCGGTTTATCGGCAACGCCGGGGTTAAGTTTTAAAGCACCCACAGTTGGCATAATTAAAAAATCACCCAGGTCTGAGTGGCCTGTACCACTAAAGTGGGTGTGGCTAAAGCCTACAATGGTTTTATCCTCGTATTGGTAACCTGCGCAGTACTCATAAACTTTAGGGTTGTATTTACCGTTAAGTTCGTAACTGGCGGTATCAGTTTCGGGGCTAAGCTGCACCATGCCGAAAGGTACGGTTGCGCCCGGATATGTATGGCCCATACGTTGTGTGCCGATAATAGGCTTTACGTATTGCACTAAGTTTTCGTGGGGTTTTTGGGCCGCTGCATGCAGGCCGGTACAAATTAAAAGAGCAGAAAATATCTTTTTCATTTATTGCTGGGATGATAATGCGTGATCAGTAACGTGTTAACGTTGGCAAATATAAAATCATATAGCTTGTTAGCGGTATTTAATTACATTTACACAGCTAATTGTTGCCATTATGGCGTAAATGCTGCGTTTTGTAACAACGGTACAGGTTTTGTAATCTAATTTGTAAATTCACATCACTATAAATAAACAAAAACACACAAATGAAAAATCTACTTATCGTAATAGCTGTTGTTGTAGTATTGGCCCTAATGGGTGGCTGCAGTTACAATGGCATGGTAAAATCTGACGAGAACGTTCAAGGCAAATGGGGCGAAGTGCAAACCCAGTACCAACGCCGCAGCGACCTTATACCTAACCTGGTATCAACCGTAAAAGGCGAAGCTAACTTTGAAAAAGGAACCTTAACCGAAGTAACCAATGCACGCGCAAGGGCTACCTCAATCCAGGTTGATCCAACTAAACTTACACCGGAAACCATCCAGAAATACCAGGAAGCACAAGGCCAGTTAAGCACCGCTTTAGGCCGTTTATTGGTTGCATCAGAAAACTATCCTACGCTTAGGGCTAACGATGCCTTCAGGAATTTACAAGTACAGTTAGAGGGTACTGAGAACCGTATTGGTGTAGCCCGCCGAGATTTTAATGAGTCGGTACAGGCGTACAATAGTAAGGTTCGTACGTTCCCGGCTAATATTACCGCTAAGTTGTTTGGTTTCCCTGTTAAAGGGTATTTCCAAAGCGAAGCCGGTTCTGATAAAGCACCAAAAGTAGCGTTCTAATTAGCGATTTAATGCGTTAGCGAATTAGTGATTTGAAGATCGCTTATTCGCTAACATTCTTAAATTACTAATCCCGATAACTATCGGGACAATCAATCACTAAATCACTAATTAACCAATGGCCGTATTTACCGAAGACGAGCAACAACGCATACAGCAAGCTGTTGCCGATGCCGAAAAGAACACCAGCGGCGAAGTGCGTGTTTGCATGGAAAAAACTTGCAGCGACGACCCGCTCGACCGTGCCGCTAAATACTTCGCCAAACTGGAAATGCACAAAACCAAGCTGCGCAACGGGGTACTTATTTACGTAGCCACGGTGGACCGTAAATTTGCTATTATTGGCGATGCCGGTATAAACAGTGTTGTACCTGCCGATTTTTGGGACACCACAAAAGAAAGTATGCTTAACCATTTCAAATATGGCAACTTGGTAGAGGGCATCATTACGGGGATAAAAGAAGCCGGCGAGCATCTACAGAGATACTTCCCGAACCTGCTTAACGACAAGAATGAACTGCCCGATGATATCGCCTTTATGGATGGCAATTAACAACAAGTGATGTTAAAGAAAACAATACTATGGCTTGGGCTGATGCTTTGTATCAGTACAACCTTCTCACAAGATATTCCTGAAAAATCGGGCACATTAGTTACCGATTACACCAACACCCTCTCGGCATCTGATAAGATAAAACTTGAGGATAAGCTAAATGCCTATAACGATTCTACCAGTACCCAAATTGCGGTTGTAATTATTAAAACCACTAAGGATTATGATATCAACCAATACGGTGTTGAGTTATTAAGGAAATGGGGCATCGGTACAAAAGAAAAAAACAATGGTGTTTTGATACTGGTAGCTATAGACGACCGCAAGATGGCCATCCAAACAGGCTACGGTGCTGAAGGTGCATTGCCTGATATTACCACCCAACAGATCATCCAAAACGATATGAAGCCCCGTTTTAAGGCTAATGATTATTATGGCGGATTGGATGCCGCTACGGATGATATTATTAAAGCGATGCGTGGCGAATACAAAGCCGACGCAAGAGCAGTTAAACGCAAAGGCGATGGCAGCCCGATAGGGTTTATTGTGATCGTCGTTGTAGTAGTACTGATCATCATTTTCAGCAAACGTGGCGGTGGCGGCGGCGGCCGTATTATTGGCGGCCGCGGCGGCGCGAGTCCGTTCTGGTGGTTTTTGGCAGGCAGCATGCTTGGTGGCAGCGGCCGGAGCAGCGGCAGCGACTGGGGAGGTTTCTCCGGAGGTGGCGGAGGCGGTGGTGGTTTCGGCGGCTTTGGCGGTGGGAGCGGCGGGGGCGGCGGAAGCAGCGGTAGTTGGTAATTTTAAAACTTCTAATTCTAATCGCTTAATTCTAAAAAAGAGAAGTTTAATGATTTAAATATTTATAGTAGAGATGCATTATATGCGTCTCTTTTTTTTTATAAAAAGCCCTATATATTTGCAACATGACAGAACTTAACTGGACAATCCTTTCATCACACTATATCCATAAAGGCCCGTGGGCCACGCTGCGCAGCGACAAATGCGAAATGCCTGACGGCACTATTGTAGACGAATACTACGTATTAGAATATCCTAACTGGGCAAACGCAGTTGCTATAACCCAGGATAACAAGATTTTGATGGTGCGCCAATACAGGCATGCCGCCAATATCGTATCGCTTGAGATCCCCGGTGGTGTAATTGAGGATGGTGAGAACCCGGAAGAAGGAATGCGCCGCGAGTTACTGGAAGAGACCGGCTACCTATTCGACCAGGTAGAACTGATCAGCACCGTGTACGCC
Organism: Mucilaginibacter sp. UYP27; assembly: GCF_040547175.1. Classification (NCBI taxonomy): domain Bacteria; kingdom Pseudomonadati; phylum Bacteroidota; class Sphingobacteriia; order Sphingobacteriales; family Sphingobacteriaceae; genus Mucilaginibacter; species Mucilaginibacter sp. UYP27. Next base: position 377,601 of record NZ_JBEPPE010000001.1, read on the forward strand.
AATCCATCTACCGCGAATAACAAAACCTTTTGCTACCTGGCCAAAGGCGGTAAAAAAGTACAGGAACAACAGCTTGACGAGCACGAACGCATCGTGGTAGAAGAATATACCATTGCCGAAGTGAAACAGTTGCTGGCCGAAAATAAAATAGCCCAGGCATTACATTGCACCGGGCTATTTTATGCCTTAATGAAGTTAGGCGAGTTAAGTTAGGGCTGCTATTGCTGCGCGGTTTCCTTTTTGGTTAACCGGTCCTGTAATTCTTTAAACCCATAGGCTTTATCGCCAAGGCGTTTTATACCATCGGCGGCTATTGCGAGGGCTTCGTCCTTTTTACCGGTCTTGTGGAGTAGATTGGCGTACATTATCAGGTACCAGTCTTTTTTAGGCCCATCAATAGCAAGTACTTTTCTGGTTAAATTTAAGCTACCTTCCAGGCACTTTTTATCATCTGTAAAAAGGTAAATATAATTGGCAAAAGTGTCTATCTGGTCGGCATGTTCTGTGTCGTTGTATTTATCCGCATAGGCGTTGGCCTCGGTAACATAAGTTGGCCAGTCCTCACGATCTCGCAAATAGGATAACCTGGAGGTGGCAAATATATCATCGGCCAAATCCGGGTAGCCAGCTTTTAGTTTCGCTTTTACCGCTGCCCAATCTACGTTTTTATTGATCTCGCCTGTATAAAAATACATGCCGCCGTTGTTAACGCGCGCACCATTTTTACGCACTATAGGTAATACCAACTCATCAAATGCTATGGTACTAATAATTGTGCGGCTAACACCGGGGCCGTTTACGGCGTCAAATTCCTTGCTATGTTCGCGTATTATTTTATAGCCGGGGTCGGCAGACTTTTTAGTAGACTGGTAAATAAGCTGTAAGTTTCCCTGCGTAAGCAGATCTTTTTGGGTTGGCAGATAAACGTTGATCACGTCGGCGGTTTGCCCGTCCCACGCCGTGCCAAGTGCTTTTATAAAAGTTAACATAAATTCGGGCGAGCGGTTGCCATCGGCATATTGCTTTTTAAGGTTTACCAGCTGGCTGGCAGGGTTTAAAGCAGCCTTCGATTTTTCAAGAAACGTTGCAGCGTCCGAGCCGCCAATTATACTATGTACCAAGGCCCCGTCGGGATTAAAGAACAAGTAGGTTGGATAAGCATTTACCTTGTATTCTGTCCCTATCCTTTGTACTTCGGCGCGCCAGCTTTTGGTATCGGCATCGTCCTTTTTAGTTTCATCAAACTGCAGTGCCACACTCACAAATTTTTCATTGAAAAAGTTCGATACTTCGGGCTTGGTAAAAACATCTTTCGCCATCACCTTGCATGGCACACACCAAGTGGTATAGCAATCTACAAAAATGTACTTATTCTCTTTTTGAGCCTTTTCCTTTACCTGTGCCCAGGTTAGTTTGGTCTGAAAGTTTATTCCTTTTTCCTGCCCGTTGGCAGTAGATAGCACGAGGCAGATGAACGCGGTTAAGACGATGGTTTTCATGTTGGCAATGCTTTAGTTGGACAATGCAAATTAACCAACACAATTCGCAAATCAAAATATAATTTGTCCAATCATTAATTTATCAAAATTATAGAGATGTAATAACTGTAACAAAAAAGCCACAACAAAATTTGATGTGGCTTACCGTTTTTTAGGGGCGATTAGAAAATCATTAATATCTGTCCTTTTTCAACTTTATCGCCGGGCTTTATTTTGATGGTTTTAATGGTTACATCTGCAGGGGCCTTGATGATGTTTTCCATCTTCATGGCTTCCAGCACAAACAGGTTGTCGCCTTTTTTAATCTCGGCGCCTTCTTCTACCAGTACTTTTAATACCATGCCGGGCATAGGCGCTTTTATCTCGCTCACTTTGGCGGTCATGAGGTTGCTTAGACCCATCTTATCCAGCAGTACGTCAAACTGATCTTTAGCCGCAACTTTGTAAATATTGTTGTTTACCTTTATCTCGGCAGTTTTTGCTTCGCGGTCAAAGCTTACTACCTCGGCGTTGTATGATCCATTGTTGTTTATTACATGATACAACAGATCATTCAGTTGCTGTATATCGGCATCGATGGCTTCGCCGTTAACGGTTAGCGCATCGGCTTTTTTGTCTACCTCAAAATCGTGCTTCGTATTAACCTTTATTTTGTACATATCGTCTGATCCGTAATTTTTTCGAAGTTAATTATTTTGTTATGGCTCTCAAGAAGGCTCCGCCGTCTTTGGGACTTAAGAATTAAAAAGAATACCTACTCTATTTGATAAAAATATATTGGATAAGGTTTGCACCCATTTTAAGCGCCTTTAAACGCGCATCCTGGCTGTCGCCGGCATAGGTGCCATAATCTTCCCAGCCGTTTCCTAAATCACACTCAAAGCTGTAAAAACATACCAGGCGGCCTTTGTAAACAAGGCCAAAGCCTTGCGGGCGTTTACCATCGTGTTCGTGGATCTTAGGCAACCCATTAGGGAAACTAAATTTCTGGTGATAGATGGCGTAATTGGCCGGCAGTTCCACGAAATCTAATTCGGGGAATACCTTTTTCATTTGCGGGCGAATGAATTTATCAAACCCGTAGTTATCATCGATATGCAAAAAACCACCACCCGTTAAATACTTGCGCAGGTTGCGTGCCTCTTGGTCGCTAAATATCACGTTGCCATGGCCGGTCATAAATACGAAGGGGTAATTATAGATCTGGTCGCTGCCCACCTCAACCACTTCTTCCTCGGGCATAAAGTTGGTCTTTAGGTTATCGTTACAAAATTTGATGAGGTTTACCAGTGCGGTACGGTCGCCATACCAATCGCCGCCTCCGTTATATTTTAGCCTGCCCATTTTGTATGACGGCGCTGTAAAGCTGCTGATGCAAAACATCAGGCCAATAGCGGTGGCAACAAAAATGGATCTTCTCATTTATCGGTTCAAAAAATTCACCTCAAAGCAGGCTTCAAGGGCGGCTGTTTCGGTACGCAGGCGGCTTTCTCCTAAAGTTATGGCTTTATATCCGTTCTGCAAAGCGGCATCCACTTCGGCCGGACTAAAATCACCTTCGGGGCCTATCAGTATCAAATAACGGTTTTGTTTCTCTATAGATTGTGCCAGTTCTGCCTTTTCCCCACCATCGCAGTGTGCTATAAATTTTTGTCCGTTAAACGGCTGCTTCAAAAATTGGCTTAACGAAACAGGAGCATTCAGTACCGGGTGATACGCCTTAATGGATTGCTTAATAGCTGATGTAATGATCTTATCCAAGCGTTCCACCTTGGCCTCTTTACGTTCGGATCGCTGACAGATAATAAGCGAGATCTCATCTATACCTATCTCGGTAGCTTTCTCCAGAAACCACTCAACCCTATCCAAATTTTTAGTTGGCGCTATGGCAATGTGCAGGTAATGGTTGCGTTTGTTAAACCCGGTGGCAACCGAATTTATTTGAAGGATGGTCCGCTTGGGGTGGGCATCTTTTATTTCAGCTTGGTATAATCCGCCTTTGCCATCTATAAGTGTAACGTCATCGCCAACGCTAAGGCGTAGCACGCGTACGGCATGTTTACTTTCTTCTTCGCTTAAAAAGTATTGCGAGAAAGTTGGGTCGATATCCGGCGTATAAAAAAGCTGCATGTTCCTTTTTTAGTATCAGGTAGTTAGTATCAAGTATCAAGATTTTTAGAAGTAGCATATCCAGGTCGTGATACAAACTACTTGGTACTGGCCATTAATGTAAATCTACGGCGTCCTCTTCGTTAATAAGCAACTCCAGTTTTACAGATTCGATGTTCTGGTCAGATTTTTTTAGTACAGTGATGTTGTAGCCATTACTTTCTTTTTGCTCGCCCACATCAGGGATCTTACCAAAAATATGGCCCAACCACCCGGATACGGTATCAAAATCGCCATCCTCGGGCAGGTCATGCGGCAGATGCTCATTCACATCATATATCGGTGCAAGCGCGTTAACCACAAATTCGCGGTCGTTCAATTTCTCAACAATTGGTTTCTCTTCGTCAAACTCATCCTGGATCTCGCCAACCAATTCTTCTACAATATCTTCCAGCGTAACCATCCCGGCAGTACCACCAAACTCGTCAGATACAATTGCTATCTGGATGCGCTTTTGCTGCAGTTCAGCCATCAGGTCGTTTATCTTTTTGGTTTCGGGGATAAAATATGGCTTGCGGATAATATCTTTCAATACAATTTGTTCACCACGGGCCAACAGTGGCAAAATATCTTTAGCGTGTACAATACCAACAATTTTATCTATCACTTCATCAAATACCGGCATGCGAGAGTATCCTTCAGTGATCAATATTTCTAAAAGCACTTCCTTACTGGTATCAAGCTCAATGCCCGATATCTTGGTACGTGGCACCATAATATTCTTTACCACGCGCTCATTAAAATCAAACACATTTTGAATCAATTCGTGCTCGTTTGAATCCAATGCGCCGGTCTCCTTGCCTTGTTCAAGCAGGTACTGTAACTCTTCTGATGAGTGATGTGCTTCGCCACCTTCTAAAGTGGTTATACCAAATAACTTCAGGATAAAATTTGCAAAGCCATTTAACACCCATATAAATGGCCTGGCTGCAATAAAAAACGCCCTTAACGGTAACGAAACCGCCAGCGTTGTACGTACCGATTTTTGGATCGCTAATGATTTTGGAGCAAGTTCGCCAAATACAATGTGCAAAACCGTTATAGCTACAAACGAAAGTACATGGCTTGCGGTGACAAAGCCCGGCGTAAGCGTGATGCCTAAAGCCAGAAAAGCGCGCAGTACAATGTTCGTAACAACGCCCTCGCCCACAACACCCAAGCCCAGTGATGCAATGGTGATACCGAGCTGCGTGGCAGCCAGGTAACCATCTAAATTATGTAAAATGCCCCTTGCAACTTTAGCTACACCGCTGCCAGATTTGGCTTTGATTTCAATTTGCGAGCCCCGCACCCTCACCATGGCAAATTCTGCTGCCACGAAAAATCCGTTTAGCAATACCAGAAATATGGTAAGGAAAATATAGAAGGCATTAATTTCGTAAGGTCCGGGGTCCATTTATTGTTTTATTTGTTATCGGGGAAGGTAGACTTATAAAGGTCTAAACCCTCTTGTATCACTTTGTGCGCGTAACGTACACCCAGCAAGTGCTCAATGGTTACGTTTTTACCCTCCAGTATTTTATAATCGCTAAAAAAGCGTACTATCTCTTTCATAGCGTGTGGCGGCAGTTCGGCAAGGTCGTTAATGTAATTAACCGACATGTCGTTTTTTGCTACCGCGATGATCTTATCATCCTGCTCGCCGTTATCAACCATGTGCATAACGCCTACTACTTTCGCTTCGATGATAGACATCGGGAAAACGTCTGTTGAACAAAGCACCAGGATATCCAAAGGGTCATTATCATCACAATAAGTTTGCGGAATAAAACCGTAGTTGGCCGGGTACATTACCGACGAAAATAACACCCTGTCCAGCTTTAACAAGCCCGACTCTTTGTCTATCTCGTATTTTGCTTTAGAACCTTTTGGTATCTCAATTATCGCGTTTACTATCTCAGGAATATTATCACCCGGTGAAACCTGATGCCAGGGATGTTGTGTGCTCATGTATCTGTATATATTAATTTACGTCTTTTGATTTTGCGTATTGTCTTTTCACAAAAGCAATAATCAGCGGAATTGTTGTAATTATTATTAACCCCAGTACAATATACTGCAGGTAATCTTTTAAGTCGGGGAACCGCCTGCCCAAAAAATAACCCGCTAAGGTTAATGTTGTTACCCAGGCAACGCTCCCAATTATGTTGTAAATGGTAAATTTTTTAAAGTCGACTTTTACAACACCTGCAAATATAGGGGCAAAAGTTCTAACTATCGGGAAAAATCTGCCTAAAATCAAAGCCATGCCGCCGTATTTGGCGTAAAACTCTTCGGCGACTACTATATAACGCTTCTTAAAAAAGAAGGAATCGTTCTTGCTGAACAGTACAGGCCCCGTTCGGTAGCCAAACCAATAACCTGTGTAATTACCCAAAATGCCAGCTGCTATCAAAGAAAGTACCAGTGTGTAAATAGGGACATGGATGATACCTGCCGCGCTTAACAACCCCGCCAGGAACAGCAAATAATCGCCGGGTAAGAAGAAACCAAAAAACAAACCCGTCTCAGCATATATCACAATAAGCAACAGGTAAAAGCCCCCACTGCTTAAAATAGACTGTGCGTCGGTTAAATTTTGAAGGTATTCCCAAAAGTTTTCCATTAACTATATCCGTAAAACTACAAATATTAAATCAAATTGTAGTTACGTACCTTATTAAATAAGGGCAGATATAAATGACGGATAAACGCCGATAACGATGGTTGCAATGGCAGAAAAGCCTAATACAAACTTATAGTAAGCGGGTACTTCAACCTCGGCACGTTCTGCATTGCGGAAATACATGGCTATAATAACCCTGAAATAGTAAAAGATGCTGATGATGGCGTTAACCACCGCAACTATTACCAACCAGGTATTGTATTGTGCCAAAGCACCGGTAAACATAAAAAATTTGCCAATAAAGCCGGCCGTTAACGGGATGCCCGCTAATGATAACATGCTTACGGTAAGTACCAATGCCAGGAAAGGATTTTTCTTAGCCAAGCCGTTAAATCCTTCAAAGTTATCGCTGCCGGTTTGCTGCCTTACCAGTATCAATGCACCAAAGGCGATGATAGAAGCGATAGAATAAGCCGTAGCATACACAAATACCGAATTAGCCGAACCAGCACCTAAAGCTACAATAGCAAACAACAGGTAGCCCGCATGCGATATGCTCGAAAAAGCCATCATACGTTTAAAGCTTTGTTGATATAGGGCTGTTATGTTACCTATAAACAAAGTAGCGATGGTTATAGCCAGTAACACGGGTGTCCAAAAGGCGGCGATGGTTGAGAAACAAGCCGCGAATAAACGCAGGAAAGCCGCGAAACCTGCAACCTTAACCACGGTAGACATGAACAGGGTGATCAGCGAAGGCGCGCCTTCGTAAACATCCGGCGTCCAGAAATGGAACGGTGCAGCGCCTACCTTGAAGCAGAGGCCCACGATTACCAGCAGGATACCTGTATAAAACATTGGGTCGATATTACGGGGATGGGTAACTACCCACTCGCGGATCATATCCAAATCAAAAGAACCTGAAGAACCATATAACAAGGTGATACCAAATAACAGGAAACCCGTTGAAAAAGCACCCATCAAAAAGTACTTTAAAGCGGCCTCATTTGACGCGAAATCGCTTTTACGGATCCCCGCAAGGATGTATAAGCTTACCGACATGATCTCGATGCCGATAAACATCATCACCAAATTATGGTATGATACCATTACGATGATCCCTGCCAACGAGAATAGGATGATGGCATAGTACTCTGCAATGTGGTTGCTTATTTTCTCAAAGTATCCTTTAGATAAAAGCAAGATCAAAATGGTTGAGACGATGCTTACTACCGAAAACGCGACAGAGAAATTGTTAAACAACATCATGCCGCTGTAAATTGGCACAGCGTTGTCGTTCCATTGTGCAACGGCTGCACCTAAAGCTACCAGCAAACCAATTACGGTTACCGGCAATAAAGCTTTCTGAACTTTATATAAACCCAGGTATAAAATTACGATGGGTAAAACAGATATGATTATTAGCGTAGTCATATATAAATTCTAAAAGCCTCCGTTGTTAAATTTTGCGCTTACTGTGTTTACCAAATTGGTAACCGCAGCTTCTGAGATATGCAGGATAGGTTGCGGATATACACCGATGGCGATGATCAGCACGCAAATTATACCAAGTACCAATTTTTCTGAACCGGCTATATCCGTAAAGGTGATGGTTAATTCGTTGGTTTCGCCCTGCATTACATTTTTGTACATACGCAGCATATAAACCGCGCCGAATATGATAGTTAAACCCGCAACCGCGGCAAACCAAATGTTATAGTTGTAAACCCCTTTCAACAACAAAAATTCACCCACAAAACCATTGGTTAATGGCAGGGCTACCGTTCCTAAAAGGATGATTAAAAATGCGATAGAAAAATTAGGCGCTACTTTGGCAATACCGCCCATCTGGTTAATATCACGGGTGTTTAAACGGCGGCTGATGATATCCCAGATAAAGAACATACCTACCACATTGATACCGTGACTAAGCATCTGGATCATTGCGCCTTGTACCCCTTGCGTTGTCCAGGCGAAGATGCCGGCGGCAATAAGGCCAACGTGCGCAATGGAGGAGTAAGCAACCAAACGCTTACCGTCTTTTTGATTGAATGCTATCAGCGACGCGTAAACAATACCAATAACCGATAATATCATCACCAGGTTTTGCCATTGCAGGAAGCCTGCGGGCGCATTCGGGATCAACCAGCGGATAACGCCGTAGATACCCATCTTTAGCATAATACCCGATAACATCATGGTACCTGCAGATGGTGCTTCGGTGTAAGTGTCCGGCTGCCAGGTATGGAACGGGAACAAAGGCATCTTAATGGCAAACGCGATGAAGAACGCCCAGAAAACCCATGATTGCTGTGTTAGCGTCAGGCTTAAATTGTAAAAACCGTTAATATCGTATAGCTTGCCCGGTGTTTGCAGGTACAGGTAAATGATACCCAACAGCATAAACAACGACCCTGCAAATGTATAAATGAAAAATTTAATGTTGATACGGATGCGGTTTTCGCCGCCCCATAACGCGCAAATAAAATAAATAGGGATCAATGCTGCTTCCCATCCTACGTAGAACAAGAAACCATCCAGCGCGGTAAACACGGTTAATAAACCTGCCTGCATAAACAGGATAAGCGCGTAAAACGCTTTGGCGTTTTTATACTCGTGCTTGTAAGTGGTAAGGATAATAACCGGAACAAGCACAGTGGTCAATAAAACCATCACCATGCTGATACCATCTATACCTGCCTTAAAGTAGACCCCCATCTGCGGGATCCACGGCAGGTCTAACCCGTATTGTACAGATGCATCGGGCACAAAACCCGCAAGGAAATAACCGGCTAAGCCAAGCTCTATCACAGCAAAAAATAATGCCGCGTGCTTTGCAACTTCGTTCTTAACCAGCAACACCAATAGTGCTGCCAAAACCGGTAAAAAAAGTAAAATACTAACCGTCATTTTATAGGGTAAGCGCTTAGCGCTTATATTTTAAATAAACTGTACACCAAAATGGCAATAATGCCCACCACCATCATAAATATGTAGAAACCCACATTACCTGTTTGTAACAGGCGCAGGCCTTTACTTGTCTCCAATGTGCCTTTACCCAAACCATTCACAAACCCGTCTATGCCTAACAGTTCAACCACTTTGTAAAAGAACACCGATATGGCATCCAAAGGCCTTCGGATAATCTTATCATACAATTCGTCGATATAGAATTTATGGTAAGATAGGTTTGCCAATGCAGGGCGTTCTTCCTCATCAGAGACCGGCACATGCGAGCCGCTCACGTATTTGCTGTAGGCATAGCCCATCGCCAATAACGCGATCAATACAGAAGCGCCCATCAGGATCCATTCAGTATTATGGCTTAGTTCGTGCTCGCCAAGTATTGTATGTGATGCTTCAAATACAGGTGCAAGGTAAGCGCCTAATTCGTGGTGGCCTCCCATAACTGCCGGTACACCTATCATACCTGCAACGGCAGATAATATAGCCAGCACGATCAACGGGATGGTCATATTTGCAGGCGACTCGTGCACGTGGTGTTCCTGCTCATGCGTCCCGCGGAACTTACCCCAGAAGGTAAGATACATCATCCTAAACATATAGAACGAGGTTAACCCTGCGGTGATAACACCCACTACATAAAACGTTGTACTATGTGCAAAGGCCGCGGCCAAAATTTCGTCTTTTGAAAAGAAACCCGAAAACGGAGGTATACCCGCTATAGCGATAGTACCAACCAGCATGGTAATAAAAGTGACCTTGATCTTACCTTTTAATCCGCCCATTTTGCGCATGTCCTGCTCCCCGCTCATGGCGTGGATAACAGAACCTGCCCCCAGGAATAACAATGCTTTAAAGAAAGCGTGTGTAAGTACATGGAAGAAAGCGCCTGTATAAGCACCAACGCCCAGGCCTAAAAACATATAGCCCAGTTGCGATACGGTAGAATAAGCCAATACTTTCTTGATATCTGTTTGTGTAAGCGCAATTAATGCCGCAAAAGCCGCGGTAGCTAAACCGATGATGGCAATCACTTCCATCGTATCCGGCGCAAGGGTGAACAGAATATTAGAGCGGGCTATCATATAGATACCTGCCGTAACCATCGTTGCCGCGTGGATCAGTGCTGATACCGGGGTTGGGCCGGCCATCGCATCCGGTAACCAGGTAAACAATGGCAACTGTGCCGATTTACCAACTGCACCTACAAATAACAATAGCGTAATTAATACTATTGGGGCACCTGCAGCAACCGCCTCCGGTGCTTTAGGGAAAATATCCGCAAAGTTTGTACTGCCGAATGTATTTACCAGCAGGAATATGCCCAGCAAAAAGCCGAGGTCGCCAATACGGTTCATAATAAATGCCTTCTTAGCGGCATCGGCATAGCTTGGGTTGGTGTACCAGAAACCGATAAGCAGGTATGAGCACAAACCAACGCCTTCCCAACCGATAAACATTACCACGTAATTGCTGCCCATTACCAGCAGCAGCATGAAGAAAACAAACAGGTTTAAATAAGCGAAGAACTTACCAAAACCCTTATCATCATGCATGTAACCTACCGAGTATAAGTGGATCAGGAAACCCACCCCGGTGATGATCAGCAGCATAATGGAGCTTAACTGGTCTATCAGGAACGCGAACGGAATATGGAAGCTACCAACCGAGATCCAGTCGAACAGCATTACCTCAACCGGCACACCCGAGTTTTTTATCTGGAAGAAAGTAACAACACTTAAACCAAATGCAACCAATACCAATAAGCTACCGATAGCACCGATAATACCTTTAGACAGGGTATTACGCCCCAGTCCGTTTATAACGAAACCGGCTAAGGGTAGTACAGGAATAAGCCAGATCAAATTGTCCATAAGCCCCCTCTAAATCTCCCCCGATAGGGGAGATTTTTTAATTTTTTTATTGGTTATACAAATTCTGTTCATTGCCTTTCTAAGCCCCTCTCCTTCGGGGAGGGTTTGGGTGGGGCATTTTACCACTTCAACCTGTTCAATACGTTAATATCGATAGAGTTGGTGTTGCGGTATATCATTACTATAATGGCAAGCCCTACTGCAACTTCTGCAGCGGCCAGGGCCATAATAAAAAATACAAATACTTGCCCGGCCGCATCGCCACGGTAAACCGAAAATGCGGTAAGCAACAGGTTAACCGAGTTAAGCATCAGCTCGACCGACATAAATATTACAATAGCGTTGCGGCGTAATAAAACACCCATTACACCTATCGAAAATATGATAGCGCTTAATAAAATGTAGTGGTTAAGCGGAACCGCTTGAATGGTTTGGTTTAAACTTTCCATCAGATGGTTGCTTTTGGTTCTTTAGGGTCTTTTGTTGCCAGCAGTACCGCACCTACCATTGCCGATAACAGCAATACAGAGGATACCTCGAACGGTAACAAAAATTCGTGGAATAATACTTTACCAAGGTTTTTCACCAAGCCAAGCTCGGGGTTCTTTAACACTACCGGGTCAGACACGCCTAAGGATTTTAGGGATGATATCAGCGCTACGGCCAATATGCCACCGCCAAATACGGCGGCTATCTTCACCATAAATGGTTTAACAGGCTCGCTCTCCTTGTTCAGGTTTATCAGCATCAGCGTGTACAGGAACAGCACCAATATAGCACCCATGTAAACTATAAAATTCACGATCGCCAAAAACTGGGCGTTCATCAATATGTAGTGGATGGTGAAGGTAAAAAAGGTGAGTATAAGGTACAGTATGCTATGCACCGGGTTTTTTGCAGAGATAACCAGTATCGAAAAAAATATGGATAAAAACGCGATGAAGTAAAATGTACTCATGTTTATATTTACAAAATACTTTTGCCCGTAATAAGGTTGGGCAAAGGTATAAAACTTTGGTTATTGATTTAAAGGTGCCTCTACTAATTTGTCTTTACCGTAAATAAAATCTTTCCGCAGGTAATCAGACGGTACAATATCACCATCCAGGTAAATCGCTTCTTTAGGGCAAGCCTCTTCGCATAAGCCGCAAAAAATGCAACGTAGCATGTTTATCTCGTAAACTGCAGCATATTTTTCTTCGCGATATAAATTCTCTTCACCTTTCTGGCGTTCTGCTGCTTGCATGGTAATAGCTTCTGCAGGGCATGATAGCGCGCAAAGGCCGCAAGCTGTACAACGTTCGGCACCATTTTCATCGCGTTTAAGCGAGTGCAGACCCCTGTAGTTTTCAGAGAATTCGCGTTTCTCATCGGGGTAGGCAATCGTAACCGGTTTTTTAAAGAAGTGCTTCATGGTGATGGCCAGGCCGCTCACAATAGCTGGCAGGTAAGCCCTCTCCCAAAAATTGAGCGGCTTTACCGTTAGTTGCTTCTTTTTATTACTTAATGATTCCATTGAAATAACCCCTATCTATTTAAAAAAGTAATAACAATACCTGTGACAACAATATTAGCTATAGCTAAAGGTATCAGTATCTTCCAGCCCAGGTCCATCAACTGATCGTAACGGAAACGCGGGATAGTCCAGCGTACCCACATAAAGAAGAAGATGAACAGAAATATTTTAGCAAAGAAAACCGCGGTACCAATAAGCGGGCCTATAACAGGGCCAACATGCGCGGTAACCCAGTCCATACCCGGGTAATTGTATCCACCCCAATATAAGGTAGCCATTACTGCCGATGATATAAACATGTTGATGTACTCTGCAAAAAGGTAAAAACCCAACTTCATGGATGAGTACTCGGTGTGGTAACCACCAACCAGCTCGGTTTCACACTCCGGCAAATCGAACGGCGTACGGTTGGTTTCTGCAAATGCGCAAACCAGGAACAGGATAAAACCTACCGGCTGATAGATCACATTCCAGTGCCAGCCGTGTTGTTGTTGTGCTATTTCGCCAAGGCTTAAAGTACCGGTAACCAATAACAGGGCAATGATAGAAAGCCCCATCGAAATTTCGTAACTTATATTTTGCGATGCCGCACGGATAGCACCCAACAAGGAGTATTTATTGTTTGATGCCCAGCCACCTATCATTACGCCATAAACGCCTAATGATACCACACCGAATATATAAAGGATGCCTACATTAATATCTGTAACCTGCAACGGGATAACTTTATCACCAATTATCAGGTTTTGCCCCCACGGAATAACCGCCGAACCGATACATGCGGTAAGGATAGCTAACGAAGGGCCAACAATGAACAAGAAAGGTGTAGCGTTGGTTGGGATGATCTCTTCCTTCATGAACATCTTCATACCATCCGCCAGTGGTTGGAACATACCAAACGGGCCTGCACGGTTAGGGCCTCTCCTATCCTGGAAAAACGCCGCTATTTTACGCTCGGCATAAGTAGAATACATGGCTACCACCAGGCTTATCAGGAATATAATAATGATGAGGCCAAATTTTATGGCAATGTCTGTTAATTCCATTACAGGCGTGTCTCCCTTTCAAATTGTACTTTATTCGCTTCTATCAACACTTGATTGGTTTTTACAACCGGCAATGGTTTAAGCGTATCATAGTGGTTGGAGTTGATAACAGACTTGTGCGATACTTTACGCGGGCCTTCTATCACCCAGTCACTGGTTTTCTTTTTATCAAAACGGCAGGTATTGCAAATAAATTCTTCTGCTTCTCCGTACTCGTCTTTACGTGCGGTTACGCGGATAACATCCTCGCCTTTATACCATAAGGTAACTTTACCGCAGCATTTCGGGTTTTCGCATTCGCGATGCGCCTCTACCGGTTTAGTGAACCAAACACGGTTTTTGAAACGGAAGGTTTTATCGGTTAACGCGCCTACCGGGCAAACGTCAATTACGTTTCCAGAGAAATCGTTATCAACCGCTTTTTGGATGTAAGTAGAAATTTCTGAATGATCGCCACGGTTTAAGATCCCGTGGATACGGTGATCGGTTATCTGATCGGCAACAAATACACAACGGTAGCAAAGGATGCAACGCGTCATATGCAGTTGGATCTTATCGCCAATATCTATACGCTCGAATGTACGGCGGTCAAACTCGTAACGGGTTTTCGCGGCGCCATGCTCGTAACCTAAGTCTTGCAGGTGGCACTCACCGGCCTGGTCGCACACAGGGCAATCTAACGGGTGGTTTATCAATAACATCTCTACCACACCTTTACGTGCCTCAATAACTTCGGGCGAAGTGATGTTTTTCACTTCCATACCATCCATTACCGTAGTACGGCAGCTTGCTACCAGCTTTGGCATAGGGCGGGGATCTTTTTCAGAACCTTTGGTTACCTGTACCAAACAAGTACGGCATTTACCACCAGTGCCTTCCAGCTTAGAGTAATAGCACATAGCAGGCGGGACAATATCGCCACCTATCAGCCTCGCGGCGTTCAGGATGCTTGTCCCGGCTTCTACTTCAATAGGAAATCCGTCTATCGTTACCTTCATTTATAATTCAAAATTAAAAAGTCAAAAGTAAAACCCTTGTGCTTCTTATATATCGTTTCGTCACTGCAATCAATAGCTTGGCAATCTTCGACGCGTATGTCGCAAACTACTCTATCGAGGATTGCTTCGTTCCTCGCAATGACGCGTTTTATTCTTTATTAACTTGCTACTACTTCCAACTTAGGCAACGGATCTGCGTAATGCGCGATACCATAGTTACCACTCAACGCTGCCGACGGGTTAGTTACATGCCATTCAAACTCGTCCCTAAAGTGACGGATGGCGCTGGCTACCGGCCATGCCGCTGCATCACCAAGCGGGCAAATGGTATTACCTTCAATTTTCTTTGATACATCAATCAGCAGGTCCATGTCGCTCATTTTACCGTGTCCGTATTCCAGGCGGTGTAAAACTTTTTCCATCCATCCGGTACCCTCACGGCAAGGCGAACATTGTCCGCAACTTTCATGGTGGTAGAAACGTGCAAAGTTCCAGGTGTTGCGTACAATACACTGGTCTTCGTCATACGCTATAAAACCACCCGACCCCATCATGGTACCGCTAACAAAACCACCATCGGCTAATGATTCGTAACTCATTAAGCGGGGTTCGTTATTAACGGTTTTCAGGAATAAGTTAGCAGGCAGGATAGGCACTGACGAACCACCCGCAACCACCGCTTTTAAACGTTTGCCGTTGGCGATGCCACCACAATATTCGTCGCTGTATAAAAATTCTTCAGCAGGCAGGCCCAGGTCAATTTCGTAAACACCCGGCTTTTTAAGGTTACCCCCTGCCGAGATCAGTTTAGTACCCGTACTACGGCCGATACCTAATTTCGCATACTCATCGCCACCGTCGTTAATGATAGGCACAACAGCCGCTATAGATTCCACGTTGTTTACCACCGTTGGGCAACCATATAAGCCAGCAATAGCCGGGAACGGAGGTTTGATCCTGGGGTTACCGCGTTTACCTTCCAATGATTCTAACAAAGCGGTTTCTTCACCACAGATGTAAGCACCACCACCCGGTTGTACGTAAAGCTCCAGGCTGTAATCGGTACCTAAAATATTTTTTCCTAAAAAGCCCTTCGCTTTTGCTTCGGCAATGGCTTTTTCCAGGATGCGGATCTGCGGCATCATTTCGCCGCGTACGTATATGTATGATGTTTTTGCACCCAGCGCAAAGCTGGCTACTATCATCCCCTCAATTAATAAGTGAGGGAGGTAAGTCATTAAATAACGATCTTTAAAAGTACCGGGTTCAGATTCGTCGGCGTTACAAACTAAGTAACGCTCCACACCTTCGGGCTTAGCCAAAAAGCTCCATTTCATCCCGGTAGGGAAACCTGCACCACCACGGCCGCGCAAGCCCGATTTTTTAACCTCTTCCACCACCTCATCGGGTGTAAGGGTTTTCAAAGCCTTTTCAACAGCAGCGTAACCGCCTTTTGAGCGGTAAACATCAAATGTATTGATGCCGGGTACGTTTATATGTTCAAGTAAAAGTTTGCGTCCCATTAGTTGTTCGCTTTTCCTTTCAGGTCACCAATCAGTTTATCGACAGATTGCGTGGTTAAATTTTCATAAAAAGTGTACTCGGGGCCAATTTGCAGCACGGGGCCAAAGCCACAGGCAGCCAAACATTCTACGCCTCTCCAGCTAAATAAGCCATCGGGGGTAACATCGCCTTCCTTAACACCAAGTGTTTTTTCTATGTGGTCCATTATTGGGGTTGCGCCCACAATTTCGCAAGGGCCGGTACGGCAAACCTCTAACATATACTTGCCTTGCGGCTTTAAAAAGTACATGGTATAAAATGAAGCTACCTCGTAAACCTCTATAGGTTGGATATCAAGATATTCGGCAACTTTATCCATCGCGGGTACGCTGGTCCAGCCAAACTCAGCTTGTACCAAATGCAGTATAGGCAACAATGCTGATTTTTGTTTCCCCTCGGGGTAACGGCTAACCACATCAGCAAACTTGCTGATCAGTTCCGGCGAAAATGTTACCGGTGTGTTGGTGTCCTGTACACTAAGCATCTAACTCTCCGGCTATAACGTTTAAACTACTCATGTTAATAATAGCATCAGATAATAACATACCCTTGCTCATTGGCGCATACATCTGGTAATTAATGAAACTTGGCCTGCGGAAGTGTAAACGGTATGGCGAGCGGCCACCATCATTGATAAGGTAAAAGCCTAATTCGCCGTTTGCACCTTCTACCGCGTGGTAAACCTCCGCATTAGGGGTATCAACCTCGCCCATCACAATTTTAAAGTGATAAATCAAAGCTTCCATGTTATTATAAACTTCCTCTTTTGGAGGCAGGTAAAACGCCGGTACATCCGCGTGGAATATATCGGTTGGTTCTTTCTCTATTTTGGCAAGCGCTTGCTCTATAATGCGCAGGCTTTGCCACATTTCTTCGTTACGTACCAAAAAGCGGCTGTAAACGTCGCCGTTTTCGCCAACTGGTACTTCAAAGTCAAAATCTTCATAAGATGAGTACGGCTCCATCGCGCGTACATCATAATCTACACCGGTAGCGCGCAAAATGGGGCCGCTCCAGCTGTAGCTTAATGCATCGGCCGCGGTAACAGCCGCTACATCTTTAGTACGGTCAACAAAGATCCGGTTACGATTGAACAGTGCTTCAAACTCGCGCAATACCGGCGGGAACCTCACCAAAAACTTTTTGATCTTGGCAAACGCGATATGGTTGAAGTTGCGTTCGAAACCGCCTATGCGGCCAATATTGGTTGTTAATCGTGAGCCACAAATTTCTTCATAGATCTCGTAAATTTCTTCGCGGTGCTCCATCATGTAAAGGAAGCCTGTAAAAGCGCCTGTATCAACACCCAATACACCGTTACAAATAATATGATCGGCAATACGGGCCAGTTCCATGATAATTACACGCATGTAATCAACACGTTTTGGCATTTGGATGTTCAAAAGTTTTTCGACCGTCATGTGCCAGCCCATGTTGTTTATGGGCGACGAACAATAGTTAAGCCTATCTGTAAGCGGGGTTATCTGGTAGTACGGGCGGTGCTCGGCAATTTTTTCAAATGCGCGGTGTATGTAGCCAATGGTTGATACGCCGCTTACAATACGTTCGCCATCCATCTGCAATACATTCTGGAACACACCGTGGGTTGCAGGGTGTGTAGGCCCCAGGTTTAGCGTGGAGTATTCTGTTTGCGGATCGTTATCTGTATATACCGGGTGGTTCTGCATTTATGTTATCTCCCGAAAAAGTAATCTTTTTTATCAATACGGTTTGGATCTTCCAACGGGAATTCCTTTCTCATCGGGAATACCGTCATGTCATCAACATTAAGTATCCTGCGCAGGTCCGGGTGACCGTCAAATATCACCCCAAAAAAGTCGTATGTTTCACGCTCCATCCAGTTAGCGCCTTCCCAAATGGTTGCTGCTGTAGGAATATGCAAATCCTCTAACGAAAGAGAAACTTTTATACGGATGCGTGTATTAGTTGTTAAACTGTGTAAGTGATAAACTACAACGATCTGTTTTTCAAGTTCGGGGTAATGTACCGCGGTAAGGTCTGTTAAATAGATGAATTGCAGTGCTGCATCGTGCCTTAAAAAGGTTAGCACATCGGTAATTGCATCTTTGCCTGTTTCTACAGTAAGCAAGCCAAAATCGGCAGATGTTTGGGTAACCTGGCCAGGAAATTTATCTGTTAGCTTTTGTAAAAGCTCTTCGTTTGCTATTTTAGCCATTATTGGATCCCGTATTTAGCCAGTAATTCCTGGTACTTAGGTTCTTCGCGGCGGCGAATAGACTCGGTACGTACCAATTGCTGAATAGCCATAAAACCATCAATAATAGCCTCGGGGCGTGGCGGGCAACCGGGAACGTAAACATCTACCGGGATAACCTCATCTATACCCTGTAATACAGAGTAAGTATCAAATATACCGCCGCTTGACGCGCATGCACCAACAGCCATCACCCAACGTGGTTCGGCCATTTGCAGGTAAACCTGGCGTAGCACCGGGCCCATTTTTTTAGATATTGTTCCCATTACCATTAAAAGATCGGCCTGGCGGGGCGAAAAGCTAAGCCTTTCGGCGCCAAAACGGCTTAGATCGTAATGGGAACCCATGGTAGCCATAAACTCGATACCGCAGCATGATGTTGCAAAAGGTAATGGCCATAAAGAGTGTGAACGTGCCAAACCTACGGCCTCAGAAAGCTTTGTGGCAAAAAACCCCGATCCTTCAACACCCGCAGGGGCTTCAACTATTTGAATATCACTCATTATATTCCTTATCAAATAATATTAAATGCTCAGTTAAAACTGATGTGCAAATTTACAATAATTACGATGTAACAGATACACTATGGAGGTTCAGGAATATATTTAGAATCAGTCTAAACTAATCCCAGTTTAAAGCGCCTTTTTTAATGATGTAGAAAAAACCTGCAAGCAGGGTACCCATAAATATGAACATCTCTATCATTCCGGTAGAACCCAAATCGCGAAAATTTACCGCCCAGGGGTACATAAATATAACCTCCACATCAAACAACACAAACAGTATGGCTACCAGGAAGTATTTGATAGACATTGGTGTACGGGCATTACCCACTACCTCGATACCCGACTCGAAAGGTGTGAGCTTGTCTTTAGTTTGGCGCTTGGGGCCAATTTTGTGCGTTACAAACATCGTAGTAACAACAAAACCCATAGCCACAAGCATCTGGAATATGATGGGCAAATAGTTGACAGGTAAACTTTTTAGTTCCATAGTGCAAATATACAAATGAGCGCATAATAAAAAAGCCCCTTTTTTGAAGGGGCTTTTTTATTATTTATTAGGCTAATTACTTACCCCTGCCGGCAGAGCCGGTTTTGCGTGAAAAGAACGAAACTACCTGCTTGTTAGTAGGGTCGTTATCCCTTGCTTTGGTGTAATTTTCTGTAGCCTTGGCCATATCTTTTTCTTTAAACTCGGCATAAGTTGCTAAGTAAACGTAAGATTCAGCTAATTCTTTTTTCACCTTATCTACCGGTGCGCCACCTTTGGCAGCGGTTACCTCTATATATTTTTCGTAGAAAGGCTTAGCATAACCTACAATATTGTTACGGTCTTTATCCTTTAACTCATTTACACGAGCGCGGAATAAATAGGCGTTAGGATCTGTTGGTGCTTTTTGCGTAACATAGCTAAATGCTGAATCTGCTTTCGCAATGGTAGCTTCTGCACCCGGGCTTTTCTCATCGTAAGAGAAGTAATAACTGATACCTTCGTAAAAGTGATCTAATAATTTTACGTTCCTGCCTTTTTGAGTGTACACGTGGTAAGCGTCACCGGCCTCAGCATATTTCTTTTGACCGTATAGCGCTTTTGCTATCTCCGGATAAACATCTACCTGCGTAGTATCTACTGCTATCGCTTTACGTAACGAAGCAATACCCAAGGAATCTTGTTTAGAAGCAATTTGTAAACGGCCCAGGTAAACGTAATCACGAGGGATAACGCGTTTTGGGTCTGCTTTAGTGATCCATGTATTTATCGCGGCTAAGCCGGCAGGGTAATCTTTATTTTCGTAACCGGCATAACCTAAGTAACGGTAAACTTTTAGATTACCATTTGCAGCGCTTGATAAAGCGGTAGCTTCTGTTTGCAATGTTTTGTAATCACCGGCGTATAACAAGAAGTCGGCATAACGTAAGCGCGACTCAACAGAAAGATCTGTTAGCGAAAGGTATTTACGGTAGTTATCAGCCCCTTCTTTAACTTTAGCCGATGCCATTTTTGGATCGCTTAACGCCCAACGGATATCAGTTTCTGCCCACTCGCGGTAAGCAGGACCGTAGTTAGGGTCGATAGCTAAAGCGGCTTTAAATTCAGTTTCTGAACTTTCGAAGTTGTTAGCATATTTCCAGATAACACCAGTTGCTACTTTAGCATGAGCCAATTTTGGGTCGAGATCTAAAGCAGATTGATAGTTACCTAAAGCTTCGGTGTTTTTACTTTGGGTGCGCAATGCATCACCTAAAGCAACCAAGATCTCGGCATCTTTAGCGTTAACTGTTTTTCCTTTTGTTAATACTGTTATAGCAGCGTTAGCATCGGCAGCAGGCACTTTACCTTCAACATCGTTTAACAGGTAAGCTTCGCCCACATATAAATATGGTTTGCTATCCTTACCTGCCAGGGCTACTGCCTGGTTAAAGTTTGTGGTAGCTGTCGCTTTGTCTTTATCCATAAACGCGGCGGCACCTAAACCCGCATAGTTTAAAGCAGATTTTGGGTTTACAGCAATCCCTTTTTGGAAATTGGTTTTTGCCGAATCCGGATATTCCTGAAGAATATATACCCAACCCAGGTAAAAGAAGTTTTCATCCTTAGTAGGTTGTGTTACGGTTAAATTCTTAAGCATCGATTTAGCTTTCTGGAACTGCTCTGCATCTATCGCTTTTTTTGCATCGGCTATGCTCTGTGCTGAAACAGAGGAGCCAACAAGCGCCAGTGCTAATACTATCTTACTTATCTTACTGATCATTTTCATCTTAGTTTGTTATGTATATAGTTAGTGTTTAATATTTATTTCCCTTTGCGGGATAGAATCAGGTAATAAGCCCGATTTTAATATAATTCGTTGACCACGCTCGCTTGCTAAAAATGATGCAACACCGGATGCTAAACCCTTCCTGCCTGTGCAATCAATTATATATAACGACCTGCTTAACGGATACGTATGTTGGACGAGCGTTGTCTGCGAAGGTTTAAAGTACTCGTTAGGTGCAGTTTTACTGCTTTCATCCTTAATTCCCATAATTTTAACCTTGCCAACTGCCTCTGCATAGTCCTTATCCGGGTCGTTTAGCCATGCAAATCCAGTAATTCCTATCGCATTAGGGTGTGTACTAACGTACTTTATAACTTCTTTACTTGAACTTAATGCGTAAATATTTTTTTGCTTTAACTCATTATTGCCTGATAGGGTCTTCAAATACCTTACCAAACTTGAGTTAGGGTTATCAAAAACGATACTTTTATCAGTTTTTGATTGCCCGTTTAGCATTCTCTTGATCTCGTTTACCGAGGTAATAGTATCATTTGACGCTTCATTTACGATAAGGGCAACAGCATCCACCGCAAATTTATTAACGTCTGGGGTTAATGAACGCCTTTTTAATACCCCAAGCTCGGCGGTATCCAGGTTGCGCGCCATTATCACTACCCTCACTTTATCATTCATTAAATTATTTACAACCTCGCTTTCGGGTTTATAAGTAACTACAGGGTTTGCCTCGGGGTAACTTGCCTTAAAAACATACAGTTCTTCGTCAACTATAGGCGAAAACGACTCATCGCCATAAAATTGTGCAGTGCCGGATGTAAACCCATCAAGTACTACTTTTTTACCGGCATTTTGCTGACAGCTTTGTAAGCCGGCTAAAAAAGAAACTCCCAATAATAATTTATAACTAAGCTTCATTTGGGTCCTTTCTTAAATAGCGCGCAAAGCGTAAAATAGCATATACAATTATAATACAACCAAAAATGGTTTTTTGGGGCTTTGGTAACTGGCTCAGGAAGCTATCCCAAAAGATGATCATGAGCCCCAAAGCTATAAAGCATATAAATGCAGTAACTCCTAAAATAAGCAAAAACCGCCTTTTGGGCGATTTTTGCTCTTCATTGTTATTTGATAACATTAATTTTATTCTTGCGCCAGTGTAAAGTTTACCGGGATACTGTATTGTACACGAACCGGACGTCCGTTTTGTATACCTGGTTTCCACTTAGGCGATTTCTTCAATACACGCACGGCTTCTTCATCTGTGCCGCTACCAAGGCCACGTAGTACCTTAATATCAGTTAATGAACCATCACGCTCTACTACGAAGGTTAAAACCACACGTCCTGTAACGTTGTTTTCCCTTGCAATAGCAGGGTATTTAATGTTGTTACCCAAATATTTACCGAATGCACCTTCCCCACCAGGGAATGCAGGAGATTGCTCTACCGCGGTGAAAATTTGGTTAGGGTTTTCTTCAACCACCTGTTTAACATCGGCGTTACCAACCGGCTCATCAATAGTAATTGCCTGGTTAGGGTCGCCTTTTTGGTCTCTCTGACCCGGATCCGCAACCTTCAAATCTTCTACAGTCGGTGGATCTTTTTCGCGCACCTCGTTATCTGGTTTTACAACCGGAGGAGGGAAACGCACCTGGTCAACTTTTGGTTTAGGTGGTTCTGGTGGCGGTGGCGGTGGTTTTACCGCTTCGTTTACGGGAGGCGGAGGTAGTAATACCTCGGTAACCTTCACCTTATCATCAGCTTTAGGGATAAATCCCTCTATTGCATTGAGGATTGTTTTAAAAGATATAAGTAAAACGAATGCTGCTACACCAATTATAAGGGCCTTGTTTGTATTACGAGGGTTATCCTTTCTAAGTTCGTAAGCACCATAAGCTTTGTTACGGCCTGAAAAAACAACGTCAATCCACTGCTGGTTTAGTATGTCTAATTTTGATCCAAACATTATGTTAACGTTTAATTACTTTAATTATTCCTTTAGTAGTTACCATCGCGCTTAAGCAATTCAACTTCGCCCGGCAGTATATCTACAATCGCGTACGATTGTACTGCGGTTATTTTCATCTCATCCAATACGTCAACCAAATTTTTATAATTTGATTTATCGCTTGGTTTGATCAGAACAACCATATAGTTACCAAAGCTTGCCTGAATTTCTTTGCCTTTTTCAATAAGCGTTTTGCGGAGCCCGTCTTTGCCATACCCTTCAGTAGTTGGCTGGGATTTACCCGGCTCACCAATAAACCATTCCAATTTATTGTTAGCGCCTAATAAAATTGTCATAGACCGCGATGCGGCAACAGGTAACTGCTCTTTTGTCTTCTCGTCCTTATTCGGCATGGTTACATCCATCGCTTTCGGTTTAGAAAGCGTGGTGGTTAGCATGAAGAAGGTGATCAACAAGAAGGCAAGATCCACCATTGCGGTTAGATCCACACGTGTTGAGGCTTTCTTACTTCTTACTTTGCCGCCTTTTTTGCCCCCGCCGGAGGTGTCTAATTCTGCCATTTTTAGTTCGTTTTAGGTGCTGCTCTAATTGTAGTAATTAGACTAAATTTGTCAACTCTCTGTTTCTGAAGGATACCGATAACCTTTTTAATGGTTGGGTATTCTTCTTTATTATCCCCTTTGATAGATATCCTTAATATCTTACTGTGTAAAGCGTTATCTGCTTTACGTGCTTCGCGGATCCAGTCGGCAAGTTCGTTATTAGCTGTAGTATCCGCAGGGATACCTTGTTGCTTATACTCCTTTTTTTGCCCGGCATCTAAAGCCAGGAAGCCTTTCAGATCTTTCATGGCAACACCAAAAATTGCTGTTCCTGAAAATTTAGTTTGCTCTTCCGCAGTGAACGTCTGACCGTATTTTTCGCCCATTTGTTTTAGGGTTTGGATACGGACATCGTTACCATCCACAGTAAAGAAAACTTTTTGCTCGGCCACTGTAAGCATTAGCACGTTATCATCAGGTATTGGCTGGGTGACAGACGATGCAGGTATATCTACCGGTACAGGATCTTCTGTACGTGGTTTTGCTGTTAATATAAAGAAGGTAAGCAAAAGGAAAGCTACGTCGCACATGGCGGTCATATCTATCGAGGTGCTCTTTCTTTGGACTTTTACTCTTGGCATCTTGTTCCTTTTTTAATATAATAATGTAAAGATAGTTAATTATCGCAATTATCCAAATTATATTTTGTTATAATGTGTTTTTGCGCACTAATATTCTACAGGATTATTTTTTGTGAGATGCTGCAAATGTTTGAACGATGCTGAAACCAGTTTCGTCAATCGCATAAGTAAGTTTATCAATTTTCGATGTAAATAAGTTATACATTACAATTGACACAGCTGAAGTACCAATACCTAACGCAGTATTGATAAGCGCTTCAGAAATACTGTTTGATAAAGCTGATTGGTTGGGAGCACCCGCTGATGCCAACTCGCCGAAAGCCTTGATCATACCGATTACCGTGCCTAATAGACCGGTTAATGTACCGATAGATACTAAAGTAGCGATGATGGTTAAGTTTTGCTCTAACATTGGCATTTCTAAAGCTGTTGCTTCTTCGATGTCTTTTTGGATAGCTAAAGCTTTTTGCTCAACATCTAAAGTTGTATCAACTTCCATTTCTTTGTATTTTTTCAAACCAGATTTGATAACGTTTGCTACCGAACCTTTTTGTTTGTCGCACTCAGCGTTAGCGCCGTCGATGTTACCTGCGTTTAGTAAAGATTGAATCCTTCTTACGAAAGCGTCAACATTACCTGTACCAGAAGCTTTGCCAATAACTACAAACCTTTCAATTGAAAACACGATAACCATTAACAGGTATGACATGATGATAGGTACGATAACACCACCTTTGTGTACGGTACCGAATAAATCGCCAGGGTTTGGCTCGTTTGCAGGATCGCCGCCTTTGTAGTGACTTGGGTGGCCTAAGATGAATACAAATATCAAAATTGCCACTACTATACAGATAGGGATGGTCAAAGTTGCAAATGCGCCCGATGCACTTGAGCTTTCTTTAACAGGAGTAGTTGGTTTTGTTGGTGCGTTTGCCATTACTTTTTAAATTTTAGTTTTCGTTTTGTTTATAATATAAGTTAATAAAAATGTGTGCGTTTTAAGCGAATAACAAAAATAGAATTTA
Source organism: Mucilaginibacter sp. UYP27 (assembly GCF_040547175.1). Classification (NCBI taxonomy): domain Bacteria; kingdom Pseudomonadati; phylum Bacteroidota; class Sphingobacteriia; order Sphingobacteriales; family Sphingobacteriaceae; genus Mucilaginibacter; species Mucilaginibacter sp. UYP27. The sequence goes on from NZ_JBEPPE010000001.1 coordinate 403,026, forward strand.
AATGAAATAAAAAAACTTTTTATGTAATTCTTTATAATTATTTAATATACCGCTGCAAAAGCGTTATGAAATTGGTGATTACATAACGCTTTGAAACACAAAAATTGTCTACATCGCAGACAATTTTTTACAATACAACCCATTTTTTTTTGGAATAGCAAGTTATAACACATAAAAAGTATGTAACTAAACTGATATAGTAGCGTCTAATTACACCTCTAAGGCTACGTTTGGCCCTGCATTTATAATTTCCGGGGTGCTGTACGCCGCATATTTGTCGAAGTTCTTAACAAAGGCCGAGGCCAGCTTGTTTGCGCTATCGTCATAATTATCAGCATTAAGCCAGGTGTTCTTTGGGTCTAACACCTCGTCGGGCACGTTGGGGCAGTTGTGTGGGATAGCTATATTAAATACAGGGTGTTGGTGGTAATCTACATTATCTAACCCGCCGTTTATCGCCGCGGTTATCATAGCACGGGTATGCGAAAGCTTCATTCGCTGGCCTGTGCCGTATGCGCCACCTGTCCACCCGGTGTTAACTAACCATACGTTTACCTGGTGCTGCTTTATCTTTTTGCCAAGCAATTTGGCGTAAGCTACGGGGTGCAATGGCAAAAACGCTTCGCCAAAACAGGCAGAAAAGGTAGTTGTGGGTTCGGTAATGCCAGCTTCAGTACCGGCTATTTTGGCGGTGTAGCCGGATATGAAGTGGTACATGGCCTGCTCTGGCGTTAGCTTTGCAATCGGCGGTAAAATCCCAAAGGCATCCGCAGTTAAAAAGAAAATGTTTTTTGGCGACGCCCCTATAGACGGGATCACAGCGTTGCTTACGTTATATAGAGGATATGCTACGCGGGTGTTTTCTGTTTTATCTACATTGTTAAAGTTAACCCTGCGCGTACCAGGTATAAAGTTCACATTCTCCAACAAAGCACCATACTTAATAGCGTTGAAGATCTGTGGTTCCTTTTCGGCAGTAAGGCCGGTGCATTTAGCGTAGCATCCGCCTTCGAAGTTAAATATGGTGTAATCGCTCCAGCCGTGTTCGTCGTCGCCTATAAGGCTGCGCTCAGGGTCGGCAGAGAGGGTTGTTTTACCCGTGCCGGATAGGCCGAAGAAGATCGCGGTATCGCCTTTAGAACCCGTATTGGCCGAGCAGTGCATAGACAGCACCTGCTTATCATGCGGCAGGATAAAGTTCAGTACCGAAAAGATAGCTTTCTTGATCTCGCCCGTGTAGCCTGTACCACCTATCAGTATGATCTTTTTGCTGAAATTGATGATAGAAAAGTTTGGCTGGCGGGTACCGTCTTTTTCAGGATCGGCTAAAAAGCCGGGGGCCGCTATTATGGTCCACTCGGGTTCATTTTCGGGGTTCACCACTTCGGGGCGGATGAACAGGTGGTGCACAAACAGGTTCTGGTAAGCTGTTTCGGTAACCACGCGGATATCGATATGGTATTTTTCGTTAGCGCAGGCGCAAGAATCGCGCACAAACATCTTCTTGCCGGCAAGATATTTTGTAACCTTGTTATATAGGGCGTTGAATTTTGCACCGTCAAACTTGTAGTTGACGCTTCCCCACCATACACTATCATGCGTTACATGGTCATCAACAATAAAGCGGTCCTTAGGCGAGCGGCCTGTAAATTTGCCGGTGTCAATAGCCAGCGCGCCGGTGTCGGTTAGTACACCTTCGTTGCGTTTAATGGCAGCTTCAACAAGTTGCGCTGGGGTTAACTGGTAATAAATAGCAGGGCTATTAGCCAGGTTTAGATACCCTAAATTGGGTACCCGGTTAGCAGTGGTGTTCATCAGGAAGATAATTTTATAATTGGTTGCTACAAAACTACCCTTTTGATACACTAAGAACCAAGTATTTTTGAGTATTTATTTACATAATGTATCTTTTACACACCATATAAATCCTTGATTATCAATTGCTAAATCGAATTAATATTTTTTATTTCGATACACTAACCTCCGGCTTTTTTAGCTTTGTAGCCATCGGTTTGCAGCATGGCGAGCACCTTGTCCCTAAAATCGCCCTGTAACAGCACCTCGCCATCTTTAACAGAGCCGCCTACGCCGCATTTGGTTTTCAATTTTTTGCCGATAGCTTCCAGGTCGGCATCCACCCCAATAAAACCGCTTACTCGGGTTACCAGTTTGTTACCTTTTATCCTATCCAGGTAGATCTTTAGATTTTGCTGCTGTGGTGGCAGGGTTTGCTGCTCGTTATTCCCCTCTTCCCGGTATTGGAAATCCGGGTCGGTAGAGTACATGATGCCGGTGAAGTTTTTCTTAGCCATATAATAAGCCCCCTCTAATCTCCTCCGATAGGGGAGACTTTATTTTATATGTTATACTTAGCCTTTCTTAAGCCCCTCTCCCTCGGAGAGGGGTTGGGGAGAGGCTTTTTATTTATGATACGATGCGCCAACGATCACGTTCAGCGCGTTTGGCACCACTTCTATATTAATATCTGTGCCTGCAACCTGTGGCTCGCCATCCAGGTGGATTGGGCCTTCCTGCGCGCGTGTAATGTGGATATGCTTCCCTTTAACGATCTCTACGTACTTAGAACTATCGGCCGTTTTGGTAAACATCCTTAAACCCATCTCCGGAAAACGCCACAGCGGGAATGGTTTTATGATACAAACATCCAGCAAGCCGTCCTGCACCGATGCAGTAGGCGATACGTGCGCGTTGTTGCCATATTGTGATGAATTGGCCATGCTCAGCATAAATGCCTCGCGGTCATAAGGCACGCCGTCAACTTCTATATGGTAGTTTTTGGATTGGTACGTAGAGATCTCTTTGATGGACGATTTAAAGTAACTCACAAAACCGCGCTTCTCGCTACCATTGGCAAACACGTGGCTTATATGGGCATCAAAACCCATTCCGGCCATATTAAAAAACCATTGCCCGTTCATTTTGCCCGCGTCAATTTTAATGGAGCGCGCCTGGTTAAAGGTTTTAAAGGCATCCTCCACATTCATGGGGATATTTAAGAACCTGGAGAGGCCATTACCGGATCCATAAGGGATAACCCCCAACGTGGTATCAGTATTTGCAATGCCCGATGCTACCTCGTTAACGGTACCATCGCCGCCCACGGCAACAACAATATCGTACTCGCCCACGGCCGCCTTTGCTAAGCCGTTTGCGTGGAAAATACCGGTGGTAAACTCAATGTCGTAATCAAAAATAGTTGTATCAACATATCTCTGTACAAGCTCCGGTACACCTTCCTTATTCTTCCCTCCCGATACCGGGTTTATTATAAATAACGCTTTCCTTTTCAACTATATAAGTTTACCAGCGCCAAAAGTAAATGTATTTTCGGCTTTGTGAAAAATTGTTTTATTTTTGCCACCCGAAAGTGGACTGATTTAATGCCCCATTGTTGACAACTTAAACAGCGGGACTGGATTGCAACCACGTAAAAAAGTGCTAAACCCTGCTCCTTTTACTACGTTTCAGATAGATCTTTACCTTTCGGTTTTAACGTTTATTTTTAAAATATATGCCATACTTATTTACATCGGAATCCGTGTCTGAAGGGCATCCGGATAAAGTTGCCGACCAAATATCGGACGCGTTGATCGATAACTTTTTAGCTTTCGACCCCGAGTCGAAGGTGGCTTGTGAAACTTTAGTGACCACCGGCCAGGTTTTTTTAGCGGGCGAGGTAAAATCAAAAGCTTATTTAGACGTACAAAAAATTGCCCGCGATGTTATTAACCGCATTGGTTATACCAAAGGCGAGTATATGTTTGATGGCAGTTCATGCGGTGTGCTATCGGCCATCCACGAGCAATCGCCGGATATTAACCAGGGCGTAGACCGCAAGGCTAAAGAAGAGCAAGGCGCCGGCGACCAGGGTATGATGTTTGGTTACGCTACCATAGAAACTGACAACTATATGCCTTTGGCTTTAGATATCGCCCACGCTTTATTGCGCGAACTTGCAGTTATCCGACGTGAAAATACCGACATCAAATATCTTCGCCCTGATGCAAAATCGCAGGTTACGTTAGAGTATAGCGATGACAACCAGCCAACCCGTATCGATGCTATCGTTATCTCTACCCAGCATGATGATTTTGGCGAGGAAGAAGCGATGCTATCTAAGATCAGCAGCGATATCGTAGGGATCCTTATCCCGCGTGTTAAGGCTAAATATCCAAAATACGCCCACTTCTTTAACAACGACATCACCTACCACATTAACCCAACCGGTAAATTTGTGATTGGTGGCCCGCACGGCGATACCGGCTTAACCGGTCGCAAGATCATTGTTGATACTTACGGTGGTAAAGGCGCCCACGGTGGTGGTGCATTCTCAGGTAAAGACCCATCAAAGGTTGACCGTTCTGCTGCTTACGCTACCCGCCACATTGCTAAAAACCTGGTAGCTGCCGGTGTTTGTAATGAGGTATTGGTGCAGGTATCGTACGCTATTGGCGTTGCGAAACCCATGGGCATTTATGTAAACACTTACGGTACCGCTAAAGTTGACATCAACGATGGCGAGATAGCTAAGAAAGTGGAAGAGATCTTTAACATGACGCCTTACGCTATCGAGACCCGCTTTAAGTTGCGTAACCCTATTTATAGCGAAACCGCTGCATACGGCCACTTCGGCCGCCCAAGCGAGGTTGTTACCAAATCATTCAACGCGCACGATGGCAGCACCATAACCCGCGAGGTTGAACTGTTTACATGGGAAAAACTTGACTACGTAGATAAAGTAAAAAGCGCCTTCGGTTTATAATATTAAATACCGACAAATTATACAAGGCGCACCCAACACGGTGCGCCTTTTTTTGTTTAATACCAACAGCAATGACAAAAAAAACGGCCTCGCCCTTATTGGTTGCCTTCGCGTTCTTCAACATATACATTATATGGGGATCAACCTATTTGGCTGTGGCTTACGGGTTAAAGAGCTTCCCGCCGTTTATATTGGTTGGCTTGCGGTACTTAAGCGCCGGCTTGCTGATGCTGGCCTTTTGCAAATTTAAAGGAGAGCGTTTCCCCGAAAAGAAGCTCATTATCCGCCATGCTATAAGCGGTACTATGATGCTGGTTGGCGGCACGGGCATGATAGCATGGGCCGAGCAATACATCAGTTCGGGCCAGGCCGCCATACTGGTAGCCACCGAGCCGCTGATATTTTTACTGCTCGACAGAAAAAATTGGCGGGAATATTTCTCCAACAAATATATTGTAAGCGGACTGCTTATCGGCTTTACGGGCATCTTCCTGTTCCTGAAACTTGGCGTAGCCGTAGCAAACCCATCGCCCATGGCAACTATTGCAAGTGTGGTGGTGCTGTTTAGCGCGGTGCTTTGGGTATTGGGCTCGTTGATGATAAAAGACAACAAGGGCTGTAGCACATCTACCATGAATGCGAGCGTGCAGCTATTGGCAGCAGGAATAGCAAGCGCCATCATCGCATTCGCCAAAAGCGAACAGCGGGGTTTCGCCTTCGCTGATGTAAGCTGGCAGGCATGGGGCGGATTAGTATTCCTGATCGTATTTGGGTCGTTACTGGCGTACCTTTCCTTTATATGGCTTATTACCATCAAACCACCCGCTATTATCAGCACACATACTTATGTAAACCCGGTTGTCGCGGTATTTTTAGGCTGGTTGCTTATAAATGAGCACGTGAACACCGCGCAGCTCATTTGCCTGGTTGTGATACTGGTTGGCATAATGCTGGTTAATGTGCCGGGATATTTGAAAAGGAATAGAGATTTAGTGGAGTAATGTGATTTTAGGCTTTAAAATACAGCTAATTACGAGCTATAGTGTGCCAATCTGATAGAAATGTCGCTATTAGTTCTTCGTTAGGAATGGTTTGCGTTTTATTAATCGTCAGTGGATGTTCATTTCTTTTTGTCGCAAAAAAGAAACGAACCAAAGAAAAAACACGCGGCTTAACCGTGTCGCTGTCAAAGATTGTGCTTTAGCAGTTGTGGTGCCATCCGCAACACGCTAATGCCGCATTAGGAGTAGAGCTGTTTGGTTCGTCAGCCTATGTAATACGAAGCTGTTGTATTTGACGATAGAAGAAATGGAATATGTTGCTCAAGAAAAACGTACTGTCCTGACGACAACGTCCAAATGCGGCATAGCGTAACACACGGGTGGCATCTAATTAATAAAGCACTGACTTACACAGGGTGTTACCAAGCCGCGACTTTTTTTGGTTGCTTTTTTTGAGAGAAAAAAAAGTAACGTCCACTAACGATTCATATTGCTCACCAACCCATTCCTAACGAAGAACTAATAGATAACTGATCTCCGTGCGATTGCCACGCTATCGCTCGCAATGACATAGTGGACAAAATCCGTAAAAAAACTACCTTTATCCTATGCAACACCCCGAAGCTAACCCCTGGAAGATCACATCAGAAAAGGAAATTTACGATAACCCGTGGATAAACGTTACCGAGTACCAGGTGATCAACCCGTCGGGCAACCCCGGCATTTACGGGCAGGTGCATTATAAAAATATCGCCATTGGTATTTTGCCTTTAGATGCTGATATGAACACCTACCTGGTAGGCCAGTATCGTTTTACATTAAACCAATACAGCTGGGAACTGCCCGAGGGTGGCGGCATCATCGGTATAGACCCGTTAGCATCGGCAAAGCGCGAACTGCTGGAAGAAACGGGCTTGAAAGCATCGCAATGGACGGAGATCCAGCGTATGTACCTCTCCAATTCGGTAAGCGACGAACTTTGCATCCTGTACATTGCCCGGGGCCTGGAACAGCACAAGGCCGAACCTGAAGATACCGAGCAACTCGTTGTAAAAAAAGTGCCTTTTGAGGATGTTTACCGGATGGTTTGCAGCGGAGAGATAACCGATTCGCTTGCCGTGGCAGCGGTATTGAAAGCACGTTTAATGCAGTTAGAGAATACTTTATAACCGGTCATTTATCATTTCCGCAAAAAATTTTAAATTTGCGCCCTTGATGAAAAAGTTTTTAGGCTACATCCTCTCCCCGTTTGCCATTTTTGCATTCTTTTTAATGCTGGTGATATTCCATCCCATACAATGGCTTTGCCTAAGGTTTGGCGGGTACAGCGCGCATAAACGCTCTGTAGATATCCTGAATTATTTTTTGGTACGTACCTTTTATATTTTAGGTAACACAGTAACTTTCATTAACAAACAAAACCTGCCCCTAAACAGGCCGATCATTTTTGTGGCTAACCATCAAAGTTTGTTTGATATCCCGCCGATGATCTATCACCTGCGTAAATACCACGCAAAGTTTATCTCGAAGGTGGAGCTGGCAAGAGGTACCCCATCCATATCATTTAACCTAAGGCACGGCGGTGGCGCAAACATCGACCGCAAAGACCCGCGACAATCCATCACCGAGCTGGTAAAATTTGCCGGCCGCATGAAGGACAATAACTGGGGCGCAATGATATTTCCGGAAGGCACCCGCTCGCAAGATGGCAGGGTAAAAAAGTTTCAGTCGGCAGGGGTGGCTACCTTATTAAAAAAATGCCCTAACGCGCTTTTGGTACCCGTTGCCATTACTGATAGCTGGAAAATGATCCGTTATGGCCTGTACCCGCTCAATACCTTCACCCCTATGAAATGGGAAGTGCTTGACCCCATTGAACCCGGCACTACCCCCGTAGATGAATTAGTGCAGGAAATAGAAAATCGCGTCCGGGCTATTGTAGACCCGAGTTAAACCTACAAGTAATGCCGAACTTGTTGCATAGCAATTATACGCAATAAGATGGTGGCACCATTTTGTCAGTTCGTCAAAAATACAACTATCTTATTATAAGCAAGTTGCAAATACATGCGTGCGTTCACGGCCGTGAACGTGAACATTTTGCCCGGAATACCCTATTCCAGATCACTTGCTGCAAAAGTATTTCCCTGGCTCATGTCGCCCGTTTCATAACCCTTTTTAAACCAGTACATGCGTTGTTCGCTGGTGCCGTGGGTAAAACTATCGGGATGTACTTCGCCCTGGTATTCTTTCTGCAGGCGGTCGTCGCCAATTTGATGGGCAGCATTTAAGGCCTCATCTATATCCCCGGGGTCAAGCACATTTTTGGTTTTCTGCTCGTAATGCGCCCAGATGCCGGCGTAAAAATCGGCTTGCAATTCCAGCTTTACAGATAGTTTGTTGTATTCTGCCTCGCTTAACTGTTGGCGGGCCTGGTCCATTTTGGCAGATACGCCCAGCAGGTCCTGCACGTGATGGCCAACCTCGTGGGCTATAACGTAGGCCTGTGCAAAATCGCCGGCGGCGCCAAACTTGTTAGATAATTCATCAAAAAAAGAAAGGTCGATGTATACTTTCTGATCGCCGGGGCAATAGAACGGCCCTGTTTGGGCACCAGCCTGGCCACAAGCAGTGCTTACCGCATCTATAAAAAAGTGCAGTTTGGGCTGGTCGTAGGTTTTGCCCATATCATTAAAAAGTTTGGTCCAGATATCTTCGGTATCGGCAAAGATAACCTTAGAGAATTTTTTCTCTTTACTATCCGGCACTACCTGCTGGTTATTCTCTTGCGGCGCGCCGCCACCCTGGGTTTGATTAAGAAGAGCCGATGGGTCTATCCCGGTAAAGAAGTATATGGCCGCGGCAATAATACCTACCACGCCGCCACCAAGGGCTAAGCCCCGTCCACCGCCGCTGCTGCTGCCATCTTCTGTATTACTGCTTTCGCGTCTGCCCATCCATTGCATAATATTCGTGTTTAGTTTAGCCATTAAACAGTAAGGCCCAAACAATTGTTTGAGCCCTATGAATTTGTGGTTATACGGGTGTATTTATTTCTTTGGGATCCTTGTAGGGGTATCCTTACCCGAAACAATACTGCGCGAACTTAACGCGATAGCGCGGATAGTTGCCACAATGTTGTTTACATCCAAACTCGAATATTCATCTTTTACCGTGTGGTAAAGTTTATCGGTAGGGATTTGATCTGTAGATATGGTGTGCGCCGGTACGCCCAAAGCGGCTAGCGTGGCGTTATCGCTGCGGTAAAACAGGTTTTGCTCTGGGTAAGGGTCCGGGTAAAATTTAAAGGCTGTGCCCTCCAGGTTTTTTTGCAGGATGGCGCCAAAATCAGAACGCTCAAAGCCGGTGATGAACGCCGAGTTCTCGCCAAATTTCGCCGCTTTGCCAATCATCTCGATATTGAACAGGGTAACTACCTTATCAGGGTCTAACTGTTTAGAAAAGTATTGCGAACCAAAGCCACCAATTTCCTCGGCTGTGAAGGCTACAAATACAAGAGTGCGCTCGTTGTTATTTAGCTTTTTGTAATACTTAGCCAGGCTGATAACCGCTGTAGTACCTGATGCATCATCATCGGCACCGTTAGCGATAGTATCTGTTTCGGCACCTTTTTTAATAATACCCAGGTGATCGTAATGGCCGCCAAACACCACATATTCATTTGGTTTAGATTTACCGGGGATCATACCCACCACGTTAAACAATGGCTGCTCTTTAACGGCTGCATCATAACTAACGGTTAGCGATTTTACATCAGCAAAAGTGCCCATTACAAACACAAGCGTTTTGTTGGATGCGGTAGCGCCTTTGAACGATGTACCGCCACGTTTCATACGGCTTGCAATACGGATGTAGGTTTTAGCAAAGCTGGTATCAACCAACACAAGCGCCTTTTTATCGGTTGCCATTAGGGCCTGGTACTCGGCAATGAAGTTTTTATCTGATGTGATCTTCACCACTTCTACACCTTGCGGACTTGTCCAGTTGAATGAGCCTGACGCACTAATAATTACGTTTTCGGCTGGTACATCGGCACCGTTAAGGGTAACCTTTGAGCTAACTACCGACGTACGCACCATGCTAAAGTTTTGACGAAAACCTGTTGCGCCTGCCATCGGTTTTAAACCCGCGGCTTTAAACTCACCCTCTATAAATGTTGCTGCTTTATCTATCCCTTTGGTAAAGGTACCGCGGCCTTCCATATCGTCGGCACTAAGCGTTTTAATGATGCGCTCTACATCATCCTGTTTGATCAGTTTGTTTACATCCTGGCAAAAGCCCGCTACGGGTGCAAGGGCTAACGCGCCTGCTGCTAAAAATATCTTAAATTTCATTTATTTAACTTTTGATGATAACCAGCTGCTGCGGAAATCTTTTTGTTGTTGGCTTAATGTTTTACCTGCTTTTTCGAAAGTTACTACCTCAAATGCAGGGCTCTCTTCTACTACTATGGTAGCATCGTGGCTACCTGTACGGTTTTTATAAGATACCGAAAGCTTATCGCCCGGTTTTTTATCCTTTATAATATCAGCGATAGCGGTAGCTGCCTTTACATCCTGTCCGTCAATTTTCAAGATGGTGTCGCCTGCATCAAGCCCTGCTTTGTAAACCGGGGTGTTTGATACGGTTGAATTAGTGATGGTTAAACCACCGTTTGATGGTTTGCTTGCTATACGGCCTATCCATGCTTTGCCCGGCGCTGCTTTTTGCAATACTAAGCCGGCATTAGCCAATAAGGCTTCATAATCGTTCTTTTTTACGCCATAGATGTAATCGGCAAAAAATGCCGTTGCAAACTTAGGGTTGGTAACTTTACCCAAAACCTCCTGTAAATTAGGAATGGTATAAGGCTTGTCGGTTTTACCATAGGCTAACCAAACCTGGCGCATATAATCGTCAAGGGTGATCTTAAACTCGCTGCGCAAACGCAAGTCGAGCGCTAATGCAGTTGCACCACCGTAAACATAATAGCTTGTAAATATATTACCGTAATTGGTCGCATCAACTGCAACACCGGCGTCGGTAAATACCGCGTAACGGCTCATTTGGGTTGGCGGATATTTTGCCGGGGCAGGTGCTGCTAAAACCGAGTTAACCAAACCGGCAACCGTACGGGTGTAATCATCAACCGAGTTAAAGCCACTGCGTACCAACAGCATCTCGCCGTAGTATTGTGTAAAACCTTCGGCAAACCAAAGCTCATTGCTCATGTTGGCATGCTCAAAATTGAACGGCTCTAATGATTTTGGGCGGATGCGCTCCACATTCCAGCTGTGAAAAAATTCGTGCGAGTAAGTGCCCAACAAATCCTTTTCGTTACCGGCTACTTTGTCAGATCCGTCCACAATACAGGTAGAGTTGCGGTGTTCCATCCCGTCGCCAAAGTTAGTGGGATGTACATCATCCAGGAAAGTGTAGCTGCCATAATCATAATCTGGCTGTTCGCCAAAAACAGCTTTTTCTTCTAACACCACTTTTTTCACCATCTGGGCAAAGTTGTCTATCGTGGCCTGGTCATCATCAGAGTGTACGGCGATGCCCATTTTTTGCTTTTTACCATTGGTGTTTACCACATCCCAGTAGTTGGTTTTAACGGCAGACAACTCGGTGGGGCTATCCATCATATATTGCATATCCGGCGCGCTATAAACGTTATCCCCTTCGTGCTTAAGCTGGGTAGCTACCTTCCAGCCATATTTATCCAAGTCGATAAACTCAAATTTGATAGGGCGGGTTACTATGTTCTTATCAACTACCCACATAAATGCTGCAGGCATGTTGAGGTGTGCATGACTGGCATCTATACCTACATAAGTGCCATCAGTATGGTTACCAAACAGGGTATAGCTTATTTTTACTACAGAACCATGGTCTGCAACCTCGTAAACATCGCCCTCAACCTGTTTAATTACAAGTTGTTTACCGCTAAGGTCAAAAGCTTTTACATTATAAATGTTTTTACCAAACTCGTGCGTAGCATAACGGCCCGGAGATGAACGGCTCATCCTCATTCTTAGTGGCCCGTTTTCGGTAATATCGGGAACGGTTACCGTTATTTCGGCTTCGTGATGGGCTGCGTTGGGGAATGATACAACATAGTAAAGCCCGTTGCGTGCTTTAGTTTGTGCATTGGCGCCAAATACGAAAAAAGCGGCGGCGGCAAGGAGTAGTATTTTCTTCATTGAGATGCTATGATTCAGGTGATGAAATTACCAATTAAATCAGTAACTGTTATCTATCAATTTTATTACAAAAAAGCCTAATCATAACTATGCCTGCCCAGGTCATACTCCGATTGCCCGGTAATGATTTGCTTTCGCCGGGCAATATCTGCGTCAAGGCTATGGTCGTAAGTGTTATCGGTAACAGCTATTTCTCTCTCCTTATCCTTATCTGCAAAATGGGTGTTCGCTTCGCTGATCTTGGCAAGCGCCGTATCATAAGGCCCTTTGGGCGACATCAGCTTTACAAAAACCGGCAAACACTCGAACAGGATGAACAAATAGCCGATGAACGAGATAGCCATATAGGTATCCAAATCGCGCGTGCCATCTACGTTATATGATAGCTGGCCCAGCGCCCAGTTACGGTCTGCAAAGCCGGCCACATTAGATAGGCTGTCCAGCTGCTTTTCGCTGAATAAACGGGTAGCGTTTAACCCTTCGTAATCTTTACGCTTACTCAGGTACCGGTCCATTTGGCCAAGGTTCTCGGTAACGGTTTTTAACCTGTCTTGTTTCTCTTGAAGTACCTGTGCTTTTTGCTTGGCATATGTGCCGTACCCGGTGATGCCCGATGTTTGGTTGGTTTTATCGCCAAAAACTTCCTGGTTCAACTCGTAGCGCGAACGGTTGATATCGCGCTCAAGCGAATCTTTCTCCTTCTTCAGGTCGGTATTTTTAACCAACTCCTGCCCGTATTTTTGCTGATAGGTTTTTTGCAGGGTATCTATCTTACTGTGCTGCCCTTTTAGGTAGGCCGTTTTCAGCTTGGTGCGGATCTCCTTATCAAAGATCTTAAGCTCCAGCGGGCGCGAGATAACCACACCTATCATAATCGCAAGCAAAATACGCGGCGTGGCTTGCAATATCTGCTGGTTCATGCTACCCTCTTTATTAATGCTGGATACAATGTACCTATCCATATTAAAGATGGCAGAACCCCATATCAGCCCGAAAAGAATGGCGAAACCAATGGCAAATGCATTGCCGCTAAATACAAAGTACATAGCGTAGCCGCCGGATAGCGATGCAAAAAGCGCAGTGAAAAATATGGTGGCACCAATGCCCACATACTTATTATGTTCTATAGGGTATTTTTTTAGTGTGTCCACATGCGCGCCGGAACAGAACCAAAAAAACCTGGTTACTTTTTTCATTAAGGTAATAGGGTAATAATATACACCTAACCATAAAACGCACTTAGGTACTGATTGTTACAGATTGACTACAAATATTTGATACGGAAAAACATACCTTTGGCTATTAATTATATTTACCATGAAAGAAATAAGCGTACAGGAACTTAAACAAAAGTTAGATAGCGGCGAAGATCTTCAACTGATAGATGTTCGGGAAGACTTTGAATACGAAACATCAAACATAGGCGGTTTATCCATACCCCTTGGCGGCATTTTAATTGAGGCCGATAAAGTGGAGAAAGATAAACCTGTTGTTGTTATGTGCAGAAGCGGCAAACGCAGTATGGCCGCAATTATGCAGTTAGAGGCACAAGGTTATACCAACCTTAGCAACCTGCAAGGAGGCATCTTAGCCTGGAAAGCCGAGATAGACCCCGAACTAAACGTTTACTAATATGGGCAAAAAGGTAGCACTTAACGTGTTTTATAACATCGCTATATTTTTGTGTATCATTATTATCTGGAATGCCGTTGAAGCAGCGCGCTGGGAGTATGTTTTAGCCTGCGCGTTTATAGCCGGTATCATTATCACCCTTAAAATAAGGCTGATAAAAGAGATCAAGAACTTGCAGAACAATAAATAGTGTAACAATAAACCCATTCGCATATCTAACCTACAAAAACAAAATAACCCTAACCAAAACATACGATGTTTTTAATAATTGTTGGTATTGTTGTGCTTGTTGTAGGTATAACAATAAAACGTTCTGCTGAGCCTATTAACCGCTTTGGCGGCATTATCAGCATTATAGGTATAGCAATAGCAGGCATCAGCCTGCTATTTTCGGTTTTTAAGGTGATCGATCCCGGTAAAGTTGGCGTACAGGTACTGTTTGGTAAAGTGCAAAACGATGTATTGGAAAGCGGCTTGCATGTTATTAACCCACTGGTTGATGTAACCACCTTTAACACCCAAACCCAAAACTACACCATGAGCGCCGTGCACAGCGAAGGCGAAGTGCAGGGCGATGACGCCATCCGCGTGCTATCATCAGACGGGTTGGAGGTTACGATAGACCTAACCGTGCTTTATAAAGTAAATGCCAACAAGGCTCCTTTTATTATGCAGAATATTGGCATGGACTACGTGGACAAAATTGTACGCACGGTAGCCCGTACCGCCATACGCGATAACGCAGTGAACTATGCAGCGGTTGACCTGTACTCGATAAAAAGACAAGAATTTCAGAATAAAATAAACTCGACCATAGCACTTAGCTTTGAAAAACGCGGCCTCGACCTGCAACAGATCCTGGTGCGCAACATTTCGTTGCCGGCATCTGTGAAGGCAAGTATCGAATCTAAAATCAATGCCGAGCAGGAAGCGCAAAAGATGACCTTCGTGCTGCAGAAAGAACGCCAGGAAGCCGACCGTAAACGCGTGGAAGCCCAGGGTATAGCAGATTACCAGAAGATCCTATCAACCGGTTTATCTGATAAGCAGCTACAATACGAAAGCATTAAAGCCCAAAAAGATATTGCCCTTTCGCCAAATACCAAGATCATTATTATGGGCGGCGTTAAAGGCACACCGGTAATGATTAGTGACAAGTAGGTAAGCCTATTTAAAGTACTGTGCGTACTTAGCCGGTATCCCCGTTATGGGCTTGATCATGATATTTTTATAATAAACTTCGGCTGCTTCGCTTTGCAGCTGAAGTTTACCATGTGTTAAAGGTTTCATAACATCGCCATCTTTAAACCGCGAATTTTTAAGCACCATAACCACCTTGCCGTTAACAATGTGCGGGCTTTTGTCTCCATAGGTAATAAGTTCCATCTCGTTCCATTCGCCCATATGCTTATCCATTTTGGCACCTGCTTCGCAGAAACTTCCGTTGCCGGTACCACCGCCTATCGGTGTCCATTTGCCATTCAGGTTATTGAATTTAAAGCTGGAATCTTTTACCGCTTTTGCGTCCGCCTGAGATGTAGATTGCGACCAGTAATCGCCGGTGCTATTCTCTACCACCTGAAACTCCTGGCTGAGCATCCATGTACGAAAATATTCTACACCACACTTGCCCTGCGAATGGTATAATAAGCCCGAGTCTTTGTAATCATCCAGCCGGGGCACCCATTTCTTTTCGCCCCATTTAAATTTTAGTTTAAGATCATAGTTCTTGAAATCTTGCTTGGTAAAAATACAGCCGTATATCTCTCCGGTTATTTTTAATACCGGCTCTCCGTTTTGCATTTCCACCGAAAAAACATTGTTCTTGTTTACATTGTAACCAATGGGTTTAAGCGGATTGCCATACTCATCCACCGGCTGCTGCCCTTTGTAACCAACTTTATGATAATAACTTTGGTAAGTTTCCCACCTCGACAGGTTTTTATCCAAAAGAGCGGTCCATTCTGGTGCAGGCTTAAACGATGTGCCCGTTAACAGGCATAACAGTATAAGGCAGGTGAAAAAGTTTCTCATAAATATATGTTAATTAATTTTGTTTAGCCGGTACCTTCAACCCCAATGCCTCTATATACCCTTTGTTGGGGATGCAATTCACAAATTTACTGTTCTCTAAAAATGCCCATAAGGCTTTGCGTATCTTTTCACGATCTGCGGGAGCTGCCTTACGGATGTTCTCGAAACTGCCGCGATCCTTTTCGGTATAGTTGATGATATCTTCGTAACCATTGGGCACATTAAAACTGATAATGCCCTTTAAGTTATCCAACTTTTTGTATGGCCAGTAATGCCAGCCAATGCGGTTCTTTTCGCACAGGATGCGGAAATCTTTTACCCAGGCATCTTCGTTCTCGCCGGTTTCGCCAACGTAGATGGGTACATTGTATTTGTCGCGGTAGTCCATGTATTCCTGTATAACGTCTTGCTTAACTTCCGTCCAATATTTGTGGAAGGTGTACACACTCTTACTGTCGAACGGCTTACCGAAGATCTTGAAATTGCTGTCCCACTGCGCGCCGCCAATAAATACAATGTGGTTTTTATCAACCGAGCGTACTGCCTCGGTTATTTGCTTATAAGTTGGTTCTAAATGTGGGTTTATGGCCTTTACATCAAAGTAATGGGCTATGGGTTCATTCAACAGATCGTACCCCATAATAATGGTTTCGTTCTTGTAATGATTTGCAATTTTGCGCCAGATATCAGCAGTAAGTTTACGGCTTGACGCGCTGGTGAACAGGAACGGGTAGCCGTTGCCATCGTCTATATTATCGCCGGTTTGGCCAGCGGGCGCGCAATGCATATCCAGTATAACATAAAGGTCTGCCTTTTTACACCAGCCAAGCACCCTGTCCAGCAGTTCGAACCCACGGTTTGGGTTGTTCTGCCCCATGTAGTCCTCGTAAGTAAAAAGCTTATAGTTGAACGGGATGCGGATAGAGTTCATACCCGATGCTTTTAGGAATTTGATATCCGCTTCGGTGATGTAGGTGTCCTGGAAAGTTCGCCAAAACAGTTTCATTTCTTCCGGCCCAACCAGTTCGGTTAACGCCTCGTTTATCAAACGTTGCGAATTGACCTTTTTAAACTTAAACATATAACCCTCGGGCACCAGCCAGTTGCCCAGGTTTGTACCACGCATTAAAAATGGCTTGCCATCGGTGCCTATAACTTCTTTGCCTTTAACAGTGATGAATTTTGGGGCTTGCGAGTTTGAATTAAATATGCCGGCAGCAATAACCAGCAAGAGGGTGATAATTCTTTTCATTTGAATTGATGATGGTTTACAGAAAGCGTTTACAATTGGCGGCCAACGCTAAACAAATGTAAGGTATTTGGATTATCATTTAACATTTGTACCGATGTTGCAATAATGCGTATTTTGTGGAACAACACATTGCCACCGATGAAACTATTCACTAAAACGTTTTCGTTGCTTTTCATTCTCTGGGGCTTGTCCGCAGGTGTTGCCGATGCCCAAAAAATAACGGTGGCTATCGCCGCCAACCTGCAGCTGGTAATGAAAGATCTGAAACGCGATTTTAAAACGCGCACAAAAATAGACATAGATGTTATCTCCGGCTCATCGGGCAACCTGAGCACCCAAATTCGCAACGGTGCGCCTTACGATGTATTTATGTCTGCGGATAGAGCGTTTCCCGAGGCTTTGCAAAAGGATGGTTTGACACTTAAAAACAGCATAGTTTACGCGCAAGGTGTGCTTATTATCTGCAGCACCCAAAAATTAAACTTCACCAATTGGATTAAGCTACTTCTGAATCAAAATTTGAAAAAAATAGCCATTGGTAACCCGGCCATTGCGCCTTACGGCAAAGCTGCCATGCAGGCTTTAACCAAGGCCGGCATTTATGATAAACTGCAACCAAAGATGGTTTTTGGCGAAAGCATCACGCAGGTAAATACCTATATCACTACAGGTGTTGTGCAGACTGGGTTTTCCACGTTAGCCCTTATTAAAGATGCAAATAATAAAGTGCCGCTATATTACAAAACCGTGAGCCCGAAAGATTACGAACCGATTGAGCAGGCGATGGTGGTGCTCAAAAACGCCAAGGGCAAACCCGCGGCTGAAAAATTTTATCAGTATATATTAAGCCCGGCAGCTAAAAAAATATTTAAAGCTTACGGTTACCACACCCTATAACGTATGGACCTGTCACCCATTTGGCTCACCCTCAAGTTAGCGGCAATCACCACCCTGATATTGCTGCTCATCGGTTTGCCCCTGGCTTGGTGGTTGTCCAAAAAGCGGTCGTTATTCAAGATAATTATAGAAGCTATTATTACCATGCCTTTGGTGCTGCCGCCTTCTGTTTTGGGCTTTTATTTGCTATTGGCATTTAGTCCGCAGCGGGGGTTGGGGCATTGGCTGCAACAAACGTTTGACGTGCAGTTTGTATTCTCGTTTCAGGGGCTGGTGCTGGCGTCGGTAATTTACAGTATGCCATTTATGATCAGCCCGGTTAAATCGGCGTTTCAGCAATTGCCAACATCATTGGCGCAGGCATCTTATACGCTGGGTAAATCGCAGTGGCAAACTTTTAGATACGTTTTGTTGCCCAACATCAAACCATCATTACTAACAGCAGCCGTTTTAACTTTTGCCCATACCCTGGGCGAATTTGGTGTAGTGCTGATGATAGGCGGCAACATCCCCGGCGTTACGCGGGTGGCATCTATCGCGGTTTATGATTCAGTAGAGCAGATGGATTACACCGCCGCCAATAACTATTCGCTTATCTTGTTTGCCATTACCTTTGTGATGGTGTTGAGTGTTTTTATTTACAATAAATACCAGGCAAAAAGCCCTTTAGAATGATAGCGGTAAACATCGAAAAAAAGCTGAAGGCCTACGACGGCTTGCAGGTACTGCGGATAAAGAAGGACTTTAAACCCGGCAGCATCACCCGTATCACCGGCCCGTCCGGCGCGGGGAAAACTACATTTTTAAAAATGTTGGCGGGGTTGATAACACCTGATATCGGCACGATTAAAACAGTAAATAATATTTGGTTTGATGCGGGGCAGAAGATAAACATATCGCCACAGCAAAGAAACATCGGTTTCGTTTTCCAGGATTACGCGCTGTTTCCGAACATGACGATAAAGGAACATCTTGAATACGCTACTAAAGATGCGCAATGGATAGACCGCCTTTTAACCATTGGCGGATTAGAAACTTTTGCCGACCATAAACCCAATCACCTTTCCGGCGGGCAACAGCAGCGGCTGGCAATCCTCCGGGCACTGGCTATCAAACCAAAGTTATTGCTGATGGATGAGCCCTTCTCTGCCCTCGACATCAAAATGAAATCGGCATTGATAAAAGATCTACAAGGCGTGTTTACAGAACTTGGCTCAACAACACTCATCGTAAGCCATAACCCGCAGGAATTGGATGGCATTAGTGAGTATGAATTGGAGATAGCTTGATTAAACTTCTTTAATTGCCGCCCATTTATGGGGCGGAATAGCAGGTTAAAAAGGGGTGGCTTTGGTTAACCAGTTAATTTAGTTGGGCTAAAGCCATTTACTTCCTGCTCTGATCCGATGGCTAAAGCCAACGGCAATGATGTTAAAACAAGCTTTACCAACAGCCTTTTTTAACTTTTGACTTAACACTTATCTATTGCACTTGGCTC
The DNA here is from genome assembly GCF_040547175.1 of Mucilaginibacter sp. UYP27. NCBI lineage: Bacteria > Pseudomonadati > Bacteroidota > Sphingobacteriia > Sphingobacteriales > Sphingobacteriaceae > Mucilaginibacter > Mucilaginibacter sp. UYP27. The sequence continues at coordinate 422,326 of NZ_JBEPPE010000001.1, forward strand.
ACCACGATCTTGTCCAAGTTGTGCAAATACCTGCGCCCCGTTTTAAAATCGTTGGCGGATGTCATCTGCATGCTCTCGGGCATTTTATCCGCCTTGATACCGTTTTTCTCCATAATGATGTACACATGGTTGCCAACAGTGGTATTATACAGTTCGTTCCAGGAGTAAACTACTTTGTAACCATCTGCGCCGGTGCAAACAAAGTAAAAACGGCTCAGCAATTTGGGGCTGGTTGTTTTAATTCTTGTGTGCGATAATACATCCTTGAGTAGGATGCCTTTCAGCTCATCATCCTGGTGCTTGAACGCCCCGGTATGGTCGGTTACTTTTATATCCCCGATAGCGCTTATGGTGTATTGCTTCAGCGAATCCATGGTGATCACAGATTCTTTCACCACATCGCCCACGATAGCAAACTTAAGCGTTTGCTGATTTTTTTCCTGCGCCATGGCAGCACCCGAACATAGTATAAGTAGTATCAATAGTTTTTTCATGTTCATGAACTAGAAATGCCCGGGCGTCTTACACAACCCAAGGCAAATTAAGAAATAAGTTGCTTTGTTTAAAGCACAGCCAAAATATCTTTTACAGATGCGCGCTTGCTATAATCCTTATCAAAATGGACAAATTCTATTTTGCCCGCGCTGTTTATTACATAGGTTGCAGGCACCGGCAGTACGTTTTCGGCATTGCCGTTAGCTTTGGTCATGTCTAAACCGTAGCCCTGGTACTTTTTAACCGTGGCATCTTCCATCACATATTTTACGCCGTAGCTTTTCATGATGTTGTACCCTTTATCTTGCACTATAGAATACGTTGCCTTGGTTTTAGCAACAGTGGTTTTAATGTTCTCGTCTGTTTCGGGTGTTACGCCAATTACATAAGCGCCTTTGCCTGTTAATAACTGCAATGAATCCTGTATGTGCTGCATTTGCTTATTGCAATACGGGCACCACTGGCCGCGGTAAAAAAACAACACCACGGCTTTGTTTAATTTAAGCAACGCTTTCAGATCTACCGTTTTGCCGGTGTTATCTTTAGCTGTAAACGGTGGTGCGGGGTCGCCCTTTTTTAAACCTGTTTGCGCCATTACCTGTGCAGCACACATAAACCCCAACACTAAAAGTATATACTTTTTCATATCTGATTAAATTATTTAAAAAAAAGAAGGGGGATTTTAGCTCCCCCAACTTTTCATACACAAAACACACCTTAATTACATTTTACTACCCATCTTATCTTCCTTCATCTTGTCGTCTTCCACTTTCTTGTCCATTTTGGCGGCTTTTTTCTTTTTCATCTTCATCTTATCTTCCTTCGTCTTCATTTTGCCGGTATCAATAGCGGCAGTATTGTGGTTGATAGCCCGGTTAACCGAGAGGGCATTCACGTTGACACTAAAAAATAAAGCGACAACTGCAGTAAGCAGCATAGCCGAAAAGGCCGACCTTTGATTTCTGTTGTAAGTTTTCATCTGTTTTTAGTTTTTTAATTTACCCCTTTGTCGGAGCCATTAAACTAACCTTACAAACAATTTAATTTTTATTTAGCTTTTCTTCTATCTGCTCCTGCATGGCCTCTTTAAAACTTTCATCTAAATGCACAGCAGTATTGGTATCGCTTTTAAGTAACTGTTTTACCATATCGTTTATCTTTTGGCTTTGTTTAACATAAATTGTACAAACATCACACCCGGCAAGGTGTATGCGTAATTCTATCCGTTCCCTAAAGGTTAGTTTGCTCAGCATGCGCTTCTCTATTAAAAAGGTGGCTTGCCTGCAGTTGTATATAATACTTTTCAAATCGCTCATATCTACATCCAGTTTTTTTGAAGGCATGCCCTCAGGTTAAGTTTTGCCCGGTGAATAATTACCCAGTAGTTTGATGTGCTGATGTTCAGTTCGGCGCAAACAAAGTCGGTAGCCTCGTCGTCCATATGCTTCATGGTAAAAACGGAAAGCCACAGCGCGGGCAGTTTATTCATACACCGTTTAAGGATCTGGTTAAACTCCTTGTTCATTAGTATATCCGCGCTGTCTATCCCAAAGTTTTGCGGGGCATGTTCTTTTGTCCAGTGCCCGTCATCAGCATTAAAAAAATCCTGTTGCTCGGCCTCGGCCTTATCAACTCCGGCTATTTTTAAGCCGGATGATTTTTTCCTGTAGGTGTCTATAATTTTGTTCTTCAGGATGGCAGTTAGCCACGTCCGTTCCGAACTTTTGCCGGCAAACTTCTCCAAGCCCTGCAACGCCGACAGAAAAGTTTCCTGAACCAGGTCGCGGGCTTGTTCTTCATCGCTTACACGGGTAATGGTGTACCTATATAAATAGTCAGCGTGGTTTTTTACCCAATTATGCGGGTCGAGCTGGTGGGTATCTGGCCCTTGTTCTGTCATGTCCATTTATAAATCTGTCATGTTAGTCGGTATTTCATCAATATCCTTACAAAATTTATTTGCCGTACCTTACGTATATAAACAAGGCGCATTTATAAATGTAATATTATTTGTAAGGATTTGATCGGCGTACCGACTAAGCCCATAAAAACGCATCCATCCATGAAAAAGATAAAAATATTTAGCGCCATTAGTTGCATTGCCATTGCAGGGTTGCTGTTCGCAAGCTTTGCAAGATCAGGCAAACCCATTGTTACCAACGGCGACGATAAAGGCTTCGCGGTAGTGGAACTATTTACTTCCGAAGGCTGCTCCAGTTGCCCATCAGCAGATGAATTGGTTGCCCGTGTACAAAAGGAGACTGCCGGCAAACCCGTTTATATATTGGCCTACCATGTAGATTACTGGAACCGCTTGGGCTGGAAGGACGTTTTTAGCAGTGCCGATTTTAGCAAACGACAAAGCACTTATGCAGGCTGGCTGAAATTAAGCGGCGTTTATACGCCTCAGGCCATTGTAAACGGCCGCACCGAATTTGTAGGCTCGGCACAAGGCACCTTGCGTAACGCCATCCGCACAAGTTTGGCGAGTGCTTCAAAAACACAAATTACCCTAACGGGATTAACGGCCGGTAAAGATAAGGCGACGGTAAAATACGATACCGAAGGCGCATCAGCCAACTCGGCTTTGGTGTTGGCCTTGGTACAAAAGAATGCCACTTCGGTTGTTAAAAGCGGCGAGAACGGCGGCCGTACGCTGCAACACATCCAGATCGTAAACAAATTACAAACTATCCCGATAGGGAACATTAAAACCGGCGAGGCCAGCATTGCCTTACCAAAGAATTTTTCGGCACAAGGCTGGGAGCTGATCGGGTTTATACAGAACATGCAGACAGGCCAAATATCTGCTGCAACCCGTTTGGCGTTTCCGCAAACGGTTACTGCAAGTAATTAATTCGGCATCAATATTTAATGCTATTTTTATATAGATAATGAAAGCGATAAAAGAGAAACATTCTTTAGCCATGCGGTGGACACATTGGGTAAACTTCCCGATCCTCACCATTATGATCTGGAGCGGTATGCTCATTTACTGGGCTAACGATACTTATACATTTGGCTTTTTTGGTCAAACGTTTTTCAGGTTCTTCCCCAAATGGTTTAACGACGCGCTTAACATACCAGGCCGTTTGGCAGAGGGCATGGCTTTCCACTTTCTTTTTATGTGGTTCTTTGCTATAAATGGTGTGGTATATGTGCTATACACCCTCATCTCCGGCCAGTGGCGGGAGTTGGTTCCCAAGCGCAATTCGTTTAAAGAGGCGTGGCTGGTATTGCTTCACGATCTGCATATCCGCAACATGGCGCCGCCGCAAAAAAAATATAATGCCGCGCAGCGGATAGCCTATACCGCTATCATTATTATGGGGTTCGGCTCGCTGATAACCGGGCTGGCTATTTACAAACCCGTACAGTTTAATACCATCACCTGGCTTTGCGGCGGTTACCACGCCGCACGGATAGAACATTTTGTGCTCACCATTGGCTACGTATTTTTCTTTATCATCCATGTAGTACAGGTGGTGCTTGCCGGGTGGCGAAACTTCCAATCGGTTGTTACCGGTTTCGAGGTAGTAAACGATCAGCCAAAACATATTATTAAACCGACCATAAGCAATGAAAAGTAAAAAGCCAAAAAAGCCGCTCACTACCGAGCAGAAAATAAACAGGCGTACGTTCATTTCGTTCGGTACGTTCGCAGTCATGTCGGGCGCGGCCTACGGTGGCTGGAACTGGCTTAAAAATTCGCCTAAAGAAATGCGTACGGCTACTGCCGGGGCAAAGGCGCCATTGCGCAGGGCTTTAAATAAAACAGAGCTTGCCTTCCGCAGGGTATTTAGCAATAACAGCCTGGTAAAAACTTACCCTAAAGAACGAGCGGCAAAAGTGGTGCGCTATAATAGCGGCGTTGGTATAAAAGACGCCATAGATGTAGACGGGTGGATGCTACAGGTAAAAAAGCAATCGGGCGAGGTGATGAAGATCACCTTAGATGAACTAAAGGCACTCCCAAAAACCGAGATCATCTACGATTTTAAATGCGTGGAAGGCTGGGACCAGATCTCGCATTGGGGCGGTGTTAAGTTCATCGATTTTATGGACCACTTTAAACTGGCCGACCAAACCCAACTGGAATACGTAGGCATGGCTACGCCGGATAAAAAGTACTACGTAGGGATAGATATGCCAAGCGCCCTGCACCCGCAAACCCTATTGGCATATGAAATGAACAACCAACCCCTTATGCCAAAACATGGCGAACCCCTCCGCCTCATCATCCCGGTAAAGTACGGCATCAAAAACCTTAAACGCATCGGCACCATTACCTTCAGCAACCAGCGCCCGCCAGATTATTGGGCAGAAAAGGGTTATGATTATTATTCAGGATTGTAGGTCTTACTCATTTTGTGCAACCATTGTTTTGCAATAGCACTGTCTTCGAATGTTGCAACTACGATATTGCCATTAAGATTAGCTATGGTCATATCTGCCGAGAGCCTGCTAAACGTGCTTGACGAGTAAACCCAAGCTATGTGTGTAACGCCCGCATTTTGTAGCATTGGAAAAAATTCATTAGCAACCCATTCTACAGCATCGTTCCAGGTACCTATTACTTTTATGTTATCGTTTAAGATAAATTTGGCCTGTTTATCTACAACCAAGTTCAACAACTTAAGGCATCCGGTTTTTATGGTGTGTAAACTGTGAAAACCCTCCCACTCAGATACGATACAGGCTAACGGCTCATCATATGTTACCAACATACCGGCCCCTTGGTAATCAGAAAAGTTTGTGTTTCCAATTTGCTTGTAAACGCCAATGTTAGACATTGGGAGCCGCATGCTAAATGTTGCACCTTTACCGGGCTTGCTTTCTACCCATACGTTTCCATTGTGCCTTAAAGCTACATCTGACACTTTACTTAAACCTGTCCCTAATTCTTCAGCAACGCTTTTGTTAATAAAACTCATAAAAATGCGGTTAAGGGTTTGGCTATCTATCCCTATACCAAAATCCCGTACAGATACGATTGCATTTTTACTCACCACCTCAAGGCAAACCTCGACCCTGCTTGCAGAAGGTGAAAAATTTATGGCATTGTATAATAGTTGTTTTACTGCCACTGCAATACTATGCTCGTTGCCATAACAAGTAACGTTTTCTTTGCTGTTTAAAACAATGGTATGCACAGTGAATTGCTTTTGCACCTCTGCAATAACCTGCCCTAATGCTTTATTTAAAGAGAAGTTTCTGATCTCCTCATAGGCAACTGGTTCCAATTCATTATTTACCTTGTTATTTACCTTGCGTAAAACAGCGTCAAGTTCAAGGCTGCATTCTTTGATGTAGCCAGCAGCCATTTTAATTTCGTCATTGCTAATTAATGAGTTAGTAATCAGGTCGGCTAACCCAAGTAAACTGGCAACAGGTTTACGCAGATAATGCGAATTTAAATGAGATACTTCTTTTAATCTCACAATTTTGTCCAGTAGCTGTTCTTCGTAAATTTTACTTTCGGTTATATCCCTGAAGTGTATAATTACACCTTCTTCAACATAGTATATAATTACAGTAAACCATTTTTGAATAGGCCAGAAATAAGAAATAAACTCTTCGTTCCGGCGCTCTTTTATCGCTTGCTGATACCTGGAATAAAAATCAGTATCAATGGCTTCAGGGAATACATCCCATAGATTTTTGCCCAAAACGTACTTGCGGTTATATCCTATTAATCCTTCGGCAGCGCGGTTCCAGTAGGTTACTATCGAGTTATGGTCTACCTGAAAAAACCCAATGCTGGTGGTTTCGAGCATACGGCTCAACTTGTGCTGTGTAAATTTTAGCTTGCCGGCTATCGCCTTTTTCTCCTCAATATTTTGAGTGACAACCAGCCTTACTTGCCTTTCATCGAAAATCATAGCATACGACATGATTTCTACATCGAATGTCCTGCCGCAGCTATCCTGGTGCCTAAATTCCCGAAAGTATGTTTGATCCGTTTTTATCTCCGAAATTATTTTCTCTACAAGTTGCATATCTTCCGGGGGCCGAAGATCTTTAATTGTTTTACTTAGAAATTGTTGTTTGCTGTAACCATAAGCAGTAACGGCAGCATTATTCACCTCCAATATTTGCAAGGTAATGATGTCAAATACCCACATCGGATTAGGGGCCGAATAAAAAAGAATATTAAAATTATTCATTGGTTAGCAAATCTCTTATTGTAAAAATAAAAGTTATACTGGTATTTTTAAGTAAAAAGCAAAATAAATGAACAAAATAATTAATAAATTAAATATTGTTTACTTGCAAACGGTGTTTATAAACCGTTCTACCACATAGGTAGATAGTTGCCCGCCCGGCCCGTTCAGGTTATAATCGAACCCGTGGGTGGCCCAGGGCAAAACAAGGTTGTAATGCTTTACACCGTTTTGGGTAAGTTTAGCATCCAATTTTTGGCTGTGTATTGGCGATACCAGCACATCGTTGCCGCCATGTATAGTAAGCGTTGGTAAAGTCGCTTTGGTTACAAATTCAATTGGCGAACTGGCGAGGTATTTTTCGGGCACGGCCATATAAGTACCGCCCAGGTAACGCTCCATCACCCCGCGCGAGTCCATCACCAGCTTGCTTGCCGGTTTCGAATACCCCCAAACCATATCTGCCGGCCCATAAAAATTAACGACACCTTTCAGGCCGTTTTGAGGGCGGTTATAAGCCGATAAGAGGGCAATTTGTGCCCCTGCAGAGCGGCCTAAAAGCACAAAATTATCGGTATCGATGTTCAGCTTATCTGCATTTTGTCGCAGATAAGTAAACGCCTGCCCAACATCGTCAATGGCCAGTGGTGCCTCGTATTTTGGCGCAAGCCGGTAATTGATAGACGCCACATTGTACCCGGCCTTTGCTAAATAAGTATTCAGTTCGGGCAGTTGCCTGCTATCGCCGCTGCTCCATGAGCCCCCGTGTACTACAATTATGCAAGGCCTTTTACCTCCAAATTGCGCGGGGTAATAGTCGAGCGTTAAATTATCGCTATACGTTAATGTATTGTTTACGACAGAGTTATCGGCAGTACTAAACAGTTTAAAAAAGCTGAACGGGCTTTGGTCATTATCCCCTTTGATGATGGTGCTGCCCGGCCCGAATGCGGTATTAAAGTTTTGCTTAAGCGATGATGCCACCATGTATGCCCTGATAATGGGCGATACAAACAGCATCAGCGCCAATAATCCTGCAACAGTAGAAACCGACTGATACTTTTCTACCCAAACGCAGGCAATTAACAGCACGCTTGTGATCCCAATAAATATCAGCGGGAATTCGGTCACGGCTATGGCCAGCAACCATAAATGATAGGTTGGAGCTTTCAACACCGTTAACAATGAAGCAAGCAAAAGTAACACAACCAATAACGGCACAATAACACCCACAATTTTTAATATTTGCTTCATATACGTAAATGCGGCTTGTTAGATATAGTGTAAACTTATATAATTTACCACTATCGGTTCTATTTTAATTTATAGCTTTGAATAGCTATCTACCATATGAAAAAATTGAAGCAAATTATACAGGACGTTAAAACCCTGATAGCCGAAAATAAACCCGAAGAACTTAATACCATATTATGGCAGCTGATTTGCTACCCGCCAAAAATGCCCTTGCGCTTACAGCAGGAACAGCTTATGAGCGAAGCCGAAAAGTTTAGCGTGGTTGTCGACGATCCATATTTTACCCATAAGCAATTACAGGTAAATGGCTTTAAATGGGGTAATGGTGATACCCGCGTTTTACTAAGCCACGGCTGGGGCTCAAAAGCGGCCGATTTTGATGGCATGATAATCGCCTTAAAGGAAAACCCAGCCTTGCAGATCGTAGCGTTTGATGCGCCTGCAAACGGCAGTTCAGATGGCGACTTGTCTAACCTTTTACTATTTGCCAATGCGGTTAAAGCTGTGATTGCCAAAACAGGCGAACCGGATATCGCTATTGGCCATTCCTTTGGAACGATGGCTAATGTATCGGCATTAACCGATCTGGGTATTACTCCAAAACTGCTTATCAGCATCGCGCCATTTATTTTATTGCAGGAGAACTTTATGAGGAGTATGACAGCGGTTGGTGTACCGGATGCTGCGCAGCAAACTTTCCTTGACGATTTTAATTCCCGCTACGGTGTTTACCCGTCAGAATATGCCATGCAGAAATTGTATAAGTTTGACGACACGCTAAACCATTGGCTGGCCTATGACGAGCAGGATGCCATGCTGCCCAATGCCTACCTGCAAACATTTTTAAAAGCCCATCCCTCCATTAAAACCAAAAACTACAGCGGTGCCGGGCACGAGCGCATCATTAAATCGGCAGAGGTGATTGCTGATGTGGCGGGGCAGGTGAATAGGGTTTTGTAAGAATGGTATGGAGAGCCTGTCTGACCATAATAGGAAGGGGGCAATAAGCAGTAGTTGGCCTGTCCATTCGTGATCTTACTCACCCGGTCATTGCTTCGCTCGACCACCCTCTCTTCGCTGGCGCAAAGAGGGTTTAAGAATTGGTATTCTCTTCTCACCCTCTTTGCGTAGCAGAGAGGGTCGCGCACGTAGTGTCGCGGGGTGAGTAGAACTACGCGATTGTCATGGTGTAAAGCCTTTGCGTGCTTATGTCTTCGACAAGCTCAGGCTGACAATTTTTTAATCTGTGTTATTTCTTCTCACTCCAAACTAACGTTGTGGAGAAATTTTTGACTGCTTCACCCCTTCCATTTTCAGCAAAACCTTACCTTTAACCCATGTTTACCCAACCACATTACGACGATAAAGCCTTCGATAAAATGGTGCTTACCGGCGCTGTTGTAAACCATAAAGAGTTTCAAAGCTGTACGTTCCGCAACTGCGATTTTAGCAACAGCAATTTTGGCCGCAATAAGTTTTTGGATTGCACTTTCGAGGAATGCAACCTGTCTATGATGCAATTTGACTCCTCCACCCTTAACGATATCACATTTAAAGCGTGTAAAATAATGGGCGTAAACTTTAGCAAAAGCGAGGATTTCTTGTTTGGCGTTGGGTTTGATAATTGTATTTTAGATTATGCTTCCTTCGCGGGTAAAAAAATGGTGAAGACCAAATTTAAACGCTCGTCATTAAAAGAAGTAAGCTTTACCCAAACTAATTTAAACGGTTCCGTTTTTGACGAATGCGACCTGCTCGAAACTGTTTTTAACCGCAGCGATCTTTCGTCCGTAAATTTCGCAACCTCCTACAACATCATCCTGGACCCGGAACTGAACAACCTTAAAAAAGCGGTTTTCGCCATGGCGGGGCTGGAGGGATTGTTGACCAAATATGGGATAAAGGTGGTGTAGAGTCCCAAAGATCCACGCGTCATTGCTTTTAAGCGATAATAGCGTGGCAATTCGCAATAAACCAATCTATGGCCCTGTAAGTAGGGGATTGCCACGCTATCGCTCGCAATGACGGGGTTTTTATAACACAAGAAGCCCGGCTGCTTATGTGACCGGGCTTTCTTGTATCTTAATTCTTGTTATATTGCTTCCTTAACCTAAACGTGAAATTTATTCGCCTTTATGTAGTTGTAGCTTTGGGTGATACTCACGAACGGATCGCCCGGGCAAATATCCTGCTCGTTGAAAAAGTATTTTAAGCCCGCCTTTTTAGCATGCGGGAAAATGGTTTTGAAAGGGATAACACCGTTACCTACTTCGGTAAACATTTGTTTTGGCGTTTTATCCATATCCTTTACGTGCCATAACGGGAAACGGCCCGGGTGTTTTTTAAACATAGCGATAGGGTCTTGCTTGGCTTTGTACATCCAGTAAATATCCATCTCCATTTTTACCAGGTCGGCATCGGTGGTGTTCAGCAATACATCATACGGGTATTTACCATCCTGCGATGCAAATTCAAAATCGTGGTTATGGTAACAAAGCTGGATGCCTGCTTTTTTTGCTATTTCGCCTGCTTTATTCAATTTTTCGGCAGTTTCTTTATAATGATCAAGTGTGCCGCGCTCGCTGTCTAACAAATATGCGCAAACCATATACTTAAGGCCTACAGCAGCAGCGTCGTCAACAGCTTTTTGCCATTCGTTGCTTATGGTGCCTTTAGCGGTTGGCATACCTTCGCCCAGCATAAAGTGCCCGCTTGGCATAATAAGGCCATTATCGCCCAATACCTTTTTAAATTCGGCAGGCTCCATTCCGTAGAACTTTTGCGTGCCGGTATAAGTAGCGCCTTCAACCGAGTTAAAGCCTACTTTAGCAACTTTGGCAAGTGTAGCAATTGGGTCTTTAGCCATTGCATCGCGCACGGTGTAAAGCTGTACGCCCACATATCTCTTTTTATGGGCTGCATATAATTCTGGTGCCAATAGCAGGCCGGCCGAAAGCACCGCGGTGCTTTTCAGGAACGAACGTCTTGATGTCATTATCTGGTTTGTTTAATTTGGTTTGTGTAAATGTAACGCATTGACTATACAAAACAAATAGACCAGCTATTTTTTAAAAGGTTTAATTTGAAGCCGGGCGCGGTGGCTTCTTATTACCAAAGCGTTTTGGGTTGCGTTGACCGTCCCTGCGCTGGCCGGATGCAGAACCATGCGGGCGATCTTCGCGTGGCGGCGCCTCAATACTTTGCAACACCTCAGGCAGTTCTTTAAGAGCGATCGGTCTCTCTATCAGGTCCTCAATGCTTTTTAAACGTTTTAGGTCGCGGTTATTCACAAAGGTTATCGCCGTACCTTTAGATGCGGCGCGTGCGGTACGGCCAATACGGTGTACATAATCTTCGGGGTCGCCGGGTACGTCGTAGTTCACCACCAGGTCAATACCCTCCACATCAATACCGCGCGATAATGCATCGGTACCAATTATTACAGGCAATTGTTTGTTCTTGAATTTTAGAAGGATCTCTTCGCGCTCGTTCTGTTGAAGGTCTGAGTGAAAAGCGGCCACACTAATATGGGCCGACTTCAACTCTTTATAAAGCGATTTTACAATTTCCTTACGGGATGCAAAAATGATTGAGCTTAAGTAGCCGCCATCTTTCAAAAGCATTTTTAACAAAGGCGTTTTCTGCCCGTCATGCAATTTGTAGATCTGCTGGTCGATACCTGCCGCAGGTTGCGATATGGCAATGTTTATTTGCTGCGGATCTGTCAAAATAGCCTTGGCCAGCGTACGGATCCTGCCCGGCATGGTAGCTGAGAACAAAAGCGTTTGGCGTTTTTTAGGCAGATAACCTATAATACGCATAATATCATCAGAGAACCCCATATCGAGCATGCGGTCGGCCTCGTCTAATACCAAATGCGTGATATCATTAAACTTTAACACGCCCGATGTAAGGTGGGCAATAAGCCTGCCCGGGGTGGCAATAATGATGTTTACGTTATTTTGGATGCCACGGCGTTGCTGCTCGTAAGCCATACCATCGCCACCACCAAAAATCGCCTGCGAGCTTACGCCCGTAAAATAGGCAAGGCCTTCTACCTGCTGGTCAATCTGCTGGGCAAGCTCGCGCGTTGGGGCAAGTATAAGGGCTGTGGTATGGTGCTTATGCGTGTTACATATATAATTTAGAACCGGCAGCAAATATGATGCTGTTTTGCCGGTGCCTGTTTGTGCGCAGGCTATAAGGTCGTCGCCATTTAAAATAGCCGGGATGGCCATTGCCTGGATAGGAGTTGGAGTAGTGTACCCCATGCTCAAAACGCCTTCTAAAAGCTGTTCGTTGAAATTAAAATCCTGAAAAGTCACTTATATTATTAAAGATGAGCATGCAAGGTAAACAATTTTGTTGTTTTATGCATGTTTACTTTATTATGATGTGGTATCATGTATTTTTGAAACCTTATAAACCGCACTCTAAATTGCTATTAAGAAAAACTATTTTCTAAGTAAATCATTTATTAGGTTTCGTTGATATATGTTTAAACACTTTACTAAAGCGCTCTTCTTTTTTTTATTCCTATTTGTGGCAACATCGGGCAAGACTTATGCCTCTGTCGATACTACAATAGTTAGCCCTATAGATACCGGCAAGGTTGCCAATCGTATTGTTAACCGAGCGTTCAATAATATTTACGTACAAAATTTAAAGCCATCCTTTTTTGGGCAGGAGCTTTTCCAGCCTGTAAAAACCATGCTGGTGGGCGATATTAACGCGCACTTTGTAATGTTAAACAGCGCTAAGTCGCGTTTCTTTTTTGATATTTCTACAAGGGTGAAACTTCGGTTACTAAAAGCAAACGGCGAGCCTGTGAAATCGCCAAGCTATATGCCCAGCGGTAATTTATACTACAGGCTAAACCGCGACCCTTACAAACCGCAGTTTTTACAATTATCATACACCCACCACTCCAACGGCATTCGCGGGCCAACACTTAAACCTAATGGCGGCTTTAACCGCGATAGCGGCAAGTTTAGTACTGATTTCCTTTCGGCAAACTACACTATTGGTAAACGGATAGATAAGGCAAATACCATTGACAACCATTATAGCACGTTGGGTGTAGAGGTCCACCGCGGATTATTCGGCCAGTCGGGTACGGCAGTAGGCTTGCCCGGGCGTTATGGATTTGTGCGCGTAAATGGCGGCTATATATATAATATAGCCAAAAAATACCAGGACGACATCGATCCAAAAAAATCCGACTTTAAAAATTGGCAGCGCATCCAGTTCGATTTTACTTATATAGCTGATAAGTACAATGGCTACGGCGCGCTCAATTTAAAGAAGCGGTTCAACGCCGGGCTTAAATATTACTACCAATTCCCATTTATGCAAAATGTATCGTTTATGGTGGGCGGCGGTTACCGCGGGCAGGACGATTATAACATCTACTTTGAGGATAGCTACGCTTATGTGCAGTTCGGCATAGCATCGGGGTTGAACTTCCTGTTTCATAAGGATTAGGCACTATCGGCCCCCTTACTCCTTCTGCATCTGTAAAATTTTTGATTGATGTTTACGTTGATATAGCATCAATAAAAATAAATCCTACATTTAGCTTTCTAAAATTTACACGTAGCGCCCCTACGCTGCTAAAAAAACATCTAATGAAAAAATTGATCTTGAGCACGCTTGCTATTGCAGCGTTACAGTACACCACTATGGCACAAACCAAGTTATTTGATGGCAAAACAACCACAGGCTGGCATGCTTATTTGCAAAAAGACGCAGGCCCATGGAGCGTTGTAGACGGCGCTTTGCAGTTTGACCCTAAAGCACCGCATTCAGCCGATTTGGTAACCGATGGCGAGTACGAAAATTATGAACTTTCTGTTGATTGGAAAATTGCAGAAGGCGGTAACAGCGGTATCATTTTTGGCGTGCACGAAGACCCTGCTTTAGGCGCTACCTACCTTTCGGGTATCGAGATGCAGGTATTAGATAACGTAAAAGCCGAAGACAATAAAAAGCCGAGCCACCTTGCAGGTTCGTTATACGATTTAAAGGCAGCCCCTGCTGATGCAGCGAAACCTGCAGGTCAGTGGAACACGGCCAAGATCCGTAAAGATAAAGGCCACCTGACTTTTTGGCTTAATGGTAAACAAACTGTTGATGTACAGATAGGCGGCCCCGAGTGGACCGAAATGCTGAACAACAGCAAGTTTAAAACCTGGAAAGACTTTGCAGCTTACCCAAAAGGCCGCATCGCTTTACAATCTCACGGCGCGGACGTAGCATTTAAGAACATCACGCTGAAACAACTGTAGATCATCAACGCAAATATTTTATAGTTCGACATATAGTATATTAATGGAAGAGATACAGATCAAGAAAACAACCGAAACCTACGATGTAGTGGTTGTGGGCTCGGGCGCGGGCGGCGGTATGGCCGGCTACGTTTTGGCAAATGCAGGCATTAAGGTTTTAATGCTGGAAGCAGGTGCCTACTTCGACCCCAAAACAGATTCGCACCAGTTAAAATGGGCATGGGAATCTGCACGCCGCGGCGCGGGCACCACCCGCCCTTTTGGCGATTTTGATGCTGCCTACGGCGGCTGGGAACTGGAGGGCGAACCTTACACCCAAAAAGATGGTACTGAATTTGCCTGGTTCCGTTCGCGCATGCTGGGTGGCCGTACCAATCACTGGGGAAGGATCTCGTTACGGATGGGCCCCGAAGATTTTAAACCAAAAGATGGCCTTACCGACCCATGGCCTATAACCTATGACGAGCTTAAGCCTTACTACGATAAGGTTGACCGTATGATAGGCATTTACGGCACGGTAGAAAATATAGAAAGCGAACCCGATGGCATTTTCCTGCCGCCGCCAAAGCCACGTTTAAATGAGCTTTTTATTAAACAAGGCGCAAGCAAAGCAGGCGTAAAAGTTATTACGGGCCGCGGCTCGGTACTAACCGAGGCGTTACCGAATAATAAAGACCGTGGCGCTTGTTTCTTTTGCGGGCAATGTGGCCGCTCTTGCAAGGTTTACGGCGATTTTTCGGCATCATCCTGCCTGGTTATCCCGGCCATGAAAACCGGCAACTTAAAAGTAATTACAAACGCCATGGTGCGCGAGGTTATCACTAATAAGGATGGTGTTGCAACCGGCGTATCATACGTAAATAAGGATGATTTGCAGGAATACCAGGTAAACGCCAAAACAGTGATACTTGGTGCAAGCGCGGGCGAATCGGCACGGATACTGTTAAACTCAAAGTCGGCAGCACACCCGGGTGGCCTGGCTAACAGCAGTGGTGTAGTGGGCAAATACCTGCATGATTCTACCGGATCAGGCGCGGGTGGTTTCCTTCCGCAACTGATGGACCGCAAACGTTATAACGAAGATGGCGTGGGCAGTGTGCACATTTATTCGCCCTGGTGGTTAGATAACAAAAAACTGGACTTCCCGCGTGGTTACCACATCGAATATGGCGGCGGCATGCACATGCCATCGTACGGTTTTGGTGGTGGCATACAAGACATGAACGGCGCTGTACCGGGCCGCGATGGTAAAAAGAAAGATGGCGGCGGTTATGGCGCAGGCTTAAAAGATGATTACCGCCGTTTTTATGGCACACAGGTTGGCATGGCCGGTCGTGGTACTGCCATAGCCCGTGCCGATAATTATTGCGAGATTGACCCTAACGGGGTGGTTGATAAATACGGCATCCCGGTGCTGCGTTTCAATTACAAATGGACTAACGACGAGATAAACCAGGCCAAACATATGCAGGAAACCTTTGAGGAAGTATTGCACAACATGGGCGCTATTTATGGTACCATGCAGGGCAAAGATACTAACTACGGTTTAGAAGCACCGGGCAAGATCATCCACGAAGTTGGCACCGTACGTATGGGCGACGACCCAAAAAAATCGGCACTGAACAAATGGTGCCAGGCGCACGATTGTAAAAACCTTTTTGTGGTTGATGCCGCGCCATTTGTGCAGCAGGGCGATAAAAATGCTACCTGGACCATATTGGCCCTAAGCATGCGCACCGCAGAGTATATAATTCAGGAACGTAAAAAACTTAATGTATAAGGCATCATGAACAGACGCGACTCCCTCAAAGCAATAGGTTTAGGAACACTATCAACCAGTTTATTCCTGGGTGGCTGTAAGCCCGGCGATAAAAAAACTGAAAATGCAAACGCCAAAGCAGAAGCTGTACCCGGCAGGCAGGCATATGAAGTGGAACGGGAAAGTAAATTAAAGGACGAAAAGTATTTTGATGACCACGAAATGGCTACCATCACCATGCTTGCCGATATTATTATCCCTAAGGATGCCCATTCGGGCAGTGCATCAGATGCCAAGGTGCCCGAGTTTATAGAGTTTATTGTAAAGGACATTCCAAGCCACAAACTGCCCATGCGTGGCGGTTTAAAATGGCTGGACCTGCAATGTTTAAACCGGTATAGCAACACATTTATTAAATGCAGCACTACCCAAAAAACACAGATATTGGATGAGATAGCCTACCCGGCTAAAGCAAAACCAGAAATGGCGCAGGGCGTGGCCTTTTTTAACCGCATGCGCGACCTTACAGCTTCCGGTTTCTGGAGCAGTGAAATGGGCACTAAGGATATTGGTTACGTAGGTAACACCCCCAACAAATGGGTGGGCGTACCCGCCGATGTGCTGAGGCAGTACGGCATGGAAAATGTTAAAGTATAGTTTTAGCGTTAAATAAGATAAAGCAAAGCGGCAATCTGCATAAGGTTGCCGCTTTGTCTTTTAATTCCTTTTTTGTTAGGGTAGCCCCTACGGAGCAAAACATGTTTACTTGCTTTGTTACAAAGCGGTAGTCTCTAAGAGGCTTAACAATCTTGCTTATTCGCAAAATTGGAAAGCGAAGAAAAAAGTTCTTTACCTGACCTTCATGAAGCAATAACCCAAAAATCTATGATAAAGTTGTGGATACTTTAAAGTTGACATATCTATACAAAAAAATGCTCCGTTAGGAGCTAACGCTTTGTAGAAATCTACGGATAAAAATCTTGCGTGCCGTAGGTACGCAACCTTCTTAACTAAACCACTTTTTACCGGTAGCGAATTTTATGGCAGATGCCTTATTGCTTACGTGCAGTTTATCGTAAATATTGGCAATGTGTTTTCGTACCGTGTGGGGGCTGATGAATAACCGCTCGCCTATTTCCTGGTAATTTAGCCCGTCAACAATAAGGTTCAGGATCTCCATTTCGCGGGTGGAGAGGGTGTGGTCAATTTCGGGTTTGGGCTCTTCTACCACATCTGGTTTGTTCCGTAGCATGGCCAGGGCTTTACGCGCTATTCGTGGCGACATCGGCACACCACCTTCGTGCACAATTTCGGCTATGGCTTTTACAATGTTAGACACCTTTTCGTCCTTAAGTAAATATCCGCTTGCCCCTGCTTTGATCGCCTCGAATAATTTATCGTCGTCATCAAAAACGGTGAGCATTAAAAAATGCATATCCGGGTAGCGGTCTTTGGCTATGATTACGGCCTCGATCCCATCCATTACAGGCATTTCGATATCCATCAACACAACCTGCGGCAGTTGTTCGGGGCTAAGGCCTTTTAATGCATCTAAAAAGTTAGCGCCATTGCAGGCCTGCAGCACTACATCTATCTCGGTATAGTACGAGATATTGTTTAATAAAGCTTCGCGAAGCAATTGCTTATCATCAACAATAGCTACCGGTATTTTACGCATAGTGGGCAAATTATCTCCACTAAAAATAAGTATAAATTAATAAAGCCGCCCAATAAATGAGCGGCCTTATTAATCGTTGATTTTTTGTTTTGCTTAACAGCTATTTATTTTAGAAATTGAAGCCGACGCGTAAGCCCATAAAGCCCTGGCCCTGGTAACCCTCGTACCTTATGCTGGCATCAAAACCACCCAGGTTAACACCAACACCCGGCGCATAGGTAAAATGCGTGCTGCCTATTGATTGCAGGTCGCCGTTAGCATCGCTATAGTACGATCTTATAATGGTTGCACCAGCCTCGGCGATAACATAAACTGGGCCCCCAACGTTGTATTTATAACCGGCTTTAACCGGGATGTTTAATTGTGCTTTTGTGTCAATACCTACGTTAGATAGATCTTTAGGGATAAACGCAATAGCGCCCGTTGTAATGGTTACAGCGCTTGCATCGTCAATACTGAAGGCACCACGGATGGTTAAACCTCCACCAACATTATAATAATTTTTTAACGAGCCTAATGGCAAAGCGCCCTCAAGGCCTAAACCAAGTTTAAAACCCTGCGCGTGTGATTTTGTAGCAAAACCGGCCAGGATGACGAATGCGATAGTAAAGATCTTTTTCATTGTGCTTAAAATTTAGTGAGTGATTATTTATTTTTTAGGTTTTAACACCACTAATTAACAGGAATAATATCCCGCTCACAATACCACATATCTGGTATTTACACATGTAAGCAGCATAATGCACTTAAGGATTTTAAAGCATAAAAAAGCCCGGATATACTTAAATATCTCGGGCCATCACCATCACATCTGGTTAGACGCATATATAATAAAACGGGTTACATGCGGCTTTCAAAAAAATTAAATTAATTTGCGCTTACATTAATTGCAAATGGTTTACGCCCTTTCTAAACTACTTTACGTATTTATTTTGCCCTTCACCTGGGTATTTTGCCTGCTACTTTACGCATTATTTGCAAAAGATAAAACCAGCAAGCGTAAGGCTTTAATTTTTGCTATCGCGATATTCTGGTTTTTTGGCAACAGGTTTACGGCTAATTTAGTGGCAAACATTTGGGATATCGAAGCTTATGATGCACCTGCAAAAACCTACAGCGCGGCTATATTTTTGGGTGGCTTTGTATCTGAAGATAAAAAAGGTGAAGGACATTTTAACGGCGCTGCCGACCGTTACTACACCGCGGTAAAATTACTTGAAAAAGGCACCGCCACGCACCTGCTTTTTAGCGGCGGTAATTCGGATCTTAATCCCGACGGCTTCAGCGAGGCGAAATTTGTTGGGCAGGAGCTTAAAAAATTAAATATTGCCGATAGCCTGGTACTGTTAGATGGCAAAGCGCGCAATACCATGGAGAATGCCGCGTTCTCCAAGAAGTTAATACAAAAGGCCGGGTTAAAGCCTCCATATTTGTTAATAACATCCGCCTACCATATGCGCAGGGCAATGTTCATCTATAAAAAGGCGGGGCTGGATGTTGTGCCATACCCTTCCGATTATATTATCAATTATGGCACTGTGATGCCTACCGATTTTGTGCCCGGTACAGAGGCTATGGGCAAATGGAACACCCGGATTAGGGAAATGGTTGGCTATATTGTGGCCGTGTTTAAATAAGCTTATGAGAAAATCTATTATACTATTATTGCTCCCTGCGTTTATATTGCAGGCGGCATACGCGCAAAAATCTATTAAGAAAACATCTGGCAACCCCATAGCCCAGGGCTGGTACGCCGACCCTGAAGCTACTATTTTTGGCAAGCAGTACTGGGTTTACCCTACGTACTCTGACAAGTATAACAAACAGGTGCATTTTGATGCTTTTTCCTCGCCCGATCTGGTGAACTGGACCAAGCACGATAACGTGCTCGATTCATCAAACGTAAAATGGGCTAAACGCGCAATGTGGGCACCTGCCATTGTGCAAAAAGGCGGCAAATATTATTTCTTCTTCGGGGCTAATGATATCCAAAGCGATAAAGAATACGGTGGCATTGGCGTGGCTGTGGCCAATAAGCCTGAAGGCCCTTTTAAGGATTATTTAGGCAAACCACTTATTGATAAGATAGTGAATGGCGCGCAGCCTATAGACCAGTTTGTGTTTAAAGATACCGACGGCCAGTATTACATTATCTATGGCGGATGGGGCCATTGCAACATCGCAAAGCTAAAAAGCGATTTTACGGGCGTTGAACCTGCTGCCGATGGAAAGATCTTTAAAGAGATTACCCCGCAGGGTTACGTAGAAGGCCCAATTATGTTTATCCGTAAGGGGAAATATTACTTTATGTGGAGCGAAGGAGGCTGGACAGGCCCCGATTACCAGGTAGCTTACGCCGTAAGTAACAGCATAAACGGCCCCTTCAAAAAAATTGGCGTGGTATTAAAGCAAGACCCTGCAATAGCTACTGGAGCAGGCCACCACTCGGTGGTACAAGTGCCGGGCAAAGATGAATGGTACATTATTTACCACCGACGCCCCCTTACCGAAACAGATGGCAACCACCGCGTAACCTGCATCGATAAAATGATCTTTGATAAAGATGGGTTGATCAAACCAGTTAAGATGACTAATGAGGGGGTGAGTGCTAATAGGATAAGGTAAGATTGATTATCGTTACACATAGGCGGCGTTAATATTGAATAATGAATTTTGAAGGCTGAATGATGAAGGAAAGCATTTAGCATTTTGGGCATGGCAACCCATTGGTAAAGTGCAGAGGTCTTCGACAAGCTTAGACTGACAATCAACAACAGTATTAACAACCAAAAGTGTAAACTTTTTTCAGGACGGGTTAGCTGGGTCACTGTCCCATTCTGTCTCACTGTCTTACCCTGTCCCACTCTGTCTCACTATGAGACAGGGGCACAAAACACATAGTCATTTAATTAACAATCACTTACTGCGTTTAGTTGCAACTTTTATTGAAGTTAAATCATAAATTGTTAAATTACAAATGCGTAAGTATCAATCAATTACAAAAACGTCTTGCACCTTGTTATAAAAAGTGGGACAGCACGAAAAAGCCGCTGAATTATCAGCGGCTTTTCTATTAAATTCTGTCTTGTTTCTTGATTCTATAAGTCTTGACTCTCTACCCAACTATTTTCATATTCTCGGCATCCCAATGGATCAGTTTGTTTTCAAAGTAGCTATCGTTGCAGGCCAATGCAGGCGCAGCGGCCCTAAAGCCAAACACGGCATCTTCCACAACGGGCTTACCTGTACGTACCGATTCCATAAAGTTGGCGAAGTGGTCGTTTGAGGCGTTATACCCTTCGGGGGCACGGTAGTTTATCGGTTGGAACTGCGGCGTTTGCTGCTGGGCTTTTGTCCAGCGTTTGTTATAGTCGTCCATCAGTTTTTTCTGCTCGCTTTCGGTGTAGGTGAAATAAGAATCCCAACCGCCAATGCCCGGTGCTTCGGGCATTTTATTTTGGTGGATCGTAAAGGCTTCGCCCTCGCCGCCAATATCCATCACCCCTTCCGAGCCAACAATTTTGGTAGTGGTTTTATCGCCCTCGCCGCTTATAAAGTTAACCCGCAAGGTAACCTGGAAGGCAGGATGCTCTTTAGTTTCGCCATAGCGTACAACGGCGCTCATTACATCCGGCACGTTGCGTCCATCTTTCCAGTAAGCCAGATCGCCTATCGAGTAAATGCTTTCAGGCCCTTTAGAGCCTGTTATAAAATGGATGCCGCTAAGCAGGTGAACAAATAAGTCGCCGGCAACACCGGTACCGTATTCGCGGTAATTTCTCCAGCGGAAGAAACGGTTGGGGTCAAAATCTTGCTTCACATCGGCATTGCTTTGGTAGCGCGCCCAATCTACATTTTGGATGTTGCCATCAGTAGGGATGGTATATTGCCATGCGCCTAAAGCGCTTTGGCGGTTAAACGATGCCTCAATAGAGTTGATCTTACCGATAGCGCCCGAATCATACATCTCCTTTGCCTTGCGGTACGCTATGCTGCTTACGCGCTGGCTGCCCACCTGGAAAACCGCCTTGGTTTCTTTCTGCACGCGGATCTCCTCCAACCCCTGGCTTATCTTGTGGATCATCGGTTTCTCGCTGTAAACAGCCTTGCCTTTCTTCATGGCATCAATAGCTATCTGGCTGTGCCAGTTATCGCTGGTGGCAATAATTATGGCGTCAATATCTTTGCGGTCCAATATCTCGCGGTGGTCCGTGGTAGTGAACAGGCTTTTGCCATACACTTCTTTGGCGTGGGCAAGGCGGCCTTTGTATAGATCGCAGGCGGCAACCATTTCCACACCGGGTACACTAAGCGCTGCGTTAGTATCATTAAACCCCATTATACCCATGCCAATGGTAGCTATCCGTATCTTGTCGTTTGGGGTTACGCGTTTTTCATCGCGCATTATCCTTACTTCATTTTCTTCTTTAGCGGCCAAACTGGTGAGCGATGCCGAGGTAAGCAATACGGAGGTACCCAAGTGCTTCAAAAACTTTCTGCGGTCGGTTGACATGGTTTAATTTTAATTAGCTTTAATAATTGATTAATAATTGCAGGCGCAATTAATGGTTTGTGATGGCAATTTAATAAAAAAACTAAAACCTTAACGCCTTTTCCAATATTAATATACAGGCAGTTACGAACACCGTTTTGAAGTACAAAAAACTTATTAATATTATTTAAAAAGTTATAAATTGCATGCTGTTACCTCAATTGTAAAACCTCAATTATAGCCCATGAAAAAATTATCCTTATTGGTAGGTGCCGCCCTGATGGCAAACGTCGCTTTTAGCCAGGCCGATACCAAACTTGCCATTATTCCCGAACCGGTTAAAATAACAGAGCACGCCGGCACTTACACTTTGCCAAAAACGCTGACCATCCAGGCAGCTTCACAAACCGAAATGACGCCGATACTGAACCTGATCAAAAACAAATTCAGCACGGCTACCGGTAAAATTATCAAGGTAAAACCCATTGCCGCCGATGCTGCTATTAAGCTGGTACTTAACAAAACCACGGATAACGTTATTGGCCAAGAGGGTTACTACTTATCTGCGAAGGCTAAAGGAATAACCATCCGCGCCAACACGCCTGCGGGGCTTTACTACGGCGTGCAAACCCTGTTGCAATTATTGCCTAACCAAATTGAAGGCAAAGTGGTATCCAACGTAAAATGGACTGTTCCCATCGTTGACATTACCGACTACCCGCGTTTTGCATGGAGGGGCCTGATGTTTGACGTTTCGCGCCATTTCTTCACTAAAAAAGAAGTGATGAGCTATATAGATAACATGGCAAAATATAAGCTTAACTTATTCCACTGGCACTTAACCGATGATGAGGGTTGGAGGATAGAGATAAAAAGCCTTCCTAAACTTACAACCGTTGGTGCCTACAATATCAAACGTGAGGGTAGCTTTGGTGATTTTATAGCACCAAAACCTAACGAAGCACGCAACTACGGTGGTTTTTACACCCAGGACGATATCCGCGAGGTAATTAAATACGCGCAGGACCGCTTTGTAAATATTTTGCCCGAGGTTGATGTTCCAGGCCATAGCCTTGCTGCTGTTGCGGCATACCCGGAACTTTCGGCTACGGCAGGTGCAGATAAATATGTTGTACGCTCTGGCGAGAAAATCATGGACTGGAGCAAACCAGGCCACCCTGCCCTTGTTGATAACACCTTAAACCCGGCCGGCGAATTTACCTATCAATTTTTAGATAAAGTGGTTGGCGAAATTGCCGCGTTGTTCCCGTTCCCGTACATCCACATGGGTGGCGATGAGTGTGCCAAAAACTTTTGGGAGCAAAGCGACCAGGTTAAAGCCTTAATGGCAAAAGAAAACCTAAAAACACAGGAAGAGGTTCAAAGCTATTTTGAAAAACGACTTGAAAAGATAGTAGAATCTAAAGGCAAGAAGTTTATGGGCTGGGATGAGATACTGGAAGGTGGCATTGGCCCGAATGCTGCTTTGATGAGCTGGCGTGGGGTTAAAGGTGGCATAGAGGCGGCAAAGCTTGGCCACGAAGTGGTTATGAGCCCTACTACGTTTGTTTACCTTGATTATATGCAAAGCGACCGCGTAATGGAGCCACACGTGTACGCCAGTCTTCGCCTGAACAAAACTTATGAGTTTGACCCGGTACCGGCAGGTGTTGATGCCAAAATGATAAAAGGCGGGCAAGCCAACTTATGGACAGAGCAGGTTTACAACATTCGGCAGGCGGAGTATATGACTTGGCCACGTGGCTTTGCAGTAGCAGAAAGCGTATGGTCGCCGGCGAGCAAAAAGAATTTTACCACGTTCTTTACCAAGGTGGAAAAACACTTCGACCGCTTTAATCAGGCCGAAACCAAATATGCCCCAAGCGCCTACGACCCTGACTTTAAACCGGGCCGCAATGCAGATAGCACCCTAAATGTTACCCTTACTAATGAAGTACCGGGACTTGACACTTACTACAGCTTCGATAATTCGTACCCGGATAATTTTTACCCTAAATATACCGGCATTGTTAACATCCCGATTGATGCTACGCAAATGAAGGTTATTACCTATCGCGGTAAAAAAGCAGTTGGCCGTATGATCAGCATGCCTATTGATGAGCTAAAACGCCGATTGGGTAAGTAGTTAGCCTTTTACATTGTATAAAGAAGGCCGCACCAATTGGTGCGGCCTTCTTACTTTATTCCTTCCTTTTCATCCTTGAAAAGGGGAAACCGTTGCGGCCTTTCATGGGATTTTGGCGGTCGGCTTTAGCGGTGGTTTCAGCTATCTGGTCGGTTTTGGCGTCGTAAACGCTTAAACAGAAACCCCATTTCCAAGGCTCCATATTGCTGAACTGCATGTAGTCTATCCGGGTATAAAGGCCACCCTCTCCGGGGTTTTGGTCGTCGTTACGGGCTACGATGTACTGGTCTTTAACATTCCATTTATTGATGTGGTATTTGGTGCGCGGCAACTGCATAAACAACGTATCGTTAACCGTATAACGGATGCCATAATCGTCAACGAAGTTTCCTTTAAACATCGTCGGGATCTTGTCGGCATTGGGTTTACGCTTCGAATTATCCGAAGCGATAACCGAAAGAAAAAGCAGTAGGAAAGCCAGTTTATGCATGTGCTAATTTATCGGTTTTTAACCACAAAAGGCGCTAAGAATTTTTCTTAGCGCCCTTTTTTAAAGTTTCGCGAATATATTAGGCCAATTATTTTGCAGTAAATAACGGGGCATACTTTGCACGATAGTAGTAGGCCAAAAACAAACAGCCTAAAAATAAAAACGCTGCCGCAGGTACCCCACTCGGAGCCAGTAAGCCATGGAACAATAAAATGTTTACAGCGATAGGGAATATTATCACGTTAGCCAGCGCCACAAAACGGCCTGTTACGAATGCAATACCGCAGATAAGCTCAAGCACCTTTACAATAGTCATGATGTTTACAGTAGCGAGGCCTGCATTGTAGGTTTTAGCGGCATCGCTCATTTCGGGCATTTTACCCATTTGGATGTGGAACAGAAATACAATCGAAGCGAATAGCAGCAGCAGCCCCATCAGCGTACGGATAATGATCATGGCAATTTTCATAATATTTAGTTTAAGGTTTAATAGTTTATTGTTGTTCTAAAACGCGTTTCAGGTTGTTCAGGCTTTCTTCCATATCGTTGCCCAACATTTTTTCCATATTAATGAACAGCAACATGGCGTTCATAGGGAAAGGCATTTTACTTGTAAAGGCCCATTTAACGGTAGTGGTATCGGCAGTAACCTCTTGGGTAGCTATATAGGTATCGGCCACGCCGGCAAAAGGTTTTATAAATACCACGCGGATATCAACGCGTTCGCCGTCCACAATTTTTTCTATAGTTTGGTTGCCCTTGCCTGCCTGTTTCATATCACTATCCCAGGCAGCATTATAGCCTTCGGTGCCGTCTGTCCCGGTATAGGCCATGCGTTTATTGGGGTCCATCATTACCCATTTGCTGTAATGGTCCTGGTTACGCAGGTATTTTACATAATCAAAAACAAGTTGACGGGGCTTGTTGATGATAATGCTACGCTGGATATTGTAGCCTTTAGGGGCAACAGCGGCCAGTATCAGCACTACTACAATTATCCCGGCAAAAATGCCAATAATGGTGGTTAAGGTATCCATGGTTATAGGTTATTAATAGCTTGATAACGTTTCCAAAAGTAATACAAGATAAACATTATCAATAACATTACTATAGGCGGCGCTAATAATCCCGCGGCATCGCCAACAAAAGCCCTTGATGCAAAAGCCCCCGTAAAGTTGATAAAGAAGCCCGCGAATCCCCATTCTTTTACAATTCTATACTTGTTTTGCAGTATGGCAATCGCACCAAATAATTTGAAGATACCCGTTATCACCATAATGTAAATGGGGTAACCTAAGTGGCGCATTACCTCCTGCCCGGCTTCTTGTTTACTGATACCGCCATAAGCATCACCCAACATAGCCAAAGCAAATAATACAGTTAAAACCCAATAGGTTACCCTTATAATTTTTTGGTTCATTATAGTTTAATTCTATGGGTTATTGCTCTTCGGTAAACACGCCCCAACCTATTCCGTATTTGTCGATCACATTGCCCATTGTTCCCGCAAAAAAGGTCATTACCTCGTGCACAACTTTACCGCCTTCCGCCAGTTTGGCAAATTTTTGATTCACCTCGGCTTTGTTGGCGCAGGTTATGGTTAGTGATACCAACCCAACAACCGCCTCAATATTGGGGTTATGCATATCGGTAGCCAGCAAGTTAAAATCGCTGCCGGTAAGGTCGGCGTGTAGCATGCCACCTTGTGCCTCCGCCGGGAAATTATCTTTCATGGGTGACTCTTTTACAGGCATCAGGGTTAGCTCGCCGCCTAATACGCTCTGGTAAAAGGTCATAGCTTCCGCACATTGGTTGTTTTTAAAATTGATGTAAGCACTAATCTTTGACATGGTTTTGTTTTTTATAGGTTTATAATATGTTACGTAAGTATCTCACAGCAATGCCCATTCAATTTAAGTAATTCGATGATACGTTGGGCACAAATATCCCGGCCTTCTACGCGTAATATCCTGTCGCAATCGTCAAGGTCGAAGTTTATTTTACTGGCCGGGAATTGTGCTGTAAGCTGCTGAATAAGCTGCCTGCTCCTGCTTTTTGCACGCACATTGGTTTTAAAAATTTCTATCATCAAAATTAATGTGTTGGTACGATACAAAGGTGCAGGCCTTTTGTATATTTAAAAGGGTGTAATTACGACAATCTAAGGGGTTGATTGCGACGGTGATACCTACTAACTTTGAAACTATGAAACACATATCAATACTTATCCCGCAGGGCGAAACCAGCCTGAGCAACATAGAGGCCACTTACAAAATGTTCTCGATGGTGAACCAAACGCTCGACCGGATGAAGAAAGCGCCCCTGTTTAAGATCCAGCTGGTGGGTTTAAGTAAAGAGACCGCTCTTACCAATGGCCTGTTCACCATTAAGCCCGAATTTACCTATGATGAAGTTGTCAAAACCGACCTCATCATTATCCCCGCGGTACATGGCGACGTGAACAAAGTTTTAAGTGATAACGCTGATTTTATCCCCTGGATAATTAAACAATATAAAACAGGTACCGAAGTGGTTTCGCTGTGCATAGGGGCGTTTATATTGGCCTCTACGGGCTTACTGAAAGGACGCAGTTGTACCACGCATTGGTTAATGGCAGATGAATTCAGAAAAATGTTCCCCGATGTAAACCTGATGCCTTACAAGATCATCACCGATGAAGGCGGCATTTACACCAGCGGCGGCGCATACTCGTCTTTAAACCTGCTGCTTTACCTGGTAGAGAAATTTGCCGGCCGGGATATGGCCATCAATTCATCAAAGATCTTCGAGATAGATATCGAGCGCAACAGCCAGTCGTTATTTATCATCTTCCACGGGCAAAAGGACCATGAAGACGAGGTAATCAAAAAAGCGCAGGATTTTATTGAGCATAACTACCAGGGGAAAATAACGGTAGACCACCTTGCCGATATGTTTGCCATTAGCCGCCGCCACCTGGAGCGGCGCTTTAAAAAGGCCACCTCAAACACGGTTGTGGAGTACATGCAGCGCGTACGTATCGAAGCCGCCAAAATGAGCCTGGAAACCCTTCGCGAGAATGTTAACGAGGTAATGTACAACGTTGGTTATACCGACACCAAGGCTTTTAGAATGATATTTAAAAAGATAACAGGCCTATCGCCGGTAGAGTACAGGAATAAATATAGTAAGGATAAGGCGGCGTAGTGCCCTTTCTGCAGACAAGTGTGTAAAACGAATGCATATGCAATATCTAAAATCATTAACCCTTATACTACTACTTATTATGACAAGCTATATATCTGATGGGCAAACTGCTGGCAAATACGCCACGCTGAACGGGCTTAAAATGTATTACGAGATCCACGGCAAGGGCAGCCCACTGGTATTAATACATGGCGGTGGCTCAACCATTAAAACAAATTTTAGTCGCATAATGCCCTTGCTGGCTAAAACGCACAAAGTGATAGCGGTTGAGATGCAAGCCCACGGCCACACGGGCGACCGTA
The DNA here is from genome assembly GCF_040547175.1 of Mucilaginibacter sp. UYP27. Classification (NCBI taxonomy): domain Bacteria; kingdom Pseudomonadati; phylum Bacteroidota; class Sphingobacteriia; order Sphingobacteriales; family Sphingobacteriaceae; genus Mucilaginibacter; species Mucilaginibacter sp. UYP27. Next base: position 450,579 of record NZ_JBEPPE010000001.1, read on the forward strand.
ACGCTCCTGAAAGCTTTACGCAGGATGCTGATGATGTAGCTGAGTTGTTAAACCAGCTCCAGATAGACAGGGCAGATATTTTGGGTTTTAGCAATGGCGGCCAAACGTGTATAGAGATGGGGCTTCGCCACGCAGATAAAGTACGCAGGTTGATCATCGCATCAGCCTTTTACAGTCGCGATGCTGTGCCGGCCGGCTTTTGGGATGGTTTTAAAAACCCCGACTTTAGCCACATGCCACAGATATATAAAGACGAATACCTGAAAATAGGCACACAAGAAGGCCTTATGAATATGTTTAATAAAGATGTGCAGCGGATGCTGACATTTAAAGGTTGGACGGATGAGCAATTACAATCGATACAAGCGCCAACCTTTGTAGTAATTGGCAACCAGGATCTACCAACGCCAGAACATGCCGCGAAAATGGCCCGCCTGTTTCCCCACGGCAGTTTAGCAGTATTGCCGGGCACCCATGGCAGCTACATTGGCGAGGCATATAATCCCAAGCCAGGGAGCAAGGTCCCTGATACGTTTGTGGTGATGGTTAACGAATTTTTGGCACAATAGTGATTCCTTTTATTTATTGCTTATTCTTAAAACCCTGCTGACATACTGCTGTCATTGGCGGGTTGTTTCTTTGTTAAACAAATTAAAAACTAACAGCCATGACAAACACAGCAGAAACAACCGCAACCGTATCGGTACTAACAGCAAACGAACTTTTACAAAACTGGCAGGGGCACCGCCGCTTAAGCCGCAAGGTGATAGTTGCGTTCCCCGAGAAAGACTTTTTTGAATTTAGCATTGGCGGCATGCGCACCTACAATATACTTGCCGGCGAAATGCTGGGCCTTGCAAGCGCAGGCATTAATGGTGTGGTTACGAGCAAATGGGAGACCACCCCGGCGCTCGATCATTTTAACGAAGAGGTACAATTAACCACCAAAGCCGAATTTTTAGAAGCCTGGGATGAGGTAACCGACCAGATAGATGAATTATGGCCCCAATTAACCGCAGAGCGTTTCCAACAAACCGAAGCCGCATTTGGGCAATACCCAAACACCATCATCAACACTATTTTTTACATGATAGATAATGAGATCCATCACCGTGGCCAGGGTTATGTTTACCTGCGCGCATTGGGCATTGAACCACCCATGTTTTGGGATAGGTCTTAATTAAAGGATGTCCGCGGAGCGATAGTGAAGAATCTGGTAACGGCAAACAAGTCGCAGATCAGGTGCTTCACTATCGTTCAGCACGACAGTTTTGGTTGAATACTAAAACCTCCAGGCCAGTATCCTGCTGGTTTTTTGGCCTTGCGCCATGCTGATGGTTTTTACATCGGCAGCCTTATAGTAATCAAGGGATTTGTAGCAACCATCCAGCGTGGTTTTTTTAGAAATGAGGGACGAGAACCACTTACACGATTTCGCGTACTGTTTACTTTCGGTGATCATCTTGTTCAGGAAACGGGGTTCGCCGCCTTCGTACCAAAGCTCGTTATTACGGCCGCCAAAGTTTAGTTCGGCACCCTTATCCTGCCCAAGGTTTTTCCACTTGCGGGTCGATTTTTCTTTAACTTCTTTTGATGACGAGTGGAACGGCGGGTTGCACATCGTCATATCAAACCTTTCGCCGGGTTTTATTACACCATCAAAAATATTGGCGTAGGTGGTTTGCTTGCGGATGTCGATAGCCGCGGCCAGCCCATTATCTTCCACTATCTTTTTGGCAGATGCGAGAGCTATGTAATCAGCTTCGCTGCCAACAAAATTCCATCCGTAAGTTTTATGGCCAATAAGCGGGTAAATACAATTAGCGCCAACACCAATATCTAATACCTTAATGGTGCTGCCGGTTGGCACTTCCCCTTTATTGCCTTCGGCAAGTATATCTGCAATGTAATGGATGTAGTCGGCCCTGCCGGGGATGGGCGGGCAAAGGAACCCTTCGGGGATATCCCATGTATTAATACCGTATTGTTTTTTAAGCAATGCCTGGTTAAGCGTTTTTACAGCTTCCGGGTCGGTAAAGTCAATTGTTAATTCGTCATGGTCGTTTTGTGAAACGAAATTACGCAGGGCCGGTACCGCCTTTATCAATGCCTGAAAATCATACCGGTTGCGGTGCGCGTTTCTTGGGTGAAGTATCGTTTTTTCTTCGGATGCTGCGTTTTGTTTATCTGCCATAATGTGATGCAAAGTTAACAAGTAAAATTAGTATTAAGCCATTAGCTCCGCCGGCTATATTAAGGGTTAAAAAGTAACGCATTATCGCTCTTTCCGCAACTTATTCCTATGGTTAGTACCCCAGCTGGATAGTGCTTCCAATACATCACCTAATGTATCGGCATAGGGTGTAATGCTATATTCTACCACCACCGGTGTTTGGCTTGCATGCACAACCCTTTTCACAAAACCATTCAATTCCAGGTCTTTTAACTCGCTTGATAATACACGGGCCGAGATGCCCTCTACGGTACGCTGAATCTCGTTGAAGCGCTTTGTTCCCTCCATTAAAGCGACAATTACACGCAATTTCCATTTGCCGCCAATTACATAAAGCGCATCGCCTATTGAGGTTAGCCTGCCATTGCATTCTGACCGGGTTATTGGTGGATTCATATTATAACTATTTGATTTTTAATAAACTAACTTAAAGGTTACCACTAACCTTTTGCTTACTACTAATATTTTATAAGCAAATGTACATAGCTTTGACCGCATTAAACATATAAACTGATGAAAAAAATATTGCATATTATTTCGAGCCCAAGGGGCGAGGCCTCTATGAGCATAAAACTGGGGAATGCTATTGTTGAGAAAATAAAAGCTACTTACCCCGGTAGTACCGTCAACACAAAAGACCTTGCTAAAACACCGTTCCCTCACCTGGAAGAAGCACACCTTACTTCGTTCTTCACCCCGGCAGAACAACGCACGCCAGAGAGCCTGGAAGCTATAAAACACTCCGACCAGGCAATACAGGAAATACAGGATGCCGATGTTATTGTGATAGGTGCGCCACTTTACAATTTCAGCATCCCATCTACCCTAAAAGCATGGATAGATCATATCACCAGGGCGGGCGTAACCTTTGCCTACGACGAGAACGGCCCGAAAGGGTTAATAAAGAACAAAAAACTATATATAGCCATCCCCTCGGGCGGCATATATTCTGAAGGCCCCATGAAAAGTGCCGATTTTGCAGAACCCTATCTTAGGTTTATGCTGGGCTTCCTTGGCATGACGGACATCAGCGTATACCGTATAGAAGGTTTAAAAGTACCGGGTATACAGGATACCGCCGTAGAAAAAGGGATAGATAGTATTGTGATAGATTAAAACCAAACGCCCCCGGATAATAACGGGGGCGTTTATATTATTCATCTTTGGGTTCCCAAAGTTCAATGATGTTTCCTTCAGGGTCAAGCACGTGTACAAACTTTCCGTAATCGTATTCTGCAATTTCATCAACGATGGTTACGTTATCTTTTTTTAGTTCTTCAAGTAATTCAACCAGGTTCTCTACCCGGTAATTGATCATAAAAGGCTTTTCGGACGGGTTGAAATGCTTTGTATCCTGCGGAAATGCACACCAGCTGGTTGAGCCCGTTTTCGATGGATCATCAGCATGCCTCCATTCAAACGTTGTTCCGTATTCGCTGGTTCCTAATCCAAGGTTTTTTGCATACCAGTCGTTCATACTTTTAGGGTCGTTACTTTTAAAAAATACGCCGCCCAGGCCTGTCACTTTTTTCATGTTTCGTTAGTTTGTTTAAATCTCCGTCAAAAATGTATAATCCGCAAATTTTACAGGTCATACTTTAGGGTGATTTAGCAGGAAAAAACAGATAAAATAAAAAAGCCTTCTGATTTGCATCTAAAGGCTCGTAAAATTTACAAATGTAAACCTATATATTACGCGGTCAATCTATAATCTTTTGCCCAGTAATTTACCTTCTCAACAAAGTCTTTCATATCAAACGGTTTGGCCAGGTAATCATCGGCCTGGCAACGTTCTTTAATACCTTGCAGATCTGCATTTGCAGATACAAGTACAACAGGGATGTGTTGCAGATCTGGATGTTGTTTTATGTACCGGCACATTGCTTCACCACTTTCCTGGCCCAGCTTAAGATCCAGCATTACTAATGCTATATCTTTAGTTTCCAATTTACCCTTGGCAAAGCTTATGTCGTTGGAACAGATCACTTTGTACCCTTCCATCTCCAGTAAAATACACATCATCTCGCCAATTACAGGCTCATCCTCAATTACAAGTACATTGTTTTTCATGCTATAGTACATTGCAATTTAAAGGCCAAAGAAAATGGGGTATAGTTGCGGTAAAAAATGACAAGAATATAGAAACGGGATCAAACGAATTTTTTTAAGTTTCTGAAGTTTTGTATTCTTATTTCATCAAGCAATATGTAAGTAAATTGATGCGGCGTTTTTTTTGGTGAGGGGCTTTGCTTACCACAGCCAATGTTTATGTCCTGTAGTTAACGCCCGAAGACTGTATTGATTTTAATGATGAATATTTTAATGGATTACTTTAACTTGCACTACAATTATTAATCCATTGAAAAAAAACCTATACCTTACCATTGTCGCAGCCATGACAACGACCTGCTTTTTGTCATCGTGCTCCAAGCAGTACTACGCTCCGGGCCTCTACCAAAACGATGTGCAGCTGATGATGAAACCGCAATCGCAAGATTCTGCTAAAAGGAAGATTTACATTGCAGGGGTATTAGCAGAGCAGCTTGGCGCTTCCGGCCAGGGAGATGCAACCAGCGGCGTGCTGAACGTTTACCAATCGCATACTTTTAAAAACATCAACCTAAGTTACGGTGCAATAGCTTATGCCGGGAAATATTCCCGGAATGAAACCATCAGCAGTAGCAATGGAAACGGCGGCGCAACCACCAATGATATTCATATCTCTAAAGGCTTCACCGGCTATGGCTTTAACGGCTCGTTATCATTTTATTTCAGTAATAAAGTGTGCGATTTCCGAATACTTGGCGCCGATTTGATCTATACCAAAGAAAGTGGCGATTACCTGGCGTTCCGCAGATCTGTGTATGGCCTCCCCGATATACTGAGTTCACCCCGAAGCGAAATGCTTAGTTATGGCATTTTTACCGAGTACGTTTTTCACCCTAAAACAGACTTGAACGTGGGCTTTAAAATTTTCCTTAACAAAGTTACCGGGCAAATTAACCGGGATCTAAATGATTACGGTTCGGGTTTTAATACGACCGGCGGTACGTTATTTGCCGAATTTAATCATATCAATGTACACTCCACAATGGCTTTTAGCTCCCGCAGATATCTTGCCGGCTTTGGGCTGGGTTTCCAAATTGGCGCAGGCTACAGTTTTTAGGCTGAGTATGTTTATCGAGTGTTATTCTTGTACTCGGAATCAGATTAGATAGCGCTCTCTAAGTATCTGATTAGTTGTTCAATTGATTGACGGCGACAAAAGTAGACAAGGTATTTGGAACAAATAAAGTTTGAGTAAAAAGTTGACTAAATTAAAAAAGTCAACTCTTTGTTAGAGTTGACTTTTTATTACATATAACTGATTTCAGTAATTTTGTGGTCCTGACAAGAATCGAATTATGTCGGTCCAATATACTAAAGGCTGATTCTGCCCTTTTTAAATTCAAAAACTCACCAGTGTTTCATAAGCCCTGGTTGTAAATGTTATTCCAAATATAAAGATTATATCGTACAGCGCGGAATAAACTATTAACAATTATGCGTTGTGGTTACTCTAATGTTCCGAAGTAGGTAACTTTTCGTTAGTTAGAGTATCCTTATAAACATTAATTCCACATTGGCATGGAAGAACAAGGGTCTTTTTTTTACGTCGAATTGTAATAGAATATTGACCTTTTTGCTTGTAAATAGTATCCCCAATTATAAATTTACTTGAGTTTCTAGCTATCCAACCACTGCCCTCCAGGAACGATTTGTTTAAATTGTCCTTAAGGTCAATGCCTTCCATATATGCATCATGACCGTTGATATCCAAATCAGTTAGTACAAAATTGTATTCTACACGATCTTTTAACATTGCAGCTATTTGATCGCAATTAGGTGAATCGACACACGACTCAAAAAACAACATTAAAATTAATGAATAAATTGTGCGTTTTACCTCCATGTTATTTTGATAATAAAAGAGCTTTGTATTGCTATAAGAACGATTCAAACCCAATCCAAATCCCACTCCATAATTATATGTGGTATAACCGTTAACTTCTGTTCCCAGTGCCACTCGAAAGGAGATTTTCGTTTGAAGTTTGATCGTTGGACAAGTTAACTGTTTTGTCGTCGTTAATCACAATTCATGAAGTGCTTTATTTTATCGACCTCCAATTAATAGCATCAGCAATAATGTGTAAAAATGCAATTGACAGTCCATCATGACCGGTTGCAAGTCGAACACTTATTATATAATCAGGGCAACTCTTGTTGTGGAACGTAGCGATTATATGAAACACAATGCTTATGTTCTTTAGGATGGTTAGTCTATTTTACTTTGTCGGTAATGTGTCGATATAAAGATTATTTTAGTTGCTGAAATATGATGAGAGGACGGTTTTCTTTTTCGCTGGGCACTTATGCAGTTAAGCCTTAGATCGTTCGTCCTCGGCACTTAAAAGCATAAAAAGGCCTGATCTTTTCGGATCAGGCTCGAGCTTACGCTACTTCAATTTTCATCCATTTATTGATTTCATCTTTATCCCAATAAGTAAACTTTCCCTTTTTTATACAGGGCATGTGTTCGTTACCTACCCATCGACCAAGTGTACTTTCACTTATGCTTAAATATTCCATAACTTCTTCTTTATTAAGGAATGGCTTACTTAATTTTTGCATTGCTTCATACATAATGTTCAACTGATGGTCGAGCTAATAAGAACTATATAATAAAACTGGACGGGACTCGAACCGAGTTCGATTCCTCGCCCAATGGTTGCTTCACTCCTTTTCCCATCCACAGAAATACGCAAATAAAGAGGCATTTCGCCTGATTGATAGCCCTTTATCTTCTTCAGATAAAAAAGCAAATTGAAATTTTTAGTTTTCATTAACTCTCCCTTGTTAGTTTAAAAATTGTTATAAACCTACATTTAGGAACCCTGAATATCAAGATGTTCAATTTTTGAACAAGTTGATAACCAATTGTTTATGACACTTTTGGTGAGTTAATTAGCAAGCGGCCGAAAAATGCTCTAAAACTCACCCGAACAGTGAAAAAAGATGCATCAATTGGTCTTTTTGCTAAAAACAAAAAGCCTGTAAACATTTGATTTACAGGCTTTTGATCGATTTTGAATTACACGTATGTGGTCCTGACGATACCCTCGCTTATGTTATCAGTTGAGCAAGGTTAATAAGGCCTCATACCTGGTTTTAGAAGCGAGTATGCAATATTAAGTCGTCGATTATCAGTTAACAAAACAAGATAAAAGTGCATAAAAGAGATCTTGTATGGAAATTTGTATGCCGCAAAAATCAATTAGCTTTTATAGTGGCTTTGGTTAAGTACTTTTTCAAAATCCAACCTGTTACCGGTAAGCTATCTTGATCTAAGCATGTGACCATTACCCACTTTCCTTTGGTGTTAATTATCGATAGTTTTTCGTTGATAGGAATTAATAATAATAAGTGAGACTTTAACCGTGGCTTTACGAGCAATTTGCATCGCCTATTTGTAAATCTTACTGGAGAGTATATATCACGATTATTTTTGTAAGCATCAATTACCTCATTCCTTAAATCAATTAACTGTTGTTTAGTAGCTGATGCTGAACTTGGGTTGGAAGAATCAATTTTTTGTTGAATAATTTGATAAAACGATAAAAACAATGCTAACAGGCCAATCCAAAATGAGATTGTTTGTAATTCAGATTTATTTAGCGAGCCAACTTTTTTATTTATATCGTTAATTAAAATATATAATTGATCTATGTTGTCACTGGTAACAGATTGTTGTTGTACAACTGCATTTGTTATTTCCGCCGCTTGTTCAGTAGCATCCTCAAAATAATTATATGATTCGTTATTCAAGCCACCTGATACTCCCTGTGCAGCAATTTTTGCCGATAAACTTCCAAGTGTATTAAAGACATTCCTATACTGCGACAACCGTGCGGTAGTAACTCCATTAGGTATTGTTTGTGTTAGCTGGTTTAATATACCATATTGCTTACCTAAAACCGAATCAAGACTATTTGCTATGACACTCCCTGCTACGCTACCTAAAGTACTGCCCAATCCCTTTATCATTAAGTTTGATGCCGATAATTGCCCAATATTTTGAGAAAGAGAGTTTGCAAGTGTTGCCCCCAATCCTTTACTAATGGCGAAAAAGTTATTCGGCACCCCCATGTTTCTAATGGCTGATGTTTGGGATATCCAGTCAGCACTTCCAATTCCTAAATATCCTTTTTGTATTGTCGAAGCCTTAGCTAAGTAATCCATTCCAGAAAGAGCGTTAGAAAGCCCGGACGACTTGCCGAACAATTCATACATACGGTTGGTAGTTCCTAAAATGTTGGACACTCCCTTTGATGCCTCAAGCATCTTGCTAAAGCTATTTTTGTTGCTCATGATACTTGACACACCAAGTGATCTATCAATCATCCCGTTTAAATCATCTAAACTCATTGGCTGTAATATAGAAAAAACTGAAAATAAAGCTTGTAAAATTTTTACATTTTTAAATCTATTTGTGCCGGATGGTAGGTTCCATTACAAATTGCTAATTATTATAAAATGAATTATTAAATGTTACAAAATCACGAGGAGTACCAAACAGCCGTAAAGCATTGGAATAGCCTTATCGAACAATCAATTAGGGGACTGGCCGAATTAATACGTACAGAATCTAAAAATGGGGTTTTGGAAGCCCTAAGCCAATCCTCAATAAAACCAGTTAATAAAGTTGAAGACAACGACCTTTTGACCAGGTTAGATGCTGCAAACTTTCTACATGTGTCATTACCCACTATTTCACGACTTCAAAAAAATGGCACGCTAACTTATTTCCGAGTAGGTAGGCAAGTATTTTTTCAGAAAAGTGATCTGCTAAAAGCGACAATGGTTTCACCAAAAAAGTCAGGAGCAAAATATAATTAACAAACACAGGCTTTAAGCCTTTCGGCTACCCGCCACCGCATCTACTTAGGTGCAGGACTTCTGCGCCTAAGAAATAAAATACACATGAAGTAAAATTATTAATACTTCATAATTTGAATAAGATGTTAGCTATAAATAATAAATTAACAAAAAATACAATTCTTGCAGCCACAAAAGATGGCTTTTTATTCTACAAACAGATAATTCCAAATCTAAAACTAAACAATAATAACAGAAGTTGTCGCGCGGTTCTCAACCCTTTTTACAACGATACCAAGCCAAGCTTAAGTATTTACTATTGGTTCGGTGAATGGCGTTTTAAAGACTATGGAGAAGAAACCTATTGCGGTGACGTCTTTGATTTCGCCGCATTTCATTATGGTATTGACCCGGTTATCGAATCAGACCTATTGCTCACCACAATGATGAATGAAGTGGAAAGCTTCGATAACACAACTGTTAGTAGTTGGGTGCAACCGGACATTTTGGACAGAGAAAACAATTTGGTTAAAGTTAGCTTTTCAGATCGGAAAAGTTCAGATTTCACCACTGCAGAGATTGCTTACTGGGCACAATATGGAATTGACGGTGCAACATTAGATCAATATAGGGTTGTTGCACTCGACTCTTATAGTACTCTCTATGATGAAGACCTTTATCCAATAACAAAGGAAAAACCGAACAATAAAATGTGGTTTGCCTATAAGGGTGATAATTACGCAAAAATCTACTGCCCTGACCCTAAAGCATTTTGGTATGCAGGTGTTAAACCTATTAATTACACATTTGGTACCCCATTTGATTCATACCCTGAAATGCAGGATATTATTTTAACAGGTGGTGAAAAGGACACACTCGCTTTGATTGCTCACGGATTTAACGCAATCACCCTAAATAGCGAAACGGCAGATCTGCCAGCTAAAATAAAGAAGAACTTATTTGATAGCAGAATGAAGATAACATCTGTTCTGTACGATTCAGACGCTACCGGCATTAGACGATCTAATGAACTTTCCAATGCTTTGAAATGCCCAGCTATAACTTTACCTCAATGGGTGATAGAGCAGGGAGGAAAGGATGTTGCGGATTTCTTTAAATTAGGCGGAACAGCAGAAGAACTTAGCGCTATTATTATTGAAGCGACTACTTTATTTTTAACCCAACCTTCACAAACCGAAAGAAAAAGTGTCCGTACGGCCTTACAACGAATGGAAGATGCCAAAAATATGCCGGAGATACAAAAGATGTTTGACGTTTTTCTTCATTCCGGAGAATTGGCTATTTTATTTGGCGATACAGGTATCGGTAAAAGCATTTTGGCTGTTGCAATCGCTGACGCAGTTAGCCGGGGTGCAGAGTTACTATCATTGGAAAATCAATACGAGCCATGTAAGGTAATCTATTACGATTTTGAGTTATCCGACAAGCAGTTTCAAAAAAGGTATAGCAACGAGGCTGGTGATGTACACCAATTCAGCAATGACCTTTTTACTGACAACGTAGATTTTACGGATTTGGTGGTTGACCGTAACAATCGATTTGAGAAGGTATTATTGGAAAAAATAAAAATGGATATAATTGATATTAGTGCTAAACTAATAATAATAGACAATATAACATTTTTAAGCGCCCAAACATCATCCGATGTTCAGGTTGCAATGGAGTTGATGAAACTTTTGAAACAACTTAAAACTGAGTTAGGCATCACGATTCTTGTACTTGCACACACGCCCAAAAGACACGCTTCTCAACCGCTAACGATTAATGACTTAGCAGGTAGTAAACAACTAAGCAATTTTGCTGATACTGTATTTGCAGTTGGTGTTTCAAGCGCTGACGGTGGTTATCGCTATATAAAACAGGTCAAGCCCAGTAGAAGTGGTGAACTAAAGTATGATGCCAGTAATGTGTTAAAATGCGAATTGCATCGCCATGAGGAGGATGAAACATTACTAACGTTTCAATTTGTTGAATTCTGCGATGAAGCCTCGCTTTTGGCAACAACATTAGATGATGATACATTAAAAGCAAGGGCCATAGAGATGCGAAAAAATGGCTCTGGCGCAACAATAAGAGATATTGCAAGAGAGATTGGTGTCAGTAAATCAAAAGTGGGAAGATGGTTAAATAATTAACGTCCCGATGTCCCGGTGGCCCAATCGACATAGTGGGACACCGGGACATGTTAGGACAATTCAACCATATCATTAAACTAATACCATCAATATATTTAATAACTTTATTAAAAATAAAAAACATGAATCACTTAATTAAAATCATTTATTCCATTCAGTTAGACGATAAAATAGACATTCTTAGACAAATATGGATTAACGAAAAATCAGATTTAAACAAATTAAAGGTGCCCAACTTTGACAACCCCCACGAGGATTTTATAAACATTATACTGAAAGCACACCCAGATTTTACAAATAATAAAATTACAATCGTTAGTGCAACAACTATAGACCCTAATAAATATTTGGACGAAATTGGTAAAGAGTTTCTATAAAATTAAAAGCAAGAACAATAAAAAGCCGGACTTCGTTCTGGCTTTTGCTTTTATATAGCCTCTATATTGCAATTTCCTTTTTAGACGGAACCCTTATTGAAAAATTAAGGTAAGTGCCATATACAGCACATATTGCAGCGGTAAATCATATACGACATTAATGCCCGATAAAAACCTCTTCGACTTAAATTCGGGAAAGATTATTAATTTCGTAAAAAAGAACAAATGGATAAATAAAAATAGAATATTAATTATAAATAAAATAGAGCGTTAGCTTTTATTCTTGCTTTAGAAAACTCGGAATCTTCAAGAAGCGCAAGTGAATAAAAAGTGGACGCCTACGGTAAAGCGTGGGCGTAACTTTTTGTCTTGTGTTTCGGGTATCCGAGTACCTCTAAAGCAGACGATTGGTTACAGTCCCACGCTTGTTTTTTTGTAGATGTATTTAGGGACAAATACAAAACTAAATCTGTTCGTTATGATTAAAAAATTCCCTAAAAAACTTTTCGCAATCTTATTATCATTTAGCCCAATAACTGTTTTATGCCAAACCATAGGACAAAATGCTGAAACGGTTAAACAACAAATCGACTACCAAGTAAAAAGTTATTATAGAGCCCAGGGCTATCACCAAGTGAGAGAAGATTATCGCACGGACTATAAAAATGGCCAAATAAGCGATGTTATATTTTGTCAAGAAAATGTTCCAATGATTGACTTAGGTGAAACAGCCGATTTTTGCACCCATTACATAATGGATAAGGGTAAATTAAGCTATATCCAAATTCAGTATGCTACTATCTCTATCGATAAATTGGCTATTGCAATGAGTAAGAACAACATTCACATTGGTAAATATTATTTTGGTGATGATGATAAAGCCTACAGCATTATTTATTTATCTGCAAATCAACAAGCTACTAAAGAGATTAGAAGTTCAGCAATAAATCCAATACCTGTAAATATACAAAGACAATTAACAGCACTTAGACAACAAAAGGAAGAAATAAGAGAATTGGCTAACGACAACTCACCGTTTGACCCTACCAAGGCAATTGATTATACAGGTTTCGCACAACAAGAAGATAAAGTATTGTATAGCGAACTGAATGATATTTATTTAAATCAAAAAGTTAATAATAAACTTATGGCTACAGTAAGCGTAAGTTTAAAAGCAGTTATTGCCTATTATTCAAGCATTAGTAATTCAAGTGCCCTTACGAAGAATTTAAATTTAGGGGCAATGTGTTCACCTGAATTAACTTCATATATTTCTAAATACTTTAATAATAGTAAAGAGATAATGAGCCAGGTATCACAATGTAAAATAAGAGGGATTGGCAATGAATATTCACTAAATAGATTAGAGGTATCACAGTTCAACGGCAGAATAACTGCAAGTTTTGCTATGACATATTATAAAGATGGTCGTTCACAAGACGATGTTATCGGAGTTGATGAATTTAAAATAAATCCTGACCAATCAATAAGTGTAATAAATCTATCGCCTAAAGAGTCTGCGCAGAAAAAAAGCACGAGTATTAATACACAGGTTTATGACGTAGAAAAAACAGCACCTGATACTTATGAAGCATTTAAGCTTAAACTAAGGGCGGAATTGATTCGGGTTATTAAAGCTGGAAATAAATATATTCCCTCATTCCAAAACTTCTATGATAACATAGATAAATCGAACTTTAATCCAAGTTGGTCTATCACACGTAACTATAATATTGATTGGAGTACATATTACGATGATGCAGATTACAGGAAAACAGAAAAACATCAAACAATAACCAATGATAAAGATGTTAATTATTGGTCATTACTTTGGGCTTGTAAAATTGATATGCCATCCATTACTGTGAACGGTGTCAATGTAAAATATGTAACACTAACTGTAAGCAATGTTGATGTGAATTTTACGAAAGGTATATCCGTGGCAAGGATAAAAGATGATGAAATTGAATTTAATAGCAAGTATGTACCTCCTGCTAAAGCAATAGAAAAAATCAAGTTAAAAATATTAGGATTACACTACAGAGGAGATTATTTAATTACTTACGAACTTGGTAAAGTTCTGAATGAGGATTATGAAAATATAAATTTTGAAAAAATAAAAAACAACACTTATAAAACGCCGGCTGGCTGGGTAATTAAATTATAATTTGTTATATTTTAATTATAATTTTAAATTATCAAATATATGGAAGCTACAAAGATACTGGATTACATATCACACGAAATTGCCGATCATAGCAAGAATAAATATACTGAGGTAACTTATAACGATGGAAGTAGGATAACCGCTCATGTATTCAAAAAAGATCAAGAGGATATTAACCGTTCCCTTAAAACCAATTTTTGGACGTTTAGAACTGTTCATAATGAATTTGTGGAGATAGATGGGGGCACCATCAAAAGCTTAAGAGTTGGTTAACTTAATAGGCCATAATTCCCCTATTTTACAATATTTCCAATTTAACAATCATATACTTTTACCAAAGTAATTATACAACCTATAATTATTAAAATTAGAAGGATAAAAAAAGATTTTGCCTTCAAAAACCTCCTTTTTACGTTCGCAAGGGAGCGTCTTTTTTTGACGAATTTATTATGTTAAAGGCAGATTTTAGCAAATCTAATAACCTCTTTTTAGCTTATCCAAAAGGCTTTTCAAACGAATACGAAAGCTTGGTTAATTTCTATGATCAGTTAATAGAATTAATACCAAGGGATATTAAATTATTTGTAATTACTAATACTAAAAAAGTAGCGAGAGAATTAGAAGCCAGGTTTAGACATAAGCCTAACATTGCCACAATAGTTATTAATTACTTTGACGAGATATGGCTGAGGGACTGCATGGGAGTATTCGCAGGAGACAAAATCTATAAATTTAATTACTCACCCAATTACTGCACATTAGCTAAAGAAACGAAGTATTACCAGTACCTGAATAAGCTAACTAAACAAGCATTAGCGGAAGCATTTACATCACAGATAATAGATGTACCATTAAACATCGATGGTGGTAATTTTGTGCATAATACCAAAAAGGTGTTTATGACCGAAAAGGTATATGAAGACAATCCCGGCAAGGACATTGAAGGCATTGTGAAGTATTATACAGGATTAGATGCGATTGTAGTCGGCAGAAGTTACTACGATGTTATAGGGCATACTGATGGCTATATGGCGTTCAAAGACGAAGACACTATATTTATTAGTGAATATCCAAAACTATCGCACTTGAAGCAGGATATTGAATACGTAAAAATGCTTAAATCAGTAGCCATAAACAATGGGTTTGAGGTATTACCTATTTTTGATAACCCAGTAAATGAACCAATACAATGCGCCTGTAAAAACAAAAAAACAAGAAGTTGTTTATTTTCTGCACGTGGTGTGTATGTTAATTACATCCGGTTTAATGACTGCATTATTATGCCTGAATACACATTACATAAAAACGTTCAAATAGAGTATAATTGGATGAATAGAAAATGGCTGGAGAGCCAGGGATTTAACGTGTTAAGTATTAATTGCGACGAATTAGCCAAATTTGGCGGCTCGCTACATTGTGTAAGCTTCCAATCATAAATGAATCAAGGCCTTAATTTTACCGTATGAAAAAAGGCTCTAAATTTTCGGTCAAATCTTAATAACAAAAAACAAGGTTTCAAATTTTTCACGAATAAAGTTCACTCAACATATCGAGATCACCCCACTATTGCCCAATAATTTCAAATGACTATATTTGCAACTAATTGATTATTAATATATTATATATAAATAATCAATAAATTAATTAAAATTTAGATAAAATAATGGCTAATACAACTCCTAAATTGGAAACTCGAAAAGACAAAAACACAGGCGAGTTAATTGTTAAAAATGTACCTATATTAATAGATGTTACATTTGACGGCATGCGCACTTGGGTATCAACAGGTGAGCGCATCGATGCAAGTAAATGGGACGCAAAAAATCACAGGGTAAAACCAAGCGTAACAGGTAGCATGGAGATCAATATGCTTATCCAAACAAAGTGTGACGAAATACAGAAAATATATAGAGAAGCTAAAATTGCTAACCTGCAACCCACAGCCAGTTACATAAAAAATATTTTAAATGCTGATAAGATAATTAACAAAAAATCGCTTTTTGCATTATATGATGAATTTATCGATGGCTACAAATTGAAGGCAAGTGTTGCCACCGTCAAAAAATTAAGCAAAAACAGAAAGCACCTATGGGAGTTTAGTCAAAAAGCAAAAATAAGTATTGACTTCGATGTGATTGATAACGCCTTTTTTAATAAATATGTAGAGTACTTTCAAGTAAAGAAACAACATATAAATAGTACTATATCTAAAAATATTAAGATCTTAAAATGGTTTTTAGACTGGGCCACTAAGTTGGGGTACAACAAAAATCTTAATTATAAATCATTTCAAATACGCACTCAAGAGGCTGAGATTATTATCCTCACCCCAGACGAGTTAACAAATTTATATAATTTGGAAATAAAACAAGATTATCTGCGTCAGGTAAGAGATGTATTTTGCTTTTGTTGTTTTACCTCACTTAGATACTCCGACGTAAAAAATTTAAAGAGGACTGATATAATTGGTGGTTTTATAAATATTACCTCCGTAAAAACTAAAAGCCGCATCAACATTCCAATAATTCCGGAGTCCTTGGTTATTTTGAATAGGTACAAAAACATATTAGGTACAAGGGCACTACCTGTTATTAGTAATCAAAAAATGAATGATTACCTCAAAGACATTGGCAAAGAGGCTGGGCTTGATAGGCCAATTAGCAAAGTTAGATATAGAGGTAGTGAAAGAATTGAAAAGGTGTTCCCATTGTATGATTTAATTTCAACACATATGGGTAGAAAGACATTTGTTTCTTATATGTTCAGAAAAGGTGTTGATTCAGAATTAATCCGCTCCATCTCTGGACATAAATCGATATCATCATTCGCGCGCTACAATAAAATCGATGATGATCAAAAAGCAACAGCTATGACGGCAGCGTTTAGAAATGTTGGATAGTCTATATACTACCTATGTTTAAGAATTGTATGGAATCTTGTATGTGAAAAAAAGAAAATCCGCAAAATTACGTTGAATTTCGCGGATTTCAGTAAAAGTTAGTGGTCCTGACGAGAATCGAACTCATATCTAAAGTTTAGGAAACTTCTATTCTATCCGTTGAACTACAGGACCGGTATTTAAAGAATTGCAAAGGTGCAAATTTTGAATGAGTTAGTCAAACCAATTTGTACATCTGCATAGTGGCTTATCGTATTACTGATCCATTTGGCATTTCATCCGCCGGGGCAACAAAACTTAGCTTGCCTTCAGCATTCTCTGCCATCAGGATCATCCCTTGCGACATGATGCCTTTTATCTCCCTTGGTTCCAGGTTTACCAGTATGCTTACCTGCTTGCCAATAATGGCCTCGGGCTCGTAATGCTCTGCGATGCCTGATACTACGGTGCGTTGGTCTATCCCGGTATCTATCGTCAGCTTTAAAAGTTTTTTAGTTTTGGCAACCTTTTCGGCGGTTAAAATAGTCCCGGTACGGATATCCATATTTACAAACTCATCAAAAGTGATATTGGTTTTTGCAGGTGCTATAACGGGTGTTACCACAACGGCAGATGCCGCTTTTTTATCAGCCAGTTTTTGCACTTGTTTTTCTATTGCCTCATCCTCTACCTTCTCAAATAACAAAGCAGCCGGGTTAAGTTGATGGCCGTTGGCAAATTCAAGTTCCTGGTCAAATGTAACCGCATCTAAATTTAGCATACCAAATATCTTGGTTGCAGTTGCCGGTAAAAATGGCTGCAGGGAAGTTGCAATATGGCCTATTAATATTAAACTGTTATGTAAGGCTGCTTTAGCGGCCTCTGGGTCAGTTTTAATTGTCTTCCATGGCTCTTGCTCGGTAAGGTAACGGTTGCCAAGGCGTGCCATATCCATCACGTTCTGCATGGCTGCACGGAAACGGTAACTTTCCAGGTTTTTACCCAGATCGTCGTAGTAACCTCCAAGTTCGGCATCTACTTTAGCATCGGTTAACGTGATAATAGCACTATCACTCTCTACCTTACCATCGTAGTACTTGTGCATCAGTATCATTACGCGGTTAACGTAGTTACCCAAAATGGCCACCAATTCATTATTTACGCGTGCCTGGTAATCTTTCCATGTAAACTCACTGTCGCTGGTTTCTGGTAATATCGATGTTAGTACATAACGCAGTTCGTCCTGCTTGCCGGGGAACTCTTCCAGGTACTCGTGCAGCCAAACCGCGTGGTTGCGGGATGTGGAAAGCTTATCGCCCTCCAGGTTCAAAAACTCGTTGGCCGGTACATTCTGCGGTAAAATATAATCGCCGTGCGCTTTAAGTATTGCCGGGAAGATGATACAATGAAACACGATGTTATCCTTACCGATAAAATGCATCAGGCAGGCATCATCTTCGGTATTGGGTTGTTTTTTCCAATACAGTTCCCAATCCTTGCCATTATCTATAGCCCATTGTTTGGTGGCAGATACATAGCCTATCGGCGCATCCATCCACACATAAAGTTTTTTGCCTTTGGCTTCTTCTAACGGAACGTCTATCCCCCAATCCAGGTCGCGGGTCATAGACCTTGGCTGCAAGCCCGATTTTAACCACGAGCGGCATTGTCCAAATACGTTAACTTTCCACTCACCTTCTTTCTCATCTATCCATTTTTCTAACCAGGGCTGGTATTTATCCAGTGGCAGGTACCAATGCTTGGTAGGTTTCAGGATCGGTTTTTTGTTACTCAGAGTCGATATTGGGTCGATAAGATCCGTTGGATTTAACGACGTGCCGCAGTTCTCGCACTGATCACCGTAGGCTTTATCGTAGCTGCAAACCGGGCAGGTGCCGGTAATGTATCTATCGGCCAAAAACTGGTCGAAATCTTCATCGTAATATTGTTCGGAGAATTTCTCAATGAACTCCCCTTTCTCGTAAAGGTTCAGGAAAAACTCTTGCGAAAGATCGTGATGGATGGGTGATGAGGTGCGGTGATAAATATCAAACGCTATCCCAAATTCCTCAAAACTATCTTTTATTTGGTTGTGGTATTTATCAATAATAGACTGCGGCGTGGTGCCCTCTTTTTTAGCCTTTATGGTGATGGCAGCACCATGCTCATCGGACCCGCAGATGTACACAACATCCTTTTTCATTAGCCGCAGGTAACGTACAAAAATATCTGCCGGCAGGTATGCGCCCGCCAAGTGGCCAATGTGCAGCGGCCCGTTTGCGTAAGGCAAAGCCGATGTAATGGTGTATCTTTTATATTTATTAAGTTGCGACATTAAACAGGGATGTTTATTAATTTGCAAAGATAACTTTTTAGTCGGTAAGACGGAAAGTCCGTACGGCCAGAAGACGGAAGTTGATCACTCAAAAGCACAAATTTAATTATTCGGAATTATGCCGTCCAACGGAACATACCCTCTTACCCCACCATACCTAAAAAAAGGCGATAAGGTTGCTATTACCTGCCCCGCCAAAAAACTGCCTATCCCTATGACGGATGCGGTTAATTTGCTTGAGTCATGGGGATTGGAAGTGATATTAGGCGATACCGTTACCGCAAGTTTCCATCAATTTGCCGGTGATGATGCTACACGCGCTGCCGATTTGCAACGCTTTATTGATGATGACAGCATTAAAGCCATTATATGTGCCCGTGGGGGGTATGGTACTATACGCATGGTAGACCTGGTAGATTTTGGTAAACTTGCAACTAACCCAAAATGGCTGGTGGGTTTCAGCGATATTACCCTGCTACACTCGCACGTAATAAGTAATTATAGTTTGCCCTGCATACACGGGCAAATGCCGTTGAATATCCCCGATGCATCGGCATACTCTTTGGAAACACTCAGGAAAGCGCTGTTTGGCGAGGAACTGAATTACCATATAGCACCCGACCCGCTAAACCGCATGGGTACTGCCGGAGGCATCCTTATTGGCGGCAACCTTTCGCTGCTGCTGGCCGTAATTAATTCGGTAAGTGATATGGATTATAGTGGAAAAATCCTTTTTATTGAAGACGTGGGCGAATACCTGTACGCAATAGACCGGATGCTGCGTGCGCTTAAACGTGCAGGTAAACTTAAAAACCTTTCCGGGCTGATTGTGGGTGGGTTTACTGATCTAAAAGATAATGACATCCCCTTTGGCCAAACATTGCCGGAGATTGTAATGGATGTGGTAGCCGAATACGATTACCCCGTTTGCTTTAATTTTCCGGCGGGGCATATATCAAATAATTGCAGCCTGGTGCTGGGCAAGGTTGTAAAACTATCCGTTAAAACAGAAGGCGTAGAAATAAGTTATTCATAAATTTAAACACTCACCTATGGCATACTTAAGTAAATTATCGCAGTATAAAGATCTGGGCTTGCTCATCATCCGCGTTGGCTTAGGCGCAATGTTTATCTTTCACGGTTATCCCAAATTAATTGGCGGCACCAATGCATGGGCAGGGTTAGGTGTATCAACAAAATATGTCGGCATCCACTTCGCACCGGTATTTTGGGGTTTTGCTGCGGCTTTGGTAGAAACCCTGGGTGGGTTTTTGATAGTTGTAGGGCTGGCGTTTAGGCCCGTATGCCTATTGTTAGTTATAAACCTTATTGTAGCAACAGCTACACACCTTGGTAAGGGCGATGGCTTGCAGGGCGCGGCACACGCCATAGAAGATGCCAGTATGTTTGCAGGATTGTTATTCATCGGGCCGGGCAAGTATAGTGTAGATAAGAAATAAACTACATGATACTTGTTTTAAACTAAAAGCTTCGTTACATTTATATGGTGGCGCCTAAACCAGCGTTACACAGAAAATTAAAGCATGTATCCTTACATTAGTCTATAATTAATATACAAGCCCCAGCTTAACTGTTAGGCTTTTTTAAATAATTTTTTTAAATTTATAAAACAATTAAAATTACCTATATGAAAAAGATCACAGTATTAACATTATTGCTTGCACCACTCGCAGCTATGTCACAAGATAAGCTAGTAAAGAAAAAAGTATCCCTAAATCTAACCGAACAATATCACGTTTCTGCTGCTAATAAAGATTTGAGACAGGGTCTGTATATGGTAACTGATGCAGACGGTGGGGCTGTTGTTAGGGGCAAATACCAGGATAATAAAAAAGTAGGTACATGGATGTTTTACGACCCCGACAATAAACTTGTTCAGCAATATGATTATACTAAATCAAAAATGTTGTACACCAACCAGGATTCGGGTTCATTTATAAAAATGGACTACAGTGTGAATGCGCCTGATAAAAAAGAAGTAGAAGCACCGGTAAAGATTGGAGGCTCAACATTGGCGTTCCTTTCGTTTTACAACAGCAAAGATATCCCGCCGACGATACTTAAAGAGAAATCTGATATAAATGTAAAATATACTATAAGTGTAGAGCCGACCGGGCAAATTGGCGATGTTTATGCCGACTATGAAAGCAACGGTACAAGTGAAAGAAAAAAGGTTTACGTTAGATCTAATTCTTCGGGCTTATTAGATTTTATCCCTGCCAAGGTTGATGGTAAAGAAGTAAAGAGTACAGTTACGCTTTCAACAACAATACAGGCAGATAAAATAACAGTTTATGGTTTTTATAATGCAGCTTCAACTCAGAAAAATTAAGTTCAAAAAATATCATTAATTTAACGCCCTCACTCATTCAGCCTCCGCCAAAATAATCGCAGGGGCGTTTGGTTTGGTGAGTACTACTTTTACTCATCCCATATGACATTTAAGTATCAGCGTCGCTACATACTGGAAAAGATTATTACATCAGATCAATGTTTTTGTTAACCGATATCGTGTTGGTTATATCATCATAAGACGTGGTCCATGAAAGTGACTTATTCGGCGCCATGAAATGACCATGAAAAATTTTTCTACAAAGATGCCGACCGTGAAAAGATATTAAGGTGCTGCTACGATACCCGATTTCTGGAGCTGGCTGGCGCCTAATTAATCTTGTCGAAATTAACAATACCGCTGTAGGCTTAACACCACCATGGGTCTCGGCTCGGGCCGGGAAGCGTGTCGGAATATGTAGAATCTAGCTCAAGTACCGTTATTAGATAATGCCTTGCTAGTTAACACACTAACTGAACTCGCTTTTATTATGACTTTGTCGCCGTCCCTCTTTAGCATGCACAAAAAAAAGGCATCCTATAGTAATAGGATGCCTTACTATAATCGAAAGATTAAATTATTTCTTTACTAACGTCTGAGTGATTTTACGCGGCGCACCGGTATTGTAGAAATACGTCAATGTGAACGTTTTTGTAGCAGGATCATATTTGTTGACACCGCCTGGCGTTAAGGCTACTGAAGGTTGTGCAGTACTTGATAACGATACCGAGTTGTCAGCATTTACAATGATCTTAAGGTTTGGCCCCAAATCAGCTAATGCGTCGCCACTAATACCTTTAGAACCCGCGGTATTCATGGTTACATCGGTGTCGAAAGGGAATGGGCCCAAGCTTGGGTGAACCCTTACACCAGTGCTATGGTAGACCCCTTCATATTGATTTTTACCGCCAATAGCATATAATACAGAACCGAAGTTACCACTAATGGTTCCCGTAGATGCTTTTTTAATGGTTAACGGCAATGCATATGAACCGTCAAAGTCAAAATCAGCAGGAATTTTTACCTTAACTTTTAAAGTTGCACGTCTTTCACCCTTTTTAATTACAACAGTTCCACTTTGTATACTGAAAACATTTGTCTGCAGTTGTCCGTATTCCTGATCGCCATCAACCGCTGCTTTGGTATTATATTTTGTTAAAGCTGCAGGATCAACCGCAACCTCTACAGTAATATCCTGTGGGGCAGTTTCGGTACCTGAATAACTTACAATTACATCGAATGAGGCATCCTCGCCAATAACAAATGATTTACCATACACCGGATAAACAGCAGTTGCTGAAGATAGGTAGCCTTCTGTTGTGTAAAACTCAACAATGTTTTGAGGTTTGTCTGCTATGATAGGTTTATCCTTTAAACAAGAACTAAGTCCTGTTACCAAGGCTAAAACAGGGAGCATTTTTAAATATTTTTTCATTTCTTTAAAATTTAACTATTAAAATTTATTTAGCCCAGAAAATTTTAGAGGTGTAAGGACTGATACCACTCGGCACGTTACTACTGTTATAAGTAAACTCAGATACCGGGTACAATATGCGGGTTGGCAACTTATCCGGCGCTGTAGATTGTGATACAATTGAAGCAAAAGTGGTAGTAGCGGTGTTACCGGTAATAGCCGGATATCCGGTTCTTCGATATTCGCTCCAGGTTTCATGACCAAATTGGAATGCAAGAGCAATATACTTTTGCGTAATAATTGCTTCTACTTTTTGCTCGGTTGTTGTAGCCAAATTAAAATTAACTAACCTGCTACCACTATTATCATCAAGATAGGTAGCATAATCTGCATCAACCGGCCCAACCACTGTATTATTTGCATTTGTATACAAATATGTGAAAGAGGCTTTTATACCGGCGTTGAAATTCGTTGCAGCAGTACCTGTCACAATACCCCTAACGTTAGCTTCGGCCTGTAAAAAGTAACTTTCTGATGCCAAAATTAACGGCTGGTCTTGTGTTTCACCTTTCAAAACACCTATGTAACCCTCATCCCTGGCCGAGTTTGCGTAAAAGAAAACTGGGGTTGGTGCCTTGGGGGCATTTGCTTCTGTATAGCCCAACCTGTTTTTAGCTGTATTTGTACCATTGTAGTTAAAAAAGTATGCAAGACCGCGGTTATCATCAACCAATTTAGTACCATCGAAAAACGCAAGAAAATATGGGGATGCCAGATATACCGCACCTGCTGTCCTGGCCCCGCCAGTTTCAGAAAATGCCCATTTATCCCATAAAGGATTCTGTTTGCCTAAAACTTTTGTGTAACCAATAGGGCTAATTTTGGTACCTGGATTAACCGCTGCATCCGCCGTTAAAAAACCTGCAGTAGCATCCGGCGTTGGTTTCGTAAAATTAACTTTACCACCTGCACGAAGGATCAAGCGCAATTTCAATGTGTTCGCAAATTGCGCCCATTTTTTAAGGTCACCTCTAAACATAACATCAGCGTTCTCTAATGTTTTCTCTGATGCTGCCGTGTTTAAAACTGTTATTGCCGCATCAAGCTTATCTCCAAGATCTTTATAGATGTCTGCACCTTTGTCATATTTTGGCTGTAATTTACCAAGCCCTTTTAATGCCTCGGTATACGGCACATCGTTGTAAGTATCTACCAATAATTGAAAGTCATATGCCTTCATTACGTTAGCTATTGCAATATATGCTGAATTAGAAGCCGGGTTATCAATAATGTATTGATAATCTTCCAAATTGTCATACGTATTATTAAACAAGCCGTTTTTATCACCGGTTGTAAAAGCGTAAGAAATAAGTGGGCCTAAGCTACCAAAACCGCCGGCGTTACCAAAATAACCGTTTAATTCAGAGCCATATGTATTGAAATCTCCTGTATTAACAATTAGGGCTGCAGTAGCTGTCAGAGCTTGTGGAAGCACCAAAGCCGGCGTTGCCGCTGTTGGCAAGTTAGGATTATCATTGACATCCAGATATTTTTTGCAAGATGTCGCAGAAAACAGGCAAATGCCCGTTAAAGCTATACTAAATATTTTTTTCATGATAATTTACTTAAAAAGTTACGGAGATAGTACCACCAAAATAACGAGATGGAGGTGTTTGTCCTAAATTGGTTAAACCGATAGCATTACCACTTGATCCTGCTGTTCCGTCACCATCACTGTATTCAGGATCTGTATACACATTTGATTTTGGGGCAAATAAGAATAAGTTACGTCCCTGTACACTTACAGTAACCGCTTTAATAGCTTTGGTTTTGCCTAATAATGATTTTGGTAAGTCGTAAGCTAATGAAGCCTCACGAATTTTCCAGAATGCACCAGAGTACACGTAGTTGATATCCATGCTCGAGCGTGGATCATCAGTCCAGTAACCGGTACCACCATCACGTACAGTAATGTTTGTATTTGGAACATAAGTGTTTGTAGCTGCATCAAGGTAAACAGAGTTAGGGATCACAAAACGATCGCGGTTGTAAAAACCACTATTATATGATGAACCCGAGAAATCTAACCCACCTGCACCAGCATTGTAGATGCTATAACCACCACGATATTCAGCTAAAGCTGAAAAACGTAAACTTTTGTACTTAACTGATAAGTTAACCGCTAATATGTCTTTAGGTTGCGCATTTCCTAACACACTAACTTCGTCAGCTGCATTAGGATAACCGGTAAGAGCATCTACGATGATACGGCCCTGAGGGTCGCGTTTGTAATCATGGCCTAATATTACCGGGAATGCTTCTCCGGCAACTGCATAAGAACCTGCACCAGATGTGTATGACGCTAAATTTATACGTTGCACATCGGCACTGATTGATTCTACCCTATTATTTGTATGGGCGTAGTTAGCACCTACTGTGATATCCCAATCGGCAGTTTTGTAAGGAGTGACGCTTAAAGCAGCTTCAAAACCTTTTGAACTGGTTAAACCAACGTTAGTAAGGTACTGATTAAAGCCGGAAGCATTGGATACACCGGTACGAACGGTTTGTGCGTTTGTTTTGGTACTAAAGTAGGTAAACTTAGAAACTACCCTGTTGCCAAAGAAGTTGGCATCAAAACCGGTTTCCCATCCTTTAGTGATCTCCGGGGTTAAGTTAAGTGAAACAAGGCTGTTACTTAAAGTAAGGCCACCCTGGCCGCTGTACGGGTAACCCGCACCCTGGCTAAATGTTGGCAATAACTGGTATGCGCCAAAATTTTGTCCTAAGTTAACCTGTCCCACTTTAGATAAACCACCACGTAGTTTAATAAAGTCAATACCTCTGATGTCTTTCAATTCTTTAAATGCATCTGTAACTACGAAAGATACATCGGCGGCCGGATAAAAGAATGAACGGTTATTTGGTGCTAAAATAGACACCCAATCATTACGACCGGTAACGTGTAAGAATAAGTAATCTTTGTAACCGGCAGTAAAGTCACCATAAATACCTTGCTGATGAGCATTGTAATAGTTTGACGTTGCTGTTGGTACGCTGGTACTGTTGCTTAAGTTAAATAAACCCGGTACAACTAAACCGTTGACAGTAGCTCTAAGATCTTTTTGTATATCGTTACGTATACTTGCGCCTAATGTTAATTTAAAGCTGAAATCCTTTACATTCTGCCTCATACCGATCAGGAAATCTGAATTGATACGGGTTTGGTAAAACGAATAATCCTGGTTAGAACCTAAGATATCGTTAATTTTGTAAGTACCTGTTTGCTCTGGTTGAGATTTATTGTAATCGCTAAAGGCAAACTTGTCAACAGTTGTTTTTTCTGTTGTATTTTGGGTGGTAATCCCAACACGGTAAGTGAAATCTAACCATTTTAATGGATTGTATTTCATTTCAACATTCCCTACCAAATAATCATTCCTCGTTTTACGACGGTTGTTATCAGCAATAAAGTAGGGGTTGTTGTAGTATGCGTTGAAATAACCTATTGGGTTAGCATACTCATTATTTCTCCAGTCCTTGTAATCAGTTATGTCTAACTGCCCAGGGCTGTTCAACAAGTTGTCATAGATAGTAGCCGTTGCTTGCGTAATATCGTAACGGTTTTGAGTATAACCTGTGCTATAATTTAAGTTAAGATTTTTAAGGATTTTCTGAGTTCCGTTAACCCTTAAGTTAGTACGGTTAAATTTGTCGCCGGGAGTTGTACCGGTAACTGCAGCATACTGCCCAGAAACATAAATGGTAGAATTTTCGTTACCAGATGACAAATTGAAGTCAGTTTGATTGGTTAAACCGTTTTTCCAGAATTTGTTTTTTGCATCCTTGTATGAATAAACCGCCGTTTGCTGATCGCCATTTTCCAATGGTAAACCAACCGGCCTTACAGTACCATCATACGCAGGGCCATACTGCTGGTTTTCATATGGTAAATAAACCTGATAATTACCGTTAGAACCAGAACCAAAACCAGATTGAAATTTAGGATAGAAAGAAACCTGCTCAATTGTAGTGGTATTAGATACACGTACAGAAGTTTGACCTCTCTGGCCTTTTTTGGTAGTTATGATAACCGCACCGTTGGATGCTTCAGAACCGTATAACGCGGCAGCACCTGCACCATTTAATACCTGAACGTCTTCAACGTCTTCAGGGTTAAGGTTGCTCAAAATTGCGTTAGGAACAATAACGTTATCTACCACGATCAATGCATCGTTGTTACCGGTTAATGAACGCATACCACGTAAAACAACACGGTAGTTAGGGTTAACACCACTGCTTGTTGCATTGATACGCAAACCTGCAACTTTACCATTTAAACCCGAAATAACGTTTACCGGTTTGGTAGACGTTAAGCTTGCCGGCTTAATTGTTGTTGATGCATAACCTTGCTCTTTTTTACGAGCTTCGATACCACCCGCTGTAACTACCACCTCGCTCAACTGGCTTGCACTTGAGCTTAGGCTTGCATTTACTACTCCGCTGGCGCCAATAGGAACCTGAATGGTTGAAAAACCAATAAATGAGAACCGAAGTGAATTTGCCGATGCCGGCACATTTAGGGAGAACTTTCCCGAAGCATTGGTTTGAGTACCAATTGTAGTTCCGGCTACTGTAACACTTACTCCCGGTAACGGCAAACCGTCATCCTTTGAAGTAACTGTACCAGTAATTGTACGATTTTGTGCATACACCTGCGTTACACATAACATCAGGAAACACAAACTTACTAGTAGAAGTTTTTTCATGTTTGTTAATAATAAGATCAGTTAATAGTTAATTAATCATAAAAGTAGTGTTCCACTATCAATAAATCAAATAAAAAAGTAAAAAAAGATGCTTTTTCATAAAAATATTTTAAAAAAATTAAAAAAGATAAAAAATACAGTACTATGTATTGCATAATACATTCCAAAACATATATCTTTGCATTATGATTGTTGAAAATACACAAACCCAAATGAGGAAAGGCATACTGGAGTACTGCATTCTTTCCGTTATAGCAAAGGGCGAGATCTACGCATCAGATATAATTGCTGAGCTTAAGAAAGCCCGCTTGCTTGTGGTTGAGGGTACGTTATACCCTTTATTAACCCGATTAAAGAACAATGGCCTACTTTCTTACAACTGGGTGGAATCAACATCCGGGCCGCCACGCAAGTACTATGTACTTAGTGATGAAGGCCGTAAGGTGCTGGAACAGCTCGATGGCACCTGGAAAGAACTGGCCTTTGCCGTAGAAACCGCAATTGGCAACAGAAACAATTAATAAACAACAAATCACCACCCCATCATGAATAAGACCATAATCATCAATATAAACGGCATCGTTTTCCATATAGAGGAGGATGCCTACGAGATACTTAAAAGCTACATGACCGATGTGCAGCGCCATTTCCTAAACTCGGCAGATAGCCTGGAAATTACAACCGATATTGAGAACCGCATTGCCGAAATGTTTAACGAGACCCTGCTTAAAGAGGGCAAACAGGTTATTGTTATACAGGATGTAAAAACCGTTGTTGAGCAAATGGGCTCGGTAGAGGATTTTGAAATAGAGGAAGACGGCGCAAAACCGCATGCACAGCAAGCTTTCACCTATGGCAACGAGCCCCGCCGCCTGTTCCGCGACCCGGACGACCACCTGGTTGCCGGCGTATGCTCGGGCATAGCTAACTACTTTGATTTCAACCCGGTTTGGATACGTTTATTATTTGCCATTTCGGTAGCGTTTTTTGGCACCGGCTTTATAATTTACGTTATACTTTGGATAGTGGTTCCTAAGGCCATTACCCGTGCCGACCGCATGGCTATGAAAGGCCAAAAGCTGGATCTGCAGGGTTTTAAAAACAACTTTGAAGAAGAGTTGAATACGGTTAAAAGCAGCCTGCACAACTTTCATAACGAAGCCCGCCCCTTTGTTTACAAAACCCGCGATTTTGCCGGCGATATTTTTGCCCACTTCGGTAATTTTTTAGGCGGTGCCGGTAAGGTTTTTGGCAAACTGATAGCCATTGCACTTATCGCAAGCGCATTCGCGGGTATCATAGCACTCATTATAGTTACCGTATCTGCTTTTGCATACGGCAATTTCAACATGGGCATTTATCGCATCTTCCCTTTTAACATTGCCAACCAGCACGTTAATAACATATTTATAGTTTGCGCATTGCTAATGTCAATTATACCTTTGCTTGCAATTATCTTAACACTTATCCATTATGTGTTTCGTGGTAATGTTATCAACCGCACCGCGGGATCTGCATTGTTAATGACCTGGATCATCGCGTTAAGCATCGTTATATATTACACCGCCAAAACATCTGCGGACTTTAAAGAGTACGCCAGCTTTAGCCAAACCATAAACATCAAACCATCTGCCGATAGTACTTATTACCTAAAGCTTAACGATATTAAATTCCTGACGAAGGAAGACAGCATCCGCCTGAGGGTTAAGGAGGATTTTGGTAACCGTGTTATCCTTGATGATGACGACGATAACAATATGGACATGCCCGATAAAAACATAGATATCACGATCGAGAAAAGTGACGTGGTTGAGCCCGTTCTTGTAGAATCTTTTAGTGCCCGTGGCAGCGATTACCAGGAAGCCCTTTACAACGCACGTGGCACCAACTATCAGTTTGTGCAGGAAGGCAACGTTCTTAAATTTAACCGCCGTTTAGAAAAACAAGACGACCGGTTATGGCGCGCCCAAAGGTTACATTTAACCCTCAGGATCCCGTTAAATTCAAAAGTTGTTGTTGACGACCAGATAGACCGCTTTTTAAGGGATATTGACTATTACGGCTGCAACAGCACCAACAAACGCGACGACCATTCGCCTGCAAAATTTATTATGACCGATAACGGTTTGCAATGTAAGGTGGATACGCTGGTTATCCCGCAAACGCCGCAACAAAAAGTTATTGCAGATAGTACTGCAAAAGCAAACGCCGGTCAATAATGAAACCCATCATAAAATATATAAGCCTGCTGTTATTCAGCGGGCTTATATTACCATTTTATAATTCATCTACTCATAAAAATCATGCATTGCCGCATACTACAAAAACGGCATTGGCATCAAACAAAACGCGTGCGGCAACCCCCGGCCATGCACATAGCTTTATATATCAGGATATTGCAGAAATACTGTTCCCACAGCTAATAAATTAACATTTATCTGTAACCTTTAGTACCCTTTTACCATCTTATAACAAAGACATCAACATGTTGGCATATTGCCCGCATACAACATAAACCTACAGCCATGCATACACCTACACAATATATTATATAGCCCGGCGATATAACCGCCCCAATAATTCAAATTTTAACGCCCGTTCAAAAATCGAAAGAAGATCTTTCGCAGGGCTCGTATTGCCTAAATTTTTACACCCATGAAATCTCATATCAACAAACTACTATATATAATACTGCTTCTTGCTTGCGGTTATATTGCTAACGCGCAAAGCACAAAACCTGCATCAGTAAGCGGTCACCTTTTAAACGAACAGGCAAAACCGATGGACTATGCCACCGTCATGCTTTTGCGGGCGAAAGACTCATCCGTAGTAAAAGGCACGCTTACAAACGATGCCGGGAAATATGTTTTCGATCGTGTTACGGCAGGCAAATACCTCGTTAAAGCAACCAATGTAGGCTATAAACCATCCTTTAGCCCCGCCTTTGATGTTGTTGGCGATGCCACCGCCGCGCCGGCCATAAGCATGCAGCAAACCAGCCACGACTTGCAGGGGGTTACCATCACCTCGGCTAAACCGCTTATCGAACGTAAATTTGACCGCACGGTAATGAATGTGGAGAATAGTGTACTTGCCGCGGGCAACTCGGCTTTAGAGATCCTGGAACGCGCACCGGGTGTTACCATAGATAAGGACGATAACATCACCCTTAAAGGTAAGCAAGGCGTAACCGTGATGATAAACGATAAACTTACCTACTTATCGTCCACCCAGTTAGCAGCAATGTTAAGGTCTACCGATGGCAGCACCATTCAATCGATAGAGGTGATCACCAACCCATCATCAAAGTACGATGCATCGGGTAACTCGGGTATCATCAACATAAAACTTAAAAAGAATAAGCAAAGCGGCACCAACGGCAGCTTAACAACCGCCGCAGGTTACGGGAAAAACTTTAGGGACAACACCAGCCTAACCATAAACCATAAAACAGGAAACCTGAACCTATTTGGTACGCTTAGCCGTGGCGATATTACCCGCCAAAATGTGTTGGACATTAACCGTACTGTAGTAAGCGGGCCAACAACGCGTTACTTCACTCAGAACACTATAATGAAAAAGCCTGTACATTATAACAACTACCGCTTGGGTGCAGATTATAATACATCGGCTACTAATACCCTGGGTTTTGTGGTAAGCGGAGATTACACCAACGAAGTGAATAACAATAGCAGCCGCACCAATATCGGCTCGATACCAATGGGGATAGATTCATTTCAGAACACACTTACCGGTATCAAGCAAACCTACCGCAACATCGCTGTAAACCTGAATGATAAATGGGTAATAGATACAACCGGGCAGGAACTAAGTATTGACCTTGATTATTCTAAATTTAAGAATAACTCCTTCGCTAATTACGACACCTATTTTTTCCTGCCAGATGGCAGCACACAAAAGCCACCATTGTTTTTGCGTAACCAAACACCATCAACCATCAGCATTTATACTGCCAAGGCTGATTATACTTACCCGCTTAGCAAAAGTTTGAAACTGGAAACGGGTGTAAAATTCAGTTCGGTAAAAACGGATAACAACCTGCAGGCCGAGATTAAACAAGGCGGTGTTTTTGTAAACGACCAATCGCGTACTAACCGTTTTGTGTATGACGAAAAAGTAAACGCGGCTTATGTAAACCTTGGCAAAACTTTCAAAAAAACATCCATACAAGCAGGCTTACGTGCCGAGAATACCATATCTACAGGTAACCTTATTACGAACGACCAGATTGTGCACCGATCTTACCTTGACCTTTTCCCAACTTTGTTTATCAACCAAACTTTATCTGATAAGCATGAGGTTGGCTTAAGCTATAGCCGCCGTATAGACCGCCCAAGCTATGATAACCTTAACCCCTTCATCTATTACCTGGACCAGTACACTTACGAAAAAGGCAACCCGTTTCTTAAACCGCAGTACACCAACACCTTCGAACTTAGTTACACCTACAATAAAACCGTTAACGTAACCCTTGGCTACAGCCGCACCACAGATGCAAGTGTGGATGTTTTGTACACCGATACCGTAAAGAAGGCAACCTTCCAAACGAACGAGAACCTGGCAACACGCGATAATTATAACATCAATATCAATACGCCTTACACCATTACCAAATGGTGGACGGGAAACGTTAATGTGGATGGTTTTTACCAGAATTTTAAATCGCCCGTGCTTTTGGGCCAGGCGCTAAACAACGGGCAGTTCTCTTTCCAGGGCCGTGCAACGCAAACCTTTATAGTACCGGGATATAAATTAGAAGTGACAGGCAATTATCAATCTGCCCAAAGCTATAGCATCTTCAAAATAAAATCGCAATACGCGATAGACGCCGGCATCAGCCACTCGTTCTACCAGAAAAAGATGAACATCAAACTGGCGGTGTCCGACATATTTGACACCCGTAAAAGCAGGGTGAGTACCAACTTTTCGGTCACCAATCTAAACCTGGTGCAGAAAAACGAAACCCGTATTGCCCGGATAACCTTTACTTACAACTTTGGCAATAACAAGATAAAAGCCCGTCAGCACCAAACCGGTGCCGAAGACGAAAAAGGCAGGGTGAAAAGCGGGGGGTAAGTTTGCAGTAGGCAGTTCGCACCAAAACAAAAAGCGATGGACGTATAATTCATCGCTTTTTGTTTGGTCGGGTTAATAATAATCAGCAAACTGCTAACAGCCCACTGCAAACTGTCTTACTGCCCTACCATAAACACGGCGTTGCTAAACAGCAGTTTGCCATTCTCCCAAAAACTGCGGAACAACGGGTCGTCTACCAAATAAACTACCGAGCCGCGGCCTATGGATTGTACGCCAAGCAGCATACCGTTGTTTATTTTTTGTTTGGATTGCACACCGGCAAAGCCGGCCACATATCCATTCTTTTCTATAGTGCCAACATTCCAGTTGTCATCGCCAAGCAGATCATAAATATCATCGCTTAACTTTAACGAGTAATAATAATTAGGGAAACCAAAGCCAAGCGGATGGGTATTGTCCATATTCAGCTTAAATATAGCACCGGGGATGCTGGAGCGGATAGCATCGCGGTTACGGTCAGCATAAAGTTTAACGCTTGGCTTGGGTTTCGGATCGGCCTTATCATCTTTTTTACTTTCCTTCTTTTTAATATCGAAGCCTTTTTTATCAACCAACGATGCTACCGCATTTTCCAAGGCGATAAGTTTACCACCATCGCTAACCCACTTTTGCAGGTTGTCTGCTGTAAGATCGTTATACCTACCGTCGGGCATAATCAGCACATCATAATCTGCCAGTTTAATGCGATTAATATCCTGGTAACGGATCAGGTTGATGGGATAACCAATTTGCTGTTCAAAAAAGTGCCAAACCTCGCCCATCGCTTCCGAGTTGATGCCATCGCCGGTAACCAAAGCTACGTGGGGTTGTTTAATGAACTTTACATCGTACGATCCAATATCCGACCCCTTATCCACAAACCCGGAGGATAGCGGCGTGATCTCGTGGCCCATATCAGCTGCAAGCTGGGTAACTATGCGGTCGAAATCTATTTTCTCGTTCCCGGCACGGGTAACCAATAAGGAGCCTGCGGTAAACTTTTTACCCTTTGCCTCAAAAGGCAACTCCGAGTAACGTACCTTGATATTCTTCTTTAGCAAAGCCGATAAAAACCTGACATCGGCAACAGATTGCCACGCCGATACATAAGCATATGCCCTGGTATTAGTTAATGCAGCAGGTTTAACCACGCTCGAGTTCGTGTTGGCCGGTTTATAAGATTCTTTTACACCATATGCTTTTAACCCATAAGCATAAGGCAGTGCCCAGGCGGTAATATCATACGTTGCCGAATCGGGGATAAAGGTTTTTGGCTCCAGCAACACATGCAGTAATACCGATTTTGGCTGATAGGCATTTACCACCAGGTCATTCGGCTCTACATTATATTGCTCGGTAGCGCCTGTAAAGTAATTGTACCCGGTTACCGACTTGTTAGCCAGCCCGTAACCAAACTGGATGCCATTGCGGGTAAGCATTTTTGCCAGTTCGTTCACCTTTTCATTATTGTCGTTTTTAATAACGTAAGTTTTGTATTGGCCCGGTGGGTTTTCGCGGCTGTTATCATAAAACTTCTTAAACTCATCTACCACCTTTTGGGCATTTGCAGATACAACCTCTACGGTGCTTAAGCCTGTTGTGTGATGGTGCGAAACCCTTTGCGCCAAAGTAAGCGTATCACCGCTGCGGGTAACAACCGCAAGCCCCCCGCTAATGCCCCCCTGCTCGTAAGTCATCCCTATCGAGCCGTTATAAAGCGGGTAAGTATCGCCGTATGATGGGTAAAGCAGGTCAAACTCCTGTTTGGTAAAATACATCCAGCCATTTTGGTCGAAATATTTGGCGTTGTTTTTACCTATCACCACCTGGAAATCGCGCTGCCATTGGGTAATGTCCTTGTGGTATGGTTCGGCAGCTGGGGCAAAGTAGTATGGGTTATTGTAGCCCTGTTCGTGAAAATCTACATGCACTTCGGGCAGCCATTGGTTAAACAGGCCAACACGTGCCTGCGTTTCTTTTTGTGCCTGCCATGCCCAGTCGCGATTCAAATCAAAGTAATAATGGTTTACGCGGCCGCCCGGCCAGGGCTCCATGTGCTCGCGCGATAATGGGCTGGCATCAGGCGTTATACCACCTACCGAATTATAAAAGTTCACGTAACGGTCGCGCCCATCCGGGTTAAGGCATGGGTCAATAACTACCACGCTGTTTGTTAACCATTCCTTCGATTTTGCGTTCGATGGATCGGCAAGGTCAAACAAGGTCCACATCGCGGCCTCGCTCGATGCCGGTTCGTTGCCGTGTACATTATAACTTAGCCAGGTAATTACCGGCGAATTTGGCGTGATTGTGCCGCTCTCCACCCCTGCAATACGCAGGTTATTGTGGCGGATCTCTTCCAGTCTTTTGATGTTATCATCACTTGCGATGAACATCGCCAGCAATGGGCGGCCCTCGTTTGTGGTGCCAAATTGCTGTAATTGCACGTTCTTAGCCGTTTCGGCAACGTATTTAAAATACTCCACTACGCGGTAGTGCGGGGTAAACTTATCGCCAAGTTTATATCCTAAAAATTGCTCGGGCGATTGTAGCTGCTGCGCGAAAACAGGGATACCGCAGAGCGCGGCTATCAAAACAAAGAGTAGCTTTTTTATCATGTATAAAATGCTTGTGTCAGTAAAGGCTAATCTAAAGATATTTTTTTGAGGTTTCATCATCAGGCTATTAATTCAAATCTGCACTTTTGCATACACACCATGACGCCCATACAAGCCCTTCAAAAATATTTCGGATACTCAGAGTTCAGGCTTTCGCAGGAAGCCATCATAGCCAATGTCTTAAATAATAAAGACACTCTTGCCCTAATGCCAACAGGCGGTGGCAAGTCCCTTTGTTACCAGTTACCTGCCGTATTGCTTGGTGGTTTAACCATCGTAATATCGCCACTGATAGCCCTGATGAAAGACCAGGTAGACAGCCTGAACCTTACCGGCATCCCCGCGGCATTCCTAAACTCCAGCCAGAGTGCCGAGGAGCAAAAGGACATTGCCATACAGCTGCGCGATAACAAATTGAAATTGCTGTACCTGGCACCCGAACGTTTATTTGGTGCCGATAACCGCATGATGGCATTTTTGCATACCCTAAACGTGGTGCAGATAGCTATTGATGAGGCGCACTGTATCTCGCAATGGGGCCACGATTTTCGCCCCGAGTACCTGATGCTGGCAGGGTTAAAAACGGAGTTTCCCGGTGTGCCGGTGATTGCCCTTACTGCTACCGCCGATAAGCTTACTCAAAAAGATATTTTAGAAAAGCTAAACCTGCACCAGCCCGCGGTTTTTATCTCCTCATTTAACCGCGAGAATATTACGTACCGGGTCATCCCCAAAAAGAATAGTTTTAACCAACTTTTGAGCTTTTTAGAGTCGCATAAAGATGATTCGGGGATCATCTATTGTCTTTCAAGGAAGTCGACAGAAGCCCTGGCGGATGACTTAAAAGAAGAGGGCTTCGCTGCGGCAGCCTACCACGCCGGGCTAACTAACGAGGTAAAGGCACGCAATCAGGAAGCTTTTCTGAAAGATGAAATCAAGATCATCGTGGCAACTATCGCCTTTGGTATGGGTATCAACAAAAGCAATGTGCGCTACGTGGTGCATATGGACCTGCCCAAAAACATAGAAGGCTATTACCAGGAAACCGGCCGTGCAGGCAGGGATGGTTTGGCTTCTAATGCGCTGCTACTTTACTCGCCCGGCGATGCCATTAAATTGCGTGGTTTTGCTACCGTACAGAACAACAAGGAACAAAGCGCCATTATGCTAAAAAAGCTGGATGACATGGTAAATTACTGCCAGCTGCACGCCTGCCGCCGCCAGTATTTGATGCATTATTTTGACGAAGCATTCCCGGATAATTGCGGCTCCTGCGATTTTTGCCTGAGCGAGTTTACCAAATTTAATGGTACGCTTATCGCCCAAAAAGCGCTCTCTGCTGTGGTGAGATTAAAAGAGCGTTTCGGTACAACATACCTGATCGATTTCCTTCGTGGTTCAAGAAGTGAAAAGATCTGGGCCGACCATAAAGCACTTAAAACATACGGTATTGGGGCTGATATCAGCAAGGCCGACTGGCAGCGCTACCTACGCGAGTTGATTTCGCAAGGCTTTTTGCAAAGCGTTGACGAAGGTTTCCCAACTATCCGCCTCACCCCAAAAAGCGAAGCCGTTTTAAAGGGCGATCTAAAGGTTGAACTGATAGCAAGCCAGGTTACAGATGAGCAGGAACAGGAAGTGCTGAATTATGAGGCTGAATTACTGGCCGATCTGCGCAAAAAGCGACAGGAAATTGCCCTTGGCGAAAACTTGCCGGCATACATTATCCTGTCGGATGCTACCTTGCTGGAAGTAGCGACCTACCTGCCACAAAAAATGGACGAGTTAAGGCTCATCTCCGGTTTTGGTGATGTAAAACTGGCTAAATACGGCCGCGAGTTTTTGGCGATCGTGAATACGTACAGCGAGGCCAAGGGATTACCATCCCGCATCAAACAGAAATCGGTTAAGCGTGAGCGGAAACCAAAAATTAAAAAGGGTAAGGTATCAGATACCTTTCAGTTTACTTATAACCTGTATAAAGAGGGTAAAAGCGTTACCGAGATCTCGCACGAGCGCGGTTTATCGCCAACCACAATTGAAGGCCACCTGAGCCGTTTTATACAAACCGGCGAACTTGACGTATTCGAATTTGTTAACGAAAATAAGATCCCGGCTATAAAGGAGGCGGTTGAAAGTTATGGCAGCGCCATGCTGTCGCCCAT
Source organism: Mucilaginibacter sp. UYP27 (assembly GCF_040547175.1). Classification (NCBI taxonomy): domain Bacteria; kingdom Pseudomonadati; phylum Bacteroidota; class Sphingobacteriia; order Sphingobacteriales; family Sphingobacteriaceae; genus Mucilaginibacter; species Mucilaginibacter sp. UYP27. The sequence continues at coordinate 488,056 of NZ_JBEPPE010000001.1, forward strand.
TAAAGAAGCGTTAGGCGATGCTTACACCTACGGAGAAATTAAAGCCGTTATTGCCTTGATGAACAGAGAAGCGTAATTTAGTTTACAATTTGACCATGAAAACAACCACCGAACAACTATACAAGTTATTTATTCAACACCCGGTTATCAGTACAGATACTCGTAAAATCGCGCCCGGCAGTTTATTCTTCGCGTTAAAAGGCGATAAGTTTGATGCCAATACGTTTGCGCCCCAGGCCATTGAAGCGGGTGCAGCCTATGCAGTTATAGATAACCCCGAATATGCAACCGGCGAAAAGTTTTTATTGGTTGATGATGTGCTTACCGCTTTACAGGACCTGGCAAGGCACCACCGCAGGCAGTTAAACATCTCGGTTATTGGCCTTACCGGTACTAATGGCAAAACCACCACAAAGGAATTGATTAACGCCGTGCTATCGCAAAAGTTTAAAACGCTGGCAACACAGGGCAATCTAAATAACCACATCGGTGTGCCATTAACCATTCTTGCTATCGATACATCGCACCAAATGGCGGTGATAGAAATGGGTGCCAATCATCAAAAAGAGATAGCCCTGTTATGCACCATCGCGCAGCCAACCCACGGGCTAATCACCAACGTAGGTAAAGCCCACTTAGAGGGTTTCGGCGGGGTCGAGGGGGTTAAAATAGGAAAAGGGGAACTGTATGATTATTTAGCTAAGTCGGAAAGTCCGGAAGACGGGAAGTCCGAAACACAGAAGATAGCTTTTGTAAATAGCGATGACAAGGCGCTTACAGACATGCAGGAAGCACGTGCCTTAAAAAACGTGGTTCACTACGGCAAAACCATGAATAGTAATAACCTGGTGAGCGGCAAATTGCTGGACAGCTCCCCTTTTTTAACGCTGAAGTGGCACGATAAAACAAGTTCGTCTTACAACGTGCAATCGCAGCTTACCGGGGCCTATAACCTGGATAATATTTTAGCCGCCATTTGTATCGGGCGTTTTTTTGGGCTTTCGTCCGACGAGATCGACCAGGGCATCGAGGGTTATCAACCCAAAAACAACCGTTCGCAGATCACCAAAACGGCTACCAATACCCTCATTTGCGATTTTTACAACGCCAACCCAAGCAGCATGTTCGTGGCTATCGAAAATATGGATAAGGTCCAGGCTGATCATAAAGTGATGATCCTGGGCGATATGTTCGAGATGGGCTTAGAATCGGCAGTTGAACATACCTCGGTTATCCAAAAAGCCATGGCCGCCCAGGTGGATGAGCGCATTTTTATCGGTAAAGATTTCTCCAGCCAGCAAACCGAGGTAGATAATACCAATCTCATCAATACTACCTTTTACATGACTGCCGAAGATGCGATGATAGGCCTTAAACAAAGCCCGATAACCAATGCAACGGTGCTGATAAAAGGCTCGCGCGGCATGGCTTTGGAAAGGTTGGTGGAGTTGTTGTAGACGTGTTCACAATTTCAAATTGTAAATCATTGAATTTCAACGGATTAGTAACACATCATAAAAACACAAAATACAAACTGTTAATATTCAATCAATTATAAAAAAATTGTGTTTGTTCACCACCGTGAACGTGAACACATAAAACACTGCAATACAAACTGTTGTCTTTTTTATAATTTTGAACGGCAAAATAATTAGGCTTTGAGCGCCAACTCTGCAACTTCCTCCCCTACCAAACTACCCATTGCCACACCCATACCGTTGCAGCGCACGGCGCAAAATATGTTGGGTCCTACTTGCTTCACTATTGGGCTTATCTCTTCGCCAAAACCCATAATACCGCTCCACCAATAATCAATTTCGACATTTTGGCCGGGGAGGATAACCTGGTTCAGGTATTGGGTAAGTTTTTGCTTTACAGCATCAGTATGGCCAAATTCGCTGGTTTCTTCGGCGGCAAAATCAAGGTTGCGCCCGCCGCCAAAAAGCACGCGCCCATCTATATTGCGGAAGTAGTAATACCCCTCCTGAAAATGATAAGTGCCCATTAGTTTCAACCCCTTGATAGGTTTGGTAACCAATACCTGCCCACGGCCGGGGGTAACCTTTAAGTCGGGGTAAAGTTGTTTAGCGAATGCATTGGTTGCCATAATAACCTTTTTCGCCTTAAAATTGCCCTGCGGGGATGTTAGAAGGATATGGTCGCCTTGATTATGGATGGCCGAAATCTCGCAACCGTTTAATACCATAACATCCTTTTGATAGCACTTATTAAGCAGTGCGCGCATCATCTTGCCGGTATCGATCTGCCCTTCAAAAGGGTTATAGATCATTCTCGATACACCCTCAAAACCGAAACCGGCAATTTCAACATCGGCAACCGTGTAAATATCTTTCCCGTCAATAGCAGCTTTTAATAATTATTCAAGCGGGTTAGGTTATCTATAGCCTCATCAGACTGCGTTTCTTCACCACTCATAAATAACTCGTAACCACCGTGCTGGTGGTAGTCAATATTAACATCACCCAGATTTTGGCGCAGGCGTTGCAGTCCGCGCCATTTGTAGTTAGCCAGGCGGGCAACTTCCTCCTCAGGGGTATGCTTAAGCAATTTCAACTGCTCCGAAACCGTGCCGAAACAGGCAAAACCCGCGTTTTTTGTACTTGCGCCGCTTGGTAAAAATCCCCGCTCTAAAACCAGCACTTTTAAATTGGGTTCGAGGGTTTTTAAATGCAGGGCGGCACTCAAGCCAACAATGCCACTGCCGATAATGATCACATCGGCATTATCAATAAACGCGGTACGTTCCCAGTAGGAAAAATTATGGTTATCCATTAATCAAATGTAGTCTATCGTCCTCAGTCCAATGCGCACCTTAAAATAAATAAACTTTAATTGTAGCATTAGTTAATAGGGTTGCGTAATGCAATTGATCGTTCTATTGATTTTGCATTACACCGTATTGCATATGCCTCCGCAAGATAGCCGGCCAGCTTCTTAAAAGGCAGAATAATCTAAATAGTTTGATTGTTGTTTAGAAAGGCTGCCTTAGGGCAGCCTTTTGTATTTATGGGAGTAACTACCTGACTATCTTAATAGTTATTACAGGGGCTGGTACAACGGCCAACGTTATCTGGCATAGGCATATTTGATTTTAGCCACAAAAAAGCCCCAACATTTCTGTCGGGGCTCAATATTTGGTTCTTATAGCCTAATCTCTTAATTCAACCTGTAAGGTGCAATTAAATAAAACTCGGGAATCTGCACGTTAAATACAGAGTTATCTAACAGGCGCTCCATCTGGTACTCGCCTTTCATGCTGCCCATATCTGTTTTTAGGTTGCAGCCGCTTACATATTCATGAGAGCTGCCCGGCTCAATTATAGGTTGCTGCCCAACTACACCTTCGCCCTCAACTTCGCGCTTGGCACCGTTAGAGTCAAAAATGTACCAGTGGCGGCTTACCAAACGTACGGCATAATTGCCCATATTCTCTATACTCACCCTGTAGGCAAACATAAAGTGATCATTCATAGGGTTTGAATATTCGGGCTGATAAATCGTTTCAACTGAAACCTTTACACCTTCAGTTATGATAGTGGTCATGTGTTTTATTGTCTCTTTAATTCAAATATATAGCATGCAAACAAATATTACGCCATTTCAAAAGCATATTTTTTGTCTACCTGGTCCAGTATATCCATAATTTCTTCTACGGTTGCGGCCGTAACAAGTTTCATTCGGTACTCTTTAAAATCGGGTACACCTTTAAAATAGTTGCTGTAATGGCGGCGCATCTCAAAAATACCTGTGCGTGGCCCCTTCCATTCCATCGATTTTTCGAGGTGGGTTTTGCAAACTTCAATACGCTCGGCAATGGTTGGTTTTTCCAAATGCTCTCCGGTTTTAAAATAATGTTTTATCTCGCGGAAGATCCACGGGTAACCAATTGCAGCACGACCGATCATCATCCCATCTACCTCAAATTGCGTGCGCCATTCGGCAGCTTTTTCGGGCGAATCGATATCTCCATTCCCAAATATCGGGATCTTGATGCGCGGGTTTTTTTTAATATCGTGTATCAGCGTCCAATCGGCAACGCCTTTGTACATCTGCGAACGGGTACGGCCATGTATGGTAAGCGCCTTTATTCCTACATCCTGTAAGCGTTCGGCAACTTCGTAAACATTTCTGGTGTTATCGTCCCACCCTAAACGTGTTTTAACGGTAACGGGTAAGTGTGTAGCATTTACAACCGCTTTGGTCATCGCTACCATCTTATCAATATCCTGCAAAAGGCTTGCGCCCGCGCCGCGGCATGCTACCTGCTTTACAGGGCAGCCATAATTAATATCCATCAGATCGGGGCCTGCAAGGGAAGCTATTTCAGTAGCCTCGCGCATGTGGTCTATATCACTGCCAAAAATCTGTATGCCTATGGGGCGCTCGTATTCAAAAATGTCGAGTTTTTGGCGGCTTTTAGCGGCATCGCGAATCAATCCTTCAGACGAAATAAACTCGGTGTACATCATATCCGCACCGTTTTGCTTACATACATAACGGAACGGCGGATCGCTCACGTCCTCCATCGGTGCCAGTAACAGCGGGAACTCCCCTAAATCAATATTTCCTATTTGTACAGACATGCTTATATTTAACCCTGCAAATTTAAGAAATTTAAGCTATATGATGAAAAGCCCTGTAAATCAAATATCCCCGGCAAAACAACTGTTACTTTTTATAGCTGTTTTTGCCGGGATATTTTTAGCCGGTAACCTTTTGGGCTTTGGAATGATAGCCGCATTATACGGCGTAAACCTACTGTTAGATATAGCACGGTTAAACTTTAGCCACCCGCAAAGTATAAATGCTTTGTATATTTTACAGGTGGTTACTACCACTATACCCATTTTTTTGGCGCCCTTAGTTTTTGCGAAATGGGTTGTGAGGTCTCCCGACAATTATCTTAAGCCTACTTTCCGTTTCCCGTGGCTGCTGTTTGTTGTTGCTTTTTTTGTGATGTTGGTATCTATGCCACTTATAGAGGTTTTGAGCAACGTAAACCAACAAATGGTTTTGCCTAAATGGCTCCACGGGTTAGAACAATGGATGAAGGATAGCGAAGAGAGTGCCCGCAGAGTTACCGAAGCTATCTTAAAAATGGATTCGGTTTGGGACTGTGTGAAAAATGTAATCCTGATAGGCTTTTTAACGGCAGTTGCCGAAGAATTCATGTTTCGCGGGGTGTTGCAAACCATATTTGAAAAGTGGGCTAAAAACACGCACATTGCTATTTGGGTAACCGCGATACTTTTCAGCGCTTTCCACATGGAATTTTACGGCTTTTTGCCCCGTACCTTGTTAGGGGCGCTGTTTGGTTATTTTGTAGCGTATAGCGGCAGCATCTGGCCGGCGGTATGGGGGCATTTCTTAAACAATTCAACCGCGGTAATTGGCACCTACCTTTATCAAAAAAAGCAAATTAAGGTAAACCTTGATGATGCGCACTTATTTAGTTACACAGGCTATCTATTTAGCACGTTAATTATTATAATTTTGCTGATAGTTTACAAAAAAGTAGCACAGGTCAAGCGAAAGCCCCTATTAAATGGAGAAGAACTGGGTTAAAATTTTTACTTCGTCGAACTTTTATCAGTCAGAAATTGTGAAACAGGTGCTTACCGGGTACCAGATAGATGCCGTATTGCTTAATAAACAGGCATCGTCTCACCAGGCATTTGGCGATATAGAAGTTTACGTTCACCAGGAAAACTTTAGCAGTGCTATCGAAATAATGATATTGAACCAGATAAGTTTATGAAAACACGCGCCATAACAGGCTTCTTTTTTATTATAGTGATGATAGGCTCCTTTTTATTGGGCCACAATGTATTTGGTGCTTTTTATTTACTGTTGAGCGGTTTTTGCCTTTACGAGTTTTACTCCCTTATTAAAAAGGATACCGCCAACCCCAACATCCCTATGGGGATACTTAACGGTGCGTTAATTTACGCCGCTTTCGCATTTATTACTTACGCCGGCTCGCTGGCATTAGCTGGGGCAAATAGCTTGCATATAGGTTATATATTGCTGTTTCTATTGCCCATTAGCGTTAGCATCGTGTTTATTTACGAGCTTTTTAAAATATCTGTTTCGCCATTTGCTAATATTGGCTACACCTTGTTGGGTATGGTGTTTGTAATTATGCCCTTTACATTTTTCCATGCTTTGTCATACGTAAGTGGCCCGTACAATTTTCATATCCCGCTGGCATTTTTACTGATGCTGTGGGCAAACGATACCGGCGCCTATCTTGTAGGTATGAGCATAGGCCGCACCAAATTATTTGAGCGCCATTCCCCTAAAAAAACCTGGGAAGGTTTTATTGGCGGCGTGGTCATCAGCGCGGGTGTGGGTTATATTATCAGCATCTATTACCCCGAACTAAGCTGGAAAAACTGGGTATCGGTAGGTATATTGATCTCTTGCTTTGGCACCCTGGGCGACCTTGTAGAATCGATGTTTAAACGCAGCATCAATATAAAGGATTCCGGTACCATTCTTCCGGGCCATGGAGGTTTGCTTGACCGGTTCGACGGATTACTGCTGGCTGCCCCGGTTGTTTATACATACTTGTACTTTGTTCTAAATGTTTAATTTTGTAGAAACTTATCAACCTATATATGACTTTTCATAAAGAAGGATATACATCACTTGCCTTAACTATACTGGTTATAGCATTACTTAATGCTGCTATATCATTTTATTTCCCTAATGCCCATGTGGTAAAATGGATAGTTTACATCTTGTCGTTTTTATTGTTTGTTACTATCGTTCAGTTTTTCCGCAACCCTAAGTTTGCTATTACTACCAGCGAAAATCAGATTTTGTGCCCTGCCGATGGTAAAGTGGTTGTAATTGAAGAAGCAGATGAAACCGAATTTTTGAAGGATAGAAGAATCCAGCTATCGGTATTTATGTCGCCGGTAAACGTGCACGTAAACCGTAACCCTATTAGTGGCGTTGTAAAATATTTTAAATACCACCCCGGTAAATACCTGGTGGCATGGCACCCAAAATCATCAACCGAAAACGAACGCACAACTGTTGTAACCGAGAATAGCCAGGGCGTGCAGGTATTGTTCCGCCAAATAGCAGGGGCGCTTGCCCGCCGCATTGTATGGTACGTTAAAGAGGGTGATGCAGTTGAACAAGGCCAGCAATTCGGCTTTATCAAATTTGGCTCGAGGGTGGATCTGTTCCTGCCTTTAGGCACAAAAATAAATGTAGAACTTAACCAGGTTGTTAAAGGCGGCCGTACCATTTTAGCTGAACTAACGGGTGCTGCACCAGCTACCGAAGTAACATCAGACGTTGTGGAAAATACCCATATCCGAGATGTAGAAACACCATTATCTGATGCACACGGCGAAGAAACATTAGTAATTGAGCACGACCTCGAAAAAGAGCGGCCTGCTAAACCACCGATAGCTAAAGCAGCCGCACCTGCCGCAGGTAAAAAGCCGGTAGCTAAAGCAACGGCAAAACCAAAAGCAACGGTCAAGAAAGACGATAAGAAATAATTTATTCATGTATACAGAAAGCCCCGGTGTAAATGCATCGGGGCTTTTTGCTCCCAGCCTATCGCTCGCAATTGACATCTGTTTTATTGCCTTAACACGTAATGACTCCACAAGTTTACCTTGCTGCTAAATCTACATCAACGCAAAAAAACCCGCCCGTATAACGGGCAGGTTTGGTATGCTTTATATTGTATCCGCCTTACGGCGAAAAGATAATTAAACCCTTTTTGATTTGATACGAGCCGCTTTACCGGTAAGGGCACGCAGGTAGAACAATTTAGCGCGACGTACTTTACCAACGCTGTTAACTTCGATCTTATCGATGTTTGGAGAGTTGATAGGAAAGATACGCTCAACACCTATACCGTTAGATACTTTACGTACTGTAAAGGTTTCGCTGTTACCAACGCTGTTGCGTTGTAAACAAACACCCTGGTAAAGTTGGATACGTTCTTTGTTACCTTCTCTGATCTTATAATGCACGCTAACAGTGTCACCGGCCTTAAACGACGGGAAGGTATTCTTAACTACTGATTGCTCTTCTACAAATTTTACTAAATCCATGATTTTTAGCTCTTAAAGCGACTTTTAACCCGTAAAAATCGGAGTGCAATTATAAGGATATTTTTTGGATTTTAAAACCCTATTTTAAAAATATCCACAAAATGTATTTTGTCCACAAGTGGTGGCGGTTTCTAATGGGTTTATAGGATTATCTAATTGTTTATTAAATAGTTAACAATCCAACAATTAACAGTAAATCCATTCCTCGATTTATTCCAACAGATCGGGCCGGCGTTGTTTGGTACGCTCCAGGGCTTGCTCGAAACGCCACTTTTCAACCTCGGGGGTATTGCCGCTCAATAAAATGGCCGGTACTTTATGCCCGTTCCAGTCGGCGGGGCGGGTGTAAACTGGCGCATCCAGCATATCATCCTGGAAAGAATCAGACAGGGCCGAGGTCTCATCATTTAGCACCCCCGGTATCAGCCTAACCACGGCATCAACCAGCACCGCTGCGGGCAGTTCGCCACCAGATAGCACATAGTCGCCTATCGAGATCTCGCGCGTAACGTAGAGGTCCCTGATGCGCTGGTCGATCCCTTTATAATGCCCACAAAGTATTATTACGTTTTGTTTAATAGATAGCTGGTTGGCTATGCCCTGGTTTAGCGTTTCACCATCGGGGCTCATGAAAATGATCTCGTCGTACTCGCGTTCGCTTTTTAGCTTTTCTATACAATCTGCAAAGGGTTGGATGGTCATCACCATGCCGCTACCGCCACCGTAGGGGTAATCGTCAACGCTTTTCTGTTTGGCGGTAGAGTAATTGCGCAGGTTATGCACCACAATTTCGGCCACGCCCTTTTTTTGGGCGCGCTGCAAAATAGAATGAGCAAACGGGCTTTCCAGCAAGGCGGGCAAAACAGAGATAATATCGAAACGCATGGGGCAAAGATACTTTTATTAGAGGCAAGAGTAAGTATCAAGAGCCAAGACTTTTTCGTATTGATTCAAAGTCCTGATTCTCTCTTAAATCTTCTTCTGTATTTGCCAGCAATGCCCAAAAGGATCTATAATATCGCCCTGGCGGTAGCCGTAATCAAAATCTTGCACTGGCGACGTAATCCTCGCTCCCGCAGCGACAGCCTGCGCGACTACCGCGTCAACATCGTCAACAAATATATTTACCGATACGGTACTTGCCCCAGCCCTATCAGGGCTCATTAACTTTGTTTCCCATTGCTCATGCAGGTGAAAAATTGACCCATCAATAGCTAACTCTACTACGTGGATTGTACCATCATCATTACTAAACCGGCGCAACTCGACCGCGCCGAAGGCTTTAGTATAAAAGTTTACATCATTTAACCCGTTGGGGATGATAAGCATGGGTGCGAATATTGTTGCCATACGCTAATTTAAGCTTAAAAAATAAAAAGCCCCCATATCAGGAAGCTTTTATTCATTCATATTTATTGCATGTGTTACTTACTCACTCAAATAAACATCCAGCAAACCTTCCGGCAGATCGATGTAAACTTCGCCGCTTTCAATATCTATCCCTTTAATGATATCCACATTAAGCGGGAACAGCACTTCCTTATTTTTATAGTTTACTGATGCGATAAGTTGTTGCGGATATTCTACTACATCCAAAATCTCGCCCAGTTCGCCGTGGGTTTCATCAACCGCAATAAAGCCTTTCACATCTTTAAGGGTAAACTCTTCCTTCTTCTTTTTTGGCTTTACTTTGTTGGGCAGGTAAATGTCTTTTTTAACCAGCATCGCGGCCTTTTCAATAGTATCCACATCTTCCAGGTTAAGGTACGCCTGACTTTTTTGCAAAAACTTAATAGAGCTTACAAAGTAGGGAACCAGTTTACCGGCAATATCAATAAACAACGATTTTATTTTGATATCCTCTGCATCTTCAAAATCAATATAAACCTGCATTTCGCCTTTAAGGCCTTTGGTTTTTAAGATACTGCCAAGCCTAAAATATTCTGCTGTGTTTGTCATATAAATACTTTTAAATAACAATGGCGAAGAACCGTTGGGTTGCTTCGCCATTTGCTTATGAACCTGCGTTCAAATAATTACTCAGCGCTTTCTGCTTTAGTTTCGGTATCAGCAGCATCTTCGGCTGGTGCCTCAGTTGCTTCTTCTTCAACTACCTCTTCTGCTACAGGAGCATTCTTAGCAGCGATAGCTGCAGCTTTATCTTCTTTCTTTTTCGCCTCAGCAATTAAAGCCAATTTACGGGCTTCGTCTTTTGCAGCGTTAAGGTTTGATTTTTTGCCCGTTATTTTACCATCTTTCTGATCTAACCACTCAGCAAATTTAGTTTCTGCCTGTTCTTCGGTTAAAGCGCCTTTTTTAACACCACCTTGTAAGTGTTTTTTGTATAATACGCCTTTGTAAGACAGTATTGCACGGCAAGTGTCTGTTGGTTGTGCACCATTGTTTACCCACTCAAGCGTTTTCTCGAAGTTGATATCAATTGTAGCCGGGTTTGTGTTAGGGTTGTATGAACCTACACGCTCAATAAAACGACCGTCTCTTGGAGCACGGGCATCTGCTACTACGATGTAATAAAAGGGTTTGCCTTTTTTACCGTGTCTTTGCAGTCTAATTTTAGTTGCCATTCTTTTGTTTTTATGTATTCAACATTGTCCCCGGAGTTCTTTCTGCGGGGATGCAAAGGTAAAAATTATTATTTATATATAAAAGGCTTGTAATAAATAGTTTAATAACAATGTGCTAATAATGGGCTCAAAAATATTTCCGCCCTTTTTTGTAACAAGCAAATCCTTCCGGCATCATAATAATACTATATAGCCAAGGTCTCATAAAGCTATAAGTTATTGTGAGGAGCCCGCACCTTAAGGGCCCCGTTAAATTAATCACTTAAATAAAATGTCTGAAAACTTATTGATCCAATTCTGGTGGGTGTTTCCGCTGGTGGGTGCTGTTCTGCTTTACAAATTTGTATTGCGTGTTTTATGTGGTATGATCATCGTTCCTGATGACCGTATTGGTTTAGTTGTTAAAAAATTTACCCTTTATGGGAGTAAGCGGCTGCCCGATGGCCGTATTATCGCCATTGATGGTGAAGCGGGTATGCAGGCTAAACCGCTTGCCCCGGGGTTGTACTGGCGCATGTGGCCATGGCAATATGTAATTACTATGGAAGCCTTTACCGTTGTGCCGCAGGACAGGCTGGGCCTGGTAAAAGCCAAAGACGGCGCGCCAATGGATATTGGCCGTGTGCTGGGCAAACCGGTAAACTGCGATAAATTCCAAGACTCGCAGGCGTTTCTTGAAAACAACGGGCAAAAAGGCCCGCAAGCCGCGTTCTTAACACCGGGTAACTACCGTATCAACACCTTCCTGTTCGAGATTGTGATGGTACCTACTACCAGCATCCACGAAAACAAGGTGGGTATTGTAACCACGCTTGATGGTGAGCCTTTGGATAAAGGTGAAATTGCCGGTGGCTCGGTAGACGGGCACCGTAACTACCAGGACCCGATGGCCTTTATTAAAGCCGGCGGTAAAAAGGGTTTGCAGGAGGATGTTATCCTGGCCGGTACCTATTACCTTAACCCATGGTTTGCCATTGTTGAACAGGTAGAAATGGTGCACATCCATATTGGCTATGTAGGGGTGGTAAACTCCTTTGTTGGCCCCGAAGGTAAGGATACCAGTGGTGTGGGCTTTACCCACGGTAACATTGTGAAGAAATATGACAAAGGTGTTTGGGATGAACCGCTTGACCCTGGGAAACACCCTGTTAATATTTACACCCACACGGTAGAGATAGTCCCTACCACCAACATTGTATTGAACTGGGCTAATAGCCGTACCGAAAGCCATGAACTGGACAAAAACCTATGTACCATTAGCGTACGTTCTTCTGATGGTTTTACGTTCAATCTGGACGTATCGCAGATCATCCACATTCCTCGTAACGATGCACCTAAAGTGATCGCGAGGTTTGGTAATACCAAAAACCTGGTATCGCAAGTGTTGGAACCCACTATTGCCAACTACTTTCGTAACTCGGCGCAAAAGAGTGGTGTTATTGAATTCCTGACCAACAGGTCGCAAAGGCAGGAAGATGCCCGGGCCCAGATCAGCAAAGTATTGTCCGATTATAATGTAGAGGGTGTAGATACATTAATTGGTGACATTGTGCCACCGGAAGCTTTAATGAAAACCCTTACCGACCGTAAAATAGCAGAACAGGAACGCGTTACTTACGAAATTCAGAAAAGCGCCCAAATAGAGCGTAAGGAATTTGAAAGTGCCAAAGCCGGTGCGGATATGCAGCCAGAGGTTGTAAAATCTACCCGCCAGGTGGAGATCAACACCCAGATGGCTGCCTCAAAAGTTGCTGCTGCCCGTGGTGATGCCGAATCGAGGGTGATTAACGCGAAAGCGGATGCCGAGAACAAGACCGTTATTGCCCGTGCCGATGCCGAAGCCAAAACCATTAACGCTAAGGCAGATGCCGCAGCGACAGAAGTTAATGGTTCTGCCGATGCCGGTAAGATCAAAGCGATAGGTTTGGCGGAGGCTGAGGTAACCAAACAAAAAACCGAGGCGATGGGTATCGAACAATATGCGATAGTACGCGTGGCAGAAGCTTTAGCCAGCAATGGGATCAAATTGGTACCCGAGATTCTGGTTAACGGCCAAAATGGTGGCGGCAATGGCATGATAGATGCCCTTATCGGCACCGAAATGCTTAAAAAGCTCCAAAGGGAAGCCGAAGCAAAAGTGGTAGATATTACGCCAAAGGCGGAGTAATACCCATGAGTATAAATCAGAAAGCCCCGCAAAATTGCGGGGCTTTCTGATTTATACTCATCCAAACTTATATAGCCAGTATCTCTACTATCTTTAAAAAGTTGGGGTTAATTTCTACGTTATGTTTGCAGGCGTGCTCAAACGGGGTGTATGAGATCTCGTTGTGGATGAGACCTATCATTTCGTTCCTATGCCCTGCCTTCAATGCTTCAACAGCAGCAACGCCAACACGGCTTGCCAACACCCTGTCCTGGCAGGACGGGCGGCCACCACGCTGTATGTGCCCAAGTATAGATACCCGGGTATCGTAATGTGGGAAACGCTCTTTTACATGACGGCCAATCTCAAATGCGCCACCGGCATCGTCACCTTCGGCAACAATAACAATTTTTGATAATTTATCTTTACGGCCATGCTCTAAACGCTCGCAAAGGGCATCAATGTTTGTTTTGCTCTCAGGGATCACAATTGCTTCCGCACCCGATGCAATACCGGTACGCAAAGCAATTAAACCCGAATCGCGGCCCATTACCTCAACAATAAACACCCGGTCGTGAGATTCTGCAGTATCGCGGATCTTATCAACCGCATCAATAACAGTGTTAATTGCAGTATCGTAACCAATTGTGAAATCGGTGCCAAAAAGGTCATTATCAATAGTACCCGGTAAACCAACAATAGGAAAATCGTACTCTTCGCCAAAAATATGCGCGCCGGTAAAAGTACCGTCGCCGCCAATGCCAACAAGGGCATCAACACCATGTTTTTTTAGCTGATCGTAAGCCAGCTTACGGCCTTCAACTGTTCTGAATTGTTCGCTGCGTGCGGTTTTAAGGATAGTACCGCCGCGCTGTATGATGTTTGAAACAGATTTCCTGTCCATGGCAAAAAACTCGCCATTTATCATCCCCTCATATCCCCTGCGGATACCGGTAACTTCAATACCATAATAGATTGCAGAGCGTACTACCGCCCTGATGGCGGCGTTCATACCTGGTGCATCACCACCCGATGTAAAAACTCCAATGTTCTTGATCTGCGTCATTTTTAAAAGGGCGCTGTCGCTTTATAAGTGTAAAAAAAGAACTTTACAAAAGCCATGCAGGCGTGCTACATCGTTTTTGTAAAGTTCCGCGAATTTACATTAATTTTTTTTACCCGCCTACTTTTTATAGGCAGCTATCCCGCTGTCGAGATAGGAAATAAAAGATTTAGTATCGGTTGCGCCAATTGGTTTAACCAGCGATTGGCCTGTTTCATTGATAATTACGTAGTATGGCTGTGCGTTAGTGTTGTATTTTGAAATTTCAAGATCAAGCCATTTACCGCCCAGGGTGGTTATTTCTTTCTTTTGAACGGGCGAAGTGTACTGTTCCGCTTTAGGCAACTCTGTTTTATCATCAATTACCATTTGCAGAATTACAAAGTCGTTCTGCAGGCGCTTAAGCACTTCCGGGTTTGGCAATACATTTTGCTCCATCTCGCGGCAGTTAACGCAGTTCCATCCGGTAAAGTCGATGAGGATGGGTTTATGCAATTCTTTTGATAGTTGTATCGCCTGGTCATAGTCGTACCATTCATCAAGCCCTTTTACTTTAGGCAGGCGCTTAAAAAGCTCCTCGTATTTTTTTATTTTGATGCTTGATGTATTGAACGGCGTTACAATAGCTGCTGCGACCCCGCCTGAAATATCAAAATCTTGCGTGCTCAATGGCGGCAATAATGCGCTAATGGCTTTTAAAGGTGCTCCCCAAAGGCCGGGGACCATGTACACCGTAAAAGCAAACATACCCATGGCAATAAATGTGCGGGTAACAGTTAGATGCTGCACATCACTATCGTGTGAGAATTTGATCTTCCCGATGAGGTATAAACTCATTAAAATGCCAATGGCTATCCAGAGCGACAAAACAACCTCACGGTCTATTAAGTTCCAGTGGTAGGCCAAATCCACGTTGGATAAAAATTTTAAAGCGAATGCGATCTCGATAAAACCCAAAATAACTTTAACGCTGTTTAGCCAACCGCCAGATTTTGGCAGGCTTTTAAGCGCTGACGGGAACATGGCAAATACGGTGAACGGCAACGCGATGGCTAACGAAAAGCCAAACATTACTACCGCGGGCCCAAGCCTGTCGCCCTTTGTAAATGCGCTTGATAATACACCGCCAATAGCGGGCCCTGTACAAGAGAACGATACTACTACTAAGGTAGCAGCCATAAAAAAGATCCCGGCCAAACCACCCTTATCAGAATTTGCATCCAGTTTATTAGCTAACGAACTTGGCAATGTTATTTCAAACGCACCCAGGAACGACGTCCCAAATACGATCAGCATCAAGAAGAAAAAGAAATTGAATATACCGTTGGTTGCAAGGCCGTTAAGTGCCGCAGGGCCAAAAACAATAGTGATCAGCAATCCAAATACTACATAAATAAATATAATAGATAGCCCGTAAAGGCATGACTGCCAAATAGCATTTGCCCTTGTGCCTCCTCTTTTAGTAAAAAAGCTTACTGTTAATGGCAGCATAGGGTAAACACATGGCAGTAAAAATGCCGCAAAGCCTCCTAAAAAGCCAATGATGAATAACTGCCAAAGGCCGGCAGAAGAGTCAGTTGCAGCGGCATCCCTCAATATAGCATTTGCCCCTGCGGCTTTCGCCGAGTCGGCCTCTATTTTAGCGAGCGAATCTATCTTTTTCTTGTTAGCGATGATCTGCTGAGAGGCCGATGGCACATCCGTAAACTCAACATCGTTTGTAGAAACGGTGTCGGGAGTTTGTGCTTTTACCTGTTTCGGCAATAACGCAACAAAAGAAAAGAGGATAACTAAAAGTAAAAGCGCATGCTTAAAAGCGCTACGCAGGGGAGCTGATCTCATTTGTCTTATCTTAATATTATTTACCTAACGGGATAGTAAACGCAACCTCGTCTGGTGGAAGACATTTGGAATCGTTACAGGTCATAAACTCCAGTTTACCCTTAACAGCAGCAACCTTGGCCGATTTTAGTTTAATTTTTTGTTGAAACACAACCGCGTTTTCAAAGTAGCCAACATTCATGTTAAACACTTTCTCGAAACGGGTAATGGGTTTTGGTTCGCTTGGCTTGCCAACCAATGTGTATTCTTTTGAAACGTCAAAGGTAAAACTTGTTTTTACCGGGCCGCCATCCTTTACGGTTTGCGAGTAAATGTGCCAGCCCTGATCAATAGTCGCTTTTATTAAAACAACGGCTTCCGTCGCGCTTGTTTTTTTGGCCGCGTATGACCATCTCACATGCGACTCTACCTGCGCATTGGCAGCAAAAGTTATCATTAATGCGGTTACCGCTAAAAGTATTTTTCTCATTATAGTTTATTTAAAAATTCTAATATTATTCGTTTTATTTCCCTATCGGGATGGTAAATTCAACTTCCTCCGGTGGTAGGCATTGGGTTTTACAAGCCATATACTCCAACTTACCTGTTACGGTTTTTGCATTGGCGCTTCTTAATTTTATCTTCTGCTGAAACACAACTGAATTTTCAAAATAACTGAGGCTTGCTTTTATGGCCGGTTCAAACTTCACTATGGGCTTAGGTTCCATCGTTTTCCCTACCAGCGTATATTCCTTGGCCGGATTAAACACGAAACTTGTTTTTAACGCGCCGCTGCTTTTTTGCGAGTATATATGCCAGCCATTATCAATAGTGGCCCTTAACAATACAACCGCTTCGGTAGCGCTGATCCTTTTAGCCGCGTATGCCCATTTTACCGGGTTTTGCATTTGGGCCTTAGCAACAATTGCATATAGAAACATCACGATGGCTAAAACCGCTTTTTTCATTATTTATTTAAAAACTCTATTTCCTTTAAATTATAAGTCTCTGCCTTGCCGTTATTGTCAACAACCAACATCCCGGCAGGCTCAACGTTTTTTATAACGCCTTCAAAGATCTCTTCGTTCGACTTAAACGCATGCCGTTCGTTTAACCAATATAGTCGGCTCAAATATAAATTCCTTACAAACTCAATTCGGCCTGCTTTAAGATGCAGGTAATATGCTTCTATATTGTTGCAAATTTCAGCTAATATATTTTTTAATTCATAATCCCTTTGTAATATCTTTTTGATAGAAGTTGCGTTAACTGCGTCCGGATGGAAATTCTCCTGGTTAATGTTAAGTCCTATACCTATAATGGAATGTTTGATCTGGCTGCCCTGCAATATGTTTTCTATCAGCATACCGCCAAGCTTTGCATCACCGTAATAAATATCATTTGGCCATTTTATCTTCAGGCTGTCACGTAATAGGGGGTGCAATGCGTCATATACACCCATACTAATGGCGCGCGTTAGGTCAAACTGCTGCTGTGCCGATAAAAACGTTGGATTTAAAAGGATGCTGAAAGTTAAATTTTTTCCCGGTTGGGCGTGCCATTTATTATCCCGCTGCCCGCGTCCGGCAAATTGGTCTTCTGCCATAATGACCGTTCCCTCGGGTACTGGCTTGGAATTTGACAAGATATTTTTGAGGAATGTGTTTGTAGAGTCAACTTCTTTTAGTGACACTAAATTTTGTCCAACAAATAATCCTGAAAATATGTTATTTTGCAACGTATAATATTATTAAACCCAAAATCGTTCAAAACTAAATCTTTTTAATGGTAAAAAGTAAAGTGATAAATGAATCTACCTACATTTCTGAACTTGCCATCCACGGCATGCAAGAGAAAAAAGGTAATGACCTTGTAAGGCTCGATCTCCGTAATTTAAACAGTTCGGTAGCAGATTACTTCGTAATTTGCCACGCCGATTCGACCACACAGGTAAAAGCAATAGCAAACAGTGTTGAGGAAGAAATTTATAAAGTGATGCAACAAGATCCCTGGAGAAAAGAGGGCCTTGAGCATGGCGAGTGGATACTGCTGGATTATGTAGACGTTGTTATACACATCTTCAGAACGGATAAACGCGAGTTTTACGGCGTTGAAGACCTATGGGGCGATGCTGAGATTAAAAACTATAAAAGCGCTTAAACAAAGCGCGGTAACGCAATGCCCTTTTTAAATTATATTATTGCTCAGTTGAGCTTGTAAAAAATGGAAATTAAAGATAATAAGAAATCAGACGCGCCTAAGCCTTTGCGCAAGGTGCCGAATAAAAAAATTACGCCGAAACCGCCTAAATTTAATTTGATGTGGCTTTACGCCATTGCTATTATTGGTATACTGGTTATACCAACCTTAATTAGCGGCAATAACGGCAAAACGATCGATTTTCAAAGGGTAAGCAATCAAATGCTGCGCAACAACGATGTTGACCACATTGTGGCCTACAAAAACGGCGACCTTATAACTGCTGATGTTTACCTTAAAAAAGGCAGTGTAGGCAAATCTGAATATGCCGATGCCAACAAAAGCCAGCGCAGCCTGGGCATATCCGGCAATGAGCCGCAATACAATTTTACCGATGCATCTTACGAAAGTTTAAAGCAATCTATAGCGGCAGCACAAAAAGATGTGCCAGACGCTAATAAGGTAGCAGTTAAATTTGAGCAGGGTAAAGAGAGCCTGTTAAACAGCTGGCTTTTTCAATGTGTGATAATGGCTGTGTTGCTTGTGGGCGTATGGTTATTTATTATGCGCCGAATGGGCGGTGGTGCAGGTGGTGGCGCAGGCGGCCAGATCTTCAATATAGGTAAATCTAAAGCTACCTTGTTTGATAAAGAGGCGCAGGTATCGGTAACCTTTAATGATGTTGCCGGCCTTGAAGAAGCTAAGCAAGAGGTTATGGAAATTGTAGATTTCCTTAAAAACCCTAAAAAATACACCAACCTGGGTGGTAAAATTCCTAAAGGCGCGTTGCTGGTAGGTTCGCCGGGTACAGGTAAAACATTGTTAGCTAAAGCTGTTGCAGGCGAAGCGCAGGTGCCTTTCTTCTCGTTATCAGGTTCCGACTTCGTGGAGATGTTTGTAGGTGTTGGTGCATCACGTGTGCGCGACTTGTTCAAACAGGCAAAAGACAAAGCGCCTTGTATCATTTTTATTGATGAGATTGATGCTATTGGCCGCGCCCGTGGTAAAAACAACATGATGGGTGGCAATGATGAGCGCGAAAATACGTTGAACCAATTACTGGTGGAGATGGATGGTTTTGGTACGGATTCTGGTATCATTATCCT
The DNA here is from genome assembly GCF_040547175.1 of Mucilaginibacter sp. UYP27. Classification (NCBI taxonomy): domain Bacteria; kingdom Pseudomonadati; phylum Bacteroidota; class Sphingobacteriia; order Sphingobacteriales; family Sphingobacteriaceae; genus Mucilaginibacter; species Mucilaginibacter sp. UYP27. The sequence continues at coordinate 507,081 of NZ_JBEPPE010000001.1, forward strand.
TGCGGCTACTAACCGCCCGGATGTACTGGATAGCGCGTTAATGCGCCCGGGACGTTTCGACAGGCAGGTATCTATAGATAAACCGGATCTGATTGGCCGTGAGCAAATCTTTAAAGTTCACTTAAAGCCGATTAAACTGGCCGAAGGTGTAGATCCAAAAAAACTATCTGCCCAAACCCCGGGTTTTGCGGGTGCTGAGATTGCTAACGTTTGTAACGAAGCCGCGTTAATTGCCGCACGCCAGAACAAAGAGGCGGTTGATATGAAAGACTTTCAGGATGCTATTGACCGTGTTATTGGTGGCCTTGAGAAGAAAAATACGCTTATCTCTCCCGAAGAGAAACGGGTTGTTGCCTATCATGAAGCCGGCCACGCTATTGCAGGCTGGTTTCTGGAGCATACCGATCCATTGGTTAAAGTATCTATCGTTCCGCGTGGTGTTGCCGCGTTAGGTTATGCGCAATACCTGCCAAACGAACGGTTCCTGGTTGCCAAAGAAGAACTGATCGATGACATGACACTATCTATGGGTGGCAGGGTTGCCGAGGACATCATTTTTGGCAAAATTACTACGGGTGCCTTAAGCGATCTGGAACGGATTACCCGCCTTGCTTACGGCATGGTTAAAATATACGGTATGAACGAAAAGGTAGGTAACCTTTCCTTTTACGACCCGCAGGGCGAAAACCAATTTGTAAAACCATACTCTGACGCTACTGCCGAATTGATAGATGCCGAGGTACGTAACCTAATCGAATCTGTTTACGCACGCACAAAAGATCTGTTGAACCTGCACCGCGAGGGACTTGAAAATGTAGCCGCCAAATTATTGGAGAAAGAGGTACTGTTCCAATCGGATCTCGAGGAGATATTGGGCAAAAGGCCGTTTGAGCACCGTACGGCTTATGATAAATTTGTTAATGGCGAACCGGAACTTATACCGGATAACAACGCCATCCCCGATAAACTGATTAACCCCGAACTTTCTATGATAGATGTGCCCGAAGAGCCATCTTCAGAAAAATAAATAATTAGGGCTTACATATTTAAGATCGCAAGTCTTTTATCCGCATTTGTGGATAAGGCTTGCGATTTTTTATTTTCTACTTGTTACTTTTGAATACCAATGAGGGATATTACTACATCAAAAGAAAAGCTTTTAAAAAAAGTACGTAAAGCGCTTTTAGAGAAACGCGATAATCCATATCCCAACCTGGAAGACCTGCCCATGTACCCCCCAAACGAGGAGATGCTGGAGGTTTTATTTGCAGAAGCGTTTACTGGTGTTAGCGGCCGGTTCGTTTTTTGTGAAGATGAGGTGCAATTTATTGAAAGCCTTTTGGAGCTTGCTGAAGAACGCAAGTGGCACAAAATTTACTGCTGGGAACCTAAATTACAGGAAATACTGAACACATACGAATATCCTTTTTTTGAGACTGATAAAGATTTTGAGCAAGCAGAAGTAGGATTTACCCTTTGCGAAGCTTTAATTGCCCGTAACGGCACCATATTGCTTTCTAACGGCGATGCTGCAGGCCGCCGGTTAAGCATATATCCCCCGGTGCATATTGTGCTGGCCTACACCTCGCAAATGGTGCTCGATCTTAAAGATGGATTTAGGTTGCTAAAAAAGAGATACGGCAGCCGCGTGCCAAGCATGATAGCCCACGTAACCGGCCCAAGCCGCACTGCGGATATCGAGAAAACATTGGTACTTGGCGCTCACGGGCCCAAGGAGTTGTTTGTGTTTTTGTTGGATGGATAGATGGGTAGTAAGGTGCGTAGTTTTTGGATCGAAGAGCGCTCCTCGCACAGGTTACTCCGCTTCTCTTAAAATATGCAACCCTTCCAATTTACACTCCTCCAAAACAAGCCTTTCACTTACCTTCTTATGGTAAGCCCATTTAATGAGTCGGATGTACCCATCTGAAATCTCTATCCCGGTGATATCGCCGTCATTAAAACAACAGCAACCGGTATTAAAATAGGTATCCAGGTATCCATTAAAATCGGGCTGGGTGTTACCGTGCAGGTGCAGGGCGGTTATTTTCTTTTCAATTTCAGCAGTCTTTACATTGTCTTTTGCTTTTTTGGCATTATCCAACCCTATGTAAAGTATCTCCAGCTGCGTTAACGATCTAAATACCGGTTGATGTGTATGCCCGGTTATCAGCAGCATGTTTTTTCGCCGGCTGCTCCACTCGTACATCATGCGGTTATGGTCGGTTTTTAGCTGATTATTATAAGCAGGAGTATTGGGGTTAATGCGCAAAAAGCCTTGTAATGGGCCCCATATATCAGACACAAACCATTTGCTGAACCAGTTGCCATCACTTTGCAGATCGCCTTGGTGGCCGTGGGTCATAAAAATTTCGAGCGGCTTATTGTTTACTGTGGTTTGCAATACAGCCCCTTCATAAACCCGGATGGCCCGCCCATAGATCTGGAATAGACTAACAGCGGCCAGCGGGTCGTTTCCCCAATAAAGATCGTGGTTACCAAAAATCTTTACAAACCTATCACCGGGTATAAATTGTTTTTCTTTTTCAAAAGTGACTTTGTTGTGGCGTTTAACGGTTACAAACAGGTTTTCCCAAAGCTCTTCGCTATCGCCAAGGTTTATGTAGATGAAACCTTCTTTGTAATAATTATCAAGTGCGGCCAGGTAGTTCTTAGCCGACTTGGCGAATATATCCGCACCATCACGTGCGCCCTTATGTTGGTCAGACAGGATGATGAATTTGTCTTTATAGGCATCAAAAGGGATTACTAAGCCCTTTTTTCCCGGCTTGGTTGTAATGCTTTTATAAAGCGCATTTAATGCTTTGTTCACCCTTGCTTTATTTGGGCGGGATGAAAACCTATCGGCAAGGCGTGATACGGGTTTATAAAGTAAACGTTGCAAAAAACGGCGCATGTGGTGTAAACATGCGCCGTTGCTATTTGTGTGAATTGGCGTACTATAAATACTCGCCCGAGCCGGTAATAGTGGTGGTTTGGTCGTTACCAAGGTCTACCGTGTTCACCGAAAACTTGGCGATTTTGAACTCGTTTTTGCGACTGTTCCGCCTGTTGATGAGAATGTAAAACCATTGGTATTGGGGATACGCCATAAAAAATAACATGATAGAATTGTAGTTTGCTAAAATAATTAGCAAATTTGTTCTTATGTCACATGCGGAGAATGATGAATTTTTTAAGGGTAGAGGGGCGCAGGTAAACACCCACAACAGGTTTTTAAAAAACAAATATGTGCTGGACCATATAGAGGGGCTGGACGAAGAGTTACTGGAGAACACCCACACCCAACTTTTTGAAGAAACCCCAAAGAAGATCGTCAGCATTTCCAACAGCCCCGATCTTAGCCATTTCCATTCTATAAACCCATACCAGGGTTGCGAACATGGTTGTATTTACTGCTACGCCCGCAACAGTCATGAATATTTTGGCTTTAGCGCCGGGCTGGATTTTGAGCGCAAGATCATCATAAAACGCAATGCGCCCGAACTGCTCGAAAAATACTTGAACAAAAAAGGCTATCAACCCGTACCTATCATTTTATCGGGCAATACGGATTGCTACCAGCCTATAGAACGTAAACTAAAAATTACCCGGGGGTTGTTAGAAGTGTTCTTAAAATACCGGCACCCGGTAAGCATCATTACCAAAAATAATGTAGTACTGCGGGATAAGGATATTTTAGGCGAACTGGCAAGCATGCGGCTTGCTCACGTCAATGTTTCTATAACCACGCTAAGCGAGACACTCAGGCAAAAGCTGGAGCCGCGGACCGTTACCGGGATGAGCCGCCTGGCTGTTATCCAGAAGCTGACTGAAAAAGGCATCCCTTGCCGGGTGATGGTTGCGCCTATTATACCGGGACTGAACAGCAACGAGATTCCCGACATTATTAAAGCCGCTGCCGACCGTGGCGCGGTTGACGCAGGCTTTACCATTGTTAGGCTGAATGGCGCCATTGCCGAGATCTTTACCGATTGGATTTACAAGGCATTCCCCGACAGGGCAGATAAGGTGCTAAATATGATAAAAGCCTGCCACGGCGGCAACCTTAACGATAGTGATTTTGGCCGCCGGATGAGCGGCGAGGGCCACGTTGCGCAGTCGATACACCAATTATACCGTATGGCTTGCGTACGCTTCTTAGCAGGCCGTGAAATGCCCCCGTATGACTTTACATTGTTTACACCCAAAGGCGGGAAGCAGACGAGTATGTTTTGACAGATTATGATGAATAAATAATAATATATTCGCTTTCACGATTTCCGTTAAATGAAACCTCTAATCCTTATCGCCGCTTTATTTTTTTCAGCATCACTTTGTAACGCTCAAACCTATACCCCGCTACAGCTTGCTAAAAAACTACTATCTAAAGAACCTTTCGATAATTTAAAAAGTTATTGTACCGGTGAATTTGATGGGCATCCCAATGGATCGGATATAGCGCCTGGCATTAAACTATCATTTCTTACTTTAAAAGAAACGGATAAACTGGCGATGATAAATGTTACTATCACCAGGGATTCCCAGCAATTCGATTCCTATTTATTTTTTGAAAAGGATACCATTTGGAAAGTAAGTGCTTTTAGAGCCCTTGCCATGACCGGTATAATCGCAAAAATAAACGAGGATCTGAAAGCATTTAGCCCGCAACAAGTTGATAGTGTAATAGCTGCACGGCACACTGTAAAAAAGGATAACAGAATGTTTAAATCGAAAAGCGAGTATCAATATTTATTAGGGAATACCAGTTTAACATTGGCTTCGGACAGCGCCCTCATATTACACTTTAATAATAATAAAGATGCGTTTGAAAAAACAAGGGAAACCTTAGTTGCAAAAGGAATTACATCGTTAGATAACGGTACACGGGATATGAAGGGAATTGATGACGTCCGTAAACAATTAAAGTTATTGTTTATTGATAACGTTTACCCTAACAGCAATAGTACAAAAAACACACTTACCTTTCTAATAGGTGGCATACTTGACAATGCCGTAGGCTACATGTATATCCCTAATAAAACTGATATGCCCGAAATTACTGCCTCTAATTTTATTTTAATAAGGGAATTAGGTAACGGTTGGTACCTTTATAAAACTACCTAAACCTTACATCCGCAACCTAAGCGATACCGACCTGCCCAGCGCCTGCACAAATTTAGGATCGAGTTGTTCTTCGCCTTCTTTTTGAATCCAGATGGTGTTTTCTTTGATCAGTTGCAGCTTTTCGCCGTTCAGCAATAGCTCAAGTTCAGTAGTATTTTGGTTAATAAGGCGGCTGTTTACTATCTGGTAAACATAATCCTTGTCATTAAAAGTAATCCTTAGCGGTAATCCCATATCTCAAATCTTCTCGGTGGTAAAGATAACCCTTAACGCTGGGAATGGAATTTTATTTGAAAAAAACTACAACCGTGTCATTATGCGATAGCGGCAATCTCACAACACACACGGATATGCTGAGGTTGCCGTGTCGCTACGCTCCTCGCACAGCATTTCGGGTAACAAAAAAGGCCCCGTAAACGGGGCCTTTTTAATATAAGTTTATGAACGGGTTCAAATTATACGTTCTCTTCTTCAAGAGCCATTAACTCATCAACCAGGATACGGCCGCAATGCTCGCAAACGATGATCTTTTTGCGTTGACGGATATCAGACTGGCGCTGAGGCGGGATCTGGTTAAAGCAACCAGAACACGAATCACGCTGGATAGTAACTACCGCTAAACCATTTTTAGCGTTTTTACGCAAACGGTTGTAAGCAATAAGCAAACGCTCATCAGTAGTAGCTGTAGCTTTTTCTGCCTGGCCGGTTAATTCATTTTCTTCTTTTTCTGTTTCGGCGGTGATGGTGCCTAACTCATCTTTTTTAGCATCAAGGTCGCTGCGGCGGGCATCAAGGTCAGCCTGCGCCTTTTCGTAGATGGCTGTTTTTGAAGAGATCTCAAAACCAAACTCACGAATTTTTTTCTCGCTTACTTGTATATCCAGGCCTTGTATCTCAATTTCTTTAGAAATTGCATCATACTCGCGGTTGTTTTTAACCTCGTTAAGCTGAGTCTCGTATTTTTTTATGTTCGCCTGAGAGTCTTTGATCAGGTTCTTGCGGGTTACAATTTCGTCCTCAAGATCATCAAGCTCATTTTTAATTTTTTGAATGCGGGTTTCAAGGCCGGCAACATCATCTTCCAAATCAGCAACTTCCATAGGCAATTCACCTCTTACCTGGCGTATTTTGTCAATTTTGGTGTGGATGGTTTGCAGGTCGTATAAAGCTTTAAGCTTTTGTTCTATGGTTTGTTCCATTAAATAAAATATTTGACGGGGTTTGTATTCACTTTTGTTAAACGGATGGCAAAGTTAAGAAATTTTTCTTGAATAATTTCGCACAATAATTGTTGCGTAAATTGCTCACTTTCAAAATGTCCGATGTCTGCGATCACTATTTTTCCCTCAGCATCAAAAAACTCGTGATATTTATAATCCGCAGTAATAAAAACCTCAGCGCCGGCGGCTATTGCATGCTTCAATAAAAAGCCTCCCGAGCCTCCGCAAACAGCCACTTTTTTAACTTGCTTGCCCGTAAGTGCCGTGTGCCTGATAACCGCGCAGTCCATAGCGGCCTTTACTTCGCCCAAAAAATCAGCTTCGTCCATTGGTATTTCCAGTTCACCTATCATACCGCTGCCAATTTGCTGGTGCTGGTTGGTTAAGTTATAAAGATCATATGCTACCTCTTCGTACGGATGCGCTAAAACCAGCGCCATAATTATCTTGCTCTCCAGGTTGGCGGGGTAAACCGTCTCTATCCGCATTTCTTCCTCGTGGTGGCGCACGCCGGGCTCGCCTACATAAGGGTCGCTACTTTCGCTGCCTTTAAAGGTGCCGGTACCTTCTACGTTGAAACTGCTTTCGCTGTACTCGCCAATATGGCCTGCCCCGGCATGGAACAATGCTTTACGCACCTGCTCGGCCTGCGCAACGGGCACATAGGTAACCAGTTTTTTAAGCAGGTTATGTTTGGGTGCCAATATGCGGGCATTGGTTAAACCAATAGTTTCGCAAATGCGGGCGTTAACACCCGTCATAATATTATCCAGGTTGGTATGGATAGCGTAAATAGCGATGTTGTTACGGATGGCTTTTTCCACCACGCGCTCCACATAGGTTTTGCTATTGAACTTTTTAAGCCCTTTAAATACTATAGGGTGGTGCGAGATGATGACCTCGCAACCCGTGGCAATGGCTTCATCAACTACGGCCTCGGTACAATCAAGCGAGATGAGGGCCTGGCTGATCTCCATATCCGGCTGACCAACTATCAATCCGCTATTATCATAATCTTCCTGCAAGGCCAGCGGAGCCAGGCTTTCCAGGTAAGTAGTTAGCTGTGCTAATTTCATAATTTCACTAAGATAATAAGGTAAGGCGAAGATTGGAAATTTGTTGCCCTCTAAATCTCCCCCGATAGGGCAGACTTTTTTCAATGTCGTCGCTTTGCGATTTTACTCACCCCGACATCGCTACGCTTGTCGACCCTCTCTGCTTCGCAAAGAGGGTAAGACCGAAGTGCCGCGGGGGAGTAATCTATTCCCGGCATTACATCCGCCCTTTTTAAAGCCCACTCTTTCGAAGAAGTCAGGGTGAAAAGAACAAAAAAAATCAAAACGTTCAGGTAATATTTTCTTTGGCGCCAACCGTTGCCGGTTTGCCAATTCTTACCCCGTTTTGATTCTTTGTATTGTGATAAGGTTTAGGTAGCCTTATAAAGCCGCGTGTTTAAGGTTACGGGCCTTAAGTGTTTTAAGGTCGTTCATTAAAATGCTCATTAGTTCTTTGTCAAAGCGTGACACTAATTTATGGGTTGCAGGTGTTTTTAAATTTTTCATGATTGTGATATGGTTTAAGATTTTAATTTATATAACTTAATTATTATTGATTGAAGCCGCCCATTTTAGCTATTTGGAAGCTCTCGTAAGCCATTTTCTGGTTGTACTCGTTCGCCAATGATTGGTGGTTTATAAGGTCAACAATGGTACCGATCAAACAAAAGCCGCCGGTGAAAAAATAGAACAGACCCATCAATGTTTGGCCAACTAAAAAGCGTTGCACACCGGCTATGCCGATAAAGCCAAGCAATGTAAATATCAGGATGTCCTGAGGGCTGCGCCTTTTGCCTGAATAGATCATGTAAAAGTTTTGTTTTTGGGCGTCTGTCAAGTCGTTTGTTGCTTGATGTAAAACTGCCATTTCCTCTGTTGTGATGCCTGGCAGTGACATATAAGGATTGTAAGTGTTCATCTTTTTAAGTTTTATTGTGTGATTTGATGATGTAAAACTACTATCGAATGGCAAATTAGCCTACGGATAATAGGCAACCAGATATAAAGCATCGGTAAGCGTGGTAATTTATTCGGCGAAATACGGCAGGGATTTGTTTACCGACGTGGGGCGATAAAGTTATATTGCTTATTTATAAGAAGCGTGCAAATGCGGTATAATAAAAGCAGCAGAACGGGGATGCCAAGCCAATGGGCATGAAACGAGTTTTTAACATCACCCCTAAACAAATAAGAAATAGCATGCCCAAGGCCGCAGCCCGGGCACCAGGTAATGCCGAGCAGCTTTAGCGGGCACAAACTAAAATGGCTCTGGCCTGCCGGGTTAGTAAACGCCAGGCAGGCCAAAGCCAAAATCCAGAAGGTTAATTCGAAATACCGGTTAAATATTTTCCTAATCGACACGGTTGCTTTTGGTGGTAAGCAATAAAGATACTGCAAAAGCCTCTATAACACCAACAAGCAGGGCGCCAAAAATACGGCCGCTAAAACTCTGGAACGTTGTGTCGTTACTATCACCGTTACCCCAGTTTATAAATATGATGCCTGCAAATACGGCAAATACGCCGCCAACCAATAGTATCTTAAAGCTTTGTATCAACGCTTCCAGGAAGCCCATTTTGCCTTTAAGTTCGCCATCGCGAAATTGCTTTACGCCGAAAAATAAACCTATAGCTGGTATTAGTATAGATACGTATTCTATTGGGTTTGCTTTACTGTCTGACAAGTTATAGCCTGTTTGGCGCATTACAAAAAGCCAAATTAAGCTTAAAACACCTATTATTAATCCAAATATTACTGAGTTTTTCATGTTGTATAAAGTTTGGTACTTTTGCGATTTCAAAATATCATTTAAAAGTAAACATAAGCGCAAATTGTTTGCTTTAATTTTATGATAAATAGTTCGGTCTGTTTAAAAAAGGCTTTTTTACCTATATTTACAACGTTTTGAACATCCGTGATATATTAGAGAGATACAAGGCCGACGAGCGGATAAAGGCATTGGCGCAAGCCTTAAATGCCGGTAAAAGTCCAAGGGTTCAGCTTCGTGGTTTAGTCGGATCGGGTGATGCGGCCATGGCGGCAGCGTTGTATTTTTTACAGCACAAGCACATGGTATTTGTGTTGCCCGAACGCGAAGAAGCCTCTTACTTTTTGGCCGATCTGGAGAACCTTACCGGTAAAGAGGCCCTGCTTTTCCCATCATCATACCGTAAACCATTTGAATTTACCCAGCCCGATAGTGCCAACGTTTTGGCGCGCGCCGAGGTACTGAACGAACTTAACCATTCTACCGAATACGGCCAGCTTATCGTAACCTACCCCGAGGCATTGGCCGAAAAGGTGATAGACCGTGCCTCCCTGGAAAAGAATACATTGGAGATCTCCGTCAACAATAAACTGAATATAGACTTTATCACCGAGTTTTTGGTGGAGTATGATTTTGACCGCGTAGAGTTTGTTTACGAACCGGGACAGTTTTCGGTACGTGGTGGTATTGTGGATATTTTCTCCTTCTCGCACGAATTGCCTTACCGGGTGGAGTTTTTTGGCGACATTATAGAATCTATCCGCACCTTTGAGATAGAGAGCCAACTTTCGGTTGAGCAGGTAAAAAACATCACCATTGTACCCAATGTACAATCTAAATTTCTGACGGAGAATAACATCTCCCTGCTGGAATATGTAGAGCCCGGTACGCAGGTATGGATAAAAGATGTGCAGTTTACGCTGGATATTATCCAAACCGGTCACAAAAAGGCCACTCAACTTTGGAAGGCTTTATCTGCTGATGAAAAGAACCAAAACCCAGATTGGATAGACCCTAAATTTAGCTTTACTGATGAGAAACTAATTGCCGACCAACTGCATGATTTTCCGTTGGTTGAATTTGGCAAGCAATTTTTTTATACCGATGCCACGCCTATCCATTTTGACATGCGCCCGCAGCCATCGTTTAATAAGGATTTCAGCCTACTGATCCATAACTTTAAAAATAACGAGGCCGAAAAGATCGAGAATTACATTCTAACCGATTCTGCAAGGCAGGTAGAACGCCTCTACGCTATTCTGGAAGATCTGGATAAAACCGTAAAGTTCACCCCCGTGAGCATCAGCATCCGCGAGGGTTTTATAGATCGCGAACAAAAACTGGCTTGCTACACCGATCACCAAATATTTGATCGCTATTATAAATACAAGCTTAAGAAGGGTTACCAACGTTCGCAAGCCATTACGCTTAAAGAACTACGCGACCTTAAGCCCGGCGATTTTGTAACCCATATCGATCACGGTATTGGTAAATACGCAGGCCTGGAAAAAGTGGAGGTGAACGGCAAAACGCAGGAAATGATCCGGTTGGTTTATGCCGATAACGACCTGCTGTACGTAAACATAAATTCCCTTAACCGCATCAGCAAATACAGCGGTAAAGAGGGCACTGAACCCCGCATGAACAAGCTGGGAACGGATACCTGGGAACGCCTTAAGAAAACAACAAAAAAAAAAGTTAAGGACATTGCCCGCGACTTGATCAAGCTTTACGCCCTTCGCAAAGCACAGGAAGGGAATGCCTTTTCGCCCGATAGTTACTTGCAAACCGAGTTGGAAGCATCCTTCCTTTACGAGGATACGCCCGACCAGGAAAAAGCCACTGTTGATTTCAAAAAAGACATGGAGTCGCCGCACCCTATGGATAGGCTGATATGTGGCGACGTGGGCTTTGGCAAAACCGAGATAGCCGTGCGTGCCGCCTTCAAGGCCGTTGCAGATAGCAAGCAGGTAGCCATATTGGTGCCTACCACTATTTTAGCGGCCCAGCATTACAAAACATTTAGTGATAGGCTTAAGGGCTTCCCGGTGAATATCGATTATGTGAACCGCTTTAAAACCAGCAAGCAGATCAAAGACACTCTTGCGGGATTAAAAGAAGGCAAGGTAGATATCATCATCGGCACACACCGCCTGGTGAGCAAGGATGTAAAGTTTAAGGATCTGGGGTTGATGATCATAGATGAGGAGCAAAAGTTTGGTGTATCTGTAAAGGAAAAACTAAAGCACATGCGCGCCAATGTAGATACGCTAACGCTGACTGCAACCCCTATACCACGTACGCTTCACTTCTCGTTAATGGGTGCGCGCGATCTGTCCATTATATCTACCCCGCCGCCCAACCGTCAGCCGGTACTTACCGAGTTGCACGTATTTAACGATACGCTGATAAAAGACGCGGTACAGCAAGAGATAGACCGGGACGGCCAGGTGTTCTTTATCCATAACCGCGTTGCAGATCTGCCGCAGCTTGGCGGCATGATTCACAAGCTGGTGCCAAAAGCCCGCATAGGTATTGCCCACGGCCAGTTAGAAGGCGATGCACTGGAAGATGTAATGCTAAAGTTTGTGAACCACGAGTACGATGTGTTGGTGGCAACAACCATTATCGAGGCTGGTTTGGATATCCCCAACGCCAATACCATCATCATTAACCACGCCCACATGTTCGGCCTTAGCGATCTGCACCAGATGCGTGGCCGCGTTGGGCGAAGCAACAAAAAAGCATATTGTTATTTGCTTAGTCCGCCGTTAAGTACCTTGACCAACGAGGCACGCAAACGCCTGAGTGCGATAGAGGAATTCAGCGACCTGGGCAGCGGCTTTAACGTAGCCATGCGCGATCTGGACATCCGCGGCAGCGGTAACCTGTTAGGTGCCGAGCAAAGTGGTTTTATAGCCGAAATAGGCTTTGATATGTACCACAAGATATTGGACGAAGCCATCCAGGAGTTGAAGGAAGACGAGTTTAAAGGCGTGTTCCCTGATGATAAGCCGAGGCCATACGTATCGTTCACCCAAATAGATACCGACCAGGAGATTTTGATCCCTGATGAATATGTAACCAACATTGGCGAACGCTATAACCTATACACCGAACTTAGCAGGCTGGATAACGAAACCGAATTGCAGGCCTTTAAACAGCAACTGCATGACAGGTTTGGCCCTATCCCGCCACAAGTACACGACTTACTGAACTCCATGCGCCTGCAATGGCTGGGCAAGACAATCGGCTTTGAGAAGGTATCGTTAAAGAAGAATGTACTGCGCGGCTACTTTATTACCAACCAGCAATCGGCCTATTTTGAAACAGACGCGTTTAAGGAAGTACTGGAATTTGTACAGCGCAACCCGCGCCGCACCAATCTTAAAGAAGTAAAAAACACCCTCCGCCTAAGTATAGAACGCATTGGCAATATTGATGAAGCGTTGGAGATATTGAGTGAGATGACGTTGGTTCAGCCGGTTTAACCGGCTTTCTCAGCTTCAGCTTTGATATGATCTAAAACACGTTCGTGGATTTTATGAATAATAAAATCGCACCAAAGGTTCCAATATATACCAGGCTTAATATTATTACTATACCACGTGGTACCCTCTAATAATGTGTCGCCGTTTTTCAACTTTATTATATTAAACTGACCGTGTTTAGAAACAAAGTAGCCATGTAAATGATTGGGATGAAGATTGTAAAGACTAATTTCTTTCATCGTTTCCGGTTGCTCATCTACATCAAACTTAAGAAGATGTGGTTCCTGCCAAACAGTTATTGGCTCAACAAAACTTCCTGTTGAGAAATTACATCGCCTGATGGCGCCGACTCCAACGCCGTCAATCTTGGCGTTAATCGGATAAGCTATTCCCGCTTTAAAAATCAGTTCCGAAGGTGGGGTTAATTGCGGGAATTGAATTACATTTTTCCAAACAGACCCAGGCGAGGCTTTTATTATTATACGAGTGGTAACAGATCTTAATTGCTCTGTATCACTCTTGCTTTTAAGGTATTCAAACCCACTTATTATGGGCATCGATATTACTAAAAATATCGCAATCAATGATGGATTAACCGTTTTGCTCCGAACGACTTCATAACCTATCAAATAACCAAGCCATGCAAATAACATCCCGATTGGGGCGGCCATCACAATGCAGATAACCCCTTCAAATGCGAAGGTTAATAATCCCAAACAAAAAATCAAAAGCGTTGCTAAGGTCAACTTGAAACAAGATATCTTTCTTACCTCATTTTTATAGGCATATAATATAGTTGACAAAGCCCCCAGCACCGCAGGCAGCCAAATAAAAAGACCAAAAGAATAGCTTGGAAATAATTTAAGATTAATAAATGCACACGCCCAGCAAATTATGCAAGTAATTGTAATTGCCGAAGTTCTCCTATTATTGAAAATCAATTGAATCATCGAGAGTTACCCCACCTTCTGATAAATCCCCCTCAAATTCCTGCCTAACTCGCGATAATCCAAACCGTAACCTACAACAAACTTATTGGGGATCTGGAAGGCTACGTATTTTAACTCTTCTATGCTGTGTTCAACAGAATCGGGTTTGTAAAGCAGGGTGCATACCGTAATAGATGCCGGGTTGCGCACCTGTAGTTTTTCTATCAGGTATTTTATGGTGTTGCCGCTATCGATAATATCTTCCAGCAGGATAACATCTTTCCCGGTTATGTTTACATGCAGATCAAAATCATCGCGGATGGTGCGGGTGCTCGATAGTCCGCCAAAGTACGATGCCAGTTTGGTAAAGGTTACTTCGCATGGCACAACAATTTCCTTCAACAGGTCTGATGCAAACATGAAACTTCCGTTCAAGATCCCTACAAAAATAGGTTGGCGGCCTTCAAAATCATCATTTATAGCCTGCGCAAGTTCAACAATACGTTGCTGTATAGCCTCGTGCGAGTACATGGGTTCAAATTCAAGGTCGGCAATTTGTAATTTCATGAGGTAAACATAAGCAATACCAAACAATTTGCACGTTTATACGCTATCTTTGAACGTTTTATGACAGATCACCAGGTTCACGCGCTGCCAAACGGCATCCGCATATTATTTAAACATTCGCCTTCGCCTATCACACATTGCTGTTTTGTGCTTAACGCCGGCTCGCGCGATGAGTTGCCTCAAAAAGAAGGCCTCGCGCATTTTATTGAACACCTGTTATTTAAAGAAACCGAAAGGCGAAATACCCCGCAGATCCTGAACCGACTGGAGCTTGTTGGTGCCGACCTTAATGCTTACACTACCAAAGAATATACCTGTATCCACGCGTCGTTACTAAAACAGCATTTAGAGCGCACGGTAGATCTGTTCGAGGATATCCTGTTCCACTCTACCTTCCCCGAAGATGAGATGGAAAAAGAACGTGGTGTGATATTGGACGAGATCTCGTCATACCTGGACCAACCCGAAGAGGCCATCCAGGATGATTTTGAGGAGTACCTTTTTAAAGGCCACCCCATAGGCAACAATATTTTAGGCACGCCCGAAAGTGTTGGCGTATTGAATGGTGCGGATATAAAACAATTCATCACCGCCAATAATAATACCCACCAGATGATCTTCGCCGTTTATGGCGACTACGATTTTAAGAAGCTGATAAAGCTTTGCGAAAAGTATTTTGGCAGCGTGCCCGAAAATACCAATGAAAAACATCGCATAGCGCCCGAGCCAATAAGCAGGGGTATCTATACCTTAAAGAAACCCATTTCGCAAACGCATTGCATTTTGGGCAGCAGGGCCTATCCATCGGCACATCAAAACAAATATGGTTTGCTGTTACTTAACAACGTTTTGGGCGGCATGGGCATGAGCAACCGCTTAAATCTCGAGATTCGGGAGAAATACGGCATTGCCTACACTATCGAATCTAATTACACATCGTTAACCGATACCGGTATCTTTTCCATTTACTTTGGTACCGATGCCGAGAAAGCCGATAAAGCCCTTAGGTTGGTACATAAAGAATTGAAAAGACTACGCGACAATAAGCTTGGAACGATACAGCTTAAACAGGCTAAAGAGAAATTTATTGGGCAGATAGCCCTGGCCGAAGAAAGCCGCATGAGCCTTATTATCTCGATGGCTAAAAGCCTGATGGATTTTGGGCGGATAGATTCGCTAGAAGATATTTTTGCCAAAATAAACACCGTTACCGCCGAAGGCCTGCTGGAGATCAGCAATGAGATCTTCGATAATGACCGTATGATAACCTTATTATTTGAGCCTAAATAAGAAAACTTCTACCTTTGCAATATGAAATATCCTATAATAGCATACGGCGATCCTGTTTTAAGGAAAAAGGCCACGTCTATTGAACCAGATGAGTACCCGCACATTAAAGAATTAGTGGGAAACATGTTTGATACCATGTACGGTGCACGCGGTGTTGGTTTGGCAGCCCCACAGGTGGGTATGTCTATGCGTTTGTTTGTGGTAGACGTTACGCCATTTGACGATGAAGAGCCTGCGCTTAAGGATTTCAAAAAAGCATTTATCAATGCTACCATCCTTGAAGAAACCGGCGAAGAATGGTCTTTTAATGAAGGCTGCCTAAGCATCCCCGATATCCGTGAGGATGTAAGCCGCAAACCTACCATTAAGATCTCGTATTACGACGAAAACTGGAAGCATCACGAAGAAACGATCAGCGGTATGGCAGCCCGAGTTATTCAACACGAATACGACCATATAGAAGGTAAATTATTTACCGATAAACTAAGCCCCCTGCGTAAACGCCTGATAGAAAAACGCCTTAACGATATCTCTAAAGGCGCCGTTGACGTAGATTATCGCATGAAATTCCCGGCAGCCAAAAAAGGAAGGTAAAGATTAGTGATTGGTTGATTGAAGATCAGGGCCTATCTTTCTGAAACAAAACTTTATATAAACGAAAAAAGCAGGATGTTTACCATCCTGCTTTTTTATTATTTCTATGTTTAAACTAATCACTAATTAACTAACCTCTAATTACTACACCTTATTTACTGTCCCCATCGGTGATCGACTTGATCAAACTGCCCCATGCAAGCGGGTTAAGTAAAGGGTTGGTACGCGAGTGCTGGTTAACAATATCCTGGTGCATGTATTGCGCGTTTGCAGACTGAATCTCCTGGCCATCACGGGGCAAAGTATTTGTCATGGCTGCAATAGAGCTGCGGCTTATGTTTTTACGGGCGATCTCCAGGTCGTCATCCGCTATTTTGGCGTTTACAAAATCTTTGCGGAACTCATCAGTAGTAGCCCATGGAAAAACCCTTACCATTGGCAGGTTTATCATTTGCTGTTTTATGGTAACCTGTACGGTATAGCTTTTGCTTTTACTGTTTTCAGGTATCACAACCGTAGCGGGTGCAAAACCAATAGCGGTAAACTGCAGGGAATCCTGCTCGTGCGCTACAAAAGAAAAATAACCTTTATAGTTGGTAATATTTACCGTGTTGTGGCTGCTTTTGTTTGTTACCGTTACGTAAGGCACAACCACACCGGCGCTATCGGCATTGTACACCACACCCGTAAACTGTACCAGCGGTTTCTCTTTTTGCTGAGAAAATGCTGATAAGGATGTCAGTAAAAACAATATGCCAATTAATCTTTTCATTTATTACTTTAACGCAAATTACCTGCGGTGTATAAACAAGCAGGTAAAAATACATCATTGAAAATTATCAATATACGTATTTAACACTTATTAACACTATCTTAAGTTTTCGGGAAGCACCGCATTGGGGTCATCAATATCGGTTAGGTTCATCGCTTCAATGCCGGTAATTTCCGGAACGGCCTTTAAAATGGCCTGTTCAATTCCTGCCTTCAACGTCATGATGCTCATGGGGCATGATCCGCATGACCCCAATAGTTTTACCTTCACAACACCTTCAGGGGTTATTTCTTCAACAGAAACGTTACCGCCATCTGCCTCTAAGTAAGGCCTTATGGTATCCAACGCTGCTTCCACCCTGTCTGTTAAACTCATTATCTATTTAAATTATAAAGTAAAGTTATTAATAAAAATCAACATCCTTATACGTCCCCTGTAAATCTCCCCCAATAAGGGAGGCTTTTTTAAGCCCTACCCAACCGGGGAGGGTTTTGGTGCAGCATCGGCCCTTTGGGCGTTACAAATAGAAACTTGCTGGGCAACACGCCTCGCCATTTCCATAAATGCAGTAGTCATTACACTATCGTCGTCCATCACTATCGGCCGGCCCGCGTCACCCGAGTCGCTGATGCCCTTGATTAACGGTATCTCTCCCAAAAAGGGCACATCTAATGTTTGCGCCAGCTTGCGGCCACCGCCTTCTCCAAAAATGTAATATTTGTTATCTGGCAGTTCTGCCGGGGTAAAGTAGGCCATGTTCTCTACCACTCCCATAATAGGTACGTTAATAGCCGGCATCATAAACATCCCGATACCTTTTTTAGCATCGGCCAGGGCAACATTTTGCGGCGTGGTAACAATTACAGCCCCCGTAACCGGGAAGCTTTGTGTAACCGTAATGTGGATATCGCCCGTGCCCGGTGGCAGGTCTATCACTAAATAATCCAGTTCTCCCCAGTCGGCATCGTTAAATAATTGTTTAACCGCGGTTGATACCATTGGCCCGCGCCAGGGAACAGGCTGATTAGGGTCTGTAAAGAAACCTATCGAAAGCAATTTTATGCCAAATTTTTCAATCGGCTCTATGCGTGTTTTGCCGTTCTCCTGTGTTGCCTTAGGGCGCACACCTTCCAGGCCAAACATTATCGGGATAGATGGGCCATAAATATCCGCATCTATCAAACCGACTTTAGCGCCCGTTTTTGAAAGTGCCAGCGCCAGATTGACCGATACGGTAGATTTACCCACACCACCTTTCCCGGATGCTACCGCGATGATGTTTTTAACACCCGGCACCCCCGTGTTGCGTTGGGTAGTAACCTGCGATGTCATGTTCACGGTAACCGCTATCTCTTTGCTGATGAAGTGGCTGATAGCATTGCGGCATGCGTTTTCAATTAATGCCTTAAGCGGGCACGCCGGTGTAGTAAGCACAACAGAAAAGGTTAGCTTATTGCCTTCGATATGTATATCCTGGATCATGTTAAGGGTAACCAAGTCTTTTTTCAGATCTGGCTCTTCAACATTTCCAAGGGCTTGTAAAACTTGTTCTTTAGTAAATTCCATATATATTTCATCGCAAAAATACGAAAACAGGTACCGGTATGCGTTTGTTAAGAAAACAATTTGCAGTTTGCAACCGTTTGCACCATCATATTTAGTTTAGTTTTGAAGCAAAGTTTCAATATGCGCCGTATCAACCCCAAATATATCCGTATTGCAGGTATAACCGTTCTAATATTAGTAGTTATTATGCTAATAGGCGGATATGTTGCCTACTCAAAACGCGAGGTACTGCTCCAAAAAGCTATCTACAAAGCTAAAGCAAAAGCAAAAAGGGATTATAATTTAGATGTAAAAATAGGGTCGGCAAGTTTTACGGGCTTAAGTACAGTAGCTTTTACCGATATTAGCATAGTTCCGTTCCAGCGTGACAGCCTGCTGGCTATCAAGAATTTTAGTGTAAGCGTTAAGATATTTCCATTGATTTTTGGCAATATAAAACTGGCCGACGTGATATTACAGGATGGCTTCTTAAACCTTACCAGCGTTAAAGGGGTAAAAAACTTCGATTTCCTGTTCAAGAAGAAAAAAGACACCACCAACACCGGCAATAAGGTTGACCTGTCCGAGCTCTCCAACAATCTTATCAACGAGGTGCTTTATAAGATACCCGATAACCTCTCGTTGCATAACTTTAAAATAAGTTTTGTGGATGATAGCACCAAATTTAACCTGCTGGCCCAAAAGGCTATCATTAAAGATGGTAAGCTAGCGTCTACCATCAACGTAAATAACGGTGATGCAATTTGGCATATCGATGGCAAGATGGTGCCATCTGACAAAGACATCGACGTACATTTATACGCCGAAGGCAAAAAGGTAGAGTTGCCCATCATCGAAAAGAAATTTAAGTTGAAGCTGAATTTTGATACCATCAGCACCAAGCTAAGTAACGTTAAAAACAGCGGCGGCGAAACCAAGATATATAGTTCATGGAGTGTGCGTAACCTGTTGTTAAACCATCCCGGGCTATCTGTAAGCGATATTGTGGTGCCTTATGGGGCTATTGATGCCAATATTTTTGTAGGGCGAAATTATGTATCGTTAGACAGTTCATCGGTTATCCACCTCAAAAAACTAACGGCCAGTCCGTACTTCAAATACACCCTTAACCCGGTTAAGGTTTACGAGGCAAAGGTAAACACCGGCTGGATAAACGCGCAGGACGTTTTTGATTCGTTCCCTACGGGGATGTTTGAGTCGTTAGAAGGCATTAAGGTAACCGGCAAGCTTAATTACAGCTTAAATATGTATTTGAACCGTGCACATCTGGACGATTTGGTATTTGATTCTCGCCTTCAAAAGGACGGCGATTTTAAGATCCTGAAATATGGCCGTGCCGACCTTGGCAAGCTTAATAATACCTTTGTTTACACGCCTTACGAAGAGGGCAAAGCTATGCCTCCGCATACCATCGGGGCCGGGGCATCAAACTTTACGCCATTAGAACAAATTTCGCCAAACGTGCGCAACGCGGTGATGACGGCCGAGGATCCTTCATTTTACAGCAACCGTGGCTTTGTGGACGAGTCTATCCGTAAATCTATTATTACGGATATTAAGGAAAAGAAATTTAAGCGCGGCGGCAGTACCATTTCCATGCAGCTGATAAAAAATGCTTTCCTGAGCAGGAACAAAACTCTGTCGCGTAAGATAGAGGAGATACTGATCGTATGGTTGATAGAGAATAACCGTATTATGAGCAAAAACCGCATGCTGGAGGTTTACTTTAACATTATTGAATGGGGCCGGGGTATTTACGGCATTGGCGAAGCATCAAGGTATTACTTTGGTAAATCCCCCTCTCAGTTAACCATTGGCGAAAGTATTTTCCTGGCCAGCATTGTTCCTAAACCTAAAGCGGGCTTATATGCTTTTCAGCCTGATGGCAGCCTTAGGCAGGGCTTGCACGGTTACTTTAACCTCATAGGCCGGTTGATGGCCGGCAAAGGCCTTACGCCCCGTGATACCAGCGCGTACGGCTTTTACAGCGTTCGCCTGCGCGAGGGTTTGCGCAAAACCATTGCACCTGTTGATACTGCTGTTGCCGATAGCCTGATGCACCAAACCGAAGATGAAGGCGGTGGCGGCGTGGGTGTTGCCGCGCCTGTTTTTGAAGAGCCTAAAAAGCCAAATTTTTTCCAGCGCATCTTCGGTAAAAAAGATACTACCGCGGCTAAAATGGAGAAAAAAATAGAGGAAACGAACGATGCCATTAAAGCCCGCCTTAAGCTTGAAATTGAAAAAGTGAAAGCCGATTATAAACTTAAAGTTGATAACGTAGACACCGCCGGCCGTACCAGAAAAGAAATAAAAGCCGAAAAGAACCGCCTGAAGGACGAGGGTAAAGAAAAGGTTAACGAGTTAAAAGACCGCATGCCTTAACCATGCAAGAAAGGTTCGATATCATATTAACGGAAGGTTTTAATATCCCGCGGGATAACGACGCTTTACAAGCAACTA
This sequence comes from Mucilaginibacter sp. UYP27, assembly GCF_040547175.1. Lineage (NCBI taxonomy): Bacteria > Pseudomonadati > Bacteroidota > Sphingobacteriia > Sphingobacteriales > Sphingobacteriaceae > Mucilaginibacter > Mucilaginibacter sp. UYP27. Next base: position 527,920 of record NZ_JBEPPE010000001.1, read on the forward strand.
TCGACAACTTGTTTAAACCCGGTATGCAGCCCTACAATTTGTTATTGGAGGCGTTAACCGAGGAGAACCGGGACAAATTTGGTTCATCAAAATTTGATGCGCTTACATTTGAGGTAAAACGCTTTGATGCCGTTACGCTGAATGGGCGTATCCGCGTTAATTATAGGTTGCAGCTTACCTTCAGCTGCTCGGCCATTGTAAATGACTTGAACAACCAGCACTCCTACTGGAATCTTGAGATTGATCCAACCTTAAACACCGCTCATTTCGAGGGCGAAGAATACGGCGACCTTCGCTCTACAGCCAACGAGTTCTAAAATTATCTATCATATAGTAGTATTACTTCTCTATGACTTTTATACGTGTTGCAACATCTACATTTACTTCCGGATAACTAAATAAGAAAATAACATGTCCCTAGTAGATAAACTAAAATGGCGCTACGCCACCAAAAAGTTCGACACGACAAAAAAAATACCTGCCGATAAATTACAAGCCATATTAGATGCCGTGCAACTTGCGCCTTCATCAATAGGCTTACAACATTACCGCGTATTGGTAATTGAGGACGCTGAGACACGCGAAAAATTAAAAGCTGTAGGTTACGGTCAACCGCAAATTACCGATGCTTCACAACTTATTGTATTCGCTGCCGAAACAAATATCAACGAAGATTTTGGTAAAAAATACATAGACAATGTTGCTGTTACACGCAACATTCCGCGCGAGGCTTTAGCAGGCTTTGAGGGAATGGTATTAGGAGCCATAAAGGGCCGTACGCCAGAGCAACTATTGATTTGGGCGCAAAAGCAAGCATATATTGGCTTAGGTGTTTTGATTACTGCTGCTGCAGACCAGGATGTAGATATTTGCCCGATGGAAGGTTTTGACCCGGCCGGCTTTGATGAAGTGTTAAGTTTAAAGGAAAAAGGCTTAACAGCAACCGTTATGGCCACCATTGGTTACCGTTCTGAAGATGATGCCACAGCCAATGCCGCGAAAGTTCGCCGCCCGGCCAGCGAATTTTTCATCCATATTTAATACATATCTGGCGGTTTAGCCACATATTATATTTGAAAGCATAAGGTGTAAACATCTTATGCTTTTTAATTTTAGCTATTTTTGTGATCGATACCCGCTTTAATTGACTGTATATTAACGGCGTAATAATTTACGGCACGGGCTTTGCACAACCTTGTATTATGTGCAAGAGAATATTAATAGTTGACGATAATGAATTGATACTGGAGGTCATGAGTTATATCCTTATCAATAGCGGCTATGAGGTATCTTCGCTACCCAATGGCGACCATGTGATAGAGGAGGTACAAAACAGCCATCCAGATCTGCTGATCATCGATGCAAACATGCCGGGCATGGATGGGCGCGACATCTGCAAAATTTTAAAGCTTAATAAATCCACCAAAGACACCCCCGTTATCATCTGCTCTGCAGAAGACGACATAGAAGCCACCTTAAACCAAGCCGGTGCCCCGGATGATATACTCCATAAGCCTTTTGATATGTCCGCGCTTATAAACAAGGTTGAAGTACAGTTAGCGGCTTAATATAACAACGTCGCATGCTGAGCCTATCTAAGGACTATAATAAAATTTATCAATGGTGCAATAAGTTCATCGTGACAACATGAAAAAAGCCAGGCCTTACAGGTCCGGCCTTCTCAATTATCAATTAGTAAGGCTTAAAACGCGGACTTCATCGTAATATATTTATTAATATCATTCGATTTAAATCCTTTCTCGCGCATGTCTGTAACATACTGCGGTGTGATCCCCAAGGCCTTTAAAGCCGTTGCATCGTCTAAAGAAAGATCTTTAAAACCCATCCCCTTAAAGCTTTTTATATAATCAGCAGTAACACCCAAGGCTTTTAAACCGGCGGCTTTGTCGGCATTTATCTTAAACCCGGCATTTTTAAAGCTGTTCAGGTACTCGGGGGTAATGCCTAAAGCTTTCATAGATAAAACATCGTCTGCCGATACATCGTAACCCGCATGCTTAAATCCGGCCACATACTCCGGGGTAACGCCAACGGCCTTCATCCCGGCAAGGTCGCTGCTGCTCAGTTTGTTTAAGCCGGCGTTTTTTAAGCCTTTTACATAGTTGTCATCAACACCTAAGGCCTTGTAGGCTATCATATCATCTGCATTGTCTTCGTCGGAATCATTGTTTTTAGCAGTGGCCTTTGTTTTATCCGGCGCGGCTCCCCTTGCTGTTTTAAACTTAGAAATATATTGGCCGTTTATGCCTTGCGCTTTAAAGCTAACCAGTTTTTCAAAAGATACTTTTGGGTAGCCGGCCTCACGGATCTCGCTGATGTACAGTCCTGTAATACCCATTGCTTTACCGGTTATCAAGTCCTGCGTACTAATACCGGGGAAACCGTTTTGTTTAAGTGATACAATGTATGGCTCATCCACACCTAAAGCGGCGGTAGCTATCAGGTCACTTTTTGAAAGGTTTTTGTATCCCTGGCGATGCATCATAGCTACATAGCTCTTTTTAATGTTGATCATAAAAAACGCCAACTCATCGTTTTGCTCTATATCGGTTATCCCCTTGCTTTTAAGATAGGTAATGTATTCGGCATTTCTTACAAATTTATAACTCCCACTTCCTTTGTAACCGTTAAATTTACCTGTAAAGTTCATAGTACCAGCCTCACGTACCAGTTTAAAATCGCTTTCAGACTTGTTTGGCAAAAATGGTTTAAACTCACTCACCAAAAAGTTGCTGTTGCTCATATGGTTGCGGTTTCCGTCGCTATTGAACTGCATGTCAATTTTTTCATCTTTTATAATTGCGGTCCAGGTGCCTTCATAATCAATGTCGGCATTGATTCTACTTTCTGTTGTTTGTAATATAGGCAGGCGGTTTGCCATTGGCTCGTTAAAAGCACACATTAAAAATGCCATAAGTGGCAGCAGGAAAAAGTATTTCCAGGTGGTGTGTATGTTTGATCTTTTTGCGTTCATCATAACTATTCGTTTTTTAAGAAGTGATTGGTTGTAGTTTGTTGTTATGCGTAGCGACAGGTTGGGAACCGATACTTTTAGCAAGCTCATCTGGTACATTTCGCGTTCTACTTCGTTATTATTCAGCACATCGCTGTCGGTCAAAAATTCGAGGTTGTTCTCCAGCTCCTTGCGGTAAAGCCATGCAAATGGGTTAAACCATTGAAATACCAGCATCAACTCCGACAGAAGCAGATCCATACTATGGCCCTGTTTAACGTGGATCTTTTCATGCAGCAAAATCTGGCTGTAGGTTTCCCAATCGTATTTTGCAGGGTTTATAAAAATATAATTACCGAACGAGCATGGCGCTTTATCGGTATCCAATTCTACAATTCGGTATTGGCCATCTTGTATGTCCCGGCTTTTATAAGCCTGGCGCATAAGCACTATTATCTGCAGCAAAAAGTTTAATCCAAAGGCTGCCACACCGCACCAGTATAGCCATAGCGCCCATTTTGAAAGTTGCGGGGTGTAAAAAGCGGCTGTTTCCATAAACGATCTTTCGACCGTTGGTTTAGTAACTATAGCAGCCTGCGGCGTTTTTACTTGCTCAACTGCTTGCACTGGTTTAACCGTTTCGAGGTTTGTTTTTACCGTTACCGGGATGCTTACCACAGTTTCCGGTGCATTCCTGAACGCCCATTGTTGAGGCACACGCATTAAGGGCAATATAAAGGTTAAGACCAGGCAGGCCAGCAGCACCCACCGGTTAAGGTGATGGAACGTTTCGTTTTGTAATAGCAACTTGTAAAACAAAAGGCAAACGCTTATTAACAGTGCAACATGCAAAACGTATGGTATCATTTCTTGTTGGTTTTAATCAGGTTTAAGATCTCTTGCAGTTCGTGTTCACTTATTTTTTGCTCTTTGGCAAAAAAGGCCAGCATGCTGGGGTATGAATCATCAAAGTATTGGCTCACAATATCCTTCATGGCATGCTTTTGATATTCTTCGCGGGTTACCTTTGGGTAATAATGGTAAATATTACCAATGGTGTCATGATCTAAAAAGCCTTTCTCTTCCAGTATCTTCACCATAGTTGCTACCGAGTTATAGTGCGGCTTAGGATCCGGCATCTCTGGGATCACTTCTTTTATAAAAGCCTTACCCAGTTTCCAAAATACCTGCATTATTTGTTCTTCGCGCTTAGCCAGCTTTTGCATAAATTATAATTATAAAACAAGTATACTACTAATCAATTAGTATTACAACTAATTGATTAGGATTTCTTTTAGAATTAATTTAAATAGTTGATTGTGAGGATAATAATTTTTTTATCTACATCCTCCCACGCGTCATTGCGAGGAGCGATAGCTACGCGGCAATCTCTTGAGGCATAGCAGGCGATTGGGGCTTCGTTAGGAATGGCAGTGAGTAATATGAATCGTTAGTGGATGTTACTTTCTTTTTTGTCGCAAAAAAGAAAGTAACCAAAGAAAAAACACGCGGCTGTACCGCGTCGCTGTTAAAGGGTGTGGTGAGGCGATGCCTGTACTATCCGCAACGCGCTAAGGCCGCATTTAGGAGAGCTAACGTCCGGTTTATCATGCTCGTTGTATAAAAGATTGTCATGCTGAGCTATAGCGAAGCATCTGATCTCCGCCCGCTAAGTCTGCGAGGGAGAGTTCGATAATAGATCCTTCGCTATCGCTCAGGATGACAGAAGGGGGTATTTACTTCACTGGTCGAAGTTTTCAACTTCGACCCAAAATGTAGCAAGCGTTCTGCTTGCATAAGCTAAAGGTTACAATATTTAGGTCCAATTTACGCTGCGCTAAACTTGAACCAGCTATGTGTTTTATGCAAAGTGAGGCGAAGTATCGCGTCTCTACAGGCGTTATTCGTAGAGACGCGATACTTCGCGTCTCTGGTCGAACGCTTCCATTACTTAAATATACTCTGCGCTTTTTTGATCGTTTTTTCCAGATCAATGCCTTCGCCAAGCACACCTTTAAACAGGTCACCTTCTTTCTTAAGGCGAGCAATGGAATTGTGAATGGTAAAATGTTTCATCGTAAGGCCGGGCTTTACCTCGTCCCAGTGCAGCGGCATGGAAACGGTTGCGCCGGGCTTTGGCCGAAGCGAGTACGGGCCTGCAATAGTTGCGCCGGGTCTGTTCTGCAGAAAATCAAGGTACATTTTACCGTTGCGGTTCTTTATCATACGTTCAAGCGAAGTATAATCGGGAATTTGCTCGTGTACAATGTTGACGATCAAACGGGCAAACATCTGCGACTGGTCGTAATCATATTTCGCCGCGAGCGGGATGTAAATATGCATACCCGTTGAGCCGGACGTTTTGCAGTAGCTTGGAACATCTATGGCATCCAGCACTTTTTTTACTTCCTGCGCAGCTTCTATCACCTGGTCGAAAGTATTTTTGTCAGGGTCGAGGTCGATGATGCAATAATCCGGGTTATCCGGCGACTGCACGCGACTGAACCATGGATTCATCTCGATACAACCCAACGATGCCATCCAAAGCAGGGTGGCTTCATCATGCCCTACCAGGTAATCCTTATCCTCGCCATCGCTGGTAGTGTACGGAAAAGTCTTCACCCAATCCGGCGATTTGCCCCGTACATCCTTCTGGTAAAAGCTGGGCCCATGGATGCCATTAGGGAATCGGTTAAGCGATTGCGGCCTGTCTTTCAGATAAGGCAAAATATATTCCGCTACCTGGTAATAATAATTGAACATATCGCGCTTGCTGATGCCATCCTCTGGCCAGTAAATCTTGCTGAGGTGGGTAAACTTTAGGTCGTGCCCGCAGATCTTTTTCACCTGCGTTTCTTCTTTGGGGTTAAGTAGGGTACGCTTAACAGCCTCTTTTGGGGCGGCTACAATTTTACGTTGAGGCTCTTTTTTCTTTTCGGGACGCTGCTCCTCTTCTTCAACAATTTCGTTAGTATCGGCCTCAGTTTCACGCACTACCTCTTTTGCTTTTTTGTCAACCCGCATCCCCTCGAACGATGGATGGCGAAATACGCCGTCGCTGGTTACTTCGGCAAAGCTAACCTCGCAAACCAACTCGGGCTTTAACCAGGTGGCTTTTGCCCTTGGCGGGTTTGGCCTAAAACGCGAGGGCTTGTTTACATCCGGCTCGCTGTTGAACGGCACATTATCTACAATTAATGGCGTAAACATCGCCATCATTTCCTTTTGTAGTTTATCTGAAAAGCCAGTGCCCACTTTGCCAACATACAGGAATTTCCCAGCCTCGTAAACACCCAGCAAAAGCGAACTGAATTGCTTGGCGGTGCCTTCGTTTTTGGTGAAGCCGCCTATCACCACCTCCTGTCGTTTGTTAACCTTTATTTTAAGCCAGTCTTTAGAGCGGTTATCCGGTGCATAGGTACTGCTGCCGCGTTTTGCCATAATACCTTCGAGACCTATTTTGCCGGCGGCTTCAAAAAATTCGGTGCCGTTGGCTTTAAAGGTTTGGCTGATACGCACGCGGTCGTCATCTGTAGGTATCACATCTCGCATAATGGCCTGGCGTTCTACCAGGGGCAGATCCATAAGGTTTTTACCCTCGTACCAAAGAATGTCAAATACATATAGCACCAGTTCACCATCTGCCTCGCTACGCCAGTTTTGTAAGGCGCCAAAGTTTGATACACCTTTATCGTTCAGCACCAAAATCTCACCATCTATAACCACATTTAACCCCCAGGTTTCCAGGAGTTTTTTAAGCGGGTAGTACTTCTCATTAAAATCCTTATTATTGCGTGATAGCAGCTGCACTTCGCCTTTATTGACAAAGCCAAGCGTGCGGTAACCATCCCATTTCACCTCGTAAACCCATTCAGGGTCATCAAAGGGCTCGTTAACTAAGGTCGCTAACATGGGCTTTATGCCGATTGGGATCTTGCCGTTGGGGGCTTTCTTTAAAACGTCCTTGGCATTAATGTCCTTGTTTATCGATGTTTCCTCGGCCTCTTCTTCCAGGTCTGCTATCGGCTCATGAAGTTTTTTTTTAGACACCGACTTCTTCTTTGGCTCTTCTTCTTCTATATCCTGTTCCCCGCCATCTTTCCAAACCTTTTCGCTGGTTTTTTCCATCTTCTCAATGGTTTTTCCGGAGAGGATTGATTTGTCTTTCTTGGTGATATCGGCAGTAGAAGCAAAATCGTCTTTGTGTTTAATAAGCAGCCAGCCGTTCTCGCCCATGCCGTGGGTTTTCACCAGGGCATATTCGCCTTCCAGCTTTTCGCCGTGGAGCTTTATTTTAAGTGAGCCGTCCTTAAGCTGTTTAAGCAGGTGTTTTTCCTGTGCTTTTTTGCCGCCCTTTATTTCTTCGATAGGCTCATAGGTGCCCTCGTCCCAAATAATAACAGTACCGCCGCCATATTCACCTTGGGGGATGATCCCCTCAAAATTGCGATAGTCGAATGGGTGGTCTTCCACCATCATAGCCAGTCGTTTGTTCTTGGGGTCGGTCGAGGGGCCTTTGGGTACGGCCCAGCTTTTTAATACGCCTTCCATCTCCAGCCTAAAATCGTAATGCAGGCGCGATGCATCGTGCTTTTGGATCACGAACATCAGTTTATCTTTATCCTTGCTTCTTCCGGCTTTGGGTTCCGAGGTTTTTGTAAAATCTCGTTTTTCGGCGTATTTCTCCAGGCTCATGACGGTACAATTATTTGTTTAATTGTTTCTGTACGGCTTCAACCGAGGTGCCAGCTGCTTTTACAGCCTCCTTAAGCTCATCTCGGCTCACACCAAATTTTTCGCTCCAATATTGTAATTCGTAATCTTCGTTTACGTTGATCCTGTCTCTGTCCGGGCTACCTGTATTCTGTTTGTTATCCATAACTTATTATATTTAGTTAACAAGTAAACAGGCGTTTACAACAAATGGTTTTGAAAATAAATTAATTAGAAATTAACCAGCCGCTATTGGGCGGAGGTTGGATCAAGTACAGAAAGGAAGTTACCGGCAGGGTCCTTAAACCAGGCGATGGTTGGGCCTCCGTTGCCTTTGGCTACGCCATGTTCATCCGTTTTTAGGTATTCGCTATCATAGATCTCAAATTTTACGCCTCGGGCAGTTAACTCCTTTACGGTTGCCTCCACATCCTTAACCGGGAAGTTTAAAATGGTGTAAGTAGCCGGCTGATGGTTGGGTTTTTTGTACACCAAAATGTTGTTTTGGTTACCCTCGATATGGATAGTAACCATGCCGCCCATGTCCTCAGTCTTCTCAACTTGCAGGCCCAACACTTCGCCGTAAAATTGGTAAGCGGCATCAATATCATTGACAGAAAATCCGCTGAACGCTTTTGAATCTTTTAACATGCTGCTTGTTTTAATTGGTTTTTACAGTACAAAAATGTAGCCAAATGAAACCTATCAGGGTCGTTTTTGGGTGAAAAAGAGGCTTTCTGGTGATTTAGATTACTATATTTTCCAGGTATTTGTACCCACTCCCGGTGTTTACCAAAACAATGTTTTCGCCGGGCTTTATCCAGTTAGTTGCTTTTAATTTTTTATAGGCCTGCCATAGGGCGGCGCCTTCAGGTGCTATCAGCATACCCTCGTGGCGGGCAACTTCTTTTATGCCCTCATTCATTTCTATATCGTTAATGGTAAGCGCCGTACCCTTGCTATCGCGCAGCACTTGCAATATTATTTTATCGGCAAATGATTTTGGCACCCGCAAGCCATTAGCAATGGTAAATCCGCCATCAACAAATTCTGCACTATAATGTCCTGATTTAAAAGCGGTTACAATGCCGTCGCAGCTTTCAGATTGCACAGCTACCATTCTTGGGCGTTTGCTGCCTATCCACCCCAACTGTTCTAACTCATCAAATGCCTTCCAAATGCCAATCAGGCCTGTTCCACCACCTGTAGGGTAAAATACTACGTCGGGAAGCTGCCAACCAAACTGCTCGGCAATTTCAAAGCCCATCGTTTTTTTACCTTCTAAACGATAGGGTTCTTTGAGGGTGGAGATCTGAAACCAGCCGTATTCGGCAACACCGTCGGCAACCAATTTACCACAATCGGCAATGTTACCATCAACCTCAACCAGTTCCGCACCATATAAGCGGCATTCATCTTTAAATACCTGCGGGGTAAGTTTAGGCATGTACACAATAGCTTTTACGCCTGCGCGTGCGCCGTAGGCTGCTAACGCACCACCTGCGTTACCTGCTGTTGGGGTTGCTATAATTTTTATACCCAATTCTTTGGCTTTTGATACCGCCATGCCAATGCCACGCGCTTTGAACGACCCTGTAGGGTTACCGGCTTCATTTTTCCAGTAAACCTGATTACCTGTAGTATGGTTAGTAAGGTTTTTAACAGGGATAATGGGCGTAAATCCCTCGCCCATGGTCACAATATTTTTATCATCAATAACCGGCAACAACTCCCGGTAACGCCACATACTGGCCGGGCGATTTTTCAAGATAGCTTTATCAAGCGGCTGATTTAGATCGTATTGCGCAAAAAGCGTACTGTTGCATCCATCATTTACACAAAAAGTATTTTGTTGCGATGCATCATACATCGCGCCACATGCCGGGCATTTTAAATTTGTTAATCTGGATTGTCCGGATATTGCTGTGCTTATCATTGCCTCTATTATAGATTGCCAAGGTATCAACAACCCTATGCATCCACAAATATTTAGCGATAATGTTATAACGATGTGAGTAACTGTGGCAATCAAAACTTTATTACTCCTAATTCGTTTAGAGTTAGACAATTAAATTTTTTTACTAATTTTTACATTTATGAAATTCCGAATATTGATACCCTCGCTATTTATAATGGCAGTGGTAGCCTCCAGCTGTGTGAGCAGCAAAAAGTACAAAGAACTACAAGCCAACTACGATAAGCTTGACAGCAATACCCGCGAAATGAAAGGCCGTTACCTGCTCACCGAGCGTAACCTTGGCCTTGCAAAAGAACGTGTTAAAAGCCTTGATGAACAATTAGCGTCAGAACGAGCTAACAACAAACAATTACAATCGGCCCTTGACAAATGTTTAACCTCAAGTGGGCAGGGTAACTTAAATATCTCTAAACTGGTCGACGAAATAAACAGCTCTAACAAATACATTCAACAATTGGTTAATGCCAAAAACAAAAGCGATTCGCTTAACATGGTGCTTACCAATAACCTAACCCGTTCGTTAAGCCAATCGGAAACACAAGATGTTGACGTTAAAGTATTAAAGGGCGTGGTTTATATTTCTCTTGCTGATAACATGCTTTATAAATCCGGCAGTTATGACCTGACGGATAAAGCAGGTACAACCCTAAGCAAAATTGCAAAGATTATTAAAGATTACTCAAATTACGATGTATTAATAGAAGGTAATACAGATAATGTACCTATTACCATGAAAAACATTCGTAACAACTGGGACCTGAGTGCTTTAAGGGCATCGTCAGTAGTGCTTGCTTTGCAAAACACTTACCAAGTAGATCCTAAACGTTTAACCGCAGGTGGCCGTGGCGAGTATAATCCAATTGCGGATAACAACACGCCAACCGGCAAAGCCCAAAACAGGCGCACGCAAATAATTATCACCCCTAAACTTGATCAGTTTATGGACCTGATAGGTAAAGCCCCTGAAACTGCCCCGGTAAAACAATAAGTTTAAACTTCCTTATTGAAAGGCCCGCTCAAATGAGCGGGCCTTTTTGGTTTTGTTAGATTAGATCAAATCAAACGCCCTTGCATATTGCATCAATCGTAAGTGTCTGCCTTTAGTTCTTTTTGTAATTTTACGATGTGTTCGGCAGTGGTGACGCTGACACCCCGTTAAATTATGTTATTTTAAGGGTTAAACTGCGGCCCGCAGGTGGTGTTCTTCAACAGCCATCACGTTATCTTTCTGTCTCAGTTTTTCTTTACGCTGATAGCGGAAGTGCAACAAGCCAATTAGCAGCGCGGCGACACCTTCCAGCAAAATAGTATCGGGCGCGCCTATCCATTTAGATACCGATCCAACCAACAGGCCACCAATTGGTTGTAAGCCAAAAAACGCCATCGCATAAAAACTGATCACCCTTCCGCGAATGCCAGGCTCAACTGTTGTTTGTATTAGGGTATTACTGATGGTGATCTGTGACATCATGCCGAAACCCGCTATGGTTGCAAATACCAGCGCAAGCCAATAAGTGTTTTCGTGCGAGAACAACGCCAGGCCAATACCAAACACTAGCGTGTTGATGCTCAAGATCTTTTTCAAATTACTTCCTGCCTTAAGCGATGCCAGGAATATAGCCCCGGTAAATGCGCCGAGGCCAATAACGCTATCAATCACCCCGAATGTTGTGGCATTCCCTTTAAAAACCTCACGGGCATAGTATGGTATCAATGTGCTAAATGGCAATACCAGCAGGCTTATTAACCCAAGCATCAATATCACAAATGAAATGGATGGCGTGGCTTTTAAATAAGCGAACCCTTCCCGCAACTCGCCAAATACATTTTTCTTATGTTCCATTTTCACATATTTGGGTAGACGCATTAATAGTAACGATCCGATAACCGCTATAAAGCTTCCTGCATTTAGCGCGAAGCAAAACCCATCGCCCCAATACTCTAATATAAAGCCGGCGATGCCGGGGCCAATTAATCGCGATAGGTTTACCATGGATGAATTGAGGGCAAGCGCGTTAGACAAGTCATTTTTATCCTCGATCATTTCATAAACCAATGATTGCCTGGCGGGCACGTCGAACGCGTTAATAATGCCGAGCACAACGCTTAATGCCAATATCTCCCAAACTTCGTAATGTTTTAGCAACACCAATACAGTAAGGATGGTGGCCTGTATCATGGAGGCAACCTGCGTGGATAATAGTACCCTAAAACGGTTGTACCTATCTGATACCACTCCGCCAAAAAGCGACAATAAAAATGACGGAAACTGGCTAGCGAAAAGTGTAACGCCCAGCATAAATGTGGAATGGGTAAGCGAGTAGATAACCCAGCTTACTGCTGTTTTCTGCATCCACGTACCAATAAGCGATACGGATTGACCTGCAAAGTATAAACGGTAGTTGCGGCTCCGGAATGCCTTAAAGGTGGTGATATTCATTGTATATAAATTCAACGACAATAATTATCCGCTAATTGTTTCCCGCCGGCTATATAATAATTAAATTACCGTAACATGGCATTAATTGCATTGTATATAAAAACACAGGCATTATATAAAATATGCCCTGCGTATCAATTAATACGTTATTTTCGTTTTTATTGCTTATGCTGGCAGCTTATCCAAACTATGACCTCGGCCGAAAACTATGATTTGTTGATCGAAAAGATCAACACCTTTATCCGTAAGTACCATTATAACAACCTGCTGCGCGGATTGATATTTTTGGGCGCGGGTATATTTTCGGCCTATGTGGTTATAACGTTGCTGGAATACTTCGGGAATTTTAACACTACACTACGTACCATCCTGTTCTATTTTTTTATCCTGCTGAATATTGGCTTAGTTATCTGGCTGGTGTTACCTCCGCTTTTAGCGCGCCTTAAATTGGGCAAAACCTTAACGCACGACCAAGCCGCCGAAATAATAGGGCAACATTTTAATGATGTGCATGACAAGTTGCTGAATACCCTTCAGCTAAAAAAGCAATCCGCTGAAAACGCTGAAAACCGCGATCTTCTGGAGGCCAGCATCAACCAAAAAATAGAAACATTAAAGCCCGTAAGCTTTCCATCAGCGGTAAACATTCGCGAGAATAGTAAATACCTTAAGTGGGTTATGCCTCCTGCGGCCGTAATTTGCATTATCGCTTTTGCAGCGCCATCTGTTTTAACAGAGAGTACCAAAAGGCTTATTCGTCATAACGAATATTTTGCACCTGTTGCCCCGTTCCAATTTGTGCTTTTGAATAAGAATTTATCTGCATTACAGGGCGAAGATTACAAACTCGACCTTAAACTTACCGGCGATAAACTACCTAATGAGATTTATATAGAAACAGCAAACAATACGTTTAAACTTGATAAAGAGAACATCAGCCGCTTCCAATACCTGTTTACCAACCTGCAGCAAAACACTTCGTTTAAATTAGTTGGTAATGGATTTAGCTCGGCACCATACGAGATAAAGGTTAACCTAAAACCGGTATTACTACACTTTGACGCCGATTTAACGTACCCTACTTACCTCCACAAAAAGAATGAAATCATTGCCAATGCCGGCGACCTTACCCTCCCCGCCGGGACTGTGGTAAACTGGAAATTTCATACGCAAAATGCTTCCTCGCTTTTGTTTAAAATAGATGGCACTAATACTCCCATCCCACCAACAAATAGCAACCTATTTGAACACCGAGAGCGCATCTTAAAAAACACAGCCTATAACGTTAGTCCGTTAAATAATAACGTTCGGCGTAGCGACTCTGCAAGTTACCGTATCAATGTAATTGCGGATGAAGCACCCGCAATAGAAGTGCAGGAAAGACCGGATTCGGTAAGTATGAAGGCATTTTATTTTAACGGCCGCATCCAGGACGACCATGGCTTTTCGTCATTAATATTCCATTATAAAGTTGGTGAAAAAGGGTCAGAAAAAGCTGTAAACAAACCGGTTAAGGCAGATTTGTCAGCTACCCAATCCAATTTCTTTTATTTCTGGGACTTAAAGGAACTGGGCATCCGTCCCGGCGACCAGGTTACCTATTATTTTGAAGTTGCCGATAATGACGGTGTTGCCGGCCCTAAAAAAGCACGCACGCCAGTGAAAACCTTGAACGTTCCTGATGCCGCTCAACTAACTGAAGAGTTGAACAAAGGATCTAATGCAGTAAAAGAAAAAATGCAGTCGGCAGTGAAATTGGCCGCGCAGATTGAGAAAAGCGCACAAAAGCTGAATCAAGCGCTATTGGATAAGAACGCCCTTTCATTCGATGAGAAAAAGCAGGTAGAAGAGCTTTTGCAAAAACGCAAGGATCTGGATGAGTTGGTTAAAGATATCCAGGCCGAAAACAAAAAGAACCTTTACAATCGACAAGAAAACCAACAGCAAACCCAGGAGCTGATGGACATGCAAAAGCAGATAGAAAACCTGTTTAATAATGTGCTGGATGATAAGACCAAAGAAATGCTGCAACGATTGCAACAAATGTTACAGGAGAGCCAAAAAGATAGCACACGCGACGAGTTGTCTAAAATGCAGATGGACAATAAATCACTAAAAAAAGAACTTGACCGCATACTGGAATTATACAAAAAACTTGATTTTGAGCAGAGGCTTAATCAAAATATCAACCAGCTAAACCAACTGGCGCAAGATCAGCAAAAACTATCTGACCAAACACGGAAGGCGGGCAATAACGACAAAGACCTGCAACAGCAAGATAAACTGAACAACCAGTTTGATAACGTCAAGAAACAACTGGACGACCTTCAAAAAGAGAACGAAAAGAACGGTGGTAAGCAGGACTTTAAAAACCCTGAGGCCGAAAAGCAAGCGATAGATGAACAGATGAGTAAAAGTTTGGACGCGTTGAAAAAGAACAGTCGCCCGCAAGCGTCAAAATCCCAACAGCAAGCTGCCAAACAAATGAAGCAACTGGCCGATAAATTACAAAATGATGAAAGCGAAGGGCAGGATAGCGAAAATGCTGTGGATGCACGCCAACTGCGCGAGTTATTAAAATCGCTGGTGAACAGTTCCTTCGCCCAAGAAAAAATAATGCAGCAATTACGCAACACCAGCCCAACCGATCCGGCTTACATTGCATTGGCTCAAAAACAAAAAGATGTTAAAGATAATTTAAAAACGGCCGAGGATAGTTTGTACTCGCTTAGCCGCCGCATTCCACAGATCCAGTCGACTGTTAATAAAGAAATTGCCGGCATTAATGAGCAAATAGACCAATCTTTAGATAATTTAGGCGAACGAAAAACGCCCGAGGCCATGCGTAACCAGCAGTTTGCAATGACCAGTATGAACAATTTGGCACTGATGTTGAGTGAAGCGCTTAACCAATTGCAAAAACAGCAAAGCAAAAGCGGTAAGGGCAAAGGCAAACAACCGTCGATACCGCAATTGAGCAAGATGCAACAGCAGCTCAACCAAAATATGCAGAAGGCGCGCGAGCAAATGCAAAAGGCAGGTAATCCTCAGCAGGGCAAAAGCGGCCAGCAAGGGCAGCAAGGCATGAGCGAGCAGTTTGCCAAAATGGCGCGCGAGCAGCAAATGATAAGGCAAACACTGCAGCAGATAAATAAGGAAAACAATAAAGACGGGACCAACGGTTTGGGAAATTTGGATAAAATTTCAAAAGAAATGGAACAAACTGAGAACGATCTCGTAAACAAGAAAATTACAAATGAAGCGTTAAAAAGGCAAGAGCAAATAAAAACGCGTTTACTTGAGGCCGAGAAAGCGGAGCAAGAGAGAGAGCAGGACCAAAAAAGAGAGAGCCGGGCGGCAAGTAATATGCCGCCGGGGTATATTAAAGCTTTGCAGGACTATGAACAAGTTAAAACAAAGCAAACGGAACAAATAAAAACCGTACCTGCGGCGCTCAACTTGTATTACAGGCAAAAAATTAAAAAATACTTTGATCAACTTAATGGAAAATGATATGGCACAGGCAAATGTTCACACGGAACTTTATACCTTACAACTTCCTTCGAAATACGAAAGCATCACACCGCTGGAGACTTTGATTGAAGAAGTGGCGGATAAATATAACGTAGCAGAGGACGTATTCGCCAACATGATGACCTGCCTCAATGAGGCGGTTATTAACGCTATTATACACGGCAATAAATTAGATCCAAATAAAACTGTTTTTGTGAATGTTGAGGTTGATGGCAAACGCATCATCTGGACAGTTACCGATGAGGGTGCAGGTTTCGACTATAATAACCTTGCCGACCCAACAGCTGCAGATCGCTTGGAAGAGCTAACCGGCCGTGGCGTATTTATACTAAAACACCTTGCCGACCAGTGTATATTTAACGCAAGTGGTAACGAGGTTGAACTACACTTTAAGATATAATGCCCGCAATTACTTTCCATGAGGAAGACATCAAATATAAATTAAAAAATAAAACTGCGGTTCGTAAATGGATCACCAACACCATTGTTGCAGAAGGACACAAGCTGAGCGAGCTTACCTATATTTTTTGTTCTGACAACTACCTGCTTAAGATTAATCAAGAATACCTCGATCATGACACCTATACAGATATTATCACCTTTGATAATTCGGAAGAGGATGGGATAATAGTAGGAGATATTTTTATTTCTATAGAGCGCATTAAAGAGAATGCCGCCAAGTTTGGCGTTACCGCCGAACAGGAATTGCATCGTGTTATCATACATGGAACCTTACACTTATTAGGGTACCCTGATAAAACCCCTGCCGCTAAGAAAAAAATGACGCAGAAAGAGGATTTCTATTTGGATAAAAGAGGTTTTTAATACCTAATTTTACATCCATAAATCAATATCCCTCTTAAATTATTCATCTTCAAATAAATAAACCATGAAATTACTGACATTAATCTGTGCTATGATGTTCATCACGTCTGCGCCCGCACCGCTTTATAGTTTTAAACTAAAAACTATCGATGGTAATGATTTTTCTTTATCTAAGTATAAAGGGAAAAAATTGCTTATTGTTAACACCGCATCAAAATGTGGCTTTACCCCACAATATGCCGAGCTGCAAAAACTTGCAGACCAGTACAAAGACAAGGTTGTTGTTGTTGGTTTCCCTGCAAACAACTTTGGCGGACAGGAGCCTGGTACCAACGCGGATGTTAAAGAGTTTTGTCAGAAAAACTTTGGTGTTACGTTCCCATTAAGTTCAAAAGTGAGTGTTAAGGGTGATGATATCGCTCCAATATTTGCTTACTTAACCAAAGAAGCTAACCCTGATTTTATCGGCGAAATTAAATGGAATTTTGAGAAATTCCTTATAGACGAGAACGGCAAACTAATACACCGCTACCGCTCTACAACAAAACCGTTATCTGACGAGATAACAAAAGCATTATAACAAAAAGGGGAAGCTTAATTAACTTCCCCTTTTTACTTCCTTATCTGTCATTCTTAATTATCGTCCTTCTTTTTGGCGGCGTCTTTAGCTGCTTTTTCTTTGGCTTTAATAGCTTCTTCCTGTACTTTTTTAATTGAATCTTGTTTGGCTTTTGCGGCTTTCTTTTTCTTATTAAAGAAGCCTTTTAATAAAAAGTTGCTTTGCGCAGCTTTTAAATCCTCATTTAACGTAGCCGTGGTGGCATGTACGCCTTTCATAGTGGTTTTAGCCTGATTTACCGTGCCTTCCAAGTCTCTTGCTATCTTATCATTATTTAACAGCCGGCCGATACTCCCTTTACCGCTATTCACTTTGGCTACAATTTGCGACAGGTCGCTGGTAAGGCTTTCAGCATTATCTGCTACTTTGGTAAGCTTGTTAATTATCTTGTCTACATCTACAGGGTTAACGGAATTTAGTTCCTTGCCTTCGCTTATTTCTGTCTGGCTGGTAATCCCGCCGGGAGCGATAACAACCAGCTTATCGCCCATCAAACCGTCGCTGCCGATGCTCATCTTCGAGTCGGTTTTAATGAATTTTCTTACGGAGTTATTCAGCGTAAGGTCAACCCTTACCGAGCTATCGGTCACGATGTTTATGGCCTCAACCACACCCACGTTTATACCTGCAAAACGCACGTTGTTACCAACGGTAAGCCCGCTAACGTTCTTAAACGTACCATAAACTTTAAAGGTGGAACTAAATAAGCTTTTTTGGTTCCCGATGTAAAAAACGGCCAGGAACAATACGGCCAGCCCTACTATGGTAAAAGCACCAATTCTTACTTTTTGTGATGATGTGGTTTTCATGTTGTTTCGTTAAAAAATGACTTTACCAATTCGTCTTTTGAGTTTTTTAGCTCATCAAACGAGCCCTCGGCTATATATGTACCCTCATTCATAATTACAACACGGTCGGCAGTAATTTTTGCGCACTCCATGTCATGGGTTATAATGATGGATGATGTTTTATACTTTTTTTGCATGTTAAGGATCAACTCGCTTATCTCACGGGAAGTAATGGGATCTAATCCGGTAGTCGGTTCGTCGTAAAGCATAATTTCAGGCCGTACGATCATCGTTCTCGCTAATCCCGCACGTTTACGCATCCCTCCGGACAAATCTGAAGGTAGCTTATCTATCGCGTCCGAGAGGCCCACGCCATCCAAAGCTTCTTCGACACGTTTGTCTAATTCTGCCTGGTCGGTAATTTTCAGGATCCGCGTTAGCGGAAATTCCAAATTATCGCGCACGGTCATAGAATCATATAATGCCCCGCTCTGGAACAGGAAACCTACCTTGGTACGAAGTTCCTTTAGCCGCTCTTCGTTCATTTCAGCAACATCCTCTCCAAAAACGGTAACTTTGCCTGTATCCGGCGTAAGCAACCCAACAATGCATTGTATAGTAACTGACTTTCCCTGGCCCGATTTACCAAGCACAACAATATTTTCACCGCGTTTTAGCTGTAGAGTAATATCTGTAAGCACATCCTTTGTTCCGAAAGATTTTGAGATGTGATCGATATCTACCACCACTTCGCCAGTAGTTTTATCCATGTCGGTCTTACTTTGTTTTATTTCTTCCATGGTTACCTGTAAAATAATAAGCTGGTTATCTGCACCGCAACGGCATCTATTACAAAGATCCATAAAGAAGCAGTCACTACGGCTGAATTTGCCGCAATACCCACGCTCTCGGTACCTTTGTTAGAGTTATATCCTTTGTAGCATCCCACAAAACCTATAGCAAAACCAAAGAACATTGTTTTAACCACGGCGGGTAAAAAATCTATAAATTCAAGGGAAGAAATACATTTATGGAAGTACAACGTAAAGCTGATATCGTCGGTAAAATTAAGGGCTAAAAATCCACCAAAAAGGCCAATTGCATCACCAATAACAGTCAGTAAAGGAACCATCAGTGTGGTCGCTAATATGCGGGTAACAACCAGGTATTGTAACGGGTTTGCACCCGAAACCTCCATGGCGTCAATCTGCTCGGTAACCTTCATGCTACCCAGCTCGGCACCTATTCCGGATGCTACTTTGCCTGCGCATATAATGGCGATAATAACCGGCCCTATCTCGCGGATAAACGATACCGCGAGGGTTTTTGGAAGCATGCTTTCGGCGCCCATTTCTAACATAGACGGCCTAAGTTGTAATATGAGTACCAGCCCCATAATAAAAGAGGTGATACCAACCAGCATCATAGAGCGATAACCTATTTCATAGCATTGGCGCACAAATTCCGACCATTCAAAACCGCCCCTAAAAATATTGCGGAAAAAGCTTTTAAAGAACACACCCTGTTCCCCAACGCCTTCCAGCCATTTTTTGTACCCGGTAATTGCCTGTTCTGCCATAAGTTATTAATTACTTGCCCGTTATAAACAAAGTATTGGTCAAATGTTTTAGGCTACCGAAATTTTATTCTGATGTTTATCAGCTCATCGGTACTTCTATGATCAATACTTTGCTTTGGCTATTGGTTTCTATTGTAAATTCTTCTGTATCGTAAACGCCAATTGCATCCCTTTTGTTTAGAGCCTTGCCCGCAATGTTTACAGAACCTTCTAACAAGAACACATAAGCGCCGTTTCCGGGTGTTTTGATTATATAATTTAACTGTTGCCCCGCATCAAAATTACCCTGGGAGAATGTGGTATCCTGGTTTAACCATAATGTGTCATCACCTTTAACAGGTGATATTAACGTTGTTAGCTGGTTTTGTATAAACTTATCGCCAAAATTCTTTTGATCGTATCGTGGTGCGATGTTTCGTACTTTGGGGAAGACCCAGATCTGTAATGATAACGTATCTTCGGTTTCTGAAGGGTTGTACTCGGAGTGAAAAACGCCCGTACCTGCCGACATTACCTGCACATCGCCAGCTTTGATGATGCCTTTATTGCCCATGCTGTCCTGATGTTCTAAAGCCCCTTCCAATACAATGGTAGTAATCTCCATATTATCGTGAGGGTGTCGGCCAAAGCCATTTCCACGTGCAATAAAGTCGTCATTTAACACCCTTAAAACACCAAAATTCGTCTTTTTTTTGTCCTGGTATGGGCCAAAGCTGAACGAAAAATTAGCTTTCAACCACCCTATATCGTTATAACCCCTGTCGCCCGCGGCGTGAAATATTGTTTTCATTTTTATGATTTATAAGAAGTAAAATACGTCCTATTGTAATTAAATATATGTTTAAACACTCAATATCTATTCCACAATTTAATTATGCGTAAATTTGCGCGTTAAAACCACCATAATGGCATACAAAGCAATTATAGCGGGCGCAAGCGGCCTTATTGGCAGTAATTTATTAAATATATTACTGGAAGCGGCCGAGTACACAGAGGTTTTGGTGCTTGTTAGACATGAACTGCCTATCCAACATAAAAAGCTGGTGCAACTGTTGATCAATTTTGATGACTTGGATAAACATGCTGTAGCCATTACCGGCCATGTGGTCTTCAGCTGCCTGGGCACAACAAAGGCCGAAACGCCGGATAAGGATATGTACCGTAAAATAGACCACGATTACCCATTGCTGCTGGCAAAGCTTGCATACCAAAACGGCGTCAATCAGTTTCATGTAGTAACAGCCATTGGTGCGGATGCTACGTCTGCTATGACCTACGTTAAGCTTAAAGGCGAATTAGAAGATGACCTGAAGAAGGTTAATATGAAATCTCTTTACATCTATCAGCCATCAATGCTAATTGGCAAACGTGAAAAATCGCGATTTCCAGAAAAAATATTGTTTGCCCTATTTAAGGTTATTGACCCAATCTTAATTGGCGGGCTTAAAAAATACAGGAGCGTTAAAGGTACAACGGTTGCCCATGCCATGTACAAAAAATCATTAGAGAGTACCGTGGGCACTTTTATATATACATCAGATAAAATACATACTATTTAGTGAGCACTTATATCTCGGCCGAAAATTTAGGCCACTCCTTTCATGACAACTGGTTGTTTAAAAACCTTACAATTGGCATTAACCGCGGACGCAGAGTTGCGCTTGTTGGTGTTAATGGTGCAGGAAAGTCAACCTTATTGAAAATCCTTTCCGGTTCGTTAAAGCCTACCGAAGGTAAAGTTGCGCAAGCACGTGACCTTAACGTTGGCTACCTGGAGCAAGATCCATTCTTTAAAAATGCGGTTACCATCAGCGATTATATCTTCCATTCGGATAATATCCAGCAGCAGCTGATCCGCCGTTACGAGGAGTTGTTGGAGAACGACCCCGATAACATGAAGGAGATGGATAAAGTAATGGAGGAGATGAGCGAGATTGATGCCTGGGAATATGAGTATAAGATCAAGACCATTTTAGGAAGACTTGACATACATCACCTTAACCAACACATTAATACGCTATCTGGCGGGCAGAAGAAACGTTTAGCTTTAGCTAAACTGTTAATTGAAGACCCTGAGATCTACGTTTTAGATGAGCCTACCAATCACCTCGATATTGATACGATTGAGTGGCTGGAAAAACTTTTGACAGAAGGCAGCAAAACCATCCTGATGGTAACGCATGATAGGTACTTCCTGGATAACGTTTGTAACGAGATCCTGGAAATAGACCGCGGCAAAATTATCCCCTACGTAGGCAACTACGGTTATTACCTGGAGAAAAAAGCCGAACGAGAAGCGTCTGACGAGGCCACCTTTCAAAAGAATTCAAACTTGCTTCGTAAAGAACTGGAATGGATGCGCAGGCAACCAAAGGCCCGTGGCACTAAATCAAAATCGCGTATCGATGCTTTTTATGATCTGGAATCCAAGACAAAAGACCGCGGAGCTAAAGAAAACGTGGAGTTAAGTGTTAAGGTTTCCCGCCAGGGAAACAAGATAATGGAGATGCACCATATAGGCAAGGGCTTTAATGGAAATACTTATATTAAAGATTTTAGCTACACGTTTAAAAAAGGCGACCGTATAGGCTTAGCCGGTAAAAATGGTAGCGGTAAATCAACCCTTTTAAATATGATCACCGGTGAATTATTGCCGGATAGTGGGGAATTAGTAAAAGGCGAGACCACCGTTATCGGTTACTTTAACCAGGCTGGCTTAAGCTTTAAAGAAGATGAACGCGTTATAGATATTGTAAAGAACGTTGCTGAGTTTATTACCATGGCCGATGGTAAGCTTATTTCTGCTTCGGCTTTGCTTACTTTATTCCTGTTCCCTCCTGCCAAACAATATGGAATGGTGTCAAAACTAAGTGGGGGTGAAAAGAAACGTTTGCATCTGATGAGCATCCTGATCAAAAACCCTAATTTTTTGATACTGGATGAACCTACCAATGACCTGGATATCGACACTCTTAATGTGCTGGAAGAATTTTTAACTAACTTCCCCGGCATTTTGATCATGGTGTCGCACGATAGGTATTTGCTTGATAAACTTACCGACCAACTATTTATTATGGAAGGCGAAGGCAATGTGCTTATATATAACGGCAACTATACGTCGTACCGTGTTGAACTGGAAGAAGCCAAGCAATTGAATAAGAAACCATCATCCGCCCCTACTCAACAACAAGCAGAAGCACCTAAAAAAGCTAAACTCAGTTTTAAAGAAGAGAAGGAATATGAGGGGTTAGAAAAAGAGATCTCGGATATTGAAGATAAGCTAAAGGAAACTTCCGACGCTTTGAACACAACCAACATCGATCCAAAAGAATTAACAAAACTGACAGACAGAATGGCTTATTTAAATAAACAATTGGACGCAAAAAGCGCTCGCTGGATTGAATTAGGCGAACTTAAAGAAGCGTAGTGAGATGAAAACATCCGATATCATTGCTTCTATTGGCGTTATTATATTACTGATAGCTTTTTTGTTAAATATGTTCAAAAAGATTTCGGCACAAACACATTTTTACACGGGAATGAACTTTATAGGTGCCGGCATGTGTGGGTTGTCGTCATATATGATAAACTTTTACCCCTTTGTTGTATTAGAGGGCATTTGGGCGGCGTTTGCTCTATACTCTTTTTTTAATGTTCCACGTGGAACATCTGTTTAAAAAATTACATAATGTTCCACGTGGAACATGGAGGTTTTATGTTTAAGAAATATAATGTAATAGTTGTTGGTGCCGGCCATGCTGGCTGTGAGGCTGCCGTGGCCGCCGCCAATTTAGGCTCATCCGTTTTACTTATCACCATGAATATGGGGACAATAGCGCAAATGAGTTGTAATCCGGCAATGGGCGGGGTTGCTAAAGGACAAATAGTACGTGAGATTGATGCACTGGGTGGCTATTCGGGTATAATCACGGATAAAACGTCGCTACAATTCCGTATGCTTAACCGCTCTAAAGGACCGGCTATGTGGAGCCCAAGGGCGCAAAGCGACCGCATACGCTTTGCAGAAGAGTGGCGTATTGGACTTGAAAAAACACCAAATGTAGACTTTTGGCAAGATACTGTAACCTCACTACTGATTAAAGGCAACACCATTGCAGGAGTAAAAACGTCGTTGGGGGTAGAAATCGAAGCGGATGCAGTAGTGCTAACAAATGGCACATTCTTAAATGGCGTAATCCATATTGGTGAAAAGAAATTTGGCGGTGGCCGTACCGGCGAAAAGGCCGCAACCGGATTAACGGAACAACTGGTGACGATGGGTTTCGACGCGGGCCGAATGAAAACCGGCACCCCTCCCCGCGTGGATGGACGAAGCCTTAACTATTCCTTAATGGAAGAGCAATGGGGCGATGAAGAGCGTGGCCGCTTTTCTTACACGGATGTTGAACTTTCGAAAGATCAACGTTGCTGCTGGATAACCTATACCAATACTAAAGTACACGAAACCCTAAAAGAAGGATTCGAAAAATCACCTATGTTTACCGGCCGCATCAAGGGTTTAGGCCCACGGTATTGCCCATCTATAGAGGATAAAATAAACCGCTTTGCAGAACGTGACCGTCACCAGATATTTGTTGAGCCGGAAGGTTGGAACACCTGCGAAATCTATGTAAATGGCTTCTCAACCTCACTACCAGAGGATGTACAATACAAAGCGCTTACGCAGATCCCCGGATTCGAAACCGCAAAAATGTTCCGCCCGGGATACGCAATAGAATATGATTTCTTCCCACCTACCCAGCTAAGTTTGACGCTGGAAACCAAACAGATCAGCAACCTTTTCTTCGCCGGACAAATAAACGGCACCACGGGATATGAAGAAGCTGCATCGCAAGGCTTTATAGCGGGCATTAACGCCCATCAAAAACTCAATGATAAACACGAACTGATCCTAAAAAGATCCGAATCGTACATCGGCGTCCTTATCGACGATTTGGTAACCAAAGGCACGGAAGAGCCCTACCGTATGTTCACCTCAAGGGCAGAACATCGATTATTATTACGACAGGATAATGCCGATATTAGGTTAAGCCCTATGGGTCACGAACTGGGTTTGATAAGCGACGAACGTTTAGCCAAAGTCAACAAAAAAATTAAGGACTCGGACGAGATAGTTGCCTTTACCAGGAGCAAAAGCATTAACCCGGCAGAAGTAAATGGTTTATTGGAAGAAGTAGGCACCTCGCCTATTAGCCAGGGCGCTAAGTTGTTTAATTTAATTTCGCGACCACAAATAGGTTTTGATGAACTGAAACGGGTAGATAGCTCATTGCAAAATAAATTATCGGCCTATGATAAAGAAACTATTGAGCAGGCTGAAATAAAAATCAAATACGAGAGTTACTTTATAAAAGAATTGGAAATTGTTGACCGGATGAAAAAAATGGAAGATCGGGAAATTAACCCCGAGTTTGATTACCGCCAACTGGTTTCTCTTTCTAAAGAAGCACGCGAAAAATTGGCGAGGATAAAACCACGCACTTTAGGTCAGGCATCCCGCATTTCGGGCGTATCGCCTTCAGATGTGTCTGTATTAATGGTACATGTGTCTAGATAGCGTATAACAAACTGTAAATCAGTTAATTATAAAATATCGTTCAGAAAGCATTTTTTTAGATTTTTAATATCACAGTTCATAAAAAGGCAAAAATCGTTTATAGGGCATAAAAACAATGTTAAATTCAAAATCGGCTATTCTCGGTAAAATTTTCTCCTTCATTTTTCTTGCTTTGCTTATTTTTGGTTGCGCAAGCATCCAAAAACCTATGGGAGGCCCGCGCGACCTTACCCCGCCAAAATTATTGAAGTCAACACCTGAAAACATGACCCGTAATTTTACGGCGAAAGAGATCCGTTTAGAATTTGACGAATTTTATAAACTGAGTAATCCGTACCAGGAAATTACCATTAGCCCGGCAATGGAAAAACAACCGGAGTACAAAACAAGTAAGCGCGACCTCATCATCGATTTTAAAGACTCGCTTCAAAAAAACACAACCTACGTGATCAACTTTGGTAAGGCGATACAAGATGTAAACGAAAGCAACGTGATGGATAATTTTACTTACGTGTTTTCTACCGGCCCGCATATCGACTCGTTGAGCATGTCGGGTTTTGTAATGAACAGCATTACGCAGGAAAAAGAAAAAGATGCAACGGTAATGATCTTCCCGGTTAAACAGGACTCCTTGTTATTCGGTAAAAAGAAACCCACAATTTTTGCAACGACAGATTCGGCCGGAAACTTCTCTTTAAATAATTTGCACGATGGAGAATATAAGATATACGCTTTAAAGGAACCAAGCCCGAATAAGATCTTTGATAACGATAAAGAGCTGATAGCTTTTTCTAACCGTACCGTAAATTTGAACAAAGATACATCGGGTATCCGTTTATCCCTGTTCCAGCAAGTGCCCCAAAAATTTAGGGTCTCCGAAAAGAAGTTAACTAACGATGGTGTATTATCACTTGTTTTTAATAAGCGTTTAAATAACCCCTCATTAAAAATTATTTACCCTGCAGACTTAGATGCAAAAAAGATAGTAGACATCAGCAAAACGAAAGACACAGCATTAGTATTTATGCGTAATATGGATTTTGATTCGCTACGTGTTGCTATTTATGACGACAAAAAGCCAATCGATACCGTGTACCAGTTAAAAGGCCGAAAAGAAACCTTTACACGCACGCTCACCTTTAAGTATGGTATTAACCGTGATAACAAGTTAAAGCCCAATACAGACCTTAGAATAACCACCAACTTACCTGTAGAAAGCATAGAGCCCGGATTGATAGCGCTTACTATCGATTCGGCAAATGTTCCAAACATCACGGTTCAGCGGGACACCGCTAACCCACGTGTTTTATTGGTAAAAAACCGGTGGCGTGCGGGTGGCAAGTATCAGATAGTATTTAACGACGCTGCAGTAACGGATATTTACGGGGACAAAAACAAACGAACAGGTATTAATTTTGAGGCGGATAAGCCGGAAAATTATAGCCAGCTTACACTTAAAGTTAATGTCTCGGATAGCAGCAAAAGCTATGTGGTGGAATTGATTGACGACCAAAAGAACCTGATACATAGCGATCCTATTGCCAAAAGCGGATCAATAGTTTATAAAAATTATTTAACAGGAAAGTATAAAATTAGGGTGGTGTACGATGCGAATAAAAATGGGCGTTGGGATAGCGGTAATGTGAAACTGAAAACACAGCCGGAAAATATATGGCTGTACGATAAAGAAATAACCTTAAGGCCAAATTGGGAAGCAGAAGAACCGATAGATATCCCGAAGGAGCAGATCAATCCTTAAACCAGCCGGAATACATGATATAGTTTTGCGGTAACTTATTCAATAAAGCCTTTTGCTCGTCGGTAAGAGGCTTTATTTTTTTGGCCGGGCTGCCGGCGTACAGATAACCACTTTCGCAAATGGTACGTTCTAATACAACAGACCCTGCCCCTATGATCACATACTCCTCTACTACCACATCATCCATAACAATAGCGCCCATTCCTATTAAAACATTATCATGCAGGGTACAGCCATGTACAATAGCGTTATGGCCGATAGATACGTTATTACCGATGTTAGTTGGTGCCTTTAAATAAGTGGCGTGTATCACCGCGCCATCCTGAATGTTGGTGTTATCCCCTATTTTTATATAATGCACATCGCCCCGGATAACCGCGTTAAACCAAACAGAACAGTTATTCCCTATTATTACATCACCAACAATAGTAGCGTTCTCGGCAATAAAGCAATCTGTTCCCCATACGGGTGATTTGTCTTTTACGGATAAGATGACAGGCATATTTATTTAATTAGTGATTTATGTCCCGATAGCTATCGGAATAGTGATTAAATATTTATTAGTTTTGCTTTAAATACAAGCGAAAATAGCTCAGTTGGTAGAGCATCAGTTTCCCAAACTGAAGGTCGCGGGTTCGAATCCCGTTTTTCGCTCAATTCTAAAAAATCGTATCCTCCAAAACTTCCTGATGTTCAGGGTAATCAGTAGTATAGTGTAGTCCCCTGCTTTCGTGCCTGGCCTTTGCTGATTTTACAACGAGGTAACTTACTTGTATCAGATTACGCAACTCGCAAAGCTTAACGGATAGTTTTGTCTTCTTATAAAAATCTTCTGTTTCTTCGTATAACAAACGCAGCCTGCGCATGGCCCTTTCCAAACGGAAATCGGACCGAACTATACCCACGTAATCGTTCATTAGCTTCTGCATTTCGCGGATGTTGTGCGTAACCAGGATATCCTCATTTGAAAGCTGAACGCCATGTTCATTCCAGTCGGGGATATTGGTTGGTATCTCAAAACTTGCAAAATCAACAACAGCGTCTTTATAAATTCGATGTGCAAATACCAATGCTTCTAATAAAGAGTTTGATGCCAAACGGTTAGCGCCATGTAAGCCCGTGGACGAACATTCTCCGCAGGCGTATAGCCTGTTAATAGAAGATCGCCCCTGGTGATCTACCAATACGCCACCGCACATATAATGGCAGGCAGGTGCCACAGGGATCATATCGCGCGTCATATCAATCCCTATCTCTAAACACTTGGCGTAGATATTAGGGAAGTGCTCTATAATATCTTTCTTCTTTTTATGGCGGATATCCAGGTAAACAAAGTCCTCCCCCGATTTCTTAATTTCCGCATCAATCGCTCTTGCTACAATATCCCTTGGCGCCAATGATTTACGCGGATCGTATTCCTGCATAAATTCTTCGCCATTAGTTCTTTTTAATATTCCGCCCATACCACGTACCGCCTCTGATATCAGAAATGATGGGTACTCGCCAGGATTAAATAATGCCGTTGGATGGAACTGGATGAACTCCATATTACGCACCTTGCCTTTTGCACGATAAACCATCGCCACACCATCACCTGTAGCAATAACAGGATTGGTCGTTACCGAATATATGTGCCCGGCACCGCCTGATGCCATTACAGTGATTTTAGATTCTATCTTTTCTACCTGGTTATTTTCGGTATTAAAAGCATAGATGCCATAGCACTTTATATTATCTGATGATTTATCTACAAACTCACCCAAATGGTGCTGGGTTATCAAATCAACAGCAAAATAATGCGTTAATATCTCAATATTAGGCTCGCGGTGTATCTCTTCCAATAACGAACGTTCTATCTCAAAACCGGTAATATCCTTATAATGCAGCACCCTAAATTCGCTGTGTCCGCCTTCTTTGGCAAGGTCATAAATACCTTCGTTCGTCTTGTCGAAGTTGGTACCATAATCAATAATCTCGCGGATTCTATCGGGCCCCTCCTTAACAACGGCTTCTACAACTACTGGGTCGCAAAGACCATCGCCGGCAATTAAGGTGTCATTTATATGCTTTTCAAACGAATCTTCTTTTTTATCAACAACTACCGCGACGCCACCTTGGGCATATTTTGTGTTACTCTCGTCTTCGTTAGCTTTTGTAACTATCAGAACCTTACCATGCTTTGCAGCCTTTAGTGCAAAACTTAATCCGGCTATACCCGATCCTACCACGAGGAAATCAACAGTTCTGGTCATGTTTAGTATATGTATTGTGTAAAATTAGCACTTATGTTAATAAGCGGTATAAAACGTGTTAACTTTGTGTAAGTAAAAATGTACAAAATAAGCAGAACGTTGATAAGTGAGAAAATTACAATTTTTACGTTTACTTTTAAGCTATTTGTAAGACGATATTACTACGAAACTAACATATAATTAAGCAAGTAATTATTAACAAATAAGTTTTTAAGATAAATGTTGTTTCTTATACTCATCTTACCATCAATATTATAAAAATGGAAAAGTTGTTTATAAATGTTAGTAAAAATGGAAAAACAACTTTTAGCTTAAATAGTATTACAACTTTTGCACATAACTAACACCTTAATAACAATAGGTTTATTTATATATATAAAAAGAGTTATTATTAATTGATTTGTGGAATGGATATCTTCGAAGAAATAAAAGTGAAAGGTTTTGTAGACGAACACATCGATCCGTCCCTTGACCTTTTCGCCGAAATAGAAAAACTTAAAAAAGAGAAAAATGCCGTTATACTGGCCCACTATTACCAGGAAGGAGATATTCAGGATATTGCCGATTATATTGGCGACAGCCTGGGCCTATCTCAACAAGCCGCCAAAACAGATGCAGACATTATTGTTTTTGCCGGTGTACACTTCATGGCCGAAACAGCAAAAATATTATCACCAAATAAGAAAGTACTTTTACCGGATTTAAAGGCAGGATGCTCACTGGCCGACAGCTGCCCGCCGCACCTTTTTAAAAAATTTAAAGAGAATTATCCCGACCATTTGGTGATAACCTACGTTAACTGTACTGCAGAACTGAAGGCGCTAAGCGATATCGTTTGTACATCCAGCAATGCGGTGCAGATAGTAGAAAGCTTGCCAATAGACCAGAAAATAATTTTTGGGCCCGACAGGAATTTGGGTGCCTGGGTAGCTAAAAAAACAGGCCGGGATTTGGTACTTTGGAATGGCGCTTGTATGGTACACGAGATATTTAGCCGTGAAAAGTTAACCAGGCTTAAGGAGCGCTATCCAAACGCAAAAATACTGGCACATCCTGAATGTGAGGAAATTATATTGCAGATGGCAGATTATATAGGATCTACTACCGGGATATTAAAATACGCCACCAACAGCCCTGATAAAGATTTTATTGTAGCTACTGAAGCAGGTATTTTGCATCAAATGCAAAAGGATAACCCGGATAAAAACTTTATACCGGCGCCGCCAAATAACACCTGTGCCTGCAACGATTGCCCGCACATGAAACGCAATACACTGGAGAAACTTTACCTGTGTTTAAAAAATGAAATGCCGGAGATTGAAGTACCTAAGCATATTATAGAAAAGGCTGTGAAACCTATTGAGAGGATGCTGGAGATCTCAGCAAGTTTAGGATTATAATCGGTTCAAATAAAATTATTGACTCTGTTAGAAGCCAGCTACGATATTCTTAAGGTAAGTAAAGTAATATCATCAATAGGTTTGCCTTTAACAACCTGATTAATGTGTTTCATTAAGGCTTCGTTAAATTCGTCAGGAGTAAGTTCACCATTAGCTATTACAAATTCAAGGAGTTTTTCTTCGCTCCATACCTTTGAATTTTGTGATTCATAATCCATTAAGCCATCAGTGTAGTTAAATATTAGGCTACCAGGTTCAAGGTCAATCTCGCCCTCATTCAGGAAGGGTAGTTCATCAAACGCGCCTATCATAGTTGTGCCTAATTTTAAAGGAACAACCTCACCTTCCGAGTATACGATGGTTGGGTTATGGCCGGCATTAATATAGTTAAGCTTACGGGTACGCTCGTTATACTTTGCTAAAAATAAGGTTATGAAACGTTCGCCTTTAGTATTGCGGATAACAATTTTATTTAAGCGTTCTACAACCGTGGTAAGGTCTTCTTCAATAGCGGCTAAACCGTGCAGGCTTGCCTGGAAGTTTGCCATAAGTAAAGCAGCAGATATTCCCTTGCCTGATACATCGGCAACGCACCATAAAAATTCAGCTTCGTTAATACGGAAAAAATCAAAATAATCGCCGCCTATATCCTGGTGTGGCAGGTATCGTGCACCAACCTCTACGCCTTCTTCTTTGTGCTCTCTTAGCGGGATAAGCATATTTTGTACTTCTACAGCCAATTCCATTTCGCGCTGGAAACGTTCGGCTTGTAAGCGCTCACGAAATAGCTTTTTATTCTCCAACGCCACTACAATTACATTGATCAATGTCTGGATAAAATTAAGATCATTGTTCAACATATCGCCGGAAGTGTTGAAATCCCCTATCAGCGCGAATGCAAGCGCTTTATTTTTATGGTATATAGGGATAAAATAATTGTACCTGCTCAATATCTTATCCGGATGGCTGCTAAGTTCTGCAGGGGCTTTAATTTTGCTTAAATGAGCCCAGGTATGGTTAAGGGTAACGGCAGATTCGATATCACCGCCATATTTAGATATACAGCTGTAAGCACCTTCTTTTTCTATAAGAAAACGGAACTTACCTATCTGTAGATAGTTTTTTAGGATAACCTCCAGCATTTGAATTAATGTTGGGGTTGGGGTGTTCTTATTTATAGCCCTGGTCACTTCCAAAAGGGAATTCAATTCCGACTGCCTTTTAAGCAGTAGCCTGATCAGTTCGTCTTCGCCGGTGCTATCGTTGTTATTTTGCATTTATCAGTTAAGGCAGCCTAAAATAGCGAAATATTCCTTTTTTAATGGATGCTGCAAAGGTTTTTTTAAGAGATTAAAAAATGTTAATCTCTATTTAACAATGCGGCCTTTCCAGGCATACTTACGGGTGTTGCCTATAAGGCCAACATATACAAAGTAAATGATGTGGATAGGCCCTAATAATATAAGGAGGCTAACCAAATTTGTCCGTTTTAAAAAAGCGGTTATTGGCAACAGAAAAACCAATTCTATCAAATATTTTAACAGAAATTGAATTGTAAAAAGTTTAAGATAAACCAGGCTATTAAAACTTAAACCAGCATTTACCAGTAAGGAAAGGTTAAATAACCAGATACAAACCGCTAGCGCTACCACCTTTTTATCTTTATACCGGGTCGATTTTGATGCCCAACGGCGGCGTTGCTGTAAAAATTCCTGCAGGGTATGTTTGGCATGGGTAAATACTACCGCATCATTGTTTTTAAAAAAACCTATTTTGTAAGGATAAACTTCGGCAACTTTTTGTAATAGTAACTCATCATCACCCGATGCAAGGTCATCAATACCTTTAAAACCACCTACCTCATAAAATACATCTTTGCGGTAAGCAAAGTTAGCGCCGTTGCAAGTAGATGCACGGCCATTACCAATAAACGCTGCGCCAATGCCTATCAGGTAAGAGAATTCGAGCGTTTGCAAACGCTCGAATAAGCTTTTTTCCTCAAAATAGGTTACCGGCGATGATATCATTACCGGGTGATAAGTTTCGTAATAACCTATGATTGACGACAGCCATTTTGACCCCATTCTGCAATCGGCATCTGTACAAACCATTAAATCGCCTTTCGATAGGGCAATGGCTTCTGCTATGGCTTTTTTCTTGTAGGAGTTTAGCGGTTTGTCTTCTTTCAGTTGTAATAGCTTTACGCCCTGCGCAGCATAGCTACGGATGATGTTTGCAGTATCGTCGGTAGAGTGATCGTCAACAATTATAATTTCGGTGAGTTCTTTAGGATAATCCTGCGCGATGATATCATCAATTGTGAAGCGAATTCGTTCGGCTTCATCTCGCGCCGCTATAAGGATAGTAACCCTGGTTATAAAACCAGATGTGTTAATGGCCGGGCGTTTTAAAGCAGCCCACCCTTTTATGAGATACGAAACAACTAATAGGTATAAACCAGTTAGCATAAGCGAAATAGTACTATACAGTGCGATCAAAAAACTTCATTTTAAAAACAAATACTGAACCTATAATGGCAGGGATAATGAGGTTTATTAACCAAATACACGATACCGCTGCAATTATAGCTATTTGCTGGTTGGTTATATATAAAAACAGGTGCATCGCCGTAAAACTACGTACGCCGATGTCTAAAAGATCAAGCGATGGTATGGCCGATTGTACGAACAGGAAAACAAATACGGTTAGCATCATCTCTACAAACGGGATAGTTGGTAACAGCAAATGAATAATGAGATAATATTGGTAAGAGAATACAAAGAACCGGGCAAGGCTGTAGCCGATAACTACTAAAAGCTCATTTACGTTATAGCGGCCTATGATCTCAAAAAAGCGGTGATACTTTTTAAGGAACTTTATCCTGCCGAGCAGGCTTACCAACCAATTAATGTTAAAATAAAACACCAAAAAAAAGCCCAAAAACACGATAGACAAGGCCAAAAGTGTTAAATAAAGCCATATGTTAATATCCAGAAAATAATAGATGAACCATAATGAGGCTGTTACCCCTACCAGGTTAGTGATCACATTTTGGGCGAATGCGCCAACGGCCATAGCAAATACCCCATGTACGCGTTTACGATTTGGGAGAAACATTACCCGGCCACCGTATTCGCCAATACGATTAGGGGTAAAAATAGCCCAGGTGAGCCCACAAAATACAGCTTCGATAGCAACCCAAATTGATATGTTGGTTAACTTTTTTGCAAGGTACTGCCATTTTAAACTCTCCAAAAACCAGTTGATAACCATTAGTAATATAACTGCTAATAAGGTATATATAACCTGGTTGCGATTAATTACAGATATTAATTCCTCAAACTGTTTAAGGCTGTCATTTTTTCCTAAAAACTTGTTGTATATAAACAAGAATGCTAAAACAATGATAGTTGCCTTAATGACGTACGAGAATATTTTTTTGGCTGCGGTTGTCAATATTAAACTTTGTGCAATGTTACAAAAAGTAAGCTATATGCGGGAGTAGTGGACACTAATTTTGACCATGCTTTTAATTTGTAATAATATTGTGTTAATACAAAATGCCGGGAGGTTTTGTTTGTGAATGATCATCTAACAAATGATTTTATATATTGCAGGGCTTAGCCCCTAATAGGTATTATATCTGTTACGAACGTATGCCATTAAAACCAAATGGGGTTTAATGTGGTAATATCCTTAAAACTATTTATTTATGATAATATATTATAAAAAAACCTTGTTAGCTATGGGTTTGTCCGCTGTGGTATCTGTTAGCTATGCTGCTGATATTGCAAAACGCGATACCACGCTTGCGCCCGTAGAAACGCAAAACCCAAATACTACCTACAAACCAGCCTTTAAAGGACAAACACGTATAGGCGGTATAAAAACCAAAACGCCTTATACGGCTACTGTTATTAACAGCACCTTAAAAAATCCATGGGGCATCCACGTATTGCCGGATGGGCGCTTTTTAGTGACCGAAAAAGGTGGTACTATGCGCATACTAAAAGCAGGCGGCGGATTTGATAAGCAAATAACAGGCTTCCCGGCGGTGCTGTTTAAAGGGCAGGGCGGGTTGCTTGATGTTACTATTGACCCGGCATTTACCACTAACCATATGGTCTACTGGGGCTATGCCGAACCCACCGACAATGGCGGCGTATTGGCTATTGCCAAAGGCAAGCTATCGGCTAATGAAACCACGCTTGAGAGCGTAGAGGTTATCTACCGTGCTACGCCTGCTTATAAAGGAGGCTTGCAGTATGGCTGCCGCATTGTGTTTGATAAACAAGGAAACCTGTTTGTAAGCACCGGCGAACGTAGTGGTAACGACATCCGCATGAAAGCACAGGACCTTAGCGCTGGGATCGGCAAGATCATCCACATTACCAAAGCGGGCAAAGCTGTTGCAGGCGGCCCTTTTGCGGGGAAGGCAAACGCTTTACCGGAGGTTTATGCATACGGAATCCGCAACCCGGATGGTTTGGCCTGGAACCCTGTAACCGGCGAATTATGGGAATCAGAATTTGGCCCACGCGGAGGTGATGAAATCAACATTATTAAACCCGGCCGCAATTACGGCTGGCCCGTGGTTACTTACGGGATAGAATATAGTGGCGAAAAAGTAGGCGACGGCATCCAGCAAAAGGATGGTGTTACCCAACCTGTTTATTACTGGGACCCAACTATCTCGCCGGGCGGCATCACCTTTTACACCGGCAACATTGCTGAATGGAAGAACAACCTGTTTGTTGGGGGCTTAAGCGGCCAGCATATTGCAAGGCTGGTTATCCGCGCCAATAAAGTTGTAGGCGAGGAACGTTTGCTAAAAGATAAAAACGAACGCTGGCGTGCCCTGGTAACCGGTAAAGACGGTGCCCTTTACGGTTTAACCGATAGCGGGAAACTTTACAGGATAGGAAAAAAATAATTAAATATGATTAAGGCTGATGAAACATCAGCCTTTTTTGTTTGCGCATAGTTTTATTACCTACATTGGGAAAGCAGTATTGGCTTGCGCGATAGCAGGGAGAGAATTATAGTATTATTTAAACATGAAGTGGTGGCACTATTTTGTCAGTTAATTAAATTTCAGACAACCTCATAATCAGTTGTTTATAAAGTGTTGCCTGTGTTCACCAACGTGAACGTGAACATTTGCCCAAACGAAGCGCAGAAATTGACGTAAATTCTACCCCAGTATCTCCTTAATATCATCCGCGGTAAGCGATTTGATAAAACTGTCCTCGGTGGTGATCAACGCGCGAGACAGGCTTAGCTTGCGCTGTTGCAAGGCAAGGATCTTTTCTTCTACGGAATCTTTGGTGATGAATTTATAGATGAATACATTTTTGGTTTGGCCAATGCGATGCGTGCGGTCAATAGCTTGCTGCTCTACCGCCGGGTTCCACCATGGGTCGAGGATGAAAACATAGTCGGCTTCAGTTAGGTTTAGGCCCACGCCGCCGGCTTTTATCGAGATCAGGAACACCCTTGTTTTTTTTTCCTCCTGGAACTGTTTTACTACGTCGCCTCGGTTCTGTGTGCTGCCATCCAGGTAAACATAGGGGATGCCTTCCTTATCAAAGTGGTTCCGGTAGATGGTCAATTGCTTTACAAATTGTGAGAACACCAACACCTTGTGGCCGCCGTTTAATACGCTGGTTAGGGTATGGGTAACGTTCTCAAATTTGCCGCTGTCGCCTTCGTAATCCGCATCTATCATAGATGGGTGGTTGGCTATCTGGCGTAATTTTATTAGCCCCTGCAATACCTGGATCTGTGTTTTGGCGTATGTGCCATCCTCAATGCTGCGAAGTAGCTCGTTCCGGTATTCTGATTTCACTTTATCGTACACCTCGGCCTGCTCCTCGCTCATCTGGCAATACAGCAAGGTTTCGGTTTTTGGCGGTAACTCGGTTGCCACCTGCTCCTTGGTACGGCGCAATACAAATGGTTTGATAATAGCCTGTAGCTTACGGGCTTTATCCTCGTCCTTCTTTTTCTCTATCGGCGTCACAAACTCGTTTTGAAAGAATTGTTGCGAACCCAACAAGCCCGGGTTGATGAACGACATCTGCGTCCACAGGTCATTAACCGAATTTTCTACCGGTGTACCGCTCAGGATCAGCTTAAACCTTGATTTTAACTGCCTTACCGACTGGAAAGATTTTGACGACGGATTTTTGATGTTCTGGCTCTCATCCAATATCACATAATCGAAAAAGTAAGCCTTAAACATCTCGATATCTATCCGGCTGATGCCATAAGTGGTAATCACCACATCGTAATTAGCAAATACCTCTGCCGATTTGTAACGGAACGCGCCGGTATGCACCATCAGCCTCAATTGTGGAGCAAATTTCTTAGCTTCATTAAGCCAGTTATAGATCAGGGAGGTCGGCATAATAACCAGCGATGTGGCTTTGCTACCGGCATTCTCTGTGTCCTCCTTGTGCTTTTGTAGCAGGGCAAGGGTTTGGATGGTTTTACCAAGGCCCATATCATCGGCAAGGCAACCGCCAAAATGGTACTCTTTTAAAAAGTGGAACCAGTTATAGCCTGCCTTTTGATAGGGCCGTAAGCTACCCGCAAAATTTACCGGCATGGGCATATCTTCCGTTTCTTCAAAATCGGTAAGTTTTTGCAATTTGCGGTTCATGGCAACTTGGGCCATTTCGCCGTCGCTTAACTCGTTTACTAACCCTATGTGGTGCCTGCGGAGTTTTAATTCATCGCCACCCTCGCTAAAGTGCAGCAGATTGCCGTATTGCGAAAACCAACTTTCGGGAATAACGGCAATCTCGCCCGATGGGAGTGTAAATTCTTTTTTATGGTTAAGAATATGGTTTTTTAATTGGATGAAGGGGATGCGGTACGGGCCGAAATATACCACGGCATTAATGTCAAACCAGTCGTTATTTTCGCTTATCTCCAGGTCTATCTTGGTATTGCCAAACACGTAGCGCTTTTGCCCGTCGGGCTGTTCTATTTCAAAACCCTTTTCGAGCAGTTCATCATGGTGCTGGTTCAGCCATTCAAACACAGGGAACGATCGGTCGCCCTCGTCGTGGTGATTAGCTACTTCTAAGTTCTGGAATAGCGACGATACCGTTTTTAACCCCATCCCCTCTAAGATCGAAAGCTTTCCCTTTTCCCAGGTAACCGACCGTTTGATGCGATGAAACAGGTAATCGTCGCCCGTTTTTTCCATCCTTACAGATATAGTCCTGCCATCCCCATAGGGAAAAATATAGCCGGCGTATTTAAAATAAAGCTGTAATTGCGATGCGCCGCCTTCTACGTAGATAGGTTTCAAGAAAGCAGTTGCATCATACTTTTCGGTATTTATAGTAAAACCTTCGGCGTACACGTTATGCTTTTCTATTAGCGGGGCAACAAACTTTTCAAAGTATGATTGTTCTGATGATTTAGGTATGGATATAAAACGTTTATTAAGAAAGGGCTGGAGTTTTTTACCCTCTATCTCCTTATCAAAATAGTAAAGGGTATCGTCCAGCAGCATCCAGGCGGGGTGGTTGCAAATCACCTCGGCATCTTTAAACATAAATTCGATGCGCATGCCCTGGTATTTGATGGTAGGGAAATAGCGGATCTCCTCCTCGCTGCGCCTGAAATGGAACAGTACCGAAGCCGGCTCATCTGCAATATGCACCTTGCGCCCGGCGGGGTAGCCCTCTTTACTCATGAGGTAAATTTGCTTGTTGCCGCTACCTAATAAGGCCAATGCCTCAACCAGTTTCTTTTCAATTTTTGGGCGGATAGTATCAAATAGTTGATCGGTAAAGATCTTGGCAAAAAACTCGAACGGCCGAATGGGCTTCTTGTAGTATTTTTTAATAACGTTCCCCTGCTCAATATCCTCCAGTATTTTAATCAGTTTACGGTCGGTATCATCAATACAATGGGTAAACTCCTCTGCAGTATTCGAGAATAAACGCTGGTGGGTAAAAGAAAATTCGCCGTTGGGGTTCAACTGAACAATGTGCGGCTCTATCACGTACGACAGGTAATCGTGCCGGGCAATGGCATAAATTATTTGGCAGGGCTTGGTGCTGTCTACGCGTAACATTAACTTTTATAAGTAAAAAATTAATAGAAGTTACGCTGAGAAAAAATTCAAACGTAATGTAAAAAAACGACACCCTAAAATTTTAAGGCGTCATTTTTTTAAGAGCGTAGTGAATTGGCTGAATAGTGATTGGTTGAGAATAACTAAAGCGCTATCACCCCCTCAAAAACCAACTCGGCGGGGCCTTCTAAGAAAATGTTGCTGAATTTTTCGCCGTCGTGATCAAAGCGGATGTTGAGATCGCCGCCTAAAACTTTTATAGGAGTGGTTACCCTACCCATTTGATGTTCGTGTTTGGCCATGGCCAGTGCCACAGCCGTAACGCCGGTACCACAGGCGTAGGTTTCGTTTTCTACACCGCGCTCAAAGGTGCGTACAAAGTAGCCCTCGTCTTTTTTCTCAACAAAGTTCACGTTGATGCCTTCTTGTTTGTAGGTGGGGTTATTGCGGATGGCGTACCCTTCGTTGTACACATCTTTAACCTCCAGGTTGGCGGCTAACTTTACGTAATGGGGCGATCCTGTGTTTAAAACGTAAGCATCGCCGTCTTTTTTTATCTCGGCAACATCTATCATTTGCAGGCTAACCCAATTACCTTCAGCTGAAATTTTGGCATGGTGCACACCGTCTGTAGCCAGAAACTTTGTCGTATCGGTAATCACCCCCAGGTGTTTGGCAAAAGCCACGATACAGCGGCCGCCATTACCGCACATGCTGCCTTCGTTACCGTCGGCATTGTAGTAAACCATTTTAAAATCGAATCCCGGTTCGTTCTCCAGCAGCATCAGGCCATCACCGCCAATACCGAAACGCCTGTCGCAGAGTGTTGCAACCGCTTGTTTATCAATACTTTTAATTACGCTGTCGCGATTATCAATCAGTACAAAATCGTTGCCGGCCCCCTGGTATTTATAAAAGTTTATTTGCACAATGCTTGCTTATATTGGTCGTTAAATATCAAAGTAGAACTTTACGTAACAAATATAGCCCGATGCTACTCTTAATTTAACAATTTTTAACAAAATTACATATACCTTATTATTGATTATATCGTCTATATGGTATTAAATTTGAGTCTCAGTATTAAAAAAGCAAAAGAAAAGTAAATAATAATATGAAAAAAATTGGTTTAACATTATTAACCGCCTTTGTGGGTGGTGCCATGGCGTTAGGCGTGTACAAGCTTGTGGAAAACAAGTATGCCGACAGCATGACTTTAGAGGATAAACAAAAAGTTTACTTTGCCAGCAACCGTTCAAACGCCCCGGTCACCTCATCGGCGGGTTCGGTAGATTTTACACAGGCCGCGGCCGATGTAACGCCAGCGGTAGTTTACATCCGTACAACGTATTCAACTAAAGCCGAAGGCGGTGGCCAGCAAGACCAGTTGGAGCAAATGTTTGGCCAGATGTTTGGCCAGCGCATGCGCCCGCAAGGCCCGCAGATGGCATCTGGTTCTGGTGTAATCATTTCTCCCGATGGTTATATTGTAACCAACAACCACGTGGTTGCAAAGGCCGAGAAAATTACCATCGTTACGAACGATCACCGCAGCTTTGACGCAAAAGTAATTGGTACCGACCCAAACACCGACCTTGCCCTGATAAAAATTGAAGGCAATAATCTGCCAATAGTAAAATTAGGTAACTCGGATGCGGTGCGTGTTGGCGAATGGGTATTAGCTGTTGGTAACCCTTTCAAACTTAACTCGACCGTTACAGCAGGTATCGTAAGCGCGAAAGGCAGAAGCATCAATATTATTGGCCGAGAAGATGACGAAGACAGCCCATACCCGGTTAGGCAACAGGATAACCCTACGCTTAGAAAAGGTATCGAATCGTTCATTCAAACAGATGCTGCCATCAACCCCGGTAACAGCGGGGGCGCATTGGTAAACACTGCCGGTGAGCTTATCGGTATTAACGCGGCTATAGCATCGCACACGGGTTCGTACGAGGGTTATGGTTTTGCTATTCCTATCAACCTGGCTAAAAAGGTGTTGAACGATATTAAAAAATACGGCACCGTTAAACGTGGTTATGTAGGCATCGGCTTTGCCGACCTTAGCGATCCGGAAGCTGCGAAACAAGTTAACAGCGATAAAACAAACGGCCTTTATGTAAACAGCCTGGTAACAGGTGGCGGTGCCGAGCAAGCAGGTGTTAAAACAGGCGATATCATCACCAAAGTTGAAGGCAACGCAGTTTACGAGTCATCTGACTTACAAGAGCGTGTTGCACGTTTACAGCCGGGCGACAAGATAAATATCACCGTTTTACGTGCAGGTGTAGAAAAGAACTTTAACATTACGCTTAAAGCAGATGCACCTATAAATAAAACCGCAGCAGTTTCTAAATCGGCCGCTGAGTTGTTCAACAAATTGGGCGCAAGTTTCCAGCCGTTAAATGCCGCGCAGAAAACCAAATTCCATGTAAGTACAGGTGTTGTAGTAACCCAGGTACGCGCAGGTGGTATTTTTGATGACACCGAGATCCCTGTAGGGTCGGTAATCACGTCCATCAACAAGCAGCCTATAGGCAGTGTTGCCGATATGGATAAAGTGATTACCAACCTAAAAAATGGCCGCCTGATCATCACCGGTTACTACCCGGATGGTGGTAGCTTTAGCAATGTTTTTGAGGTTCAATAATTTATAATTAAGTATTTATTATGTAGAAGGCCGGGGCGATTGCTCCGGCCTTTTTTGTTGGCCTCTCCCCGGCCCTCTCCGAAGGAGAGGGAGTAAAAGACAAAAGTTTTCACCCTCTTTGGTCAGCACAGACGATAGACCAGCGAAGCGTTCCCGATAGATATCGGGACGGGGTAAGTAAAATCATAAGTGTACGCGCCTTACTCCTTCACCTTTGTATCAATTGTAATCGTTACAGGGCCATCGTTCACCAGGCTAACTTTCATATCTGCCCCAAAAACACCGGTAGCTATTTTTTTCCCGGTAATAATTTCCAGCATTTTTATCATTTGCTCATACATCGGGGTAGCCTTATCAGGCCTTGCCGCACGCAGAAACGACGGGCGGTTACCCTTTTTGGTTTGCGCGAATAAGGTAAATTGAGAGATAAGCAGGATCTCGCCATTAACGTCGGCAAGGGCTTTATTCATCAAGCCATTCTCGTCGCCAAAAACGCGTAGGCCGGTTATTTTTTGAGCAAGCCATTGCAGGTCTTCATCGTTATCGGCATCCTCAATGCCTAACAACACCAAAAATCCTATACCAATTTCCCCGGTGATGTTGCCATCAACACGGCATGATGCTTCCGAAACCCGTTGTATTACTGCACGCATAGTACAATTATAAATTAATACTTTTGAAATAATGAAATTTCGCCCCCTATTGTTACTGCTTCTACAATTTACAGCGTGCAGGCACGATAGAAATATAAACACATCTTTTTATTACTGGAAAACCGCATACAGCGCCAACCCGGCGGAGTTAATGTACAGCCAAAAGCTCCATGTAAATAAACTTTATGTCCGCATTATGGATGTTAATATGGATCAAGCCGGCACAACGCCAATCCCAATCTCGCCAATCACGTTTAAAAATAAGTTGACAGATACAATGAGCATGGTGCCGGTAGTATTTATTGTAAATGATGTTTTAAAAAGTACAACCAAACCCGACCTTGACGACCTTACTAAAAAGATCCTTTATTTTGTAAAAGGAAAAGTGGAACAGGCCGGATTGCCCGACTACCAGGAACTCCAAATAGATTGCGACTGGACTTCAAGCACGCGCGATAATTATTTTTATTTGCTGCAACAAATCCGTAAAGAAACGAAGGCCGGGCAAAAAATGCTTTCAGTAACGCTGAGGCTGCATCAGCTTAAAAACCAAAAACGCAACGGCGTACCACCCGCCGATAGGGTGATGCTGATGTGTTATAACATGGGTAATTTGCGCAAGTATGGCAATCAAAACTCAATCTTAAATATCGCCGAAATGAAGAAATATATCAACAGTAACATTGCCGATTACCATTTACCTGTTGATGTTGCATTACCGCTTTTTAGCTGGGCCGTGGCGTTCAGAGATAAGGAGTACATCGGAATATCTAAACATGTGAGCTATCGTGACTTAAACAACCCGGCTCAATTTGCAAAACAAACGGGAAACCGTTATCGCGCAAAAACCGACTTGCCCCAGTACGGGTTTAAATTAAATGACGAGGTGCGATGGGAAAATACATCATTGTCCGCCCTGCTGGGTGCTGCGAAATATTTATCCGGGTTAATTAAATCAGATACCATAAATGTTGCCTATTTTCACCTTGACGAGGCAACCATTAAAGCCTTTAAATATGAAGACCTGGATAAAGTCACTAATTTGCTTAATTAGCTTCCTGATCTGTTTTTTTGGCGAGATATTGGTTAACGTAGCCTGTGGCCCGGAGGCGGACCCATACGATTATTACGCATCGTTTTTTCATAACACTATCCAGGGAAATAGCACATACCGGCCATTTTACTTTAATGGGTATGCTTTTTTAAATGATGATGAAAAACCCGCCAGCGAGGGGGGAATAAACTCGTCTGAGTGGGCAGCCTATCTTGGAAAAGGTACATCAGCGAATGACGTCGAAAAAGCAATGTACAGGTTAAGCAGCAAGGTAGATTCGGTACTGGTATTAACTTATCTTAAACCCAACAAAAAACTCCCTGATAGCCTTTATAAAAACACCTTTTTGAACGTGCTTGTTTCCGGCACAAAAAATAGCGGGCTAAACTATTACCGCTTTGCAAAAGGTGCAGAACCCTTAGCGGCGGTTTTGTTAGAGGACCGTTGGAACCCAAAAACGCCTGACCCGAAAGCCCTACGCGATAAAGGATACGAAGCTTTAAAGAGGGCGGGTGCCGAAAAAGATGCCTTTATAAAATTACGCTACTATTATCAGGCTCAACGAATGTTAAGATATTCGGGTGATTATAAAGTATCAAATAAAATCTACGATAAATATATAGCCGGTTCTAAATCACGAAGCCATGTCATGGGCTGGGCTTTATCCTTAAGGGCTGGTGGGGAATTAGCGGCCGGCAATAGCGCAAAAGCGGCCTACCTGTTTTCAAAAATTTTTGCCCTATATTCCGAGAGGCGAATCCAGGCTTTCACAAATTTTAACAATATCAATGAAGCCTCTGCTAATGTGCTAAAGTTTGCTAAAACCCCGGGCGAAAAAGCATTTGTTTATGCTATTAGTGGCCTGCACAATTCGCGCGTAAGCACAAAATCGCTGGAGCAGGTTTATAAGGTGTACCCACAGTCGCTGCTGTTGAAAGTTTTATTGGTGCGCGAAATAAACAAAATTGAAGAGCAGTATTTGTCTGTTAAACTACATAAAACAGCTATATATAACCCATACAGCTATTACGACTTTGTGGGC
The DNA here is from genome assembly GCF_040547175.1 of Mucilaginibacter sp. UYP27. Lineage (NCBI taxonomy): Bacteria > Pseudomonadati > Bacteroidota > Sphingobacteriia > Sphingobacteriales > Sphingobacteriaceae > Mucilaginibacter > Mucilaginibacter sp. UYP27. Next base: position 571,853 of record NZ_JBEPPE010000001.1, read on the forward strand.
GAAGACAGTACCGCCAAAAAACAGGCCGCGTACCTCCCCACATTAAAGGCATTTTGCCAAAAGCTTGCTGCTGAGCGTAAATGTGCCGAACCTGCCCTAGGTAGCTTGGCGTTTTCATACCTTTCTTGGATAACGGGCGATACCCGGGACGGGTTGAAAGCATTGGCTGCCATAAAAAACCAAAAATTAAAAAGCAACCTTGCGAATCAGCAACAGCTGATAAAACTATTGCTGCTAACGCAAAAGATAAACAAACAACGTATCCTTAACGAAACTGAGCTCGTGCCGTCGTTAACATGGTTAAATAAAATGATAGCGCTGGAAACACGGGCGTTTAACCTCACGGGAGGGAAAGGATATAATGAAAGCTATGATATGAGGCAATACGCCCGGTCAGCACGCGATTTTTATGCGCAGGTATTAGCGCCGGCCTATTTAAGCAGAAAAGATACCGCGATGGCCGGGTTGGTTTTGTTGAAAAGCCAGCTGTGTTATTCTTATATAGATACCTACAGCGAATACCACCCGCCAAGACCGCCCGGTTTTGATATACCCGATTTTTTACAGCGTAAGCTTCATTCAGGTCACCTCAATAATATTATAAGCTGGGCAAAAGCACCCGTTAAAACCCCGTACATTAAACAGCTTACTACCGGTATAAACAAAAACGTCTATTACAATTTGTATGATCTGTTAGGTACTTCATTTCTTCGCGAACATAAATATAGCAGGGCCGCAGACGCGTTCAAGAAACTTCCGCCGTCGCTCTCAAAAAGAACACCAAATGATTGGGATAAAACGTTGCATTCAGACCCATTTATAAGCCATATGCTTGATTTTCCAAAGGCATACACCAGCTCTGTAAAAGGTTATACCAAATTACAGTTTGCCAAACGCATGGTATCCTTACAAAACAAGGTGAAGGCCGATCCAAAAAAAGCGTCGTCATATTATTATATCATGGCCAATGGGGTTTATAATACGGTGATGGATGGCAATGGGTGGTATTACATTTCTTATACCAATACTTCTTATGACCGGTATCGTGAAGCGACGGAGTACTATGATGGAGATTTTCTTAACGCCCTGTACGCTGAAAAATATTATTTAAAAGCATGCAGCCTAAGTAAAGATCCTGAGTTTAAAGCAAAGTGCACTTTTATGGCTGCAAAATGCCAGCAAAAACAAAATTTATATAATTTGATGGGGATACATTCAAAAGATGAAGATTATAACATATTGGTTAGGCAAAACCCCTATTTTAGAGAGCTAAGAAACAATTATAAAACAACCGCTTTTTTCAAACGAGCTACAAACGAATGTAGCTACCTGCAAGATTTTTTAAATGCAAGGATAAGGGTTGGCCGTTAAGCCCTTGTGTCATTACCATTATAAATACTCAAGTAACTATCATATCGGGATAACGAGATATCGCCGTCTTCCAACGCTTGTAGCACCGCGCAGCCGGGCTCGTTGATGTGTCGGCAATTATTGAAACGGCATTGGTTCATCCGTTTGCGCATCTCCGGGAAGAAATGGCTTAGCACTTCTTTTTCTATATCAATAACGCCTAATTCGCGAATGCCGGGCGTATCAATGATGGATCCGCCTTGCGGCAGTTCAAACATTTCGGCAAAGGTAGTGGTGTGCATCCCCTTGTCACTCCATTCAGATACCATGTGGGTACGCAAGTCAAGATCAGGCAGCAAGCGGTTGATAAGGCTGGATTTACCTACCCCTGAATGGCCCGAGAAAAGCGTTACTTTATCTTTCAACAACTCCTGCACATGATCGATATTAGTGCCCTCCAAAGCCGAAACCGAGTAACAGGGGTAGCCGATGTTCTCGTAAATGGCCTGGTAATCTGCTAAGATCTCTAAACCTTCTTTGCTAAACAGATCCAGTTTATTAAATATCAAACAGGCGGGGATATCGTAAGCTTCGGCAGTAACCAAAAAGCGGTCGATAAAGCCAAGCGAAGTACGGGGCGATGCAAGGGTTACCACCAATAAAGCCCTATCAAGGTTTGCGGCGATGATCTGCGCCTGCTTGGAAAGGTTGATGGACTTGCGGATTATATAGTTTTTACGCTGATGTAAATTGGTTATTATGCCTGTACCTTGCTCGGGCTCCATATCAAAATCAACCACGTCGCCAACCGCTAATGGGTTGGTAGTAGTTATCCCCTTGATCCGGAACTTACCTTTAATTCGGCAGTCGATAGTTTCGTCGCCAGATCGTACCTGGTACCAGCTCCCGGTTGATTTTGTTATCAGTCCCTGCATACGGCCGCAATTTAGGAAGATTTAAAGGGTTTGAAAAAATAAAACAACTTTAGATTTGGTTATTAAAATAAAATCTACTTACTTTACCGATATAATATATATGAGAAATAACAACACCACCATTACAACAATTATTACCACCGGGATATATTTCGGAGGAAGATAATCGTATGGTGTAAAAACATAAACAAAACCAAATGAAAGCCTTCCTCCGCAAAGAGGAAGGCTTTTTTATTTTATCACAAAATGAAAATTCTAAAGTTCGGCGGCACGTCGGTAGGTTCGGTAAACAGCATCAAAACTTTACTGGAAATTTTAAAGGATGAGGATAAGCTAGGCAACCGCCCGGTCGTGGTATTATCTGCCATGGGCGGGGTAACCAATCTGTTGGTATCAATGGCCGAGGATGCTGCCAATGGCAAAGAATTTACCGCGCAGTTAGCTGAGTTAGAGAAACGCCATTTTGATGCTGTTAAGGCGTTGCTTGACGTACAAAACCAAAACCCTGCATATACACGCTTAAAAATTCACTTTAACCAATTAGAGGAATTGCTGCAGGGCGTGCTTACCTTGCGCGAACTTACTCCCAAAACCCGCGACCAGATATTGAGCTTTGGCGAACGTTGTTCATCATTAATGGTGAGCAAAATTGCCGCCCAGCACTTTAAGGATGTGCTGTTTGTTGACGCGTCGGACCTAATAAAAACCGACAGCGCCTTTGGCAACGCCAAAGTAAACAGCGAGCTAACCGACTTGCTTATCAAAACGTTTTACCGCGAAAACAGCGATAAGCTGCTCATCGTAACCGGCTTTATCGCGGGCAATGATGCCGGGCAAATAACCACCCTTGGCCGTGGCGGCAGCGATTATACCGCGGCAATATTAGGCGCGGCATTAAATGCTGAAGAGATTCAGATCTGGACGGACGTAAATGGGATGATGACTGCCGACCCGCGCATGGTGCAAAAAGCATTCCCGTTAGAAGAACTTACTTATACCGAAGCGATGGAGTTATCCTATTTCGGCGCAAAGGTGATCTATCCGCCAACCATGATCCCGGCGTTTTTAAAAAAGATCCCTATCGTGATCAAAAATACTTTTGAGCCAGCTTTTGCAGGTACAGTTATCCGCCACGATTGTAAGGCGTCTACCTTACCTATCAAGGGCATCTCGTCTATCAATAACATCAGCATCCTTAATTTAGAGGGCAGCGGCATGGTGGGTAAATCGGGTTTTAGCGGCAGGTTATTTTCGTTGCTTGCGCGGGAGCAGATCAATATCATCCTCATCACCCAGTCATCATCAGAGCACAGCATTACCTTCGCCGTGCAGCCAAACGAGGTTGATAAGGCAAAACTTTTAATAGAGCAGGAGTTTGAACTGGAGCTATTGGCGAATAAGCTGGAGCCATTGGTAGTAGAAAAAGACCAGGCCATATTAGCCGTTGTGGGCGAAAACATGAAACAAACCCCCGGCATGAGCGGGAAGTTGTTCCATGCGCTTGGCCGTAACGGTGTAAACGTAAGGGCAATAGCGCAAGGATCGTCAGAGTATAATATCTCGGTGATCATCTCTGCACATGACTTAGCTAAGGCTTTAAATGCCGTGCACGATGCCTTCTTTATCGAACTAACCAAAACGCTGCATGCGTTCTGCTTAGGCACAGGCAATATCGGTAAAACGTTGTTTAACCAACTAAATGCGCATAAAGATTTTTTACAAAAGAACAACGGCATCCAGGTAAAAATAGTAGGCATCAGCAATACCCGTAAAATGGTTTTCAATGCCGATGGGTTGTCTTTAGATACTTGGCAAGACGATCTGCAGGCTTCAGAAAACGCCGCTGACTTAGCAGGCTTCATAGCCAAAATGAAGGAAATGAACTTGCCGAACTGCGTGTTTATCGATAACACCGCCAGCCCCGCACCCATCGCTTTCTACGAGGATGTTTTTAAAGCCAACGTATCAGTAGTAACCTGTAATAAAATAGGCAACTCCGCATCGTTTGCGCAATACAAAACTTTCAGGGATACCGCACGCAGGCACGGTGTAGATTTCTTTTACGAAACCAATGTGGGTGCAGGCCTGCCCATCATCCGTACCTTAAAAGATTTGATGAGCAGCGGCGATCGTATCCAACGGATAGAGGCTATCCTGTCAGGAACTATATCTTTCATCTTTAATCATTTTAAGGGGGATGCCAACTTTCACGATGTGGTGAAAGCAGCGCAAGAAAAAGGTTATACCGAACCCGATCCTCGTGACGATTTGAGTGGTAAAGATTTTATGCGTAAGATATTGATCCTTGCCCGCGACGCAGGCCATGAAATGGAAGAGGCCGATGTACAGATAGAAAGCGTCTTGCCAAAAGCATGTTTGGAAGCGCAAACTGTTGAAGCTTTTTACGACGCGCTCAAAGCCGAAGATGCCTTCTTTACCAATTTGAAACAACAAGCCGAAAAAGACAAAAAAGTATTGCGCTACATAGGCAAGCTGGAAAACGGCAAGGCATCCATCACCCTGCAAAGTGTTGACGAAAGCCACCCGTTTTACATGCTGAGTGGAAGTGATAACATTATATCATTTACTACCGATAGGTATAAAGACCGCCCATTGGTTGTAAAAGGACCCGGCGCAGGTGCTGAAGTAACCGCAGCAGGCGTGTTTGCCGACTTGATAAATGTAGGGGCGAATTAAGGGCGCGGAATTTTAATCTGAATACAAGATAAGGCTTGATCTCCTCTTAGAGGACAACGATGTGTTCTAATGAATAAGATAATATGAGTAACGATATACAAGATTTAAAAAAACCAGCCAAGGCGGGTAAAAACGCATTGGATAGCATCCACGTCTTTGCCCCGGCTACGGTTGCCAATGTGGTTTGTGGGTTTGATGTGCTGGGCTTCGCGGTTAATGAACCCGGCGATGAGGTAATTATGAGAATCACCGATAAACCCGGCATCACCATTAGTAAAATTACCGGCGACGATGGCAGGCTGCCGCTTAACCCGGCAAAAAACACGGTGAGCGTAAGCGTAGAACATTACCTGCGCAGTATCAATAGGATGGACATTGGCCTGGATATCGAACTTCACAAAAAAATGCCGATAGGCAGCGGCTTGGGGTCAAGCTCGGCCAGTACCGTTGCTGGGCTATTTGCAATTAAAACATTAATGGGCGATGATACCGATCCATCAACTCTGCTGCCTTTTGCCATGAAAGGCGAAGAGATGGCATGCGGGCATGGCCACGCGGATAACGTTGCACCTGCTTTGCTGGGTGGTTTTGTATTGATCCGTAGCTATGAGCCATTGGATGTAGTGCGTTTGCCTCATCCTAAAGATCTATGGTGTGCCATTGTATTCCCCGATGTGGATGTACCTACAAGAGAAGCAAGGCAGATCATCCGCAAAAACATCCAGATGAAAGATGCCGTAACCCAGTGGGGAAATATTGCAGGTTTGGTAAGCGGTTTATTTATGGAAGATATTGACCTTATTGGCCGCAGCATGAAAGACGTTTTGGTAGAGCCTGTGCGCAGCATGCTTATCCCCGATTTTTACGAAATGCGCGAAATGGCCATGGAATTGGGCGCGGTAAGCTTCGGTATCTCGGGCTCGGGCCCTTCGGTATTTGCCTTTACCCGCGATGAGGAAACGGCTAAACGCATCACTGCTAAACTACAAAAGCATTTAACAAGTATCAAAATAGGCTCTAACGGCTACGTGTCAACCATAAATGATGCCGGGCCACGGGTATTGGGATAATAGCCCCACCCAAGCCCTCCCCGAAAGGGAGGGCTTATTAGAAAAGCGGGAATACATCAATACAATATTAACACATAAAATTAAAGTCTCCCCTTTCGGGGGAGATTTAGAGGGGGCTTAAATGAAATTCTACAGCACTAATAATACAAACCTAAGGGTTGGATTCAAAGAGGCGGTTTTTAACAGTATGCCGCAGGATAAAGGCTTATACATGCCGGTTGAGATACCAAGGCTTGATGATAAATTTTTAAATAATATTGATCAATATACCCTGCCGGAGATCGCGTTCCACGTGGCACAAAACTTTTTGGGTGACGATATTCCTGCGGATGACCTGAAGGCTATTGTCCATGATGCCATTAACTTTTACGCACCTGTGGTAAAGTTAGAGGCGAATGTTTACGTTTTAGAGCTATTCCACGGCCCTTCATTGGCGTTTAAGGATTTTGGCGCGCGCTTTATGAGCCGCATAATGAGTTACTTTTTAGAAGAAGGCGAAAAGGAATTGGATGTACTGGTTGCCACATCCGGCGATACGGGCGGCGCAGTTGCACTTGGCTTTTTAGGTGTGCCCAATACAAGGGTAACCATCCTTTATCCCAAAGGCAAGGTAAGCCAGATCCAGGAATTGCAGTTGACCACGAACGGCCAAAACATCCGTGCGCTGGAAATTGACGGTACTTTTGATGATTGTCAGGCTTTAGTTAAACACGCTTTTGCTGATAAGGAATTGAATGAGAAATTCCGCCTTACCTCGGCAAACTCTATCAACATAGCCCGCCTTATCCCGCAAACATTTTACTACTTCAATGCCTACGCGCAATTGCTTCGCGAGGGTATAAGCAATGTTGTATTCGCCGTACCAAGCGGCAATTTTGGCAACATTGGCGCTGGTTTATTAGCCTGGAAAATGGGTTTGCCTGTAGCGCAATTCATAGCGGCTACCAATGCCAATGATACAGTACCTGCATTTTTAAAAACAGGTGTTTATCAACCTAAGCCATCTGTAGCAACATTATCAAACGCAATGGATGTGGGCAACCCAAGCAACTGGGTGCGCATAGCCGACTTATTTAAAGAAGACCCCGAGGCCCTCACAAAACTTATTGTGGGCTATACCTATAGTGATGAAGAAACACTGAAGTCAATAGAGGCAATATACCAGGAATACAATTATGTGGCATGCCCGCATACAGCTATTGCCTGGAAAGCTTTAAAAGCCTACCAGCAAGATCACAGTGTTAAAGATACTGCCGGCGTATTTTTAGCAACGGCGCACCCGTGTAAATTCCCGGATGTATTTACGCCTGAAATTGCAAATAAAATTGAAATCCCTGAGCAAGTAAACGCCTTGGCGAAAAAAGCGCATCACGCAACAAGTTTAGGTACAAGCTTTGAAGAATTTAAAGGATATTTGCTAAACAATGTTTAGCAATATTGCCATGTTCAAAAGTGTGTTTTTAAAGGCCCTAACTGTAGTTACATTTATGGCGGCGTTATCAGGTTGCGATATAAAAAAAGAAAAGTTTACCACAGAAGGCTGGAACGATGGAGATGGTATTACCTTCCCTAAGCGTAACGGCATGGTTGATGATCTGCTGGCTACGCATAAACTAAAAGGGCTAACCTTTAAACAAGCTTTAGGGTTGCTTAAATACCCACAACGTACCGGTATTACCGAAAAGAAATTTGAATACGAGATCGTCCGTAAGATGGATGGTATTGATACGGTTTACGCTAAAACGCTTGTACTTTACATGAGTAAGGATTCGGTGGTGAGCGATTATAAGTTAACTGAGAAAGACAATAAGGAAAAGCTCAAACTGAAATTTGAAAAACAGAATGCTGCTAAGAAATGATTAATACCATCATATTCGACCTTGGGGCGGTGCTTATCGACTGGAACCCGCATTATCTTTATCGTAACTTATTTGCCAACGAGCAGGAGATGAAAGATTTCCTGGCGAACATTACCAAGCCTGACTGGAATGAAGAGCAAGATGCCGGCCGCTCCTTGCATGAAGGAACCGAATTGCTGGTTGCCCAACACCCTCATCACGAAGAAAACATCCGCGCGTTTTATGGCCGGTGGAACGAGATGCTTGGCGATGCCATTGAAGGCTCGGTCGAGATTTTTAAACAACTTAAAGATAGCGGCAATTATAAAATTTATGCCCTTACTAATTGGTCGGCCGAGACTTTCCCCATTGCTGTAGAACGTTTTGATTTTCTTAACTGGTTTGACGGCATCGTTGTATCGGGCACCGAAAAAATGCGCAAGCCCACACCTGCTTTTTATAAGATATTATTAGACAGGTATCACGTAAAAGCTAAAAACGCTCTGTTTATTGACGATAACCTCCGCAATGTTTTAGCGGCAGAAAAACTGGGTATCAAATCCCTGCTCTTCACCTCCCCGGAAAAGCTAAAGCGCGACCTGGAAATTTTAGGGATCAACCCGATCATATAAAAAGCGAAAGCCCCGGTAACTACTCCGGGGCTCTCTTTCTAACTAACTAAACTAACTATACTATTTATTGGTTCCAAAAGGTATATAAACCCCCAAGGTTATGTTACGGCCCATGTTGTAAACCCCGTAAGTCGGGTCTTCCTGGCTGTAGCGGCCCGGCCTTAAGCGGCTAAGGGCATCGTAATATGCTTTATTGGTAAGGTTGGTGCCCGATACATAAAGTTTCAAAGACTGCTTACCAATATTAAACGTAGCGCCTACACCTGCGTTAAGTAAGGTGTAGCCATCTGTTGGCGTTTCGAAGGTGGCGTCAACACGGTTCTGTTTAAAAAAGTTGTCTATACCCGCGTAGAAGTAAAAGTCCTTAATGCCTTTAACTTTTGGTTCAAAACGAAGGGTATTATGCAATGTGCCGGCAGGTATCAACGGCAAAGGCCTGTCGAACGTGGTGTTTTTTGCTTCGGTGTAGCTAAAAGTATTCTCGAAGTGGATGAATGATACAGGGTGCAACGTTAAGTTACCTTCAAAACCATATAAGTTAGCATTCACCTGCCCGTAGCGATAAGTATCAAATTGCCTCGGCAAGCCTGTAGCCGGGTCAACTACCGTAGTTTGTTCTTTGTTGGTATTTGATGCATAAATAAAATTGTGGATGTAATTTTCGTAGACCCCAAAGCTACCGGTAACGAAGCCAGATCCATATTCTAAGGTACCATCTGCCTGGTAACTCTTCTCCGGATTCAGGTTAGCATCACCAATTTCGTATCGGCTTGTACCTTCGTGTACCCCGTTGCTACCCAACTCAGCAGGGTTTGGCGCACGGAAAGCAGAACCGGCATTAGCCTTAAAGCTTAGCACATCGTTAAAAATATGGGTGTAACCCAGGGCTGCACTCACGTTAGAGAATTTATTATCAAATCCAACAAATATAGGGTTGCCGGCGTCGTCATTTTGGGCTTTGCCTTTGTTTATAATATAATCGAAACGAGCACCTGCGCTAAACGTGTTTTGTCCCCATACTTTTTTAGCATAAACGAACGCGCCCGTGCTGTACTCATCGTAAGCCGGGATCAATAGTTCCTCACCAAGATTAACACTATGGCTTAGGCTGCTGCTTAAACCAACAACCGGGTGCCATCCGTTATGCTCGGGCAGGTAATACTTAGCATCTAACGAATAAGTATTCATATCGAAGAACAGGTTTGGCGTTGGATTGTCCTCCAATTCGCGGCGCTGGTTTTTCTGGTACCCAAGGTCTAACTTTAACGAGCTGCCACCGAACTGGAAGTTATTATTAAGCGCTAATTTATAGTGGCGGATGTCCTGGCGGGGGTAATCTAATGTGCGGCTTTTATTGTCGTTATACAAAGGGTCGCCAGGTTCTGCATCGTAAAAGCCGATGTTATCTTTAAAGTATGAGAAGTTTAAGTGCGAGTAGCCCCAAGATTTATTAAGCCCTAACATACCGCTAACATTGGTTTGGTTAAAACCACTGTTGATGTACCGGCCCGCAGGTGTATTAAATGAATAAGCATTTTGGTAAGTGCCGCGGCCCCTCCACACAAAGCCATTCTCGTTACCGCTTAACATTACAGATGTATTGTTAAGGCCGTTATTAGTGGAATAGTTGGTTAAAACCTCGCCTGCAATGTTGCCTTCTGAGGGCGTCGGCGGGTCAATCACGTTGATAACACCCCCCAATGCATCAGAGCCATATTGTAATGATGCAGCACCACGCAGCACCTCTACACGGCCGGCAGCAAACTGGTCCATTTCTATACCGTGCTCATCGCCCCATTGCTGGCCTTGCTGTTTAACACCATCATTTAAGGTAACTACTCGGTTGTAGCTCAATCCACGAATAACGGGTTTTGAGATGGCCTGGCTGGTTGTTATCTGGCTTACACCCGGCACCTGCCTGGCTAACGCATCAATTAAGTTTGTTGATGAACCCTGCAACTGCTCTTTGGTAACTACCGATGCCGATGTGCTGTTACTGCGGCTGCCTGATGTAATGGGGGTGCCGGTGATCACCACCTCGTGAGATTCTATTACACTTGGTTGCAGAGCAAAGACCATTGGTGCAGCAGATGAAAAATCTACGGTTTGGGTCAGCGTTTTGTAGCTAAGATATTGTACCTGCACTACAAAACGGCCTTTGGCCGGGATCGATTTGAACGAGAATTCGCCATTGTTGTTGGTGGCCACAGAAAGGCGAAGATCGGGAATATTTACAGTGGCGCCAATCAACGGCTCGTTGGTTTTGGCATCAACAACTTTACCCTTAAAGTCTATAACATCTGCAAATGCAGACAACTGAACGAACAAAAATATAAAGCAATATATAAGCTTAAGTTTCATAATAATAAATTAAAGAAATACGATAAAATGCCACATGACGCGGCGTTGAAAAGATAGGTAAGTATTATGAAACTACAGGGGGCGCACGGCCTTGCGATAATACAAGGGCAATGCTTTTAAAATCATACTCAAAAGTAATGAAGGTATGATTTGAAGGGGTAAATGACGCGTATTGATTATTGCCGGGCAGCTCCATGTAAGTATGGTGCATACTATCGCAAAGCTGGCATTTTTCTTTAATGTCCTGCTTTGAGGTGTTATGGCAATCGGTGCAGTTTTTTGCGTGTAATGTTTTTATGATGTTGTGCTGGTGGGCAAATACCATATACTGCCCTGTTATGAAACAGAGCATCAGCGCCCATGCGCAAAAAATATGGTAAGTGCTTTTTTTCAAAACAAGCTATGCATTTAGCAATACAACGCAAAAGTAGTTAATAAAATGCTAATCATATTTTAAGTACGTAACAATGTTGTTAATTGAGCACAATGATAAATGCTGATAACCGTGCTACATCAGTATATTTGCCCTTATGAAACCTGCTGAGATAAATTTAAAATGGGCCGCATTGCAAGACAAAATTGCAACAGAATTCGACAATGAAAAACCCGACATTAAAGTAGTGATGTTTTTGATAGGTGTTCAGGAACTGGGGCAGGGCGCCAAAAAATTCAGTAAAAGGCAAAAGGAAGAACTAATGCATATTGCCAACTGCAAGCTGTTTAGCAAAATGGGCTTTTATGAATTGGAGGGGCTTGATCAAGATGGCTGGCCGCACTGGAAACTGGTGAAAGTTGTTCCCAACTACACGATATTAGAGCAAGAGATGTTGATAAAATCGCTTATAATCGACTATTTTGAATCGGAAATGGAATGGATTTTTTAATAGGATAACCGAACGATATGAAAAAAATATTTATTATTTGTTTATTGCTGCTTACCATAAGTATAGCTTTCGCCAAACCGCCCAAAAACCAATACGTTCGTATTAAAACAACGTATGGAAACGTTATAATCCGCCTATATAACCAAACGCCGCTCCACCGCGATAATTTTATAAAGCTTACCAAGCAGGGCTTTTATAATGGGACATTTTTCCACAGGGTGATACAAAACTTTATGATCCAGGGCGGCGACCCGGACTCGCGCGATACCGCGAAAAACAAACCCGGCGCCGAACTGGGCAACGGGGATTTAAAGTACACGGTGCCCGCAGAGTTTCGCGATAGCTTATTTCATAAACGAGGCGTATTGGCCGCTGCGCGTGATGACAACCCTAAGAAAGCGTCAAGCGCCTGCCAGTTTTATATTGTAGAGGGCAAACGCTGGACGAACGGTAAACTTGATACATTAGAAATGACCCGCTTAAAAGGACGTAAGATCCCAACCTGGCAGCGCGATATTTATACCACCGCAGGTGGCGTGCCACATCTCGACCAAAATTACACCGTTTATGGCGAAGTGGTTACAGGTATTGATATGGTTGACCAGATAGCCGCTGTTAAAAAAGATGGAAACGACAGGCCGGACAATAACATACCCATGACCGTGGAACTACTTAGCAAAAAAGAGTGTAAACAGATGGACAAACTGCTATGGCCCAAAGTAAAATGAAGATAATTACCTATAATGTTAACGGCATTCGTTCGGCTATAAGTAAAGATTGGTTGGCATGGTTACAAGCCACCGACGCTGATGTGATATGCTTACAGGAAATTAAGGCCACGCCAGATGTAATTAAAGAGCTTGGCCTTGTTGATGCATTAGGCTACAACCACTACTGGTTCCCTGCCGAAAAGAAAGGCTACAGTGGCACTGCGATATTCAGCAAAACAACCCCAAACCACATAGAGTACGGATGTGGCATCCACGATTTTGACCGCGAAGGCCGTTGCATCAGGGTTGATTTCGATGAAGTATCAGTAATGAGCGCCTATTTCCCTTCCGGATCAAGCGGCGATGAGCGCCAGATCTTCAAATACCGTTTCCTGGATGAGTTTGGTAAATATCTTATCCTTTTAAAGGTAGAGCATCCAAATTTAGTTATCTGCGGCGATTACAACATTTGCCATAAACCTATTGATATTCATAACCCAAAGTCAAACGCCAACTCATCGGGCTTTTTACCCGAAGAGCGCGAATGGATGGAGAATTTTGTAGAGTCGGGCTTTGTAGATACTTTCCGGCATTGTAACAAAGAGCCGCATAATTATACCTGGTGGAGTTTCCGCTCTGGTGCACGTGGCAAAAACCTTGGTTGGCGTATTGACTATGCCATGGCAAGTAAGGAACTTGTAGATAATATTAAACGCTGCGCTATACTGCCAGAGGCAAAACATTCAGACCATTGTCCCGTATTGCTGGAACTTGAGTTTTAAGAATTGTGAACGTGTTTGTGATGTGCGTGATGCATTATATATCTAATTAAAAAATTTGCTTTTTTTAAAACTTATTTATAGCTTCACCCCTCTACTTACCAATGAGCGACAAAGCAAAAAAAATCATCATTTTTGATGATGATGAAGACATTCTATCGATCTGTAGTTATATCTTAGAAGAACAAGGCTGGGAGGTTCATACCTTTACGGACTGCAATGATATTACCGAAAAAGTTAGCGGTATATCGCCCGATGTTATTCTGATGGACAATTGGATCCCTGACGCCGGCGGCATCATTGCTACCCAAACCCTTAAAAAAGACGAAGTGCTAAAAAACATACCTGTGGTGTATTTTTCGGCCAATAGCGACATTCAGTTGCTTGCAGATCATGCCGGCGCGGAAACATATCTTGCCAAGCCTTTCGACTTGGAGGAGTTGGAAAAAGTGATCAACTTAGTGCTAATAAAAAACTAAAAACAATAAGGAATAAAAAGCGTCCCGAAATTTTCGGGACGCTTTTTATATTATATGGCAATTATTAATGGCCTTTACCGTGCCCGTTTCCTTTATTACCATGGTTGCCATTATCCCCGTGGTTGCCATTGTTTCCTTTGTATTTTACAACCTTTTTATGCTCTACAACACGAACGGGGCGGTTATAATTGTTGCCAGCCCAATGGTTGCTATATTTAACGTCACGGCTATCGCGTATAATGGTTTGACCTTTATGGCCTTTATAATTGGCATACTTAGTACGGTAAACGGTGGCGCGGGTCCATGGCCTTGGCTCGTTTACAACGACTTTATAACCATTGTATAGGTTGTAGTTACTGTATCTTGCCGGTAAACTTGCATGGCGCACCCAACTATTGTTCTCAAGGTAAATGTATTGATGAGCCGGTACATCGTAGTAGCTATCAATATCCGGCATATAGTAATAATCTGCATGGTCGTAACCTGTCGGGCCCCACTCAGGCTGGCTGCCGATGTTAAGGCTTAAACTAATTTGCGCATCGGCAGATTTGTATGCTATACAGCTAAAAAATATTGCTGCAGTGATGATAATCTTTTTCATAACGTTGTTTTTATGTTTTAATGCAGGTATGACAGATATAGCTTGTTATAGTTTAAACTTAAAATAGTTATAACATCGATGTTACATCAAAATAAAAGAGGAAAGGCAGAGGATGCAAAATAACCTCCAAATAGTCGAAAAGCTTTGTATTTGTATGGTTAAATCGTCTCGATTCTTGGCTCTTATTTCTTGCTTCTAATCCCTATCTTCTTTTTTACCGGCCATGGCTAATACGGGTTTGCCTATGGTTTTATAATCGCCTATTCCTTTAAGGATAGCTGCCAGCTGAGCTTTATCCTGCATCGTTTTTACAGCTTCGGCCAGTTCCTTATCATACTTAAAGTTAGCTTCGTAGCGGCCTTTCTCGTACGCATATCGCGATGCTATTTCGTTTTCAAGCACCTGCTTTATTTCTTCCTTATGTAGTTGCAGATCGTTCTTTTTGCTGCTGGCCATTTTGGCTTTAAGCGCCTCATACTCGGCCTGGATCTCGGTAAACTGCTTCTCTCTGGTCGCTTCTGTTTTTAAGCTGCCCAGCATTTTTTCGGATATGGTGCTATAAGTATAATTCTTACCTTCCAGGTATTTGGTAAAATCGGCATACCCTTCATCTGTTAAAGTAAAGGATTTTGGGTCTATAAGCTGCGGATGCGCGTTACGGTATTTTGTAGCGTAATCAAAAACAAACAGCTTGCTTACCAGCGTTTGGGTAATGTTAGCGAACCTATCCTGCTTTATATAGATATCCGGGTATATGCCGCTGCCATCATAAACCGAGCGGCCATTACGGGTTTTAAACTCGTGGATAGATGAATCGGCCATTTTAATAACACTACCATCATCTTTACGATGGCTGTAATCCAACTCTTGAACACAACGGCCCGATGGTACGAAGTATTTAGCCACCGTTACTTTTACCAAACTATTGTAAGGCAGGTTAAAGGTTTGTTGTACCAAGCCTTTACCGTAGCTGCGCTGGCCTATTATAATAGCCCTATCCAGATCCTGCAACGCACCGGCTACAATTTCTGATGCTGATGCCGAGCGGCTGTTAACCAATACCACCAACGGTAAATTTGGTTCTAACGGAGTTGATACCGTATTATAAGTAAAATTCTTTTCTTTGACTTTTCCGCGTTGCGATACCACCTGTACATCTTTTTGTACAAACAAGTTCACAATTTTTACGGCTTCCTGCAAGATGCCGCCACCGTTAGATCGTAAGTCGAGGATGATACCGTTGGGGTTGTTCTTTTTAAGAGCAATAAGCGCGGTAGTTACTTCTTCGGCCGAGTTTTCTAAAAACTTGTTCAGTTTTATATAACCCATGTTGTTGGCTACTATGCCGGTGTAAACTACATTTGGCTGTTTTATTTCGTCGCGGGTGAGGGTTTTTACAAGAGGAGTATCTGCGTCACGCTTCATTAACAACTTAATAACCGCGCCTTTAGATCCTTTAAGCAATTGGCTTATCTGGTCGTTAGTTTTACCGATAAGCTCAATATCGTTTATCTTTAGCATCTGGTCGCCCTGGCGTATATCTGCCTTTTGGGCCGGGAAACCGGCAAATACATCAGACACATAAACTTTGCTATCACGCAAAAAAATGCTTGCACCTATGCCACCATATTGGGTGCTTACATAATGCAGTTTGTAATCTTCAATTTCAGATTCGGGCACAAACTCGGTATAAGGGTCCAGCCCCTCCAGCATAGCATCAACACCTGTTTTAATCAGTTTTGCCGAGTTTATATCATCAACATAATTAATGTTAACCTCTTTATATACCGATGCAAATACATCCAGGTTTTTCGAGATTTGGAAAAGATCGTCCTGAAAACTCCATAAACTAACAGCAATTGCCAGCCCGCCAATATATATCGCCGGTTTTTTGTATTTGCTTATCACACTTTTTTCCATGCTCCCAACCTCTTGAACTATAAATATATAAAAGCCAAACGGCTTTTATATAATAAACTAAATTTAAAGGCGGTTAGTATCCATGTTCACCAACGCTTTGGTAAGAGTAAATACCACGTATTTACGGTCGCGGTTAACCAGGTCCATCAGGCGGGTTATCAGGCTGTCTTCCTGGCCTTCGGTATATTGTAATTGCTCGTCGGTAAGGTTGTTATATTTGCGCTGAACCTTAATTTTTATACGTTCCCAATCCTTGTTACTGATCGTTATCTCTGCCATACAATAAAATATTTAAGCAAAAATATAAAAAATACCCCGCTACAGGCGTTTAATATCTTGCAGAGTGTTAAACTTTTAACACTCTGCACATCTAACTTTTTTTATCAACTAAACAATTACTACTATGAAGAAATGTTTGTTAAGCGTTGCCATACTATTTATGGCGGCAATAAGTGCCCAAGCACAGTTCTCGCTGGGTGCCAAAGCGGGCGTCAACTTTTCCAAGATCAGTGCCAATAATGTAAGCGAATCTACCGTGGCGGGCTATCAGGCAGGTTTATTTGCGCGTTTTGGAAGCAGCCTTTATTTACAGCCCGAGCTATATGTAGCCAGCAGCGGCGGTAAGTTCGATTTTAATAACAACGGCGGCACTGTAACTACAAATGGTAAGGTAACCTTTACCAGCATCAATATACCCTTGTTAATAGGTAAAGGTTTTGGTGGCGATAACCTAAACTTTAGGATTATGGGCGGCCCGGTTTACAGCTACCTGATGGATAAAAACCAAAACTTTAGCGATAACGTAAGTGGCGCTTACAATGATTTTGGCAATTACAAAAAAAGCACGCTGGGTTACCAGGTAGGTGGCGGTATTGATATTGGCCATATAACTGCCGATTTGCGTTACGAGGGTGGCCTTACTAAAATAAACGAAAGTTATGGCCAGCGCCAAAATATATGGGCTTTAAGCGTAGGCTTTAAATTCTTTTAATGAGAGATCTGATTATTAAATATTATGCGAAGATCCCGGTAAACAGCCGGGATTTTTTGTTTATTAGTATATCAACACGGAATAATGAAGTAAATCCAATACCCGAAGTTCAAATTCATTATTCGATATTAAATGGTCGTGTGATAGGTTAGAAAAAAAATCTCTTATACAAGTAAAGCCCCTGATGGGCAGGGGCCTTTACTAACCAATTATAAACCTAAATTATGAGAAGAGCTGTAGGAGAAGGGGTCGAACCTTCAAAGAGTGGTTATTCTTATTGCTAAGAGTTTCCCATTATCTCCGCCACCGCGACAAGGAGGTGTGTCTGCCAAAATTTCACCATCCTACAGGATGTTAATTAGATCTTCCGATCTAATAGCTGTTGGGGAAGGGTTCGAACCTTCAAAGAGTAGTTAGCCCGCTTCGGGTTTTCCATATTCTCCGCCACCGGGACAAGGAGGTGTGTCTGCCAAAAATTTCACCACCCAACAATGTTTGTTTTTAAAGAACGATAAAGCAATTGTCATTTGCTCTATACAAATCTAACAGAGTTGATACTTTCTTGCAAATATTTCAACAAAATATTTTTATTTTTACTTTTATTATAATTATACTTGTATTTGAATATAGATATTTAAAATTATGCCTCACAGGAAACCTCAAAATTTAGAAATTGATAATCTGGATATACAGATTTTATCGATATTGATGAAAAATGCGACCACACCTTACACCGAAATCGCAAAAGAATTGATCGTTTCAGGCGGAACCATACACGTGCGGATGAAAAAGTTAGAGGAGATGGGTGTAATTAAAGGTGCCAGCCTGGAAGTAAACCCGCAAAAGCTGGGTTATGATGTAACCGCTTTCCTGGGAATATTCCTGGAGAAAGGGTCGCAGTATAACGATGCCGTAAAACAATTAAAGGCCGTGCCCGAAATTGTAGAGCTGCATTATACAACCGGCAGCTACAGCATTTTCGCTAAAATTGTATGCCACGATACCAACCACCTGCGCGAAGTGTTAAACGAAAACATCCAAAGCGTAAAGGGCATACAACGCACCGAGACCTTTATATCTCTTGAAGAAAGCATCAAAAGGCAAATAACTTTAGATTAATTTTTACTTAGGTTTCCTGCCGATAGTATAACCGCGCATAATTGCGTGGTATAAAGCAATCTCCAAACTGTGTATTACGCATAGTTTGGAGGTTGCTTTGTTATGGATGGGTTGCCGTGACCAAGCCTATATATTAATGACATATTTAGTTAGCAGGAAATTATTCTACCAAACCCTGCACAATAACCCCTTCAAATACTCCCCTTCCGGGAATGATGCCCTAACGGGATGGTCTTCGGGTTGGTGAAACTGGTAGATGAACTGCACCTGCTTGCCGGCATCAAGGGCAGCCCAGGCCAATACTTGTTTAAAAGTTTCCATATCCATAGCGCCCGAGCAGGAGAAGGTAGCCAGCAAGCCGCCGCTGTTTAGCAGTTGCATGCCTAACCGGTTAAGATCTTTATAAGCCCGCGATGCCCTATCCAACGCCGACCGCGATGGCGCATACTTTGGCGGATCGAGCACAATGATATCAAACTTGGCGTCTTCATCCCTAAACTTACGCAGTTGTGCGTTCACGTCAGATTTTATGGCGTTATGCTCCATCCCCTCAAATTTATTTAAGCGGATGTTTTCCTCAAGCGTTTCCAGCGCAAGTGCAGAGCTATCTACACTGGTAACAGATGCCGCACCATGTTTGAACGCATTTAAAGTAAAACCGCCGGTATAACTAAAGCAATCCAGCATCTTCTTGCCTTTCGCGTAGCTTGCCAATAATTGGCGGTTATAACGCTGATCGCAATAAAAGCCTGATTTTTGGCCTTCGGTGATGTTGATGCCATAGCTGATGCCATTCTCTTTTACCATCACCAATTCGGGTGGTTGGTTGCCGGCCAATAAAACGTTGGTGGTTTCCAGCCCCTCGTGCGAGCGGGATGTTGCATCACTTTTATCAAAGATGCTGGTCGGCTTTAAAAGTGCGTTAAGCTCATCTATAATAACCGGCATGGCGTTTTGCATACCCGATGTTAACACCTGCACAGCTAAGTGGTCGGCGTATTTATCTACGATAAGGCCGGGCAGGTAATCAGATTCGCTGAAGATCAAACGGCAGGTATCCGTTGTTCCGTCGGCAAGGATATGGGCACGGCCGGCAACAGCAACCTTTACCTTTTCACGAAACCAATTATCATTAACAGCAACACTTTCATCCCATTCCAATAACCTGACGGCAACGCGCGATTGATCGTTGTAAAAACCGTAAGCCAGGAAACCATTCTTGCTATCCAACAGGCGGATAATTTCGCCATTAACAGGTTTGCCCTTCACGTTTTCTATCGCGCCCGAAAATACCCAGGGGTGCTTATGCAATACGGCTTTCTCTTTACCTTTCTTTAATACAACGTCGATCATACCGCAAAGGTAATGATATCAACGCCAATGTTATTCCCTGCCGGGAATGGGTGTGGTTTTTAAGGCTGTAGCAACCGCCACCACATTTGCGGCAGCAGCCCTACCCGTTTGTATCGACCATTCTTTTCGATAATCGCTCTCCAGGTAGTTATCCCCGGGACCGGGACCATTGTTCCAATAGGTGTAAGATTGCGGCGCGATGGTAAAGCCAACGTCCATCAGCGCGCCTGCTATTTCTGATACTACGTGGCGGGCGCCATCCTCTGCACCGGTCACTACAAAGCCCGCAACCTTGTTAAAAGTAACCGGCCGGTTCTGTGCGTCACGTTTTGGGTAAAGCCCGTTTATACGTTCTAAAACTTTCAGAGCTTCGCTGCTCATGGTTCCCATCCAAGTGGGGGTGGCTATGATTAATATCTCGGATGCTAAAAGCTCTTCTAAAATAGCGGGCCAGGCATCGCCTTCGCCCAAGTCAGATTTTATGCCCGTGATAATATTGAGATCTGCCACGCGAATCATGTTCGTTTCAACCCCAAGGCTTTCCAGCTCGCCAACAAACTCATTAGCCAATGCTTCAGTATTTGATGCTGCCGGCGACGGCTTAAGGGTGCAATTTAATATTAGGGCTTTCATAATTATTAATCCTGTAAATAGGTTTATGGCACACGTTTGAGCGAGCCTGACAAACATCGGCACATTTCGGTAATGCCCATGATGCGCATGTCTCATAACCTAACTTAACAAATAATGCACGGGGGATAAAAATTGTTTGGATGAATTCCAGCCCCGGGTTTATCTGTAAATATAGGGCACAAAAAAAGGCAGGTGCTTTGCAGCACCCGCCGTTAAATACATTTTTAATAATTTAGTTATTGTCTTCGGGCTCGTCTGTTGCAAGGCCTACAACTTTATATACTTTGTTATTATCGTTATCGCGTGTTTCCTGGAAATAAGTCCCATCAGGAGCTACGTATAATTTTTCACCGTTTACTTTGATCTTACGGCTATCCTGCGGCAAGGTGGTTAAAACGTCGCCTATCTGATAAGGCTGGTCATATTCAGCACCGGCACCTGCGCCACCATCGGCTGTATTCAGTTCACCATCTTTACCGGCAACTTCGTAAACAACGGTACCATTATCTTTGGTAACCGCGCGGTAATACACACCGTTACTTTCGTAGTATTGCTCGCCATTAATGGTAATAGCATCAGCTTTAGATGGTAATGAATTTACCTCGGCACCTACCGGCGGTTCAACCACCGTGTATTGGTTATTGTATTGCTGGTAGTATAAACCATCGCTGTAGTAGTATTGGTAATCGCCGTAATAGAAAGGGTAGTAGCCAAATGGCAACACGCCTATGCTAAAACCTATCCGTGGCAAATAATACGAATTGTAAAACCCACGGTTGTTATAAAATCCGCGGTTAAAATAGCGTGAACCGCCATAGTAGCCACGATTGTAACCATAACCGTAACGGCCATAGTTGCCACCACGGTAACCGCCTCTTACGCCACTACCGTAATTACCACGGCTATAGCCATAATTACCACGGCTGCCCGCAACTGCTGTACCACGGCCGCCAAAGCCTGTTGTACCTCTTGTTCCTGCTATGCCGCTATTGTTAGGGCGATTAAAACCACCTGAAGGGCGACTGAAACCACTATTATTTGGACGGCTAAATCCACCAGACGGACGGCTAACACCTGCATCACCTGACGGGCGACTAAAACCACCTGATGGACGGCTTACGCCAACACCGGCAGATCCTCCGGATGATGGGCGGCTAAAACCACCGCTACTGCCACCGCTTGACGGACGACTAAAACCGCCGCCACCACCACCGCCGCTAAAGCCACCTGATGAACGGCTTCCGCCGCCGCCACCACCACCACCGCCTCTGCTACCACGTTGGGCATTGGCAGATAGGCCAAAAGACAGGAGTAACACTCCGCTTAAGGCAATAGTTAATAATTTTTTATATCCTGTTTTCATCTTGAAATTTATAATTGATCGGCACCTTCAAGGCCGATGTATGTATAAGACTATGAAACACATCAACGGTTTAATTAATGTATAATTATTTTTGTACAAAAAACAGGCCGCTAATCAGCCTGTTTGTCAGGCTTGTATCCTAATCAGATCTCTTCTGAGATAAAAAGGAAATCTCCGTCAAAATCAATGCTGATAAACCCATCGCTTGTGGTTACAAAACCACCATCACCATTATCAATCAACCCACTGGTTTGTAGGTTTGAAGATATCGATAAAATGCGAATATCTTCGCCCGCGGGTTTCCATTTATTAAAGCCTGGTGTAACCGGGTAAATTTTTTGGTTACCGCTGTATATCACGATGTTTATTTTAGGGGCGAAGGCCGTAAAATCATCAAAGCTAACCACATCGGCCACTACATTAACGGCTTTGTATTCGTTTTGGATGAGGAAGTTTAAAGCGGCCTCTACCTGCGATGTCCCCGCTTGCGGGATCTGTTTGATATCTGATTGCAGGGTTTCGTCAATTTCATCGGCTACAATAATATCTATCTTTATTTCGTAGCTGTTCATCTGCTCAGCAATTAGCGGCGTGGTTATTACTGTGGGGCTCCACTCCAGCAATTGGCCCAATAACTCTTCCTCGAAATTATCGACACTTAATAACAGCAGGGCAGGTTCCTGTTTTTCGCGTACAATGTGATGGGATGACATTATATTTATATGCAGTTGAGTAATTTTGCCAAAGGTAAATTAAATAACCAGTTTTAATATCCGTAACATACAGTGGCCGACAACGAAATATCGATAAAACGTAAAATAATCCATATTGATATGGACGCATTTTACGCGTCGGTAGAGCAGCGCGATTTCCCCGAGTACCAGGGCAAGCCTCTTGTTGTTGGCGGCCTGCCCGAAGGACGGGGCGGTGTGGTTGCTACCGCCAGTTACGAAGCCCGCAAGTTTGGGATCCGTTCGGCCATGTCGTCTAAACAAGCATTGCAGCTTTGCCCGCATGCCATATTTGTAAAGCCACGTTTTGCCGCTTACAAGGAGGTATCGCAGAAGATCCGCGAGATTTTTGGGCGATATACCGATCTGATAGAACCGCTCTCGTTGGATGAGGCGTACTTGGACGTTACTAACGATAAACTATCGATAGGCTCTGCTATCGAGATCGCGCAACAAATAAAACAAGCCATAAAAGATGAATTGAACCTTACTGCATCTGCCGGGGTATCTATCAATAAGTTTGTAGCGAAGATCGCGTCGGATATTAAGAAGCCCGATGGTTTGATGTTCATAGGCCCGTCATCCATAGAAAATTTCATGGAGCAGCTGCCGGTAGAAAAGTTTTACGGCGTAGGCATGGTAACAGCCCAAAAAATGAAAAAACAGGGCCTGTTTACGGGTGCCGACCTAAAGAAATTAACCCTGAAAGATATGACCGGCCGCTTTGGTAAAGCAGGCACCTTTTATTATAATATAGTGCGGGGTATTGATGACCGCGACGTGCAACCTCATCGCGAAACAAAATCAATGGGCGCTGAAGATACTTTTGCTTACGACCTGACCGATATTGAGGAAATGCACGCCGAGTTGGAAAAGATAGCCAAAACAGTGCATGACCGGCTATTAAAATATCATTTAAAAGGGCGCACCGTCACCCTCAAGATAAAATACAGCGACTTTAAGCAAATAACACGCAGCCTTTCACTCCCGGAGAATATAGATGATGCCAATACTATATTGAGCACATCTAAAACATTACTTGCCGCTACCGATACCGAAAATAGCCGGGTAAGGTTGTTGGGAATCACAATTTCTAACTTTTTGCCTATAGAAACTAAGGTAAAACCGCAAACAGACCAGCTTTTTCTCTTTGACATTTGAAATAATCCAATAATCCCTGCCGATTTCCTGAATTTTCTGAAAAGATATAATATCTGGCCTGAATTTAAAAATATGCCCATAAAATGATAAAATAAAGGTTTTTCAGACACCAGATATTAAATAAATAAGATTAATTTTTCATTATAAGACCGGTTTTTTGAAAGAATTTACAAAAAAATACAATTTTTATTGATAATATTGTTTTAATATTGTTATTTTAGCATGTGCAATTGACAGTATTGAAAGATATTTTAATGATTAGTAATAGATTTACGCCATTAAGGGATTTAATTTCCGCGCCATTTAGATATATTATTAATTTAATAGTTGTTTTTCGTTTAAATAACATTGCTGAAACCTTAATCATCGTAAAAAATAAGTTTGTTTACATGATTAATGATATTAAAAACACCAAAACCCTTGATAAGGCTTTCATTTTTATCCAAAACAAGCCAAAATTTGCATTAAACACCGCGACAGTTTATATAAATGTTTCTAATTGTGATTTAATTAAACCGGCATCAGCTTACAGGTTGCACCTTGGGCTGGTGCTGTTTTCTTAGTACTATTTAAGCTAACAACACCAGGGCTATTATTCATTATCGCGCACTAAAATACTGACCTGACTAATAATAACTATTAACTAAACTTTATCCTTTAAAACTATGAAATTAAAATTTCTACCAAAAAAAATCCCATCCTACCTGCTTGTTGGCCTGATAGTATTAGTGTTGCTAACGGTTTTCCAGCCACTGCGCTCTCTGGCACAAGATGCTACAGGCGCTAAAACCGGAACCGCAGCCGATGTTACAGCTGCAAAATCCGGTCAGCCAACCGCTACCGAAATTGTTGACGCTATTGGGCACAACAAAATTGCCATCAACATCATGTGGACCCTTATAGCAGGGTTCCTGGTAATGTTTATGCAAGCTGGTTTCGCTTTGGTTGAAACCGGGTTTACACAAAAGAAAAATGTTGCACATACCATGGGTATGAACTTTATGGTTTATGCGATCGGCATGTTCGGATTTTGGGTTTGCGGCTTTGCATTTATGTTTGGCGGCGCGCTTAACGCGGCTACTTTAGGCGGCGCACCGGGCGTAGTAAGCCACGAAGTTGTGATACACTTGTTTGGGCACGACTTTGGCATTGCCGGCTCTGTTGGATTTTTCTTAAACAGCAAGGTTTATGATGTGGGTGTATTTACCCTTTTCTTATTCCAAATGGTATTTATGGATACGACCGCCACTATCCCTACGGGTTCAATGGCTGAAAGATGGTCATTTAAGTCTTTCCTGATATTTGGCTTATTCATCTCCATGTTCGTGTATCCAATATACGGCAACTGGGTTTGGGGTGGCGGCTGGCTGTCTCAACTGGGCGCTAATTTTGGATTAGGGCATGGCATGGTTGATTTTGCGGGCTCATCTGTTGTGCACCTTGTTGGTGGTATTGCAGCCCTTGCAGGCGCTATAATTATTGGCCCGCGTATCGGCAAGTTTAATGCCGATGGTTCAGCTAACACTATCCCCGGGCACAATATCCCAATGGCATTATTAGGTACTTTTATTTTGGCTTTAGGCTGGTTTGGCTTTAACCCTGGCTCTACATTGGCCGGTGGCGATTTTCGTATCAGTATAGTTGCCGTAAATACCATGATGGCCGGTACCGCTGGCACACTGGCTGTGTTAGCTATATTGTACATGCAAGGTAAAAAACCAGACCCGGGTATGCTTGCAAATGGCATGCTTGCAGGTTTGGTAGCTATAACAGCACCTTGCGCGTTTGTTAACTCATTATCATCGGTTATAATTGGCGCAATAGCGGGTTGCCTGGTTGTATTAGTTATTCATCTGATGGATAATAAATTTAGAATTGACGACCCTGTAGGCGCGTTTGCAGTGCATGGCGCCAATGGCGCATGGGGCGTTTTATCATTAGGCCTTTTTGCTGATGGTTCATACGGCGATGGCTGGAATGGTGTTAAAGGCACTGTAAAAGGTGGCTTTTATGGCGATTGGGGCCAGCTTGGCGCACAGTGCATTGGCACAGTAACCTGTGTAGTATTTGTATTTATCGTGATGTACATCTTCTTTAAAATATCAAATAAAATTACCCCTATCAGGGTTAAAGCAGAAGATGAGATTGCAGGGCTTGACATACCTGAAATGGGCGTTTTAGGCTACGTAGATTAATTTGAATCATAATAAATACCTGGCTACATCAAATACAGCCGGGTATTTATAACTATAACATTGCCATGGAAAAATTACTGATCAAAGCAATTAATCCGTTAAGGATATTAATAAATGACAGCCGCTTTACCGGCATCATGCTTATTGTGTGTACCATGGTATCTATGTTACTGGCTAATATGAGCGGAGTTACGCACTTGTACCGGGATTTTTGGAACCGCGACTGGTTACATAACCCCACATCTTTTCATGCACCTGAAAACTTTACGAGCTTTATAAATAATTTCCTGATGGCATTCTTTTTTTTAATGGCCGGGATGGAAATTAAAAGGGAGTTGATCAATGGTGAACTTTCGAGCTTAAAAAAAGCCATTTTGCCATTTGGCGCTGCTCTTGGTGGCATGGCTGTTCCTGCTATGATATTTGTGGCGTTTAATTTACACACCAGCTATGTACATGGCTGGGGCATACCTACCGCCACTGATATTGCTTTTTCTGTAGGGGTTGCGTCGTTATTGGGCAGCCGGGTACCTGTAGGGTTAAAAATATTACTTATGGCCCTTGCTATAATTGACGACCTTGGCGCCATTGCGGTAATAGCCTTATTTTACGGCGGCCATCTTAACTGGGTGTTGTTAGGTATTGCAGCTATACTTTACGCGGCATTATTTGCCTGCAACTATTTTAAGGTAAAGTTTGGTGTGATACAAATAACATTGTCGTTATTGATATGGTATGCGATATTTAACTCTGGTGTTGAGGCAAGTATAACAGGCGTATTGGTGGCATTTGCTACCCCTGTAAAAACATTGCCTAAAATTGAAAAAGCCATTCACGGCTGGGTTAACTTTTTGATTTTGCCCCTTTTTGCACTTGCTAATACAGCCATATTAATGCCCGAGCACATCGTAAGTTCATTAGGGACAAGCTTGGGTATGGGTATCATATTTGGCTTGGTTATAGGTAAACCGGCAGGCATTTTCTTGTTCAGCCGTGTGCTTGTAGCATTAAAATTGGCCAGCCTGCCAAATAATGTTAAATGGAAACAGGTTTTTGGTATGGGCACGTTGGCCGGCATCGGTTTTACCATGTCCATCTTTACAACAATGCTTGCTTTTAAGGTAGAAGCATTGCAGGATATTGCAAAAGTGGCCATTTTGGTAAGCGTACTATTATCCCTGGTATTCAGTCTCGCTTATTTCATAATCCTTAACATTAAATCCAATATCCAGCATTTAACCGACGAGTTGAAAAACTCTTCTATGAATGAACCGGCTATGAGGTTAAACTGATCATTACATTAATTATAAAAATTAATTATCGGCCCAACCACCCGATTAATTAACTATGTACTAAACAATCAATTATTAACTTAAATCTTAACATGAAAAAAATTGTACCCTTTGGAATTCTCGTTATTGTAGTTATCCTGGCGTTTATGTACCCGGGAGCAACAGTAGCTGCCAAACCGGCAACTTACAATGGTGCCGATGTTGCATGGTTGCTAATTTCAACCGCGCTGGTATTATTAATGACACCTGGCCTTGCCTTCTTTTACGGCGGTATGGTGCGTAAAAAGAACGTTATTTCTACCATGTTGCAAAGCTTTGTATGTATGGGCCTTATCACTATCATTTGGGTAGTATTTGGTTTCAGCATGGCTTTTGGCGAAGATGTGGGCGGCTTGGGCTTAATTGGTAACCCAAAATCATTCTTCATGATGCAAAATACTATAGGTGTTTCATGGGGAACTATCCCGGTTATTCTTTTTGCCATGTTCCAGTTAAAGTTCGCGGTTATTACACCAGCGCTTATTACCGGTGCATTTGCCGAACGTATCCGTTTCAACTCATACTTAATTTTCATTACTCTATTTATCGTTATTATTTACATCCCGTTAGCACACGCAACATGGCACCCACAAGGCTACTTCTTTAAAAAGGGAGTGTTAGACTTTGCAGGTGGTACCGTTGTACACATGTCTGCCGGTTGGGCTGCACTTGCATCAGCACTATATCTTAAAAAACGTACAGGTGCCGAAGAGGTTCACACCCCTGCACGTATCAGCTACGTAATATTAGGTACAGGCTTACTTTGGTTTGGCTGGTTTGGTTTCAACGCAGGTTCTGCATTAGGTTCTGGTGAACTTGCTGCTACTGCATTGGCTACTACTACTACCGCATCTGCTGCTGCTGCCATGTCATGGATCTTCTTTGATATCCTGAGAGGTAAAAAACCATCGGCAATGGGCGCTTGTATTGGTGCTGTTGTAGGTTTGGTTGCTGTAACACCTGCTGCAGGTTATATCACCGTATCAAGCTCGCTTATTGTAGGTATAGTTGCCGCGGTTATTAGTAACCTGGTAGTTATCTGGAGAAGCAAAACCAACATTGATGATACACTTGACGTATTCCCTTGCCACGGTGTAGGTGGTATGGTAGGTATGTTAATGACCGGTATCTTCGCTACTAAAGCTGTTAACAGCGCTGGTAACGATGGTTGGATAAATGGTAATTTCTCATTATTTCAAACACACTTAATTGCATTGGTTGCCGTATCGGTATTTGCTTTTGTAGGTGCATTTGTACTACTTAAAGTTACTGACCTGATCAGCCCGCTACGCGTTACTCCTGAAGAAGAGCTTGCAGGTTTGGACGTAAGCCAGCACGACGAAGAACTATAATAACAACACTATACTGACTAAACTAACTAACGAAGAAAAGGGGGTGCGAAAGCATCCCTTTTTTGATTTAAAGACTTTTTTCCAATTTCATTGCGGCTATTCCTCACCCGGTCATTGCTTTGCTCAACCACCCTCTCTTCGCTGCGCGCAAAGAGGATAAAAGATTTTATTTTTTTCTACCCTCTCTGCGTCGCAATGAGGGTCGCCAGCGAAGCGTAGTGAGTAAATTACCCGATAACATTCAACCCCAACCCTACTTTATCACTTAACACCCACTTACCATCAACCATCGCGGGTATTTGATATGGATTGTTTGTGGTGAGTAACGGCCCGTCAATGTCGGCCCAATCGCATTGTGGGGCAAGGGCGGCGGCGGCAAGGGTGGCGCAGCTGGTTTCGCTCATACAGCCTATAAGTATTTTAAGATTAAGTTCGCGGGCTTTGTTTATCATTTGTTTAGCCTCGTATATCCCGGCAGATTTCATGAGTTTGATATTGATGCCGTGGTAAACACCTTTGGCATCATCAACGTCTGACAAACGTTGCACAGCTTCGTCTCCAATGATGGGGATGGGGCTGTGTTCTGTTATCCAGGCATTGCCATCTATGTCCGTTCTTTGCATTGGCTGCTCTATTAGTTTTACACCTTGTTCGTGCAGCCAATAGATCAGGTCGAGGCTTTGTTTTCGGTCAGTCCACCCTTGGTTGGCATCTACATACAGCGGCACATCGGTAACCGATCGAATGGTTCGGATCAGTTCTTTATCGCTATCGCGGCCAAGCTTTACTTTTATCACTTTTAGGCCTTTGGCTTCTTTAACTTTTTGCAGGATGATGTCTTTTGTATCGATGCCAATGGTATAACTCGTAACCGGCATTTTGGCGGGGATGCTGCCTAATAACTCCCAACATGGCTTACATTGTAGTTTTCCATCCAGATCATGCAGGGCAATATCAATAGCCGCTTTTATGGCCGGCTGGCCGGGTGCAATGCTATCCAGGTAGTTGATGACCGAAGAAAAATCAAAGGGGAATTTAAATTGGCTTACATCCACTTTGCTTAAAAACGCCGCGGCGCTTTGGTGGCTTTCGCCCATGTAAGGCACCATGGACGCTTCGCCATAGCCGGTTTGGCCTTCGTGAGTAAGCTGTACCAGCATCAAAGGCGTGCTTGTACGCGAAAATTTGGCGATGGTGAATGTGTGCTTTAGAAGTAGCTCGAAGGGTTGATAAGTAAGCCGCATGTCAATAATACCAAAGCTAAAACATTAAGTTAATTTCCTGCTTATCTTTGCAGCCATGCCGGCACAAATTTACGCACCGTTCGAACGTTTTAACTTTAGTAACCGCAACTGCTTTTTAACAGGCGCGGCCCTGCAAAGCGAAGAAGAAAAGATCCAGGTGTTCCCCCAATGGCTAATGAGCCTTTACAATCTGGAAGACCAGCCCTTTAAACTGCTCGACGAAAGCATAGCTACATACAAAGACCTGAAGATCCCGTGCTCAGCTGCCGTTAACGAGGAGTATTTAGAGCCGCTTGAACTCGAAATTGCAGCCGCGTTTGCCAATGGATATGAAGGCATAAAAGCGCTTGATGAGCTAAAACTTTTTCAATGGACCAGCAAGCTTTTGTACGGTATCATCTTTAACGAGATCCAATCGGGCATTAAAATGATGCACGCGCAGGGCGAGGAGTTTAGCGTATCGCAAGCCATTATCCATAAGTTTAGCCACCTGCACCTGATGCTGCAGAGCATTAACCTACCTATCATATTCGAAGAGTTTAAACCTTACAGCCTATTTTTGTTTAAGGTAGATAACAAGCCCGAAGAGTTTGGCTACCGCGATGAGATCAACACCCAAACATTTGCTTTGCGGATAAAAGATTTTGGCCTGGTGATATGCCTGCAGGACAATACCGCTAACTTTGGTTATCATCATAAAATTTACAGCCAGATAAAAGACGACCTGCTGCACCCTATCCAGTTCGAAGAGTTTAGCGGCCGGGTATTTTACAGCAACTACCTGTTTAACCGCTTGCCGGAGTATAATATTTTACCCGTTGGCGAAGATATTTATATTGAAGATATGCCCCTGCGCGGCATAAGCAGCAAGCCATTATTTGATGAATGGACCAACAAAACCTACGGGCAAGTATTAGAAAACTTCTGGAAAAACTGGGGCTTCCTGCTCTTAGAGATCATCAAAAACCCGAATGAACCCATGAGCTTTTTGTTTGATGCCGATGGTAACAAAATAAGCAAAGAAGCTATCGATCTGCCTAATTAAAACTGCCTTACAAATTCATTAATAACATCGTGGTGCAACGCGAATGTAATCACTACGCCGCTAACCGCGCCATATAAGTGGGCATCGTGGTTAACATTATCCCGCGCGTGTTTGGATGCAAAGTGGCAGTACACCAGGTATAGTATCCCGAAGATCCAGGCGGGGATAGGTATCGGTATAAACATTAAACCCATTTGTGCCTTTGGGTTAAACATGATAAAGCTGAATATCACTGCGCTGATGGCACCTGAGGCGCCAAGGCTATTATACCAAATGTTATCTTTATGTTTTTGGATGGATGGGAGGTCGCTTAATATCAAACTGAGCACATATAGCAAACCAAACTGCCAGTGCCCCAGCATACTCTCTAACTGAAAAGCAAAGAAATAATACGACAGCATGTTAAAAAACAGGTGGTTCCAGTCTTTATGGATCAGCCCGCTGGTGATAACTGTGTACACCTTGTGCCCACGCGATACGTTATAGGGATTCAATATAAATTCGCCATAGATATTCTCGTTAGAGAAAGCCCAAAGCGAGGTAGCCATTGTAATTACAAATATGATTGACGCCACGGGCGACGCCAGGAAAATTTGCATCATTGCAGGTTGAGTTTAGAATTGGTAAGCAACCTGCCTATCGGGTAGCGCAGGTAAGTTTTTTCGAAATAAGACGAGTTGCGGTACACCCAGTTGAGTTGCGCGCCCGCGCTTGCCGCCAATTTAGGGTCGGCCGCTTTGGCATCATCCAGTTTCTTGCGGAGCCCCGGGTTATCCTTTAGCATTTTGGCGGCAACATCTTCAAAAACATAATCAGAAAAGTATTCTTTTTGGCCGAGCACGCTATCAAAAAAGTTCCAGGCGAAGAAGGAGTCTACGCCTTGCGGTTCCAGCGTTTCTACAATGTAACGGTTAATGGGCTGGTTTACATACACCACGTAATCGCCCTCGTAAAACTTCACTTTATCATCCACCGGATTTAGCTTTACATTGGTATGGATGTAGTGCCCTTCGTAAGGCCTTGTACCCGTCTTGTAATCGGCAATGTTATACATCTGCAAACTCAGCGTAGTATCATGCGCCAGGCGGCTCATGGCAACGTTGTTTAACTTAAATAAATCGATAACCTTGCCCCACGCCTGCGGGATAATGTACGCTACAGGCTTATCTGCAGTAGCACTTGCTTTGTAGGTGTTATAAAACTTTATAGGTTTGCTGTAAGGCTTTTCACGGTCATAAAAAAGCCGTTTAAGGCCGCTTACATCGCTGGTTTTATATTCGGCGGCGTAGCCTTTGAAGGTGATGGTATCTACTTTGTTTTCATCCAATATCCAGTTAAGGGCGAAGGTTTTTTGTTTGCTCACTTCGGCATCAACCCGCTTTTTCATAATGCCTAAAACTGTCGCATCACGCTGACAAATGTTTATTAGGTTTTGCATAAAAGCATAGGTTGCCCATACACGCTTATCAAACGGTTTCAGCATATGCGTTTCCGTCATATAACTGATGATGTTATGCTGGGCAGCAAAACCGGTAGAAAAGCGTGGCGTTTCCATAAAGCTAACAATTCCGCTATCGGGCAGGCCTTGTTCACCTGCACCGTAAGGGATCATTTCATAACCACTTTTTTTCATCCCTTTATACAGGTTGGGCGTAAGGGTTTTATCTGTATAGGCTGCCAATATTGGATTTTGTTTATCTTTTTGGGTTTCTATCAGCGTCATCACGTACTGGTAGTCGGCACCATCGCTGGTGTGGTTATCCAATAGTACTTCGGGCTGCCAGGTATTCAGGATCTGCGTAAAGGCAAGGGCATTTTTACTATCGGCCTTTATAAAATCCCGGTTAAGGTCCAGGTTGCGGTAATTACCCCTAAAGCCATAAGCACGCGGGCCGTTCTGGTTTGCTCGCGATTGGCCGCGGTTCATATTACCATCAATATTGTACAGGGCAATAAAGCAAAGCACTACGTCTTTTGGCAATTGATTCTTTTTTAGCAGATCCCGCACCAGCATCATACTGGCATCAATACCCTCGGGTTCGCCGGGATGGATGCCGTTGTTGATGAGCAATACACGCTTGTTTTGCTTTTTGATTTGCGCCGGGTCAAACACCTTATCTTTCGATAAGACTACCAGTGTTAGCGGCTTGCCAATATCCGTGCTACCATAATTAAAAAGGTGCATTTGCGGCTGTGCTTTGGCGAGGCTTTTATAATAGGTCATCACCTCAGCATACGTGGCCGTGTAATTTTTATCCTTGCTTTGCTCAAAGGGGGTAAGCTGGGCGTAACCCTGCAGCCAGCAACAAAAGGCAATCAGCAGAAAGAAATTTCTTTTCATAACATTATTTACTGTCGGCAATTTCGGCCTGCAGCTTTTTGGCTAAACTCGCAAAAACCAGGTCGTATGAGTGGTCTATCATCTCACGCAATTGTTTATTGGTAAGCAAACCATCGGTATGTACGGTGTTCCAATGTTTTTTATTCATGTGAAAGCCGGGCTGCACTTCGCTGTACTGCTCCCGTAGTTCAATGGCACACTCCGGGTCGCATTTTACGTTAAAACTTGGCGAATCTAATCCGGTAAGCATAAAAACCTTATCGGACACTTTAAAAACAAGTGTATCCTCACCAAACGGGAAGCTTTCGGTAACACCTGGTTTATCCAGGCAGTAATCGCGCAGTTCTTCTATGTTCAACTTAGTACCCCCTAATCTCTTTATCGTATGAATTTTGTCCGCCAAAGTTTACCTTAATACCTACGGTAATTTGCCTGTATTGGTCAAGCGCGTTGTTCTTAAACTTAGTGGTAGGGTCGGCGTAACCATCAATACCCTCGCCAAAGGTTATATTATGCTGATAACCAATGTCCAGGCGGATGTTTGGCTGGTCATATTCGTTATAAAACTTAAACTCGTAACCAAAACGCAACGGGATTATCAGGTTAACGCCGCTATCTGTGCCCGGAAACATATAAGGAGGGTTAATAACACTTACCCTTTGTGTTTTAACGCTATTCATGATACCACCTATACCTGACCCCAGGTAAAAGTTTTTCAGCACATTCAATACCGTGCTGCCCTGGTAATTCATTATTTCGCCGGCCTGCACATCCATATGCACTATTACCGCCTTATAATTGTTTTCGTATTGGCGGCCGTCTTTATCTATCTTAAGGTCTGTGCCACCGCCGGATAGTTTACCTATCTGGAACTCTAAACCAATAGGCACATAAGGCGTATAAAAATAATTGAGGGTTAACGCAAAAGATTTATTATTATACTCTTTTTTAAGATCGGCATACGGGCGGTTTAAACTTGCGCTTAAACCAATACCAAAGGTGGCATAGTTTAAACTACCCTGCGCCTTACCTTTATAAAAGGCTAATGCCAGTACAATAAATAAAAGATACTTTTTCAATTGAATTTATGTTTGATATTTACAAATTAGCTGCGGTTAAACACAACCGGGCAAATAAAATTTCCACTAATATAGGCTTTCTATGGATTTTAACACACCCTTAAGTTACACTGCTACCGATAGATTTTTACGGTATGTGCAGATAGATACACAATCTGACCCCGCATCCACAACAATACCCTCTACCCAAAAGCAAAAAGACCTTGGCCGTTTACTTGTAACCGAACTATTAGAAATAGGCATTACTGATGCCCATCTCGACGAATATGGCTATGTGTATGCCACCATTCCGTCTAATTCTGATAAGGCCGACATACCGGTGATCTGCTTTTGTTCACACATGGATACCTCGCCGGATTGCAGCGGCAAGGGCGTTAAACCCATCATCCATAAAAATTACCAGGGGGGTGATATTTCCCTGCCGGATGATGCTGCACAAATTATCAAATTGAAAGACCATCCCGACCTGAAAGAACAACTGGGAAATGACATCATAACCGCATCGGGCGCTACACTTTTGGGGGCGGATAACAAAGCCGGACTTGCCGAAATAATGGACGCCTGCCACCAGTTGATACATCACTCCAAAATAAAACATGGCACCATAAAAATATTATTTACACCCGATGAAGAGATTGGCCGAGGGGTAGATAAAGCCGATATTGCCAAGATTGGTGCCTTTGCCGCCTACACTATGGATGGCGAAAGCGCCGGCAACATGGAAAACGAAACCTTTAGCGCCGATGGTGCAAAACTTACCATAAACGGCATAAGCGCGCACCCCGGGTTTGCGCAGGGCAAAATGGAAAGCGCAATAAAAATTGCAGGTAAAATAGTTTCGGCCTTGCCAGATAGCTTGTCGCCGGAACACACTACAGATATGCAGGGTTTTGTGCACCCTGTTGATATAAGCGGCCATGTAGAAACCGCCGTTATCGATTTTATAATCCGCGATTTTGAAGAAGAGAATTTAGAAAAGCATGCAGATGTTATACGGAAGGTGGCCGACGAAATATTAAAAGGTTATCCAAACACTACATATACATTAGAAACGCACCAGCAATACCGCAACATGAAAAATGTGCTGGCCCAACACCCGCAAATTGTAGATTACGGGATGGAAGCCATGCGCCGTGCAGGCCTGCAGCCAAAACTTTGCAGCATCCGTGGCGGCACCGACGGTTCGCGGTTATCTTTCATGGGTTTGCCTACACCTAATATTTTTGCAGGCGAACATGCTTTTCACAGCAAGCAGGAGTGGGTATCTGTACAGGATATGCAAAAAGCGGTTGATACCATTTTGCACTTATGTATGGTTTGGGAAGAAAAGGGATAATAGAGGCGATGATTGTTCAATGCTAACTTATATTTATATTCGGGTCAAATTTTAAACGCATGAACGCTTATCAGTTTTTCCTGTCATTCCACTCCGGTTTCAGGTACATCGTATTTTTATTGGTTGTAATTGCTATTGTTAGGGCCTTTGCCAATTGGTTTGGCAAAAAAGCGTACAGCAACGGTAACCGCAAACTCAACCTGTTTACCATGATATCAGTGCATAGTCAAATTTTAATTGGGCTTGTGTTGTATTTCATAAGCCCTAACGTTAAGTTTGGCGGGGGTGTAATGAAAGACCCTACTGCACGCTACTGGACGGTGGAACACATTACCATGATGATCATCGCCATGATCCTGATCACCATTGGCCACAGCAAATCAAAAAAGACAACTTTGCCCGAAAACAAGCATAAAGCTATCGCTATTTTTTACTCATTGGCCTTGGTTATCATCGTGGTAGCCATCGCTTTAATGACCAAAGATGCACCCGGACATACTTTTTTCGGGATATCCCACTAAAAAAGTCGACAAAAAATTTGTTAATTCAATTTTTTGTATAAATTTGTCGCCACGATATGAAAAAAACTACTCTTAATACCAATTGGTGGCACTATGTGAAAACATGGCAGGCCGGATAGTTTTTGATATGCAGTACTAATCAAATGTAAACCTAATTTGAAACCCGGCGAACGCTCAATTCGCCGGGTTTTTTTGTTTAATGCGCTCTGAGATAATCACTAATGAAAAAATATAAAATTACCACTACCCATAAAAAGCTACTTGCAGATACCACTACACCGGTGAGTATTTACCTGCGCTTAAGAGATGTTTTCCCTAACTCGCTGCTGCTGGAAAGTTCGGACTACCACAGCCGCGAAAACAGCTTAAGCTTTGTATGTTGCGCCCCTTTTAGCGGCTTGGTTTTAGACAACAAAACCCTTAAAAAGAAATTCCCAGATGGAACTGAGGAAGTAAGCGCCCCCGGCGAATTTGATATTACCGACGAGATTAACAATTTTACTGCCCGGTTTGAGGTAGAGACAAATACTTCCAAGATCCTATCTAACGGCTTGTTCGGGTACTTTACGCATGAGGCGGTTGAGCATTTCGAAACCATCCGTTTAAAGGAAAGTGCTGACACCACCCGCAAGATCCCGGTGATGCAGTACCATATCTACAGTTACATCATTGCTATAGATCACTTTAAAAACGAGCTGTACATTTTCCACAACCAGGTAGAAGGGCAACCGAAAACCAACGGGTTAGAGAAGATAGAAGACCTTATCAAAAACAAAAACTTCCCCGAGTATAGCTTTAAAAGCAACGAGGCCGAAAAGTCTAACCTGACCAATGAGGATTTTATCGCTATCGTCGAGAAAATGAAACAGCACATTTATCGTGGTGATGTTTTCCAGATAGTACCTTCAAGGGCGTTCTCGCGCAAGTTTTTAGGTGATGAATTTAACGTGTACCGTGCGCTGCGCTCCATCAACCCATCGCCATATTTATTTTATTTTGACTACGGCGACTTCCGCATCTTCGGCTCGTCGCCCGAGGCACAGATCACCATTAAAAACAATACTGCAAGCATATTCCCTATTGCCGGCACATTTAAACGCAGCGGCGATGACGAGAAAGACGCAGAGCTTGCCCGCCAGCTGGAGGCCGACCCCAAAGAATCTGCTGAGCACGTGATGCTGGTTGACCTTGCCCGCAACGACCTTAGCCGCCATTGCGAAAACGTAAGTGTTAAAGCATTTAAAGAGGTGCAATATTACTCGCACCTTATTCACCTGGTATCGCACGTAAGTGGTACGCTTAAACCGGGTACTACATCATTTAAAATTGTGGCAGATACTTTCCCGGCAGGTACGCTTAGCGGTGCTCCAAAGTACCGCGCCATGGAAATCATAGACGAGAACGAAAAAAGCAAACGCAGCTTTTACAGCGGTGCCATCGGTTTCTTTGGCTTTAACGGCGATTTTAACCACGCCATCATGATCCGTTCGTTCCTCAGCAAAAACAATACGCTGCATTACCAGGCAGGCGCGGGCATTGTGGCCGGCTCTATCGCCGAAAGCGAATTGAAGGAAGTTGATAATAAAATAGCCGCGCTGAGGAAAGCGATAGAATTAGCGGAGGAGCTGTAGTTAAAGGTTAGAGACTGGTGATTATAAATTAGTTAAAAAAAAGAATCCCCTCTTGAGAGGGGTTAGGGGTGTGTAAAAAATGAAAATATTAATCATAGACAATTACGATTCTTTCACCTATAACCTGGTGCATCTGGTAAACGAGTTAGGTTTGCAATGCGAGGTTTGGAGGAACGATAAATTTAAACTGGAGGATGTAGACGCGTTTAGCCACATCATCCTTTCGCCGGGGCCGGGCATACCGTCAGAAGCGGGTTTGCTTCTGCAGGTGATAGAAAAATATGCACCAACAAAAAGCATGTTTGGTGTGTGCCTTGGTCAGCAGGCTATTGCGGAGGTATTTGGCGGCAAGCTTTATAACCTGCCACAACCTATGCATGGTATAGCTACGCCAATAAAAGTTACGGATAGCGCCGAGCCCCTTTTTGCAGGCCTGCCCGATACCTTTAAAGTTGGCCGTTACCACTCTTGGGTGGTAGAGAAAGACCTGCCCGCTGTATTAGAAATTACCGCTATTGATGAACAAGATGGCTCGGTTATGGCTTTGAGGCACAAGGAATACAACGTGCGCGGCGTACAGTTCCACCCTGAATCGGTACTAACCGAGTACGGGAAAGAAATGATGCAGAACTGGTTGAAGGCTTAGTAAAACATTAAATAAGTAAATTTGTCATCCTGAGCGATAGCGAAGGATCTATTCATGAACTGTGCAATCGGCAAACAGATGCTTCGCTATCGCTCAGCATGACAATAAAGAAAACAATGAACATACTTGATAAAATAGTTGCTTATAAAAAGATAGAAGTCGAGCGTGATAAGGTGCGCACTACCTATACGCAGTTGGAAGAATCTGAATATTTCCACCGGGAAACTTATTCTTTTAAAGATTTTTTATTGGCACCTGACAGGACGGGCATCATCGCTGAATTTAAGCGCAAGTCGCCATCTAAGGGTATAATTAATGATGGCGCGCTGGTAAAAGATGTAACCAAAGATTACGCTGCTGCGGGTGCTTCAGCATGTTCGGTATTAACGGATTACGGCTTTTTTATGGGTAGAAAAATGGATGTTACCCGTGCCCGCCGCGCTACCAATATCCCCATACTGCGTAAAGATTTTATGATAGATGAGTACCAGGTTATCGAAGCAAAATCATTGGGTGCCGATGTTATTTTATTGATAGCAGCAATCCTAACCCCTGCCGAAATAAAGAACCTGGCATCGCTTGCCAAAAGCCTTGATTTGAATGTATTGTTAGAGGTGCATAACTTAGAAGAGCTGGAACGAAGCATTGATACAAACCTGGATGCTATTGGTGTAAACAACCGTAACCTGGCCGATTTTACTGTAACGGTAGAAAACTCCTTTAAACTTGCTGAGCATATCCCTAACGAGTTCATGAAGATCTCGGAAAGCGCCATCAGCGATACCGAAACCATTAAGCAATTAAAGGCAGCCGGTTTCAACGGGTTTTTAATTGGCGAGAACTTTATGAAACAACAGGACCCGGGGGCTGCAATGCGCGATTTTGTGAAAGGTTTGTAATAATTATCATGAAGCAAATTATTGCAAAGTTTGTTGTTCCGCTTACTATCATTTCTTTTTCAATAATTACTATGCGATCAATTGCATTTGTAGATGATATCGGGTCGATAGATTTTATAGGGTTTCCTTTTCTTTACACGTGTAAAGGGTTTCATACGTCCATGTCTCAGCAATTCTTTTTAGTGCCCTTACTTGTCGATTTTGTAGTGTATCTACTAATTTGGTTAGTCATCTTTTTGATTCTCAAAAACTTTATTAACCCCAATAAGATACCCCAATTTATATCACGTGCCTTAATCATAATGGCAACACTTCTTTTTGCAATAAATGTTTTGTTAGCGAATAATCCAGACAACATCTTTATCCTGACAAGGGACTTTGAAATTAAGGTGGAGCGAAGCAGCTTTTATATGGTGCCTTGGTTTTGATGGTATGATGATTGTGAAGGGTTTGTAATTAGCCCTTAATTCAATATCTTTGTGCCATCATGTTGATATAATACTCTCCCAAACAGTAACTTTCCATTTTGCTGCCCGTTATCGGGATGTGCCTGAAAGTTTTGTTATAAACTCGACTGTTTATAACGTCCTTGTTAATCGCTTCCCGATGTATTACCCCGAAGCGAAATTATTAATATAAAACAATTGTTTACCATGTGAACAGAACACCATAGAGTGAGTTATATAGGAGGTAACTTAATGTTTACCTTTATACTTTAATTGTTAATCATTTTTAAAATGAAACCAAAGTTTTTTGATACTGCCCAAAAGCAGGAAAAAGTGGTTTTGGTTGGTGTAATTACACCACACGAAACCGAAGAACGCGAAAAAGAATATTTAGAGGAATTAGAATTTTTGGTGGAGACCGCAGGCGGCCTCACCGTGAAAACCTTTACCCAAAAATTACAGCGTCCCGAGCGATCTACGTTTGTAGGTACCGGTAAACTGGATGAGATAAAAGAATATGTAATTGCCGAAGAAATAGACATCGTTGTTTTTGACGACGAACTTACCCCGTCTCAGTTACGTAATATTGAGCGCGAACTGAATGTAAAGGTACTTGACCGTAGCAACCTTATCCTTGATATTTTTGCCGGCCGTGCCCAAACAGCGCAGGCTAAAACACAGGTGGAGCTTGCCCAGCTACAATACCTGCTACCCCGCCTAACCCGCCTTTGGACTCACTTAGAGCGCCAAAAGGGTGGTATCGGTATGCGCGGACCAGGCGAGTCGCAGATAGAAACAGATAGGCGTTTAATCCTGAACAAGATCTCGTTACTGAAAGAGCGCCTTAAGCTGATCGACCGTCAGAACGAAACACAGCGCAAAAACCGCCAGCAACTCATTCGTGTAGCATTGGTGGGTTATACCAACGTTGGTAAATCTACCATCATGAACATGCTGTCTAAATCGGAGGTGTTTGCCGAAAACAAGTTGTTTGCTACGCTGGATACTACTGTTCGAAAAATGGTTATCGAGAATGTACCGTTCCTGCTGTCGGATACGGTTGGGTTTATCCGCAAGTTGCCTCACCAT
Source organism: Mucilaginibacter sp. UYP27 (assembly GCF_040547175.1). NCBI lineage: Bacteria > Pseudomonadati > Bacteroidota > Sphingobacteriia > Sphingobacteriales > Sphingobacteriaceae > Mucilaginibacter > Mucilaginibacter sp. UYP27. The sequence continues at coordinate 612,615 of NZ_JBEPPE010000001.1, forward strand.
TTGGTAGAGTGTTTTAAATCGACATTAGACGAAGTACGCGAGGCGGATATTTTGATCCACGTGGTAGATATCTCCCACCCAAGCTTTGAGGACCAGATCCGTACGGTTAACGAAACGCTTAAAGAACTTGGCGCTATAGATAAACAGATCATCACGGTGTTTAACAAGATAGATGCCTTTGTGCCCGAGCAACACCATGTTGACGTAACCGAAGAACCACTAACCCTTGATGATTTTAAACATAGCTGGATGGCTAAAAACAACAGCCCTGCCATATTTATCTCGGCTACTGAAAAGGAAAATGTAGACGAGTTTAGGGAACTGCTTTACGAGTACGTGAAAAAGGCGCATGCGGAAAGATACCCGTATGATAATTTGCTTTATTAAAGCCATATTCGCGTATAAAAACCCTCTTTCTAATTATGGAAAGAGGGTTTGTGTTTACAAGGGAAAACTAAACTTCCCCATTAGTACGGCGGGGCTATTACCAATAGCAATCGGTTCACCGCAAAGGGCTTCGTTACCTAATAAAGCAAAAAGTATGGCCTCCTTCGCATCAGGGTCAATCCCCAGTTCGGCGGTATTGGCGATGGTGGTGTTGGGCAGTGCATTTTTTAAATAATTAATAATGTACGGGTTCCTGGCACCGCCGCCGCTAACAAATATTTTAAGATCGGGCTTGTTAAAGTTGGCTTTTATAAAATTACTTATAGACCGTCCTGTTAAAGCACTTAGGGTAGCTACCAGATCGGTTTTATTGATGTTGAATAGCCTAACCGCCTGTTGCGCGTCGGCCACAAATTCTAAATTAAACAATTCGGGGCCGGTAGTTTTTGGTGCGGTTTCCCTAAAAAAAGGATGGTCTAACAGCGCATCCAACAAAACATCATTCACCTCGCCCGATTTAGCAATTTCTGAATCTTCATCGTAAGCTTTACCAAAATATTCGCGGCAGGCAGCATCTATTAAGGTGTTGCCGGGGCCGATGTCGCTACATAAAACTTCCGCCCCTATATCCGCAGGTAAATAAGTAAGGTTAGCTATGCCCCCTATGTTCAGCAGGATGCGGTTCTCGCCGGGTTTGCTACCCAGTATCACATCGCCATATAAGGCCAAAGGTGCACCCTCGCCACCCGCGGCAATGTGCTTCTGCCTAAAATCGCTGATGGTTAAAATGCCGGTTTTAACGGCTATATGGTCGGCATCGCCAATTTGCAGGGTAGCGTTACCATAGCCGGGCTGCTTGTGCAGGCGTTTTGGCGCATGGTAAATAGTTTGGCCGTGGCTGGCAATAAAGTCAACATCCGTAGGTTTAATACCCCACTTAGTTAATGCCTGCAATATCAATTCGCCATGAAAATTCCCGATGTGTGCGTTTAGTAAAGTAACCTTCTGCAGGCTCACCATTTTTTTGGCGAACACCTCTTGTACCTCGTGCTTAAATCCGTCCGCGTAAGGTATAGTGATGAAATCTATAAGCTTAAACTCCGTGTGGATGCCGCTGCCTTTAAATTTGCAAAGTGCGATATCCAACCCGTCTAACGATGTGCCCGACATGAGCCCTATCCCCAGCTTTTCGTCTTTTTGAGCGATGGTAAATAGTTTTTGCAGGTTTTTGTTGAGTGCGGGCATGCGCTAATTTACCTGTTTTGCCGCCAGCCACAAAAGATAAATTAAAACCGCCTGTATATAAATATCTGATATATTTGTTTAGCATCATTGTAAACCAATTACACCCTAAGCCAATGGCCAGATTAAATTTATTAGAAGAAACCCGGTACGAGAAACTACCCGTTACCGTTTACTCCGACCAAAACGCAGCCTCAGTAGCTGTTGCAAAACGCATAGCCGACCTTATCAATAAAAAAGATGCCGCCGGCGAGCAGGCCGTACTTGGCCTGGCAACAGGTGTTACCCCAATAAAGGTGTATGCAGAACTGGTGCGTTTACATAAAGAAGAAGGGCTATCGTTCAAAAACGTGATCACCTTTAACCTGGACGAGTATTACCCCATGAAGCCAGACGCGGTGCAAAGCTACGTTACCTTCATGAACGAAAATTTATTTGACCTTGTTGACATTAAAAAAGCCAATATCCATATCCCCGATGGTACGCTTCCGCAGGATGCCGTTGCTGATTTTTGTTTGGAATACGAACGACAGATAGAAGACTTAGGTGGATTAGACCTGCAGTTATTAGGGATAGGCCGTACAGGCCACATCGGTTTTAATGAACCAGGCTCGGCACCAAACTCGGGTACGCGGTTGGTTACGCTTGATGATTTGACCCGCCGTGATGCTTCGCGCGATTTTGGTGGTAAGCAAAACGTACCAACCAAGGCCATCACCATGGGTGTGGGCACCATATTTAAAGCCCGCGAAATTATCCTGATGGCCTGGAGCGCCAAGAAAGCACCTATTGTACGGAAGGCTGTGGAGGGCGAGATTTCCGGTGAAGTGCCTGCAACCTTCCTGCAACTATCAGACAATGTAGAGTTTGTTTTGGATGTGGATGCAGCATCGGGTCTAACACGCTTTGATACCCCGTGGTTGGTTAAAGATTGTGTTTGGGAAAATCAGTTGATCAAAAAAGCTGTGATCTGGCTTTCTGATACCGTTGGCAAACCCATTCTTAAACTTACTGAAGAAGATTATAACAGTAATGGTATGGCGCAACTCGCGGTAGAGCAAGGGCCGGTGTATCAAATCAATATTAATATTTTTAACCAGTTACAACATACCATAACCGGGTGGCCGGGTGGCAAACCGGGAGCAGACGACAGCCAGCGCCCCGAACGTGCTGAACCTGCAAGTAAACGTTCTATCGTGTTCTCGCCCCACCCGGATGATGACGTGATCTCTATGGGTGGCACCTTTATCCGTTTGGTTGACCAAGGGCATGATGTGCACGTGGCCTACCAAACATCGGGCAATACTGCTGTTTGGGACGATGACGTGCTACGCTTTGTGGAATTTGCCATCGATTTTAAAGAAAGCGTTGGCGAAGATGCCTCAAAAATGAAAAGCATTTACGACGACATGCGCCGATTTATGGCCATTAAAGAACCCAACCAGATAGATTCGTTAGAGATCCGCGATGTAAAAGGGTTTATCCGCAAAACCGAAGCTATTGCAGGTGCGCGCTACGCGGGCTTGCCCGACAGTAATATCCATTTTCAGGCTTTGCCTTTTTATGAAACAGGCAAAACGCAAAAAAACTCTGTAGGTGAGGAAGATATTAAACTAACTATGGAGCTGCTGCAAAAAGTAAAACCGCAGCAGGTATTTACTGCCGGCGATTTTGCCGACCCGCATGGTACACATATCGTATGTTTTAATATCATCATAGAATCTTTACGCCGCCTGGGCAAAACCGAGGCTTGGGTAAACGATTGCTGGGTTTGGATGTATCGCGGCGCATGGCAGGAGTTCCCTACCCACGAAATTGAAATGGCGGTACCACTTTCGCCGGCCGAAGTGTTGCGTAAGCGCAGCGCGATCTTTAAACACCAGTCGCAAAAGGATAAGCCCGTTTTCCCGGGGGATGATGCACGCGAGTTTTGGGTACGCGCCGAAGATCGGAACCGCGAAACCGCCCAAAATTACGATCGCTTAGGTATGGCAGAGTATGCAGCTATGGAAGCCTTTGTGAGGTATAAATTTTAAGTTTTAAATCTCATGATCAAATTATATAATAAAGTTAATGGTGTTTTAAACTATTGGGAAACCTGGGACAAAAATGACAAGATCGGAATTATACATTGGGGTGAGGTTGGTGAAAAAGGGACGAGTAAAGAGGTGACCTCGGGGTTATTCAGAAGTTTTCGGAAAGAAATTCAAAAGCAGGTAACAGAAAAAATTAATGAAGGGTTCTCAGAAATTGTTGAAGATGACCTTTATACTCTTTTAATCGAATTTAAGGTAGATGAACAAGGCACACCTGAAGATGTAGAAAAACGCACCCGTTTACAAAATAGAATGGATGGCACCCTCGGTTGGACCGGGTTGGGCCACTGTGATGGTGGAAGCATCGGAAGCGGAACAATGGAAGTATGTTGCCTTGTAGTTGATCCTGAACTTGCAAAGAAAAGAATACAGGAAGATTTGAAAAATACGGAGTTTGACAATTATACCAGGATCTTCGACGAAAATTAATAATTCAACAAACAAACTATGAAATATAAATTCTTAATTATCGCATTATTAATATGCGGCGCGGTAAAAGCGCAAACAACGGCAATCAGTCCGTCACGTTTAAAAGCGGCCGAAGATGTACTTGTAGCATCTGGTGCTGGCAACCAATTAAAAGAAAACATGTCGGCAATGTTAACACAGGCCAGCGCGAATGTTCCGGAAGACAAAAAGCCAAAATTTATCGAGATCATGAATACCTTTATGGGCAAGTACATGAACTGGGATTTGATGAAAGATCAAATGGCTGCTATTTATGCGCAGGAGTTCAGCGAAAAAGAGTTAAAAGACCTTGCTACCTTTTATCGCTCGCCTTTAGGAGTAAAGCTTAATCAAAAGCAACCGGCGTTGTTTCAAAAGTCGGCATTGATTGGGCAACAAGCCGTACAAAGCCACCAGGCCGAGCTACAGCAAATGATGCAGGAAGCATTTAAAACGCCATAACAATTTGTAACTAAGATATTCGTTTAGCATCTTAGTAAAATATTCCCTTTTTAACTTAAATATGAACATTAACAGAACTTTATCTGTAGCGGCGCTGGCTTTACTTATCGCATCGGGCAGTGTAAATGCACAGGTAAAACGCAAGCCAACACCATCTCCACGCAATAAACCAAATGCAGCAGCAGCAGTCGCCCCGCCAAATGTACTGCCGTTTGATAAAGAGGTTATAACCGGCAAGCTGCCAAATGGTCTAAGCTATTACATACGCCATAACGAGCAGCCTCAAAACCGTGCCGAGCTTTACCTGGTAAATAAAGTGGGTTCTGTTTTAGAAACCGATGCACAGCAAGGCCTTGCCCACTTTATCGAGCACATGGCCTTTAACGGCACGCGCGATTTCCCGAAGAACGCGTTGGTTAATTACCTTCAAAAATCTGGCGTTAAATTTGGTGCCGACTTAAACGCTTACACCTCTTTTGATGAAACCGTTTATCAGCTGCCACTACCTACAGATAGCGCCGCCGTATTCGAAAAAGGTTTTAACATTTTGGCTAACTGGGCAGGCTACCTAACCTTTGACCAGGCCGAAATTGATAAAGAGCGTGGTGTGGTGCTTGAAGAAGCACGCCTGCGTGGTAAAAACGCTCAAGAGCGTTTAAGCTTGCAAACCTTGCCTGTTCTGTTAAATAATTCCAGGTATGCTACCCGCCTGCCTATAGGGCAGGAAGCTATCCTTAAAAACTTTGATGCAGCTACCATAAAAAGCTTTTACAGCGATTGGTACAGGCCCGACCTGCAAGCTGTAATTGTGGTTGGTGATTTTGATGTAAAACGTGTAGAAGCCCTTATAAAAGCGAACTTCTCGGGTTTAAAAGGCCCTATCGCTAAAAAACCACGCCCCGATTATAATGTTGCACCAACGCCGGGCACTGTTGTAAAAGTGGCTACCGATAAGGAATTCCCGTACACCATGGCGCAGATCATCGTTAAGCACCCGCACAATGTGATACGCACTACTACGGGCTACATGCAAAGCATCCGTATTTCGCTTTTTAATTTTATGCTTAACCAAAGGCTTGGCGAATTGCAACAAAAGCCAGAGCCGCCATTTTTATATGGCCGCACAAGCTATGGCGCTCTAATTGGCAAGCAAGACGCTTTTTCATCTATTTTAGTATCTAAACCCGACGGTTTGGAGGCTGCTGTTAAAGCCGTTGTTGCCGAAACCGAACGTGCCCGCAAGTTTGGCTTTACATTAACCGAGCTGGAGCGTGCTAAACAACAAGCACTGGTGGGCATCCAAAATGCTTTTTATGAACGTAACAAAACAAATTCTGTTAATTATGTTAGGGAATACACCCAAAACTTTTTAACCGGCGAGGCTGTGCCCGGTATCAATTTTGAATACAACTTTTATGTAAGCAACATCAGCAAAATTTCTCTTGCCGAAATGAATGCCCTTGCAGGCCAGTTCATAAGCGATCAAAACAGGGTGATACTAATACAAGGCCCGGAAAAAGATAAAGATAAATTGCCCGATGAAAAAGCTATTCTAAGCTGGATAGGCGCGGCGGGAAACGGTGTTACTGCTTACGTAGATAACGTTACAAGCAAGCCCTTAATGGAAAAAGCACCCGAGGGTTCAAAAATAGTTTCCGAATTAAAAGACGAGGCTATTGGTACAACAACCTTAACATTCGAGAATGGGCTTAAAGTTATCTTAAAACCCACCGAATTTAAGAACGACCAGATCCTGATAAATGGCGCAGCATTTGGCGGCACATCACTGGCAAGTGATGCTGATTTTACTTCGGCAAGTTTTGCTGCCTCTATAGTAGGCAGCAGCGGTATTTCCGAATTTAACCAGGGGCAATTAGATAAGATGCTGGCCGGTAAGGATGTTAATGTATCTCCATACATCAGCGATATTACACATGGGATACGTGCAAATTCGTCTCCGCGAGATCTGGAAACCGCTCTTCAACTGGTGTATCTTTATTTTACACAGCCACGTAAGGATGCCGATATTTGGAAAGGCACTATACTGCAAACCAAATCATTATTGGCAAACCGCGGGGTGGACCCGCAGAGCGTTTACCAGGATACTTTATCAAATGTTTTAAGTAACAACAACTTCCGCTTTGGCGCTACCACGGTTGAGCGTTTAAACACTACTAACCAGGATAAAGCTTTCAGCTTTTATAAAGACCGGTTTGCTGATGCAAGTGGTTTTACGTTTGTAGTGGTAGGTAATTTTAATGTGGAATTGATCAAACCTTTCCTTTCTACCTACCTTGGTGGCCTGCCATCAACCCATAAAAAGGAAACCTTCCGTAACCTTAAAATGTATCCGGCACCGGGGCAGATCACTAAAACCGTTTATAAAGGATTGGATGATAAAGCGAATGTACAAATGATATACAGCGGCGCATATCAGTTTAACGAGGCCAACAATATGCAGTTGGATGCGCTGGAAGAAATATTGAACATTAAACTTGTTGAGCGTTTACGCGAACAGGAAAGCGGTATTTACGCGCCCGGCATTAGGGCAAATTATACTAAAAACCCCGAAGGCCGTTACACCGTAACCATAGCGTTCACCTGTGCTGCTGCCAATGTTGATAAACTGGTAGCCGCTACGCTTGATGAGATTGGTAAGATAAAACTAACAGGCGCGCTACCTGCCGACATCCAAAAATTTGCTGCCGAAGAAGCGCGCTCTACCCAGGTACAGCTTAAACAAAATGTATCATGGGCAGGCTTACTTTCCGGCGCAGTACAAAACGACCAAAACCCGGATGACATTCTGAGCCACGTTAAAAACTTGGAGAATGTTACCGTGCAAAGCACTAAAGATGCGGCCATCAAGTATTTGAACAATGCCAACCTGGCAAAAGTTATCCTGATGCCCGAGAAGAAATAGACTTTAGGTAAATTATAAAAAATGCCCCGTTAGTTAACGGGGCATTTTTATTTAAGCTGTTTTAAGTCAGAAAAGAATGGCAGGTAGGTTGATGCCGCCTCGCGGCCCGGCTCATGTACCGTAATGCCGGTAATAATATCCTTCTCGTCTACATCAAAAGCGATGCCTCCTTTAACATCATCATAAAGGCTTAGCGCTTTGCCTTTATCATTAAACGTGGCCACCTTTGTTAATTTATAAGCCGGCCATACGTTTTTAAAATGCGTGCCCGCATATACTTTACTGCTAATCTTGAAGAATGGCGACGTCACCCTAATCTGTTTAACACGTTTAACTTCATCATTACCTTGCCCTCGGGAGAAATACATTTGGGTAACGTAACCCGTGGTATCGTGGTTGGCATACCAGATAGAAACGCTTTTGCCCATGGCCGCATCCCCGCCGTCGGGTGTGCCCAATTTTTTATGTACATCTTCGCCGCTTTGGTTTATAGCTGTTTGGCCTACGCTGATGCCGGGCACTATCAATTGCGCCAACGGCACCGGTTTATCGCCGGGCATATCAACGGTAGTGGTATCGGCGGTTTTAGTATTATCGGTATTAGATATGGTATCTGCCTTGGTAACCGTATCTGCCGATTTTGGTGTCTTGTTTTGCTGGCATGCTGTAACGTTAAGAACAAGTACCGGTAGTATTAAATATTTTGAGATCTTCATAATCGTAACAATTTGTTTAATTTACAGTTGATACATATAACCCGTAAAAGCGGGTTTTGTTAGTTAAAACGATGGCATCTAAAGGGCAAAAGGTAATACAGGAATGGTATAAGCAAAAGCAGTGGAAACAATTCCCGTTTCAAAAAGAAATGGAAGCGGCCTATCTATCCGGCTTTTCGGGCTTGCTGAACGCACCTACGGGAAGTGGTAAAACCTTTGCATTGTTCCTGCCTTTTTTGGCCGATTTTATCAACAAATACCCCGATACCTACACCACGCAAAAAAACAACGGCCTGCTAATGCTTTGGATCACGCCGCTGCGCGCGCTTACCAATGATATCCGCAAAGCCATGCAAGAAGTTTGTGACGATCTAAACCTGCCCTGGCGCATCATGACCCGCACCGGCGATACATCTGCCGCCGAAAAAGCCGCACTTAAACGCAAACTGCCCGAAGTACTGCTCACCACGCCCGAAAGCCTGCACCTGATGTTGGCCCAGAAAGACTACGACAAGGTGTTTAAAGGCCTGCAGGTGATGGTATGCGATGAATGGCACGAGTTGCTTGGCACAAAACGCGGCGTGCAGGTTGAACTTGGCTTAAGCAGACTGAAAGGATTAAGTGCGGGGAGTGGTATGGTAAGTGCCGCCAATACCGCACCCTCAGCTCCGGAAACTTCACACCTGTCAAATCTCCGCATCTGGGGCATCTCCGCTACTATTGGCAACCTGGAACAGGCATCCGAGGTTTTGTTGGGTAACGATTTCCCGCCGGAGCGGATAAAAATGGTGAAGGCTAATGTGGATAAGAAACTAGTGATAGAATCCGTTATCCCCGAGAATATTGAGAACTATAGCTGGGCGGGACACATCGGAGTAAAATTATTGCCGCAGGTAATGGAGATAGTAGCCAAGAGCAAAACCACGCTGATATTTACCAACACGCGGTCACAAAGCGAGATCTGGTATCATGCTATTATTGATAACTATCCGGAGTATGCCGGCATTATGGCAATGCACCACGGATCGCTTGATAACGAGTTACGCAACTGGGTGGAACAAGCCCTGCATGCCGAAGCTTTAAAGGTAGTGGTGTGTACTTCCAGTTTAGACCTGGGGGTTGATTTTAGGCCTGTAGATACCGTTGTGCAGGTTGGCAGCCCCAAGGGTGTAGCCAGGTTTATGCAACGCGCAGGGCGAAGCGGGCACCATCCGGGGGCTATATCCAAAGCTTACTTTGTGCCTACCCACTCGCTAGAGCTACTGGAAGGGGCCGCGTTAAAAAGCGCCATCAAAAAGGGCGTGTTCGAAAGCCGGGACCCTATGCTGCTTACCTTTGATGTACTGATCCAATTCATGGTGACGCTGGCTGTATCAGACGGGTTTAGGGCTGATGAATTGTTCCGACAGGTTAAAAGTACATTTGCCTTTGCCGATCTTAGGCGTGATGAATTTAACCAACTGCTTGATTTTATTACCAACGGTGGAAAAACGTTGGCCCAATACGACGAATTTTTAAAGGTTGAGGTAGAGAACGGCCTGTTTAAAGTGAACAGCCGCCGCGTGGCCATGCGCCATCGCCTCAGCATTGGCACCATAACCAGCGAACTAAGCATCCGTGTAAAATGGTTGAGCGGCGGTAGCCTGGGCACACTGGAAGAAAGTTTTATATCCAAATTAAAACCGGGCAACACCTTTTGGTTTGCGGGCCGCAGCCTTGAATTTATTAAAGTGAAAGAAATGACGGCCTACGTTAAAAAGTCAACCAAAACTAAAGGGTTGATACCAAGCTGGGCTGGGGGGAGGATGCCTTTATCATCGCAACTGTCTGCAGTCTTCCGCGATAAATTGGATGAAGTAGCTCACGGAATTGAAACCGATGTCGAAGTAAAAGCGCTTAAACCGCTATTTGAGTTACAGGCAAAACTATCGCACCTGCCGCAAAGCCACGAGTTTTTGATCGAGTCGTTTAAATCGCGCGAGGGCCACCATTTGTTATTTTATCCGTTTGAAGGGCGGTTGGTGCATGAAGGTATGGCAAGTTTGCTGGCCTACCGCATCTCTAAAATAAAACCCGCCAGTTTCTCCATTGCCATGAATGATTATGGCTTTGAATTACTTACCGACGAGGATATCCCGATAGAAGAGGCTTTGGAAGATGTCGAGTTCTTTTCTATTAAAAACCTGATAGATGATATACAGAATAGTTTGAACGCCAACGAAATGGCGAGGCGTAAGTTCAGGGATATCGCGCATATCGGCGGCTTAGTATTTACCGGATATCCGGGACAACAGGTGAAGAATAAACATTTGCAGGCTTCCACGTCATTGCTTTTCGAGGTGTTTAATGAGTACGAGCCGGATAATCTTTTGATCAGACAGGCCAATAATGAGGCGCTGGCGTTTCAATTAGAGGAGTTTCGCCTGCGGGCTGCTTTACAGCGCATCCAAACGCAAAGCATCGTTTTAAAAGTAATTGAACGCCCAACACCATTTGCCTTCCCGATACTGGTAGACAGCCTTGGCCGCGAACGCCTTAGTACCGAAACGATGGAAGAACGCATCGCCAAAATGGCGCGTCGTTACGGTGCCGATGAGGTTGCCGACAGGCCATCATCTAAAAGTAGAAAACCGGGCGTTACGAGGAAGAAGGGGTTTTAAGAACCGCTCAAAAAACGCGTCATTGCGAGGTACGAAGCAATCTCTTTACTATACAGAGCGGACCTGCCTATGTAGAGATTGCTTCGTACCTCGCAATGATGCTTCAATTGGTATAAACAAAAAGGGCCGCGAAATTCGCAGCCCTTTTAATATTTGGTAACTAGCGCTTAAGCTAATTTACGTTTTACTTCTACGTTTTCGTATACTTCTACAATGTCACCTACTTCGATGTTGTTGTAGTTAGCGATGTTCAAACCACACTCGTAATTTGTTCCAACTTCTTTTACATCGTCTTTGAAACGTTTTAGTGAAGCCAGTTCGCCTGTGTGTATTACCACACCATCACGTACGATACGGATCTTGCTGTTACGGGTAATTTTACCATCTAACACCATACAACCTGCAATTGTACCCACCTTGCTGATCTTGAAGGTTTCGCGGATTTCTACGTTAGCCACAATTTTCTCTTCAAAGGTTGGTGCAAGCATACCTTCCATCGCCAATTTTATCTCATTGATAGCATCGTAGATGATAGAGTATAGCCTGATATCAATTTGCTCGGCCTCGGCAAGTTTACGCGCACTTCCCGAAGGACGTACCTGGAAACCGATGATGATCGCATCTGATGCAGAAGCTAACAGAACGTCCGACTCGGAGATCTGACCAACTGCTTTCGATATGATATTTACCTGGATCTGCTCGGTAGATAGTTTCAGTAACGAATCTGACAGCGCTTCGATAGAACCATCCACGTCACCCTTAACAATAATGTTAAGTTCCTTAAAGTTACCAACTGCCAAACGGCGGCCAATTTCATCAAGTGTAATGTGTTTCTGGGTACGTAAACCTTGTTCGCGTTGTAACTGTAAACGTTTGTTTGCAATTTCACGAGCTTCAGGCTCAGTATCTAATACGTTAAATTTATCACCGGCTGTAGGCGCGCCCTGCATACCCAACACCTGTACCGGTGTAGACGGCCCTGCAGATTCAACCCTTTGGCCGCGTTCGTTAGTTAAAGCTTTAACACGCCCGCTGTAACAACCCGCTAATATCGCGTCGCCCACTTTTAGGCGGCCTGCCTGTACCAATATCGTAGTAACAATACCACGGCCTTTATCTAAGGCTGCTTCTATAACGGTACCAACGGCACGTTTATTAGGGTTAGCTTTAAGCTCAAGCAATTCTGCCTCAAGCAATACTTTCTCTAACAACAGCTCGATATTTAAACCAGTTTTAGCCGATATTTCTTGCGTTTGGTATTTACCGCCCCACTCTTCAACCAAAATATTCATGGCAGATAGTTGCTCACGTACCTTATCGGCGTTAGCACCCGGCCTGTCAATTTTGTTGAAAGCGAAGATGATAGGTGCACCTGCAGCCTGCGCGTGGTTTATGGCCTCGCGTGTTTGCGGCATCACGCTGTCATCAGCAGCAATTACTATAATAACAATATCTGTTACCTGTGCACCCCTTGCACGCATGGCGGTAAACGCCTCGTGGCCCGGTGTATCCAGGAATGTAATTTTCTTATCATCTGCCAAAGTAACTTCATAAGCGCCAATGTGCTGGGTAATACCCCCGGCCTCGCCGCCTATTACGTTTGTTTTGCGGATAAAATCCAGTAAGGATGTTTTACCGTGATCTACGTGGCCCATAATAGTCACAATAGGTGCACGTGGGATAAGATCTTCAGGCTCATCAGGCTGATCGAGTATAAACTCCTCGTCCTGTGGTTTCACAAACTCAACCTGGTAACCAAACTCATCAGCAACAATGCTCAGGGTTTCGGCATCTAAACGCTGGTTGATAGACACAAACATACCCAAACTCATACAAGTTGAGATAATTTGTGTTACCGATACGTCCATCATCAAAGCCAACTCGTTTGCCGTAACAAACTCGGTAACCTTAATTACTTTAGACATCGCGTCCTGCTCCATTGCAAGTTCATCGGCATTCGCGGCAACATCATCACGCTTTTGACGGCGGAATTTGGCACGCTGTGCAAACTTACCCGACTTACCTGCACCGCTTAAACGTGCAAGTGTAGCCTTGATCTGGTCTTGTATATCCTTTTCTGTAGGTTCTTCTTTAGGGCCTCCGCCTGGTGCAGGCCTGCCTCCTCTAAAATCGGGGCGGTTGCCACCACCACCAGGAGCACCCGGTGGGCGGTTCCTGAAATCGGGACGGTTAGGGTTAATTGTACCACTTGGCGGGGCTTGCTGGCCTGCGCCATTGCCACCACCAGGGCCACCTTGCTGATCTTTACGCTTACGTTTGCGTTTTTGATCTGCCGCGTTACCTGCCGCGCTTGATGAAGATGCAACAGGGCCACCGCGTTTAGGCTGGTTAACCGGTAGTTGGATCTTACCAATAATTTTGGGGCCGCTTAAACGCTCTGCGCTTGCGCGGATAACGTCGTCGCCTTCGCCTTCTGCTATTGCCGGCGCTACCGCCTCAGGAGTAACATCTGCTACTACTGCCGGGGCTTCCGCAACAACAACCGGTGCAGGTTTCTCTGCAACAGGCTCAGGTGCTTTTGGCGTTTCTACAACAACAGGTGCAGGTTTTTCTACAACAGGCTCCGGCGCTTTTGGCGCCTCAACAACGGGTGCAGGTTTTTCTGCAACAGGTTCTGCTGCTTTAGGTGCTTCAACTACGGGTGCAGGTTTTTCTGCAACAGGCTCCGGTGCTTTCGGGGTTTCAGCAATTGGTGCTGCTTTTTCCTCAACCGGTGGTTTAGCATTAAGGTTATTAAGATCTATCTTACCAATCACCTTTACACCGGGTAATCCTTCGCTGCTGCGTTCTTCGGCTTTCTCCTGTACAGGTTCGGCCGGTTTTGGCTTTTCAGCCTGCGGCGAGGAAAAATGGCCGGTATTTTTGATCAGGATCTCTTCGTTCTCGAAATCTCGGGAACGACGCGGCTGCTCTACAGGTTTTTCAGGCGTTTGCACACCTTCTTCCTTGCGGATGTTACCGATCTTGATCTGCTTGGCCTCCTCCTTAATAATTTTATCTACAGCAAATTCCTTCAACAGGGTTGTGTACATATCGGCATCCAGCTTCGCCATAGGTTGCTTTTCAACCTTATAGCCTTTAGTAGCTAAAAAATCGACAATGGTACCCATACCAATGTTCAGTTCTTTTACTGCTTTTATTAATTTTATGGATTTGTCTTCTGACATTTATTAAATTTTCTCGCTAATTATCGCAAAAATACGATTTTTTATTTGTGTTATCTCGTTTATTCAAATTCTGCCTGCAGAACCGATAAAACTTCTTTTATTGTTTCCTCTTCAAGGTCGGTACGTTTAACCAATTCGCCCACAGATAATGCCAATACAGATTTCGCGGTATCAAGCCCTATGCGTTTAAATTCGTCTAAGATCCAGCTATCAATCTCATCAGAGAACTCTTCGATGTCCACATCCTCGTCATGCTCATCAGCCTCGCGGTAAACATCAATTTCGTAACCTGTCAATTTACCTGCCAGTTTAATGTTATGGCCCCCACGGCCAATAGCTAACGATACCTGGTCTGGCTTTAAGTACACTGCCGCTGTTTTTTTCTCATCATCTAATTTAATAGAAGTGATCTTTGCAGGCGATAATGCACGCTGGATGTATAACTGGATATTGTTGGTAAAGTTTATAACATCTATGTTTTCGTTCTTTAATTCGCGAACGATACCATGGATACGTGAACCCTTCATACCCACACAGGCACCAACCGGGTCTATACGGTCGTCATAAGATTCAACAGCTACTTTAGCCCTTTCGCCCGGCTCGCGGACAATTTTCTTAATGGTGATCAATCCGTCGAAGATCTCGGGAACCTCCATCTCAAACAACCGCTGTAAAAACTCAGGGGCGGTACGTGATATAATAATTTTAGGGTTGCTGTTCAACATATCAACCTTGCTGATTATCGCCCTTACACTGTCACCTTTTTTAAAGTAATCTGCAGGGATCTGCTCGGTTTTTGGCAATAAAAGCTCGTTGCCTTCATCATCCAATACCAAAGTTTCTTTTTTCCAAACCTGGTAAACCTCGCCTGTAACAATTTCGCCAACGCGGTCTTTATATTTTTTAAAGATCTCGTCTTTCTCCAGTTCTAAAATTTTAGAAACCAAAGTTTGGCGGGCAGCAAGGATAGCCCTGCGGCCAAAGCTTTCTAAAGTAACCTGCTCAATTTGTTCGTCACCAATTTCAAGGTCGGCATCAATTGTTTTAGCTTCTGCAAGTTCAACCTCAAGGTCGTCATCTTCGCTAAAACCGTCTTCAACCACCACACGCGTGCGCCAAATTTCTAAGTCACCATTATCGGTGTTAACTATAACGTCACAATTTTCATCGGTGCCGTACTTTTTCCTGATCATGCTTCTGAAGACGTCTTCCAGAACGCTCATCATGGTTGGGCGGTCAATGTTCTTGAAATCTTTAAATTCCTGAAAAGAATCAATTAAATTAATATTGCTCATGTTCTACTTGAATGATATTAAAACTTTTGTTTCTGTTATTTTATCTGTCGGGATAGTGCTTTCAACAGTTACAGCCTTTTTCCCTTTTTCTTTTATTGTTTCTTCAATTACGATGGTGTCGTCGCCCGCTTCCTTCAATATGCCTTCGCGCTTGGTGTCATCATCCATTTTTATGGCTAACGTGCGGCCTATATTTTTAGCATATTGCCTTTTAAGCGTTAGCGGTGTATCGATACCCGGCGAGGAAACTTCCAGGTTATATGGGGTATCTACTACGTTCTCTTCTTCGAGGTGAAAGCCTACATGCCTGCTTATGGCAACACAATCCGCAATCCCTATCCCGTTATCCCCATCAACCAGTACTATCAGTTGGCCGTTGCTATGCATTTTAACGTCCACCAAAAACAAGTTTGGCATATCGGCTATTTTTTCCTCTACCAGTTCAATTGTTCTTTTTTCAATATTCATTATCGTGTGTTTTTACCGGTTGCCCCCGATAGATAACAGGGCGGTTGATAATTTGATTGATAAAATAAAAGAGGGGACAAATGCCCCCTCTTTTTTAATTCAGATGCAAATATAAGATGTTTTTTTGGTTATAGCAAGCTTATTGCTTAAAAATCAAATCGATAAAATGCACTCTACCGGGTTGGGAATGGCCTTTTATATAATCCGTCAGGGTTGCGCCCTCTCCTAAACGATAGTTGCGTGCAAAGTAAACCTGCCCTTTTACAAACGGGGTGTCGGGTGTGAAAACAACCGCGCTATCTTTTAACCTGTAGCGACCGGGCTGCACAGGCTGGTAATTCTTCATGTCGGTATCGGCAGGCATACGGTAAACGGGCACCAGATTTTGCCAAACATTTTTATCACTGTCGCGGGCAATATCCTGCATCACCACATAATCCAGCCCTTTAAATTGAATGGATTGGCCGTTGTCGATTACCGACAGTTGAACTGCAGCGGGGTGTTTGGCGGGGGTGCAGGCAAGGGCAATTAAAAATGGAAGTATGTAGAATAGTTTTTTCATGATTGCATATCTATTAGTTTACTCACCCCGACTACGCTGCGCTGGTCGACCCTCTCTGCTGCGCAAAGAGGGTGAGAATTTCTATTTTTTTCTTCTTTTCGTTTACGGAGAAAGGGTGGTCGAGCGAAGCAAAGACAGAGTGAGTCAATTTGCCGGGGGGCCATCAATCTACTTCAGCGTCTCCTCAAACAGTTTAAAAATACGTTTATACTCATCAGTCCAGCTGCTGGGTTGTATAAAGCCGTGGTCTTCTACCGGGTATGGCGCAAGCGACCAGTTATCTTTATGCAACTCTATCAACTTTTGGGTAAGCCTTACAATATCCTGGAAGTTTACGTTCTGGTCTACCATGCCGTGCAGCATCAGCAGGCGGCCTTTTAAACCATCGGCAAAGTAAATGGGCGAGCTTTGGCGATAGGCCTTTTCGTCATTAAATGGTTCGTTAAGGATATTTGAGGTATAGCCGTGGTTGTAATGCGCCCAATCGGTAACCGAGCGTATGGCCGCGCCTGATGCAAAAACGTCTTGCTGCGTAAACATCGCCATAAGCGTAATAAAGCCACCGTACGAGCCGCCGTATAACCCAACATGTTTAGGGTTTACACCATATTTTTCTACCAGTAATTTCACACCGTCCACCTGATCGGTAAGGTCGGCGCCGCCCATGTGGCGGTAAATACCTGTACGAATGTCGCGCCCATAGCCCGAGCTTGCAGTATAATCGATATCCAATACCGTGTAGCCATTATCAACCAGCATATTGTTGAACATATACTCGCGGAAATAGGTGCTCCACCAGTAATGCACGTTTTGCAGGTAGCCCGCGCCATGCACAAACACCACAGCGGGTTTTGCAGGGTCGGGATTTTTGGGCTGATACAACCGCGCGTAAATATCTTTGCCGTAACGGTTTTTAAAGCGGATCACTTCCGCCTCGCGCCACGGGTAGGTATTAAATTCGGGAGTGGTGGAGTGTGTAACCTGCACGGCTTTTGCGCCGGGCTTGTTTTGTTGCAAGTAAAGCTCCCAGGGTTTGTTGGAGTATGAGTAGCGGATAGCCAGCCATTTCTCGTCGGGCGAAAGGTCTATCTCGTTACCGCCTTTCATGTTGGTTAGCTTAACCGGAACGCCACCCGTTACCGGGATACGGTAAAAATGGGTGATTCCGGGGTGTTCGATATTAGCGGTAAAGTAAAATGTTTTTTTATCGTTAGACAGGTGAAGGGTTTGCACTTCCCAATGCCCGGATGTAAGTTGCTTTTTCTGGCCGCTTACCACATCGGCGATATACAGGTGCGAGTAACCGCTTGCCTCGCTCTGGAAATAGAAGTGGGTGTTATCGGCCCAGCCCAGGCTACCATCGGCAAAGAACCCGCCGGTACCTGGGCCTCCTATCCAGGCATCGTCATGCTGGCGGTCCAACAGGGTAAGTTTACCAGTCGCCGCATCCAGTTTCATGAGCCAGCGGTCCTTATTATCCTGCGATTCTACATTTACTACCGCATACTTGCCATCGGGGCTCCAATACGGGGCGGTAATATCCGTTTTGCGGTCGTTATTTGCCTTTTTAAGGGCTTCCAATTGCTTAGGATAATCGCTGTAAAAAGCGGGAATATCTTTTATACCAGGGATGTCTTTAGTGCTGATTGCGTAAACCGAATCGCCCTGCGTGTCAAAAATAAAACTCTCTGATGTGGATTGCGGGGCACCCACTTTGGTACGGTTAGGGATATCTTCGGTATATCCCGATGAGGTTACATAGTTAGGGACGATCCCGGCTTTTGCGCCCTCCGCCGCCTGGATCAACCTGTAGGTCACATACCTGCCATCCGGACTAAGCTGTACGCCGTTCAGGCGTTTATCGCCAAAAGCTATCTCTTTTATTTTTGCCGGTTTATCCTGTGCCTGCTCCACAGAGTCCAGCTTGCGGTCTTTCTCGTTCACTTTAATGATATCGAAAAGTTCGGTTTGCTGTTTTTTTAGCCACCGGGCTTGCTCGGTATCTTTGGCAGGTTTCTTTTCGGTGGTAGCGGTTTTTACAAAGTTGGTTAGCTGGGTAAGCTCGGCTTTGTTCAGCTTTAGCTTGTAAATGTTGTTCTCGTAAGTATAAATAATGCTGCCTTCGTCGCCGGTAAAGGTTGGGTTACTTTCGCGGCCTGCGGTGTGGGTTAGTTGCACAGTTTTACCGCTGCCCGCCTGCCATAGGTAAATGTCGCCATCCTCTTCATAAGTTTTCAGCGTGCGCACTTTATTCCACTTACCGTTTTCAGGAACCATGTCGCGGCGCTCGGTGGTGCTTGTTTTTTGTGGTTTGATATTATTGGGGGTGATGAAAAACAGCTCGTCGCGCTCGGCCTTGTCCGGGTTCCAGTTAAAATAGATCTTTTTGCTGTCGTCGCTCCAACGGATGTTGCTTGGCGATACGCCCATCCATTTAGGGTCGCGCATAATTTTTTCGACAGTTAGTGTGCCGAGGGATTGGGCAGAAGCGGTAAAACCGAAGCAAAGAAACAATAAGGTAAAGCGTGTTTTCATATCACAAAATGCTGTTAGACGCTGCAATTTAGCAGTTTAGTTAATATTACTATTTTTAACGTTTGGATTGTTACAAAATGGAAATAAAAGGAAGCCAATTTATACTGCGCCCATTCCGCATTGCCGATGCAGCGGCCCTGCAAAAACACGCCAATAACCCCAGGGTGCCCGCTTATTTACTGGACAGGTTCCCGTCGCCATATTCTTTGGACGATGCGGAGGCTTTTATAGATATTATGATCAATCAAATTACAGTTACCAACTTTGCCATTGAAATAAACGGAGAGGTAGCCGGAGGCATCGGTTTAGAATTTAGGGCTGATGTTTACCGCAAATCTCCATTAATAGGTTACTGGCTTAGCGAGGAGCATTGGGGCAGGGGCATCGCTACCGAAGCAGTTAAACTATTGACCAAATATGCCTTTGCCAATTTTGATATCAACTGCATACTGGCATTCATTTTCGGTAAAAACAAGGCATCGATGCGGGTGTTGGAAAAGGCCGGGTATGTGCAGCAGGGTGTGTTAAAACAAACCGTAATTAAAGCAGGCGAAGTGATGGATGAGCATGTTTATGTGGTGTATAAATAGCCGCCTGCCACGATGAGCCTGTCGAATCATTAGCATTGCACCTACGTCTTCGACAAGCTCAGACTGACAGGCTTTTAATCAATAAATCTTCCGATAGATCTCTTTAACCACCCCACCCGGATCTGGCGATAGGTTAACTGCCGAATACCGCGATGCCGTACACGCCGGTTTGCATCAATAGTTCCACATCTTGTAACTGCACACCGCCCACGGCAATCACCGGGATCTCGATAGGTTGTCGCTCAAGTTCGCGGTACCCGTCGTAGCCTAATAATGGCTTATCATTCGCTTTGGTAGTGGTGTGGGCAAAAGGGCCGTAGCCGCAATAATCTACCACGCCGCTGTTTTGAATGCGTAGTAACCCTTCCATATTGGTGGCCGATGCGCCTAAAGTTTTTTCATCTGTTACAGCTTCGCGGATGGCGGCGAGATCAGCATTTAAGTCTTCGATGTGTACGCCTTGCGCATCTACTTTATCCAGCAGGTGATAATGGTTTGCAAGGATCAGCGTAGCGCCCCAATCATCGCAGATGGACGCTATTTGGTGCAGTTCGGCCATCATTTCTTCGTCGCTTTTACTCATGCAGCGGTACTGAACCCAGTTGGCACCGGCCTCGCAGGCTATTTGGGCCTGCTCTATATGGCTGCGGTTTGGCAGGTCCTGCGTTAGGTAATGGAGTTTGGAGATGTATTTTTTCATGATTGTAGTCAGAAAGTCGGAAAAGAGCGAAAGGTTTAAACCGTCGGCTTTGCGCCAATGGCAGTAATTATTATAGAACAAGCAAATCCTGTTTTTCTGACTTTCGTCCACAATTACGGCTCTCACCTTTTAGACCGTCCTAAATGTTGTTGACAACACCAACAACGGTGAAAGAAGTGGGTGAAGGTTGCCTATCGCACAGTTACTCACCCGGTCATTGCTTCGCTCGCCACCACCTTCTATTCGCTTCGCGGAAAGAGGGTAGTTTTGTAATAGTGAGTTTGTCGAACCATTAAAAGCTGAAAAGGTTTTTTACAAGTTCAGAATGACATCACGTACACTTAACAAACGCTTCTACTCACCCTGACATCGCTTCGCTGGTCGACCCTCTCTTCGCTGCGCGGAAAGAGGGGGAATTTAAGCTTCTTCTAATCTCTGACATCCATCCACGAATCTCTATTTAAGCACCTCGCCAATAGCAGTACCAATATTGCCGTTCGGCGCCTGGATATGTAATAGCTGGGCAACGGTTGCAGCAATATCTGTCATGTGGGTTTCGCGGGTAAGGCTGCCATGTTTAATGCCCCACCCCATAAATACCAATGGGATGTGTGCATCATACGGGTTCCAGGTACCATGTGTTGTGCCTGTTTGGCCATGGCCGCTGTACCATCCCGGTTTCAGGATGATTTGGATAGCTCCGCTGCGCTCCGTATTGTAACCATTCTGGATGCGCAGGCGAAGTTCTTCGGGAATAGTCGCTATCTGGATGCGTTGCATATCAACCGCGTAAGCAATTTCGGGCTCCTGCTGTAAAAACTGGATACATTCAAATTTTAGCGCATCGCTGTTCAGGCTTTCCTTTTTGATGGCGGCATTGTTAAAGTTAACCTGGTAATTGCCGAGGCCTATAATCAGGTTTTTTACTTTGTATTTCTCTTCCAGCATTTTGTTTAATCGCGTAAGCACACCACCCTCGTTCCAAACGCCTGCAGGGATATTATGGTCAATTAAAAAGTTAGAGTTGTGAGCAGCACCGTGGTCTGCACTCAAGAATACGGTATAATTTCCTTTTCCCAATTTGCTATCTAAATAGGTGAAGAAAGCGGCTACGTCCTTATCTAAACGCAGGTAAGTATCTTCAACCTCAACCGAGTTTGGACCAAACTGGTGGCCAACATAATCTGTTGATGAAAGGCTCACGGCCAGGAAATCGGTAACCGAATCGGCGCCTAATTTTTCATTCTCTATAGCGGCCTTTGCCAGGTCAAGCGTCATGCTGTTACCGTATGGCGTAGAGCGGATCATACCTGCCTTGCCTTTATACAACTCCGATGTTTTTATCGGGAATGTTGGGGCATCGGTACCACTAAATTTACCTTCGTATCGCGGGCTATTATCCGGCGCGCTTTGTACGTAAGTATTTATGGGGTAAAGGGTATTCCAATCTTTCTTTAAATATTGCTCGGCCGGTTTTGTGGCGTTGTAGCTTTTAACCCATGCAGGCAGTTCTGTCATGTAATAAGTACTGCTGATCCATGCGCCGTTGGCATCATCAAACCAATATGCGGCGTTTGCAGCGTGGCCGCCGGGAAGAATGCCGCCGCGATCTTTTAATGCGATGCCGATAACCTTCGAGCGGAAATTAGTAGCCAACCGTAACTCATCTGTAACGGTAGTTGTAAGCAAGTTACGTGGCGACATTTTGCCTGCTATTGAGTTACTGCCAACCGCTGTAACCGTGCTATCATCGGTACAATACATCGATTTGCCGGTTGCCTGTACTATAAAATCGTTACCCGCAATACCGTTTATTGATGGTACCGACCCTGTATAAATACTGCTATGGCCGGCCGCGGTAACGGTAGGGATGTAAGGGATAAGCGTATTCTCGCAAGTGAACCCCTCGTTAAGCATTCGCTTAAAACCACCTGCCTGGTAGCGGTCGTAATAGCGGTATAGGTAATCCCAACGCATTTGGTC
Source organism: Mucilaginibacter sp. UYP27 (assembly GCF_040547175.1). NCBI lineage: Bacteria > Pseudomonadati > Bacteroidota > Sphingobacteriia > Sphingobacteriales > Sphingobacteriaceae > Mucilaginibacter > Mucilaginibacter sp. UYP27. Next base: position 634,869 of record NZ_JBEPPE010000001.1, read on the forward strand.
AACCACTAAACCAACCATTAATTTAGGGCGGGGCAAGTTAGTTGAAACAGCAGTTATGATTTTTTTATTTTGTGCCGATAAGCTAAATACAGCGGTAGCAAACGTTAATGTAAGCAGTACTTTTATCTTCATGGATTTGGATATTAAAAAGGCAAATATCACCATTGCTATTTATAAACAATGTGATATTTGCGTTACCATATAATTAAAAATATGGCAAACCTAATCTAAAAAAGTAAGCAAACTGTGCTGGCTTGCGGTATGTATATCGCGCCACACCCGGTTGATCTCGGTATCCGGTGAAGCTGCCTGCAAGCCACAATAAGGAAAAAGCTCGTCTACGCTTTCGCGTGCTATTTTTGCCAGTACCCGGCTGGTATTGCTCACGGTTTGCAATAACGTCTCATTCTTAGGATTGCTCCACGACGCATCCACCGCATCCAAAAACGCCGCCCTTGCCTGGTTCAACAATTCTGTTGCCGACTGCAACGCCTCCTCCATCAGCAACACATTCGCGGCATTTACCCTGCGGATGTTAGTCGCCTTATATTCAAACGCAGGTTTACAAAGGTCTATAAAATGCACTGCCATGCCGGATAGGTTTGCCGCCAGCGTAGCCTCAGCCAATTGCAAAAAGGGGTATGTGTACAGCAGCGAATTTATCACCGCAGAATCGGCGTCAATTTTAAAACACCGATTTTTATCAACATGTAAATCCTCTACGGAATACGCATCGCTACCGGTGGCTATCATCCCTATATATTTCCAGCCGGACAGTAGCTGTACGTCTTTTCTATCCAACACAAAAGGCAAGATCAGTTGGCTGCCATCGGTATCTAACACGGGGTTATCGCCCTGCATTATGTTGCAGTTGACCGTAATGTGCGTAGCATGGTGTACACCGCTTGCGTACTTCCAACTACCGTTAATCAGGTAACCGTTATCTGTAATTGTTGCTGTGCCTGTAGCCGCGCCACTACCAGCAAGGCAGGCTTTTTTATCGGCATAAATCTGTTGCGCGATGCCCTGATCTATAAAACCACCAAACCAACCCGCGCCGCAACACAAGGTTACCACCCAGCCCAGGCTGCCATCGGCCCATGCCAGGGCTTCTTCTGTTTTAATAAGGAGGGGTAAAGGAGTTTCCAGTCCGCCATATGCGGCGGGTGATAATAAATTAAACCACTGTTGTTGGTAAACCAATTCCAATTGTGCCGGGTGCAACTTGCCTAATTTTTCGGCTTCGGTAGCGTATTGACGGATAATTTCAACCCATTCGGGTTTTAGTAATGCTGATGGATGCTTCATATTGAGCCCCCCAGCCCCCTGAAGGGGGAGTTTAAATCCCGTTCCCGCTTTAGGGGGTTAGGGGGCTGTTCTTTATCTATTATTTTCCTCCATTCAAAATAACCGAATATTGCTACAATGAACAGTATCAGCGTAAGCACAGCAAACATGGCCAGGTTTTTATGATATAGCAGTGGGATGGCAAACAGGTTACTCACATTCAGCAGCACCCAATTCTCAATCTTTCGCCTTGCCAACAGCCACATGCCAGCCCAAGCCGTTGATGATACCCATGCATCCCAAATGGGAACGGTAGATGGTGTAAATTTGATGAGGATAAAATATAACACTCCCCACCCTACAAATACAATAAGGAGGGTTATGAGCCATTCCTGCCTGGTGGAATAACTAACTTTTACAGGTGGTGCATTTTTCTTTTTTATCCAGTAATACCAGCCATAAAAGCTCATCACTACATAATAGCCGTTAAGCAGGCACTCGGCATACAGCCCAAAGTTGAGCAACAAGTATATAGAAATTAAAGTAGCGACTATACCCGTTGGGTATAGCCACACTTTATTTGCTTTTGCCAGCAGCACTTCGGCCACGCCTAAAATTACGGCGAGCCATTCCAGCCAGGTGGTAGCCTTAACTTGGTTTATAAACAAGTCTATCCAGCTTTGCATACTTAAAAGTTTAAGCTAACCGATGCTAAAAAGTTGCGCGTTGCCTGCGGGAAATAGTAGTTGTAGTTAACCAGCACGCCACTGTCAACTTCCGGGTAAGTGGCGCCATTGGCCTCGTACTTTTTGCTAAATACATTGTTTATCAGCAAGCCCAACCCAATATTTTTAATAGCTTTTGTATGGATGTTATAATTCAGTCTTACATCATTTACAAAGTAAGCTTTTAACAACCTGTTAACCGCATATGGGTTATTGGCAACATCCGGCGCGGTGCTTATACCTGTAGGGTTAACATTGCCGGTATTATCTAAAAACTGCCTGCTTACATATTTACTTACAAAGGCAATACTGCCATTTGGCACCGGCGAGTAGGCGATCTCGCTACCCACGATAAGTGACGGCGAGTACGCTATATCTGTTTTTTTGAATGTTTGCGTTACCGGGGTTAGCGGGTTGTAGTCGTCATCATAGCTTGCCAGGGTGCGGGTTAAATTCTTGATTTTATTGGTGCTGATTGTTGCGTTTGCTGCCCAGCTTAGCTGTTTAGTAAACCTAACACGGCCATCAACTTCTATACCTGCGCGGTAGCTATCATCCACATTGATACGTGTTGCCGATCCTACATCGTTTAGCGCCCCGGTTAATATCAGCTGGTTTTTATAAAGCATGTAAAACAGGTTTACGCCACCTTTAAATACATCGCCGCTGGTGCGGTAACCGGCTTCAAAGTCTTTCAGGGTCTCTGGCTTTGGCCTGCTTGCCGGGGTAGAGTTGGTGTAATCGTCGCGGTTAGGCTCGTGGTTACCAACGGCAAATGATGCGTACACATTGTTATAATCATCAATTTCGTAGGTTATGCCTGCTTTGGGATTAAAAAAGTTCAGCTTAGCATCTTGTTGCACATTGTTCAGGTTCCTGTCGAAACCTAAAAATGAGTAATCTATCCGGCGGTATTGCAGATCGGCAAAAAGGGTTACATCATCCAATTTGTACTCGCCACGGCCGAAGATGTTGAAGTCCGTTTTTTTGGCGTTATCGCGATAGTATTCGTAATTAGGCGTTATACCCGCGCTTTGCGCGGTATAAATAATATTGCCGTAATGCGCGCCGGTGTACTTGTTATAAGCACCGCCGAGGGTAAAGTTAAGGTTACTTTTTGCCTGGTATTTTAGCGCGTATGTTATTCCGTAGAAATCATTGTTTAACCAAAGGCGGCGGGCAAGATCTGTATTTGTGATAGGTGTACCGCCAACAACCACGGGGGTTAAGCCATACTTGGTTACAGCCTGATCGGCCTTAAACTCTTCGTAATAACCAAAGCCTTTGGTATAATGCAGGGCACCGCTAAAGGCAAGTTTATCTGATAACTTTCTATCGTACAATAACTGGTAGTGGTTCTGCTGGTAATTATCTACCTGATCTTTATAAAAAGTGCCGTCCGGCATCAGGCCAAGTTCGTTATAGGTGCGGCTATCCTTTCGGGTGTTATCGCCAATAATGTAATCGGCCACACCATTCCAGGCTTGGTAGGTGCGCTCTACGCCCGAGAACACGTTAAGCCTTAAAGTACTCTTGTTATCGTAATAAGCACCGCTCACAAAAAAAGAACGCAAGTTTGATGATGCGCGGTCGATATACCCGTCAGAACGGATCCTGGACAACCGGCCATCAAAGCTAAAATGCCCATTTAACAGGCCTGTACCCAGGCTTACGGTATTTTTTACCGTGCCGTACGAGCCTACAGTATTGTTGATATCGGCAAAGCCGGTATCGCGGCGGGTTGCGGTTTGTATGTTGATGCTACCACCAAAAGCACCTGCGCCATTAGTAGAGGTACCCACACCACGCTGCACCTGTATGTTATTTACCGAAGAGGTAAGATCGGGTAGGTCCACAAAATACGAACCCTGGCTTTCGGCATCATTTAGCGGGATGCCGTTAACCGTGACGTTTATACGTGTGCCGTCACTTCCGCGGATGCGGATGCCGGTATAGCCAATGCCCGTTCCCGCATCTGACGATACCACTACCGATGGCGTTTGGGCCAGCATGTAAGGCAGATCCTGCCCGTAGTTGTTTTTTTCGATGTCTTTTTTGCTGAGGTTGGTAAATGCCGTTGGCGAGTTTTTGCCTGCGCGGGTCGCGGTCACCGTAACTTCTTCGGCGCTAAAAATGGAGTTGGTAAGCGAAAGGTTTACAACCCGGTTAGCCGTTAAATTTACAGTTTGGGTAGTAATTTGATAGCCAATGTAACTGGCCTTAATGGTGTAGGCGCCTGCGGGCAGGTCGCCAATTTGGTAGTTGCCTTTAACATCCGTTTGGGTGTTAGTGGCCGGGTTTGTGATGGAAACCGTTGCGCCGGGCAAAGCTTCGCCGGCTTGGTTGATGATCTTTCCGCTGATGGAAAATTGGGCCGATGCCAGGACAGGCAGCAGCAGGGCGATAAGCGCCGCAAATAAATTTTTCAAATTGTTAAACAATAAATGAGTTAAACCATCTGCTCACCAGGGTATAATGGCAGTACACTTAACTTGTTACCTCTCCCTACGCCGGCATTACCCGGATCAGGTGCATGTTTTTGGAGTTGAGAGCTGAAAGTTCAAAGTATAAAGCTGACATGCAACTTTAACTTTTGACTTTTAACTTTTGACTTTGCAAAACAATGGGTTTGATCTCAGCCTGTCTTTCAGTTTGATTGCTCAAAGCAAGGCACCCCTTGAGAATTATGTGGCAAATATAGTTTTTGATTTGAGAAATTAATAATAAAAGTAAATATGACCGTATATAGGGCGGTGTGTTATTTTTTTACATATAAAGCATTAGCGTAGCTAAGCCGCGTTCTGTCGATATAATGGTGTTGTAATTCGTAGATGTTTACAAGCCTAAAGCCATGTTGTTCCATAAAAACATCCATATCTGTAAAATGGGTTTTAGTGGGGCATCGCTCAAAGCCAATTTCGGCATAAACATATTTCACTTGTTGCAAAAAATTGCCGACCCCTCTCAGGGCTTCAAGTTCGTAACCTTCCACATCAATTTTTAAAATATCAATGTGACTAATATTATTCTTGTTTGCGAACTCGTCAAGCCTGATTACCGTTATTTTTTCATTTCCTATTGGCGGTATGCTGTATTCAGCGTTCTTAAGTGTATTAATGGTACTTTCGCTATATATCGGTATCTCTAAAACACCGGCCTCATTCCCGGCAGCTAATTGATAGCCCTTTATTTTATAAATACTAACCGTGTTTGCCTTAAACCGATCAAAGGATGCACTTACTGGCTCAAATGCAATAATATCAGCATTGGGGAAACTATTATTAAGTTCTAAAGATACGCTGCCTGCATGCGCCCCAATGTCAAATATAGTGGTTGCCCCCGGCAAAAGCCTTTTTAGGTCGAACACCCAGTTTTTGCCATATGGGTAGTTATTATCTACAAAATTTAGCCCCGAGTTAATGATCAGGTTATTACTTTTTTCAAGTATCTGCCCCGCTAACAGTTTCCATCTCATTTGCTAAAAATATCATTTACCGCCGGCTTCTCAATTTTTTTTGATACTAACTTTAGTTTTTACTGAGCACCTTTCGCCTCAAAATATTACTTTTGCAGACTTTTAAAAAAAGGAATTATGCTTAGAACACACACCTGCGGGCAATTAAATATCAGCAATTTAGGTGAACCGGTAACCCTTTGCGGATGGGTCCAAAAATCGCGCGACCTGGGCGGCACAACATTTATTGATGTGCGCGACCGGTATGGTTTAACCCAACTGGTTTTAAATACCGATACCGATGCCGGCCTTCGCGAAGCAGGGAAGCAGCTTGGCCGCGAGTTTGTAATTAAGGTTACAGGCACCGTGGTAGAGCGTTCTAACAAAAACACCAAGATCCCAACCGGCGAGGTAGAAATTACCGTTACCGAACTTGAAATACTTAACTCATCAAAGATCCCTCCGTTTTTAATTGAGGATGAAACTGACGGTGGCGAAGAGCTTCGTGCCAAATATCGCTATTTAGACCTGCGCCGTAACCCTATCCGCAACAACCTTGTTTTGCGCCACAAAATGGCTCAGGAGATTCGCAAGTATCTGGATGGTTTAGATTTTATCGAAGTAGAAACCCCGGTGCTAATTAAATCTACACCCGAGGGTGCGCGCGATTTTGTGGTACCAAGCCGCATGAACCCGGGCGAGTTTTACGCCCTGCCGCAATCGCCGCAAACATTTAAGCAATTGCTGATGGTAAGCGGCTTTGACCGTTATTTCCAGATCGTGAAATGTTTTAGGGACGAAGACCTGCGTGCCGACCGCCAGCCGGAGTTTACGCAGATAGACTGCGAGATGTCGTTCATTACCCAGGAAGATATCCTGAATATATTTGAAGGCCTTACCCGCCACCTGTTCCGCAACGTAAAAGGGATGGAACTTGGCGATTTTCCGCGTATGCAATACGCCGATGCTATGCGTTTATACGGCTCTGATAAGCCGGATACCCGTTTCGGGATGGAGTTTGTTGAACTGAACGATGTGGTTAAAGGCAAAGGCTTTAGCATTTTTGATAATGCCGAACTTGTTGTGGGTATCAACGCAAAAGGCTGCGCCGGTTACACCCGCAAACAAATTGATGAATTAACCGAGTGGATGAAACGCCCGCAAATTGGCGCGACAGGCTTAATTTATGCCCGCCATAATGACGACGGCACGTTAAAATCATCTGTAGATAAATTTTACAACGAAGAAGAACTGGCTAAATGGAGTGCCGCTTTCGACACTGAAAAGGGCGACTTAATTTTGATCGTTGCCGGCGAAACCGACAAAGTACGCAAGCAACTGAACGAACTGCGCCTTGAAGTTGGCGGCCGCTTAGGCTTACGCGATAAAAATAAATTCGCGCCGCTTTGGGTGCTGGATTTTCCTCTTTTAGAATGGGACGAAGAAACATCGCGTTTCCATGCCATGCACCACCCGTTTACCTCGCCAAAACCGGAGGATATCACCCTGTTGGATACCGACCCTAAAAACGTACGTGCAAATGCATATGACCTGGTTATAAACGGTACCGAAATTGGCGGCGGCTCTATCCGGATCCACAACCGCGATTTGCAGGCACTGATGTTTAAACACCTTGGGTTTTCAAAAGAAGAAGCACAAAAGCAATTTGGCTTTTTGATGGATGCCTTTGAATACGGCGCACCGCCGCATGGTGGTATCGCGTTTGGGTTTGACAGGTTAACCTCAATTTTCGCAGGCCTGGATTCCATCCGCGATGTTATCGCGTTCCCTAAAAACAACTCGGGCCGCGATGTGATGATCGATTCGCCATCAACCATTGCTGATGCGCAACTAAACGAATTAAAAATTAAAACAACTGTATCACAATAAGCAATCCATCCGTTATAAGAAATATGAAAAAATTTGTATTTGTTTTATTATTAGCAGTTGCAGGCCTCGCTTCATGCAAAAAAGAGAAAACAGTAAGTGTTGACGAGCAAGCCATCATAGATGATTCTACCATACAAGCTTATCTTACAGCTAATCCATCTATAACTGCAACTAAAGACCCATCCGGTGTTTACTACCAAAATATAACCGCAGGTACCGGAGATAACCCTACCGCTGCCTCTACAGTAACAGTAAATTATGTTGGTAAGCTTTTAAGCGGCCAGCAGTTTGATGCCGGGAACTACACCACAAGCCTGGGTAGTGACGGCCAGGTTATAGAAGGTTGGAAAATAGGCTTATTGCATGGTAAAAAAGACGGCAGGATATTACTTATCATCCCATCAAGATATGCTTATGGCGTAAAGGGCCAAGGGTCAATACCGGGTAATGCCCCATTAATTTTTACAATTGATGTATTAAGCTTTAAATAGTAAATATTCTACGATATCAAATGCCCCTTGTAAGATCTTACAAGGGGCATTTTGCGTTCAATTGACTAATTATGTGCTTGGCGTGGGGTGTAAAGTATTTTATATGTAGAACATTTTTTCACGATTAGTACATATTAATCTATAATGTGCTCATTGTTTTTATATTTATAGAAAATCCCAACCATTTATTATCATGAAAAATCTAATCGTTCCGGCATTGTTGCTTTTCGCATTATCGGTATCGGCACAAAATAACGCATCTAAAAAAATTATCAGCACCAAGGCCGATGCGCTTACAAGCAAAATAACTGCATGGCGACGCGATTTTCATGAACACCCCGAACTGGGTAATCGCGAGGTACGCACGTCGGGCATTATAGCCAAACATTTACAGTCGTTAGGTATCGAGGTTAAAACCGGTGTAGCCACCACGGGAGTTGTTGGGACCTTAAAAGGCGGTTTGCCCGGCCCTGTTGTTGCGCTACGTGCAGATATGGACGGCCTGCCGGTGACCGAGCGTGTGGACCTGCCATTTGCATCGAAAGTAAAAACACAATACAACGGGCAGGAAGTTGGTGTGATGCACGCCTGCGGGCACGATTCGCATATGGCGATATTGATGGCGGTGGCGGAGGTATTGTCGTCCATGAAAAAAGACCTGCACGGCACGGTAAAATTCATTTTCCAGCCCGCCGAAGAGGGCGCACCTGTTGGCGAAAAAGGCGGTGCCGAAGAAATGGTGAAGCAGGGCGTAATGGAAAATCCGAAGGTTGATGTGATTTTTGGTCTGCACATTAATTCGCAAACCGAGGTTGGCAAAATAGTTTACCGCCCTGGTGGAACCATGGCAGGGGTAAAAGATCTGCAGATCATCGTTAAAGGCCGCTCGGCACACGGTGCTTACCCGTGGAGCAGTGTAGACCCGATAGTGGTATCGGCACAAATTATCAGCAGCCTGCAAAGCATTGTAAGCCGCAACATCAACGTTACCGAAAACCCCGCCGTAGTTACCATCGGCTTAATAAATGGCGGCTCGCGCTTTAATATCATCCCCGAGAGTGTTAAAATGCAGGGCACCGTACGCTACTTTACCGATGGCGACGAAAAGTTAATAACCGAGAACGTGAAACGCATTGCCACCAAAACGGCAGAAGCCTATGGTGCCACTGCCGAAGTACAGATCCCCTTCAGTAATAAATACCCGGTTACGTTTAATGATGTTGCCCTTACCGCTAAAATGCTGCCCACGCTGGAAGCTACCGTGGGCAAAGAAAATGTATTGCTGCGCCCACCTGTTACCGGCGCCGAAGATTTTAGTTTTTACCAGCAAAAGGTACCCGGCATATTCTTCTTTTTAGGCGGGATGCCAAAAGGGGGCAACAGCCTCACAGCACCATCGCACCACACGCCCGATTTTTACCTGGACGAAAGCGGTTTTACCCTCGGCGTAAAAGCCCTGTGTAATTTAACGTTGGATTATATGGCCGGGAAAGGGAAATGAAAAACTTAATTTATGTTACCCTTCTGGTCGTCGGATTTCCTTATTGTATTTGTGTACAGAAAACACCTGTTAATTATGGCATTGCGGACAGCGCGAACTACAGTTTAGCCTATAAAAATCTTCATAGTACATTCGACCAAACAATTGCATACACAACAGAAGGTTATTGGCTATCATACCGTATTATTTACAGTTTTGTTAGCGTAAAAAATAAAACCTATTTTAAAGGGTCCATCACCCTCAAAAGAAATAAAAATCACTGGACAACCCCTTTAATTAAATATAATGAGGTAAACACGAAAAAAGCTGTTGCCATATTTAAACAGTTGGTCGAAATGGGGTTATGGACATTGAATGTCGACTCTTTAAATAATCAAAATCAGAGAAATCCTGATGGGTCTATTAGTAAATTAACTTTAAATGATGGAACAAATTATAGATTTGAATTAATTGAACCTCATCAATTTAGTTCTGTAGAAGCCTATGAGCCAGAATATTTCCTTAAGGAATTACCCCAGTTTAAACAAAGAGAGCTATTTATTAGAGTTTTAGATGCTTTTAAAAAAGCATTTAAAACTTTGTAGCATTACAATTAATAACCGTCAACCCCTTGCCTAACCTCCTTTTCATCTGTAGTAAAAACCAATGGCGCAGCCCAACTGCCGAGCTTTTATTTAAAGGCCATCAATTGCATCATGCACGCAGCGCTGGCACAAGCGATAAAGCACGCATTAAACTCAACCAAAAACTAATGGATTGGGCCGATGTTGTTTTTGTGATGGAGTATAAGCATCGGGACATCATCAAACAACAGTATGATATCAGGCATAAGCAATTGCTGGTTTTAAATATTGAAGATGATTATCTATTTAATGATCCTGGGTTAATAGAGATACTAAGGACTTCATTGGCAGATTGGTTGTAATTAGTTGCTATAGGGGATATCACTTGAGGTTGTTTAAAGTGCGGGTAAAGATTTTGATAATTATTTTTACTCCCAAAAAATCAATAATAAATGGTGGCAATGTTTTGTCAGCAGCTGAATTTTTTAATTTGCTGATTAACTGCTATCTACAAATACATGATAGTGTTCATGCCGTGAACATGAACACTATCATCACTATGGATGCTACTTATCTACCTTCTTAAAGTCGTAGGCATTGTATTCTACAAAATCGGCTACTTTAACCCGCACGCCGGTTACTTTACCATCAACTACAGTAAACGGGAATATTGCTTTGCCCAAAACCGGGTCGGAGAAGGTTACGTAGAAACGGTTACCACCCAGTGGTTGCAGCTTAGCAAACATTTTAGGGTGATGCTCAAAACGGATCTCCAGGTCATTACCTACATCGCCGGGGGTAATTTCAAGGCTGCCGTATAGCTCGTTAACGTATTTGCCGGTGTATTTACCGGTAGATAATAGTGGCTTAAGGTTCAGCAATGTGCTATCGCGCATTTTTTTATCAATAGCCTGGAAGGTGGTTGTATTTGCTTTGTTATATCCCAGGTAGGTATCGTTGTAATGGTTGTTTTTGTTTTTAAAGAAGGCGTCCAGTATATCCCAGCGCATGGCTTCATAAAGCGAGTTTTGGTCGGTGTTGGTCAGGATAACTATGCCCAGGTTCTCTTTAGGCACCAAGGTAACCGATGATACATAGCCGTTAACGCCTCCGTCGTGCATCACCAGCCTGCGGCCGCTGTAATCCTGTAAAAACCAGCCAAGGCCATAAAGCTCAAAGCCTGTTTCGCCGTTTAAATGATTTACGCTGCTTACAAAATCTTGCGGTTGGCGGGTGGCAGCGATCACAGCAACGGGTATTACCTGTTTATTACCAACCTTGCCATTATCAAGCAAAGCCATTACCCACTTACCCATATCTGCCGCCGATGAGCTGATACTGCCCGCGGGGGCCAGGCCATCAATATTGCAATAAGGTATGGCCGATAGCCTGCCGTCAATTAAAGTATGCGGTACGGTGCGGTTAAGGGCCTTAGGCATTTCGGCAGTGAGGGCAAGGGTGTTTGTCATACCAAGCGGCGAAAAAATGCTTTCTTTTAAATAAGTTTCCCATTGCTTGCCTGTAACCCGGGGTATGATCTCACCCGCCGTTAAAAACGCCGAATTTGTGTAGCCCCAGTTGGTACGGAACGGGTAGGTAGCCTTCATTTTACCCAATTTCTCAATTACTTCGTGGCGGCTTAAGTTGGTGTTATAAAAAGTAAAATCACCCTGGAAGGTGCGGAAACCTAAGCGGTGGCTCAAAAGGTCTTTTACAATAGCCATTTCGCCGGCGGGCTTATTATCCAGTTTAAATTCGGGGATGTATTTGGTTACTTTATCATCGAGCGATAATTTCTTTTCGGCCTGTAGCATGGCTAATGCCGTAGCAGTAAAAGCTTTGGTATTGCTGCCTATCATAAATAAAGTGTTCTGATCTACCTTACCGGGCAAGCCAAGCTCTTTTATACCGTAGCCCTTCATAAGCACTATTTTACCATCCTTAACAATACAAACCGCTACCCCCGGTATGCGCCAGTTGGTTAGGGCTTTATTGATATAAACGTCAAGGCTATCTTTAATAAATTTACTCCTGTCGACGTTTTGGGCATTAACAGTTGTAAAGGAGATAAGGGCGGTAAAAAGTATAACTAATTTTTTCATGCAGGTAATTTTCACAAGCTTTAAGGTGCTAATTTAACGCAAAATTTAAAGCGGCATTATTTATTTAAAAAAATAGAGCCTGGCAGTCTGCTATTAAACATCGTCGAGCTATATTTCATATTCGTCACCGACTGTTCAAAACAAAAGCCCCGCGGTTATACCGGCGGGGCTTTACTATGTAAGTTTGTAATTGGTTAAAATGGAAGGTCATCCGCATCGTTATTGCGGTAACCGTCGGTGTCTGACGTTTTAAGGGCCGGTTTTGCGGGGCTTTCGTTTTCAAAATCAGTTTTGCGGCCCAGCATGGTAAAGTTTTCGGCGACAACTTCTGTCGTGTATTTTTTTATGCCTTCTTTGTCTTCAAAAGAACGGGTGCGTAATTTACCTTCTATATAAACGAGTTTACCTTTTTGTAAAAACTTAGCTGCTACATCAGCAAGGCCACGCCACATAACTATGTTATGCCACTCGGTTTGTTCAACTTTTCGGCCATCTTTATTAAACGTCTCAGATGTTGCCAGAGGGAAACTTGCCACTGCTACCCCACCTTCTAAATGGCGTACTTCCGGGTCCTTTCCTAAATGCCCAACCAGTATTACTTTATTAATTCCAGACATGCCATAAATTAACGGAGAATTATTTAGAAATTAAAAAAATATTTTATAAATATAAAAATAGCTTTCGGAAGTGCTAAGTTTTCCAGTTTATCCACGTCGGTATAAAACCAATTTTCCTGTAACTTTTCAGGGAAATCCTTAAGTACAAAAAACCTTATAAATAAATGTTGATGCGTTAATACATGTTTTATTATAGTCGTATTATCCTTTAAGGCAATGTTTCTGCCAAAATCAGCCATCTGCGGCAGCTTTAAAACCTCAACAGTTTCCATTAATTCGGGCGTTTCGATCAAAGGCAAATCGTACATGTTTGCCCAAATATCGCCTTCGCCCCGTTTATTCATCAATATCTTTTTACCGTCGGATATTAACATATAGTTAAAAAATCTTTTGCGGATTTTTACCGTCTTAAGTTTTACTGGTAAATACGTTGTAGCGTTCGTTTTAAATGCAACACAGTCCATATGTACAGGGCAAATACCACAAGCAGGGTTTTTGGGCTTGCAAAGCATCGCACCAAACTCCATAATAGCCTGGTTGTACGTTGCAGATTGCTCTTTATTTAGCAGTTCATTTGCCAATTGCTGGAACATTTTTTTGCCTTTAGGCGAATTTATTGGTTCATCAACGCCAAAATATCGCGCCAGCACCCGGTAAACGTTGCCATCAACAACAGCCCTGGCCTCGTTTGCCGAAAAGGACGAAATTGCCGCCGCGGTATATTCACCTATACCCTTAAGTTTTATAAGCTCGTCATATTTAACCGGGAATTGGCCGTTATATTTTTCCTGAACCAACTGTGCCGTTTTTAACATATTACGGCCACGCGAGTAGTAACCCAATCCTTGCCATAAATGCAGCACTTCATCCTCGTGCGCTGCTGCAAAGGTAGTTACGGTTGGGTATTTTTCTGCAAAACGATGAAAATAGGGCATGCCCTGCTCTACCCGTGTTTGCTGCAATATAATTTCAGATAACCATATGATATAAGCATCGGTAGTATGCCTCCAGGGCAAATCGCGCTTATTATTATGGTACCAGCTTATCAGTTCGGCAGAAAAATCCATCTTATACAAATTAACATCTTATCATCTGAGTATCATAATTAATGACGAAAAATGCCCATTTGCCCCCCTCTGAAAAAAAATCTTCTATTTATTTTATTCTTTAATTTTAAAGCGATACTTTTGCAACCCCAAAACAGTTAAGTATTTATACATTTAAATAAAAGAAAACAAGATATGACCAAGGCAGAAATTATAGCTGAAATCTCATCTAAAACAGGAATAGAGAAAGTGGACGTGCAGGAAACTGTTGAGGCGTTTTTCAAAGTAGTTAAAACCTCAATGGTTGGCGGCGAAAACGTTTACGTAAGAGGTTTCGGTAGCTTTGTAGTAAAAAAACGTGCTAAGAAGACAGCACGTAATATTTCAAAAAATACTGCCATTATAATACCCGAGCATTTTGTACCAAGTTTTAAACCGGCTAAAACTTTTGTTGAGAAAGTTCGCTCTGGTAACAAAACAACAGCTAAAGCAACCAAATAATCAGTATGAAAGTTAAACAAATAGTTATCGGCGTAGCAGTAGTTGCTATCATGGGCTATTTGTATTCGTTACCGGTTAAAGGTTTGTCGCAAGCCAAAGAAGCAACACGTGGCCAGATGGCTGCAAGTGCTGCACCAATGGTTAAGGCAAACGCTAATATAAATGTGGCTACGGTATCAGCATCGGCCAAGGTTAATATTGATGCTTCTGTTGCACAACAAATAAGCACACTTGAAAATAAGCTTAAAACAGCAGGTGATGCTGACAAAGCTACCCTGCAAAGGCAATTAGCCAAGCTTTGGGATAGCGTTGCACAGCCCGCCCCGGCAGCTTTCTACTATCTGGATATTGCTCAAAAAAGCAATGCACTGGCAGATTGGTTAGATGCAGGTAAAGATTTTAACGGGGCTTACAAATTGTCGCAGGATACATCGGCACAGGGTACATATGTAGTAAATGCAGTTGATGCATTTAAAAACGCTACCAAACTACAACCCGCCAGCCTTGAGGCTAAAACGGGTTTAGGTGTTGCTTATGTAAATGGTGGCGCTTCGCCAATGCAGGGTATCGCACTTTTGCTTGACGTAGTAAAACAGGATCCCGAAAACCACGACGCACTGCTAAACTTAGGCATGTTTGCCATGAAGAGCGGCCAGTACGAAAAAGCGGTTGAAAGGTTTAAAACGCTTATTGCGCAAAAAGAAGAACTTGAGCCATACTTTTATTTAGCCGAAAGCTATAAACAGCTGGGTAAAAAGAAAGAAGCGATTGCAGCTTATGAAAAATGCAAAGATCTGATGGGCGACCCTGCTGCAGGCCAGCGCATTGATGAGTATATAAAGGAATTAAAGAAATAAATAATCACATTTAAACATTATTACTATGCCAAGCGGTAAAAAACGTAAGAGACATAAAATGGCTACCCACAAACGCAAAAAGCGTTTAAGAAAAAACAGACATAAGAAAAAATAGGCTACTTAAGTAGTTTATTACCCCGGCCTGTGCCGGGGTTTTTATGTGAGTTTTTTTACCCACTTATTAACTCGCGGTGCAATTTTGCACCGTTTTAAGAAATGGAGTAGCAATTGATAAAAGAATTAATTATCGATTCATCCCCCAACGGGGCTACTATTGCATTATTACAGGACAAACAACTTGTAGAACTCCACAAAGAGCAGATCACTAACAATTATACTGTTGGCGATATCTATTTAGGCCGCATTAAAAAAATTATGCCGAGCCTGAATGCCGCATTTGTGGATGTAGGTTACGAGAAGGATGCCTTTTTGCATTACCTTGATTTGGGGCCGCAGGTACAAAGCCTGCTTAAGCTTACAAAACAAGTACGTAGCGGTGGGTACCAATCGAAGCTTTTAGATAACTTTAAGCCGGAAGCTGATATTAACAAAGGGGGTAAGATCTCTGATGTATTATCAAAAGGCGTGCTTGTACCAGTACAAATAGCTAAGGAGCCAATTTCAACAAAAGGCCCCCGCTTAAGTTCCGACCTGTCAATAGCGGGCCGTTACGTGGTATTAGTGCCTTTTTCTGAGGTGATATCTATCTCGAAAAAGATCAAAAGCAATACGGAACGCAACCGCCTGCGTAAGGTGGTTGAAAGCATTAAACCAAAGCATTTCGGCGTTATTATACGTACCGTATCTGAGGGTAAAGGTGTGCAGGAACTGCAGAAAGATCTGTTAGACCTGATATCGAAATGGGAAACATTTGTGACCAAGCTGCATGGCACCGAGCCTTCTAAAAAGGTATTGGGTGAAATTGGCCGTACATCTACCATCCTGAGGGATATCCTTAACCCCGATTTTCAGCATATTTATGTGAACGAGCAGAGTATGTATGAAGAGGTTAGGTCGTATATCCACGAGATCTCTCCTGATTTGGAAGGTATTGTACGTTTGCACAAACACAAGGAGCCTATTTTTGAGCACCATGGTGTGGATAAGCAGATAAAATCAACCTTCGGGAAAACGGTAAACCTTGCCGGTGGCGCCTATCTGGTTATTGAGCATACAGAGGCCCTGCACGTTATTGACGTGAACAGCGGTAACCGTACAGCTAATAAAGAGAACCAGGAGGAGAACGCTTACCAGGTAAATAAGGAAGCCGCCAAAGAAATTGCACGCCAGTTGCGCCTGCGCGATATGGGTGGTATAGTGGTTGTCGATTTTATTGACATGCATAAGCCAACCAACCGTAAAGAGCTTTTTGACTATCTGAAAGCCCAAATGGCCGATGACCGTGCCAAGCACACCATTTTGCCTCCAAGCAAATTTGGCTTGATCCAAATTACACGCCAGCGTGTAAGGCCCGAAATGAATATCATCACCAGCGAGGTTTGCCCTGCTTGTGGCGGTACTGGTACCATCAGGCCAACTGTGTTGCTGATAGATGATATTGAAACGAACTTCAATTACATACTGGAGGAGCAGAACGAAAAAAATATTACGCTTTGTGTACACCCGTACATTGAGGCATATATCAAAAAAGGTTTATTTAACCGCCAGATGAAATGGTACTTTAAATATAACCAGTGGATAAAAGTGAAAAGCAACCCTGCTTACCAAATCACCGAGTTCAAGTTCTTCTCAAGCAAAGACGAAGAAATAAAATTATAAGTTGCCTTATGGCAGATATTGAAAGAGCAAATGTTTTAAGTAGCATTTGCTCTTTTTTGTTTACATCATTTATTCGTGAAAAATATATTCTCTTTAGGCCTGGTATCGGGATAACCATTTTCACTGCGATAAGCTTTACGGGCTGTCGTAAAATCCCACCATTGATTCTTGCTGTTCGGGTGGTTGGCGTAATTAACCACCAGCCAAAACTGGTCTTCAACACATGGATCTACTTTATAGCCGATTTTATATTCATACTCGTTCAGCAAATCGGGCCCGCTTTTATCTTTAATATCAGTTAGTTGATAATATCCTAAAAATATAAGGTCGTGGGCAAACCTTATACCAACTGAGGGTATGGATTGAAATTCAAATAATGCCTGTATTATCTGTACCCGTTGCGGAGGAGGGGATAATAATGTAATTATTTCATCAACAGCTAAATCTATAAGACATTTTTGGGTAACATTATTTTTTTTCAATATAAGCTTTTCGGCTACCGATAGTTCAAGGTTTATTCTCTTTTTTGTGACCATAAGAAACAATATTACTAATAATTTTAGTAATATTGTTTGCGATTCTGGATTAAATCTGCACATTTGTATCTTCATATTTGCTCATCATTAAATGGCTAAATCTAAAATCGCTTATTTCTGTCAAAGCTGTGGTTACGAATCGGCTAAGTGGCTGGGTAAATGCCCAAGCTGCCAGCAATGGAATACCTTTGTTGAAGAAATTTTAGAAAAGTCGAACGCGTCTGTTCCTAACTGGAAGGCAAGCCCGGCATCATCACAGCGCGCTAACAAGCCGGTTGAGGTAGGTGAAATTACTTTTAAAGAAGAGCATCGCCTGCTTACCCCCGACAAGGAGTTTAACCGCGTTTTGGGTGGCGGTATTGTTGCCGGTTCGTTAGTGCTGATTGGTGGCGAGCCGGGCATCGGTAAATCTACCCTAATGTTGCAATTGGCACTTAACATGCCAAATATAAAAGTGCTGTATGTATCGGGCGAGGAAAGCGACCACCAGATTAAAATGCGTGCTGAGCGTTTGGTGTCGTTAGATACCCATCAAGAACGCGCCAAGAATAAAGAATTAAAAGATGAGTTTGGCAAGGGTTGTTTTATCTTGACCGAAACCTCCACCCAAAATATATTTAAGCAGATAGAAGAATTGCAACCGGATATCCTGGTGATAGATTCTATCCAAACGCTGCATTCATCGCATGTGGAATCTACCCCGGGTAGTGTATCACAGGTGCGCGAATGTACTGCCGAGTTATTGCGTTTTGCTAAAGAAACATCAACCCCCGTATTTTTGATAGGCCACATCACCAAAGATGGTATGATAGCCGGACCAAAGATATTGGAGCACATGGTAGATACGGTATTGCAATTTGAAGGCGACCGCCACCATGTGTACCGGATATTACGTACTATCAAAAATCGCTTCGGTTCATCATCAGAGATTGGTATTTACGAAATGCTGGGCGAGGGCTTGCGCGAGGTGTCAAACCCATCAGAGATCTTATTATCGCAAAGGGACGAACCTTTAAGCGGCATCACCATATCTGCCACATTAGAGGGCATGAGGCCCATGCTGATAGAAACCCAGGCGTTGGTAAGCACATCGGCTTATGGTACGCCTCAACGAACCGCAACCGGCTTTGACACCAAACGTATGAGCATGCTGCTGGCGGTGTTGGAGAAACGTTGTGGTTTCCGCCTTGGCGCCAAAGATGTATTTCTGAATATCACCGGCGGCATCCGGGTAGAAGACCCCGCTATTGACCTGGGCCTGGCCGCTGCCATCATTTCATCGCACGAGGATATCCCCATTCCTGCAAAAACCTGTTTCGCAGGCGAGATAGGTTTGTCCGGTGAGATCCGCGCGGTTAACCGGGTGGAGCAACGCATTGCCGAAGCGCAGAAGCTTGGCTTCGAACAGATCTTTATCTCCAAGTACAATATGCCTACCGCCGCGAAAGACAAAAAACGGTTAGACCTGTCGCGCTACACCATTGATGTAAAAGTTGTGGGTAGGATAGAAGAAGTATTTGGGCTCTTATTTGGATAGATACCGCCCATTATACTACAAAAAGGCCTTGCTTAATATATAAGCAAGGCCTTTTCTATTTGTGTAAAATCAATTCTGGATCGCTGTGATCCCCAGATTATAGATTATCTTTTTTCGTTTCAATAGCATCCTGCACACTTTGCGGCAAGTTAGATAACAGGTTATAACCTGTAGCAGTTTCAATATCGCGTACAGTTACGCGGTATTGTTTCCAGTCGCTATTGGTAGTATTGATATTTGGGGTGTTAACTGCAATAACGCGCGTATTAGTGGCAACACGGCTTGCATCAGCATCGCCTTTTGGAACAATAACAGCAACCTTCCATACATTTCTTGGTACGGTGATATGGTCGTTATTTATTTTGTTGACGGTACCTTTTGAGCCCGTACCACCTACACCGTAATTACCCATAATAATATAAACCTCGTTACCGGCAACTACTTGCTCGCGCAGGTAGTTTTCCATATTGGCCCAGGTTTGCTGGTTATTGTTAGGTGCCTGCGGTATCATGTTAGTCATCAGGAAAGTTGCAGAATTTGCATCTGCCGAGCTTGTCCTATCTGCAGACGGACAATTGTGCCCCCTGTCAAAACCCGACCCTGAGTAGCTGGTGCTTTCTACATGGTAGAACGTATTTGATAAGCCAATAAATCCTGCAAAATTATCCACCCGCGGCGCCGCGTTTGTAATATTAGTAGCATCTAAGTGCCAGCTAACCCAGTTTGGCGTACCCCTTGTACTGCTGTACGATTCTGTGTAATAACCCTGGTCTATCAGGTAATTATCAACCATAACAATGGCCGGCTGCGCGCCCGATGGGTTTCCCATTAAAAGGTTGCTGTTATCGCCGGCATTGGGTGGTGCATCAGCACCTACGGTAACACCGCGCTCTGCGTTTGGGGTACCAGTCCCTGTACCAGGGTCGGTACTTCCGTCACCGCCGCTGGTATCGGGTGCGCCAATTACAATACCTGCATCACCTTTCCCCTTAAACGTAATATCATCCAGGTTAATCCGGGTGGTGCCTGTTTTTTGGATTCGGAAACGTACCTTTTTGGTGGTATTAACCGCAAATGAGTCGGTAACTAAGGTGGTGTTATTTTCAGCTATATCTGCACCTAACTGAGTGTATGTACTGCCGCTATCTGTCGACATCATTAACTGCCAGGTAGAGGTGCCGTCGTTACCATATTTAGCGTGTTTAATGCTTATTTGTTCAACCCCTGTTATATCAAATTTCATGGTGATGTCACCCGTGCGCAAACGAACGGCTTTTAAACCAGCCTTAACATCAGCCGCAAGGTTACCAATCAAGGCATCGTTAAAACTCCATAAGCCGGTGTTTAGTTGTACATCGGCAATAGCGTAACTACCTTTTGTACCCGTTTCAAAACCTTCGGTTATTGCATAAGGTTTCGGCATGGGGGGTATTATCACTACGGGTGGGTCTACCGGTTGTGTTGGGGCATTGTCTTTTTTACAGCTCGCAGCTGCAAGTATAAGAGTTGAATAAATAAGTAATTTTCTGATTTTCATATAAACTTGTTTAGTAAAGCAAAAGTAGACTCTTGGTATTAACCAAATGTTAATTATTTTATTGTATGATAAATATTACAGGGAGGTTAACAGCATGCGCATAAAGCAATTAGCTTAAGGTTATTGTATTAAGCTTTTGTATTTTTGCACTTTGGAAATAATACTATGTTCGAGAACGAAGAGAAAACCAATATAGAGAACCTTGGCGAGTTTGGCCTGATAAGCCATTTAACCAAGAATATAACCCTTACCCAAAAAAGCACCATAAAAGGCGTGGGCGATGATGCGGCGGTATTAAATTTTGAGGGGAAGAAAACCCTGATATCTACCGACTTGCTTTTAGAGGGCATCCATTTCGATTTGGCTTACACTCCCCTTAAACATTTGGGTTATAAAGCGGTGCAGGTAAACCTGAGCGATATTTACGCCATGAATGGTACGGCCAGCCAGATCACCGTTTCTATCGGCATGAGCAGTAAGTTTCCGTTAGAGGCTGTTGAAGAATTGTACGAAGGTATTTACCTGGCTTGCGGCAATTACAATGTAGATATTGTTGGCGGTGATACCTCAGCATCAAAACAGGGCCTGGTGATTAGCATTACCTCTATTGGTTACGCCGATGAAAAGGATGTGGTGTATCGCAATACTGCCAAAGAAGGCGACCTGATCTGCGTATCGGGGGATCTGGGTGGCGCATATACCGGCCTGCAACTATTAGAGCGCGAGAAACTGGTTTACATCGAAAACCCAAACATCCAGCCCGATCTGGAAGGTAAAGACTACATAGTAGAGCGCCAGTTAAAACCGGAAGCCCGAAAAGATATTATCGATTTATTGAAAGAATTGAGTGTTAAACCAACGGCCATGATAGATGTTTCTGACGGTTTAGCATCGGAAGTATTACACATTTGCAAGCAAAGCAATAAGGGCTGCAAATTATATGAAGAAAAGATTCCTATCGACCCGATGACTTACGAAACCGCCCGCGAGTTTGGCCTCGACCCAACCGTATGCGCCCTAAGTGGTGGCGAAGATTACGAACTGCTCTTCACCGTGAAACAAGCCGATTACGATAAGATAAAACATAAGATGGACTTCTCCATCATCGGCTACATAACTGAGCCGAATGAAGGCTGCAACCTGATCACAAAATCGGGCAACCAGCATGAATTGAAGGCGCAAGGGTGGAACGCGTTTAAATCCAGTGAGCAGTAGGCAGTTTTAAGTTTGCAGTTGCTCGTGCTAAAGCCAACCTGTAACTGCCAACTATTCCTCCCCAATATATTTCTGATCTATCTGCTTATTAGCCTTTGCGCCTAATTTTTTAATTTTTTCGGCGGTAACCGTTAAGTTGCCGCGGCCGTCGGTTAGTTTGTTAAGGGCTTTATCGTAGTTGTCCTGGCTTTGCTTTATATTTTTGCCGATGCCTTCCATATCGCCAACAAAGCCCACAAATTTATCGTACATCTCACCGCTAAGGCGGGCAATCTCCAGCACGTTCCGGTTTTGGCGTTCCTGTTTCCAAATGCTGGCAATGGTGCGCAGGGTGGCTAACAAGGTACTTGGGCTAACAATTACCACCCGCTTATCCCAGGCATCGCTAAAAAGGTCGGCATCCAATTGTACTGCAAAGCTGAAGGAGGATTCTATCGGCACAAAAAGCAAAACAAAATCGGGAGAGTTTACCTGGTACAGGTCATGGTAGCTTTTTGATGACAAGCCGTGCACATGATTGCGTAACGATTCGATGTGCGCTTTTGAGTAAAGCTTCCGCTCCTCTTCCGTTTCGCAATTCACCAAACGCTCGTAAGCGATAAGCGACACTTTAGAATCGATTATCAAATGTTTTTCATCCGGAAGGTCAATAATCACATCGGGCTGCAACCTGCCGCCATCTACGCTGTTCAGGCTGGCCTGTACCCGGTATTCCCGGTCGCGCACCAGGCCGCTACGCTCTAAAACTTTCTCCAATATCACCTCGCCCCAGTTACCTTGTTTTTTGTTGTCGCCTTTTAATGCTTTGGTTAAGTTAGATGCTTCTGTACTGATCAGTTTGTTCAGGTCCATCAATTGGGTAATAACCCCTTTAAGCGTGTTGCGCTCGGCGGCTTCCATGTTGTAAACCTTGTCTACTTTTTCCTCGAAAGCTTTAATATTTTCTTTAAGCGGGTTTAAGATGGTATCGATGCTCAGCTTATTCACATCCGTAAACTCCCGCGATTTTTCTTTTAATAGTTTTTCGGCCACATTCTCAAATTCGCGCTGAAAATGCTTGCGGGTATTTTCGATGTCCCCTTTTTGCTCGGCAAGTTTTTCCTGCTGTGCCTTAAAGTAGGAGCGGGAAGATTCTAATGACTGATTGGCTTGGGCCAGTTGTCCACGTTCGTACAATAGTTCGTCGAGCAGCCGGTTTTGCTCATCCTTTAAAAGTTTGGTGATGTTTTCCTTTTCGGAAAATAAGCTGGCAGCTTTTTGTTCTGCCTGGGCCACGGCTATTTTTAACGCTTCATTTTCTGCTTTTGCGTTAGCAAATTCATCCGCAGAAAAAACGTTTGAGACCGGGCGCTTCAGAAAAACAAAAACAGCAATAAGCAATATAACTATAGCGGCACCTAAAACTACAACATCCATTTGATAAAAATATTAGCAAAACGAATGTAATGATTTTAGCATTAATATAAAATGCTTAGTAATTTACGGATTGCTTTTAAGCGTATCCTTTGGCGCATTAGTATTTCCGCTTCCATTGCCGCTGCTATCCTTGCCACCGGTTTCGGTTGGTGTGGTAAGCAGTTTATTGGTATCTGCAGGGCTCTCGTTGCCTACATGGGCTTGCCCGGAATCCGCTGCGGTGGTATCGCTGGCATTGCCTGCAGTTTTCCCTTTACAAGAAGTTATGGCGATTGCAGCAACCGCAAATAAATATATAATGTGCTTTTTCATGATTATTTAGAGTTGGTTTTAAGCGTATCTGCCGTTGGGTTTGTGGTGCCCTTTCCGTTGCCGCTGGTATCTGTACCGCTGGTTCCGGTTTGTGCCGGGGTGGTTGCTGTAGATACCGCTGCTGACGTATCAGCCGCGCCGGAACTTCCCACATTTGTAGCGCCGGAATCTGCCTGGTCCCCGCCGGTTTTATTGTTGCCTTTGCAGGCTGATAAGCTTAATGCTGCTGCCGCGAATAGATAAACAAATAACTTTTTCATAATTATGTACTATGTTGTACTATAACTACAAACGTATTTATTACAGGTTTTAATTATTTGGAATGAAGATTTTTACTGCGCTTTCTCTACCCTTAAACCGGCATCTATAACTTCGTGGAGGGGATTATCGCGCATGTTTTGCTCAACCTCGAAATGGTAAACCCCTTTGGCCGGGAATTTATAGTTGGTACGTAAAGGCAATTGGTAGCTGTACAGGTTGCCACTGCCGCTACCCAGCCATTCGCCATCTTTGGTAGCCAGCGTAAATTCGTAACGGGTGGTATGCGTTTTTTTGCCCGGCGACGTCTGGAACAGCAACGCGAACATATTGGAGTATTTGTAACTGCCGCTAACCCTCACGTTAAAGTACAGGTTATAGGGCACGCTTATCTCATCTATCTTAACATCAAACTTAACCCGGTTAACGTACGACCAATTGTGATTGGCGATCTCTGTATTCTGATCAATAACTGCGTTAGGATCGGTGCAGCCTTGTGCTGTAAAAAGCACAAGGGTTATTAAGCCACCGAAAAGATATTTTAAAGCATTCATTTATTCTGCACTGCCGCCGCCCGGGTTATCGGTACGGGGTTGGTTGTTGTTTGGGTTATTTGGCCTTGGGCGGTTGTTGTTGCGCCTGTTGTTATTGCGATTACCCTGCGGTCGGTTTTCGCCACCGCCTTCGGGCTTTTGCCCACCGGCTTGCTGCCCTTCGGGGCGGTTACCGCCTTGTTGCTGTTGCTGGCGGTTACCGTCGGGCCTGTTGCCCTGTGGTCGGTTGCCCCCACCTTCCGGCCTTGGCTGCCCATCCGGCTTATTGCCTCCTTGTTGTTGCTGCTGGCGATTGCCTTGCGGCCTATCACCTTCGGCACGGTTGCCCTGCAGGCGGTTTTCTCTGCCACTACCTTCCGGGCGTTGTCCGGCGGCTTGCTGGCCATCGCGTCTGCCATCGCCACCACGGCGGTTACGGTCGCGGTTATTATTATTATTGTTGCTATTACTCTTGTTTCGATTTTGGTTACGGCGATCGTCCAGGCGGGTTAAGCTATCCTGGCCTACAACATTCTCGTAATCCAATGCTTTTGCCGGTGTATTCTCCATCTCAACCATTTCACCCAAATCGGCAGGGATAATCCCCTCGCGGTTCTGTTGTTGAATTTCCTTTACCTTGGCAATTGGCATAGGCACCCATGCTTCTTCGCGTGGGTAGCTAAACCACATTATCTTTTTAAAGATGTCGGTTTTTTGCAGTCGCGCATCCCCTTTTTCGGTTTTAAGCACATTCACATTATCGGGGATGTGCTTTAACGCATCCATGTAAGTATCCAGCTCGTAATTTAAACAGCACTTTAACTTGCCACATTGGCCGGCAAGTTTTAACGTGTTTAAAGATAGGTTTTGGTATCGCGCTGCAGATGTAGAAACGGTCTTAAAATCGGTTAACCAGGTGCTGCAGCAAAGCTCGCGGCCACATGAACCGATACCACCTAAGCGGCTTGCTTCCTGGCGCATACCAATCTGGCGCATCTCGATCCGAATACGGAAACTCTCCGCCATTTTTTTGATCAGTTCCCTAAAATCTACGCGGCCCTCGGCTGTGTAGTAAAAGGTTGCCTTGGTTTTATCGCCCTGGTAATCTACATCGCTTATCTTCATAGATAACTTTAGCTCTAATGCCAGCGTGCGCGATTTATGCATGGTTTCCCACTCCATATCCTTGGCAAGTTTCCACTTGTCAACATCGGCAACGGTAGCGCGGCGATAGATCTTTTTAACAACGTCTGCCTCCTTTACATGGCGCTTGGTCATTTGCATGCGCACAAGCTCGCCGGTGATAGATACATGGCCAATATCATAGCCACCCGTGGTGGTTTCTACAGCAACCAGGTCGCCGGCTTCCAGGTAAATATTATCGTTGTTGTGATAAAACTCCTTACGCGATCCCTTGAATTTTACTTCGATTATTGAGTAAGGTTTATAGTTAGTTGGCATATCCATGTGCGATAGCCAATCGTGTACATCTAATTTGCTGCAACCATTTGTAAGGCAAGAGCCATTACTTTTGCAGCCTGCAGGCGAACAACCGCCGCCTGTTGAGCAACTTCCGCATCCCATAATTAATTCGGTATATAATGATTCCCCGCAGGGACAGTTTTCAAATTTAGAACTATTATAATTTGTAAAGATACGTCTAAAAACAAGATTTTAGGGTTAGCATTACGTTCTATATGATAATGAGCCTTTTCCAGCTCGGTTATGATAGCTTGTGCCTGTGCATTATTGATCACCGCCGACATCTTTTTAGCGGTCCCCATTTCCTGCTCCGGCAGTTTTACAATCCGTTCGGCCCCGGCGCGCAGCAGCGTACACTCGCGGATAAAACTGGTGCCGTATCGTAAAAAGTTCTTTTGGTTTTCGCGGCCCATCTTAGACATTTGATCAACAAAACTTAGTATCTCCGGCACCTTATTACTAAAACACAAGCGCAGCCATTGTACAAACAGCTCATGATAGCTTTTGGTATCGTGTTGTAACATAGCCAAAGCCTCGGTCATATTGCCATTACTTAAATAAGCAATTTGCGAGGCGGCGGTTTCCGTTTGATGGTATTTGTCAATTAGCTCGCCTTTAATATCCTCGTAATTTAAACAAGGTATTTTAATGAGTTGTGTACGCGATAATATGGTGTTCAGGATCTGGTCCTGGTTTTGGGCCACAAGTATGAACAGCGTATTTGGCTGTGGCTCCTCTATCATTTTTAACAGGGCGTTACCCTCTTTATCAAGATACTCGGGCAGCCAAAGGATCAGGACCTTGTAAACCGATTCGAATGGCTTAAAGCTGAGTTTTTTGATGATCTGGTGGCACTCGGCAATATTGATATTGGCCTGCTTGTTGTCGGCTTCCAAATAGCCACGCCAAATATCGAGGCTTAAATATGGGTGGGCCGTAAAAGCATCGCGCCACTGCTCAATAAAGGTAAGTGCGGTATCATCCTTATGCTTGGCGAAAAAAGGGTAAGAAAAATGCAGATCGGGGTGCATCAGTTTTTGGTATTTGCGGCACGATGAACATACCCCGCAAGAATCTTCCGGCTGCTTATCCTCGCACGATAGATATTGCGCGTAAGCAACTGCCAATGCCAATCCTCCCGCACCTTCGGGCCCTAAAAACAACTGAGCGTGGCTTACCCTGTTCTCGTTTACCGAGGTAATCAACCTTTGCTTAATTGCCCCTTGCCCTATAATATCCTTAAACCGCATTTGGTGCAAAATAGCAAATTGATTTTAGATGTACGATTTTAGATGTTAGATTTAGCCGACGCGAAGAACACAAACACAAATAATCCGCACATTTGCAGATATAGTTAAGCCATGCTCAAATCTAAAATCGTACATCTAAAATCTAAAATCCTATGCGCATAATGGCTTTCGATTACGGCACCAAGCGGATCGGCATTGCCGTTACCGACCCGATGCAGATCATCGCGACGGGGCTGGATACTATCCATCCGCTAAAAATTATCGACTATCTAAAAAAATACCTGGTAACCGAGCAAGTAGAGCGTTTTGTATTGGGCGAGCCCAAGCAGATGGATAACACGCCCTCGCAATCGGCCATGCATGTAAAGGGTTTTGCCAATCTGCTCAAAAAAACGTTCCCCGAGATCCCGGTAGAAATGTTCGACGAGCGCTTTACCTCTAAAATGGCATCGGCTACCATCGCCCAAAGTGGAATGGGTAAAAAGGCCCGGCAGAATAAGGAACTGGTAGATACCATATCGGCAGTGATATTGCTGCAAAGCTGGATGAGTAAAAGCTTCTAAACCTTAATTTCCCTTATGGGATAGTTCTTAAAAAGCTATGGCAGAGCTGTTTTGTAATTCCCTAAATATGTAAACCACTGATTATAAATAGATTTTAAAATATTCATGCCGTTCACGGCCGTGAACGTGAACAAAACCGTTAGCTTGACAGTTTAAATATGGGTGTATATCGAGTAACTTAAATGTATAACATTATTGATAGCCGGTAGCTTGGTCTCCAAACCCCATTAAAAATAAATTTCCTACTTTTGCGGCATGGAAATCCTTGATCCGGCCTTACAGGCTTACCTTGATAACCACTGCGACCCCGAGCCGGAGGCGTTGCAAAAAATAAACCGGGATACCTACCTAAAGGTATTGAAACCGCACATGCTTTCGGGACATTACCAGGGCCGGGTGCTGAGCATGCTCAGCAAAATGATACAACCTAAACTTATTTTAGAGATAGGCACTTTTACCGGTTACTCGGCTATTTGCCTGGCAGAAGGATTGGCAGAAGGCGGCATTTTGCACACCATAGAAGTTAACCGCGAATTTGAAGAATTGCTTAATTCACACTTTGCATCAACAAATGTGGATAAAAAAATAAAGCTTCATATTGGCCCTGCTGAAGCTATAATAGCTGATTTTGAGGACACTATCTTCGATTTAGTATTTATTGATGCGGATAAACGAAATAATTTTAAGTACTTTGAGTTAATAATTGACAAAGTAAGGCCCGGAGGCTTAATAATAATTGATAACGTTTTGTGGAAAGGAAAGGTGTTTGGCGCCGAAAAAGATGCTGATACCGAGAGCATCCGCAAACTAAATGAGCATATAGCTGTTAACACACAGGTCGAAAAATTCATTCTACCTGTACGCGATGGCCTACTGATCATCAGAAAAAAATAATTATGAAGAAACTCTTAACTGTTACACTTCTTTCAGTTTCAGCATTTTTTGCTTCAACAACAGCAGCGTCGGCCCAAAGCGCAGCACAATCATACATTGAGAAGTTCAAAGATAATGCCATTCGTATAATGCACGAAACCGGCGTACCGGCAAGCATCATTTTAGGCGTTGCCATGCATGAGTCTGCAAGCGGAAAAAGCGCTATAGCACAAAATTTAAACAATCAGTTTGGTGTAAAAGGCAGTGGTGGCGCAGTGTACTATAAAGGAAACAAAAAGGTACATTCGGCATACAAAAGATACGACAATGTGATGGCATCATTCCAGGATTTTGCCCGCATCATGACAGAGCGTAAGCAATTTAGCCACCTTGCAGATAAGTTTACCCAGTACGATTACAACGGATGGGCAAAAGGCATCCAGCGCAGCGGCTACGCCAGCAGCAAAAAATGGTCGGCACAGGTATTAGGTATCATCAATAAATATGACCTTAATGACTACGATGACGATGCCGCAACTACCCCGAAAAAAGAGGAAATAGCCAATAACAATTAATAATTATATTTTTAACCTTAAGTTTGGCCAACAAAAGCTAAAACTGCATGCGTAGGATATACACATTAATGGTTGCCGTTTTGTTATTTACTTCGTGCTCGGCCCACAAGAGCGTAATTAGCAGCAAAAAAGCATCCAAAAACAATAAAACCATTCAAAAACGCAACCGTGAATCAATTGACGGGCACCGCGATTTTACTTCCCTTGAATATATAGAGCGTTTTAAAGCTATTGCCATACAGGAAATGAACACCTATGGAATCCCTGCAAGTATTACACTTGCACAGGGCTTGTTTGAAAGCGGCAGCGGCAACAGCGACCTGGCTGTTGTAGCAAATAACCACTTCGGAATTAAATGCGGCACTACCTGGACAGGTGAAAGTTACTACAAGAACGACGATAACGTGAACGACTGTTTCCGCGTTTATAACAATCCTGAGGAATCTTTCCGCGACCATTCTGAGTTTTTAAAGAAAAAAAATTACGCCCGCCTTTTCGAACTGGACAAGAACGATTTTAAAAGATGGGCCTATGGGCTTAAGGCTTGCGGTTATGCAACTAATCCAAAATATCCTCAATTATTGCTCAACATCATCAACAAATACCAGCTTGATCAATACGACCGACCGGAAGGTGAGTTAGCCAAAATAAAACGTGAGGACCGTGTGTTAGGCGAAATAAACGAAAACATTAACCAACCCCAACAGGATAGCATTTCTAAAACCCCGCCCGACGATAAAATATATACCGTAAAGCAAGGCGACACACTATACAGTATATCTAAACGTTTTGGTATCACTGTTGATGAGTTAAAAGCACTTAACAAACTATCTGACTATGGCATTAAGCTTGGGCAGAAACTTGTAGTAGTGAAATAGTGTGTTAAAGATTGTTAAAGTATAGTTTATCCCTCCACAAACGCTTAGCTTTAAACTTTGTAATGAAGTTATGGCCGGCTTTTTTCCTGAGCATTTTATGCGTTAATACATTTGCCCAAACCAGGCAGGTTACCGGTATTGTGTTTGATAAAGACAGCAAGGCACGTGTAGCTAAAGTAAACGTGCTTAATATTACCGCTAACAAAACCGTTTACAATACCTTTAAGGGCGAGTTTAGTATTGACGCCAAACCCGGCGACCTATTAGTTTTTACCAAGCCCGACCACTTTACTGATACCGTTAAAATAAAAGACTACACCGCTTTGGCCATCTATTTAAAGCCGAAAGCCATATCCCTGCAAGAGGTTACCATCCGGGATAGCTTTTTAAGCCCGCAAAGGCGGTATGCAAATACACGACAAGAATACAGCAAGATCTATGGGTCGCAATACAACCCCGATCTGCTGAACCTTGGTTCTGGCGGGATAGGGTTTAGTATAGATGCCATATACAACGCTTTTAGCAAAAGCGGCCGTAATGCCGAAAAGCTGCGTGGCCTTATAGATGCCGAATACCGCCAAAACATCATAGACTACCGGTTTAACAAAGGCTTTGTACAGGGTATAACTCACCTCGAAGAACCCAAACTGACCGACTTTATGCACAAATACCGCCCCGGCTATTATTTAGTTACCACAGCAAGCGATTATGATTTTATCGATTACATCCGCAAGAATTTGAAACGTTACCAGCGCCGGCCAAATGCATACGAACTCGCCCCCTTACCACAAGTTAAATGGGAGCCAGATACAAAATAATTGTAGTGCCCTTTTTACAGGTTAGCGGCATGGCGTTGTTTCCATTTATATTGGTTAACAAAAAAAGTTTATTGAATGATGCCGTTACGATTAACCACGAGCGTATTCACCTGCGGCAACAAGCCGAATTACTGGTGATACCTTTTTATATTTTATACCTTCTCAATTACCTGGTTAACCTTACCATTTACCGTAACCACAATAATGCCTATTTAAATATCGTTTTTGAGCGGGAAGCATACGCCAAAGAGGCTGATATGGATTATCTGAAGCGCCGTAAATGGTTAGGGTGGGCGAGGTATTTTTAATTAAACCATCGAAATAACAGATTTTTACTTTTTATTTGTGGCTATGTTGAAACCCGGTACCAGATTATTCCTCCTACTGATGTTCACAGCGGCGCTTGGCGCAAACGCGCAAACTGCCGATACCGTAAAAAAAGACACGGTAAAAATTGATACTAACCTGCTTAATAAGTACCGCATTCAAACAAAAAAGAATGCCATACCTGTACCCCCAACCCCCATACAAATACAGCAGGAACTGATCCCGGTTACCATGCTGGATTATAAGATAAGTTACTGGCGCAAATTTGTAACCTTTGGGTTGAACTTTAGCCAGGCCGCTTTTAGCGATAATTACGCAGCGGGTGGTGTTACAGCTGTTGCCTTAACGTCAAACTTTATTTACAGGATAGAGTATAATAAAGCACCATTCAGTTACACATCTGAGTTGAATTTGCTTTACGGTAAATCAAAAAACAAGGGCCAATCGTCCCGTAAAAGTAACGACAGGATCTTTTTTGATAATAAGATAGCCACGCAGATGTCCAAGCATTGGTTCTTCTTTGGGTCGTTAACCTTCGAGTCGCAGTTTGATACAGGTTACCAGTATGACGGGAGTGGCGTTACCCCCCCCGTGCTGATCTCAAATTTTATGGCGCCCGGTTACTTAACAGAATCGATAGGTTTTGAGTATAAACCGGTACCTTATTTCGACCTCCGTTTGGGCACAGGTACCGCCCGGCAAACCTTTGTATTGGATGATAAAGTATTTAATAGCCTGCCACCTGAGGTGAATGAATTATACGGTGTAAAAAGAGGCAAGAGCATCCGTACGGATATAGCCTTCCAGATGGTAGCCATATTTGATAAAGACATTGCCAAAAATATGCACCTTAACGCTCGTTACGATGTGTTTGTACCTTACGGCGAAGACCTTGGCTTTACCCGCCACCGCTTTGACGCCATCCTTGCGGCCAAAGTGAACCGCCTCATTAACGTATCCATCAACGGAACGATACTTTATGACAAAAAATCGAAACCGGGCGTGCAGGCTACAGAAGGCTTAGCGTTAGGTGTGTTATATAAGTTTCCGTGATGATCAATATGAGCGAATGCTTGGAATCCCAAAGGTTCTAATTACAATTTGATTGGGCTTTGGAATTAGGTCTTCGCCCGATGAAATGGAAAATAGAAAAGATAATTCGCACTTAACAGCGGCTGGCTTGCCCTTTATAAGGGCCGGCACCCACTCCCCCATAATATTTTTAACAGCGTTTAGAGCGGTAGTTTCGAGGCCGTAACCAACATTCGTTTTAGAGACATAATCACGGGCAGAGCCTTTTTCATCAATAGTAAAAGCTATAATAACCTCCCCTTGCTTCCGCTTTTCTTGAGCCCCTTCCGGATACTTCACAGAGTAAGAAACATTCCGGAACAAAGATGTAATTCCGGTTATGTAAACAGGTTGCCTATCGAATACCTCACCCGGGTTTGCATCAGTAATTATACTACTTGTTTGGCTTGAATCACCAGGATTATTGATAAATGCAACCATTTCATTATTAGTGAAATTATATCTAAATCGTTCAAACCCGCGATTATAACCAATCCAAATACCAATCTTTTCTTCGTCCATGTAACTTCCTTGTCCCACCATCTTACCGTTCGAATAATATTTCCAAATACTATCTTTTAAATTATTATGATAATGCCCTTCTACTAATAATTCGGAATGAGGTCCTGCTGACCAATATTTTCGGTATCCGCCTTCGCGAACATTCTTGTCAGATTTTAAAACATAGTAAACTTCTCTGCTCCATGTTTTAAATTCCGAATGGGTAACTTTTTTAGTTTGCGCGCCTACAGAAAGCGATGAAAATATTACGATAAACAGAAGTAGGCGTTTCATGAGTTAAAGATAATTGATACAAACGGAAAAGCCCCAACATGGTCGGGGCTTTTCTATTCATTTTTATGATCGTTACATTTTAGGCATCCTGCGCATCATGTTGGCCATGGCTGCGGGGTTACTCATTTGTTTCATCATTTTACGCATATCATCAAACTGTTTCATCAGGCGGTTAACTTCCTGCAGGTCGGTGCCCGAGCCTTTCGCAATACGGTTGCGGCGGCTTGGGTTGATTAGATCGGGGTTTTCTTTTTCTTTAGGGGTCATCGAGTTGATAATGGCTTCGATACCCTTGAATGAATCGTCGCTTACTTCAACATCTTTCATCATTTTACCTACGCCCGGTATCATGCCCATCAGATCTTTCATGTTACCCATTTTTTTGATCTGCTGAATCTGCCCGTAAAAGTCGTTAAAGTCAAATTTGTTCTTGCGGATCTTGCGTTGTAGTTCGGCGGCTTCTTTCTCGTCAAACTGCTGTTGCGCGCGTTCAACAAGAGAAACCACGTCGCCCATGCCCAAAATCCTTGATGCCATACGATCAGGGTGGAAAACGTCAAGCGCTTCCATTTTTTCGCCCGTACCAATAAATTTGATCGGCTTATTAACAACCGATTTAATAGATAACGCGGCACCACCACGGGTGTCACCATCCAGCTTGGTTAAAACCACACCGGTAAAATCAAGGCGGTCGTTAAACACCTTAGCGGTGTTTACAGCATCCTGGCCTGTCATGGAATCTACCACAAATAGTATCTCGTGCGGGTTAACGGCAGCTTTAACCTGCTCTATCTCCACCATCATGGCTTCGTCTATCGCTAAACGGCCGGCGGTATCAATAATAACCACGTTGTTGCCATTTTGCTTAGCCAGCGCAATACCCTCACGCGCAATAGCGATCGGGTCTTTCGACTCAAGGTTGGCATAAACAGGTACGCCTATCTGCTCGCCTAAAACCTGTAATTGGGTAATAGCCGCGGGGCGGTAAATATCATCGGCAACCAATAGTGGTTTTTTGCCTTTTTGTGTTTTTAAATAGTTAGCCAGTTTGCCGGTAAACGTGGTTTTACCCGCGCCATTCAAACCTGCTATCAAAATAATGGTTGGCGATGCTTTAAGCTCAAGTTCGGCAGTGGTGCCGCCCATTAGCTCGGTCAGCTCGTCGTTCATCAATTTGGTAAGCAACTGGCCCGGCGAAATTGAGGTAAGCACGTTTTCGCCCATTGCCTTCGTCCTTACATCATCTGTAAAGGTTTTGGCGGTTTTATAGTTAACGTCGGCATCTAAAAGAGCTTTGCGAATCTCTTTCATGGTTTCGGCCACGTTTATTTCTGTTATTGATCCCTGTCCCTTCAGTACTTTAAACGCCCTGTCGAGTTTATCTGATAAATTTTCAAACATTATTACTTCCTAATTTTTGAGGACACAAAGTTAAGATTTTGAAGCGATTTGGCTAATATATCTTAAAATGACAATGGCGGTCTTTAGGCCAACATTTTATAGGTGGTAAAATATATAACTGCTCAATTTGCTCATTACCAAACTTTAACATTCGTTAACTAACATTTAACATAAAACCTTGTAACGTTTTGCAAAATTTGAGCATCTTATTGATACTGTTAACCAACCTGAATGAGATTTTTTTTACTTGTCATATTGTTATCTGTTATAACATTTAATGCCTTTTCGCAAGAGAATAAGAAAACCCTTGTGGCTATAAAAACACAGGCCGCCCCAAAAATGGATGGTGAATTGGATGATGCCGTATGGCAAAATGTACCCATAGCTACGGATTTTGTACAACTACGCCCCAACGCCGGCACGCATGAAAGCCCTTCAGAACGGACCGAAGTAAAGATCATTTACGATAACGAGGCCGTTTATATTGGTGCCCGGATGTTTGAGAAAGACCCCTCGAAAATTGCCCGTGAATTTGCCACCCGCGACCAGATAGGTAACGCCGATTTCATCGGAATCATTTTTGATACCTATAAGGATGGGATAAATGCATCAGGCTTTTTTGTAACATCAACCAACGGGCAGTTTGATGCTAAGTATGCCCTGCCAAATTCGGAAGGAAATTCCGAAGACCCAACCTGGAACGCCGTTTGGATAAGCAAGGTAAAAATTGACAGCCTGGGCTGGACGGCCGAGATCAAAGTTCCCTACTCAGCTTTACGTTTCGCAAAAAAGGATATTCAAACCTGGGGGATGAACATCATTCGTAAGCGCCAAAACACACAGCAGCAATTATTTTGGAACGAACTCGACCCTAAACAAAACGGCTTTATAAACCAGGAGGGCATTCTTACCGGGATAGAAAAAATTGTGCCGCCTGTGCGTTTAGCCTTTTACCCATACTTTTCTACTTATGTAAACCACTACCCTTACAATACCGCGGGCGTCCCTAACACAAAAACATCTGTAAATGGTGGTATGGATGTAAAATACGGCATCAACGAAAGCTTTACGCTGGATCTTACCCTCATCCCCGATTTTGGGCAGGTACAATCCGACAATAAGATCCTTAACCTTACTCCGTTCGAGGTAAAATATAATGAGAACCGCCCCTTTTTTACGGAAGGAACCGAGTTATTTAACAAGGGCAACCTGTTTTACACACGCCGGGTGGGCGGGCAGCCCATCAACTATGGCAAGGCTTACGATAACCTGCAAACAGGCGAGTCTGTAGTGAGCAACCCTACCGAAACCAAGCTGATCAATGCCTTTAAGCTATCGGGCCGTACCTCAAAAGGGTTGGGGATCGGTGTTTTTAACGGCATCACCAATACCGCTTATGCTACAGTTGAGGACCCGGCAGGAAACCAACGCCAGGTAGAGACAAGTCCGTTAACCAACTATAACATCATCGTGCTGGATCAAAACCTGAAGAACAACTCTTCGGTAACGTTGATCAATACCAATGTTAACCGTTTTGGTAAAGATTACTCGGCAGACGTAGGCGGATTTGTATTCAACTTAAATAACAAACGCAACTCTTATAATTTATCCGGCTACGGGCTAATGAGCAACAAGTTCTATCGCGACCAGCAAACGGTTACGGGTTATAACTACAACCTTACTTTCGGTAAAACGCTGGGTAATTTTACCTGGAGCGTATCTGAAGACCGCGTAGATAAAAAGTATGACCCTAACGATCTGGGCATCCTGTTCAATAATAACTTCCTGGACCATAACCTAAACCTATCATACGCCAACTACAAACCCAAGCACTTTTTCACCAAATGGGATGTGTGGACCAACACTTATTCATCGTACCGGGTATCGCCATCATCATACCAATACTTTAACCAAAATTTTGGTGCCGAGGCAAACTTTAAAAACTTTTGGTACGCCAACTTTAACGGCCACATCCGCCTAAGCGGAAACGATTTTTATGAGCCACGTGTGCCCGGCCGTGTATTTAAAACAGCAGAAACTTTTGTATTTAACCTAAACTTGCAAACTAACCAGGCTAAGCCATTTTCGGTAGGCATCTTTTACTCAAACGCCTGGTTAAACCGCTTTAAAGGCAAGGGTAACGACCTGGAATTTTACTACAATTACAGGGTAAGCAACAAGTTTTCGGTAGGTGGCGACCTAACGGTTAGTCCGCGCATAAACTATGTGGGCTTTGCCACCGTGGCTACAGATAACACCACCCCTATAATTGGCTTGCGCGACGCCCAAACCGTACAAAACATTTTTAATGTGAAATACACCTTCAGTAACATTATGGGGCTTACGTTCCGGTTAAGGCATTACTGGAGCAAGGTTAACTACAAACAGTTTTTCGACCTGGCGCAGGATGGCTCATTGGCCAAATTAACCACAACCGATTTTAACCACAATGTTGATCAAAACCTAAACCTTTGGAACATTGACATGATATACGTTTGGCAGTTTACACCGGGCAGCGAAATAAGCCTGGCGTGGAAACAGTCGGCACAAAGCTACACCAATATGGGCACGCAAAATTATTACAACAACTTCCGTGACACGTATAACCAGCCGCAAAACAATAACTTTTCTATTAAGGTGCTTTATTATATCGATTTTCAAAGCTTGAGGAAACACCACAAGGGATAACATCAGCTGTTTTAACCCTATACAATCCTTTTTATCAGAAAGGGTTAAATACCCCTTGTAATTACAAACGTAAAATTTGTAATATTACCCATGCGTAAAAAATTTTATCTATTGCTGGTTGCTCCGCTAATAGCTGCTTTATCTGCCGGTGCCCAGGCGCCCGGTGCTAAAGTCGATATCCAACATTACCGCTTCGCCATAACCCTAAACGATGCTGACAATATAATAAAGGGGCAGGCCACTGTAACTGCTAAGTTTATTAAACCAACCACAACTTTACAGCTGGATCTTTACAGGAAAAATGCTGAAGGTAAGGGCATGCTGGTATCGGGCATCAAAGAGAAAAACCTGCCGGTAAAATATACGCAGGATAGCGATAAACTAAATATCAATATAAAGGCTGTAGTGGGTTCGACTCATAGCTATGTGATCACCTACCAGGGCATTCCTACCGATGGGTTGATCATCTCCACAAACCAATACAAACACCGCACCTTTTTTGGCGATAACTGGGCAACACGCGCCCGCTATTGGCTCCCCTGTGTTGATAACCCCGCCGACAAAGCATCTGTAGAGTTCCTGGTTACAGCCCCTGCTAAATACAAGGTGGTATCTAATGGCCTAAAAGTGATGGAAAAACCGTTGCCGCTTAATAAGAAATTAACCCACTGGAGCGAAACGGCACAGCTACCCACCAAGGTAATGGTAATTGGCGTAGCGGATTTTGTTGTTAGCGCACCTGTAACCGCGAGCGTTACGCCGGTTTACAGCTACGTGTTCCCGGAGGATAAGTTAGACGGTTTAAAAAACTATGCCGTAGCCGCCAAGATACTGCCTTGGTTTGTAAAACGCATTGGCGCGTTCCCGTATAAAAAGTTGGCTAATGTGCAGTCGAAAACGATATTTGGCGGGATGGAAAATGCCGGCGCCATTTTTTATTATGAGAAGTCGGTAAATGACAGCAAAGGCATTGAACCCTTGATGGCGCATGAAATAGCGCACCAATGGTTTGGTGATGCCGTGAGCGAGAAAACCTGGCCAAATGTTTGGCTTAGCGAAGGCTTTGCTACTTACATGACCAACTTGTATATGGAAGGCACCTATGGTGTTGATACCCTTAAAAGCCGTTTAACTACAGATAGGGATATGATATTCGGGTTCGAAAAAAAATATCGGGCGCCAATTGTAGATTCGGCGTTTAAAGGGCCAATGATAAACATGCTTAACGCAAATGCGTACCAAAAAGGAGGCTGGGTACTGCACATGCTGCGCCGCAAAATTGGCGATATCGCTTTTTGGAAGGGGATAGCTGCCTATTACAAACAGTACAACGGCAGCAACGCCAACACCAACGACCTGCGAATGGTGATGGAGAAAGCAAGCGGTAAAGATCTGAAACACTTTTTTACACAATGGCTGCGCGAAGCCGGCCACCCGCAACTTAGGATCTCGTGGGAATATATTGACAAAACAAAATCGGTAGCGATACATATTAACCAGCTACAGGATAAGCCCTACCAATTTACATTAGAGTTATTAGTTAACGGAAAACTAATTAAAACCGAAGTAAAAGGTATCGCATCATCAACCGTGATACCGGTGGCATCGCCTACGATTGAAATAAAAGCGGACCCTAACGTGGATCTCTTGGCTACATTTGATACCACTAATAAACCTTTAGATACAAAACCTGTCGTACCTAATAAGTAATGAGTTTAAATGTCTAATCAAATTGTAATTTAGTTTCGATATTTGTAAATTAGCCTTATATAATTTTGATAATTAAAAAAAATCAAAACATTATATCTTTTTTAAATGTTTTCCGTATAATTGAATATTATAATAACAAGTAAGGTTGTTATGAAAATTAACCCGATCTGTTCACTTAAATTTTAACACCATGGCAAAAGCGTATCAATCCATTTATGTAATGTTTTACAGGTGGAGCTTCAAAAATTTCGGTCAGGGCTCATTGCCCCAGTTTAAATCGTTGTTTAACGTTAGCTTTTTGCTGATTGTGGTGTTAACAAACGCCATGCTTTTTACCAAGCTTATGGTAAAGGCAAATTTGCTTACCCTAAACACATCAAGCTATGTTGCCATTTTATTTGGCGCAGTAGGCTTTTTGCTAATAAACCATTTTATATTATTAAATAACAGGATGTTAAAGCGCCTTAACACGCGTTTGGCAACCATTAGCGCACACAATAAAAACATGTTTTCGATTGTATTACTCGTGAATATAGTATTCGCTTGTGGTTTGTGCTTTATCAGGTAGATATAAAGTAATTATGTAATCAAGAAGCCCGCCTGGATACCAGGCGGGCTTCTTGATTTTGACCTTGGGCACAAGAATAGATTGGTTAGGTCATATTTTAGCACAAACCTCAACTTAACCATTCGCCCCTCAAATAAAATCTATATCTTTCGCTTAAAAAAAATCCTATCACGTGTTAGTTAAGACCTTTGGAAGTGCGGTTTATGGTATCCAGGCAATTACCATTACAGTTGAAGTGAATATTGCTGCGGGCACTAAATATTTTGTGGTAGGCCTGCCGGATGTAGCCATTAAGGAAAGTTATTTCAGAATAGACTCTGCATTGAAAAACTGCGGTTACCGCATGCCTCGTCAACAAGTAGTAGTAAATATGGCCCCTGCCGATATCAAGAAAGAGGGTTCGGCGTATGACCTTACTATTGCCACAGGTGTTTTAGCGGCATCCGGCCAGATAGAAGCTGAGAACCTTGACAAGTACCTCATTATGGGCGAACTGTCGTTAGACGGTGGCCTGCAGCCCATTAAAGGCGCGTTGCCAATTGCCATACAAGCCCGCAAAGAAGGGTATAAAGGTTTCATCCTCCCAAAACAAAACGCACGCGAGGCCGCCATTGTAGATAACCTGGAAGTTTACGGCGTGGAGAACATAAAACAAGTGGCCGACTTTTTTAACGGCGACGGAACATTAGAACCCGAGGTGGTTAACACCCGCGACGAGTTTTACAAAAGCCTTACCGCTTACGATAGCGACTTTAGTGAAGTGCGCGGGCAAGAGAACATT
Organism: Mucilaginibacter sp. UYP27; assembly: GCF_040547175.1. Classification (NCBI taxonomy): domain Bacteria; kingdom Pseudomonadati; phylum Bacteroidota; class Sphingobacteriia; order Sphingobacteriales; family Sphingobacteriaceae; genus Mucilaginibacter; species Mucilaginibacter sp. UYP27. Next base: position 674,806 of record NZ_JBEPPE010000001.1, read on the forward strand.
AAACGCGCTTTAGAAATAGCCGCTGCAGGTGGGCATAATGTGATACTGATAGGCCCGCCGGGAGCAGGTAAAACCATGCTTGCACGCAGGCTGCCATCTATATTGCCTCCGCTGAGTTTATACGAATCGTTAGAAACTACCAAGATCCATTCTGTGGCCGGGAAACTGTCTACAGCGGATGCATTGGTTACAACAAGGCCGTTCAGGGCGCCGCATCACACCATTTCTGACGTTGCCCTCGTAGGTGGAGGTAGCAACCCGCAGCCGGGTGAGATCTCGCTTGCGCATAACGGGGTTTTATTTTTGGATGAGTTACCAGAATTTAAACGCAGCGCGCTCGAAGTAATGCGCCAACCTTTGGAAGAACGCAAGGTTACAATTTCGCGGGCTAAGTTTACGGTTGATTATCCGAGTAGCTTTATGCTGATAGCCAGCATGAACCCTTGCCCTTGCGGCTATTACAATCATCCCGAAAAAGAATGTATTTGCCCGCCGGGCACTGTACAAAAATATTTGAGCAAGATCTCGGGCCCGTTGCTTGACCGGATTGACCTGCACGTGGAAGTTACACCGGTAAATTTTAACGAGTTAGCATCAGACAGACTATCCGAAAAGAGTGAATTGATTCGCGACCGCGTGATAAAAGCCCGTGAAATTCAGATAGAACGATTTGGCGAACGGCCAGACCTGCACGCTAATGCGCAAATGAGCCCACAAATGGTGCGTGACGTTTGTAAGATAACCACGGCGGGGCAAACGCTTTTAAAGAAAGCCATGGAAAAGCTGGGTTTATCTGCGCGCGCATACGACCGCATCCTTAAAGTTGCCCGCACCATTGCCGACCTTGCCGGCAGCGAAGAAATATTATTAGAGCACCTTGCAGAGGCGATCCATTTCAGAAGTTTGGATAGAGAAGGCTGGGCTGGATAATGACTTAAGCTTTTATGCGTTATACATGAGCGCCGGTTGCAGTATCAACTTTTACCTTATCGCCTGTATTTGCAATTTTATAATTGATTTGAAACTTCAACATGCCTGTAAGATGCGAGGTATCGCATCACTACGATTTGTAATCGGCTATGCTTAACCTGTTCTCACAAAAACCGTACTCGTGCTCCTGGTTAGAGCAAACAATGGTTAGGCGGTTCTCGCTAAATTTTTCTACCAGGCTTAGGTACCAGTCGATGCCCTGTGTATCCAGGTTGGAGGTGGGTTCATCCAGCATCAGCATGGGGGTATCGGCACAAAAAGCAAGTGCCAGTTTTAGACGTTGTTTCATACCTGATGAAAAGTATTTCACAAGTTTATTGCGGCTGCCTTCTAAATTCAGGATCTCGGCAACAGCATTTTTATCCATCCCTGTTTTAAATTTTTTGAACCTAAAATGAAAATCGATCATCTCGTTCAACGAGAAATCTTCGATAACCTCAAGGTAAGGTGCTGCTAAACTCAGGTAATTGAAAATCTCGCCGGCTTCAATTTCTTTACCGGCATCTTCATACTTAAGCACCCCGACAGAAGGTACAAGGCTACCGTTAAGCACCTGCAATAAGGTGGATTTGCCCGAACCATTTGCCCCCAATACCGCGTATTTACCGGCATTTTCGAAGGTATAATCTATCCCCCTGAAGATCCATTCACGGTTAAAGCGGCGGCCAATGTTTTGGAGGGTGATGTTCATTCTTAGTTGGCAGTTATTAGTGCGCAGTTGGCATAGGTGGTAGCGATTGACTTATCTTTTAACTGCAAACTTCCCACTAATGACTGCAAACTTTTTAGGAGCTTCCAAATCCCTTCATGATACCGCGTTGCGAGTTCTGCACAAAGTTTATGATCTCGTCGCGTTCAACCGTTGGGTTAAATTCGGCCTCGATGATATCGAGGGCTTTGGTGATGTTGTATTTTTTCAGAAAGATGATCCGGTAGATCTCCTGGATCTCGTTAATGGTTTCGGCACTAAAGCCCCTGCGGCGTAAACCAACTGAATTGATGCCGATGTACGACAATGGCTCGCGGCCGGCCTTAGTATATGGGGGAACATCTTTACGCACCAACGAACCACCAGAGATCATGGCATGCGCGCCAATTTCTACAAACTGGTGCACGGCAGAAGTGCCGCCGATAAAGGCATAGTCGTAAACGTTGATGTGGCCTGCAAGCTGCACACCGTTTGCTATAATAACGTTATCGCCAATAACACAATCGTGTGCTACGTGGACATAAGCCATTAGTAGGCAATTTTGCCCAATTGTGGTCGTATTTTTATCAAGGGCGGTACCACGATTTAAGGTAACGCATTCGCGGATAACTGTGTTGTCGCCAATGGTAACGGTGCTAGCCTCGCCTTTATATTTCAAATCTTGTGGTGGTGCAGATACTACAGCCCCCGGGAAAATGCGGCAGTTTTTGCCGATGCGGGCGCCATCCATAATTACGGAGTTTGAACCCACCCAGGTACCTTCCTCAATTACCACATCTTTATGTATGGTAACAAAAGGCTCTATAACCACGTTGTCGGCAATTTTTGCCTGTGGGTGTATATATGCTAAAGGCTGTATCATACTTATTTATATCTAACGATTTGCGCCATCAGCTCGGCCTCTACAACAATCTTTTCCCCAACCATACCTATACCTTTCATTTGAGCAATGCCACGGCGGATAGGCGCTATCAGGTCGCAACGGAATATTAACGTATCGCCGGGTAAAACCTTATCCTTAAACCTTGCACTTTCAATTTTAAGAAACAATGTTAACCAGTTTTCCGGATCAGGAACGGTGTTTAAAACCAGTATACCACCGGTTTGTGCCATAGCCTCTATTTGCAAAACACCGGGCATGACAGGCGCACCAGGAAAATGGCCTACAAAGAACGGCTCGTTCATAGTTACAGCTTTTAAACCTACTACGTGCGTTTTAGAAAGTTCCAGGATCTTGTCTATCAGCAACAATGGCGGGCGGTGTGGCAATATGTTCATGATCTGAACAGTATCGTAAACCGGGGTCATGTTGGGGTCGTAAACTTTTACATGTTTGCGGCTTCGCTCTTTTTTAATAAGCGTTTTAATTTTTTTTGCGAAGGCTACGTTTGCCGCGTGGCCCGGCCTTGCAGCCATAATATGCCCTTTTAACGGCACACCAACCAAGGCAAGGTCGCCTATCATATCCAGCAACTTGTGGCGTGCCGGCTCGTTTTGATGGCGAAGCTCGATATTATTCAAAATACCTTGTGGTGCAACATTAATATCCTTGCGGTTAAACAGCTTAGCAAGGCTGGCAAGCTCTTCTTCGTCAACGTCTTTATCAACCACTACGATGGCGTTGTTAAGGTCTCCGCCTTTTATCAGGTCGTGTTTAACCAGCATTTCCAGCTCATGCAAAAAGCAAAAAGTACGGCTGGATGCAATCTCCTTTTTAAACTCGGATAAACTCGAGATGGTTGCATGCTGGCTACCCAACACCTGCGAATTATAATCAACCATACAGGTAAAGCGGTAATCATCATCTAAAGGCATAGCTACCATATCTACTTTACGGTCGGGTTCCGAGTAGTGGATATTATATGGGATGTGGTAATACTCCCTGTCGGCAGCCTGTTCTTCGTAACCGGCTTTTTCTATCGCATCAATAAACTGAATAGAACTGCCATCCATTATTGGCGTTTCCGGGCCATCCATATCAATAAGTACATTATCTATCTCTAAACCAACTAAGGCGGCAAGCACGTGCTCAACAGTACTTACACTGGCACCATTTTGGGTTAGCGTGGTTCCTCTTGAGGTATCGGTTACATTATCAACATCGGCATCAATAATTGGCTGGCCGGGCAAATCAACCCTGCGGAACTTGTAGCCATGTTTTTCCGGGGCGGGGTTAAACGTCATGGTAACGCTTTGCCCGGTGTGTAACCCTGTGCCCGAAACCGATATGGGCGCCTTAATAGTTCTTTGTTTTACATTCATGTTATGATGTTCAATGGTTCATCGGTCAATGGTTCATTGGTAAATAGTTTATTATACTGCTCAGCAAGCCTAATAAACTAATGAACAAGTGGACTAATGAACATCTTTGTTCTTTAACTCTTTTATTATCTTTTCAAGTTCGTTAACTCTTCTTTCCAATTCGGGCAAGCGGCTTACCACGACATTAGATCGCATATCTGCCGTGTAAGCAATAGCCGGCGAACCCGCCCAACTTTTGCCTTCTTCCTTAATAGTACGGCCAATCCCGGATTGCGCCTGCACTTTGGTACCTTTAGCAAGGGTAATATGCCCAACTACCCCTACCTGGCCCCCAAGCATTACGCCTTCGCCCAGTTTAGCACTACCTGCAATACCCGCCTGGGCAGCTATTACAGTGTTGGGGCCAATATCAACGTTATGGGCAATCTGCACAAGGTTATCCACCTTAGCACCTTTGCGCACGTAGGTTGAGCCCATCGTAGCCCTGTCTATAGTGGTATTAGCACCCACTTCAACGTTGTCTTCAACAACAACATTACCTATTTGGGCTACTTTGGTGTATGTGCCGTCGGCATTAGGCGCAAAGCCGAAACCATCGCTGCCAATAACAGCACCTGAATGGATAACTACATTATTGCCTATAACACAATCAAAGTAAACCTTGACGCCGGGAAACAAAGTTACGTTATTACCCAATTTTACATTATCGGCAATGTAACAACCGGGATAGATCTTACAATTATCGCCCATAACAACATCCTGGCTAATGTAGCTAAAAGCACCTATATAAGGGTCTTTACCAATTTGTGCTGATTTATGTATAAAGTGCGGTTCTTCAACGCCCGATTTATTAAGTTTAATAGTATTGTATTGTTCAAGTAGTAAGGTGAACGATGAATATGCATTCTCTACCCTGATCAGGGTGGCCTTTACCGGCGCGGTTAATTGCAGGCTATTGTTTACAATAACTACCGATGCATTAGTGGTATACAGGTACTGCTCATATTTAGGGTTAGCTAAAAACGATAAAGAACCAGTGCCGCCTTCTTCTATCTTGGCCAGGTGATTAGCTTCCACAAGCGGGTCGCCTTCAACTGTGCCCTTAAGCATAAAGGCTATATCCTTTGCGGTAAATTGCATCGTACAAATTTAAATGTTAAAACCATAGCAACAAATTATTAATAATGCGTGAAGTATACTGGTTTGTAAGCGGCTATTATAACCACTAACCAACATACTACTCAGTACTTATAACAGTTCTTTGGCATAGCAAAGTATATATTTTTTTACAGTTTTTGATAAAGCCTCCAGGTTTGAATTGTCGCTGGCCAGGGTTATATCTGTTATTTCGCCATTCTTTTTCAAAATGTCGATGTTTCCATCCCCTTTGTTGTAGGCATTATTGCGGATGCTATCGGTAAATACAAAGTATGATGCCTCATGCTCGCTGATGCCATATTTTTTTATCGCGTTAGCCGTCAATTGCTTAACAAAGTCGCAGTGGGGTTGCTCGCTGGTGATGTCTACGTGGTAAAGCCTGCGGTTTATCAAGTTATTACAAAGGTGCGATAGTACAAAATCTTCGCTATCGGCCCAGATCTTCACCGCGGCCATCACATCGGTATCATCAAGCAGGGCGAAGGTTTTTAAATGCTCGTCGCTCGCGATAAACTCTTCCTTGGTGATAAAATTTTCCAGGAAGTAACTAAGCGCCGGGGTAAGCGGGAAATGTGTTCCCTGCAAAGCAAGTTCGCGGCTGCGGGTAAATATTTTGCAAAGCAACTGCTCGGCGGCTATTACTGTTTTATGCAGATAAACCTGCCAGTACATCAGCCTGCGGGCGATCAGGAATTTCTCTATCGAATAAATACCCTTCTCTTCTACAGCAATGCTATCATCTTTTACGGTGAGCATTTTTATGATCCGGTCCGAACTGATAACCCCTTCAGATACGCCTGTAAAATAGCTGTCGCGATTTAAGTAATCCATCCTATCCATGTCCAATTGACTGCTTACTAACTGATGTAAGAAGTGTTTTGGATGGCTGCCTGTAAATATGCTGATGGCTAATGAAAGCTTACCGTCGAACTCATCGTTCAGCTTATTCATCAACAGGATTGAAATATCCTCGTGGTCTATTTCATCTACTATGGTATGCTCTAAAGCGTGCGAGAACGGGCCGTGCCCAATATCATGCAATAATATCGCGATCATCAGGCCTTCTTTTTCTTCGGGCGAAATCTCCGCGCCTTTATTGCAAAGGGTTTCAATAGCGAGGCTCATTAAATGCATAGCACCCAAAGCATGGTGAAAACGGGTGTGCAAAGCGCCGGGATATACCAAATGCGTCATCCCCAATTGTTTAATATAGCGCAGGCGCTGAAAGTATGGATGGTCTATCAGGTCATACACCAGTTCAGTGGGTATACTTATGAAGCCGTAAACCGGGTCGTTTATGATTTTCTTTTTGTTCAAGGTAGCTGTTAAGAATACAAAAGTGTTGAATTATGACAAAACAAGCACCGTCTATTTGTTAATTAATGTTAATCCTTTGCATATTTTTACAACAAAACATACTACCTAAAGGTTATAGGGTGGTAAAATTAAATATATTATGCAGGATACCACTATATTATGGGCCGATGACGAAATTGATCTGCTGAAACCACACGTTCTATTTTTAACTGAAAAGGGATATAAAGTAATAACCGTTACTAATGGCAACGATGCCATTGAGGAATTTAAAAAGCAGTACTTCGACCTGGTTTTCCTGGATGAGAATATGCCCGGCCTAACCGGCCTGGAAACCCTCCAACAAATAAAGAACATCAATAACGATATACCAATTGTACTGATCACCAAAAACGAGGAAGAGTATTTAATGGAAGATGCCATAGGCTCGAAAATTGATGACTACCTGATAAAGCCGGTACACCCGAAGCAAATACTGCTTACCATAAAAAAACTTACCGAAAACAAAAAGCTTGTTGGCGCAAAAACCACCATGGCCTATCAGCAGGATTTTCGTAACCTGGGTATGACCCTTAACGATAACCTGAGCTACCAGGAATGGGTTGATGTTTACAAGAAACTCATTTACTGGGAACTTGAATTGGAAACCTTAGAAGATGCCGGTATGCACGAGATCCTTACTATGCAAAAGGCCGAAGCTAATGTACAGTTCTGCAAGTTTGTAGAACGGAACTATTTAGGCTGGATCAAAGACCCGGAGAACGGGCCAACATCATCGCCGCAGTTATTTAAGAAAAAGGTGTTCCCTAAATTGGATGGTAAAGGGCCGGTTTTCTTTATATTGATAGATAACTTACGTTACGATCAGTTTAAGATCATTAATCCTATTATATCAGAGTATTTTCGTTTAGAGGAAGAAGACACCTATTACAGCATCTTGCCTACGGCTACACAATACGCTCGTAATGCTATTTTCTCGGGTTTAATGCCTTTAGAAATGGAAACCCGTTACCCGCAAAAATGGCAAAATGACGAGGATGAAGGCGGTAAGAACCTTTTTGAGGCCGACTTTGTTGCCGATCAACTAAAACGCGTTTTGCGTCGTGATGTTAAACACTCGTACCACAAGATACTCAACATTGACGAAGGCCGCGCATTGAATGAGTCGGTTAACAACCTGATGAATAATGAGCTAAACGTAGTTGTTTACAACTTTGTGGATATGCTTAGCCATGCCCGTACAGATATGCAGATGATACGCGAGTTGGCGAGCGATGATGCAGCCTACCGCTCGTTAACGTTATCATGGTTTGAGCATTCGCCGTTATTTGAGTTGTTGAAGTTCCTGGCATCGAAACAGGTGAGAGTTGTTATCACAACCGACCATGGTACCATACGCGTTAAAAACCCAAGCAAGATAATAGGCGACCGTAATACTAATACCAACCTGCGTTATAAACAAGGTAAAAACCTAAACTATAATGCTAAAGAGGTGTTCCATATCCGCAACCCGCATGATGCCATGTTGCCAAAGCTGCACGTAAGCAGTAGCTTTGTGTTTGCCAAGGGCGATAGTTACTTTGTGTACCCAAACAACTACAACCACTTTGTTAATTTTTATAACGAAACCTTCCAGCACGGCGGTATCTCGTTAGAAGAAATGATTATCCCGATAGTTACCTATGGCCCTAAATAGGAATTGAAAATATTAAATTCGCCATCTCCTTTGTGTGCTTTCGCAAAGGAGATGGCGAACATATACTATGGACTTACACATTACATCAACCGCCGAACTACCGCAGGTAGCATCGGATATATTAAACTTTGCACACGATACCCGCATATTTCTATTTTACGGAGATATGGGTGCGGGCAAAACAACACTTATAAAAGCACTTTGTGCACAATTAGGTGTTTTAGACGCGGCCACAAGCCCTACGTTCTCAATAGTAAACCAATATGAAAGCCAGGACGGACCGGTTTATCATTTTGATTTTTACAGGTTAAAAGATCAGAATGAAGCGCTGGATATGGGTTATGAAGAATATTTTTACTCGGGTAATTACTGCTTTATCGAATGGCCCGAAAAGATTGCTAACCTTATCCCAGATAGTTATGCCGGGATACGCATCCATGTAATTGACGCTTTAAGCAGGCAAATAAGCGTTGAAAACATTTAATAAGCAATCCTGTTTTTTTCTTATCTTCATCAGCCGGAAAAATAACGTATCATGAGTACAGGGAAATACAGTGGGTTTTCAGATGTTGCCAGGCAGGCAATGATGCAGCCCAAAGAGTCGATGCTGGAAGTTAAGAGCAAAAAAGACAAGCTTTACATTGGCATCCCCAAGGAGGTTTCCTTTCAGGAAAACCGTATCCCGCTTACCCCTTTATCGGTAGCACTGCTAATAAACAATGGCCACGAAGTAATGCTGGAAAGCAACGCCGGCCAGGCCGCAAACTTTACTGATAACAACTACAGCGAACAAGGCGCCCAAATAGTTTACGATACCAAAAAAGTTTACGAAGCCGATATCATCATTAAAATTGCCCCGCCTACCAAGGAGGAAATAGAGATGATGAAGCCCGGGCAGTTACTTATATCGGCCCTGCAGTTATCAACACTTAAAGCCGATTGCTTGCACGCGCTGATGAAGAAAAAGATCACCGCGTTGTGTTTTGAACACTTAGAGGACGAAGGTGGCTCACTTACCGTAGTGCGCGCCATGAGCGAAATTGTAGGCGCAACATCTATACTCATCGCCGCCGAATACCTGAGCAATATTTTTGAAGGCAAGGGGCTGATGCTGGGTGGCATTACCGGCGTGCCGCCAACAGAAATTGTGATACTTGGGGCAGGCACAGTTGGCGAATACGCCGCGCGTACGGCCATATCATTAGGCGCGCAGGTAAAGGTGTTCGATCCATCTATTTATAAATTACGCCGTCTGCAAAATAACATAGGCACGCGGGTATTTACCTCGGTAGTGCAACCAATTGTATTAGAAAAAGCCATTACCACCTGCGATGTTGCCATTGGCGCTATGCGTGCCGATGACGGGCGCAGCCCCCAAATAGTATCAGAAACTACTGTAAGCAAAATGAAACCCAATTCGGTTATTATCGATGTTAGTATTGACCAGGGGGGCTGTTTCGAAACATCAGAAGTTACTAACCATACCCACCCCGTTTTCCGCAAGTACGATGTTATTCATTACTGCGTACCTAACATTGCATCGCGTGTAGCACGTACTGCTACTTATGCGCTTACCAACATTTTTGCACCTATCTTATTGGATATTGGCGAAATGGGTGGGCTTAAAAATGTGATATGGCAAAAAGCCGGCATCCGTAAATCGGTATATATTTACCAGGGGCACCTCACTAACAAGCACATGGGCGAGCGTTTCAATATTCCGTGTAAAGACCTCGACTTACTGGTGGTATCCAATCATTAAGCGAAGCAAGATTAAAAGAACCAAAGACAAGATAAAACCGAATTTATTATTTCTTGTTCTTGCTGTCCTGACTCTTGATTCTCTTTTAATAATTAGTAAAGGGCCTTACTGCCTCCGGGTGGATTATCTCGGGCTGATATTTTTCGGGAATCTCGTTAGTGTGGTGCTTATCGCCGTAATAATCCGTAGGTATTCTCTCGTTTCGTTATCTTTAATAGTGATCTTAAAAAGCATATCGTAATCTTTCTCATCTAACGACGATGGGAATGGCACATCAGCTCCAAAGGCTCCTAAGAGCTTCATTACGGTATTAGAGTGTCCAACAATTAAAACATTTTCGCCCCCAAAGTTTAATATGGTTTTTGCAAATACATTTAGCGCTGGGTCCACAAAAACACGTCGCAGTATCTTAGCTTTGTAAGCAAGCGGCCGTGCGGTTAAGCCAGTTCGTTTTACTTGGTTACATATATGGCTTTTATATTTTCGCGCTTTAATTATTTGGCTAATGCCCCGGCACGTTTGGTGCCCGCCGGGCTTAAATGGGGTCATCATAGCGTTTGATATTGGTCACTTTTTCGGTATGGCGCACTATCCAAATGGTGGTCTTTGTGCCGAGGCACTAAAATTGCTTACTAACAAACAAATATATAATAGCCTTAAAAATTTAGCTGGCATCATTACAATTTTCATAAACTGGTGTTATCTGTTTTATAACGTAAGGTACTAACAAATACATTCGATTTTTAATATGAAATTTTTTAGCAAAGACTATTTAAAACAACTGTGGAAAGTGTTGATCGCGACCTTCAGCGGCTTTGGTTCAGATAACGGTTTAAAACTTAGTGCATCGTTAGCATATTACACCGTTTTTTCGCTGGCGCCGTTGTTGTTATTGGTATTGGCGCTTGCGGGGATTTTTCTGAAAGACGGCAGTTATCGCCAGGATTTTTACGATCAGATACAACATTATTTAGGCAAACAAGGTGCATTACAAATACAAAGCACCATAAAATCGCAGGATATTGCAGGCAAAAGCGGCATTGGCCTGGTAATAAGTATTGTTACCTTATTAATTGGTGCAAGCTCTATATTCTTAGAGATCCAGGATTCGCTTAACATTATCTGGAGGGTTAAGGCAAAACCAAAAAGGGGCTGGGTGCAGATGATAAAAAACAGGTTTTTGTCGTTCTCGCTTATTGTAAGCCTTGGATTTTTACTGCTCGCATCATTGTTAGTAAATATAATTATAAGTGCCATCAGCGATAAAATAGTGGCTTTTTTACCGAAAATATTAGGTAAAAGCATTGCCGGCGTAATTGGCGAAACATTCTTATTTACGGTAAACTTCGGTATTACCCTATTGGTAATTTCGGTACTGTTCGCTATTATATTTAAAGTATTGCCAGACGTTAAGATAAAATGGAAGGATGTACGTTCTGGGGCTATATTTACCGCCATACTATTCATTATTGGCCAGTATGTAATTAGCTTATATATTCAATTTACTGCGCAAGGGTCTTTATATGGTACAGCCGGGGCGCTTATTGTAATATTAGTATGGATCTATTATACCGCCGCGATTCTATATATTGGAGCAGAGTTTACGCAGGTATATGCTGAAGCGCGGGGCAGCCGCATTGAGCCTGCCGATTATGCCGTTGTTGTACAGCAAACCGAGGTTGAAAGAAAGTTGGCGACCGTTCCATTACAAAATCCCGAGTTGCGTGGCGCGCTAAAATGCGACGAAGGCAAAGACGGCAAAAAGCCTGAGGGCTGTTAGTATGCTATGATTGGTAGCTAAACTATCCTGCTATTTTTTTAAAAATAAAATGTAGATTTAGCTTCCAATCCAAACCAGGTGTTAGCCGGTCTTTATAAATATTCAACGTTTAAACATATATGGCTCTTTGTCATATTTAATTGCCTTTTTCTATCGGCAAGTGCCCAGTCTTTTGAGGTAGACTCAAACCACAAAAACGTCGAAATTCCTTTTAAGCTTGTTCGTAATATGATGATCGTCAAGCTTAATATAAACGGTAAAGGGCCTTTTAATTTTATTTTAGATACGGGTGTTGGGTTGATGATTATCACCGAACCCAAGCTGGTAGATTCCATCGGCATCACGTCAAAACGAACCATAAAATTATTTGGGCTTGGCGAAGGCGATGCATTCGAAGCCTATGTTACCCCGGCTTTAAACATTGGCATTCCCGGCCTGGTGACCGACAATGTATCTGCAGCGATACTTAAAACCGATTATTTTAACCTTTCGGGATACGTAGGGTTGCCTATACATGGTTTACTGGGATACGAGTTTTTTAATTCGATGGCGGTAAAAATAAACTTTACCGATAGCACCATTACCGTTTGCCGCCCTAAAGACCTTAAGCCTTTTAAAAAGAGCCGAAAGATCCCTATCAATATAGAGGATAAAAAGCCCTATATGCAAACTACGGTGAGTTTTCCCGATGGTACAAAAGCGTTAAGTAAGTTTGTAATAGATTTGGGTGCAGGGCACCCATTATCTATCGAGAATATGTTGCAGAAACACGGCCTGCCTAAAAAGTCGATCCAGGCAAATCTCGGGGTAGGCCTTAACGGCCCAATATCGGGGTACTTAAGCCGGGTAAAGGATATTGATATGGCCGGATACAAGATAAAAAACATCATTACATCCTTTCCTGATAAAGATTATGTGGAACGAACAGCGAGCGTACCCAGGGATGGTAACCTTGGTATAGGGATACTTAAACGCTTTAACCTTATTTTTGATTATACCAATGGCTTGCTGTATTTAAAGGCAAACGAGAAATTCGGCCTGCCGTTTGAACACGATATGAGCGGGATAGAATACTTTATGGCCGGCGAAAATCTTGCACATTTAATTATTGGCCGCATCGCGCCCGGCTCACCCGCCGATGAGATAGGGCTTATAAAAGACGATGAAATCACATCCATCAATTTTAAACCCATTTCCAAAATGACAGCTGAGGAGATAGACTCCTACTTTAAAACAAGCGAGCGCAGCCTTTTGCTGGAGATCTATCACGATAAGAAATATGATAGGGTTGTCATTAACCTTAAACGCCGCATATAAAGTGCATATAACGAATATGTTCCAATAGGTTTCTAAAAAAATTATTCCATATTTTTAGCCTTTACTAATTAACTTAACGATGAATACACCTTTACGGGTAAATACTTACCTGGGCGTTGCATTTTTTGCTATGGCAACTATTGCAAGTTCTTGCGCCACCAAAAAAGCGGCAGACCGTACGGTTACGCTAAAAACCACAACCACCCCGGGCGGCTCTACCGCCACTGCAACAATTGGTGCCGCCAAAAAAGAAGGCATCAAAAAATTCAGCGATCTTATTGGGAAAGCAAAAGCCGATAGCGGCCTTTTTAACACCTATAAAGTTGATGGTAAGTATTACTTTGAAATTCCTGATAGCTTGGTTAGTCGCGAAATGCTGGTAGTTACCCGCTTTGTAAAAACGCCAACCGGCTTAAAATCTTTTGGCCAGCAATATGGTGGCGAGGAGGTTAATAACCAGGTTTGGAAGTGGGAACGCCATGATAAACAAGTATTTATACGCGTACCAAGCTACTCGGTAAGGGCCGATAGCACCAGCGACATGTATCAATCGGTAAAAAACTCAAACCTTGATGCTGTATTAGCGGCTTTTGATATTAAAGCATACAATAAAGATACTACCGGTGTTTTGGTAGATGTAACAGACCTTTACAATGGCGACGTTGCAGCAATTGGTCTGCCCGATAACATTAAAAAAATGTACAAGATAAGCGCGCTGGATAACACCCGCTCTTATATAGATACCATGAGGAGCTTCCCGATAAATATAGAGACACGCACTCTTAAAACCTACCGCGCTACAGAGTCGCCAACCGACAATACCAACGCGGCAGTAACCTTTGAGTTGAACACGTCGATGCTATTGCTTCCTAAAACGCCAATGAAAGCGCGTATAATGGATGCACGTGTTGGTTTTTTTGGCCAGGGCCAAACAGATTATGGTACTGATGCCCAAAAAGCAGAAGCAACTGCCTACATCCACCGTTGGAAACTGGAGCCTAAAGACGAAGCTGCTTACAGCCGCGGCGAGTTGGTTGAGCCTAAAAAACAGATTGTTTACTATATAGACCCTGCTACCCCTAAAAAATGGGTACCATACCTTATTGCCGGTGTTAACGACTGGAACAAGGCGTTTGAGGCAGCAGGCTTTAAAAATGCCATCGTAGGTAAAGAAGCGCCAACTAAAAAAGAAGACCCTGAGTTTAGCACTGAAGATGCGCGTTACAGTGTATTAAGATACTTTGCGTCTGATGTGCAAAATGCCTATGGCCCGCACATATCTGACCCGCGCAGCGGCGAGATACTGGAGAGTCACGTAGGCTGGTATCATAACGTGATGAGTTTATTGCGTAACTGGTACTTCATCCAAACAGCGGCGGTTAACCCTAATGTACGCATGGCTAAATTTAGCGACGCGCAAATGGGCGAACTTATCCGTTTTGTATCGTCGCATGAGATAGGGCACACTTTAGGCTTACCACACAACTTTGGTTCGAGCTACGCATATCCGGTTGATTCGTTACGTTCAAAATCATTTACTGATAAGCATGGTACGGCTCCCTCAATAATGGATTATGCCCGTTTTAACTACATAGCACAGCCTGGAGATAATGTAACCCACCTTTACCCTCAAATTGGCGAGTACGACTTATGGTCGGTAAAATGGGGTTACAGTTACTTCTCCGGAAAGAAAACTGCCGTGCAGGAAAAAGAAATGTTAGATGTTTGGACCAAAGAGAAAGCCGGCAACCCGCTTTACTATTATGGCAGACAGGGAACTTCTATAGACCCACGCTTACAAAACGAGGATTTGGGTGACAATGCGATGAAGGCAAGCACCTATGGTATTGCTAACTTAAAACGGATTCTTCCTAATATCGAAAGATGGACTTATCAAAAAGGCGAGGATTATGATGACCTGGTAACTTTATACAATGAGGTTATTGGCCAGTACAATCGCTACATAGGCCACGTTACGATGAATATTGGTGGCATGAACGAAAACTATAAAACCTATGATCAAGAGGTGCCGTTTATGGTGTTGTAAACAAAAATCTACAGCACGATGCTGTTGTTTTTTTAAACCAACAAGTATTTACTACACCAAGGTGGTTAATAAACAATGCCGAATTAAGCAAATTCGATAATGGCGTTGTTATAGGCCGCATTAAATCTGTACAGGTAAATGCTGTTGCAAACGTTATCAACCCATCTCGTATGGCGCGCATGTTTGACAATCAATCAAAAAACGGGGCAACTGCTTATACCGTTGCAGATATGTTTAACGATCTGCGTGTAGGCATATTTGCAAAAAGTACACCTGATGAGTTTAAACGCAACCTACAACGTGGGTATGTTGACCGTTTAAAAACTTTGTTAAATGATGATGCGAGTCAAAGTTTTCCGGGTGCTACTTCAGCACAATTGGCAAGCCTTGGGTTAACACCTATCAACATCGCTTTATCAGATATCAGGCCGATGGTACGTGTTGAACTTGTAAAAATTAGCGCAAGCCTGCCAAAGGGGGGCGATGCGTTAACAACAGCGCACTATGCCGACTTACGTTTGCGCATTAAAGAAGCTTTGAACCCAACCCGCCCAATTGTTAATGTTAGCGGTGGCACACCAGGCCGTTTAACAGACGGGGTTGCCCCTGTGGATAACAGCTGCTGGCCGCAAACAAAATAATTTAAAGTTTAAAAGCAAGGCCCCCGTCAATTGACGGGGGCTTTTTTATTGCTTCATTTTTGGAAATGGGATAAGTATTATTTCAGCTGACTTATATTATCAAAAAATGCGGTTTGCAAATCAAGTAATGTTTTAACATTCACCTTTTCACCATAAGTATCAAAACACAAAAACTTGGCTTTTGCAGGATCGTTATCTTTCCACTTTTCAAAAAAATTGAAGGTTTCAAAAAAATAGTGATTAGTAGTTATCTTACTTCTTCCGCTCGTTTGGGATGTATTTAATCTGAATCCGAATGCATCCATCCATTTATGCACTTTATTATGCAACGACCCTTTAAAATTATCCATAGGTTAATGTTTTTTTATGTTTAACGAAAACATCATCTCGAAGGTTGTAGCCCAAACGAAATACTTGTTAACATATGTTATCTCCCGTCTGTAGGCATCTGTAGGCATATTCATTGGCATTTGAAAGATAATTTATTCCACATAAATAATTTTTTGAAACCAAATGTTAATAACTCCGTACAAGACCCTACACTCACAAAAGATTATGAAAAGAAACAGACTTTTATTAGCAACTATAGCACTTAGCCTACTAACAGCAGGTGCATGTAAAAAATCTACAACCCCGGGCCCGCAAGGCGTTCAGGGAAAAACCGGAGGCACTGGTGCTACTGGCGCAACCGGTGCAGCAGGGCCACAAGGAGCAACTGGCGAAACCGGTGGTACAGGCGCGACGGGTGCAACGGGTGCTACAGGAACAGCAGGCCCTGCTGGCCCCGCAGGACCACAAGGCCCGGCCGGACCAGCAGGGGGACCAGTAGGCCCAACTGGTGCTACAGGTGCAACTGGACCGCAAGGGCCGCAAGGCGAAAAAGGTGAGACCGGCGCAACGGGTGCCAATGGCACAAACGGAACTAATGGCGCAACAGGTGCTAACGGCACTGCAGGTGCAAACGGCACTAACGGAGCTACAGGCGCAACCGGTGCCACAGGCGCTACTGGTGCACAAGGCCCTGCCGGCCCCGCCGGTGCTACTGGCGCACCAGGCCAAACAGGTGCCGCCGGCCAAAATGGGCAAAACGGACAGGATGGGCAGGCTAATGTTCAAAGTTTCTTGTTACCAAACAAATCGGTAACATTAACCGGCTTAACAAGGTTAACCATACCTGCAATTACACAAAGCGTAGTTGATCAGGGTATCGTATTGGTTTACTTTAGGGTTAGTGGTTCCGGAACCGGCTATTATGCTCTTCCATACAGCGAAGCCGACCGTACGTTAAGTGTGTCAAATTTTGGATTAGGTTATGTTGATGTGAAAGCTAACTTTACAGCCACCGGTTTAGACTTTAGGGTTGTTGTAATAGCAGGTACATCAATGACCACGCTATCAATTACACACCCCGGCTTAAACGTGAGAAATTTCAATCAGGTAGCATCTACCTTTAGGTTACAATAGCCTATACAACAGCTGTATATTAAGAGTTTGTTAAAGCCCTCCCAACTAATCTTGGGAGGGCTTTTATATTTTGATAATGTAACAATCCTATCGTTTAGATATTAAAATATGTAACAATGCTATGATTATTAAATATTTAAACCGAATAAAGTGAACATTTGCTCAATAAATGTGTCTATCCGATACTGTAACAGCCCCTTACGTGTAAAAAATGATTATGAAGTACCTTTATTTAATATTAGCATTTGTTTGCATTAACGCCTTAAAGTCCACCGCGCAGGAAAGGCCTGTAAGCGGAACTATTATCGATTCTACCAAACTATCCCTGCCCGGTAGTAACATAAAGCTGCGCAACGAACTTGGCGACAGTACAGTTACCATTGCGGATGTTGACGGAAAATTCACCTTCCCGGCAGTAAAGGGTACCAAAATAACGTTAACCATCAGTTCTATTGGTTACGAAGGGCTTATTAAACATTTCACCTTTGCTGCAGACGGCAAAGCCGTTGTGCTTGATCCCATAATATTAAAATCATCAACCAGGCAATTGGGTGCGGTAACCATTGTAGGTGTCAATCCGGTGGTGTTTAAAGAAGATACTGTACAATACTCAGTATCTGCATATAAGGTACGCGAAAATGCTCCTATTGAAGATGTACTGAAAAAAATCCCGGGGCTTGATGTAGCTAAAGATGGTACCGTATCATCGCAGGGAAAACAGATAACCAAAGTACGGGTAAACGGTAAAGACTTTTTTGGGGGCGATGTACAAAGCGCTACCAAAAACCTGCCTGCCGATGTTATTGAAAGCGTACAAATAGTTGATGACTATGGCGACCAGGCAAACCTTACCGGCGTTAAAACCGGCGAACCGGCCAAAATCTTAAACTTTACCATACGCAAGGATAAAAACTACGGTTACTTTGGCCAGGCCACGGCCGGCGCGGGCCGCGATTGGTTACCGAAGCAAGAAAATGCAGATGTTAAAAACGATGCCCGTTACATAGGCCTTGTAAACTTTTTTAAATTTAAGGGGGACCAGCAGATCTCAGTTTTAGGAAACCTTAACAACACCAACGTAAACACATTTAGCTACGGTGCCGCAACCGGTGCTGCAGCAGGTGGCAATGGTTTTGGTGGAGGCGGTGGTGGCCGTGGTAATGCTGCGCGTGGCGGCTCTTCCGGTTCTACTACCAATGCAAACGGTATTACCAATGCACGTTCAATAGGTTTAAACTTCAGGGATCAGTGGGGTAAAAACCTATCGGTTTACGGTAGTTATAGCTTTAGTAATAATACTACTTATACAAACTCCACAACCCTGCAAAACAACTATTCTGAAAATAATCCAAGCCAAAGCACTCAGAAAAGCCAGGAAACCAGCACGCCAACTAACCACCGGTTCAACTTCAACCTGGAGTGGAAACCCGATACGCTTAACTATTTAAAGGTAACCCCAACATTTAGCTATACCGGTACAGATGTCACGAGCTTTGACGATCAATCATTAGTGAGGAACGGCGCCACCAGTTTGGCTTATACATCAAACTCAGTTAGCACTTCAACCGCACCAAGTTATGGCCTCACAGGGTTTTTTAATCACCGCTTTAAGGGTAGTAAACGTAATTTGTTAATTGGCTTTAACGTAAGCACTAACAAAACTTCGCAATTTGATAACCCTATAAACGATTATACCGTTGGCATAACAACCACACCTGCAAACCAAGTAATATACACTGATAGCAAGACCCATACCTATGGGCTAAACATGTCATATCAGGAGCCAATTGGCAAGGTGTCCTTCCTCGAGCTTAACTACGCATTCAATCATAATTTTAATTCGAGCGACAAAGAAACGGATACTCTGTACACCAGCAACCCAGACATGTATCACAACTACGCCTTGTTAAGTAATAACTACAACTATACATTTACAACAAACCGCTTTGGACTTAATTACCGCGTGGTTGAGAAAAAGTATAACTTAACATTGGGTGTTGGCGCGCAGCCGGCAAAATTAGATGGCGTTAACTTAAGCAATAACGTTTCAACAAGTATATCAACATTTAACATCATCCCTGCTGCAAGTTTCAACTACAACTTTAGCAGGAGCCAGGCATTGCGCTTCAACTACAATGGCAGCAGCAACCAACCTGCTTTTAACCAGTTACAACCTGTTGTTGACTTCTCAAATGCATTGTACCCGGTACAAGGTAACCCTAACTTAAGCCCTGAGTTTACAAATAACTTGTCATTACGTTATAATGCATTTAGTTTTCAAACGGGTAATATCTTCCTGGTTGGCTTAAACTTTTCACAAACGGATAATAAAATAGTACAAAACATAATAAACTACGCCCCAGACTTTACTGCTGCCGCTATCACTGCAGACCCAAGCCTGGCAAACTTTAGAAACTCAACATTAATTAAATATCTCAATACCAGCGGTTATTATTCAGCCGGCGCCAATTTTATATACTCCAAACCCTGGAAAGAACGCCGTTATACTTTAACATTTAATGGTAACGCTAATTATACTAACAACATAGGTTTTTCGCAAAGTGTTGATGAAAATAACGACATAACCCCGATAGCGAAAAACATAGCGAAAACTATCAGCTTAAGTCCGCGCCTAAGTTTCAGGACAAATATTACGGATATAATCGACGCAGAGTTATACGGTAAATATACTGTGAGCAAAACTGATAACTCATTAACATCTCTAGGCAACTCAAACACAAATATCCGCTCGCTTGAATTAGGGTTAAACGGCAAAAACTACGTTTGGAAAGATTGGACCGTAAGCTATGATTATACCAAAACATTAAACTACGGTTATGATGAGGCCCTTAATATCAAAAATCCTAATATTTTAAATGCATATTTAGAGCGTAGGTTCCTGAAAGATCATCGTGGTACCCTGCGTTTAGCCGCATACGATTTATTTAATGAAAATACAGGTTTCGCTACTACGACCAATGGTAGTACTGTTACCCAAACAAACGTAAACAGGCTTGGTCGTTATTACTTACTAACGTTTACTTTCCGCCTTCAAAAATTCTCAGGCAAGGCCCCTTCAGCTGATCCGGGCCGCGGCATGAGAGATGGTGGCGGTAATGGTGGTGGCAGACCGGGCGGCGGTGGTGGCATGGGCGGCCCTCCAGGTGGCGGCCCGTTCTAATTGCCTGTAAATATAAAAGGCGCTCAATTATTTTGGGCGGCCTTTCTTTTTATAATTAAAGCCGATTATTTATTGCTAAACGCTGTCAATTTGATCATGTCCTGTATCTTGGCTATGCTGATATTGTTTTCTTTTACAAAAGAGTCAATTTGAGCCTCTTTACCCGGGAACTGCTTTGAAAAAGCTTTAAGGGTACTTATCTGCTTATATTCGTTGCCGGCTTTAAGCCAATAAGTTGTTTGATTATCAATGGTGTAACCTGCTGCTAATTTAAGATCGTAGTTGCCAGGTTTATCGCTATCATTTTTTCTGCCGTTAAGTTGCCCGTTAAATGTTGAGCTTGCTGTACCGATACAGCCTTCAAGCGAATCGCCCTGGACAATTTTACCCTTATATTGCGAATACGAAGCAACGGGCGTTTTGGTAAGCTTTTCAAAAAAAACACTTCTGGCTGGCTGGTACGAACACCTTGTTTTGAATAACAATGCTATCGATACTACTTACATCGCCTAAAATTATTTTTTGCCTTCCTGGTCAAACATCATTTCCTGTGTTACTATATTATAATCTAACGAAGCATCAAGCGTTGCCCCATTTTTTTGGAATACGGTGCCGGTAGTAAATTCTGGGAAAATAAATGGTGAAGTAGTTTGTTTGGGGGTACCTTGTGCAAGAATGGTTGATGCACTCAATATAATAACCGCTCCGGTTAATAAATATGATTTTTTCAATTTAGTACTATTTGGAATGTAACGCGTTAGACTATAAACGTTGCCATTAGTTTAAAATAAAAAGCGATAATTGAATTTTATTGTTTTTCAAGAATCCCGGTAATTAATGCTTTCCATTGCGGGCCGGATAACCCCTTACGGGCACCCAATGCTATAATGGTATTACGCACGGTATCGTAAAAGCCGGTATCAGTATTATTAGCGGTTTCGTTACGGCCATATGCTGCGGCACTAACATGGTTTTTATACCGCTCTACAATTAATGTATTGGTAGAGTTGTGGCTAAAAAAGTGAGCTATTGCTTTACCGGGCTGTTGCGGGTTTGCTATAGGCCTAACTGTTATAGTGATGTATTCACTTTCGGTATTGGTATCACCGTCCTCTTCTAAAGCGTCAATACGTACCCATTCCTTACCGTCCCCGGCTAATGAGCCAGGTGTGGGGATGGGTAAATTGATATAAAATATGTCGCCTTTTTCGGCCATCTTATAAATTTCTTTACCCTGGGTATCTGTTAAAGCAAACTTTGCCGAGTGCGGTCCGCTTAGCACATGCCACTGCGAGATATCCTTTAGTCTATCTTTCGCTAATAAAAATAAGTGGTGTGCTTTTTCAACGGTTGCGCAATCAACAAAATGTATAAAGTCGTTTTTTTCGCCTTCGGTTTGTGGTGGGATATTTTCTGTGGCGCTATGCATAGTGTGTGGTTTAATTACATAACACAATAGGTTACAGCGTTGTTTTGATAAGCTGGGGCAAAAATAAAGGCGGCCTTTGGCAAGGCCGCCTTCTATCTGAAGAAAAATATCCTACCAGAAGAATGAATACAGTGCTACGATAATACCAAATACAATTAAAGCACCGGCAGTAAACGCGCGCGATGGTTTAAACATGGCGGCATCAATTTCAAGCCCGTTAGTTTTAACCCCTTTAGCAAGGTCAATTTTTGAGATGATCCACATACCCAGAACGCATAGCAGGAATACAAAGCCCATGCGATCTATAAACGGTATTTCGTAAACACCTTTTTCGTTTAATTTTGAGAAGCCGAATTGGTTAAGCCATTCCAAGTTTGCAAATCGGGGTAAAAATTTAAAGAATACCGAAAAGCAGAACCCGCCAATGGTGGCAAATAACGCACCGTTAGAAGTAGCCTTTTTCCAAAAGAAGCCCAATATAAACATGGCGAAGATACCCGGAGATACAAAACCGGTGTACTCTTGTATGTATTGGAAGCCTTGCTTGCCTTCGCCCATTAATTGCTCTCCAATTAATAACGACATAATTACACCAAGCGCCATTGCTACCACTACAGACCATTTACCAAGCTTTACCAGGCTTTTATCTGTAGCCTCGGGGTTGATGGCTTTTTTATAGATATCTAATGTAAAGATAGTTGCGATACTGTTTGCCTTGCCTGCAAGCGAAGCAACTATAGCTGCCGTAAGCGCCGCGAATGACAATCCCTTCAAGTAAGTGGGTAATAAGTTTAAAAGCGATGGATAGGCTTTGTTAGGGTCCATAACGCCTTTTGAGCTCATCATCTCCTGGTGAAACATCCCTTTCTGATAAAGCAGGTAAGCCGCGATGCCCGGTAATACCACAATAACTGGCATCAGTAATTTTAGGAAGGCCGCGAATAGGATTCCCGCACGGGCGGTTTTCAAATCGGCACCAAGGGCACGCTGGGTGATGTATTGGTTACAACCCCAATAATTAAGGTTCACGATGATCATACCACCAATCAATACAGATAGGCCCGGCATCTCCATATAGTTAGGATTGCTTTTATCAAATATCATTTTAAAGTGGTCGGCAGCTTCGGTACGCATAATGGTCAAGCCATTCCATAAACCCGTTGTGCCCGATTTTTCGCTGATCAAATTTAAAGCTAAGTAAGTAGCCACTAATCCGCCCAATATCAATACAAATACTTGTATAACATCGGTATAACCGATCACCTTCATACCACCGAGAGTAATGAAAACGGCAAACACAGCAAGTAAAGTAATACAAACCGTGATGTCGATACCAGATATGCCGCTGATAGCCAAAGCGCCCAGGTAAAGGATAGACATTAAGTTTACCACGATGTACAACAATAGCCAAAATATAGCCATAACCATAGCCACCGTGCCGTTGTACCGCTGGTTCAAAAACTGCGGCATCGTAAAAATCTTATTCTTGAGATATATCGGGATGAAGAAAACCGCTACGATAATTAAGGTTGCCGCGGCCATCCACTCGTAAGTAGAAATAGCCAGCCCCATTTTAAATGCCGACCCACTGGTGCCTATAAACTGCTCGGCAGAGATGTTTGATGCTATTAGTGATGCGCCAATTGCCCACCAGGTAAGGGAACCTTCGGCCAAAAAGTAATCTTTAGAGGTAGCATCGGCATTATGTTTACGCCTGTATATCCAATACCCATAACAGGATACGATGATAAAGTAGATAAAAAACACGACATAATCGCCGTTTGATAAGGTCTTCATTTAGGGACTTGGATTAAAAATGGTTAATAATTGGAGCTTAATAATAGTTATATATATCGGTTAATCAAATTCTCGAGATATTCTTGTTTGCCGCTTGCGACGGCGGGCTCGCCGTTTTTGCCGGCATATTTGCGCAGGTCTTCTAATGATAGTTTGCCGGCCTCAAAATCTTTACCTGCACCGCTGTCGAAAGAGGCATAGCGGTCGCTTCTTATTTTCTTATAATCTGATTTTTGGAGGATATTATCAGCAGCAATCAGCGCCCTTGCAAAAACATCCATACCGCCAACATGGGCGTAGAAAAGGTCGGCAGGGTCAGTAGAGTTACGGCGGATCTTTGCATCAAAATTTATACCGCCGCCGGCAAAGCCACCTGCCTGCAAAATAATGAGCATATACTCGGTAACCTCGGCTACATCGTTCGGGAACTGATCGGTATCCCAGCCGTTCTGCTCATCGCCACGGTTCGCATCTATCGAACCTAACAGGCCATTATCAGCAGCTACCTGTAACTCGTGTTGGAACGTATGCCCGGCAAGGGTTGCGTGGTTAACTTCCAGGTTCAATTTAAAATCACCCAACAGATCGTACTTCTGTAAAAACCCAAGCACGGTTGCAGCATCATAATCATACTGGTGTTTGGTTGGCTCGCAGGGTTTTGGCTCGATAAAGAAAGTGCCTTTAAAGCCTTGCTTGCGGGCGTAATCTTTTGCGGTATGTAAAAACTTAGCAAGATGCTCCTGCTCGCGTTTCATATCAGTATTCAGCAAGGTCATATAACCTTCGCGTCCACCCCAAAAAACATAGTTCTCGCCACCCAAAGCAATAGTTGCATCAATGGCGGCCTTAACCTGTGCACCTGCATGTGCCAGCGCATTAAAATCGGGGTTGGTGGATGCCCCATTCATATAGCGAGAATGGCTGAATACGTTTGCGGTTCCCCAAAGTAACTTAACGCCGCTATCGGCCTGTTTTTGTTTGGCATATTCAACCATGGTTTGCAAGCGGCGGTCGTTGTCGTCAAGGTTGTTGGTATAATCTACCACGTCCACATCGTGGAAACAATAGTATGGCAAGTTCATTTTGGTGATAAACTCAAAGGCGGCATCCATTTTATCTTTCGCGCGTTCAACGGCATCAGCTTTCGCATCCCAAGGGAAAATATGCGTAGCCCCGCCAAAAGGATCGGCGCCGTTACCATTGAAAGAGTGCCAATAGGCGCATGCAAAGCGCAGGTGATCTTTCATGGTTTTGCCGGCTACCACTTTATCCGCGTCATACCAGCGAAACGCCAGCGGGTTATCAGATTGTTGCCCTTCGTATTTAACCTGGCCAACGCCTTTAAAAAACTCTTTTTCTCCTGTTACTATTCCCATGGATTTACATTTATTATTGAGTTGGCAAATTAGTTATTTGTGTCCTGATTCTTAATTGTCTTGCGTCCCCTCCAAATGCATTTCAAGAATAGCTTTCCAATCCCGGTAAATCGCCTCAAAGGCTTCGGTATTATCCGGTTCAATGTAGCCCACGCGGCCGGCTTTGCTAAAAGCCTCCGCCTGCGATGAATAGATCTCTGCACCGATGCCCGCGCCCAAAGCTGCGCCAAGGCTACCATCATTATTATACAACTCCACAGGCACACCCGTGGCATTTACAAAAGTTTGGGTGAATAGATCGCTCAGGAACATATTGGTTTTGCCGGCGCGGATCACAGTGGGGTTCATGCCGTTCTCCCGCATTATATCCAACCCATAACGGAATGCACAGGCAATACCCTCTTGAGCAGCACGAAAGATGTGGGCGGGGGTATGTAAGTTAAGATCAATGTTATGCAGGTGCGCACCAATTTGTTTATTGTTCAGCATCCGTTCGGCGCCGTTTCCAAAAGGTAAAATGCGCAGGCCATCGCTGCCAATTGGTGCTTTTGCAGCCTCTGCATTCATCTGCTCATAAGTAAGGGTGCTACAGAATGTGTTTTTAATCCAGCGGTACAGGCTGCCGGTGCCGTTAATGCAAAGCAACACCCCGAGGCGTTTACGCTCGTTGGTGTGGTTTACGTGCGCGAATGTGTTCACGCGCGATTGCGGGTCGTACGCCAACTGGTCGCTTACACCGTATATAACACCCGACGTTCCCGCCGTAGCAGCTACTTCGCCTGGCTTAAGCACGTTTAGTGATAATGCGTTGTTGGGTTGGTCGCCGGCCTTGTAGGTAACCGGAATACCCGCCGTTAGGCCCAATAACGATCCAACATCCGCCGTAACGCGGCCGTGTGACGAGAATACAGGCTTAACCGTTGGGAACAACTTATCGCTAAAACCAAAATAATCTATAATATCTTTTGAAAGGCCATTGAATTGAAAATCAAAGAAGATGCCTTCTGATAAGGCTGATGCCGAGGTGGTGATCTCGCCCGTTAATTTCATGGCGATATAATCGCCGGGGAGCATCATCTTGTCTATCTTATTGTAAATCTCCGGCTCGTTTTGCTTTACCCACGCCAGTTTTGATGCCGTAAAGTTACCCGGCGAATTAAGCATATGCGATAAACAGGTTTCGGTACCGATATCATTAAAAGCTTTATCGCCTATTTCAACCGCCCTGCTATCGCACCAAATAATGCTGTCACGAAGTGTCTTTTGCCCCTTATCCACCAAAACAAGGCCGTGCATCTGGTAAGCGATGCCAATTGCAGAAATATTTTTTGCTTCGAAACCGCTTTTTTTTACGCACAAAGCCAGGGCGTACTGCGTTTGCTGCCACCACATTTCGGGCGATTGCTCTGCCCAACCGGTTTGCAGCGAAATGATGGGCGACTCTACATCCGGGTATTGCGCGGATGCGATAACGCTTTGGCTTTCAGCATCAACAACACATACTTTTACCGACGAAGTGCCTATATCGATGCCTAATAGCAGCATGTTTTTGTTCTTTAAAAGGTTACGAGAGCCGTTTGCAATTGGTATGAAAAAACGAATTTAACGTAATTTTTGATAAAGTGTCTGTGTGACGTGAATTAAGTGGGAAACAATAAAAACTAGAAATTTAAAAAAAGAGTTGTGTAAAACAAAAAGGTGCGTATATTTGCAATCCCAAACGGAGTGGTAGTTCAGTTGGTTAGAATGCCTGCCTGTCACGCAGGAGGTCGCGGGTTCGAGTCCCGTCCATTCCGCTGAAAACAATGTCAAAAACAACTAAAAGCCTGTAAATTAAATGTTTACAGGCTTTTTAGTTTACTCAAAAACACCAAATTGTTCATGTTTTAGCATAAAACTGGTGAGCAATTCGGTGAGCATATTTGAGTAAGGGGATTGCTCACCAGAAACGCTGTAAATATCTGCTTTACAGCCTGTTCAATCAATGAACATCTTGACTGCAAGTGATGAAATGAACAATTTTGTTTCACCTTTTAAATCATTTGTAATGAGAACAAACATGAATTTGCTTTTTTATTTGAAGAAACGGTCAAATTACGAAAGCGGCCCCGTAGCTATTTATTTACGCTTTACTGTTGACGGACATCGCGCCGAAGCGTCTGCCGGAAAAACTTGCGAACCCTCACGCTGGAATGCGCAATCAGGGCGAGCCAATGGCACTAAAGAAGATGTCAGGGTTTTAAACGCCTACCTGGACAAGCTACAGGCCAACGTTCAGGAATTGCACCACCTGATGACAGTAAATGAGGAAATGGTTACTGCAGAAGCCTTAAAAAACAAGTTTATAGGCAAGGTAGAGAAATCACGCACCTTAATAACTGTATTTGAAGATCACAACACAAAAATGGAAAGCCTTGTCGGGCAGGAGTTTGAAAAAAGTACTTTGCAACGTTATAAAACCTGCCTAATGCACACGGTGGACTTTATGCAATGGCAGCATAATGTTTCGGATATACCGATTACAAAAATCAACTTCGCTTTTTTAAATGATTTTGAATACTACCTGCGGAGTGTTCGCAAATGCGGAAATAACTCGGCAATTAAATACATCAAAAATTTAGGCAAAATTATTCGTATCTGTTTAGGTAATGGCTGGCTAACGGTTGACCCCTATCTTAATTACAAACCAAAACAAAAGGCCGTCCACCGGGAAGCGTTGACCAAAGAGGAGTTACAGAAAATGTATAAAAGGAAATTTTCTATTGACCGCTTATGTGTGGTTAGGGATGTTTTTGTTTTTTGCTGTTATACGGGTCTTGCTTATGTTGATGTTCATAAACTCAAACGGTCTGAAATGGTAAAGGGTATTGATGGTAACTTATGGATTCATACAAGCCGGCAGAAAACCGACACTTTATCCCGGATTCCAATATTGCCGGTGGCTTTGTCAATTATCCGCTCTTACGATAAGCACCCCCAATGTGTTGCAGAGGATACCTTGTTGCCTGTTATGAGCAATCAAAAGATGAATGCCTATTTAAAGGAAATTGCCGACCTGTGCGGCATTTCTAAGTTGTTGACCTTTCATATTGCCCGGCATACTTTCGCTACTACGGTAACGCTTAATAATGGCGTTCCCATCGAAAGCGTTGCGAAGATGATGGGACATACCAGTATTAAAACCACACAAATCTATGCTAAAGTAATGGATCGAAAGATTAGTGAAGATATGCAGGTTCTTCAAAATAAATTGGCCGTAAAAAAGCGTACTTCTAAATTGGTTGTCGCATAAGGTTCATAGATCAATACACTTACTAAAGAAAAAACACTTAATTTTAAATTTTATGAATACTAATCAAATTATTATATATCAAACACCCGATGGCCAGGCAACCTTAGATGTTACGCTTGAACACGATACTGTTTGGCTTTCACTTAATCAATTATCGACACTATTTGAAAGAGATAAATCTGTTATTTCAAGGCACTTAAAAAATATTTTCACCGAAGAAGAATTAGACCGTAGTTCAGTTGTTGCAAAAAATGCAACAACTGCCAACGATGGTAAAACCTACGAAGTAGAGTATTTTAACCTTGATGCCGTAATTTCAGTTGGTTATCGCGTAAACTCAAAACGAGGTACTCAATTTCGTATTTGGGCCAACAAAGTGTTAAAAGACTATTTAGTAAAAGGATACGCTATTAACGAGCAAAGATTAAAAGAGCAAACAGAGCAATTCAATTCTTTAAAGCAAACGGTACAGCTTTTAGGTAACGTGCTGAAAAATAAAAAATTGACAACGGATGAAGCAACGGGCTTATTAAAAGTAGTAGCGGATTATAGTTATGCGCTGGACATCTTAGACAAATACGATCATCAGCAGCTATCCCTTACCGGGACTACCGATCAGCAGTTATTTGTGGCAACATATGATGAAGCTATACAAGCTATTAAGGAGTTAAAAAATAAATTTGGCGGCGGTGGCTTATTTGGTAATGAAAAGGATGATTCCTTTAAAGGGTCTATCGGGACAATTTATCAATCCTTTGGCGGTGTCGAGTTTTATCCCACTATAGAAGAAAAGGCGGCCAATCTCTTATACTTTGTTGTAAAAAATCATTCCTTTTCGGATGGTAATAAACGAATAGCCGCCTACCTGTTCGTTTGGTTCTTAGAAAAGAACGGAATACTTTACCGGGAAGATGGCTCTAAACGGATAGCCGACAATGCTTTGGTAGCCCTAACCTTGATGATTGCCGAAAGTAAGCCGGATGAAAAAGATATGATGGTGAAAGTGGTAGTCAACCTGATTAATGCGAACAACGCCTAATCTGCTATAAGCCCATTAAGCACACCATCCCATATTTACCGCTTAAGCAACCAACAGCGCGAGCCGGGATAAATGTCAAGGCCGGGCAAGCCACTAAAAAACAAAACACAACTGCCCGCTCTGTGTAGCCTTGACATTTATCCCGGCGTGGGCTAAATTCGCGGACCCGGTGAATATGGAAATTTTTAACCCTAAGCAGTCACCACATTAGTCACACTTTTCCATCCACTTTTTGTAAATTCAATAGTTAAATATAAACGCTTGTTGGGTTCTATAAGAAAACGAAATTTGCTTGGCACGACTAATTTTTTTGAATCTTCTGAATTATTAAAAGTAACTTTCTCGCCGGTATCAGAATTTGTTAAAACACCTGCTACAGTCATTAGATCATAACCACCAGCTTTTTTTGTTCCCCAAATATCATTTCCGGACACGGTAAATAAGTGCGTGCCTATTGGCAACGGCCCACCATCAAGTGTTTTGACACCTGTTTTCTTAAGCTCTTCCAATTGTTTTTTTCTTTCCTCGGGGTTACCACTCAGTAGAACTATTTTACTCATGATATTATTTATTTTTAAAGTTTAACAATTACGGTATTAACATATTTGTTTTTTAAAGCATCCTATTGCTTAATTATTTTCTAATATATCAAATACCTTCCATGACCATTGCTTTTTTTCAACCTGAAATGAATTAATTGCTATTGCTTTTATTTCCTGATTATTTTTGACATTAAATCGTTTAATCACTGATGGATGAACAAAAATATGATTAACAAAGCCAAACGATTTTCCTTCACCGATTTCAACCTTGCCTTCGACCTCTTTTAAAAAACGTTGCTTTAGTACATGGCCGTCCGTTTTCTCAAGCGTAAAAATTTGATAATTGCCATTTTCTGCTCCATTGCCATTAAACCGAACTTTTAAAGTTTCGCCAATTTTTACATTCGGCAAAAACCTATCGTATTTAAAAAAGCCGAATTTTGATTCTGAAGCAATGAAATTTAACATTTTCTTATCAGAATTTACAAAATCTATTATTATAGTTTCTTCCGGCACATCACTAAAAAGCAATGCGTCTGCGATGGTAGTGTACTGCCTGTAAAAATCAAAATTTGACGATTTAACCGTTGCGTTTTTATACCAATCCTGGTTTTGCCAGTTGGTAACTTCATTGGATATTCTCCATCCGTTACGGTTTCGGGCTTTGACGAAAATTTCTATTTCTGTCTTGGCTTCGTCAAAGAGCTGTTTTTGAATAAACGTTGCAGCCATTTTTTGACGAGTTTTGACAAGCATTTCTTCGGGACTTGTGCAGCTTAATGCTTTGCAATGGCAAGCGAGAACTTTTTCTGGATCAGCGGAAAATACTTCACTCAATATTTCCCATACCCAAAAATCATTCTTTTTCTTTTTGGCAAATGGCAATAGTGCCGAAAGCATGTTATCCCTATCGCCTAAAGCCAATAGTAGTTTGGCTTTAAAATATGCCGGGTATTGCATTTGCGGGTAGTTATCCACCAACGCGTCCAATAAGGGTAGGAATGTCTCTGCTTTTTGTCTGTCGAAAAAGTATTCACCGTATTCGTTTGTGGCAGGCAGTAAGTGTTTTGCGTAGGCTATGTATGCTTGTTCCGCCAGTGCCATTACTTCTTTGCCGTTTGGCATTGTTTCCTGTTGGTAATCTTCGGGCCGGAAACTCTTCAGATTCCACCAGTCGGCAAATGGAATGTATTTATCTGTATCCTTAAAAGCTTTATGAAATGCTTTGAACAAAAAGCTATATCCTTCAGAGGATATTGTAAAGCGAAAAGAATTTACCAACTCAAACAATGCACTGAATTTATCGGTATCAACCGGGTTTTCTTTTAATAAAGCAAAGCCCATTTTGCCCACTTGCCAGCTTACCTGATCAAAAAGTATCTTTTCTTCTGTGGGTAGTTCTAAATTTTTTATATTAATCAAATCTGCCTGAAAAAGATCAAATTGTTCCGATGTATTGTTCTTCTTCAGATATTCATAATAAACCCAACTCAAATTACGTTTAGGCCAAATCATAATTGCGTTGTTGCCTAACAAGCGTAGTTCGTTTAGCGGATCATTTTCATCATCAGGAGAAACTTTTTGCATAGCTTCTTCATACTCATGTTTAGCCAGAGCCAGAGCCTCATTGAGCCTGCCCGCTACCCGCAGCTCCTTTATTTCTTTAGCCGGCATAGTTCTCTTGTTTAAAAGCTTGCAATTCGGTAGTTATTTCATTTAACAGTTGCTGACTGTTCGTTTTATTTTTGATAGGTACAACCCTGCCCCAAAAACCATTATCATTGTATTCGAAGTCAATGACTACTGATTCCTGACCACGTTTGAAGGTGTATCTTTCTTTATACCTCTGGTGTTCCAGTTCATCTATTACGACACTAATCGGGGACAATAACAGCACTAAATCATCGAACAGATCGTGTGTGAAAGGAAATTTTTCGTCCAACTCAAAATCAAACTCCATCCTGGTCAGTATGGTTTCTGCTGTATTTCGTTCAATAGAAATTTCCGGCAAATGATTCCAAAGGCCTTCAATCTCCGAATATAAATCTTGATTGTTAGATAGCGATGGTATTATGATCAGCGCATTTTTAAACTCGTTTTTGCCATTTATGCTTGTTCTTCCTGTTACAATAGCATTTTCTCTTTGAAACTTATATCTTATTTCATAGCCCTTCCTTTGCCAGTCGACGATATTGATATAAAGTTTCTGCACAGCCAATTGAAGTTTGATAAAATGATCTTGTAATTGAATGGGCTCATTCATTAAGCCCATGTTATTCAGCTGCTGCAATAGTTCATTATCCAAGGTGACCTCCTCTGGCTGCAATTGCTTCCCGGTTAATTCATTCAAAGCATTAACAACCGTCTGGTCAACTATAGTGATATTCGAATAAGAATTAAATGAAGGCGGATTGATTGCGTACAATGTTTTAGCCGCCCTTGTTAACGCTGTATAGGCCCATCTATAAAAGCCCGAGTTATCCTTGCCTCTTCTGATCTGCGGATCTTTTAAGCAATCAAAATTCTTTTGATTCTCATGATCCCAAACGGTGAAAACATTATCCCACTCACCACCCTGGGCTTTATGGCACGTAACAGCGTAACCATATTTCATTAATAAGCAGTTAAAATACTCATCATTGATTATCGCTTCTTTAAATTCATCCGTATGGGGCTTTAGACCAGTGTGCCGCTTTTTAAAATCAACATACAAAGCTTGCATTTCTTCCGGCTTTAAAACATTATCTCCATTTAGGAAGTTTTCAAGCATCTGACCTTTTACTACTTTGTTATTACTTTCCGCATCAGGGAAAACTAATTCAACGGTTCTCCATCTTAAAATAACCTCAATGGCCACTGCCTTTTCAGAAGATTTATTTGATGGAGCCTTTGCGTAAAAATGAACTGGTTCTACCTTCACCACATCAGCTATCTCATTCACTATAGCAAACTCACCATTAGAAACACCCTTTCGATAGTTGTTTCCCCCCATAATAACTATATCACCTTTCTGTATAGGCAGCCCTGAACGCCCATATTTCATTTCCCTGATCTGTTGATTGAGTTTCAGGCATGTTTCATTTTTATACGCGATAATGATTTTGGGACTGCTTACGTTTTGCCAGGTTTGTAAAAATAATTCATAGGATGGATTAAAAATATCTTTGCCATTTTCCTTCAAATTGAAGTCATTAAAATAACCGGACGATAATGATTTACGAACCTTCGACGCTGCTTTTAATATTCCGCTCTCGCCGCCCTGGCGTTTTACTTCTTTCATTTCGGTTTCTTCAATGGCGACATTGAATTTATCGGCCAGGTAAACTGCATCGAAAGCTTTGGAGCTATTATCTCCAACAGGGGCCAACTGGCATGGGTCGCCTACGAATATTATTTTAGAATGAACCAACGGATGCGACACCCGTGTGTATGTTATCAGGTCGCTTAGCAGATACCCTGTACCGAATCGGAAAAATTCACCTTGGCTTTTTGCATCAGAAAGCATGGAGGCTTCATCAATGATGAATATTTTATTAGTAACATCAGTGTTGTTTCGGATTTTGAAATAGTATAGGAAGGATTCGCCCTCTTTTTCCTCGACCATTTCGC
Source organism: Mucilaginibacter sp. UYP27 (assembly GCF_040547175.1). NCBI lineage: Bacteria > Pseudomonadati > Bacteroidota > Sphingobacteriia > Sphingobacteriales > Sphingobacteriaceae > Mucilaginibacter > Mucilaginibacter sp. UYP27. Next base: position 708,211 of record NZ_JBEPPE010000001.1, read on the forward strand.
TATAGCTGTAGATGCTTTTGTGGACGGTAAATGCTTCCTAGCCTGTTCTTTCGCGGATCACTTTCGCAGCTCTCCCAGTTGGGGCCATTAATGCAAAATCTTTGTCTATCGAAACGAGATAATCAACCAGCCCCTTTAGAATTGTTGTTTTACCACTACCTGCATAACCTTTGAGCATAAACACTTGGTTAGAGCCCTTTAAAAAGGCTTCGAGCTTTTGCAAGGCTGTTTCCTGATCGGCACTTAGTTTTAATTGCTGGAAATGGTTGAATATACCCATGGTATTAATTTCGATTCAAAGAGATAGAGCAACTGTGCAGAACAGCCGCACTGGATGTTAGACTGTCTTTTGCCATATTTTATTTAAAAACCCCATAATTTAAATAATCTGGCTAAAAGAAAATAGCCTTAAAAATATTACTTATCAAAAATTCAACATCATCTACACTTATTTGTATGCCTGGTTTAATATTTCCTGAATGCGCAGTTGCGTTATTTCTAATAAAACGCAATCGAAACAGCTTGTTGATATCAACATCAGGGATATTATTTCTGTATTTTAGAACAGTGGCAATTTTAAGTATCGGTGATGCTTTCTTTGCCTTTTTTCGATGGTCTATGTGCCTTTGTTGTAACGAGGGATAAAAGTCAACCCCAATAAGTGTATTATCGAAGTCGTTTGAGCTTTGCATTATATCTGAAAAAAATCCGAATTTTAATTCAAAAAGGGTCTGCGAAGAATTTGCGGAATAATTTAATTGTGCTCGATCGGCTTTATCCCATATCATCCAAGTTCCTTCGAATGCGCCAAACAAATCCGCGTAATTTTCTAAAATATTAAAACAAATCAATAAAGCGTTATTCGCTAATGCTTTATGATCTAATTCCAAAACCGAAAAGAGTTCATCAAAAAGGCCGCCATTTGAAAAGACTAAATTCGTGAATTCGATCTTGTCGGGGGAATTGGAACTCAAAATATTATTGGATTTAAGCGCATCTATTTCGAGTCTTAATTTTGAAAGGAATGATCGCTCAACGCATTTTTTTACGCCTTTTCCAAATTCCACATACTTGAGATAGCTTTGATTTTTATCAAATAATTGATATGGTGCTTCCTTTACAATATAATCAGTTGCATGTAAATCGATGGCTTTTTTAATATTCCAAGATTTGTTTGAAGCCGTAAAAAACATCACTTGAAACCCCTTATTTACCCTCGCAATTTCTTTTATAAAGATAAAGCTTGACAGTTCTTCAATATTTTCATTTTTAAAATCGTCATCACATAACCTTAAATCGATAATTAATAAGTCATAATCAAAAATATGTTTTGTAATTACGAATTCTTTTACCAGTTTTTCAACAAGTTCTTTTTGGCTTTCGTTTTTATCAAATTTCTCATAGAAGCTAATTTCCGCGCCTGAATTATCAAATATATATTTTAACAACGGATTCCAACCTTTATGTCCTTCATCATCAATAAATAATATTTTTTTATCGATGATCCCTTGTATTTCTAAACGCTTCTTGTCCTTTTTCTTGAAAGTTTGTCTATGTGTTTTATGTGCTATTTGTTTTGATAATTCATCCCTATATTTAAAATATAATGAATGAATCCCCTTCAAATTATAGATAGATTCAGACAATAACTTATATTCTTGATTGTCATAATCTTCAATCATTTCAAACCACCTATAAATATTCCATTCGTTAGTTATTGAATGATCACTCGAATTTTCCGGGATGGGTATTTCTATATTTGAAATAAAAGAATAATAATATTCTTCTATTTCTATTGGTTTAATTTGGTTCTGGATAACATCACTTAAATCAAAACTGGAAATTAGTTTTGTGCCTTTTGTAAAAAGCAATAGTGAAGATTTGGTTTTGTTATTATTAATCTGATTCTCTAAAATTTCTTCTTTGGCATCTTCGGAAATGAAGATTATGGGTAAATAGCGAAATTTATCTAATTCCTTTGTCAATCGAATGTGCAATCCCAAATATAATCCCATAAATTCCGCATCGTCAGCACCTAACCTACAGGGAATAATTACTTTTTCAACTCCTTCAAACAAGTCCTTGTTTTTTAAAATCCAAAAGTGAATATCTTCATCTTTTGACTGTTGATTATATTTAAGTTTTGTACAACTTACATTTTCAGAAAATCTCGTAGAAGCATCTTCAATAACTAAAATTTTATCGTTCATATTTCTGTTTTATTTTTTTTGCCATCTTTATGACCTCTTGCCTCATTATCTCAGCAGTTGTATCAGAAGAGTTAAATTCATCTTCAAAGGATGAGAAATCTACGGCATGATTACTTAAATGAACTAATTCAATTAAATCCTTAAATGCTTGACTTCCTCCTGGAAATGCCACTTCGTAATTAAAATTGCTTCGATTATTAAATATAGTACCACTTATAAGACGATCTTGTAAAATAGATGCCTTTTCGACTTCATAATTTTCCCCAAGCGATAATAGCTTGAAATCTATTGTTTTTTGTTCTACAAAATGATTTAAAAACACTATGAGGTTAAAATAAAGTCTGTCCTTTTTAATTTCTTTTATTGAAATGCCAGCAAATATGGTTGCAGTAAATCCATTACTAAAAATACAGTATGGAATATTATTTATTTTAGCCAATGCGACTACTTTTTCTTTGTTTTCTTTCCCATCTAAAGAATCATGAATCAAGATACACGAGCAATTTTTAATTATTACTTCCGGGGAAGATGCTGATAAATCCATTAACCACGTAATTGAATCAGGGTATTTTGCAAGGACCTTAGTGAAATCTATTCGATAGTTTTCAGCCATTTGTCCGTATTTATTGTCATCTATTAAATAGATCATCTTAAGAGTAAAATGTTAATATATGTGTGAAGCCGTCAATTAATGAATCATCAATTTTCTCCCTGGAACCTACACCTGAATTTATATCAAACAAAACATTCAATTTATTTACGGAAGTATCTGGCGATTTTGCAATAATTGACCAATCGCAAATCCCGAAAAATGCTTTTTCAGCTTCCAAGAAATCTCCTTGAAACAACTCCTCTTTATCAAGTGGTTTATCACAATCAGATCCTAAATGAATAATTTTAAGAATTCGCTTTCGACCATGTGTATCGGATTGCCTTGAAAATTCGAAACGTATTTTTTTACTATTAGAAGCTCTTTGCTTTATTGCGTTAAACAAGTAACCCAAGCCAATTTCTAATGAGTCCACATCGGTATAAAAGTTTGCTTTGTCTAAATCTTTAAATATTGTTTCGTTTATTTCAAACGCTGTGTATAGACTTCCAAGACTTTTAGCCAACTTTCTATTAACAATTTCCTGGAGCTGGGGTGTTTTTATTTCAACGCTTTGTTTGAATGGAGAAATCATTGTCTCATTATACTTATCGCTTAAAATAGGATGCAAATTAGGGTTTTTATTAATCCATTCTATTAGTTCAGGGGCATTCCAGTTAAGATTATACTTTACCTTATTAAACCACCAAATTTCTTTTGGATCACCAAAAGCAAATTGATTTATTCTCGCATATAAATTAGATGTAATTATATATTTACCTGTTAATTCCTCAAATTCCTTCTTTGCAAAACTTAATATTGTTTCCCTATTAAAAGTAGAATTGGGTACATCATAATCATGCGTAAGAAATTTTAAACCATAGCTTGTTTTAAAATGCTTTAAAAAATTGCTTACGTCTATTGGTTTATGTCTTGATAGATCAATTTCCTCTTTTTTAAAATTCCTTTGTTTACTATCTTCTACAGTTTCGGAATCCTTCAAAATTATAGGTTTCGTTAATCCCTCAAACCTCCCCCTCAGCTTCAAATAAGCCTCATTCTCCCCGCCCTTAACCATTTTCAAATAATCCAGCTTGCCTTTGATGACATTAGCCATATTAGGTTTCCCTTTAATGATATTTCCCTTGTCGGCATAATAGTGTGGCAGGAAAAAGGTATTGGCCTTTTCGTACCCGTATTGCTCCCAATAATATAGCCACATGCGCAATTGCTTTATATAGCGTTTCTGCACGTTTACATTTTCGTTTACAAGTAAACCCGTTACTTCCTGGCGATAGCCTTGTTTTTGCAACCGGGTTTTGCTTTGCTTGATTAGAAATCCTTGTTGTTCAATGATGCGATGCAGTTCTTTTAAGAAATCGCTGTCTTTTTGGTAAACATTATGTAGCGATGAAAAGGTTATATCATCGGCATACCTGGTATATCGTAATCCGAAGTGCTTTGCAACTGCCGACAATAAATAATCAAGACGCTGGCAAACTATATTGGTTATTATAGGCGAGGTTGGTGCGCCCTGAGGCAATACGTTTTTTACCAACTGTATGTTTTCCTCTTTATCATTTAGGCGTTCAACGATCATTTCTGTACAGCATAAGGCACTTATAATATTAACTATGCCGTACTTTTTGTTTTTTTCAGCTTGTACAAGATCAGCGCCCATCATTTGGATAATACGAGCAGTATCACCGGTGAGCTTATAATCGCTAAACCCCAAACTAATGGGCTTGTTTTGCAGGCATTTCCAAACCCGGGCCTGGTCGATGCTGTGAAAAAAATCTTTTAAGTCGATATTATAAATATAGTAGCTACCTGTATGGATTTTTGCATTATCGACGATAGACTTGCCTGGTACAAAGCCGGTAGCTGCCCGGTGTGGTTCGAACATGCAATGAAGGATTAGGTTGAGCGATCTTTGAATAGCTTTCAAACCTTTTACAGGCGCATGAATGGTTCTGGTTGTTCCAGACTTTTTCCTTATCTCAAAAGTTTTATAACGATTGGGGTTTGCCTTGGGATTGGCATGCCATGTTAACTGTTTTAGTTCAAATGGAATAACTTTTTCTCCATAAATAAGTTTTTTTGCATAGTTAAGTAGATTCAACAAATCTTCTTTACTGCTCAATTGACGGAAAGCCTTTATTATTTGATCCTTATTTTCGTGTTCTATTTTCATATGATAAGGGTTCAGTAAAGCCTGCTGTATTTATTCTTTGTTTATGAACAAGTAAAATATCAATACCATAATATAATACCAATAATAACAACTCCCAACAGGTCAACATCATAATGACCAGTAGAACATTCAGCTGACAGCGAAGCCGCCAGCTACCAACCGATCTGAAATTTTGCAATCTCCAGTTGGCGTAAATCAATATCTTACAGCAGGCTTTCAAAGAACTTGTACAAAGTAAATATTCAAGTGTGCAGATTTACTGCACAGAAAGATTAATTTTGTATTGGGGTTAAATATAGTTTGAAAATTAACAATTATCCGTAAACCCTTTAATTATAGATGGCCGTTACTAAAAATCCACTTATCCGGAACAAAATACTCGATCAATGCTTCAGAAATACCGGGAAGCGTTATTTTATCAATGACCTTATTGCTGAATGCAGTAAAGTATTGGTTGAAATTGATCCACATAGTAGAGGCATCAGCCGTCGGCAAATATTGCAGGATATAGCCTTTATGGAAAGCAATGAAGGGTGGACTGTTGAACTGAAGAGGCATAGAATTGATAAAAGAGTATTTTATCGGTATGCTGATACTTCATACTCTATTAATAACATGCCATTGAACGTGGTGGAGATCAACCAAATGCAATCGGCAATTCAAATTTTAAGTCAATTTAATGGGATGCCACAATTTGAGTGGATGAATGAGCTTTTGCCTAAGTTGCAGCAAGGCTTAACCTTGCATCAGCAAAAATCTGTTATTAGTTTTGATTCCAACCCTTATTTAAAAGGTATTGAAAAACTGGGGGAACTTTTTAATGCCATCAATTATGAAAAGGTTTTGCAAATAACTTACCAAGATTTTAATAGTGACCAGTCCTATGATCTTGTTTTACACCCCTACTATTTGAAACAGTATAATAACCGGTGGTTTTTATTTGGCTTTAATCCTGAAAAGAATAAACCTGACTGGAACCTGGCGTTAGACCGAATTATATCTATAGAAGAAGTAAAGGCAAGATATCTGGAAAATACAACAATTGATTGGGAAGAGTATTTTGAGGACATCGTAGGTGTCACCAAACCAATCGATGCTATCGTTGAAAATATAAACCTGCATTTTATCGGCCCAACCGGGAAATATATAGCCTCTAAGCCATTGCATGGGTCGCAAAAGTCTAAATGGTTAACTGAGGACTTATTTGAAGTTAGCCTGGATGTGATGATAAATTATGAATTAGAACGATTAATCTTATCCTATGGAAATAGTATTAAAGTCCTTAGTCCTAACAGGCTTGTTGATTTAATTAAAAAAAGATTGGAAGATGCTCGAAAGCATTATTATTAAGATAATAATACAGATCCAATCTCTTCTTTATGACAGATGTTGTAATTTTCCATTTTCCACTGCTTACACTCAAACAAGCAGATCCTTAATCTATTAAGCAGGTATGTTATGAGCGCAGCGAATTTCATTCCTGCAAAGGCGGCGAGGCTAGCGGCGTAATGGAACCCGGCGCGTTAGCGCGTGGTGCAATGGAGCCGCTTGCAGCAGCTGCATGGGGGCATATAAGAACTAAAAATATTTTTCGGTTAATTATCAAGCATATATTTCATAAGTTATCATTTGATTCATTGTGAAGCTGATCTAATAATTGCTTTTTTTCACGCTCACTTTGTAAAATACAAGCTTCTAATTGCGCAATCAATGGGTGATCGTTGTTATTTATATTCTCGTTAACAACAACGGTAGGGTAAAATTTGCTCAAATCTGCGTCACCGATTTTATCACTATTGATATTAAAACTATTATTACCACCATTAAATTTAATGTCATGGATGTGGTAAATGTTGATGTTATTGATTATTACTTTCATGGTGCAGTTCTTTTATCATTAAAGTCAAAATTCAGTAGGAATAAGCATGTGTCAAACCCATAACGTGAGTATTTTACCCACCAACCTGTTATATTTACCATTAAGAAAACTTTGTATATTTGAAGCTATGGAAGCATTTACCAAACCAACAAATACCAACATCGGGCGAAAAATTGGCCGTATCCGCGAGTTAAGGGGAATTAAGCAGGAAACCCTCGCGTCTGAATTAGGGGTTAGTCAGCAATCTGTTTCCCGTATGGAACAAAGCGACATTTTAGAAGATGATGTTTTAGAAAAGATAGCCAAGGTTTTAGGGGTAACGGCAGATGCTATAAAGAATTTTAGCGAAGAAGCTGTGGTCAATTATTTTAATACTTTTAATCAATCAGTTTCCAGTAGTAATTTTGGTCATAACAACACATGTACTTTCAATCCTTTAGATAAATTGGTTGAACTTTTTGAAGAAAATAAAAAGCTCTACGAACGCCTACTCCAAGCAGAAAAGGAAAAGATTGAGCTTTTAAAAGGCAAGTAATCTGTATAGTAATTTAACATCGCAAAAACGGGAGCCGGTTTTACTGCCGCTCCCGCCCACAATATCAATCTAACAGGATTATCTTATTTGCCTGACTTCACTTTTTCCAATTTTTCCTTTGCCGCTTTCTGGTCTTTGTCTGCTTGTTCTGCTTGGGCTTGAGCTGCGATAATAGCATTCTGTTTATCCATTTGCTTCTGTGCCTGTTCTGTAAAGCCATTCGGATCTGCGGCTAATTTCGTTTCAATAGTCTTTGATATTTCGGGGTACAGCGCCCTGACCAGCCAATAATTATAAGCCTCACTATTTAATCTGTTATTTTGATGATTGAGGTATAACGCTGTTCCGATTGATCCGGCAGTAACGATAAAACCACATACGATGCCAATAATCAAAGTCTTTGACAAGGCACCGAAATGATGGCTTGTTTTGACACCGATAACCTTTGGTATGGTTGCCATAATCCGTTTTATTTCATCGATTTGCTCCTGAATTTTCTGATCATTATACCGTTTATTGGCTATTTCAATCCGGGCGGCAATGCTTTCCAACGTTACCTTGTACTGTTCTAAAAAGGTCTTTAGGAAATCAGCCATACCCGATTCTATCACATTCATCCTACCTACAAATCCTTGAAGCAGTTCTTCCATCATGGTAACTTTTTCTTCTAATTCTTCATTTTGCATAACTCTTTATTTTAAAGTTCATTCTAATTTTAATAATTCATTACCGGCTGATCCCTTGTGATTGGGACTGCTCGGCCTCATGTTTCTTGCGTTTTCTACGGGCTATATCCGCATCACCTATTGGGTCGGGGGTCGCTCCCGCAAATTGTGGTTCTAACAAAATTTGCAGCAGCCCTTTACCGCCGTCTGGGCTATGATGATATTCGGCCTGAACACTCTGCCGAATGGCCTCACGCAATTGGCTGGCTACCAATGGCTCATTTGCTTTCATTGCGGCGTGATAAAGATGTACGTGCTGGTTACGATTCAGGGTAGCATCTATCTTAGCGTAGCTCAAACTCCGGTCAATAGCGGAACCTTTCATTTTAATGTCCCCCTTTTCAAACGAGATGCCTTGCACCTCCTTAGTGCCACTACGGAATTTATAGGCAATGCCAACACCCTGCTTAGCCAGTTCTGCTTCCATGCCTTTCCAGGTGGTAGCAGTTTTCATGGATGCTTTTATCGCATCATAGAGTTCGTACCTGATCTTTTCTTTGCCTTTCAATGCTTGTCGGTTCACCAGGTCTTTACCCTCGCCCAAATGGTAGCCGTGTTTCAACGTGATTTCCTTACAAGCTTTGACATTCTTCGCAAAGTTGTTTTTGTCGGTGATGGTCTTGCCAGTGTTATCAACCCTGTTGTAAACCAAATGCAGATGCGGGTGATCCCGGTCGCTATGACGTACGATTACATACTGTGTATTACGGATGCCTACTTTTTCCATATACTCTTTTGCCCGTTCCACCATGATTTCATCGCTTAGCTTAGATAGGTCTTCCTTACTCCAACTGAGTACCAAATGCCCAACTGCTTTACCCAACTCCGGCTGCATTTTACGTTGCAGGTTAAAATCATGGGCGAGGGTACTGGCATTTTGCATCCTTACGCCTTCGGCTGCCAGTATCTTCGCCTCCTGCTTATCGACCACGTAGCGGATACATCCGCCAAAACTTCTCCCTGTGATTGGTTTACCCATCATGACTGCCAATTTTAGTTAACAATTCTTCGATCTGTTTAAGCATCGCCTGACATTTTAAAGCCAGCGAAAATATTCCGGTAACATGAGCCAGGTGGGTTAACTGGTTGAGGTTGTTAGCAAGTCCTGCCAGCATCCTGAACCATCCGCTTTCCTCGGCGGTAAAGCGCGGAAAAACCTTGGCGCTCTTAGCCGCCCTTCGAAACCATTCGCTCGGTTTTAGCCCGGCATTTTTTGCACGGCCTTCAATCAATATCCTTTCCGTTGGGGTTAAGCGTACCATTAAAAAATCACTTCGCCTGATCGTTTTCTTTGGTCTTCCGGGAGGCCGCCTTTTAGTCAAAGTCTTATTTTCAGTAATTGCTGTCATAAATTTATTCCTTTTCATTCTTAAAAAATCGACCAACGGGAGCGAGTTCCGGATCACCCCAGCGGGTGTATCCGGGTTTTTGTGTAGCAAAAACATTAACTCGCTCCCTGCACCGGGGCTAAAAGCCCCTCCTGTTAGCCGGTACTACGTACCGCCATGTATACAACTATTTGTCTATACCGTGATTGTCCCGGATGCCTTACGGCATCGGGCAATCACGCCAGTATACCAGGCTTCCCCTTACTGGGTCGTAGGATGGCTGGTAACGGATGTAGCCATACCTATCCAGTTCCCGGATACATTTATGATAGGTCGCAATGGATGCGATTTTACTAAAGGCCATAAGCTCCCGCCGATTAACAGAAAAGGGACTTATGAATCCGTCACGCTGAAAGCAAACGAATATGGCTGTGAACAAACTGATATGCGTTGCATAAAGGTGCTGGTCTTTGCTCATCCGCCGCACCCACTTGCTGTAGCCTGCCGTTTCTTTAAGCTTTGTTGTTTTTATCATTGCAAGCCTCCTTCCAACAGTTTATGGATGTCCTCTAATTTGTAATACATCATGCCGCCTATCTTGGTGTAGCGCAGTGTGCCATTGATACGCAGGTTTTGTAATGTGCCTGGTGAAATATTTAACAGCTTTCTTACTTCGTTGCTTTTCAGCCATTGCTTGCTTTGCCCTTGCCCCGGCTGGACTATGGCTTTAATTTCTGTTAGTAGTTCGCTTTTAAATTGCTTTAAATCTTCTTTGGTAATTAATTCGATTGCTGTCATTTTGGTTAATGTTTTACAGTTAAAAATATTTTATCCCCTGCCTGTTCAGGCAATGGTTTGGTTATTCCAAGAATTGGATGAAGGGCTGGTGATACTTTTAGAAAGGACTAAGGTAAATATATGTTTTGATAAATTAAAATATCAACAAAACATTTTAGTATCTTTGAACTATCATTAACCAATAGGCTAATTTGATTTGATTACTTTTGGTAGTATTTGCATTTTGTCCTTATGGTGTTAAATAAGCATTACCTACCAAAATCGTTCAAAAGGCATCAGAAAAAATTATTTTAAAAAAGTGTATAAAATCGCCTATAAAACTTATTTGAATGAACGGCTGAAAGAGGTTGACTTTCACGGAAAGCTTACTCATCCTTTGTACTTACAGCTTACGTTTGAAAGAAAGACTATTTTTTTTAAGAGTTACTATTTTGAGCTATTTTCCAAGCCCCGGTACTTGTTAACGGTTCCCGGTGTTGGTTCTAAAGGCCCATCTATGGATGAGGTGATCGCAAAAGAAATGGAAGTGCTTAATTTTATTGTGGATAAGCACAAGGAAGATTTCTCATTAGAAGTATTTAAGCAGGCTTACGCCTATTATAGTAAAGATTTGTGCGATTTAACCGAAAAAGGATTTATGGATTACTTATATGTTTTTTTTCATGATGAGGGCTTGTCTGCACTGTCTGAAACCATGAGGCATGGGGGGAAATATAGCGTCGCCTATGATGTGATTAGGGATATGAAACGTGCGTTTAATAAAATATTATATGATAAGCTGGTGGATAACTCCTTTTATTATGCACCGCCATATATGCCCTTATATGGTTTTATGCGGCAGACTAAAAGATGGCCGATGCTTATACTCTCTGTTATGGAATGGGAGAGGCCGGAAACAAAAGTCGCTTTTAGGGAGTATGCAGTATCATACTACCCGACAATGAATGTTGATGAGTTGATATGTCAGGTTAATAAGTGGCCGGATTACCTTTAGCAAAAGGGAAAAAAAATGTCGGGATATGCTGACGTAATGCCCGCTAAAATCTACCTGAATTGATTAATTAAATTGCTATAAATCGCATTAATTCGTATATTTGAGTTAAGTCAATTACAGTCAAATAGTTGCAAAAAATTGGTGAGCATTTGGTGAGCATCATTTTTTAACAAAGTAAAAACATTGATTTTCAACGATATAAAGGAATAGTTCGAGTCCCGTCCATTCCGCTGATTATGTTATCAAAAACATCGAAAAGGCCTTTAATCGTAGATTAAGGGCCTTTTTCGTTTCAAAGTTTCCCCTACGGGCTACCAAAGCAGACTAGTCGGATAATCCGGAAGATTTGATCAGGCGATTCTGGTAATGAAGAGCATCGATTTGTGTTATGCCTTTAGAAATTTTTTATTAATAGTTTATGAATTATTACAGCACACCAAGCAACGGTCGGTCAATAACTTCCTGATGAACACAATAGACGCACTTTGTGCTGACCGTCTCTACCTAAAAAACCATCCCTAAACGTCGTTAAGGAACTAACGACAATCAATTAGTTTAGCTGATTAAACGAACTTACGTTATTATAATATAAGGTAAGGTTATTTTTAAATATCCCAAAATGTACGTTAAATACTATCAAAAGTCAAATAATCTTAAAAAAATTAAAATTAAATCCGCAATAGCGGCAATAAAGTATTTTTAGAAGCGATTTTTAGACTTAAGATTATTCTTTTAGGCGTTAAATTAATTATTTATATATAAATCTTTATGAATTATATAAAAATATCTGCGATTTTACAAAGTTTACCTAATTTCTAATCATTTATTACTAACGTTTTTACCAATAAAGTAAAAGTTTGTCCCCAATTGTAATATAAATGTTACATCAGTATATTGTGTTAATTAACTTTTAACTCTAACTGATCAAATTCATGAAAAAAAATTTACTCAAAATTTTTATTGGGATTGTTATGGTCTTTTCCAGTCTCGCAGCCCAATCTCAAACCCGCACAATTACGGGTGTTGTAGTAGCCCAGGATGATGGTTTACCCATACCGGGCGTAAGTGTGGCTGTTAAAGCTACCGGTATTGGTACCCAAACCTCAGCAGAAGGAAAATATTCACTAACGGTGCCTGCCGGAGCCACCACCATAACTTTCAGTTTCATTGGCTACACCACCGCCGAACTACCCCTGACAGGCAGTGTGATCAATGTAAAACTGATCACTGCTAACCGGCAGCTTACAGAGGTGGTAGTTACCGGATCTGGTGTGGCTACCAGTAAGGCAAAACTTGGTATCTCGGTAGAATCTGTTTCGTCAAAAAACCTGCCCCAGGCACCTACGGCTTCTATAGACCAAGCACTGGTAGGTAAAATTCCTGGTGCGCAAATATCCTCGGTTGATGGTACGCCAGGGGCCCGCACAAACATTGTACTCAGAGGTATCAATACCATACAGCGGGGTACATCTCCAATGATACTGGTTGATGGTGTTGAATCGGGAGCTACCGATATCAGCTTACTTGATCTGAGCAATGTAGATCGGATTGAAGTAGTGCAGGGAGCTGCATCGTCTACCATTTATGGTGCACAGGGTGCCAACGGTGTTATCCAGATCTTTACCAAAAAAGGCCAGCAAGGCAAACCGCAAATTAATATATCAAGCAGTGTGGCAGCCAGTAGCATTATTAATAGCGGCAATGTACACCAGGCAAAATTAACCAGCTTTAAAACAGATGACAGGGGCAACTTTGTAGATAATGATGGTAATATTATAGCTTTGGATGAGAACGGGACCTATCCCGGGGTAACCTGGGCTTTCCCTGCCGGTAACGGAAACCCAACAGCAATGTCAAATCCACTAAATATTGCTGACAAACCTTACGGCACAAACCTCAAATACTACGACCACATCCAGCAACTCTTCCGTACGGCATATACTACCAATAACAGCGTAAATGTATCTGGCGCTACAGATAAGTTTGATTACAATATAGGTCTAACCAATAACCACCAGCAAAGTACCATACGTACCAACGGCTATAACGATCGTACAAACCTTGTGAGCAATTTAGGCATTGAGCTTTTTAAGGGCTTCACCTTACGATCAGTAACGCAGTTAATTTATAACCGCAGCACGCTCAACAGGAGCTTAGGCGTCGGTAATTCTGGCGGGCTATTTAATGCTTTAAACTCTTCACCTTTTTATAACTTTAATCAAACACTGGCAGACGGTACACTTCCGTTCTCTTTAAACTCCGGAACGGTGAGTGTAAACGGAAGCAACCCTTTTTATTATACCGAATATGGCAGCACGCGTGATAACCGGGTAGATATATTACAAAACATACAGGCGAGCTATAAGGTCAACAAATTTGTTGAGCTGAGTGCCAAATATGGCTTAAACTACAGCAACCGTGAAGCCAATTACATCTATCAGAATCAGTCCGCCAACATTGCCTCGCAAAACCTGAATACTTTTACCAGCAATTATAATGGTGAGAACACAGGTGAGTTAAACAAAAACAGCTATAAAACTACTTTTAAAAACTTCAATGCTTCGGCTACTATCCGTACCGATTTTGAGAAAGATTTTCATATAAACCTGCCGATAACAACTTCCACATTACTGCAGTATGATTACCGAAAAAACAATTACGAAGAGTTTGACACTTACGGTTTAGGTTTGCCAAGTTATCCCATCTTCAACTTTAACCAAACCCAAACACAGTCGGTTGCTTTTGACTATACAGAACCATTTGTAACTTATGGTTACGTGGTTAATCAAAAAATTGACGTTGGTGAATATGGAGGTGTATCAGGTGGTTTCCGGAGCGATTACTCATCTGCATTTGGTCAGGGTTCAAAACCGTTTACTTTCCCCAATGCCAACGTTTACATCCGCCCTTCTTCTTTTGGTTTCTGGAAAAACAGTGGTTTAGGCCGCAGGGTTTCTGAATTTAAATTGAGGGCCGCATATGGTAAAGCCGGGATACAGCCACAGCCATTTGACAGGTATCCGGTGCTGGTTCCTCAAAACCTGGGCACTAACCTGGCTTTTGCCCTGCAAAACGCTAGCAAAAATTCAAATCTTAATGTAGAGGTATCACGCGAAATTGAGGCTGGTACCGATTTCTCCTTAAACGGATGGAGCGGCAAATGGCTTTCTGTATTCAATTTTAGTGCAACCTACTGGACACGTAAAGGAACAGATGTAATTTACGATGTGGCTGTGCCGCCATCTACAGGTGCAAGCACTTTCAAAACCAACGCTCTTTCACTTTCGTCAAACGGTTTCCAGGCATCGTTAAATATTAATGTATTACACTCTAAAAATTTCAATTGGAACTTTACCACCAACTTCAGTCATCAAACATCTAAAATAGATGCTATTGACGGCCCATCCATTATCCTGGCAAGTTCCGCAGGCAGCACACAGCTTACTTTAAATGCTGGCACTAAAATTGGCCAGATATACGGTTATAAAGCTTTAACTAGCCTTACTCAGCTAAACCAAAGTGGCGTGAGGTACATTGCTGATGCTGATTTGGGTAATTATGAAATTGTGAACGGGATGGTTGTCGATAAAACAACCAAAGGTGTACAATTTACCAACGAGGCATACTCATTTGGCGACCCTAACCCTAAATTCAACATGTCTTTTATCAACAGCCTTAATTACAAACAGCTAAGCTTAAGCTTCCAGTTTGATTGGGTGCATGGTAGCCACCTTTATAACCAAACAAAAGAGTGGATGTATCGTGACGGGATAAGCAGCGATTACGACGTTCCTGTAACGATAGGTGGCACAACAGCAGCTTACACTGCATACTACAGAAGTATTTATGCCGATTATTTTGGGGCACGTAACGGCCCTGCACGTAATGGTACTAAAGATTATTTTTATGAAGATGCTTCATTTGTGCGGTTAAGAAATGTGAGTTTGTCCTACGACTTTTCCGGGATAATTAAAAACAAGGTCTTCAGAAAGGTGCAATTAACCTTCACTGGGCGTAACTTATTAACCTTTACTAAGTACACCGGGTTTGACCCCGAAATTAGTACCGGTAATTCCAATTCGGCGTTTGACCGAGGGGTTGACAACAGTTCGTCTCCCAACCTGAAGTCTTATCAAATAGGATTAAACCTTGGATTTTAATGGACCTTAAATTTTTAGAAATGAAAAACTATAAAATATTATCAACCTGGCTTTTAACCGCGGTTTTGCTGGGTACCGCATCTTGTAAAAAAGAACTTGATGTAAAAAACCCTAACTCCCCTACTTTAGAACAGGCGGGTACGGAGTCCGGTATCATTTCATTGGCATCAGGAGGGATTTACCTATCGGGCTTTAACGGAAGTAACCCGTCCGTTTTAAACGGACTGAATGCGCTGGGCGACAGCTATTTTTCGCAGGGCATTCAATATCATGAATTACTGGGCGACAACATTGGTGCCGAGGCATCCAATATTAACATCAACGTAGTGAACCTGCCGGATTATGCCATATTTGATGACAATACCAAAACCACCAATTCATCCCCGCAAAAATCAGTGTTACGTATCAGTAATACCCGCGATAAACGCCCCTCAAACGTATTTTACCTGGAGTGGACTTACATGTATGGCCTAAACAATGCCTGCAACCAGGTACTGGCACTGGTAGACGATATAAAGTTTAGCGGCGATGAGGCTACTAAGAAGAATACCATTAAAGCCTGGTGCTACTGGTGGAAGGGTTTTGCCTATAGTAAATTAGGCTCTTTATATTATGCAGGTCTCATCAACGATAAAGTAAACGGAATCACATCCGCCTATGTAAACAGCGCGGCGCTTATTGCCGAATCGGATAAAAACCTTGATGCCGCAGCGGCTTTGTTAACAGGTATAACAAACACTGCAGATTACCAGGTAGTAATGGAGAAGCTGATCCCAAGTTTTGTTCAAACAGGTAACGGCACGGTGCCTAACCCGACCATGTTTGTGCATAACATTAATTCTTTAAAAGCCCGGAACATTGTAGCCAACAAAAAGGTGGTCGATATGACATCAGCAGACTGGAGCAAAGTGCTCACATTGGTAAACAGCGGTATAACCAGTTCCGACAATGTGTTTGCAGGCCGTACTTCGGTATCAAACGGGTTCTTTTCGGCAACCGGCGGCTCCGTAGCTGCTCTAACTACCGGCCCGCCCAAATCAAGCACATTTAAAATCAGCGAGCGCTTTATTCAGAGTTACCAAACCGGCGATAAACGTTTGAGCAACAACTTCACCGCCATAACGCCATATTTAAATCAGGTAGGCGGATTTACGTTCAGTACGAGGTGGCAGCTGGAAGACGGCGGAAAAAATCTGCCCGGTGTGCAGGTACTCAGCGACCGTACCCCCGGTAACTATCAGCTTTACATCGGCCCATCATACGAGGAGAACGAATTAATGAAAGCTGAGGCCCTGATAAATACGGGCAGCGTCCCCGCAGCGCTGCAAAGTATAGATAATGTGCGTGCCGCACAGGGTGCAGGGTTGGCACCATTAGCCGGCACAAACCTGAGTACTGCCCAGGCAACCGCCATGCTAAGAAGCGAACGCCGCGTTGCACTGGTATTCAGGGGACTGGCATTTTACGATGCCCGCCGCTACGGTATCATATACGATATTTCAAAAGGAGGTGGCATAACCGATGCGGTAATTGTTGGCAGCACCGGCACTGTAAGTACCCATGCTACTATCAATTACAACTTCCTTGATTATTGGGATGTTCCTGCTGACGAAGCAGTTTTAAATCCACCTGATGCTGGTAGCGCCCCTATCGTTAACCCTAACTAATAATACCGAAACTATCTTCTTTATATCAGTTAATATTTAATACCCCAAAAGGCCGCGTAGTTTTCGCGGCCTTTTTTGTTTTTCGGAGTACCGCGGCTAAAGCGCTTTCCTCATCAAGGTAATAGGCCAGCGGCTGCATTAGATATTTTTTACGAAATAAATGTTATCAGCTAGAAAGATGTTATAAACTGTATCGCCGGTCTGAAGCGCCTGTTTGGAAATAAAAATAGCACCGCTTGTTTCCCTCGTATCCACTTGATACAGTCGGTAGCCCAATAAAGCCAAAAACGGGTTCTTGTAAAATAGATTGGTTCGGACAAATATGGCACCGATGAGAAACAGCAGCGGGATCGTCATCACCAGATCCCTTCCCTCCAGCTTCATTCGCAGAAAAGGCACGGTATATTGGTCAAGAAGGTCAGGTGCTCAAAGTTTTAAAGTCTATTTTCCTGATCGTTATGGGCAGGTCAGACGGTCCTTGCAGCAGGTACAGGAAGTGCCAAAAGCAAAGGTCGCCGATTAATAAAAGACTAGTGAGCTGAGTGAGATCGGGTTAGGCCGGACAAAGTTCCAGATGTCGTCAGGACGCAGTTTCTCCAGTGATTATTCCTTTGACCATCATACACTTTTGACGATTGCGCTAAGCTGAAAAATAACGGTGTCAGAATACGTCGTATTCTGGATAGGCTCCGAGCCCTTAGGAGAATCGAACCCCTCTCAATCATCATTTAAATGAGCCACAACTGATCTATTTGTTGTGTAATTATCTTCGATTAGACATTTAAATTTTAGTAAAAATTTAAAGAATCTGTATATTATTTTATATATTTAATCAACGATTTAGAGTCATTACATTTTTTTTGCGTGATTCATAAAGTACTTAGATTTTTTAAATATAATATTCAGATAATGAATGACTTATGAACTCAGTTCATGACCCGTCCATTCCGCAGGAAAAATTAAACGCTTAGATTTATCTAAGCGTTTTTTTGTTTTAAGATTTTTTAAGGTCAACAGGTTATAATATCTACCTATCATCCCTACAGCCTTAGATACCGGCCGTTTCGCAAAGCAAAAGCCCTTTAGATGGATGTCTAAAGGGCTTTTTTATTTATATTAAGTGATACCGTATCTTTTATTGAAAGCGCTTTAAAAGTTAAAACCCATTCTTAAAAAGACACGGCGGCCATTTTGCCCCATTTGCACGGCATCAAACGGGCCGGCAGGTTCATTGTTGTACGCCCAGCCTTTTGCGCCCACAACATAACCCAAGTCCGGGTGTACGTTAAAAATGTTATCGGCACCAATAGATATGCGTGCAGCTTTATTAAGCCTGTAACCAAAGTAAAGGTCGCTTACGGCTTTTCCGCTATAAATGTACTGGTCGGGTACTTGCGCGCTGCCGTTATCAAGCGGTACCGTTGGGCTAAGCGTAGTGCCGTCGCCGTAACCTAAAAGGTCTATTTTGCCAAAGTAGGTTACGCGTACGCCTACTGTAAAACTTTTATGGCCGTACTCGGGGTTAAGGGCAAATTTTTGCGGAGGTGCCGATGCCAGGATAAACTTCTGCTCGCGGTCGCTCAAAAATGTTTGCTTTAACGCGGGAGTTTTACCCAATATGGGCGGGTAATTTATCTTATCGATATCCATACTCTGGAAGTTACCGGTAAACAATAACCTGTAGCGGTTACTGCCCGCGTTTTTGGTGTAATCAATAACCACGTCTAAACCACGGTTGGTTGTATTAACCGCATTGGCAAAAAATTGTGCCGAGCTTACATGCAGGTTATCGAGTGCGGCGGTAAATGCCGGATCGAGCGTTGCATCCGACGCGCTGAACTGGCCCGAAAGCACCACCCTGTCCTTTACCTTAATAATGTAACCATCAACCGTAAAACTTAATTCGGGGATTGGTTTAAAGGTAAAGCCAATGCCTGCATTTTTTGCGCGCTCCTGTGTAAGGTTAGCGATGCCTGCCGCTTTTGTGATAGGGCTGTAGTTTGGTGCTATCTTCACCTCAGATACAACAGCCCCCTGCACATTAGTGAACGTGTTGCTATAGTTGATCTGTTGTAGTGATGGCGCTCTGAAACCTGTACCTAATGATCCGCGGATGTTGAAGGTGTTGGTAATTTTATAGCGCGTTGCAAACTTTGTGGTAAAGCTCGATCCAAAATCGCTGTAGTGCTCATAGCGGTTGGCAAAATCTATAAGCCATTTTTTAGTTACATCCAGCTCGAGGTCAACAAAGCCGCCAAAAACCGAACGGTTAGCATTTACCGCATCGGCAGGCTGGTAACCGGGGAACCCTTGCGAACCCGCTGCCTTTACGCCGGTAGCATCGTAATTGGTATAAGAAGCCTCTTCGCCGGCAAATATTTTATAACGTTCGTAACGATATTCGGCACCAAAGCCAAGGTTTAGGCCTGCTGCCGCTTTAGGGAAATGCTTACTAAAGTTTAAGTTAGTGGTATTTTGTAAAAACTCCGAGCCGCCATCATCAAAATGTGTTTGCTGCGGGCCTAAAGAGGCGTTAAATGTTTTATCGCCAAAAAAGTGAAATTTGTTATTACCTACATTATTACTAAGGTCCCAATCCAGGTTTTCGCCGATGGTGCCCTTAAGGCCCGCGGCCAAAGCTAAATCGGTATTATGTGTTTGTATATGCGGGTTATAGTACGAATCGCCGCTTGGGTCCTGGAAAATAATGCCGCTAACCGGTATCAGGTCGCCACCGGCATTAGTGGGGAAACGCTCTGGCTTGCCGGAAAAGTTACGGGTAAACGCATAAGCATCTCCTGCTTTGTATGAATAGCCGCCAAAGCTGTAAAAGGTTGTGCGGGTGCCGGCAAGGGGTACTTCATTATTGAAAAATAAAGACCCGCTTGTTGATGAAGCATCGCCATTTGCACGCCTGTATGGGTTAAAAGGCAACGCCTGCAGGTTAGCGGTGGCGGTATCTTTTGTTTGGCGAAACGTTTTACCGCTATTAGCGAAATCGCCGGTTAAATTTAAGAAACCGCCATTATTGCCTATAGCAAAGCCATAATTGGCATCTATGGTAATGCCGTTGCCGTCTATAGCGTTGCCATGGGGGTAGTAAGCAGCTAATACGCCTTTGCCGGTATTAAAGGCAGGGTCATAATAGCCGGAGTAACCTACGTTGGCGGTAAACTCTCCTATATTTTTCTTTAGAACCAAGTTAATAACACCCGCAATAGCATCAGACCCATATTGTGCCGATGCGCCATCGCGCAATATCTCTACCCTGTCTATTGCAGCGGTTGGTATCGAACTAAGGTCAACCCCCGAGTTACCGCGGCCGCGTGTGCCAAATACCGAAACAAAAGCGGTGCTGTGGCGGCGTTTACCGTTAACAAGCACGAGGGTTTGGTCGGGCCCAAGGCCGCGCAGGGTTCCCAGTTCCACGTGGTCGGCGCCATCCGAGCCTGATTGTTTGTTATAGTTGAAAGACGGGGCCGCGTAGTTAAGTATGTCGGTTAGATCAAGGCGCCCGGTATTACTGGATACTTTACTAATGTTCACTACATCAACCGGGACTGCCGTTTCCAGTTTTACACGCCCTGCCGAACGTGTGCCAATAGCTACCACTTCGTTCAGTTGTGAGATCTCTGATGATAAAGAAACATCGATTTTGCTGCGACCATTAACACTTGTAGTTAGCGTTTTATACCCGGTGTAGGTAAACACTATCCCGGCTGATGCCTGTGCCTTAACAGAATAGGTGCCGTTAGCACCCGTAATGGCAACACTGCCACCGTTGGTTACAGTTACGGTTACACCAGGCATGGGCTGGTTAGTGCCTGCATCTGTTACAACGCCGGTAACATTGCCGGTTTGCGCCATTAATGCCGTGGCATTCATAAATAACAATGTGACGATAAGGAGTAGATTTTTCTTCATATATAATAGTTTGGGGTAAATTTATATAACTACAAGGTAATGATTTTGCAATAGTATTTATGTTTACTTAACATATTTTTAATATTATGGCAAAATCGTTCACAGAATGAACGGAGAATTGATGTTATTGGCAAAAATGTCGCGGTAATTACGGGCGTAAAATAATTATACCCCATAGTTGGCGGATAAAAAGGCCTTTTGCAGGGTGATATCTTACCTTTTTTTGATAGTTGCTATGCATAGTATATCTTTATGGGAATATATAAGACACCCGATGCCCGAATTTTACGAATCTTTTGTCCACCTTGTTTTCATTGGTATAATTGCCTTGTTCCCCGTTGTTAACCCAATAGGCTCGGCCTTTATGGTGAGCCCGTATTTTGAGAACCTTACAAAGGGCGAGAAGCGGAAAGCCGTTACCCAAATAACCTTTTACGCTTTTTTGATTTGCACCGTATCGTTATTTGCTGGGCAATGGATCTTGAGGTTGTTCGGCATCTCTATCCCGGTGGTACAGCTGGCGGGAGGCATCATGATCTGTAAAATGGGGTGGGAGTTCCTGTCGTCCGACGAGAAAAAGGCCTCGCCCGAAGACCTTGACGGGCAACCCAATGTATCTGCCTTTAGCCATATCGCTAACAAGCTTTTTTACCCCATTACCTTCCCGGCAACCACGGGCGCGGGCACCATATCCGTACTATTTACCCTAAGCGCCCAAGGCGACGCCATGGGTAGCGCCCGCTATTACATGACCACCGGCGCCATCTTAGTATCTATCGTAGTAATGTGTTCCATGATCTATTTCTTTTACCTCAACACCAAAACCATGATCAATTACCTGGGAGAGAACGGCGAAAACATCGTAAACCGCATCTCGGCATTTTTGATATTTTGTGTGGGCTTGCAGATCGGGATAAGCGGGTTGAAGACGATTTTTAAGTTGTAAGGATATACTATGAAACCGGGATAGTCAATGCTGTATTGATACAGGTTATACACACGGTTCCTATTGATAAGATTAGGCGAGGGTGTTATTACGGAAGTGATTAGTTAAAGCTAAATTAGTCACCCCTATCACCCCTTCGTTATCTCCCTTTGTATATTAAACAAAAACTCAAACAGGTTCATTTCTGTGGGGATCTGGAGCTTTTTGCGGAGACGGTAGCGGCTGATCTCTACCCCGCGTACAGAGATCGCCATTAGTTGGGCGACTTCCTTGCTGGATAGGTTCATGATGAGGTAGGCGCAAAGCTTTAGTTCCTGCTGGTTGATGCTTGGGTAGCGGTCTTTTATTACGGTTAAAAAGTTGGAGTGCACTTTATCGAAGTGAATGGAAAATTGTTCCCACTCTTCGTTCACCTTATTCTCTTCGGCCAGCAGGCGCAATATCTTTTTTATCTCGGTAGTTTCCACCATCTCCCTGCCCGATTTTTGAATATGCTGCAACTCTTCTTTCACCTTTAGTATAAACTCCTTCTTCTGCACCAGGTTTAAGGCTGCAGATGCCAGTTCGGACGTTTTAAATTCTATTTCGGATTGTAGCTTGTCGTTTTTCAGTTTCACCACTTCCTTTTCAGATCGCTCCAGCTCCAGTTGGTGCAGGTAAGCTATTTGCTTTTGCTCTTCTTCGTTCTTTTGCTGCTGAAGATGCAGTTGCTTTTGTTGTTTAGCAATGTGTTGCCTTTCCTGTATTTTATACAGATAGTAAAGGGCACCCGCAAAAATCACCACATATATAAGGTAGGCCAAAATGGTTTGATACCACGGCGGGTTTATAACAAAGGCATAAACCGCTACCGCCGATTCATTATTTTGATGGTTGCGGGCCTTCACCTTAAAGGTGTAATTACCTGCGGGCAGGTTGGTGTAATCCTTATCCGGCCGTTTAGACCACTCCGACCATTCCTTGTCAAAGCCATCCAGTAAATAGCTGTATTCGGCGTTAGATTGTTCCTCAAAAATTGGCGACGAGTATTCAAAGTGCAGCGAGTTCCAGTTGTGCGCTAATGACGGGGTGTTTTCGGTGGCTTGCTTTTTATCATCGCTTACACCCGCAAAGTAACCGCCATAAAGCAAGCTATCGGTGCCATAGGTTGCTTTTACCTTACGGATGTAAACATTTAAAGGCCGTATATTTTGCTTATACCTGGCGTAATTGATGTGGTAAAAACCGTTCTCGCTGCCTACAAATACGTTATTGGTGTTAACCGGGTAAATATTCTCAAAGCCGCTTAGTATGCGGTTATTCAACTCGGGGATGTTGATAATGGTTGGTGCCGATGTATAATCGGCCACGCCAACGCTTTTTCCCTGCACAAACCACACGTTGCCGGTTGCATCTTCCTTAAGGTACCGTAAACCCCTGTCGCCAAATATTTTCTTGAATTGCGGCGATTGGATGAAACGGTCGGTAGCCGGGTTGTATTCATATATACCTTTTTCGGTTGCGATAATGATCCGGTCCTTTATTTTAAAAACAAAATTGTTTAGGGTTGAGGGCAGGCCCTGGTCTTTAGTATAGGTTTTAACGCTGCCGGTGTTTGGGTCCAGTTTATAAACCCCGCGATAAGGATGCGATGTCCAGATCATATTATGTTCATCAACCTGCATAAACCTCGCCGACTCATAATATTTGCCCACACTGCCTTTATCAATAAGGTTGGCGCCTTTGTTATCAAAAAGGCGAACGCCATAATAATTACCCGCCGCTATCAAAGGTTCGCCTGCTTTGTTTTTAAGGGATTGAAACGTCCAGAAACCGGTAGCGTTGTAAATAGGAGCAAGCCTGTCGCCGAATACCTCGAACAGGCCGTCGTCTTTCCCCGCAAGCAGGCGGCCGTTTACTTCGGCCATGTTCCAGGTTTGCCCTTCGCCGGTCGTTTTAAAGTCGTTTTTCAGATAACTAAGGTCGCTAACTCCATTAACAGGTAACTGATATACCCCGTTTGATAGAGCGAAGTATAAATTATTTTTAAAAAGGGCAGCGCCATAGCCCCCGCCATCTTTAAATATTAATGGGTTTATATGCTTAACCGCGTTGTTGTAGGCTATGTAGTCGATCCCGTTATCCAGCCCAAGCCAAACATTGTGGTTTGCATCGGTATACATACAGCGCACGTTGGTGTTTTGCAAGCCTTCTTTTTTTCCGATATTTTCGATGATATTCCCCGTTTTATCAAACTGGTAAATACCGTTGACATAAGTACCCACCAGGTAAGTACCATCATGTAGAGCCGTAGCTGCCGAAAAATGTTGATGGATATCTATGCCGGCCCCGTTCAGCTTAAAATAATTCAGCTTGTTGCCACTTAGCAAAAACAAGCCATCTTTTGCGGATGTAATCAGGCTGGAGGTATCATTAAACTTAGATATGTTGGTAATGTAGAACCCATCAGGCAGGTTAGCTTTGGCAATAAAAGGCTGCCAGGTGCCATTTGCAAAAGCCAAAAGGCCTTTTTGCTCGTCGTGGGCCAGTAGCTTATCGCGGTACATTCCCAGGAACAACCATGAACGCGAATGGTAAACCGTTATTTTACCGTTGCTATATCTAAATATCTTATCATGGGTGCGAAAGAATACATCGCCCCCATAAGCGGCGATATCCCATATGTCAGAAAATGCCTGGTCGGCTTTTGGGATAAGGTTTTTTAACGATGTGAATTCAAGCAGCCCATTTTTAGCAGGGGCGAAATAACCGATCTCGTCCTGCCCGCCAACGTAAAGTTTTTTATCGGCACCAAACGCTAATGAGCGTACAATGGTTTTGTTGGGCAGCGGATATAGCTGCCAGTATGACCCATCGAACACCAGCACCCCTTCGTTATTGGCAAAATACATGCGGCCCTGCGCGTCCTGGCGTATTTTCCAGTTTTGGGTGCCCGCGTTGTACTGCCTTTTCTCGTAATTAACCGTTTTGCGCTGCCCAATGTAGGCCTGCGCCATTGCCCATTGCCCAAAAACAACAAGTACTACTAAAAGTAGTAGCCTAAAAAATAAGGGTTTATAGCGTGCAGTCAAAATTATACAGGTTTTACAATTGGTTTACTAATATCCGTGTTTTTAAATGATTTTTCAAGGTTGTGTAGTAGTGATGTAGTGCGAAATTTTGCATTGGTATGCGCTTGCTCTACATTTGATCCCTATAAACCAATTGCTGCGGCCATACAACCAATTACCGCGGTAGTACAAACCAATTTTTAACCGTTTTATAAAAAACACTTTAGCTAAATTATGACCGTGCATTTTTATGCGCGAAAAGAAGACCGTATGAATAAACTTTTACAACCAACCAGTGGCCGCCCCGAACGGCCTATTAATTTAATCTAACCACAAACCTTTATGCAATTAAAACTCAAGTTTTTTATGGGGATTGCTTTGCTATTCTGTTTTGCGAGCCAGGGTTATGCCCAAAGCCTTCGCGTTACAGGTAAAGTAACCCAACAAACCGACGGACAGGCATTGCCCGGCGCTTCAGTAACAATTAAAGGAACAACGATGGGCGTTGTTACCGATGTAAACGGTAATTACGCGTTAAACATCCCACAAGGCGGAGGCACTATCGTAGTATCTTTTGTAGGCATGGTATCTGCCGAAAGGAAAGTAACACAAGCCGGCACAGAGAACTTCACCTTAGAGGATAATGTGAATAACGCCCTTAATGAGGTGGTAGTTGTTGGTTACGGCACCCAAAAGGTAACTAAGGTATCGGGTGCTATCTCAACGGTAAAAAGTACGGACATCCAAAGGCAAAACCCGGTACGTGCAGAAGAAGCAATACAGGGACGAGCAGCGGGTGTTACCGTGGTGCAAGGTGGTACGCCTGGCTCAACGCCAACAGTAGCTATCAGGGGCATCCCTTCTTACGCTGGGTCGGCACCATTGGTCGTTATCGACGGTGTGCAGCAATCACTTGCCGATCTTAACTCGGTAAACCCTATAGATATCGAATCTATCAGTGTGCTTAAAGATGCGTCTGCCACCGCTATTTACGGTGTTAAAGGTGGTAATGGTATCATTGTGGTAACTACTAAAACGGGCAGAAAAAACATGAAAACCGAGCTTGCCGTTAACAGCAGCTATGGTGTTCAGGAAATAGCCCGTTACATTGGCGTTTTAAACGCCACAGAGTATGGCGCTATTCTAAATGAAGGCAGCGTTGCATCGGGCGGTGGTGTTATTTTCCCGGACCTGTCTACTTTAGGTGTAGGTACCAACTGGCAAAAAGCAGTGTTTAAAACCGCGCCTTTGCAACAGCATACATTAGGTGTACGTGGCGGCAGCGAAACGGTAACTTACTTTTTATCGGGTGGTTACACCAGCCAGGGTGGTATAGTTGGCGGTATTGATAAGTCGAGGTTTGATCGTGGAAACTTTACGGCCAACCTTGATTTCCAGCTTACGCCTAAACTTAAGTTTATATTGAACACTACTGGTGTAATATTAAACTCTAAAGGCATCCAGGAAAACTCGTTTAACAGTGTAATTGGCAGCGCGCTAAACTTCGACCCAACCGTATCGGTTTTAAATACCGACCCTAACAGTGTGGGTAAATATGGCTACAGCAACCTGTTGTTATCTGAAGTTTACAACCCGTTAACCAAGCTTGACAACACTTATAATACCAGCCTTGGAAGTAAATTGTACGGTAAATTTGAAACCCAATACGATATTTTAAAGAACCTGAAACTAAGCAGCAGGTTTGGCTACACCAAGTACGATGCCAACAGCAAGGGCTTTACCCCTTTGGTGTTTTACGGGCCGCTTAATGTTGATAACAGCATGAACGCCGATGGCTCTACCGTGATAGATAAGCATAACAGTGTAAACCACGATAAGGTAAGCAACTTTAACTACGCCTGGGAAACATTTGCCAACTACAACTTTAAAGTAGCAGAAGACCATACATTTGAAACCGTTGTGGGCTTTTCATTGTCTAAGGAGTCTGGCAACGCGGCGGGTGTAAACAGGCAGGATGTGCCATTCAACTCATGGGAATTTGCAGATTACTCTGCAGCAACGGGTACAAATACAGCTACCAACCCAAGCGCAACAGGCGGGTACTATTACCAATACTTTAAACGCAACATGTCGTTCTTTGGCAGGTTGAACTATGATTACAAGGAGAAATACCTGGCATCATTCACCGCACGCCGCGACGGTTCTACCGCTTTTGGTGCCGATAACAAGTTTGCCAATTTCTTCTCAGGTTCTGTAGGCTGGGTTGCAAGTAAAGAGAGTTTCTTTAATGTACCGGCAATAAATTTCTTAAAAATAAGGGGTAGCTATGGTACTGTGGGTAACGATAATACAAATACGCAGGCAACCACTATTGTAACGGGCGGTCCTGATTACGGCCCTACTGCAAACAGTAATGGCTATAACTTTAGCAATGTGTTTTACCCGGGTTCTACCCTTGGCGCAACAGAAAATAAACAATTAGGATGGGAAAGCCAGAAACAAGCTAACGTTGGTTTCGACCTTACTATGTTTAATGGTAAATTAAACATCACTGCAGATTATTACGAAAAACGTGTAGGCGGCCTGTTGTTCCAACCGGCAACAGTTTACACGGGTGGTACTATACCTGTCCCTGCAGCCAACATCGGGTCAACTAAAAACAGCGGTTTAGATATTTCTATCGGCTACAACGAAACCATTGGCGGCTCTTTTAAACTGGGCAATACCTTTAACATAACAACTGTTAAAAGCTTAGTTACCGCAACCAATACCGATGGCACCGCTAAAATATTTGGCGGCAGCTACTTCAACGGTCAGTCGCAACAGGTTACTGTTTTTGAAAAGGGCCAGGCACCGGGTTATTTCTACGGATATAAAACTAATGGCCTGTTCCAAAACGCGGCAGAAATAGCAGCAGCGCCAACACAAACAGGAGCGCAGCCGGGCGATATCCGCTTTGTGGATATAAATAACGATGGTGTTATTAATGCAGATGACCGTACAAACATTGGCAACCCGTTCCCTAATGTTATTTTAGGATGGACGTTATCCATGAGCTACAAAAACTTTGATTTTAACGCGTTCACTTACGCCTCTATCGGTAATGATATTTACCGCGCTTATGAGCGTAACGCAAACTACACCAATAAATTTCGTGGTGTGCTGGCCAGGTGGACGGGGCCGGGTACTACAAACGATGCACGTAACCCAAGGTACTCATTTACCGATGCTAACAGCAACATCCGCGCATCAGACAGGTATGTAGAGGATGGCTCATTCGTAAAGATCAAAAATATCCAGTTAGGTTATACCTTCCCGCGTTTAATGCAGGGTAAAGTGTTTAAAAGTATAAGGATCTACGCGCAGGTACGTAACGCTGCTACATTCACCAAATATTCCGGTTACGATCCTGAGATCTCTGGCGGAGTGCTTGATACCGGTGTTGACCGTGGCGCATACCCGCAGCCAAGAACGTACAGCATGGGCCTTGACATTAAATTATAATTCATTAAAAAACAATACGATGAATAAGAGATATATAAAGCTAATTGCGATGGTCCTGTTACTGACATCGTTTACAGCATGTAAAAAATGGGTGGAGAACAACCCTCACGATAGGTTTTTAGTTACCGATCTGGATTACCTAAAATCTGAAACTGATTACCGCACTATGGCTGTCAGCGTTTACTCGCCGGTGCAGTGGTTAAACCAGGCAGTGGTTGTGGGCGATATCGCATCAGACAACTCGGTAGCAGGTGGCGAAAGCGCATCAGACGTTTTGTCTTTACAGCAAATAGATGATTTTACCCTAACATCGGTAAACTCAACCATACTTGACCTGTGGCAGGTGGCCTACGAAGGCGTTAACCGCTCTAATTACCTGATCCAGTATAAAGACAAAAACAAAGCCGGCGAAACCGTTAGCTTTAATGGTAAGGATGCCCTTTTTGGCGAGATTTACTTTTTACGTGCATACTACTACTTTACCCTAACAAAAATGTGGGGCGATGTGCCGTTGTTTATCGATAAACGTTTAGACAACAACGATGCAAAATCGTTAACCCGCGCACCTAAAGCAGAGGTTTACGCGCAAATAGAAAAAGACCTGACCACGGCTATAGCTGCATTAACTAATACCCAAAGTCAAAAAGGCCGTGTTACCAAATATGCTGCACAGGCGTTGTTAGGCAAGGTTTATTTGTACGAGAATAAATTTACCGAAGCCGCAGCGGCGTTAGAGCCGGTTATTACCTCGGGCGCGTTTAGCCTGGTTAGCGATTACGCTTCTATCTACTTAGCAGCCGGCGAAAACGGCCCCGAGTCGGTTTTCGAGGTCCAATACACCAATGGTTCGCCATACTACAACTGGGGTGGCGCAACACGTGGCCAGGGTAACTATGCAGTTCAGCAGAACGGCATAAGGGGCCTGAACGGCGTTGGCGGCATGCCATTCGCTGCCGGCTGGAGCAGTAACCTGCCAACACAAAACCTTGCCGCAGCATATGCAGCGGGCGATCAGCGTAAAGCAATAACCGCATTCAATATTGAGGACTACAAAGCAGCCCATCCAGCGTTTAACATCAGCTACCAGGTAGCACCTTACAAAAACACGGGCTTGTATAACGGTAAATACTTACCACGTAAAGGTGAAACATCGGGCCAGGTAGAGCTTAACTATCTAAACAACTTTAGGGTGTTAAGATATTCTGAAGTATTGTTGATGGCTGCCGAAGCAAATAACCGTTCAACAGCACCAAATGATACTAAAGCACAAGGTTACCTTAATCAGGTACGTAAACGCGCTTTTGGTGATGATACACATGCCGTAACCGCCACAGGTACTGCTTTAAAGCAAGCCATTTGGGATGAAAGAAGATTAGAGTTAGCTATGGATGGCGACCGCTTTTTTGACCTGGTTAGAACAGGGCAGGCGGCCACCAAGCTTACCGGTTTTGTAACCGGCAAAAACGAAGTGTTCCCTGTACCACAAGAAGAAATTAACGTTACAGGTTTAACACAAAACCCGGGCTATTAAACCTTAAAAAATTAAGATCATGAATGCAATAAAATATTTTTTGAGCATAACCCTGATACTGGCTGTTATAACAGGCTGTAAAAAGGAAAAGTTTGATGATACCTCGTTTGTAAACACGGTATCAGACCCGACCAAAATATCGGTGTTATTTGATATTACACAAGACAATACCGGTTTGGTAACCATTACCCCAAACGGCGAAGGTGTATCTTCCTTTGATATTTACTACGGCGATGGTGCCGATACCTACGTAAAAGTAGCCGCTGGTAAAAACATCCAGCATAAATATGCCGAGGGTGTGTACAATGTTAAAATAGTTGGCCATGGTGTTTCCGGCAAAAGTGCCGAATCTACCCAACCGCTAACCGTATCGTTCAAAGCACCGGCAAATCTTAAAACAACCATTACCACAAACGGCCTGGCATTAACAGTTGGCGCAACTGCCGATTACGAAACCATGTTTCATGTGTATTACGGCGATGAAGCAACAGCTAACCCCGAGCCCTACGATTCGTTCTTACAGGAGCAAACGGCTACTCATAACTATGCAAAAGCAGGTACTTATACCGTAAGGGTTGTAGCGTTAAGCGGTGGCGTTGCAACAACCAAAGTTGAGCAAACCATTAAAATAGGTAAACAAATAGACCTTCCATTAGCGTTTGACGATGCTAACTTTGATTACACAACCAGCGATTTTGGCAACAACCAATCGGAATTGGCTACAGATCCTAAAAATAATGCCAACAAGGTATTAAAGGTTACCAAACCTGCAGGTGCCGAAGTTTGGGCAGGTACTACCTTAGGTACTGCAACAGGCTTTGCAACTAAAATCCCGGTTAGTACGCTAAATTCAAAAATGACCATGCGCATCTATTCGCCTGCTGCGGGTTTAACTATCAAGTTGAAACTTGAAGAGCACGCTAATGGTAACAACGCGGTAGAAACGGATGCTAAAACTACAGTTGCTAACGCATGGGAAACTTTGACGTTCGACTTTAATAATCAATCGGCTGGTACGCCCGGCTTAAATGCCGCGTTTAATTACGATAAGGCATCTGTGTTTTTTGATTTTGGTACAGCGGGCAGCGGTAAAGTGTTTTATATGGACGACCTGCAAATGGCTATCCAAATTGCACAAATAAACTTGCCGGTTACGTTTGATGCACCAAACACCAACTACACCGTTACCGATTTTGGTAACAATGCAACTGTTGATGCTAATGACCCAACAGATGCATCAAACAAAGTTAAAAAGACCACCAAACCTAATGGTGCCGAAGTATGGGCAGGTACTACTATTGGAACCCCGCTTGGCTTCTCTGCAAAAATACCGGTAACAGCATCGTACGCTAAAATGAGCATGCGCATTTACTCGCCCGCTGCCGGCATCCATGTACGGTTAAAAATTGAGGATCATAACAATGGTAACGTTTCGGTAGAAACTGAGGCTAATACTACCGTTGCCAATGCATGGGAAACCTTAACGTTCGACTTTACAGCACCTGTTGCAGGTACACCTGCACTTAACGCGGCAAATACTTACGATAAGGCATCCGTATTTTTCGATTTTGGTACAGCAGGTAACGGCAAGGTGTTCTATTGGGACGATGTAAAATTTGTACCGCAACCGTCGTCAATATTGGGTATCCCGCTTGATTTCCAGTCAACGACATTAAACTACGGCTTTACTGATTTTGAAGGCGGTGTAGTAACAGTGGTAAATAACCCATCGGCGACAGGTATTAACACCAGCACCAAGGTGGCTAAAATGGTTAAAAATGCTGGCGCTACTTACGGCGGCAGCTACATAACCCTTGCAGGCCCTATCGACTTCACCAAGAAGATACTTAAAATGAAAGTTTACTCGCCAAGGGCAGGCACTAAAGTATTGTTGAAGGTAGAGAACCTTACCGACGGAAATACCAGCTTCGAGAAAGAAGTGACCACCACCAAAGTAAACGAATGGGAAGAACTGACCTTCGATTACAGCACTATCAATACAGCAAAATCGTACCAAAAAATCGTATTGATATTTGATAACGGCACAGCAGGCAACGGCTCGGCCAACTACACCTGGTATTTCGATGATATCACACTTAATTAATTTATATAGCGATGAAAATTAATATAAAAGCATTATTAACCATCTGTTTGGCAGTCGTTATCATTGTGATAGGCTGTAAAAAAGAGAAGTATTCGTTCGGTAACATAGTTACCCCAACGGATATAAGCGTAACAACAGCTATTGACGGAGTAAATGCGACCAACCCCGATGGTGGCGGCACTGGTAAAGTAACCGTTACTACCGCGGGCACAGGCGCCATATCTTACAAAGTTGATTATGGCGATGGCATAACCGAAATTGTGCCTGGCGGAGATAAAGTACACAAATACTCTGCCCCGGGTACTTTCGATTATACCATTACCGTTAGTGCTATTGGCACGGGTGGTGTAACGTCTACAGTAAGCCAAAAAATAAGGGTGTATGTATCGTTTGAGATCCCTGCTGCCATTACGCAAAACCTAACTAATGGTACATCTCGTACATGGGTTATAGATCGTTTAACGCCAGGCCACGTTGGTGTTGGCCCGGCAGATGGTTATACCCCAAGCTACTACGCGGCAGAGCCTAACCAGCGCGCAGAATGTTTATATGACGATGAAATAACCTTTACTAAAGATGGTACAGGGATCAATATGGTTATAAACAATAAAGGCCAGTCGTTCTTTGTTGCCGGTGCTACCGTATTTTATGGTAAAGCAGGCGGCGATAATTGCTATGACTTTGACGCGACAGGTACAAAAAAACTTGCCTTTATGGATGCTACATCAGGTTCAACATCGGCAAACTCTACACGCATACAATTCGTAGTTCCTGATAAGGGCTTAATTGCATTTGGTACAGGTGGTAATACCTATGAAATAATGCAGCTTACCCAAACAAGCATTACCTTGCGTAATATTGGTATTGACGGCCTTGCATGGTATCAGAAATTTAAAGTTAAATAGATAAAGATATGAGAAGATTAAACGCTTTCTTAATGATAGCATTGGTAGCCTTGTTTACCAATTGCTCTAAAAGCAATGATACGGGTGGCTCCGCTACTGCAGGCACGCCAACCAACATCAGTGTGACACCAACGGTTAGCACTGATAAAAGCGGTACAGTGACCTTCGCGGTAACTGCAGACAACGCAGTATCGTACGAGTTTGATTTCGGCAACGGCGTTTTCCAAACAAACACTACAGGTAGCTTAACCTATAAGTACCCGGTTGCGGGCACCTATAATGTAAAAGTTACGGCCAAAAGTTCAAACGGCAAAACAAGTACAAAAACCATTTCTGTTAATGTATCTGCAAGTGAGGCGCTGATCTGGTCGGATGAGTTTAATACCGCTGGCGCGCCTGATCCGGGCAAGTGGGGTTACGATTTGGGTAACAACAATGGCTGGGGCAATAACGAGTTGGAGTACTATACCAACCGTCCGGATAACGCATCGGTATCAAACGGTACTTTAAAGATCAACCTTAAAAAAGAAAATTACAGTGGGTTTGGCTATACATCTGCAAGGTTGCTTACAAAAGGTAAGTTTGCCTTTAAATACGGCCGTGTAGAGGTAAAAGCCAAGTTGCCTGCAGGTGTTGGTACCTGGCCTGCAATATGGGCCTTGGGTGGTAACATCGATAGCACACCATGGCCCGGCTGTGGCGAGATAGATATTATGGAGCACGTGGGTAAACTACAGAACACCATATTTTCTACCATGCACTACCCTGGTCATTCAGGAGCGGGGGGCGTAGGTAGTACTACTCAAAACCCTACTGCATCTACAGCGTTCCACGTGTACAGCATGGATTGGACGCCAACCGCTATGAAGTTTGCTATTGATGGTGTGGTTTTCTACACGTTTGATAACAGCCCCGACAAGCCGTTTAACCAGGATTTCTTCCTGATACTGAACGTAGCATTTGGCGGTAACTTTGGCGGCCCGGCGGTTGACCCTAACTTCACATCCGATTCGATGGAAGTAGACTACGTTCGCGTTTATAAATAATCAATTAATAAACAGAAAGGCCATTTAACGATGGCCTTTCTGTTTAAAACACAATCCCCTAATCAATTTTATGCTTTACAAAAAGTGTATTTATTTCGCGGCCATCACAGCCGTGGTAGCTATTGCTGCCTCATGTTCATCGGTAAAGCAGGCACAGGTTGCAGGTAGCGCTAAAGGCAATGTTATCTTCTTTGATGATTTTTCAGAAAGTAAGATCGACCGCACCAAGTGGAGCCCGATAATAACCGGTTTCCATACCAATGGCGAATTGCAGGCCTATGTAGATTCGTCTGCTACGGCGTACATCGAAAATGGGGTGCTGGTGTTAAAACCGCAATACTCCCCAAACTTTAAAACATTTGATAATCAACAGTTCGATTTTATATCCGGCCGGTATGTTACCAAAGGTAAGTTCGATTTTACGTATGGTACAGCAGAGGCTCGTATAAAAGTCACAGCCGGCGATGGTTTATGGCCTGCCTGGTGGATGTTGGGTAACGGCATGTGGCCAAACGATGGCGAGATTGATATCATGGAGTTTATTGGCGAAGCCGACTGGGTGAGCGCGGCTGTACACGGCCCCGGCTACAGCGGCGAAACGCCCTTTGTAAACCGCCAATATTTTGATAAAAACAATGATGCCACCCAATGGCACATTTACGGCGTAGAATGGACACCCGATGCCCTTGTTTTTAAGTATGATGGTAAGCCTATGTTTCGTGTTACACGCACCATGGCACAGCATTACGGCAAATGGGTATTTGATAATAAGCAGCACCTTATCCTAAATTTCGCGGTTGGCGGCATCTATCCGTTCAAAATAAACGGAATCAAAAAACCGTATTACGGCCTTTCCGAATCATCTTTAAAAAAGATTAAAAATGGCGAAGCCAAAATGTGGGTCGACTGGGTTAAAGTAACCCAAAACAAATAAGAAGCATACCCCTGCTAAGCAAAGCCCTCCGGATATACAACCAGGGGGCTTTTTGCTTTTCCACCTATTAAAATTAGCTTTGCTGGCAAATACCACTGCCATGAGTATAACCCACTTTATTAAACCCTTTGCCGAACTTAGCGTAAACGAACTATACGAAATGTTGCGCCTGCGCAGCGAAGTATTCGTGGTTGAACAAAATTGTGTGTTCCTTGACCAGGATAATAAAGACCAGAAATGTCAACATGTATTGGTTTATACTAATGATAAGCTTGCTGCCTATAGCAGGCTTCTGCCCGCCGGTTTATCTTATGCCGAGGTATCCATCGGCCGTGTTATTACATCGCCGGAGGCAAGGGGCAGTGGCTTAGGGAGAAAGTTGATGGAATTATCTATCCGGGGTTGCAATGATCTGTTTGGCCCGGCAACCATCCGTATTGGGGCGCAAACTTATGCGCTGCCATTCTACGAATCGTTAGGTTTTGTTGCCGAGGGCGGGCGTTACGACGAAGATGGCATAGAACACGTAGAAATGATAAGAAAGCCGTAAGCTAACCGCATAAAAAAGCCCTTTAGATTTTCTAAAGGGCTTTCTCATTAATGTTTGTTGAAGTATTCGTGAACCTCTTGGTCCACGTCTAATATATCGATGTTTGCTTTGATGATCTTCCAGTTGGCATCCACCAAAAAGTAAGTGGGGATGGTACCGATCTTCCAATTGGCAACATTTGGGGAACTGTCGCCTTTAAAATCGCACACCTGCGGCCAAATCAGGTTGCTTTGCTTTATGGAGCATTTCCAAACGTCGGCTTTAGTATCGGTAGAAACACTTACCACACCAAATTTATTCCGGTCGCGGTCGCCAACAATTAGCCCGTTTATAATTTTAGAATGGTTTGTTACACTAAGTTGGCTACCGGATACCCAAAACTCTACCAATATAGCTTTGAATTTTATGGCGTGCCTGTCAAATGGTTTGCCATCGGGCATAACACCTGTTATTTCCGGGGCATCAGCTCCCGGCAAAAGTTTAACCAATACATTTAGCTTGTTGGTAACCTTAAGGCCGTCATCGCTATTCCTGGCTTCGGCAGTTAATTTTTTAGCCAATGCTCCATACTCGGCGGGATATTCATCCATGTACTGCTGTGCCATAATATGGGCAGCAACAACGTTATCCGGGTATTTGGTCATGTAAGCATCCAAAACTTTCGGCTCCAGTTTTCGGCGCTGGATCTGGTAGCCTCGGGTTTTTACAATAAGTGCAGAATGTTCCTTTGGCGACTGGTTACGTGCCTCGCTCGATTCCAGGAAGCTTAGCCCCGAATTAACAGCCGAGTTTAAACTTCCCGCCATTTCATTCTCTATCTTATAATAGTCGCTAAGTTGCTGCTGTGTTTTCGAGGCAGAGGTTACAGTCGGGTACAGGGCGTTTACTTTGGTTTCTACAGTGTAGCTGCCGTTTTCAAGATACAGTTCAAAGGTTTGTTTGGTGTTTAGCGGTTTATCGCCGTCAATAATTGATATGGTATAATACCCAGGTGCAGCCAGCGGTTTATCAATAGTTGCGCTGCCATCTTTTATAGGCTGGCTAAAAAGCATTTCATTAACCTGGTTTAAGGTGATAGTGCCGTTTTTTACAGCGCCGGTTTTAAAAGTTAGGGCTAATTTAGGTTGCTTGTTGCAGGCTGATACCAGCAGAATAAGTGCGAGGAAGTATAAATATTTCATAAAATTATTTGTGACAGGATGCCACTAAATTATCGAAATGTTTTTATTTGGCGGTAGAATTTTACGCACAGATATTTAAAATTATTGTGCTGTTAAAGTAAATTGTCATACAAATCTCCTTAGACTGTTTCTAAATAGCCAATATCACTGCTTTAAGTGGAAACCATTTCTATCTTTTGGTACTTTTGCCTAAATAAATCTGATCAATAATGAGCGAATTTAAACAAACCTTTAACTCATCACTGGGAAAGAAGCTGATAATGGCTTTAACTGGCTTGTTTTTGTGTACTTTTTTAATTGTGCACCTTGGCGGTAACCTTTTGTTATTTAAGGACGACCAAGGCTTTGCATTTAACAGCTACGCAAACTTCCTGACGCATTTTCCTCCTATCGAGGTAATAGCTTACCTTTTATACCTTGCCATAATTGTGCATGCTGTATATGCTTTGGTATTAACCATTAAAAACCGCAGGGCCAGGCCGGTAGGGTATGCTGTGCGTAACCAATCAAATGCATCATGGGCGTCAAAAAACATGGGCTTACTTGGTTCTATCCTGCTGTTGTTCATCGTGATCCACATGGGCGATTTTTGGTTTACCTACAAGTACAATAACATCCTGGGCTTTAAAGAGTACCGCACCAACCTGGCGACTAATGAAACAACAGTATCAGACTACAAACCGGAGATCGCCGATTTTGAGCGTTCGATATCTACAGAAAACAATGTAGAGATCGTTCGTGTGAAGGACCTGCATGCACGTATCACATCAAGCTTTAGCCATTTATGGTATGTAGCGTTTTACGTGATAGCAATGGGTGCGGTAGCGTTTCACTTGCTGCATGGCTTCCAGAGCGCATTTCATACGTTGGGTTGGGTACATAAAAAGTATAAGCCTATAATTTATTTCTTTGGCACCTGGCTGTTCGCGGTAATTATACCGTTAGGTTTTGCCCTGATGCCAATAGTGTACTATTTGAAAAGTTTATAATTAATTTACGAATTGCGATTTTCGATTTATAACCTTAATGTTAAAATCTAAAATCGTAATTCTAAAATCGTAAATAAAAAGAAATGAGTTTAGATGCGAAAATTCCGCAAGGCCCATTAGCCGAAAAATGGAGCAAGCATAAATTTAACTTAAAGCTGGTTAACCCTTCCAATAAGCGTAAGTACGATGTTATTGTTGTGGGTACAGGTTTAGCGGGTGCTTCGGCAGCTGCTTCACTTGCCGAGCTTGGTTACAACGTTAAATCGTTCTGCTTTCAGGATAGCCCGCGCCGTGCGCACTCTATCGCTGCACAGGGTGGTATTAACGCTGCAAAAAATTATCAAAACGATGGCGATAGCGTTTATCGCCTCTTCTACGATACCATTAAAGGTGGTGATTACCGCGCCCGCGAAGGCAACGTTTACCGCCTTGCAGAGGTATCGGTAAATATTATTGACCAGTGTGTTGCACAGGGCGTACCATTTGCCCGCGAGTACGGCGGCTTGCTGGATAACCGTTCGTTCGGTGGTTCGCAGGTATCACGTACGTTTTACGCGCGTGGTCAAACAGGCCAGCAACTTTTATTAGGTGCGTACTCGGCATTGAACCGCCAGATTCACCTGGGGAAAGTGAAAATGTACACCCGTACCGAAATGCTTGACGTAATTGTTGTTGACGGCCACGCCAAAGGTATTGTTACCCGTAACTTAAAAACAGGCGAGATAGAAACACACGCGGGCCACGCGGTACTTTTAGCAACGGGCGGTTACGGTAACGTATTCTACTTATCTACCAACGCTATCGGTAGTAACGTAACGGCGGCATGGCGGGCGCACAAACGCGGTGCTTACTTTGCCAACCCTTGTTACACCCAGATCCACCCTACCTGTATCCCGGTTACCGGTGATCACCAGAGTAAGCTTACGCTGATGTCTGAATCGTTACGTAACGATGGCCGCGTTTGGGCGCCAAAAACGGTAGAAACCGCGCAAAAACTGCAAAAGAAAGAGATCACCGCTTCTGAGGTTAAAGAAGAAGACAGGGATTACTTCCTGGAGAGAAAATATCCGTCATTCGGTAACCTTGTACCGCGTGATGTGGCTTCACGTAACGCCAAAGAAATGTCTGACGAGGGCAAAGGTGTAGGCACAACCGGCTTAGCCGTTTACCTTGATTTTGCCGAGGCGATACAACGTTTAGGTGAAGACACCGTGCGTGCCAAATATGGTAACTTATTTGACATGTACCTGCAAATAACTGATGAGAACCCGTACAAGCAGCCGATGCGTATTTACCCGGCGGTACACTATACCATGGGCGGCCTTTGGGTTGATTATAATTTAAGCACAAACGTACCGGGCCTTTACGCCATGGGCGAATGTAACTTTAGCGACCACGGTGCAAACCGCCTTGGTGCATCTGCATTAATGCAGGGTTTATCTGACGGTTATTTCGTTATTCCTTATACCCTTGGTGATTACCTGGCTACCATTGGCCCTAAAAAGGTTGATACAAGCCACCCCGCATTCGAGCAAACTAAAAAAGATGTAATAGCTTACAACAACAAGTTGCTTGCCCTAAAAGGCAATAAAACAGTTGTTGAGTACCACCGTGAACTTGGCCACATTATGTGGGAGTATTGTGGTATGGCACGTACCGAAGAAGGCCTTACCAAAGCAAAAGCCCTTATCAAAGCGTTAAAAGCTGATTTTTGGATTAACGCAATTGTAACCGGCGAAAATGAAGAAGTAAATGCTGCCCTTGAAAGAGCCGGCCGTGTGGCCGATTTCATCGAGCTTGGCGAACTGATGGTTACGGACGCCTTGGCGCGCCGCGAATCGTGTGGCGGCCACTTCCGTTTGGAGTCGCAAACTGAAGAAGGGGAAGCCTTACGCGATGACGAAAACTTCACGTTTGTATCAGCCTGGGAATTTAAAGGCGAAAACGAAGAAGAAGAGCTGCACAAAGAAGAGCTGATTTTTGAAAATGTTAAGTTAACACAACGTAGTTATAAATAGTACTTAGTAGCAAGTATCAAGTATCGAGACAAAATCATGATACTTTATACTAACTACTTGATACTCCAATCTCAAACAAACATGAGTGGACACATGAACCTGACGCTGAAAGTATGGCGCCAAAAAAATACACAAACACCGGGCAAGTTTGTGACTTATAAGGCCGAAAATATTTCGCCGGATATGTCGTTCCTGGAAATGCTTGACGTAGTGAACGAAAGCCTTACCCGCAAGAATGATGAGCCTATTTATTTTGATCATGACTGCCGCGAAGGTATTTGCGGTTCTTGTTCGTTATATATCAACGGCCACCCGCACGGCCCAAAGAGGGCTATTACAACCTGCCAACTGCACATGCGTACCTTTAGCGATGGCGAAACCATTACTATCGAACCTTGGCGTTCGGCCGCGTTCCCGATAGTAAAAGATCTGGCGACAGACCGTTCTGCTTTCGACCGCATCCAACAGGCTGGTGGTTATGTATCGGTAAATACCGGTGGTGTGCCCGATGCCAACATCATCCCTATCCCTAAGGTAATTGCCGATGAGGCTTTCAATTCGGCTACCTGTATTGGTTGTGGCGCCTGCGTTGCTGCATGTAAAAATGCATCGGCTATGCTATTCACATCAGCAAAAATTACCCAGCTTGGTTTATTGCCACAAGGCCAAACAGAGCGTTACAGCCGCGTACAAGCCATGGTTGCCCAAATGGACCAGGAAGGTTTTGGTAACTGTACCAATACCGGCGCCTGCGAAGCAGAATGCCCTAAAGAGATAACCCTGAACAATATTGCGTTCATGAACAACGATTTCTTCAGCGCCAAACTATTCCGCGAAGAACACGCACATGATCACACAAGTGGCGAATAATTTTAGATAACAAGCTCACCATAACAACAAAGCCCGGCTGCATCTGCAACCGGGCTTTGTAATTTAATATCTTTTTGCTTATTATGCTTTTTTTACCGTAGCTATCAACTCTTTCATTTCCGGCGGTTTTTCATACGCCTGTACCAATTTCCCTTTATGGTCATAAATAGCAATATACGGGGTGTGCTGAAGCTTGTAATATTTTTGTACGGTGTAGGTATAACCTTCGGTGCCTAAAGTAAAGTTTGGATACGCGGTCAACCCGTAATCGTTCTGGAAAGTTTTTACCATACGGATATCGCTGAAGGTAACCATCACCACCTGGATGTTTTTAAAGTCCTTCATAAAAGGCTTCATATCGTTAACCAGTTTTTGGCAATGCCCGCAATCTGTAGCAAAGTAGATCAGCATAACCGGCTGGTTCTTTTTCAGGTCGGCAGGGGTGCTGTAAACATCTTTGGTAGTTAAAATTTTATAGGGCGCAATTACAGGGGGAGTTGGAGGAGTTTGCGCATTAGTACAAGCCACTGCAATAAGCAGGGTTAACATTAATAAAATTCTTTTCATTTCTTTTATGGTCATTGGGTGTAATTATGCCTCCAGCAACTCTAATTGCCAGGCAATGTGTTCTTCTGTTATAGGGTATAACGCATTATTACGCATTGTATGATAAACAGCGTCAAATATCTGGCTGTA
The DNA here is from genome assembly GCF_040547175.1 of Mucilaginibacter sp. UYP27. Lineage (NCBI taxonomy): Bacteria > Pseudomonadati > Bacteroidota > Sphingobacteriia > Sphingobacteriales > Sphingobacteriaceae > Mucilaginibacter > Mucilaginibacter sp. UYP27. Next base: position 749,499 of record NZ_JBEPPE010000001.1, read on the forward strand.
ATCGCCTTTTGCAGATGGTACCAGTTCGGTGCATTTTTGGTTATCAATACCAACAGTGGTTAATTGGCCTTCATTGCCGGCCGGCTCAATGCCGTATGCCGGGTCGGTTGGCATCATGCCTTTATCAAGCTGTGCTTCCTGCACATCGCTTCTGTTTTTAATGAAACTGCCAAGTGTGCCGTTAACCCAAAAGCCTGGGGTTTCACCTGCTATTTGTAAGCCCGATGTTAGGTAAACATTTAGTTGGTTGGGGTAAATTAAATGATAATGGAAATAATCGGGCACTTCAGACCCCTCGCGATACATACCAATAGTTTTGTTGAATGATAATGGTTTGCCAAACAAGGCGATGGTATTATCTACCAAATGCGCGCCAAGGTCATAAACCAGCCCTCCGGCAGGTACGCCTTTAGTTTCTTTAAAAGATTTTACACCGATAGCAGCTTTGTACCTGTCCATACGGAAGGTAACTTCTATCAGGTTACCCAGGCGCCCGCTTTCTATTACTTCTTTGGTAGACAAGAAACCGCTATCGAACCTGCGATTTTGATAAACCATAAGGTGTTTATTGATTTTGCGTGCGGTATCAAAAAGTTTTTTAACTTCTGCTGATGTAGCGGCAGCGGGCTTTTCAAGTAGTACATGTTTACCGGCATTCAGGGCCAGCATGGCGTGCTCAAAGTGCAGGTTGCTTGGCGTGTTTACAATAACCAGTTCTATCTCGTCATCGGCCAATAGCTCATCTATCGAGCCGTAACTTTTTATTTCAGGATAAATTTCAGTGGCTTTTTTATGGGTACGCTCCACAATGGCCTTTAATTTAAAAGCCGGATTGGTGCTGATGAACGGTGCGTGAAAAATGCGGCCGGACATACCGTAGGCCATTAAGCCTGTAACTATTGGTGCTTGCATATATTTGTATGACGCCCTTTTAAGGCGTTTAATTTAATTATCGAAATATTTTTCATCTTCAGTTCCTATGGGCGAACCATCAGGCATTGGCAATGGTGGTTCGGGCTGAAACTTCTCCGGCGCACTTTCAAATAACTTGATCTGCGCCAAGCCAAACATTAAATTTGCCTTTGTGCTACCTATAGTTGTTTTAACAGCATCCTTCATATACCTCTCCAGGTCATTAATTTCCATGAGTGCAATGCCGCGCACGTTATCTGCAGCATTGGTATTGGCTGCTAAAGTTAACAACTTCTTTAGGGTTATATTGTTCACCAAGCGTTGTAATTCACCTTTGTAGCCGGCAGGCTGTGGGGCCTTCCAGGTTTGCGCTATTAGTTTGTTAAAAACAGGGAGCAATCCGGGTTGTGTACTATTACGCGCCTGGTATTCTATTAAACGGGCGGCCCGTTCTGGGTTTAACATAAACGTTAAGGTAGTCCCCGCCGCCGATTCAGCCGCTGCTATCGGATCGAAAGTTACGCCCGTGCGTGCCTTAAAGGTTTCACGTGTGCGCGGGAAGCCTACAGGCCTGGGCGGGATCATCTCTATCAGTTTTTCGGGTAGCGCCAAAGCATCGGGAGTTAACGTTGCCATCAATGCATCAAATGCTTTCCACTGCTCGGTTGGCGATATAAATTTAGTGATGGTTTGCCCGTCGTTTTTTAAAGCAAAAGTATAATATAAGCCACCCAGCACTTTTGAAGTAGCCTCTACCTGGTAACGGTGAAGCAGGTAAATAGGCACTAAAACTTCTTCCATAGTGGCCATTGGTGCATCTTGCCTGATAGCTTTTGCCGAAAAATTATCCAGAATATGTTTACGTAGGATCATCAGCCGGTTTAGTTCATCGGGCGCGTTGTTTCCATTATCCCATAAATGAGCATAGGGGTGCGCCCCGCCGGCTGTGCGGGCGTCATCATCTGATATGAATTGGTAACCTTGTTTAATGGTTTCGGTAACGATGCCTTTTAACGCCTTGTCCTCGTCAACTCCTTTTGCGAAATCCTGGTAGCCATAAAGGATAGCACGTTTATCATAAGGGCCAATTTCGGTTGTGTAAGCTTTACTTAAATCAACGGGGCCGCCGGCATTCAGTGTTACCAAAGGTGGCGGGTAATCCATTACACTGGCCCTGTTATTTGCACTCGCAGTAAAATTATGTTGCAGGCCAAGTGTGTGGCCAACTTCGTGTGCCGCAAGCTGTCGCAAACGGGCAACAGCTAACTTCAGCATTTTATCGCTAACGGGTTTGCCGTCCTCATAGGGTTGCACAAAACCTTCGGCAATTAAAAAGTCCTGCCTGTCGCGTAACGATCCTAATGAAACCTGCCCTTTAATGATCTCGCCGGTACGGGGGTCGGTAATTGATGAGCCGTATGACCAACCCCTTGTAGAGCGGTGGATCCACTGTATGATATTATAGCGCACATCCATTGGGTCGGCACCTTCGGGCAACAGCTTCACCTGGAAAGCATCCTGGTACCCGGCCGCTTCAAAAGCCTGGTTCCACCATGATGCTCCTTCAATTAAAGCGCTGCGCACAGGCTCGGGCGCGCCGCGGTCAACATAATAAACAATGGGTTTAATTGGCTCGCTCATGGCTGCGGCAGGGTCTTTTTTCTCTAAACGGTGGCGCGCCAGGTATCTTTTGGTGATGGGCTCGTCTATTGGTGTAGCGTAGTCCATATACCCGATATTAAAGTAGCCCGAGCGTGGGTCAAACTTCCGGGGCTTGTAATTTGCATCGGGTAGTTTAATAAAAGAGTGGTGCATACGCACGGTAACCGCACCGGCATCGGGTGCTACCGAAGCAATTTCGGGCCCGGTATCTTTACCGGCCAACGTAACAATAGCTTCAAATTCGGAGTTGTCCGGGAAACTTTTTGTATTGGGCAAATAAATAGCAGAGCGGTTTTCATCAGGGCTATAGCTGCCCTGGCCTTTTAACCTTTCGGCTATTTTATGGCTATCGCGAAGCAAAAAGGAAGTAATATCTATCAGCGTTTTATCGCCATCGGCAGCAACGGCGGTAAAGCCGTAAATGGCCGACTGTGCAAACGCTTCTTCCACAGATTTACGCTCATCAGCATTGGTGCTGTTTGCCCTGTAACTATAATTAGGCTGTATCAGTAATACCTTGGGGCCTATTTTAATAAACTTAACTATGCGGCTATCACCTATTTGCCCCCGGTCTAACCCCAAATCGTTTGAGCCAATACCCGATGGCAGGGAATTTACATATAAGAACTCTGTATCAAATTTATCAATCTCCAGATAGATCTTGCCGGTTTTATTATCCCAGTAAAAATTAAAGTAACCGCTGTATTTGGTTAAGCCCTTTACTTTGGCCGGGATATTATCGTCTGTTTTTTGGGCCTTAAGTAGCGGTGAGCAGCATATTAGTAAAAAAACAAGGAGCAGGTTTTTTTTCATAAGGCTAAAGGAAAGTTTGTTAAAACTATTGTTTTTACCGGCCTTATGCAAATTGGCAAATAAAAAAGGGATAGGCTTACGCCCATCCCTTTTCTAAAAAAATAGCCTAAGCTTATTTCATGCTGCTTTGAATCGCTTCAATTTTAGCTAAGTGTGCTTTAACTGTAGGCAATGTTTTAGTTGCAAAGGCCATCAGGTCGGCATCTTTGCAATTTTTAGAAGCATCTTCTAACATCGATGCTACTTTCTTATGCCCGTCAACCATGGCGTCAACGTAAGCTTTATCAAAATCTTTACCTGTTTTAGCAGCAAGATCGGCCGCCATTTTCTGGTGGTCGGCATCCGGTGCAGTTGGTAAAGTAATGTTTTTAGTTTTGGCGATAGCCATTAATTCTTCATTGGCTTTAGTATGGTCCATAACCATCATAGCACCAAACTCTTTAACCTGTGGGTTAACCGCTTTCTCTGAAGCTAATTTACCCGCAGCAACTTCTGCCATGCCAGTGTTAGCAGCATCGGTAGCGAATTTAGAGTCGTTTGCATCTACAGCAATACCTGTAGAACCGTTGGTGGTTGTGTCTTTAACAGCATTTACACTGTCGGCACTTTCTTTACTGTCTTTTGCGGCATTGTTACACGCCTGGAATGATAAGGCTGCAATAGCCACCATTGCCACTAAACTTAATTTTTTCATTTTGTAGATATTTTTAGTTTTTATAGTTAATATTTAACAATTATTACGCCAATTAGTTTTAATTGCTACACTTATAGTTTGTTGATGTTTTAATTGTTATACCTTAAAGTTTTATTATTTTTGGACAGATAAATTAACAGATATGAATTTTCCGGCAGAGTTAAAATACACAAGCGACCATGAGTGGATAAGGGTTGAAGGCGACGAAGCTTACATCGGTATTACCGAGTTTGCACAAGGTGAATTAGGCGATATAGTTTATATCGACATTAACACTGTTGGCCAGGATGTAACTAAAGAGTCTGTTTTTGGTACGGTAGAAGCTGTAAAGACAGTATCTGATCTTTTTATGCCGCTTGATGGTACTATACTTGAAGTTAACAGTAAACTGGATAGCCAGCCCGAATTGGTGAACAGCGACCCTTACGGAGATGGCTGGATGGTGAAAATTAAAATTACCAACGCTGCCGATGCAGATAACCTTTTAGATGCTGACGCGTACAAAGGCGTTATTGGCCACTAAATTTTAAATGAATAATACACTAAAATATTACGGGCCTGCTATTTTGTGGGCCCTCTTTATTTTAATAATATGCGCGTTGCCTCTTGGCAGCGTAGGCGAATCGCCAATATTTTTTGCCGGGTTTGATAAGCTGGTGCATTGCGGTTTGTTTTTTGTGCTTTCGATATTATACTGCGCGGGCAGCATCCGTAAATGGAACACCCGCAGCATCCCGATAGGGATAGCCTTGAAAAACACTGTTGTGCTGATAAGCTATGGCGCATTAATTGAAGTGCTGCAATCACGTGTTTTTACATGGCGCAGCGGCGATTGGAACGACCTTTTAGCCGATACTATTGGTGGGTGTATGGGAGTTTTTGGAGTATTGATAACCAGTAATGCGCTAAATCATGAAAAAAGTTAGATATACCCTCGCAATAGCAACGGTAACTATTTTATTATCATCGTGCGGCATCTTTAAAAAAGATTGTAACTGCCCGCACTTTAGCCACCTGAAACCTTCTGTTAAAAAAGCAGCTAACGCCTAGCGCTTATTCTTTTTAAATTTTACATTCTTCCTGCAAAGTCCTTATTTGGATTTGTTTTAAATAAGCTTACATTTGTGGTCTAATATTTACACACATGACGCTTGAGCAGCTTGGAGTAGGAGAAACCGGAATTGTAAAGGAATTTACCGATCTTGAAATGTCTGTAAAGCTGATGGAAATGGGCTGCCTGCCCGGCGAACCGATAAGGGTATCGCGCATTGCACCACTTGGCGACCCTATCGCTATCCATGTATCGGGCTATCAACTTAGCCTGCGTAAATTTGAAGCATCAACCATTATTTTGCAATAGTATAGCCAGCACTTGAAAGCCGATATCAGAGTAGCGCTTGTAGGAAATCCAAACACCGGTAAATCGACACTCTTTAATGCACTAACCGGGTTAAATCAAAAAATTGGAAATTTTCCGGGGGTTACTGTTGATAAAAAAGTTGGTTACTGCCAACTGCCCGATGGCCGCCATGCCGAAATAATTGACCTTCCCGGTACTTATAGCCTCTACCCTAAGAGCAAGGACGAATCTATCGTGTTTTCTGTACTGGCAGAAAAAGATACTGAGCTAACGCCTGACCTGATCGTTGTTATCCTGGATGCTACTAACCTAAAACGCAACCTGCTGCTTTACACCCAGGTTGCCGACTTGAAGATCCCGGTTATTATTGCCCTGAACATGATTGACCTGTCGAAAAAGGCAAGTATAGATATCGATATTAACCTGTTGGCCCAAAAACTGGGGGTATTGATCATACCCGTATCGGCACGCAAGTTAGAAGGCATCAGCGAACTGAAGAATGCGATATCGTACGCCAATAAATTTGCGCTGCAGCAAGATAGCATCGATGTAAATGCCCTTGCACCGGGTATTATCCAAAGCATCAGCAAAGAGCTTGATACCGATAACCCGTACTTTGCCCTGCAACTGGCGCATCAGCACGAAACCTTAAAGTTTTTAACCCCCGCTCAAAGCAACCGCATTGAAGAACTGGAAAACGAACACGGTTTCCATACCCAAAAGGCCCAGGCCAGCGAAACCATTGCCCGTTACAATTACATAAACGACCTCCTTTACGATACCGTTAAAACGCCCGTTACGGCGCAGGATGAATCGATAAGTAACAAGATAGATAAAGTGCTTACCCACCGGATATTTGGCTTTGTGATATTTATTGGGGTATTGCTGTTCATGTTCCAGTCGATATTTGCATGGTCGGCGTACCCAATGTCGCTGATAGAAGATCTTTTTGTTTGGATGGAGGGCGGATTGCGCCATGTACTTCCTGCCGGGCCACTTACCAGTTTGTTGATAGACGGTGTTGTTGCAGGCTTGAGCGGCGTAATGGTGTTTATCCCGCAAATAGCGATCCTGTTCGCCTTTATATCCATATTGGAAGATACCGGGTACATGTCGCGCGTTACTTTTATGATGGACAAGATCATGCGGAAGGTAGGGCTCAACGGTAAGTCGGTAGTGCCGCTGATAGGTGGCTTTGCCTGCGCCGTACCATCCATCATGAGTACCCGTACCATTGAGAACTGGAAGGACAGGATGATCACCATAATGGTTACGCCATTGGTGGCCTGCTCGGCCCGTTTACCGGTTTATACCTTATTGATAGCGCTTGTGGTACCCAATAAAAATATTTGGTGGATCTTTAACCTGCAGGGCCTTGCCCTAACGGGGATGTACGTACTAAGCCTGGTATCGGCAGTAATAGTAGCTTATGTAATGAAGTTTGTATTAAAGGCCCGCGAACGTGGCTACTTTATTATGGAACTGCCCGTGTACCGTATGCCAAGATGGAATAACGTTTTGTTCAGCATGTATGAGCGTGCAAAAACCTTTGTGCTGGAAGCAGGCAAGGTGATCATCGCCGTATCGGTAATACTTTGGGTGCTGTCATCATACGGCCCCGGCGATCGCTTTAAAAATATCGACCAAAAATACCAACAGCCGCAATACACCAAAACCATGACGCCGGATAGCCTGACTCGTGTTATCTCTACCGAAAAACTGGAAAACTCTTACGCGGGTGTTTTAGGCCACATTATTGAACCCGTTATTAAACCAATCGGTTTCGACTGGAAGATAGGTATAGCGCTGATCACCTCTTTTGCCGCCCGAGAGGTATTTGTAGGCACCATGGCAACCATTTACAGTGTAGATGGCGATGCCGACAGGATAGATTCGGTACAGGATAAGATGCGCAATGCCCGCAACCCCACTACCGGCGGCCCTGTGTTTACCCTTGCCGTAGCCTTTTCGCTAATGATGTTTTACGCCTTTGCCATGCAATGCGCCAGCACCGTAGCCGTTGTGTACCGCGAAACCAAAGACTGGCGCTGGCCCGCCGCCCAGTTCGCTTATATGACGGTGTTAGCCTATGGCGCGGCGTTTTTGGTGTACCATTTGTTGAAATAGGTTTAAAGCCAAAAGTTCAAAGTAAAAAGTTTACAATAGGCAGAAAAAGCTTTGGACTTTCTACTTTAGACTTTCTACTCTAAACCCTTATCTTTGATACAGAGGTAAAAATTGGATAAAGTAAAAGTATTAGAGCAGTATCTTCCGCCGCATGCCGCCCCGCTTATTGGCCGCTGGATAGATTACTTTAAATGTGAATTTAAGATTTCGCGCAATCGGGGCACCAAGTTTGGCGACTATCGCGCGCCCTATGATGGCAAAGGCCACCGCATATCCGTTAACTTCGACCTTAACCCCTACGCTTTTCTGGTGACCACCGTACACGAGTTTGCACACCTGCATACCTGGAACGAGCATAAGCAAAAAGCCAAACCACACGGCACCGAGTGGAAGAATAACTTTAAAAAAATGATGCAGCCTTTCTTCGAGAAAGATGTGTTCCCGCCGGATGTAAAGCAGGCTATAACCAGTTATCTTAACAACCCCGCGGCATCCAGCTGTTCAGACCTTACGCTGTACCGCTCCCTGCGCAAATACGACCCGCCAAAAGAATCTGTTCATACGGTAGAGAAACTGCCGTTAAAGGCAATATTTAAGCTCAAGGACGGCCGCGTGTTCCGCAAGGAAGAGAAACTGCGCAAACGATATAAATGTGTAGAGATAAGCACGCGCAAGGTTTATTTGTTTAGCCCTGTAGCTGAGGTGGAGGTGATGGAGGAGGGTTAGACATTACGCTACATTTTTCAACCCGTCTGAGGAATCGGGATTACCTAAAATTTCAACAAAGTATCCATCACCTCTTCCAGCCTTGCTTTGGCCATAAACTGGTCTTCGAGGGCTTTGTTCATGGGGATGGCGGTATCCAGACTGGCACAACGCATCACGGGCGCATCCAGGTGCTTAAAGCAATGCTCGCCTATGTAGGCCGCAATTTCGCCGCCAAAGCCACTGGTGAGGGTATCTTCATGCAATACCAGCACTTTGGATGTTTTCTTTACCGTTTTGATCACCGCATCTTTATCCCATGGCTGCAGGCTGCGCAGATCAAGGATCTCGATGGATCTGTCGGGGTGAATATCGGCGTATTCAATCGCCCAGTGCACACCCATACCAAAGGTGATAATGCTGGCTTTTGTGCCTTCGCGTACTATTCGGGCCTTCCCAATTTCTACATAATAATCATCATCGGGCACGTTGCCACTCATGCTGCGGTACAGGTTTTTATGTTCGAAATAAATAACCGGGTTAGGATCGTCTATCGCCGACATCAGTAAACCCTTTGCATCGTCCGGGAAGGCAGGGTAAACCACTTTCAACCCCGGCGTTTTGGTAAACCAGGCCTCGTTAGTTTGCGAGTGGAATGGGCCCGCGCCGCTGCCACCACCTGCCGGCATACGGATCACTACATCAACCGTTTGGCCCCAGCGGTAGTACGTTTTGGCAAGGTTGTTTACGATCTGGTTAAAGCTGCAGGTAACAAAATCGGCAAACTGCATCTCCACAATAGATTTATAGCCATTGATGGCCAACCCCATCGCCGTACCCACAATGCCCGATTCGCAAATGGGCGTATTGCGTACGCGTTCTTTACCAAATTCTTCTAAAAAACCCTGCGTAATTTTGAATGCACCGCCATATTCTGCAATATCCTGGCCCATTATCACCATATTTTGATGCATGCGCATACTTTGGCGCAGGCCATCGCTTATGGCATCAATATAGCGCTTGTTGGTGCTAACTTCAGATACCAAATGCTGCTGAGGATTGAACATGCGGTACATCGCCTGCTCTTCGGTTTGTACGTGCGGTATTATATCGGGTTCGCTGAAAACCTTTTCAACTTCGGCGTCGATCAGCGTTGTAAACTCTTTTTTCAAATAAGGCACCCACTCCGGGCGCAGCACACCTTCATCAAGCAGGTATTTCTCAAAATTATCCAACGGGTCTTTCTGCTTCCACTCGTCAAATAACTCCTGCGGTACGTATTTGGTGCCCGATGCCTCCTCGTGCCCACGCATCCTGAAGGTCATACACTCTATGAGTACCGGTCTTGGCTTCTCGCGCATCTCTGCGGCAAGTTCGCTTATGGTGTGGTAAACTTCCAGTACATTATTGCCATCAATTTTGCGGCCTTCCATACCGTAGCCAATAGCTTTGTCTACTATGGATGCACAACGGTATTGCTCGTTTGTAGGGGTGCTTAGGCCGTAGCCATTATTTTCTACCAAAAATATCACCGGCAAGTCCCAAACGGCGGCAATATTTAGCGCCTCATGGAAATCACCTTCGCTGGTGGCGCCTTCGCCGGTATACACCAGGGTAACTTTTTTATTGTTCTTTAATTTATCTGCAAGGGCGATACCATCTGCCAGGGCCAGTTGCGGGCCAAGGTGCGATATCATCCCGATGATCTTAAACTCTTGTGTGCCGAAATGGAAGGAGCGGTCGCGGCCGTTTGTAAAGCCGGATGCTTTACCCTGCCACTGGGCCATTAAGCGCGAAATTGGGATATTGCGGGTAGTAAATACACCCAGGTTGCGGTGCATGGGCAGGATATATTCTTCGGGATTTAACGCCATGGTGCTGCCTACGGATATGGCTTCCTGGCCTATGCCCGAGAACCATTTGCCAATACGGCCCTGCCTCAGCAGAATTAACATCTTCTCTTCGACCAGGCGAGGCAATAACAGTTTCTTATAAAACGTTATCAAACCATCGTTATCTATCTTTTTCCGGTCAAATGTCATCCGGTAAAGCTAAGAAGTTTTTAAAACTTTGTATGTTTGAGCAATCCATCTTTTCGCTATGAAGCACTTGTACGTCAAATTCCTTGTAATGTTTGCGTTTTTAGGTTTGGTATCTTTTATACCAGATCATTTTTTGATGCCCGAAAACTTTTACCTGCACAAAGGCGATAAGTTTAATCTGCATTTATTATCAGGCGAAAACCTGGTGAAAGAACGCGAAGTGCCATACGCTGCCAAGCAGACAACCAAGTTTATCATCTACGAAGGGTCCAAAAAAACAGACCTGGCGCCCCTTACCAAGAATGACGCGACGCCAATATTGAATTATGGCATCCAAAACAGCGGCCTGGTACTGGTACAGATGAACAGCAACGAGTTGAACGAGATACCCCGCGAAGATTTCCTGCCGTACCTTACAGAACAAGGGTATGATGAAATTGCCGATAAGCTTAAAAACAGCAACGCCTTAAACTTTACTGAAAAATATAACCGCTACCTAAAAACGCTTATTACCGTTGATGACCCGAGTGGTAACGCTTACGAAAAGGTGTTGAATGATGATTTTGAGATCATCCTGAAAAAGAACCCGTACAAGCTAAATTATGGTGATGATATTACCGCGCTGGTAAACTTTAAAGGCAAGCCCTTTACCGGGCAGGTGATGCTTTACATTAAAACAGAATCGGGCAATGTGTACCCGCAAAAACTGGCGAGCGATGCAGCCGGCAAAGTTTACTTTAGCGTTAGCCGCGAAGGGATCTACCTGTTAAGGGCTACCAAGTTTGAGGCATCTAAAGGTAAAGAAGCGGATTATGAATCGTGGGTTGCCAGCTACACCTTCTCGTTCAGCAACCGTAACGATGCGCCTAATACTTATAAAGAGTTTGGGTTTGGGGATAAGCACTAATTAGTTATCCTAAAAACTGAAGCTTCTCCGGGTCAAACCAGGGCATTAGCTCGTAGCGGACCTGCAGCAGGCCGGTATCGTATGCTTTTTGGTTGACGAAGCTAAGGCCTACGCGGCTTTCAATATCTTTAAACAGGGGTTTGCCTCCGCCTAAAATAACGGGGTGGATAGATAGGATCACTTCGCTCACCAGCCGTTTATTCATAAAGGCAGACACCAACTCGGCACCACCAAACAGCCAAATATCGCCGCCATCTTCATTTACAATATCCTCAACAGCCCTACTGTAATTAGCAGACGGGATAACTTTAAATGTTTCGCCGGGCCGGGGCTCAATCGTGTTAGAGAACACGTAGATATCTTTCACCGGGAACATCCCTGCATCCGCACGGATCATCTCAAAACTTTTGCGGCCTATAAACACGGCATCGGTATGGCTAAAAAACTCTTCCATACCATAATCCTGGTCGGTAAGGCACCAGTCGTATTCGCCATTGGGGCCTTCAATAAAACCATCAAGGCTCATAGCCAGGTTTAAAATTACTTTACGCATAAGGGGTTGTTATTCGGGGCGGTGCCCGTCCTGCCATTGCTGGCTAAATGACTTTTGAGCTACTTCGGGCATTTCGCGTTGGTTGCCCCATGGTTTTTTGAAGAACATGCGCATCAAACGGTTCTTGGTTTTGCCGCCAAAAAAGTCGGTAAAGCTACGTTTCAGCATGCCTTTTGTCCAGATGTTCCAGCCCCATTTTTCTTTGGTGGCAACAAGCCCTTCTTTCACCGCATCGCGGCGGTTAAGCAGCAGCATTTTATGTATGTCGATCTTTACCGGGCAAACCTCGGTACATTTGCCGCACAGGGTAGATGCATAGCTGAGGTGCTTAAACTCCTGCATGCCGCGCATGTGCGGGGTTATTATAGAGCCTATGGGGCCGCCATAAGTAGTGTCGTAAGTATGACCGCCAATATTCTGGAAAACCGGGCATACGTTAAGGCAGGCACCACAGCGGATGCAATATAAAGCCTGGCGTTGCTCTTTTTGGGCAAGCAAGTTGGTGCGGCCGTTATCAAGCAATACCACATACATTTCTTCGGGGCCGTCGGTTTCGTTTGGTTGGCGGGGGCCGCTAAGTATGGTGTTGTACACCGTCAGGTTTTGCCCCGTACCATGGGTGGACAACATTGGCCAAAACACATCCAGGTCTGTTATGGATGGTATCACTTTTTCAATACCAACAACCGCTATATGAATTTTGGGGAAAGAAGTGGTTAGCCTTGCATTGCCCTCGTTTTCGGTAATGGCGATGCTGCCTGTATCGGCAACGATAAAATTGGCACCGGTAATGCCTACATCGGCTTGCAAATATTTTTCCCGCAGTAGTTCGCGGGCCTTTTGGGTAAGTTGTTCAGCGGTAATACCCAGCGGGGTCCCAAACTTTTCGTTAAACAGTTTGGCTATGTCTGCTAAAGAGAGGTGCATGGCCGGGGTAACCATATGATAGGGTTTTTGGCCCAAGAGCTGAATAATGTATTCGCCCAGGTCGCTCTCTAACGATTCGATGTTGTTCTTCTCCAAAAACTCGTTGAGGTGGATCTCCTCGGTAGCCATCGATTTTGATTTGATGACGGTTTTAGCCCCTGCTTTTTGAATGATGTTCAGGATCTCGCGGTTGGCCTCTTCGGCATCGTTTGCCCAGATCACTTTGCCGCCACGTTTCAGGAAATTGGATTCAAACTCGGGCAAAAATTTGTCTAGGTTCTCCATCACTTTCCACTTAATGGTATGTGCTTTCTTTTTTGTGTTATCGAGGTTTATCATCCGCGATAAGCCCTTATCAAACGCGGCATCGTACTTATCAATACTTTTATTGATAATGGCACGGTGTCCCGGCTCGAACGCCTTTTCTTGCGAGGCTACCAAAAAATCTTCGGCGGTGTTTCCCATTTATACGAAAGTAAACAAAGCGATCAAGAGTTTTAATATTGTGTTAAAATAGTGTTTTAACCCCCGCAATTATATTATACAAACAATAAAAGCGGCTTTATGGGCCGCTTTTATTGTTTGTAACAGTACGATATTATTTTGCCGGGGTAACCGGTTTTTTATCAACAACAGGGCGGGCATCGCGGTTAGCTAATTCCCAGCCGGTGTAAAATGCAAGCTGCGCACGTTTAACCAATAGCGGGAAATTGATTTTGCTCACTTCGTCGCCAAGGCCGTGGTAGTCGGCATGTACACCGTTAAAGTAAAATATGATTGGGACACCGTATTTAGCAAAGTTATAATGATCTGAACGATAGTAGAAACGGTTAGGATCGTTGGCATCATCGTACTTGTAATCCAATTTCATTTTGGTGTAGTTGTTATTAGCAGCCTCGCCAATGTTATGCAAGTCGGTGCTTAGCATAGCCGAACCGATAGAATACACATAGTTAGCAGAATCTGGTTTGCCAATATACTCTTCGCCAACGCGGCCTATCATATCAATGTTTAGATCGGCAATAGTATTAGCCAACGGATAAACCGGATGATCTGTGTACCATTCAGAACCTAACAGTCCTTTTTCTTCGCCAACGTTACCTAAGAACAGTACGCTGCGGCGGGGGCCTTTACCATCTTTTTGTGCTTTAGAGAACGCACGTGCAATTTCTAAGATCCCGGTAGTACCGGAACCATCATCATCAGCACCGTTGTTTACTTTATCCTTAGCGTTTGGATCGGAGTTTAAGCCGATGTGATCGTAATGTGCAGAGAATACCAATACTTCACTTTTAAGTTTAGGGTCGTTGCCCGGTAAAAAACCTAAAACGTCAACAGCCTTAACATCTTTAGCGGTAGCGCTGATAGTGACGCCGGCAGTAGCTTTTAAAGTTTGTGTTTGTTTTGCGGTTTTAGCAGCTTCTTTAAGTTCGGCAAATGTTTTACCGCTTGCTTTTAAAGCAGCATCAGCAAGAGGGCCGTTTACAATAAACAATGGGGCTGCAGTGTTTTTAGTTGCCTCAGCACCGTCTTTCTTAATTGATATCTGGCCACCGCCGCTTGGGTTTACCCCTTTAAAACGTGCAAGTACAGTTGCAACACCTTCGTTAGCCGCTAATATTAATAACGGTTTTTTGTCTTGCATTGCTTTTACAATCGCCCTGCGGCCTTCTGTCATGCGGTAGCTTGTATTTGGTGTTTTACCCGCTTCCGGTTTGTCTTCATTTATCCAAAGCACAACTTTACCGGTGATATCAACACCCGCAAGTTCATCAGCAGTACCAAAACCAACAAATACAATCTCGGCGGCGTTTACATTCGCATCGGTAGAACCCTGGTAAACAAAATCTTTCCAGTTAGCAAAAGCTTGTCCATTTATAGTTAAAGGGCTAACGTTAACCGTATTCTCGGTTAAAGGCACATCTAAAAAGTATGACCCTTTTACAGGAGCCTGCAGGCCTAATCTTTTAAATTCGGCAGCAATGTAGTTCGCGGCTTTTTCGGCACCGGGTTTGCCGGTTTCGCGGCCTTCAAACTCGTCTGATGCCAGGATGCTCAGGTGCTTTTTGGCATCGGTTGCGTTAATGATGTTACCGTACTTAAGCGCGGTAGGATTTTGCTGGGCACAGGCAGTTGCCGAAAAGGCGATGCCGGTGATCCATAGAGAAAGTTTCTTCATTTGTTTTTGGTAATGGGGTCAGTTTATTAGTTAGCAGCCAATTTTATTAACGCGGGTGGCATGGCGCCCGCCTTCAAATTCTTCCGTTAAAAAGATCTCAATTATTTGTTTAGCCTCGTCGATTGTAACATGGCGGGCGGGGATACAAAGTACGTTAGCATCGTTGTGGGTACGGGCGGGGATGGCAACTTCGGGTTTCCAGCACAATGCCGCGCGGATGCCCTGATGTTTATTAGCCGTCATGGCTACACCGTTGGCGCTGCCGCAAAGCAGGAAACCAAAGTCGGCCTCGCCTTTTTCAACAGCAGTGGCAACCAGGTGGGCAAAATCGGGGTAATCGGCAGATTCTGTAGAATAGGTGCCAAAATCTTTAAAGGTGATATCATCAAACATCCCCATTATGGCCTGCTTGTAATCAAAACCTGCGTGGTCGGCACCAATAGCTATCGTTAACCCTTTTTTCATCAGCTCAAATTTAAAATTTAATTGTGTTGCCGAAGGTAAAGATTTTGTTAGAATTGAGGACGAGCAGAAGCAATATCGAATAAAGAATTTTGAATTTCAAAGATGGAAGAGTGCTGATCACTTGAAATTTTGTCAGAAAGAAATAAACGGCGTACCGGATTTAAAAAGGGAATGATGAATATCCTATTTCGGTGTTCAAAATAGGATATTCATCATTCAATATTATTTTAAGAAATTATAGCGCTGCTTCGCGTGCCCTTTTACGTTTTTCTACCACTCCAGCCACCAGGATACCTACTTCGTATAAGATAAACAGCGGTATGCTTACAATAGTCATGGTAAGCATATCCGGCGTTGGGGTAACAACAGCAGCCACTATAAGAATCACCACAACTGCATATCGGCGCGTTTCCCGCATGAATTTTTGGGTAAGCACTCCTAATGAAGACAATACATAAACCAGTATAGGCAATTCAAAAACAATACCTGTTGCCAATGTTAAGGTAGCTACTGACGACAAATAAGAATCAACAGTAAACAAGTTTTGAATTTTTGAACTTACAGTAAAACCCGATAAGAAATTGATAGACTCCGGGGTTATAATAAAGTAACCGAAAAGCACACCCAATATAAATAATCCGGTTGCATACATAACAAAGCCACTTGCTGCCTTACGTTCTTTTTCATGCAAAGCTGGCTTAATAAATCGCCAAATTTCCCAAAGTAAGTACGGGAAACCAGCAGTGATGCCTATTAACAATGCCGAATTGATCTCCAGCGTAAATTGCCCGGCCATTTCGGTATTAATAAGTTGTACGTTTATTTTATTGATACAAAACCCATCACGGTGCAGGTAGTCGCCAAGGTTACAAAGCATACGATATGTCCAAAAACTTGGCCTTGATGGACCCATGATAATGGTATCGAATATAAAGTCGTAAAAATAGAAGGCCGCGCAGGTGAATATAACGATAGCAATTGCCGCACGCACCAAATGCCAGCGAAGGGCCTCGAGGTGATCAAAGAACGACATTTCGGCCTCCATGGTCTGGCCTTTTTCTTTTATTGCTTGTATCAGTTTGTTATCGCTCATTACCTTATTTCAGCACTATTAACGCCGGAAACCTAATTACGTTGTATTAACCCGTTAAGATTGTATAAATATTAATATTCGAACGTTTCCATGAATTTGGTGGTGAAATTACCCGCGCGGAAGTTAGGGTCCTGCAGTAATTTTAAATGGAAAGGTATAGTAGTTTTAACCCCCTCTATAACAAATTCGCTTAGCGCACGCTCCATAGTTGCCAAAGCCTCATCGCGGGTTTGGGCCATACAGATCACCTTGGCTATCATCGAATCGTAATTTGGCGGGATAACATAACCACTGTAAACATGCGTATCCACACGTACACCATGGCCACCCGGCGAATGGAAGTTTGTTATTTTACCCGGTGAAGGGCGGAAGTTGTTTGCAGGATCTTCGGCATTGATACGGCATTCAATGGCGTGCATTGTTGGCTCGTAGTTTTTGCCCGATATCGGGATGCCTGCTGCTACTTTAATTTGTTCTTTTATCAGGTCGAAGTTGATCACCTCTTCGGTAACCGGGTGCTCTACCTGGATCCGGGTGTTCATTTCCATAAAGTAGAAGTTGCGGTCTTTATCAACCAAAAACTCTACCGTACCGGCACCCTCATATTTTACGGCTTTTGCACCTTTAATAGCAGCCTCACCCATTTTTTTACGAAGCTTATCTGTCATAAAAGGTGATGGTGCTTCTTCTACCAGTTTCTGGTGGCGGCGCTGTATAGAACAATCACGTTCGGAGAGGTGGCAAACTTTACCGTACTGATCGCCAACTACCTGTATCTCTATGTGGCGTGGGTCCTGTACGTATTTCTCCAGGTATAAGCCATCGTTACCAAAGGCTGCGCCAGATTCGGCACGTGCGCTATCCCAGGCGTTCTCAAACTCTTCGTCTTTCCAAACAATGCGCATACCGCGGCCACCACCACCGGCAGTTGCTTTAAGTATAATGGGGTAACCTATTTTATTGGCTATTACAATGCCTTGTTTAACACTATCCAATAAACCTTCGGAGCCCGGTACAATGGGTACGCCGGCTTTTTTCATGGTTTCTTTGGCAGAAGCCTTATCGCCCATGCGGTTGATCTGGTCTGCAGTGGCACCAATAAATTTGATCCCGTACTCGGCACAAATGGCAGAGAACTTTGCGTTCTCGGATAAAAAGCCATATCCCGGGTGTATCGCGTCGGCATTTGTTAATTCGGCAGCCGATATAATGTTGGGGATATTAAGGTAAGAGTCGCGGCTTGCAGGGGGGCCAATACAAACAGCCTCATCTGCAAAACGCACATGCAGGCTATCACGATCGGCGGTGGAGTATACAGCTATGGTTTTAATGCCCATCTCTTTACAGGTGCGAATAATTCGCAGGGCAATTTCACCTCGGTTAGCTATTAATATTTTTTTAAACATGATTCTAATTTGAAAATTTGAAAATGTGTTTATTTGAAAATTTCTTTAATCTTCAAAGTATAAAGCTCATTAATTTGAAGCTGACATTATCAAATCTTCAAATTAATCAATTTTCAAATTTACTTAGGTTCTACTAAAAATAAAGGCTGGTCGTATTCTACCGGTGATGCGTTATCAACCAGGATCTTAACAATACGGCCTGATACTTCAGATTCGATCTCGTTAAATAATTTCATCGCTTCGATGATGCAAAGGATACTGCCGGTGTTTATTTCATCGCCCACGTTAACAAACAATGGTTTATCCGGTGATGATGAACGGTAGAAGGTACCAATCATTGGCGACCTTACGGTGATCAGGTTGGAGGTATCGGCAACCGGTGCGGCTTCGGCAGCCGGTGCTGCAGCAGGCAGGCTTGGTTGTGGCGCGGCGGCCGCAGCAAGTGGCTGTGCTACAGGTACAGAAGCGTTTACATAAGTAGGTGCTTCGTTGGTTTTTATGGTGATCTTAAAATTTTCCTGCTCGATCGATACTTCGTTCACGCCCGATTTTGAGACAAAGCGTATTAGATCCTGAATCTGTTTAATATCCATAATAAGCGATAATTGGTCTTGGATAAAAGTATTTATAAATATGCAAATGTGCAGATGTGCAAAGATGCAGATGATTTAAAATGAATTAGTTGTTTAACACGTACAATTTTAAGATGTTTTAATTAAAAATCTGCATATCTGCACATTTAAAATCTGCACAGCTTAATTAAGCTTCTTTTTTATCGTAAGCCCATTTCAAATAGATAGAGCCCCAGGTAAACCCGCCGCCAAAGGCCGCTAAAATAAGGTTATCCCCTTTTTTGAATTTGTCTTCCCACTCCCACAAACATAGCGGAATTGTGCCGTTTGTGGTGTTGCCGTAACGCTGTATGTTTACAATAACCTTATCAGACGTGATGCCGGTGCGGTTTGCGGTAGCATCAATAATGCGTTTGTTGGCCTGGTGTGGTACCAGCCATGCAATATCATCGGCGGTAAGGTTGTTGCGGTCCATTACTTCGGCGGCAACTTCGGCCATGTTGGTAACGGCAAATTTAAATACCGCCTGGCCTTCCTGGTAAGCGTAATGTTCTTTGTTCGCGACAGTTTCATGCGATGCAGGGCTAACCGAACCACCCGACTTTTGAAACAACAGGTGCGAACCCGCGCCGTCGCTTTTAAGTACCGAATCCATAATGCCATAACCTTCGGTATTGGGCTCTAAAAGTGCGCAACCGCAGCCATCGCCAAATATGATACAGGTGGCACGGTCTTCATAGTTGATTATCGACGACATTTTATCGCCGCCCACTACCAATACTTTAGTATGCTTGCCACTCTCGATAAACTGCGACCCGGTAGCTAAGCCGAACAAAAAGCCCGAGCAAGCCGCCTGCAGATCGTATCCCCAGGCATTTTTAGCGCCAATTTTGTGTGCAAGAATGTTTGCCGTAGCAGGGAAGGGAAGATCGGGTGTGGTGGTGCAAAAAATGATCAGGTCTATCTCCTCGGCACTGATGCCACGCTTTTTAAGCAGGCCTTCTACAGCCGGTACGGCCATATCTGATGTGCCAAGGCCTTCACCTTTTAATATCCTGCGCTCTTTGATCCCGGTACGACTCATTATCCATTCGTCGTTGGTATCTACCATTGTCTCCAGCTCCTGATTGGTTAAGATGTACTCGGGTACGTAACCATTTACAGCGGTAATAGCAGCATGAATTTTGCTCATTCTATATTTTTTTACTGAAAAGCCAGTTTAATTTTGTCTATAAGATTGGTCTCGATCATATTTCTTGAAAGCAGCACCATGTTCTTGATAGCCTCGGGGCTTGATATGCCATGGCCAACAACAACAGGGGCATTAACACCAAGTATAGGGCTCCCGCCGTATTGCTCGTAGTTAAAGCGGTCAAAAAATTCGTCTTTTAATCTTTTCTTAAGGGTAATAACGTAAAAAGATTCGGCAAGTTTAAGAATCACGTTGCCAGTAAAACCGTCGCAAACAACAACATCGTTATTGTCTTCAAAAAGGTCGCGCCCTTCAATATTACCAACAAAGTTAAACAGTTTGGTATCTTTCATTAAAGGATACGTAGCCAGCGACAGCATATTGCCTTTTTCCTCTTCTTCGCCGATATTCATCAGCGCTACACGCGGGTTAGGGATGCCGTAAATGCTTTCGGCAAGCAGGCTGCCTAAAACACCAAACTGCACAAGCATATCTGGCTTGCAATCTGCATTGGCGCCAACATCCAAAATAATACCCAAACCGCCTTTAAGTTTGGGTACAATGGTTGTCATGGCCGGCCGCAAAACACCGGGGATGGTTTTTACGCTGAACATACTGCCCACCAACATAGCACCGGTATTACCTGCCGATGAGAACGCCTGTATGGCACCCTCTTTCAACAACTTAAAACCAATGGCAATGCTGCTATCGGGTTTCTGAACAATGGCCTTTGTAGGGTGTTCGCCCATGCCAATAACTTCGGTTGTGTGTACAAATTCGAAGTTATCGGGGCTAAAATTATTTTCCTGAAGAATACCGAGGGCTACTTCCTTGTCGCCAATAAGCACAAGCTTTTGCCCGGCAGTTAAAACTTTATAAGCTTCAATTGCCCCTAAAACTGCTGCCTTGGGGGCGTAATCACCGCCCATAATATCTAAGCCAATCTTCATTTTCAGAAAATTTAAACTTAAGCTGCTACTGCCTTCTCGATAAGGATTTTGCCGTTGAAGTAAACATTACCATCAACAGTGTAAGCGCGGTGAGGGATGTGTACCGCACCGGTAGTTTGGCAAGTAGTTAAAGTAGGCAATACTGCTTTGTAGTGCGTTCTGCGTTTATCTCTTCTTGATTTTGAAATTTTCCGTTTTGGGTGTGCCATAACTTTTTGTTATTATATTATTTTAATTTTTTAAGAGCTTCCCATCTCGGGTCCGTGCTCTCGGTTTGTTCATCATTAGTGGCAAGCTTATCTAAATTTGCCAGCATTTCCTCGTCACATTGTTTCCCGTCGCCCTGGTTGCTGCAAAGTGCAATAAACGGAAGGCCTACGTTAACATATTCATATATCAGCCCGGCAACGTCAATCTCATGATCGTTTTTGCCGAGGGTAATTATCTCGTCGTCTTCGCCCATTTCCTCTTCGGTGAAGCGGGCAATCTGCTGCTCGTGTATATCCACAGGTTGCAGGTAATCGGCCAGGCACCTGTCGCAGGTGGCGTTAACCGTACCGGTGATGTCAAAGTTAAGGATCAGCATTGTTTCCTGCTTGTCCAGTTCCAGCTTGCAAAACAAGTTGGCTTTTTTAACCAGCGAATACTCAAACTCTGCAAAAAAGGCATCGTTTATTTCGTATTCAAAATAATGCTTGCCCAGCTTAAGGCCGGTAAAAGGTATTGAATATGTCTTTAGCGATTTCAATGAGCAACAATTAGCCCGCAAATGTAGGTAAATTTTCCATAACCGGAAAGTGTTTTTTTTAATTGGTTTTAGGGTTATTAACAGGGGTACGATGTGGCGGGATTTGTGGTGCGGGGAGCGGGTGGATTGGTGCGGGGAGTGGGGTGTGAAGTGCGGGTGTATTGTGGTCAATTCCCCTCTTGAGAGGGGTTAGGGGTGTGTTAGTGGATGTGATATTATGGCGTTGCCTGCGGCCCGGGCTTTACGCTCATACGCCTGCAGGCCTTAGGCGCAAGGCCGGTAAACGTTGCAATCTGGTTTAGGGCTAAATGGGTAGATATGGCAAAGGTGGCAGGCCTGCATCGACAATGGTCATGGTGAGCCTGTCCAACCACTTAAAAAGCGCACATCATTCGATCATTGAAACGATTTAAAATACCAAGAAACTTTTACCTATTTATCTTACAGGCCACCATGAAATGTTTTGTAGTATTTATAACCTCCTTTTGAATCAGCTATAAATATTTTTAGTTGCAAGCTGTTTGCCTTTTTTTCGATCCGATCTCCTATTTTAATGTTTTTTTCCAATTCATCGGCATCTATATGAAATGAACCACTGTAGAAGTAATTATTATAACCGATTTTAAAAATCTCATTAAATTTAAATCTAAATTGATTCACTTTGGTCCCTTGCTCGAAATAAACGACATAACCAGATTTGAATTTTACCAATTCGGTTATTCGTGCATTAATAGGTTCATTAGAGAGCCTTCTATCGTATAAAATACTGCCTAATCCAAAATATAGGAATCCCAAGGAAATAAGACCGTATACGAAAATTGTGCTTGCTTTTTTCATCTATAATGTTGCTATTTAATTGCGTCAGATTTAATCAAACGTCCTGAACCGGTATGGTATTGAAACCGGTTATACGAAGCGGTTCCTTTTACATTTGTGCCACTAACACCAACCTCAAGACCTATCCCACCACTGATTCCAACTGTATGAAACCCTAAACCACCACTCGGGGTATATTTATAAAGCGCGTAATGCCTTTTGGCATATGAGCGGAAACGGAGCTGAGATAATCTAAACGCAGTACAAAACGTTTTCAAATCCTCTCATTACATCCCGTCTTCCATAAATAAGTTAACCTATGGCCGTCGGGGTCTGCAAAGCCGCAGCCGTAACAGTACCACTTAAAAAACGCAAAGGTCTTCGACAAGCTCAGACTGACAAATCTTTTATGCTTTTACCTTTTTTACCTTCTCTTTTGCAAAAAGCCCTGCGGTGTATTTTTCATACAGTTCAAATAGAAACTCCATGCGCTTGGTTTCGTTAATAAATGCTTGCGGGCGGTAAGCCAGGTCAACCGCTTTATCTAACTCCTGGTGTGCTTTGGTAAGTGCGGGGGGCATCGTTAGCGGGTGATAAAGGTCTGCCAAAGAGCTATCCGGGAACGATGCCCGTACATCTAAAACTTTTTGCGCAGCTGTTTCAATGGTTGCGATTTGCTTTGCACTCGGATTAAACGGGAATGAAAAGCTATTATATACAGATGGGGAATAGCTGTAGTCCGATTTCATCCTTCCACAAACAGTTGCAGTCCATGACATGTGCATAGACGACATCAAAATACCGAAGATATAGAGTGACGCATTGGGAATTAAATATAATTTATTACTTGCTATTTCATCTTTTGCAAGGTAACCAATAGGTATATATTTACGACTTTCTGAGGACACTTCAGGGATTGCTAAATAATCAGAATTAGGCTGTCGATTCTGAGTAAATAAAGAAGGATATTTAGCGTATTCTCTAACACTGCCCGTTGCACTGTTCAGCCTTGACTTTGCGACTTCATCAAGCCGTTTGAGAACATGAGGCATTTTTTTTAAAACTGCAGGAGGGCAATCAGTTAACCACAAGCAATATCTTAATTTGCCATTTATTAATTCTTCGCCTCCAATATACGGCTTCATCCAACTTTCTGCGGGCGGTTCCTTCTTAATAAATTCGATCTTTTCATTTTCTGATAAAATTAAATACCCCCCGTCAGTCGGTTGGCTACCTTTAAACATTTCGGGGAAATTATGAATAGGTTTACCTCTTGATTCAATTAAAATATCTTTGCCTTCTGTTAAATATGGATTTATATTCTTTACAAAAATTTCGTGCGGCTCACCTTTTATATTTTCATATTCAAAGATTCTTTTGGTAGTGGCATCAAAATTAGCAAATCCAATTATTACAACATGAACAGCCGCTTTTCCTTTGGCTTCATTAGTCCAGCTAAATGTTTTGTGAGCAAAATGTATCTTAATCTTATATAGATTTAAAAGCAGAGCCCATAATATCCCTACCTGTTCACCCTGTGCAATGGAATTAGTAGAAACAAAAGCAACCTCAATTTTCGTTTCCTGAATGTATTTAGCGGCTTTTAAATACCAGGCAGCAACATAATCCAATCTTCCCGCTCTTTTGGAATCGCCGAAAACTAATTCCATATCAGCCATCTGTTGTGATGTTCGCCATTGATGCCCGATAAACGGAGGATTGCCAATGATATAAGATAACTCATCTTTAGAAACCACACTTTCCCAATCTATTCTTAATGCATTTCCATGAACAATGCGTGCCGCTTTCTTCAAAGGCAACCTCACAAAGTACTGCCCAAATTCCTGGCTTATGGCCATGTTCATCTGGTGGTCCATCAGCCACATCGCTACCTCGGCAATACGGGCGGGGAACTCCTCGTATTCTATACCGCTCATCATATCCACATCAAGCCATATAATGTCGCGCACGTCTAAAAAGCCCTGCCCGGTTTTGTTAAGGGCACGAAGTATGGCTACTTCCAATAACCGCAACTCGCGGTAGGTAATTACCAAAAAGTTACCACAGCCACAGGCGGGGTCTAAAAATTTAAGGGTGCTTAGTTTTTTATGAAAATCGGATAGTTTGCCACGGCTGTTTTTAACGCTTTCAAATTCGGCCCAAAGCTCATCCAAAAACAGGGGCTTAATTAATTTCAGGATGTTTTTCTCGCTGGTGTAATGCGCGCCTAAGTTGCGGCGCTCGGTTGGGTTCATCACACTCTGAAACATCGAGCCAAATATGGCCGGCGAAATTTTAGACCAATCCAGGTAGCAACACTCTAAAAGGCTTTTACGCATTTTGGCATCAAAACTGGCAGAGGGCAGGATCTCTTCAAACAGTTTTCCGTTTACGTAAGGAAACGCGTTTAGCTGCTCGTCAAGATTTTTATATCGCTTATCATGCGGGGTGTTCAGCACCTGAAAAACTTCCTGTATTTTAGAGGCAAGGTCGCTGCCGTCTTCGTGGGTACGTTCTGCAATATAATCCTGAAACTGCTGTACGTCAAATATGGTAGTGTCTTCGGCAAACAGGCAAAAAAGGATGCGCACCAGGTAAACCTCTAAAGGATGGCCGTCGTAACCTATCTCTTTAAGCCTGTCGTGCAGGTTACCCATTAGGGTTGCTGCCTTTATGTTAACAGGGTCTTGTTCCTTATAGGTCCGTTTTTGATACCCGGCTATAAATCCAAAATGCGTTACGTTCTTTACCAGATCGGGCAAGGTAAATTCTTTAGTGCTGCCATCCTCTGTATCAAACAGCCTAAAGTGATGAAAATCTGATACTAAGATATATTTGGGTAGTTCATGTTCCTTTAACCCGTGGATGTAGTCTTTCGCTTGTATAAATGCCTTATCAAGGTTTTTACCCTTGCTTTTCATTTCTATCAGGATCATGCCTTTCCAAAGCAGATCGATATAGCCATCCGCATCACTTAGTTTTTTTACCCGGTGCTCAAATGTGCCTACCCGTTTACGCGTTATTCCAAATACGTTTAAAAGAGCCTCCAGGAAGGGTTTAGCATCAGCTTCTTCGTTATGCGTATCAGCCCATTCTTTAGAAAACGCTACTGCGCGGTCTTTTATCTCGTTCCAGCTTAATGCCATTTGGTGTGGTTGTAGTTATAGCATACTAACATACCACATTTTTACTGTTAGGAAAAACCTAATCGGGTTAAACGATAGTAGAAAACACCGATTGCACGTTGCGTACCTACGGCACGCTAAAAATCGTGAATGATTTCTTCTACAAAGCTTTAGCAGCTAACGGCGCTACGTGATGTTTTGTAATACAGGCTGTAAATTTTAAACCCGGGTGAAGCGGATACCGGCACTTTGACGGGCTCAGTGTGACAGCCGTGCGTAATGCCTGCAGGCGTATGAGCGGAAAACGGGGCTGAGATAACCTAAGTATTATGATTTGAAAAACATCCGGGCTCATAAAAATGTATATCATAGATAATCAACGGAGGATATTTATAAAACAACAAGTAATTGAAGAAGGCGCAAAAGGCAATTGTCGCGGTCGCGAGAAGATTGCTCAAAGTGGTATATAATACGTTAGAAACGCTAACTATTTATAAAGAAAAAGGCATCACTCACTTTGTGGACTT
The DNA here is from genome assembly GCF_040547175.1 of Mucilaginibacter sp. UYP27. Taxonomy (NCBI): domain Bacteria; kingdom Pseudomonadati; phylum Bacteroidota; class Sphingobacteriia; order Sphingobacteriales; family Sphingobacteriaceae; genus Mucilaginibacter; species Mucilaginibacter sp. UYP27. The sequence continues at coordinate 775,274 of NZ_JBEPPE010000001.1, forward strand.
GCAGGCCAAAGCAGCATTATATCATAACGCAAAGCTGTCATGGCCTCAAAACAATATTGATTAAAACACTAAAAGGACGGAAAAGGTAATAGAATAAAGAGTCTGAAACCTAAGCTGCCAAAACTGTATATAGCACCCAGGCTTGTTCCATGAGAACGCAGAGGAAACTTATTAATTGATATTAAGCAACATAGGAGGAGATTACAGTTATGTGTAATAATCGAATGATAATAGATATACATCATCGTTCTTTTTAAGAAGGTAATCTGATTTAAAACCACCGGAGCTATATTTAAGTTGAAAAACTTGAAATTCCTTTGTTCCCCAGATTGACCAAAGTGAGAACAGAATCCTGTTTCTTATTACCTGCAAGTAATCTAAGTTTATATCAAATTTATGGTATTCAAATGGGCTACCGATTTGCTTTAATAAGTCGGTTACTACATCATAACCGGTTTTATCAGCACTTGTAATTAATATCTTCTCATAATGCTGAGGGGTGCTACCTTCCCAACGGAAATAAGGAAGATTAATTCCATTTTTCCAATTTTTAAATGTGTATTCCGAATCTCCGTATCTATCTGCTGATGAATCATAATCCGATGCTATTTTCAAGTAACTACCAATTAATTCTTCCTTGTAAGATTTATCATATGCCTTTTTAAAAAGAGACGGAAAGACGGGTAAATTAAATTTTTCAAGCCCTTTTGCAAATTGCGTTATAAACCAAATCTCATCCCATTCAAGATAAGGTTCGTCATTCAAACTAAAAAAGTTTTTCCAAAGCCATTCTTCTGGCACTATCTGTCCGTTCTCTTCTACCCAAAACTCAGGACGAGAATGTTCAGTAATTATATACAAATCTTTATGATCCGTACCTACCTCGTTATTTTCAGTAAGAATATAATACTGATTGACATCTATGCCAAGAACTAAATATTCTATGTCTTTACGAACGTCCCCAAATACGCCAATGGTAGGGGTTTCTTTAAAACGAATTTTCACAATATTTTTTTTTCTAAATATCGGCTTAAGAATTGACGCTTACAAATTGCGACAACAAAGGGTGTTATTTTTAGAGGAAACACTATACAGTACCTTTTTCAAACTCCATCATCACATCCCGTCTTCCATGAGCAAGATGTTAAACTTGTGGCCGTCGGGGTCTGCAAAGCCGCAGCCGTAGTAGCCGCCCTTATCCCTGCCTGCCGGTTGGAAAATGCTGCCACCGGCGGCTTTTACATTATCTTCCCATTCTTTTACTTCTTGTTCGCTTTCGGCAGAGAGCGTAAATATGATCTCGTTGGTAGCGCCAACGGTCAAAAAATCGTTTATCTGTGAGCCCTGTTCAAAAAAATGGATCACAAAACCGTCCTCGCCAAACGCGAAGCTTGCAAGCTTGGGGTAGTTGTTGGTATTGTTGGCTTTAAAGCCCAGTTGTGTGTAAAATTGACTGGTACGGGCGGCATCTTTAACACTAAAGTTTGCCCAGATCTTTTTCGCTTTCATGTATTTGTGATTGGTTATAAAGTAAGCGCAATAATTGTACCCGCTTTCGGGCTTACTCCCTGCACAACCTCCCCAGTAACTCTTGGTGCTGCGGGTATGCCGCCAGCAGCTCGTCCTTCTTCGCCATCTCGAACTCGGCAAAGTCGAAGCCGGGGGCAACGGCGCAGCTCATTAGGGCGAAGCCTGTGGCTGTGGGAATCTCGGCAGCAAACCAGGTGTTGGGTGCTATAACGGCTTGCAGATTGCCGGTATCAGTGTCGCTAAGTTGGATGGTGCGGTGCGTGCCGTCGGTTTCTAAAACGTGGATGTGCAGTGGCGAGCCCTTGTGGAAATACCAAAGCTCGTCGGACGTGAGGCGGTGGAAGCCGGAGAAGTCCCGGCCCTCCAACAGGTAATAGATGGATGTACATCCCTGCTTCAAGTCGGCAGAACCGGCCTTGCTCACCTCATTTACAGAGCGGAACACTTCTTTATAGTAACCACCCTCGGGGTGCGGTTGCAGGTTTAAATGATCTATCCAGTATTGGGCGTTGGCGGGCATATTATGCGGTTATTGAAAAATGGTTGGCAAGGTATAAAATATTTCAGTCGGGTAAAGCCGCAAGTATCTTTCCCGGCTGTTTTAAAGGAGTTTCGGGAGCGTTTTTACTAACCTGTAAATTTCTCATATTTTAAAACTCTGATAATCAGCGTTTTCAAAATGTTCACGGGCGTTCACGGCCGTGAACGTGAACACGGTTAGATCTTCAGCCTCACGTTTATCTTTTGCAGCAGGCCGGTTAGCCATACCATTAAGAATGAAAATAACACGCACTTGATCAGCCCGCCGGTGCCCTGGTCAAAGTATTCGGGATAACCAAGGTTGGTCATCTGGTATAGCGGGTAAAACAAAAACGGCAGCAGGTAACAGGTAAAAGTGTTGGTACCCGCGGGTTCTATCGCCTTAAAATAATGGAACTTGTGCTTCACATCTACCAAAAAGATAAAGAAGGCGTACACCACCAGGCTTATCCCCGTACATATCAACACCCACGAAGGGGTGTCGCGCGCCTTAGAAATACCCCCGCTAAAGTAACGTACTATGAAGCCCAGGTTGAATAGTATCACAGCCATCAGCAGCATGGCTACCCACAGCATTTTTATCTCTTTGTTTTGGTTTAGGCGCATATAAAGCACCGATACAAATACCCCGGCCATGGTAAAGGCCTGCATGGCGCCGTTGCCGGCTATCCACATGTATTTTTGCACGGGGCTTAAAAAGTTAAGCATCCCAAAGTGAAAATCGATATTGAAGAACATGAAGAAGATCCATGCCGCGGCCTGCACCCATAACACCCCATTGCTGTAGTAGTAAATAAACGCGCATACCAGGTACGACCAGCCTATTAGCCCCAATATGCCCCACCAGGTAAGGTGCAGCCACGGCTGGGCAGGGTCGGTACTTTTGTACACGATACAAACCGCTATCAGCAATGCCACGCCGAACCCCTGGAAAAGGTATTGCTTTAATTTTGACGTGGTTTTGCTATAATCTAAAAAGATGAAGAAGAAACTAAAGGTGGCAAGGCTATCCCAAACCGGCTTAGGTAAAACAGTGGTAGCCTCGTTATAGGTTTCCATATTGGCATGGAAAAACCCAATAAATATCAGCGCGAACGACCGGGTTATGATACGCAGCGGCAGCTTGGCATCCTCGTTATAAAGGCGCTTTTTAAAGGCGTGCGGTATAGATAGGCCTACTATAAATAAAAAGGCGGGGAAAATAGTATCGGCAAGTCCTAAAGCATCGGCATTTATACCTGCATGTTTGAGCCACTCGGGGGTATTTGGCACGCCATCCAGATCATTTACAAAGATCATCAGGAACATGGTAACCGCACGAAACGCATCGATTGACCTGATGCGGTTAATTAAATTACTCATTAAACAGGGAAATGATTTTTAGAGATAAATGTTTTAATCTAACGGCAATTAATTTAAAACAGTATCTCCGAATGACTTATTTAATCCCTGTCACGGCTTAATTTAGCAAACACAAGCGGGTTTTCATTTAGTTCGATGGTTTCCTTACGACGCTTTATAATATGCAGTGCCGTAAACAAAGCCTCGCGGAATGAGATCTCTGACGCCATGTTTTTACCCGCGATATCGTAAGCCGTGCCATGGTCTGGCGAGGTGCGCACAAAGCTTAACCCAGCGGTATAATTCACGCCCGATTCGAATGCTATTTGCTTGAACGGGATAAGCCCCTGGTCGTGGTACATAGCCAGTACAGCATCAAATTGCAGGTAGGTACCATTGGCAAAAAAGCCATCGGCAGGGTACGGGCCAAAGGCCAATACATCGTTGTTACGGGCCTCTTCTATCGCCGGGATAATTACATCTTGCTCTTCGCTGCCTATCAAACCATTATCGCTGGCGTGGGGGTTTAGGCCCAGTACTGCAATTTTTGGCTTGCGGATCCAGAAATCGTCCTGCAGGCTGGCGCTCATCAGTTTTAACTTTTGGATGATCTTATCTGTCGTAAGGCTTTCCGAAATTTTTGAAACCGGGATGTGGCCGGTCACTACCCCAACACGCAGGGTATCACTCACCAAAAACATTAATGATTCGGGTTTGCTATCGCGATGCTGTAGGTATTCTGTATGGCCGGGAAAGCTAAAGTCTTCGTTCTGGATATTGTCTTTGTTAATGGGCGCTGTTACCAGCCCGTCTATATTGCCGGCAAGCAGGTCGTCGGTAGCGCGTTGCAGGGATAGGTAGGCATATTTGCCACCTTCGGCAGTTATCTGGCCCGGATCTATCTTTACATCCTCTTCCCAGCAGTTGATCATATTGGGTTTGCGGTGCTGTGCATCGGCAGGCTGATCTATCACATTAAAGTTGAATTCTCCTAATTCCGTAGCGCGGCGGTGGAACGATGCCACCTTGGTATGCCCGTAAACAATGGGTGTGCAGTACTCGTATATTTTAGCATCCGATAGGGTTTTCAGGATAATTTCGAGCCCTATCCCGTTAACATCGCCAATACTTATTCCTATTTTAGGTTTGTCGCTCATGATTTTATGATTTCATCGATCGCTTTTTGACGATTACACCGATGATACAATGTGATTGCACCGATTCTACTTGTCTAAAAAGCAACGGAATATTCTTTAATTTGCTTTGTGTTTTAAGCCATTAGCTTATTGGCCAACATGCAAATAAAAAGATTTTAAGTTTATAATTTCTGATTAAAGCACAAATATGCCTTAATTTGCTCAAATAAAAACTGATAATGACATTAGTAAGGGCAAAAAAACATCTTGGGCAACACTTTCTTACTGATAAAAATATTGCCTCAAAAATTGTGGATAGCCTGCGCCCCGAAGGCAAATACAAACAGGTATTAGAAGTTGGCCCGGGTATGGGTATCCTGTCCGATTTTTTGCTGCAAAAACCTGATTACGAAACGTTCCTGATCGATATCGATACCGAATCATACATCTTCCTGAAAAAGAAATACCCCGCTTTAGGCGAACGTTTGATAAACGACGATTTTTTGGAATTGGACTTTAAAGCAAAGTTTGAAAGCCAAATGGCGGTGATGGGTAACTTTCCGTACAATATCTCTTCGCAGATCCTTTTCAAGATCCTGGATCACCGCGACCAGGTGCACGAAGTGGTAGGTATGTTCCAAAAGGAAGTTGCAGAGCGTTGTGCATCAAAGCCCGGTAGTAAGGAGTATGGGATCCTGAGTGTGTTCCTGCAAGCCTATTACAAGGTAGAATATCTGTTTACCGTAAAGGCAGGAGTGTTTAATCCACCGCCAAAGGTGCTATCCGCAGTTATCCGCCTTACCCGTAACGAAACCGCCGACCTGGGTTGCGACGAGAAATTATTTTGGCAGGTGGTTAAGGCAGGCTTTAACCAGCGCCGCAAAACCCTGCGCAATGCGGTATCGTCTTTAATAAATAAAGAAAAGATGGTAGATAACAAAACCCTCGACCTGCGCGCCGAGCGCCTGAGTGTTGCCGATTTTGTGAAGTTGACAAATGAGATTGCGGAAAACAGGCAACTCTAAACCACCGGAACAACCACTCGTTTATCTACCCGGTTTAATTCTTTAACCTTTTGAGCCATTCGTTTAATAAACATATAATTTGCTGTGCCGCCAATTACGGCGCCAACAACTGGCACTAAGCGCTCTGCTGCACGTACGCCGAAGGCAAGTAACAATTTTTCGGCGATGCCTTCCAGCATGGTTTTGGTAACAGCTACACCTGCTTCAATTTTAAAAGAGGTTGCCACCAGTTGCATAAATTCATTAAAGTCTATCCTGTAACTACCCTTAGCATAATACATAATTGCCATGGTAACCCTAAACTGCTGGGTTATCAGGTTCACAAAATCTACAGGCATACCTACCAACATGGTCATGATGCCACCGCTACCGGCAATTGCCCCGCTACCGGCCGCGATGTAAGCGCATTTGTTAATAAATTTATCAAGTCCCATTTTGTCGACACTTTTCTTGATACTGACCTGGTCTATTTTTTCAAAGATCTGTTTAAAGCCATCATGAGATAGTCTATCTATATATTGCTTTATATCGCTGCGGGTATTTTTAAATGGGTACATCATATGGCATTCTATATGCTATTTACGTGCCAGTTTTAGACCCGGTTTTAAGATCTTACTCACCCCGTCACAATAGCTGTCGGGAACGCTTCGCTGGTCTACCCTTTCTTCTACGCAAAGAGGTAATCAAAAGAATTCCCTCTTTCCGCAAAGCGGAGAGAGATATCGAGCGAAGCAACGACAGAGTGAGTAATCGTCACGCTTAAAACACATATATCGTAAGCCTAAACTAATGACTTGCTTTTTCTTAATTTTGCCATCAAACATTTATATCCTTGAAAAATCACATCCTTATAGTTGATGACCTGCACCCCGCCTTTATGGAGCAAGCCCAAAGTTTTGGCTACACCGTAAATTACCAACCAGATATGAAGTTGGAAGAAGCCTTCGCTATTATTAATGATTATGATGGATTGGCTATCCGCTCAAAATTCCAGGTGGATAAGACCTTGATTGATAAAGCACAAAACCTACGCTTTATTTGCCGCGCCGGTGCCGGTATGGACAATATTGACGAGGGCTACGCCATTGCCAAAGGCATAGAACTGATCAATGCGCCCGAAGGCAACATGGATGCCGTGGGCGAGCATGCTATGGGGCTGCTGCTATCTTTAATGAATAACATTAACCGTGGCGATTCCGAGATCCGTAACGGCAAATGGCTGCGCGAGGAAAACCGCGGGCACGAGCTTAAGGGCAAAACTGTTGGTATTATCGGTTACGGCCACATGGGCAGCAGCTTTGCCAAAAGGCTGTCGGGCTTTGGGGTATTGGTTATTGCTTACGATAAATATAAAACGGGCTTTAGCGACCAATACGCCCGCGAGGTAAGCATGGAAGAGATTGTACGCACCAGCGATGTGCTGAGCCTGCATATTCCGCTAACTAAAGAAACCGATGGATTGGTGGATGATGAATACCTGTTCCATTTTAAAAAGCCTATTTTCTTTATCAACACGGCCCGCGGCAAGGTTGTAAAAACACAGGCGGTGCTTAATGCCATTAAACAAGGCAAAATTATAGCTGCCGGGTTGGATGTGCTGGAGGTAGAAAAATTCCCGGCGCTGGGCCAGCAAAAATGGTTTGATGAACTGCGCCAAAGCGGCAAGCTGTTACTTAGCCCCCACGTTGCCGGTTGGACGTTTGAAAGCTACCGCAAAATAAGCGAAGTGATGGCCACCAAGCTTTCTAAGCTTGGGTTGTCCCTGTAGCTATCGGGAGGTGAATAGTCAAGATCAGTTCAATTTGTGCAACAAAAAAATTTGGATATTAAAACTTAATTATATTATCTTCGTTTTACACTAAACAAGACTATGCAGGGTAACCCACGTAGTCTTGTTTGTTTTTAAGGCCATCACGCTCTTCTATGGAAAAAGTAGGGGGGCGGTTTTTTTTGGCGTAATCTGATAATAAATACTAATTATAATTGTGTTATGGCAGAGGTATCATACTATACCAAAGAAGGTTTAGAAAAATTAAAAGAAGAATTACAATATTTAAAAACTACAGGCCGCGCTAACATCAGTGCTGCAATAGCTGAGGCGCGCGATAAAGGCGACTTATCTGAGAACGCCGAATACGATGCAGCCAAAGAAGCGCAAGGGCTTCACGAAGGTAAAATTTCCCAGATGCAGGAAACCCTTGCAAACGCGCGTTTGCTTGATGAATCTAAACTGGACTCATCAAAGGTTTTGGCGCTATCTATCGTAAAAATTAAAAACTTAAAAAGTGGCGCTACAATGAGCTACCAATTGGTATCAGAAAGCGAAGCGGATATGAAAGCCGGTAAAATATCGGTAACGTCACCTATTGCAAAAGGCCTTTTGGGCAAATCTGTTGGCGAAGTTGCCGAGATAACCGTACCTGCAGGTGTTATTGAATTTGAGGTAATGGAAATTTCCAGGTAATGACGAATGAGTAAATTAGTGATTGAGCGAATTTCAAAATCACTAATTCACCAACTCATTAAATCACTAATTATATCCCAACCATGAGCATCTTTTCAAAAATTATATCAGGCGAAATACCGTCGCACAAAGTTGCTGAAACTAACGAGTTTCTGGCGTTTTTAGATATCAGCCCGCTGGCAGAGGGCCATGTATTGGTGATACCTAAAACCGAGGTTGATTATATTTTTGACCTGGATGATGAGGTTTATATAGGCTTGCAGATGTTCGCCAAAATCGTGGCAACGGGCATTAAAAAAGCTATTTCATGTAAAAAGGTTGGAGTAGCCGTAATTGGCTTAGAAGTGCCCCACGCCCATATTCATCTGATACCCATGAACCAGGTAGATGATATGAATTTTGCCCGCCCAAAACTTAGCCCAACAGCAGACGAACTTGCCACAACTGCTTTAAAAATTGTTGAGGCTTTGAGGGAAGTGACCAACAAATAACATTACAGTAAAGATGCAATGCTTTGCGTGTCCCTTTGGTAAGGCAATCTTATAAGAGACGCGAAGTAATCGCGTCTCTGCAATTTATCGCCTTATATCTCCATTATTTCTTTCTTCTTTTTTGTACGCAAACGCTTTGGCACAAAATCAAGGATCTCTACTTTTAGGGCTTCTATCATTCGGCGTTTTAAAAAATTACGGTGTATCACTATGCTTACTTCGCGTGCTGGCTCGGGGCTTTTAAAGTAGCGCACACGGTCGCGCTGGCGGTCGTTCATATCGGCAAGTGCAAGTTCGGGCAAAATGGTTGCGCCATTGTTCATATCCACCATGCGTTTCAAAGTTTCAACACTACCCGTGTTATACTCAAAATGCTGAAACCCTTTTGTGGCTTTGCGGCGCTGGCAAATATTCAGCACCTGCTCGCGCATACAATGGCCTTCGTTAAGCACCCAAATCTCTTCCATATCAATATCATCGGGCGTAATGGTTTTCTTTTTATAGAGCTTGCTGTTTTTGGATGCGTAGGCTACAAAGTTTTCGTAAAAAACGGGGATTTCCGTCAGGCTGTTTTCGTGCAAAGGGGTAGATAGGATGCCGCAATCCAACGTCCCCATTTTTAGCTGCTGGATGATCATCTCGGTAGTTTGCTCCCAAACAATGAGTTTTACCTGCGGATATTTTTCAATAAAGCCGTTCAGTATCTTGGGTAGTATATACGGGGCCACCGTTGGGATGATGCCCACCTTTAATTCTCCCGACAATTCTTTTTGTCTGTCGGTGATAATTTCCTTTATTTTTTCGCTTTCGGCCAGTAAAATCCTCGCTTGTGCTATGATCTCCTCACCAATTTCGGTAGGAATAACCGGCTGATGGCTGCGATCGAAAAGTTTTACGCCAAGCGTATCTTCCAGCTTCTGAATCTGCATACTAAGCGTTGGCTGGGTAACAAAACATTTATTGGCGGCGGCCACAAAGCTGCGGTAGGTGTCAACCGCGATAACGTATTCGAGTTGTGTTATAGTCATTATCAATATAATCTATCTAAAGATAGTAATTATTGATTTTTTCTATTCATAATTTTTAGTGAAGTTTGATTTTACTAATCTAAGTAAATAATGGGCCCTATAAAAAAGAAACTTACTACTGCATCGGGCAAGCCGTACGCAGAAAACGAGAACTCTCAAACAGCAGGACCACGCGGCCCTATTCTATTGCAGGATTTTATCCTGCACGAAAAAATGGCCCACTTTAATCGCGAACGCATCCCCGAGCGGGTTGTGCACGCAAAGGGTTCGGGCGCTTATGGCACTTTAACCATCACTCACGATATTACCAAATATACCCGCGCAAAGCTTTTTAACGAGATAGGCAAAGAAACCCGCACATTCCTGCGCTTCTCTACCGTTGGTGGCGAAAAGGGATCTGCCGATACCGAGCGCGACCCGCGTGGTTTTGCCCTTAAGTTTTATACAGAAGACGGTAATTGGGACCTGGTTGGCAACAATACGCCTGTGTTTTTTATAAAAGACCCTAAAAAATTCGGCGATTTTATCCACACCCAAAAACGGGATCCTTATTCCAATTGCAAAAGTGCAACCATGATGTGGGATTTTTGGTCGCTTAACCCCGAGAGCCTTCACCAGGTGACTATTTTAATGAGCGACCGCGGCACACCGTATGGTTACCGCCACATGGATGGCTTTGGCAGCCATACGTTCTCGTTCATTAATAATAACAACGAACGTTTCTATGTGAAGTTCCACTTTAAAACCCAACAGGGCATCAAGAATTTTACCGATGAAGAAGCCGGCGACATGCGAGGCAAAAACCCCGATTTTGCACAGCACGACCTTTTAACGCATATCGATAACGGCGAGTTTCCTAAGTGGAATTTGAAGATCCAGGTAATGCCAGAGGCGGAAGCTGCTACCTATCATATCAATCCGTTCGACCTTACCAAAGTATGGCCACATGGCGACTACCCTCTTATTGATGTTGGTGTTTTAGAATTAAACGAAAACCCCGATAACTATTTTGCACACGTAGAGCAGGCTGCCTTTGCACCGGCACACGTTGTAGATGGCATAGGCTACTTTCCCGACAAAATGTTGCAGGGCCGCATACTTTCTTACCCCGACGCGCACCGTTACCGCCTTGGGGCTAATTATGAGCAGATCCCGGTAAACCGTTGCCCCTTTATGGTGAACAATTACCAGCGCGATGGCAGGATGCGGGTTGATGGCAATGGCGGTAGAAACCCTAATTATTCGCCAAACAGTTTTGATGATATCCATGCCGACCCAAGTTATAAGGAACCGGCTTGGGATATAAATGCCCAAGTTGCAGATTGGTATGACCGCAATGCCGATGGCGAGAACGACCATTACACCCAACCGGGAAACCTATACAAGCTGATGAGCGATGAGGCTAAAAAAGATCTGGTGAAAAACATTGTACACTCCATGAGTGGTATTGATGGCCCTAAAAAAGACGAAATAACCAACAGGCAGCTTTGCCACTGGTTTCGGGCGGATATTGGATTAGGTATGGCAGTAGCACAAGGCCTGCAGTTAGACCTTAGCGAGACCATGAAACATATGCCGGCGTAGGTTGAAGCTAAGACAAAAAAAGTCTAGACAAACGTTATGCTTATAGAAGCCGCCCGCCAAACACGGGCGGCTTCCTTATTTCTTAGCTTTTCGTTTTGGTGATGACGCCGATTTAACACAGTTAGGCACTTTTTTGCCATTCTTTTTCTTCATGCCTGCTATTTTGTAGCCTGCCCAGCATGGGCCTCGTTTCCCGCGGTGTGCCATATATTAGTTTTAGTTAAATAAATTATGGCAAGGATTGTTCCAGTTTTAGCCACTGGAGACTGGAGATGGGAGATTAGGTGAAATATATTTGAAGCTAAAGATTTGAGGTTAAAGATATTGCGCAAAAAAAGGCCGATAACAACTACCGGCCTTTGTATAATATAAAATTTAGCGAACAAATCTCAGTTCACTAATCACTACTCAACTGTCACAGATTTTGCAAGGTTACGTGGCTGGTCTACATTACAACCACGCATTACCGCGATGTGGTATGATAGCAGCTGCAACGGTATAGTTGCCAGTAACGGTACAAAAGTTTCGCCTGTTTGCGGGATCTCGATGGTGTAATCGGCCATTGCTTTAACATCGGTATCACCTTCAGATACAATAGCGATGACGTGGCCTCCACGGGCTTTAACCTCTTGTATATTGCTTATAACCTTCTCATACGATGAGTTTTTGGTAGCAATGAACACAACCGGCATATCCGCATCAATTAAGGCGATAGGGCCGTGTTTCATCTCAGCAGCAGGATAACCTTCCGCGTGGATGTAAGAAATCTCTTTTAGTTTTAAAGCACCCTCAAGCGCAACCGGGAACGAACTGCCACGGCCAAGGAACAGGCAATTGGTAGAATCTTTAAAACGCTCGGCAATGGCTTTAACCACATCGTTACATTTCAAGGTTTGCTCAACCAATGAGGGAATCTCATCAAGCTCGGTTAAGTACTCAATAAATTTGCTTTGGGTAATTGTACCGCGTTGCTGGGCTATGTAGAAAGCTATAAGCGTTAATACAGTAACCTGTGCAGTAAATGCCTTAGTTGATGCCACACCTATTTCGGGGCCTGCGTGGGTATAAACCCCTGCATGCGTAATACGTGGTATAGATGCACCAACAACATTACAGATGCCAAATATAGTAGCGCCTTTTTCTTTAGCAAGCTCGATAGCCGCCATAGTATCGGCAGTTTCGCCGGATTGTGAAATGGCAATAACTAAATCCTTTGAAGATATAATTGGGTTACGGTATCTAAATTCGGATGCATACTCTACCTCAACAGGTACACGCGCGTATTCTTCAATTAAATATTCGCCTACCAAACCCGCATGCCATGAGGTGCCACATGCCACAATAATTATACGGTCGATGTTCTTTAGCTTTTCAATGTATTCTTTTATACCACCCAGGGCAACCAAACCCTGCTCTGGATAGATACGGCCACGCAGACAATCGCGGATAGAGCGCGGTTGCTCGTAAATCTCTTTAAGCATAAAGTGGTCGTAGCCGCCTTTTTCAAGCATTTCCAGCTTAAGCTCCAGTTCTTGTATGTAAGGGGTTTGAATAGTATTGTCTATATTTTTGATCAGCAGGTCATCGCGCCTAACGTAAGCAATCTCGTTATCATTTAGGTAGATGACGTTTTTGGTGTACTCCACAATTGGTGTAGCATCAGATGCAATAAAATATTCGCCTTTACCAACGCCAATTACCATGGGGCTTCCTTTGCGGGCCGCTATTAGCTCATCTGGCTCATCCGCGCTCATAATAACAATGGCATAAGCACCAACAACACGGTTTAGGGCAAGCCTAACCGCTTCGCGCAGGCCAAGGCCTGTGACGTCTTTTATTTCTTCAATAAGGTGTATTAATACCTCGGTATCGGTATCGCTTTTAAACTCGTGGCCTTTTGATGAAAGGGCTTCTTTAAGGGTAGCGTAATTTTCAATGATACCATTGTGGATGATGGTAAGCTTGCTGTCGCCTGATGAGTGCGGATGCGAATTTCTGTCGCTTGGCGCGCCATGGGTAGCCCAGCGGGTATGGCCCATACCCGCTGTACCGGCAAGATCCTGGCCCTCAACATGGGCTTCCAGATCGCTTACTTTTCCGGCCTTTTTAAAAAGTTTTAGACCATCATTTGCAAGGGCAACACCAGCACTGTCGTAGCCGCGATATTCAAGCCTGTGAAGTCCTTTTATTACTATTGGATAGGCGTCTCTAAAACCTATATAACCTACTATGCCGCACATAAATAAATAGAATTTTGTATTGTAATTGATAGAATTAGATGTGCAACAAAAGTAAGGAGATAAATAGCATTATCAAGGTTAAAAATTAGATATAAAAAAATACCCCATTTGGGGTATTTTTCAAAGGCTTTAAAAAGTTTTTTTATTGATTAAGCTTGGTATAAATGATGTTAAGCTTAATGTTATAGGGTGATGCATTCTTGCCGCCTATAATTGTCCTATCGGCATAAGTAGAAGCAGGATTAATATTAAGGGTAGTAGTGGCAGTAGGGTCAACCGGTGCCAGGAAGGTACCGTAATCAACCGTTTTACCTAACAGCAGATCTTGCAAGAACGCGGTTACTATAAAATGGTACTCGCCTTTTGTAGCATCAAAGTTGCCGCCAAAAACAGATGCCCGTGGATCTAACTGGGATGCATCCTGTAAATTTACACGTTGCTTTGCAATATCGTATTTATACAGCGTAAGCCTTTTACCTGGCGCAAATGGTGTACCGGTGCCTGGCTTAACACTTACCACAAGTTCCGCACGGTTTATAATTACATTATTAGCGCCTTCGGTAAATATATTTTTGACATTCGGGAACGAAATTTTCGACCTTAGGCCGGCAAGGCCTTGTAAATAAACCAAATTATCTGTAGATGTACCGTCTAAAGCAGCCTGTACTTGTGTGCTATAGGCGTGCTTAATTTCGGTTACATTTGTAGCTAACGGCAACGATACCGCAGCGGTATCGATAGCACCTGCATTAGTTCTGCGATAATAGTAAGTAACCACAGCAGAATCAAGTCTAAAAAACATATTACCGCCCACGCCAGTTGTTGTGGATTTATCAAGTGAAATATTTAATCCTTTAAACGTATTTTGAAACACCGTATTATTGCCCAATGATGATGGCGTTGCACCAAAAAAAGATTCAGACATCCTGTCGGGATCAAGTGGGATCCGAACTTGTGGCTTAACCCTAATCAGCGTATCTGGCCGGCCAATAACTATCGCTTTAATATATAAACTATCGTGCGATCTTGATTTGAATGTTTTTGACCCTATTATAGTTGAAATAGTTTCAAAATGCTTGTTATTAGAGTAAGATTTTGAAGGCGTTATACGCTCATTTAGCTGGCGTACATCAATCTTAAAGCTTGACAAAAGCGAATCGCCGTAAAAGCCGTTTGTTGCATAAGGCAATACCAATATAGCCGAATCTACCTTAATTACGCCTGTTGGCGGTGTATAGGCTACAGAAGCTGGCAAAGATAATACTGCCGATAGGTTAGTTTCGGTAATACCAAATTCAGGATCCTTAAAGTAGGCCAACGGTGCACGAGAAGATAAATTATTTGTAATAATAGAATCTTCAAGCACGGTTGTAGCCACAACGCTGTTATCTGTTATCAAGCTACCGTTTATATGGTTGGCCGGGTCTAAACCTATACCATCCTGCGTTTTGCAGCTATTCAAAATAAAAAGGCTTATTAACAGGGTTAATAAGCCTAATTTGTAAAATTTCATATATAATTTTAAAGCTTAAGCAACATCCACCAATTGTTCGTTGGTGATTTCTTCGTAAAAATTGTAATAATTTTCGAAATCAGAAGTGGAAACGTATTCCATTACCGATTTATTGCTGTTTTTAACATTATTTAACACATCGGCATCAATATCGGCACTGCCTAAAACAATACCATCGCTGTAATGGATAGCACCCGCATACATGGCTGTATTGGTACCTTCTTTGTAAACTTCAGTATTAGCTTCGGTCATATCGCCCATTATGGCTTTACGTGCAAAATCATCATCCATTTTTTCCGTAAACTCATTTCCGTAGATTGAGTAAACTACTTTTGAATTTTTGAATGTAGGGTCGTCTTTGTACGTTGTCTTTAAATAAGCAGGCACCAAAGCACTCATCCATCCGTGGCAATGGATAACATCCGGCGCCCAGCCAAGTTTTTTAACAGTTTCTAATGCACCCTTGCAGAAGAAGATCATACGCTCGTCGTTATCGGCATAAAATTTACCGTCTTTGTCGTTGAAAACGTGCTTGCGTTGAAAATACTCTTCGTTATCTAAAAAGTAAACCTGCATGCGTGCTGCAGGGATAGAAGCTACCTTGATGATCAGCGGATTATCATTATCATTAATAATGATGTTCATCCCTGATAAACGGATAACTTCATGTAAACGGTTCCTGCGCTCATTAATGTTCCCAAAACGTGGCATCAAAATGCGGATCTCGAAACCTTTATCCTGCATAGCTTGCGGAAGTTGGCGCGTTATCTCAGCAATTTTTGTTAATTCGAGAAAGGGAGACATTTCATGAGTTATGAACAGTAGTTTTGATTTACCCATCACTAATCTATTAATAAATGTATAAGAAGTTCAAAAAATTTGAGTGTGCAAATATAAGCATTATTATATGAACTGGCAACCACTTGTGCAACAGCGTTTGGTAGTTTTTAAGTAATTGTACACCTTTGCCAAATTTTTGCAATCTTTATTTTAGTTTGAAAACATTTATCACCCGCAAGGATCTTCGCGAATATTTATCTGAACAGGGCACCGTAACTATTGGCTTTGTGCCTACCATGGGCGCGCTGCACAATGGCCACCTGTCGCTTATTGCGCAGGCAAACCAAGCCAATACAATTAGCGTATGCAGCATTTTTGTAAACCCCACCCAGTTTAACGACCCTAAAGACCTCGAAAAATATCCCCGCCCTATCGAGGCCGATATGGCCAAGCTGGAGCAAGCCGGTTGTGATGTTTTGTTTAACCCCGGGGTTAACGAGATGTATGACGATAATGAGCAATGGCATTTAGACATTGGGCAACTTGAACATTTACTGGAGGGTGAATTTAGGCCCGGCCATTATCAGGGTGTTATGCAGGTGGTATTTAAACTACTTGATATTGTAAAGCCAACCAACCTGTATATGGGCCAGAAGGATTACCAACAGTTTATGGTGGTGAGCAAAATGATAGAGTTGATGCACATCCCGGTAAGTATGGTGATGTGCCCTATAGAACGAGAAGCCGACGGCCTTGCCATGAGCTCTCGCAATGTGCATTTAACTGCCGAAGACAGGCAATACTCACTCATTTTATCAAAAACACTTAACTGGGTAGAAGCCAATTTCGACGATCACAATATCGAGGCATTACAAAAACAAGCCATGGATAAACTGACAGCCGAAAATGGTGTTGAGCCAGAGTACTTCAGGATAGTAGATGGCGAAACGCTATTACCTGCTAATGAGGATACCAAAAATATTGTTGCACTAACTGCCGCCCGCGTTGGCAAAACAAGGCTGATAGATAATGTGATTATTAAATGGGTAGTAGTTAACGGTTCATAGATCATAGAACCGTCATACAGATATTACAAACGCGAAACATTACCATGAACTATCAACTATGAACCATCAACCAAATATTCCTACCTTTGCACCATGATTATTGAGGTATTAAAATCAAAGCTTCATCGCGTTAAGGTTACACAGGCCGAATTGAACTACGTTGGCAGTATAACCATTGATGAAGACCTTATTGACGCGGCTAATATCATCCCGAACGAAAAGGTGCAAATTGTTAACAATAACAACGGCGCCCGTTTCGAAACCTATGTTATAAGGGGCGAACGTGGCAGCGGTACCATATGCCTTAACGGCGCGACGGCAAGGTTAGCCCAGGTTGGCGATATCGTGATCATCATGTCATACGCATACATGGAGGCTGATGAGGCCCGTGCTTACGAGCCAATTCTTATTTTCCCGGATGCTAATAATAAGTTAATTAAGTAAACCTTTTAGCGAATATTTCATCCGTGTTAAAAAAAGTTAACGGGATTGCTTTTAAGTTTATTAATGTGTTATATTTGGATGTAATACATACCAAATTTATCACAAATGAAAAATTATTTCTCGCGGTTTGCTGAGCGGCATTTAGCATTTACTTTTTTTCTGCTCTCACTTTTTATTGTTGTACTTGTTTACAGCTGTAAAAAAGAAATTACAACAAGTACAACCCCTTTAGATAATACAGTGCAATCTATAACTATAAAAGAAGCAAAAGCCTGGTTCGAAACAAACGCCAAGATCAACAAACAATCTTCACAAGCCACCAATTCTTTAAACGACCGTAAGTGGAATGAAGGAATTAACCTTGACTGGAACAAACCCGATGTTTACAGCAAATTCAAAGGTAGCTTTGTTGAACTACCCCTCGTTAACAGTTCCGTAGTATTTGCTTTTGACCGCACCAACGCGAACGGCATTACACAACAGAACAACTATACTAAAACGTCTTTCATCGTACAAAAAGATAGTTTAGGTGTATTTAGGGGCTGGTACATGGTTTTAATAGCAGATACAGCTTTCATAAACGGAAATTTCGCCCGGTTAAACCTTAATACTTATAAAAGTCACGATAAAGACTTCAGCGGCAGGCTGCTCTATTATACTGCGCAGGGTGAATTCCTTGCCGGATGGCGGTATGAAAAAGGCATTATCACAAATACGCTATCGGTTACATCCGGTATACCGGCAACACCTTCTAAGCAAGTTAACTCAAAGCAAGATATTAACGTAGCCCAGCTTTGTTATTCTCAACCTGTGGTAACAACAACGGCCAGCTGTTTTACCAATCCTGCTACGGGAATGTATGATTGTACTTACACTTATACGACCAGTTATATTACCCAATGCTATGACGTACCAGATGGTGGTGGTAGTGGCGGTTCAGGCGGTGGCGGTAGTGGCGGCGGCGGCACAAATCCCGGCGATTTTCCTCCCCCGCCTCCCCCTAACCCATGCCCGCCGGTAGGTGGGGTAGCAATTGTAGGCGGTCAGCATGTTAACTTGGTACCTGGTGGTGGTGGAGGTGGCGGAACCAATCCGTGTACGCCAGTACCGCCACCGGAGGATCCTTGTGATAAAATCAGAAAACAAAAAGCCAAAGCGGATCTTAAAACTCAATTAGCAGATTTGAAAAGTAAACTTAATCTTAACTATGAAACCGGATATTTAAAATCAGTGGGTACTGTAGCACAATATCGGACGGGAACACCAAACACATTGTCTTGGGATGCGCCTCAGCCGAGCAGCCTTGCAAATGCATCTTTAGAATACATTGTTCATAGCCATTATGCGGCTCAACTTTCGTTGTCAACTTTTAGTAATTCCGATATAAATGCATTTTTTCAATATGTCCAACAAAACAAAGTTGCAAATAAAGATAGTTTCAGTTTTTCTGTGATTACAAGTCAGGGAACAACGTATTCTATGATGATTGGTGATTATCAGAAATTCACGAGTGCATTTACCACGTATTTTTCAGATCAGTTAGGAAGAGATTTGTTTGATAATATTTATAATAACTACATTAAGGCGGGCAATACGACCATTCAAAATGAAACTAATCTTTTAAGTATGATTAACACTCTAAATATGGGGATTTCTGTTTTAAAAGCCAACACTGATTTTTCAAACTGGGTGGTTGAATCTTACGATCCTATTACAAATACTATAACTTTAAAAAATTGTAACTAATATGAAAAATTTCTTAATAGTATTGTCAGTTTTGTTTTGCAATTGTGCAAACGCACAGTTAAAAAACTTAGAATTAACTCAAGGTAAATACCTCGAAAACCCCATAAAAAATGATTTTTCAGGTAATTGGAAATCAGCTGGTAGTGATTTTAAATTAAGCATTGCCAACGAGAAGAAGCAAATTAAGCGCGGCACAATAGATATCTATGTAGATTTCCTAAATGTAAAGGTCACACATTTTATCAAGGGAGGGTCGCAAATAGCAAATCGTTTTACGTTAGATATGTCTTTAATTTCAGTGGGTAACAATAATGAATTTTCAGGAACCTACAGGGATGAAGTTTCAGGGAATAATGTTAAAATTAATTTGAAGCGGATTAGCAGTAATGAATTATTATTTACATCAAGTCTACCAGAAATCGATTTCACTAATCATACTGAAAAAGGGAGTGTTTTCCCCAAATTGGTTACTTTGTTTAAAGACTAATATGAAATAAGGACTATTATATTAGGCGAGTTTTTCTACCATACCAATATTAAAACACCTAAATGGATAGGCTATATTTTTTAACGGCCCGAGATGCACCGCATCCATCACGAGTATAATAAACACACCAGTAATTACGGCGATATAGTGTGGTGGGACATGCTTTTTGGCACATACAGCAACCCAAAAGAATTTACAACATCGTGTGGATTTGACACAGATAAGGAGTTACGATTGGCAGACATGCTTAAGTTTAAAGATGTACACAAATGTTAATACATGTTTTTACAAATTTAACTACCCAAATACCTGCAAAATGCTATCTTTGCACCCCGACGCTGAGGTCGGGATTTTTCGCCTTTCAGCGCATAGGATTTATGTGAAATGGACCATCCATTTTTACTTTTGAATTTTAACTTTTTGACTTAAAAAGCCCTATGCCCAGAGATACTTCCATCAAATCCGTTTTAATTATTGGTTCGGGCCCTATTATTATAGGCCAGGCGTGTGAGTTTGATTATGCCGGTTCGCAGGCTGCCCTTTCGTTAAAGGATGAAGGCATCACCGTATCCATCATCAACAGCAACCCCGCCACCATCATGACCGATAAGGTTATTGGCGACCATGTTTATCTGCTACCGCTTAACGTGGAAAGCCTTGAGAAAATACTCATCGAACAAAAGATTGACGCCGTGCTGCCTACTATGGGTGGCCAAACCGCGTTAAACCTTTGCATCGAGGCTGATGAGCAAGGCTTATGGAAAAAATACGGGGTTAAAATTATAGGGGTTGATATAGCCGCCATAGAGAAAACGGAGAACCGCGAAGCCTTCCGCCAGTTAATGGTGGATATTGGCGTTGGGGTGGCTCCTTCAAAAATAGCCAACTCGTTCCTGGAAGGTAAAGAAGCCGCGCAGGAAATTGGTTTCCCGCTGGTAATTCGCCCAAGCTATACCCTTGGTGGTAAAGGCGCGGGCTTTGTACATAAAAAAGAAGATTTTGACGCTGCTTTAAGCCGCGGTTTGCAGGCATCGCCAACCCACGAGGTTTTGGTAGAGCAAGCCGTTTTAGGCTGGAAAGAATACGAATTAGAGTTATTGAGGGACGGTAATGATAACGTTATCATCATCTGTTCTATCGAAAACTTCGACCCGATGGGCATCCACACAGGCGACTCGATAACTGTGGCACCGGCCATGACCCTTAGCGACCGCTGCTACCAGGAGATGCGTAACCAAGCCATTAAAATGATGCGCGCCATTGGTAACTTCGCAGGTGGCTGTAACGTACAGTTCTCGGTTAACCCGGCCGATGAAACCATTATCGCTATTGAGATAAATCCACGCGTATCGCGCTCATCAGCATTAGCATCAAAAGCAACAGGTTACCCCATAGCTAAAATAGCTGCAAAGCTGGCCATAGGTTACAACCTTGATGAAATAGAGAACCAGATCACCAAAACAACGTCGGCTTACTTTGAGCCAACATTAGATTACGTGATCGTGAAGATCCCCCGCTGGAACTTTGACAAATTTAAAGGCGCTAACCGCGAGCTTGGCCTTACCATGAAATCGGTAGGCGAGGTTATGGGCATTGGACGCAGCTTTATAGAGGCTTTACAGAAAGCCTGCCAGAGTTTGGAGATTGGACGTGCCGGCCTTGGGGCCGATGGCCGCCAAAGCCGCAACCTGGACGAGATCATGCACAGTCTGGAGCATCCAAGTTGGGACAGGTTGTTCCATATCTATGATGCCATGAGCCTGGGTGTACCAATTGAATCTATCCGAAAGGTAACAAAAATTGACCGCTGGTTCCTGAACCAGATCCAGGATGTAGTGAACATCGAAATAGAACTACGCCGCTACTCATTAAATAATATCCCCGAAGATTTCTTCTTCACCCTTAAACAACGTGGTTTTTCGGATACCCAAATTGCCTACGTTTTAGGTAATGTAACCGAAGAAGATGTTTATCAGCGCCGCAAAGCACTGGGCATAAAACGTGTTTACAAAATGGTGGATACCTGCGCGGCCGAGTTTGCTGCGAAAACGCCATACTACTACTCTACTTACGAAGGCGAGAACGAATCTATCGTATCTGATAAAAAGAAGATCGTCGTATTGGGATCGGGCCCTAACCGTATTGGCCAGGGTATCGAATTTGATTACAGCTGTGTGCATGGTTTATTAGCCGCTAAAGAAAGCGGTTACGAAGCCATTATGATCAACTGTAACCCTGAGACTGTATCTACCGACTTTAACATGGCCGACAAGCTGTACTTCGAGCCCGTTTTTTGGGAGCATGTACGCGAGATAATCGACCTGGAGAAACCGGAAGGCGTTATTGTTCAGTTAGGTGGCCAAACCGCCCTTAAAATGGCCGAGAAGCTGCATGAGCATGGCATCAAGATCATCGGTACATCATTCAATGATATGGATGTTGCTGAAGACCGCGGCCGTTTTAGCGACCTGTTGAAAGAATTAGAGATCCCTTACCCTAAATATGGTGTTGCAGAAAGTGCCGAAGAAGCACTGGTTGTTGCGCACGAAGTAGGCTACCCGGTGTTGGTGCGCCCAAGTTACGTACTTGGCGGCCAGGGCATGAGCATCGTGATAAACGATGAGGACCTGGAGAAATCTGTGGTAAATCTGTTGAAAAATTTACCCGGTAATAGGGTATTAATTGACCACTTCCTGGATCGCGCTGCCGAAACTGAGTCAGATTCTATCCACGATGGCGAGGATGTGCATATCATTGGTTTAATGGAACACATTGAGCCTGCCGGCATCCACTCGGGCGACTCATTCGCGGTATTACCACCGTTTGATCTGAGCGATAACGTGATCAGCCAGATGGAAGAATATACTGCCAAAATAGCACGTGCGTTAAACGTTCGTGGCTTGCTAAACATCCAGTTCGCGGTTAAGGAAGATAAGGTATTTGTGATTGAGGCAAACCCGCGTGCATCACGTACGGTGCCATTTATAGCTAAGGCTTACGATGTGCCGTACATAAATATTGCCGCCAAAGTAATGCTTGGCGTTAACAAACTAAAAGACTTTACCATTGAGCGCAAGCTTAAAGGATATGCAATAAAAGAGCCTGTATTTTCGTTTGATAAGTTCCCCGAGGTTGAAAAACAACTGGGCCCCGAAATGAAATCGACCGGGGAAGCGATAAGGTTTATACCCGATTTGCAGGATCCATACTTCAGGCACCTGTATAAAGAAAAATCAATGTATTTGA
Source organism: Mucilaginibacter sp. UYP27 (assembly GCF_040547175.1). NCBI lineage: Bacteria > Pseudomonadati > Bacteroidota > Sphingobacteriia > Sphingobacteriales > Sphingobacteriaceae > Mucilaginibacter > Mucilaginibacter sp. UYP27. The sequence goes on from NZ_JBEPPE010000001.1 coordinate 797,936, forward strand.
GCAAGTAATTTAAAACTGGCACCGGTTTTGAATTTAATATTAGCGCCCCGGGTTTTCGCGGCGGCTAAATGGTTTAATTTAGTACTATAGGATTGAAAGTTAGTTTAAAAAATACACCGGTCGTTAATTTGAATAATATCGATCCGGAGGATGTAAGTGATGTTTTGTTAAAGATCGAAAGATCGTTCAATATCCGATTCGCAGACGAAGATCTTAAACACATAAAAACTTTTGGCGCCCTGTGCGACATGGTTGTTGACAAGGTTAAACAAGTACAGGGCGAAAGTTGCACCACGCAACAGGCTTTTTATAAATTGCGTAATGCGATCAACGCTAAAAAACCGATCGAGAAATGCGACCTCAAACCACAAACTAAGCTTTGTGAGCTTTTCCCGCGCGATAACCGTATAGAGGTTGTTGCCGACCTGGAAGACGAAATGGGTTTACATATGAACCTGCTGCGACCAAAACCGTTGGTAATATGGGCATTTGCCATAGCGCTGGTGGTATCTGTAACCGTTAGTTTTGTATTTGGCATTGTTGGTTACATAGGTATGGTGATCTCTATTACCGGCTTGATACTGGCAGGTAAATTTGGCCGCGAACTTAAGGTAAAAACCCTTGGCGACCTGTCAGAAAAAATCGCCCGTGAGCATTACCTTAAATGCCGACGTAATGCCCAAACTGTTAACCGTGCCGAAGTAGCCGAAAAAGTAAAAGAATTATTCGCCCACTACCTTCATGTCGAACCGGCTTCTTTAAGAAAAGAAGCGAGGTTTGCTTAAGTAGGTTGAAAGCGAAAAGAATAAAGCGAAAAGCTTGTGAATAGCGATGGGTTTAGGCCTATCGCTATTTTTGTTTTATCGTATCTCTTAATGATACGCGGGGACAAGCTTCCCTACCTGTCTACCATTAACCCCGAAACTTCGAAAGTGATCCTTGTTTTTGGGTTAACCTTTTCCCGGTGCTGTTTACTGCCTATTACCGTATCGCCGGCAAAGTGCTGCATATCATCGGCCGTTAAAATGCGCTGGGCTACTCCCTGTATAATTACGCCCCGGCCTTTTAATTGGGTTGGCAGGGTAATGTCATAGTCTTTAAAATGCGCAGCTATAATCTTACCCCCGCCCGCATCCATTTCAAACCAGCCGCCTTTTTCTTTGGTAACCCGTATGAGTGTCCCGGTAAGCGCGGTGGTTTGCCTTATCTTTTTACCCATAAATGCTTCTATGTTATTAGCGGGCACAGGCGCTATGTGGTTGGGCTTGGTGCCAAATACCATTCCATGCGGCAGGTGCACGTGCTTTTGAGCAAAGCAGCTTATCCCGCAAAAAATAAAAATGACGAATACTAATTTCTTCATTACGCTGTTTTAACATTTGTATTAGTTGTTAGTTTGCCCCTTTTGATTTTAGCGGTTATTTTTCAACAGCAATTGGGCGCGGGCCAATTATTTTAAGATATTTGCACAGGGTGAAAAAGAGCGAACGGGTTTTATTAGCAAGGTACCAGCACGAGTTTGTTGAAGCCGGATGTGACGAAGCCGGTCGTGGTTGCCTTGCGGGGCCTGTATTTGCGGCCGCAGTAATTCTCCCCCGTGATTTTGACCACCACCTGCTAAACGATTCTAAGCAATTAACCGAAGAAACCCGCTACCAGCTCCGTATAGAGATAGAGGAAAAAGCCATTGCCCATGCCGTTGCCTGGTGCGATAATATCGAAATAGACGAGATCAACATCCTCAACGCGTCATTCCTGGCCATGCACCGCGCTATTGATAAGTTACTTTGCATCCCACAGTTTTTAATTATAGATGGTAACCGTTTCAATAAATACCGAGATACCCCACACCACTGTATTGTGGAGGGCGATGCCAAATATTTCAGCATCGCGGCAGCATCTATCCTCGCCAAAACTTACCGGGACGATTACATGAAGCAGATAGCCCTGGAACACCCGGAATATGAATGGCATAGCAATAAAGGCTACCCAACCATCAGTCACCGTAAAATGGTGCTCCAACACGGGCATACGCCATATCACCGTAAAACATTTAAAGTAACCCAGCCGGGTATCCCTATTTTTGACGAGATAATTGTTAAAGCCTAAAGGGTTTAATACCTTTACAGCAACCAACTGACCTTTGTTTTGAGGATATTAATACTAACCCACCGCACGCCGTTTCCGCAGAATGGTGGTTACCCTATTGTGGTAGGCAATACCATAAAAGGTTTGGTAGCGCTTGGGCACGACGTTACCCTGATATCCCTCAACGTAAAAAAGAACAGCGCCCCCCGTGAGCGCGATGAGCTACTTGAAAAGATTAACTATACCGAGTACGATATCGACACCCGCGTAACCATGATAGAGGCGGTGAGCAACCTGTTTACTAATAACTCTTACAATATTGATAAGTATTATAATGCCGGCTTCGAGAAGCTGCTGTTTAGGAATTTAACAGACAACAAGTACGACATTGTCCAGTTAGAGGGGATATTTGTGGCGCCCTACCTGGATGTGATTCGCAAAAACTCAAAGGCAAAAATAATTTTCAGGGCGCATAACATCGAGCACCAGGTTTGGCAAAAGCTGGCCCAGCAAAAAAGTGACCCGTTTAAACGCTGGTATCTGCAGCTACTTGCCCGCCGAATCAAAAACTACGAGTTGGAGTTGCTAAATAAGTTTGACGGCATAGTAGTATTTACCGATCAGGATAAAACATCCATGCTGTCATTCGGTACTAAAATACCGTTAACGGTTTTGCCTATCGGGATAGACCTTTCGCTATATAAACCCGACCACAGCAAAGAAGATTTCCCAAGCCTGTTTTTCCTGGGCTCGCTGGATTGGCTGCCCAACCGCGAGGGCATAGAGTGGTTTATAGATAATTTCCATAAAGACCTAATCGACGGCGACCTGAAAGCCAAGTTTTATGTAGCAGGCCATAACATCCCCGAGCGGTTTGATGATTATGAAGTGCTGGGGAAGGTGTTCATACATGGCGAGGTTGATAATGCACTTAAATTTGTGAACAGCAAATCTATCATGATCGTTCCGCTGCTATCCGGTGGCGGCATGCGGGTAAAAATTGTGGAGGGTATGGCAATGGAAAAATGCATCATCTCTACCACCCTTGGTGCTGAAGGGATCAATATCCAGAACGGTAAAAATATTATTATCGCCAACAATACCGACGATTTCCATCGCGCCATGAAAAGATGCATTACCGACGAACATTACTGCCGCGAAATTGGCCGCAACGCGCGCCGCCTTATAGAGCAGCAGCACGATGTGAATACCATTACACAACAGCTTGCCGATTTTTATCAATCAATTATATAAACTACCCGCGTACTACAGCTATTTTGCTATTTTTGCCGTGATATAATTTTCACCATGAAAAATACAGCGTTAACACAAATACATACCAATCTGGGTGCTAAAATGGTGCCTTTTGCGGGCTACAATATGCCCGTACAATACGTTGGCATAAACGCCGAACACGATACCGTGCGCAAGAGCGTAGGTGTATTTGATGTGAGCCACATGGGCGAGTTTATTTTGAAAGGCGAAAAAGCACTTGACCTCATCCAGCGTGTTACCAGCAACGATGCATCGAAATTATATGATAGCAAGGTGCAGTACTCTTGCCTGCCAAACGAAGACGGCGGCATTGTAGACGACTTGTTGGTTTACCGTATGGACGAGAAAACGTACATGCTGGTTGTAAACGCTTCAAACATCGAGAAAGATTGGAACTGGATCAGCAAATTTAACACCGAAGGTGTGGAGATGAAGGATATATCAGACCGTACATCTTTACTTGCGGTACAAGGCCCTAAAGCTGCAGACGCTTTGCAAAGCTTAACAGACATCGATCTGGCTTCGATGGAGTACTATACCTTTACCAAAGGTAAATTTGCGGGTATTGATAATGTGGTGGTTTCTGCCACGGGTTATACCGGCGCAGGTGGTTTCGAGATCTATTTTGATAACGAGCACGCCGAATTTATCTGGAGCGAGGTGTTTAAGGCCGGTGAGCCGTTCGGTATCAAACCAATTGGTTTGGCAGCGCGTGATACCCTGCGTTTAGAGATGGGCTTTTGCCTTTATGGTAACGATATTGACGATACCACTTCACCTTTAGAAGCAGGCCTTGGCTGGGTTACCAAATTCAGCAAAGCATTCACCAATTCTGAAGCGTTACAAGAACAAAAAACCGCTGGTGTAGCGCGCAAACTTATCGGGTTTGAAATGGTAGACCGCGGCATCCCACGCCACGATTACCAGATAGTTGATGCCGACGGAAATGTTATTGGTAAAGTAACGTCGGGTACCCAATCGCCATCATTACAAAAAGCAATTGGCCTGGGTTACGTTAAAAACGAATTTGCCAAAGAAGGAACCGAGATTTACATCCTTATCCGCGATAATAAAGTAAAAGCCCAGGTTGTAAAGCCACCGTTTTATAAATAGAGGGGCTTCGCCCTTTATTACAATTACCCAATGACTGCGAAAGCTTTAGACGTTTGCCTTTCTCCTGCCTTAATTCCGCTGTATAACGTTTCGGATTATATTGTGGTAGTTATAGATATTTTCAGGGCAACGTCGTCTATCTGTTACGGGATAGAAAACGGTGCGGATGCTATTATCCCCGTATCTGAAGTGGAAGAATGCGCCGCTTACCGGGAGAAAGGGTTAAACTACCTCATCGCCGCCGAGCGCGATGGTAAAGTGGTAGATGGTTTTGATTTTGGCAATTCGCCCTTTTCTTACACTGCCGAAAAGGTAGCCGGCAAAACAGTTGTACTTACTACCACCAACGGTACACACGCCCTGCATTTATCGCGCAGCGCAAAAAAAATAGTAATAGGTTCCTTTTTAAACTTAACTGCCCTTTGTAACTGGTTAAAAACACAGCAGGAAAATATCCTATTGGTTTGTGCCGGGTGGAAAAACAATTTTAATCTGGAAGATACTCTTTTTGCAGGTGCAGTTATCGAGCAGTTAAAAGGCAACGGCTTTATGCTTGATGACCCGGCAATTGCAGCTAATGACCTTTTCCAGATAGGCAAAGCCAACATCGGCCAATACCTAAGCAAAACATCGCACGGCGAACGACTCAAAAAATTAGGCATCGAAAAAGATATTGACTTTTGCCTGCAGGTTGACCTTACAACCGCCATCCCTGTTTTAGAAGGCGAGAAGTTGGTTAGGCTTGCTTAGCAAGTCTTCTTTTTCCTCTCCATTTTTTTATCCATATAATCAGCACGGCTATTATCAGCAGTAGATACCAACCTGATAATAAACCCAAAAACAGGCTTTGTAAAGATTCCCATCCACTTATTAATGCGCTTTTAAGCTTATAACCAAAGCCATTACCTGCGGCAACCTGCTCGGGCTGTTTGGTATAAAATGTAATTGTTAACGAGCTATATTCAACCTGTTTGCTCATATAATTCAACTGGCCTTGGGTGGCCTCAATGTCACTGCGGATCTCGGTCAGCTTTTCCTCAATGTCCAACAGGTCGCGCATTTTACCCGCTCGGTTTAGCAAGTTCAGATAACGTTTCTCTAATTGTAACTTGTTATCCAACCGGGTTTTAGTATCTATGAATTGCGTGGTAACGTCCTTTATACGGATGTTGCGGCTATCGATCTTAGTAGCGGTTGAAGATACCGTCCCTAAAAAAGCATCAAAGCTTTTTGCGGGCAGGCGAATTAGCAACGTATATTCCTTGCTCCCTATCCCGCCATCAGTTGTTTCGCTGTCATCCTCAGCATATCCACCAAGTTGCTTCAGTGAGCTGATGATTTGCTTGCGGGTTTGGGCAACATCGTTCGTCTCAAATCGCATCTCACCCTCTTTGACGATCTTTTTCGCAACATTGATGGGTTTAGCCCTGGCAACTTGGTTTACATCAGCATTGCCAAGAGGTTCGTCAACGACTATCGGCGCCTCAAAAGCCATGCTTTTTTCTTTGGACTCTTCGTCAGGCTTTACAACAGGTGGTTGAAGACGAACCTCGGATATGGAAACAGCTTGCTCTGCGTTGTTTGATTTGTGGTTACAAGCTGTAAAGGCTACAATTACGGCGATTAGGATAAAAAAATACTTTTTCATAACAATGTAGATTAATTGGTTTAGCCAAATATACATTATTATATTTTGATTTTTAAAGTAAAACAGAATTATATTCTGTTTTACTTTCATTTATAGAATTATATAATGAAAAAAGCTATTTTAACTTCTCATTATTCTTATGCCTGTCAGCATCGCGGATGCTTTTCTTTTGCATGTTTTTCTCCAGTGCGGCGGTTAGATCGACGCCGGTTTGGTTAGCCAGGCAGATCAGTACAAATAGCACATCGGCCATTTCATCCGCAAGGTTAACCTTCTTATCTGATGGTTTAAACGATTGCTCGCCGTACTGCCTGGCCATGATGCGTGCAACCTCGCCAACCTCTTCCATGAGCATGGCGGTGTTGGTAAGTTCGTTAAAATAACGTACGCCGGTTGTTTTTATCCAGTCGTCAACCAGCTGCTGGGCTTGTTTAATTTCCATGAGGCAAGATATATTAAATTTGGAAACCTCAACCCTTAAGCCGGTATTTTAAGCTCCCTCTCCCTCGAGAGGTTGGGGAGAGGCTTTAAAACCTTTATCTTTGCCCCCGATATGACGATGAGTGCGGGTACACCTTTCTGTTTTTTAGACCAGGATCTTTTACTGTTACCACAAAAGGCAATTTACTGGACGCAAGAAAATGCACTGATAGTAACTGATGTGCATTTTGGTAAGGTGGGGCATTTCCGTAAGGCAGGAATCGCTATCCCCCGAAATATGGAGCAGGATGACCTTGCCATGCTATCCGACCTGATATACGAGCATAAACCCGCAAAGCTGATTTTCCTGGGTGACCTTTTCCATAGCGATATGAATAACGACTGGGATTGGTTTGTGCTTTGGCGCAGTCAGTTTTCAAAGCTGGAGATCATCCTGATAAAAGGCAATCACGATATTATCAGCGATAAACATTATAACGACCTGGGCATTGTACTTCATATAAAACTGGTGATGGGGCCGTTCCTGATGTTGCATCACCCACTGCCCGACCCGGAGACGAAAGATGAGGATGGCTACGTTTTATGCGGGCACATCCATCCCGGCGTAAGCTTAGTTGGCAAGGGCAGGCAAAAGGTAACGTTGCCATGCTTTGCTTTTGGGAAATACCAGGCTATACTACCCTCTTTTGGTAAATTTACCGGCAAAGTGGCTATCCTGAGCCGAAAAGATGATAAAGTTTTTGGCGTGCTTACAGATAAGGTTATCGCCATAAGTTGAACCTGAAAAATTATTATTTTAATATAACTTGTTGTTTTTCTATTAGTTATTAGTAAATTGAGGTCTCCAATAACCTGAATTTATATGAAAAGCGTAAAACACATCCTTGCCCGTAAAGGGAGCAATGTTATTGCTGTACCTGCCAAAACCACCGTTTTAGATGTACTTAAGCTGATGGCCGAAAAAAATATAGGCTCGGTAGTAGTGACCGAAGATGACCAATACCTTGGCCTGGTAACCGAACGCGATTACGCCCGTAAGATCATATTGATGGGTAAACACTCTGACGATACCACTGTTGGCGAGATTATGAGCAATGGCCTCCCGCATATTACGCCCGAATCTACCGTGGATAGCTGCATGCTGATCATGAGCGAGCGGAACATTCGTTACCTGCCGGTTTTTGATAAAGAGCAAAACCTTTGTGGCATCGTATCTATTAATGACTTGGTTTACGAAACCATCCACTCGCAAAAGGAAACCATAGAGCAGCTGCATAGCTACATCCAGTCTACATAAACCGCGTTTTAAAACCATTCCTGCTTTAAAAAGTTATTCGTTTCCGGGGGCGAATTATGCCCTATATTTATTTATGCAGTACACTTCCAAACAGCAGGCTACCCCAATCATGATAGGTGCCGAGGTTTTTATCGAGCCCGGGCAAACGCCCAAAGAAATTGACCTTTGGTTTAAACGGCTCCGGGAAGCAGGTATGGCGGTTACGCGTATCCGCCTGTTTGAGACTTATATGCATTTTGCCGATGGCAAATGGGATTTTACTTTGTTTGACGAGGCCTACAAAGCTGCTGATAAGTATGGCATTAAAGTTTATGGAAACCTGTTCCCAGCTACTGCCTTTACAGATCTGGGAGGGTTAAAATTCCCCAAGGATGAAGATCATCTGAGTGCTATCGCGCGATATGTAGAAAACGTGGTTGGGCATTTTAAACAGTTCGAATCTTGCTATGGCTGGGTGCCGGTAAACGAGCCCGGCGTTGGGCATTTCCCACAAGAGCAATTTGCTACCGATAAATTTAGAGAATGGAAAGCAGCACAGGCCGCCTTTGATTATAACAGCGGCGGATATGACCACTTTGATTTTGCAGACGAGCGTTTCCACCTTTACTATAACACCTGGTTCCTGCAATGGCTTATCAATGAGATCCATAAACACGATCCGGATAGTATTATCCATGTAAACAACCACGCCATATTCACCCACGTGGCCGAATATGATTTTACTGCCTGGCGCAGCTTTTTAACCAGCCTTGGCGGCTCGGCACATGCAAGCTGGCACTTTGGTTATTTTAGCCGTCACCAATACGCATTAGCGGTTGCGGCCAACTGCGAGATCATTCGCTCGGGAGCAGGCGAAATCCCCTGGTTTATGACCGAGTTGCAGGGCGGCAACAATACTTACAGTGGCTTTTTGCCGCTTTGCCCTACCAAAGAAGAAATAGCGCAGTGGCTTTGGATAGCTATTGGCAGCGAAAGCAAGGGCGCCATATTCTGGTGCCTTAACCCACGCTCATCCGGTATAGAAGCCGGCGAGTGGGGCATGCTGAATTATCATAATGAACCATCAGACAGGTTGCAGGCTACCACCGGGGTTATAAGCACCCTGAACGATCACATCGCATTTTTTGAGGATGCAAAAGAAGTAGCATCCGGCATCAAAATTCTTTATACCCGCGAATCACTTTGGGTAGAAAAGAAGCTACAAATGGGCGGCAAAAGCTTTGAGGGGCGCAACGAGGGTGGAGTTATGAAATCGGCAATCGCTTATTACGAGGCCTTAAGCGAGGCCGGTGTGCAAGCTAATTTTAAAGAAATAGGCGAATATGATTTTAATCAAGATAACTACACCGGGTCAGTTATTATTTTAGCGCATCAAATTTCAATTCCCTCTAAATACTGGCAATTACTGGAAGCTTTTGTACAGAAGGGCGGCAAACTAATTGCCGACGGTTTAACAGGCTATTACGACGAAAATGCTGTTGCCACTACGCGCCTTGGTTTACCTTTACGCAACTTGTTTGGGGGTGATGTGTTAGAATATAAAGCTATCGATAAAATAGAAGAATTAATTGCAGATGGCATAGCGCTGTCCGCCTACCAATGGCGCGGCGAGTTAAAAGCTACAACAGCAACCGCGCTTGCTTACCACGGCGATAACGTTATTGCCACACAAAACACCTTTGGAAAAGGAATAGTTTATTGGCTGCCATCGCTTGTAGGATTAGGTAGCCGCATCCTGGGCGATTATAATCACCTGAACATGTTCCTGGCGAAAATAGCAGATCATAGCACCTTAAACCTGCCCTTTGTTTTTGAAGAGCCGCAGAAAGGTGTATTAATGAAAGTACTAAAGAACCACGGGCACCTTGTAACCATCATCGTTAATAAAGCTGATGCCCGCCGCGAGTTTAAGCTAATTACCCAAACCCAGCGCCAACCGATGGTGATTTTTGCCAACAGCGGCGGTAAAATAGGCGGCAACCACATCAGTATAGAAGCCGATGAAACACTGGTGATAAAATGGGTATAAGTTATGTTTTATCTTAGCGTTTTCAATTCAAAGGCAAATGAAAAACTTACTGCTACTTGCTTCTATTCTATTTTTCAATAATATTATTGTTGATGCGCAATCAATAAAAGCCATCATTCCACTTGGTGGCAATGCCTGGGCTAAAGGTGGCGCCACCATTGCAGATGACGGTTTGACCAATTGGAAAAGCCCAAAAGATATCACAAGTATTTATTTTAGGGTTTCCAATCCACAAACTATTAAATTGGCCTTACGCCTGCGTGTGCCTAATGGCAATAGCGTGATAAATGTTTTTTTTGGCAAAACTGTTTTCACCAAAAAGTTTAATAATACTGCCTATGATACGGTGAGTGTAGGCAACCTATCTATCCTAAAATCAGGCTACATCAAGGTTGACCTAAAGGGGATAAGTAAAACTGGTAGCATTTATGCTGACGTTACCGATTTGATCGTAGACAGCGTAAACGCAGATAATAAACTTACCTATGTAAAACCCGGTTCATCATTCCATTTCGGGCGGCGCGGGCCATCGGTGCATTTGCGGTATGCAATACCCGATAGTATTAAAAACGATGTTAAGTGGTTTTATAACGAGATAACCGTTCCGCAAAAAATGGATGTAATTGGCTCCTACTTTATGGCAGATGGATTTAGCGGCGGATATTTTGGCATGCAGGTAAACACCCCAACTGAGCGCCGCGTGCTGTTTTCTGTATGGAGCCCATTTACTACCGATGACCCAAAAGGTATCCCCGACAGCCTGCGAATAAAACTGTTAAGCAAAGGCCCGGCAGTACATGGTGGTGAGTTTGGCGACGAAGGCTCGGGCGGCCAAAGCTATCTGCAATACCCATGGCAAGCAGGTAAAACTTATGCATTTTTATTAGAGGCCGAGCCTAATTCGACTGAAAATACAACTAACTACACTGCTTGGTTCAAAGAAAAGGGCAGCGAAAAATGGCTGCTTATCGCAAGCTTCCTTCGCCCCAAAACTAAACATTACTTGAATGATCTGTACTCCTTTGTAGAAAACTTTGAACCCGGTAATGGCGATAAGGCCCGCATGGCATATTTTACCAATCAATGGCTTGGCGATGCGCAAGGGCGCTTCCATTCTATAAATGGCGTAACATATACCGGCGATGAAACCGCCCGCAAAAATTATCGTAAAGATTACTCGGGTGGCGTAAAGGATGGCAAACTATACCTGCGTAACGGTGGATTTTTTGACGACCTGGCACCCTTAAATCAAAAATTTTCACCAAAAAACGCATATGATCCGCCTTTAATCGACTTTAAAACGCTGCCGCGATAACTTATTCGTCCTTCGTCTCTTCTTCTATCTGTTCTGTTTCGGGTAGCGCAGTTACGTTGGTATCAAACACATACTTATTTACCGGGTAAGGCACAATAAAAGTTTTTTGTACCCGCGTGCTTTTTATAAAATAGGGGATCCAAATGGCGGCGGCAACCATGGCGCGCATAAGGTCTTTACCATCTTCGGCTCTTACATCAACACCTGTGTTCTGCAACAGAATATAGTCTACAAATTGAAAAACTACAAAATAGGCATATAAGCCAATTACCAGTTTGGGGAATATATCACGACGCTTTATTAGCAAGAAGAAACAAAAACTTGCATAGCATATCGAAAATACATTTCCTAAAACCTCGAAGGTTAAAGCTGCATTATACCAATATTTTGGCATGCCGGGTAGTGTTATACCCCACCTGTTTAGGCCAAAAAAATCATTAGTGACCATGCCGCCAAGTATTAAAATGGGCGTGAGGCAAAGCCCTATAGCAACCAAGATAAGCCAGCCGCCAATTTGTGGCTGATAGCGCCAGTGCAGGTTTGCTGTACAATTGGTTTTGGTACTGTAAATTCGCCTGCCCAGAAAAACCAGCCCTGATGCAAATAATACTACTGCAATAAGCATCCAGTAATTTAAACGGAACGGAACCTTGGTAACATCCGGCGTGTAAGTGAAACTGTAGGACAGTTCATCATCAGCTATTTTTTTAACGTCGTCGCGGGTTTCATCCAGCTTATTTACGGGTATAAAATCCTTAAGAAAAGAGAGGGTGTAATTTAACGACAGGGTATCATTGTCTGTTGATGATTGTGACTCAAAGTGGTAAGCATCACGTTTTACTTCGTTATGTTCATTCTCTATGTTCCATCCATTGGGCATTACAACCTGCATGGTGTAATCAAGATTAAACGGGAAAGATAAAGCTACGGGGCTTTCTGCCTTGTTAGGTATAGCGGGTAGCTGTTCGTTTATAGTGTTTGCAAAAAAGCCGGCGGTAAACTTCCCTTCTTCTTTGCTTTTTTTCAATAGCCCGGTTATGCGGTAATGCTCAATGGTGGTAACTTTGTTGTTTTCTTCATCATCAATAACCGTAAGGGAATCGCTCTGCTCAATTTTGGGATGTATTTTTGTATAATAAGCCAGATAAGCTTTTTCGGTTTCGCTCATGCTGGATGACGCCAGCCTGTCCCTTATTTTATCCGCCTCGTTTAAGGTGTAAACACTGGTAACCACTAAAGGCACCATGGCGGTTTCGTCATTTATCGTATAACGCTCCCTGATCTGGATCTTACCGGCCTTTGCCGGCGCGATATTCGTCAATTTATCGTTGCCGGGTTTTAGTATCAGGCCTTTGCCGTAATTAGGGAAATATAGATTTGTACCTGTGCCGCGCTGGTATGACATGGTGGCATCAGCCCACACTTGTTTATTGTTTACCATAGCAGCAACAACAGCATGGTTAAACGCATTGGGCGATGGGATAAACTTGTCTATTTCGCCATTGATCCCCGAATTTACCAGTACCATTTCGGCATCAATGCCCCCTTCTCGTAAAATCGAAGCCAGTAACAATGATTTATCCTTACAATCTCCGTAGCGTTGGTTAAATACCCTTTCAGGAGAGTTTGCGCGGTGCGAATATTCGCCCAACTCAATACCCATATAACGCACCTCGTCTTGCACCAGTTTAACAGCGGCCCTAAAATACTTCTCCTTATCCCCTTTAGTGGCAGCTTTAAGTTCGGTAACCTTGGTGGCAAGCTTGCCACTAACAATTGGTAATACCGGGTTAACTTTTAATGCCCAATCGGTAACTTCTTTCCAACTGTTGTAATCGCTTACCTGTATGTACGCGTAATTGTTGTACCAACCGGGTTGGTTATCAAAATAAGGCGCCGGTAATACCTGGTAGCTGGTCCACTCATAGTTGGTAAGGCCATTTTTGGCAGATATTGCCGCCTGCGGCGCTTTGTTAAAATATTTGAAATAGAGCTTGTGCGCTGGAGATACCAATATCGATTTATAAACCTGCGCAAACGGTGTTGTGGACTGGAAATACAAGTCCCTGAAAAATTTATTATTAAAGATGGGGTTGCGGCCTGTAATGGTATAAGAATATTCAATTTTATCACCTTTGCGGATGTCATCTAAAATGCAATATGCCGAGTAACTGCCCTGATAAATAAATCGCGACAGTTCTTTTTCGTCGGCTATAATTTTAAATGCTTTGGCAGATAAACGGCTTATGGGTTTGTTATTACGCCAAACGGTAACATCATGCACATCAAGCCGTTCAAACGTCGGGTCGAACCCGATGGTGATGGACGAACCATTTTGGATGCCCGCTTCCGAAACTATTTCTTTAACGATATGCGTATAATCGGCCTGTTTTTCAACGTTTATCTGCTCCTCAAAAACCTGGTAAAAATATCCGTTGGTAATATCCCTTGATGCCACCTTTTTATCATAAGCTTTATATGTGTTTAGCCATCCCGGTTTTGGCGAGATATATAATCGCGGCGTAGCAGCATGTGAAGCGCCGGCAAACAATACAATAAATAAGGTGATAAAGCGGATAAGTCCCTTTTGCATAAGGCTATGAAAATAAAAAAATCAAAGCATACTTGCTTTGATTTTTTGTGACTTTTTTAGAATAAATATGCAGTCAACTATTCGCTATGTTTTCTTTTCGCGCCAAAGCAATTTCTTCGTCTTCCTTTATGCGGTAATGCACAATGCAGGTAACCAGATCAATCGGCAGTGGTTCATCTAAAGGGACTTACATGCCCATAGGATTAGGTTAATACTAATTTTTTTATTTAGGCATTTTGCTCATATCCATAAAAAGGGCGTTCCAGCGGTGGCCGTCAGGGTCGGCAAATGCACAGCCGTACATCCAGCCTTGATTCTCTGCTGGCGGGGCAAATACATTACCACCGGCAGCGGTAACTTTTTTAGCTACTTCGTCCACTTCTTCGCGGCTTTCGGCACCAAAGCTGAACATTACCTCTGTAGCTTTTGAAGTATCAACCAAGCCGTTTTGGGTTATATTCTTAAATACATCTTCCTGGAAAAGCATCACAATGATGTTTTTTTCGCTTATTGATAGCGCAACAGATGTAGCCGTGCTACCCGGCCCATCTTTAATATCGAAACCAATCGCTTTGAAAAATTCTATTGAGCGGTCAATGTTTTTAACCGGCAGGTTCATCCATAGTTCCTTAGTCATGATATTTAGTTTTATTTGGTTAATAAATATAAGCAAATGTAAGTCGGTTTTACAATACCTTCAGGGTGTCAACGCGACCATTTGAAGGGTAGATCCCGACATCGCGCTTGAAAAGCATTCGCTATAAATTTGAAAAGGAGGAAATATCAAATATTTTTTCATATTTGTTTAAAATATTGCCCTACACTATACTGCTTGACTGTGAACATCGATCTTACAAACTGCGATAGAGAACCTATCCACATTCCCGGAAAAATACAATCTCACGGTTTTTTATTGGTTATTGATCGCGACGGATACATCTGCTTTGAGAGCGAGAACGCCGCCGAATACCTTCAACACATCCCGAAGGGTTTGTTAGGCAAACATATTAGCGCGATAGAGCATTTGGTTGGGAAAAACGAACCGCCTGATTTTATAAACCGCCTTATAACATTTGGTAAAGTGAATGGGTTTGAGCAAACCAATCCGTTTAACACCGATATTCATGGTAAACCATTCCATTTAATTATATCTACATCGGCAGATTATTACTTGCTGGAGTTTGAGCCGGCACGATCTGACAGCACTACCGAAGTACACAAACTAATAGGCCGATCCATATCAGAAATGCTGGCAGATAAAAACCTGCAAAACCTTTTAAACAACAGCGCTATACAGGTAAAAAGCGTAATAGGATACGATAGGGTGATGGTTTACCGCTTTGCCGAAGACGGGCATGGCGAAGTTATTGCTGAAGCAAAAAACGCGGAACTTCCATCGTGGCTGGGCCTGCATTACCCCGCATCAGACATACCAAAACAAGCACGCGAACTTTATAAAGTAAACTTAACACGCCTTATTGCTGATGTTAACACCGAACCATCCGCTATATTAACCGCGGCGCATAATTCGGTGCCGCTTGATATGACCAATTCGCACTTGCGGGCCGTATCTCCTATCCACATCCAATACCTCAAAAATATGGGGGTGTACTCCAGTTTTAGTATCTCGCTGATCTACAAAGGCGAGCTTTGGGGGTTGATAGCCTGCCATAACTACTCGCCAAGATTTATAGACTACCGTTCGAGGGAGTCGGCTAAACTGATTGGGCAAATACTATCGTCGGCACTTGAGTTTAGGCAGGATGAAGAAAACCAGCAGCTACAGGAACGCTACAAGAGCGCGGTTGACCAGTTGAGCAGGCTGATGCTGAAAGACAATAATATCGACTACGCCCTAACCGGCCATGCCGTTACTGTCCTTAACGCGGTTGATGCGACAGGTGCCGTACTGCTATTTGAAAATAACATCACCCGCCTCGGCAAAACTCCCGAACTGCCACAAATAACCAACCTGGTTCACTGGATAAAAAACAACGTTGCCGAGACATTTTACTATACCGATAAACTACCCGCCGAGTTCCCTGAAGCAGCTACCTATCGCGATGTGGCATCCGGAATAATGGTAACCGTCCTGTCCCGGGAGATGGGCGAGTACGTAATATGGTTTAAGGCAGAACAATTACAAAAAATTAATTGGGCGGGCAACCCCGAGAAACCTGTTATCATTGATATAAACAACGGACTTGCGCATATATCGCCACGTAATTCTTTCGACGAGTGGTCGCAAACGGTAACGGGTATTTCACAAAAATGGAGTAACGAGGAGGTTAAATCGGTAGTGCGTTTACGCAGCGAGATAACTTACGCCATTAACCAAAAGGCCGGTGCCATTCGCCTGTTGAATGAAAAGCTAAAACTGGCTTATGAAGAACTTGACACCTTTAGTTTCACGATATCGCACGATCTTAAAAATCCGCTGTCAACCATAAAAAGCTTCGCCCAGATCCTACTGCGGGATAAGGATATGAAGCCGCAATCTGTAAAAATTTTAGAGCGCATAAATAACGGTGCCGATAAGATGAATACCATGATCAACGAGGTACTCGATTACTCGCGCATAAACCGCTCTGATGTGGTTTTTACAGAGATAGACCCTACGCAGATGATTCACGATACCGTGCGCGATCTGCTGCTTGTGCATGGTGTTGATGACGATTGTGTGCACATTGGCAACACCCCCAAAATACAGGGCGACCGGGTAATGATATCGCAGGTGTTTGCAAACGTTATCAGTAACGCCATCAAATATTCAAGCAAATCAAACCCGCCAAAAGTAAGCATACTGGGTACCGAGAACGAGAATGAAGTGACTTATACCATTACGGATAATGGCCTTGGCATCGATATTAAACACCTTACAAAAATATTCGAGCTGTTTAACAGGCTCGACAATGTAGGAGACATTGAAGGATCTGGCGTGGGCCTTGCTATTGTAAAGCGCATTGTAGAGAAGCACCGCGGCAAGATCTGGGTGGATAGCGAACTTGGTCTGGGTTCAACGTTTAATATCTCGTTTAAGAAATAAGCAATTTTGATATTGTATCGGGGGGGGGTGAATAACCCGCCCAGCAATTAAGCTTTATTTTTTTCAAACCACTCGCCAAACTTTAAGAACGTTTGATTGGCGGCGGCAATAATAACGGCTTCCTGCTCGGGGTTTTCAGCCTGTTGGTTAAGCGCATCTTTAAAAGCGTCCCACATGGCTACAGTATTATCGCCATAACCGGTAAAAAACGACATCCCTTTATTGCCCAATCCCAATTGCTGCTGCATCATCTTGCTGATGATCTTACCTCCCAGGGTCGATCCTTCTATCACATATAATGCACCAAGCGCTTCTAAATGGTTGGTAATGCGCGGCAGGGAGTCGCCATTTGCTTTGGCAGGCACTTCACCATCCAGGTTGGTAATATCGTTGGCAATGGCTTGCGTTTTACGGCGGTCATCATTATCCGGCAAAAGGGTTTTGTTTATCGACCGCTCAATTTTTACTTCTAATCCGCCAAAGTAACCGTAAAATAATTTTAACAGATTAATGTACTCCTGCGCTGATCTGATGGCCTTTAGGTTACCTACAAGTGCCTTTTCTAATATCTGGTGATTTGTCTTGGTTTCCTCTTTTAATTTATCTGATAGCATAGATGTTGGGGTAGATGGTAGGATGGTAAAATTAATAAATGCCTAATTACTTAAATGCTTGTTATTTAAAATAATATTATCTACAATTGTGTACCAATGACACAATAGCAATGCATTGTGTTGAAAACCAATTATTAAATAGCCTAAAAGCTAAATCTACCTGTATTTAATAGAAATAGTTTATGAAAAAAAATTATCTAATGCTGCTTGCGTTGCTCCCTGCACTTGCGTCGGCGCAAACAAAATGGACCGAAACCAAAAATGGCGATGTTGCTTTTATAACCAATAAAGGTGGCCGTAGCCTGGGTTATTCAACCGCATCGGGTGTTAAAATAATTACGGTTGACGGCCTGGCCTTTAAAGATCTTAACAAGAACGGTAAGCTTGATAAGTATGAAGACTGGCGTTTGCCCGTCGATGTACGCGCTAAAGACCTCGCCTCTAAACTTAGCGTAGAGCAAATTGCAGGTTTGATGCTATACAGCCGGCACCAAATGATCCCGTCTATCCCGGTTGGGCCGTTTGCCGGCACTTATGGTGGTAAACCTTTTTCAGAAAGTGGTGCTAACCCGTATGACCTTTCAGACCAGCAAAAACAATTCCTTTCAAAAGATAATGTGCGCCACGTGCTGGTAACATCGGTACAAAGCCCGGAAGTTGCCGCAAAGTGGAATAACAATGTGCAGGCATTTGCCGAGGGAACAGGCTTAGGCATCCCGGCCAATAACAGTTCAGACCCACGCCACGGCACCGTTGCCACTGCCGAATTTAACGCCGGTGCCGGCGGTACTATTTCCATGTGGCCTGGCTCATTGGGCATGGCTGCTACATTTGACCCTGCCGAAACGCAAAAATTTGGTAATATAGCCGCGCAAGAGTATAGGGCATTAGGTATAGCCACGGCATTATCCCCACAGGTTGATATCTCTACAGACCCACGATGGAACCGTGTAAGCGGCACCTTTGGCGAAGATCCGCAGCTATCGGCAGATATGGCAAGGGCTTATATAGATGGTTTCCAAACATCAACAGGGGTTAAAGAACTAAACAATGGCTGGGGCTACAATAGTGTTAATGCCATGGTAAAACACTGGCCGGGTGGTGGTGCGGGCGAAGGCGGCCGTGATGCGCATTACGGCTTTGGCAAATACGCCGTTTACCCCGGCAAAAATTTTAACGAAGCTTTGATACCTTTTACACAAGGCGCGTTTAAGCTTAATGGTAAAACAGGTATGGCTGCTGCTGTGATGCCCTACTATACCATCAGCTTTAACCAGGATACCAAGAACCACGAAAATGTGGCTAACAACTATAACAAATATATTATTACCGACCTGCTGCGTAACAAATACCATTATGATGGTGTAGTTTGTACCGATTGGCTGGTAACCGGCGACGAAACAGTGATCAACAGTTTCCTATCCGGTAAATCATGGGGGATGGAGAAAGCTACCATTGCCCAACGCCACTACAAAATATTGATGGCCGGTGTTGACCAATTTGGCGGTAACAATGATGCCGCGCCCGTATTAGAAGCCTACCAAATGGGCATAAAAGAGCACGGCGAAGCGTTTATGCGCGCCAGGTTTGAGCAATCTGCGGTGCGTTTGTTAAGGGGGAGTTTCCGCACTGGTTTGTTTGAGAACCCATACCTCGATGTAGCGGTGACCAAGAAAACCGTTGGTAATGCCGAATTTATGAAGGCGGGTTACGATGCGCAATTGAAATCGATAGTGATGCTGAAGAATAAAGCCAACGTGCTGCCTTTGCAAACAGGTAAGACGGTTTATGTGCCTAAAAAGTTCATCCCAGCAGGTAAAAACTTCATGGGGATGCCTTATCCGGAAAAGCTGGAGTACCCGGTGAATATGGAGATCGTTAAAAAATATTTTAAAGTGACCGAGAATGCTGATGAGGCCGACTACGCCCTGGTATTTATTGCCAGCCCGATTGGCCGTGGTGGGTATGATGAGGCTGATGCCAAAGCAGGCGGTAATGGTTACCTGCCGGTATCTTTACAATACGGCAAATACACCGCCGAAACTGCCCGCGAAATCAGCCTGGCTGGTGGTGACCCGCTTGAGAAATTCACCAACCGCAGCTACAAAGGCAAATCAGAAACATCAACCAACACTACAGATCTGGCGATGGTGAACGATACTTACGCCAAAATGAAGGGCAAACCGGTTATTGTATCGGTAAACATGAACAACCCAATGGTTTTTGGCGAGTTTGAAAAAAACGCCAATGCCATTATCGCTGATTTTGGTGTACAGGGCCAGGCGAGTTTGGATATCCTAACAGGTAAGGCAGAACCATCGGCTTTATTGCCATTGCAGATGCCTTTGGATATGAAAGTTGTAGAAGCCCAATATGAAGATGTACCGCACGATATGAAATGCTACACAGATTCGGAAGGCCATGTATATGATTTTGCCTACGGCCTAAACTGGAAAGGCGTTATTAAAGATGCCCGCACAACCAAATACAGTAAACCTACCGTAAAACTGTAAATTTCATTACAAGGGGTGGCAACTTTTAAATGTTGCCACCCCTTAATATACCATAAATATGAAACACACCCTCACCTTATCCTTATTGCTGATCGCGGCATCATCCGCTTTTGCACAAACCACATTTAAAACTGTTAAAACAAACGCGGGCTTAATATCGGGGACGGTTAGCGAGGATAAAAGCGTCAATATTTTCAAAGGTATACCTTTTGCCGCGCCTCCCGTTGGCGATTTGCGTTGGAAAGCGCCCCAACCTGTAATACCATGGGCCGGCGTAAAAGAATGTACCGATTTTGCCAAAAGCCCTATACAGGGCAAGCCGAATGAGTTTGGCGTTTACACCCGCGAGTTCCTGATCAAAGACGAACCCCTAAGCGAAGATTGCCTTTACCTAAATGTTTGGACGTGCGCTAAAGCCACTACCGAAAAACGCGCGGTTATGGTGTGGATCTACGGCGGTGGCTTTGTAAGCGGCGGCACCAATGTGCCTATTTACGATGGCGAAGCACTGGCAAAAAAAGACATTATCCTGGTAAGCGTCCCCTACCGGGTAGGCATCCTGGGTTTCCTGGCCCACCCCGAATTGACCAAAGAATCGCCTAACCATGCATCAGGCAACTATGGGCTGATGGATATGGTGGCAGCTTTAAAATGGGTTAAACAAAATATCGCTGCATTTGGCGGCGACCCTAATAATGTAACCGTAGCAGGGCAATCGGCGGGTTCAATGGCTGTGAACAGCCTGGTTGCATCGCCATTGGCTAAAAGCCTTTTCAATAAAGTCATTGCCGAGAGCGGGGCCGCTTTTCTTGCCGGTCCGTTTGGTGGTACAACCTTAAAACAAGCAGAAGAGATGGGCGTAAAAACTGCCGATAAACTTGGTGCAAGGTCTTTAGCAGACCTGCGTAAACTTCCTGCTGATGATCTGTTAAAGCAATTTGGCGGTCGCCCGATAGTTGATGGCTACGTTTTACCGCAAAGTATCGCTGCAACATTTGCTGCAAATAAACAGAACCAGGTGCCCGTATTAACAGGCTGGAATGCCGACGACGCGTTTATAGGTAAGCTAAGAAACGGCATAGATTATCGCGCTGATGCGCAAAAAAAATACGGGGCCAAGGCCGCTGCATTTCTAAAACTATATCCCGCCAAGACTGATGAAGAGGCCAAGGAATCGCAGATCGCTATCTCGCGCGACCAAACGTTCGGTACGCAAAACTATACCTGGGCTAAGGTGCAAAGCGCCAAAGGCAAAGCAAAGGTTTACCTGTACCGCTTTACCCGCCGCCTGCCCGCTACCGAAGATTTTAAAAAGTACGGCGCGTTTCATACCGGCGAAGTAGCCTACGTATTCAACAATCTCAAATTCCTGAACCGCCCCTTTGAACCGGTGGATCATGAGCTGGCAAACACCGTATCGCAATACTGGGTAAATTTTGTTAAAACGGGTAACCCCAATGGTTATCATTTGCCCTTATGGCCTGCGTATAATAGTACAGCAACAAAAACCATGTATTTAGGTGAGGCACCTGTCGCGAAATCCTTAGCCGACAAAGCAGCATTGGAATATATGGTGAAGGATATGACGAAGTAATTCCGTTGCCTAAATGTCATAAAACTGCGTCTGTAAAAACCCTACAGCTTTAAATGAGTTGGTACTACAAGGTGTTTGTGACAAAAGTAACACAGGCATTACATATATATTATTCGTATACAGTTTATTTGGCGTTTAATATTATAGCTGAATAGTATCTATTTATTATTTAAAATGTGATATTTACAGCGCGATACCTGAATACTTGTTCAACACATTATCACCGGTTCTATGAAAACTACTCCTTCTACGTTAAAGATCCTTTCCATTGATATCGGTGGCTCAAGTATCAAGGCTACAATTCTGAACAGCAAAGGTGACCTTACCATGGATTACAAAAAAACAGCCACCCCAAAACCGGCCAATCCGGATAATGTGGTTAAGGCTATTAATACCTTGGTTAAAGGGTTCCCGGCTTATGATAAAATTTCGGTAGGCTTCCCCGGTTATGTCCGTAACAGCATTGTTAAAACAGCGCCAAACCTGGGTAACGATTACTGGAAAGACGTTGACTTCAGCAAAAAATTAGAAGCCGACCTTGGTAAGGAAACCAAGGTAGTGAATGATGCCGACATGCAGGGCCTCGGCGTTGTGAGCGGCAAAGGTTTAGAGATGGTAATTACGCTGGGCACCGGTTTTGGTACGGCGCTGTTAATGGACGGCCACTTATTACCACACCTGGAAGTATCTCATCACCCCGTATCAAAAGGCCGCGATTATGACGAATATATTGGCGATAAAGCACTTGACGAGATAGGCGAAAAGAGATGGAACCGACGTATCAAAAAAGTTTTTGATATTTTAAAAACCGTATTCAATTACGACTATTTATATATAGGCGGCGGTAACTCAGATCTGCTTGACTTTAAGCTGGATAAAAACATGAAAATAGTAACCAATGCCGATGGCATTAAAGGCGGGGCTAAATTGTGGCAGGAAGATAAACATCCGGTTACACACACAGCAATGGCAACCCCAACAAAATAATAATTAAGTATAGCAATGGAAAAAGAAAACAAAGAACTTGAACAATTAGCGATCGACACCGTAAGGGTCCTTTCGGCAGATGCAGTACAAAAAGCAAACTCGGGCCACCCGGGCACAGCAATGGCTTTGGCGCCAATGGGCCACGTACTTTGGACCAAGTTTTTAAACTATAACCCAAAAAACCCTGATTTTGCAAACCGCGACAGGTTCATACTTTCGGCAGGCCACGCTTGTATATTACAATACAATTTTTTGTATTTGACCGGTTACGATCTTTCATTAGATGATATCAAGCAATTCCGCCAGTTAAACAGCAAAACTGCGGGCCACCCGGAATACGGATTGGCGCCGGGTGTTGATGTTACCACCGGCCCTTTAGGCCAGGGTTTTGCAAACGCTGTTGGTTTTGCCATCGCCCAAAAACACTTGGCGGCACGTTACAACAAACCGGGTTTCGACCTTTTCAACTACAATATCTACACTATCTGTAGCGATGGCGATATGATGGAAGGTGTAACTTCTGAGGCGGCTTCATTAGCAGGTCACTTACAGTTGGGCAACCTTATCTATTTATACGATGATAACCACATCTCTATCGAAGGCAGTACAGATATTGCCTTTAACGAAGATGTGAGCGCACGTTTCCGCGCATACGGCTGGCATGTACAGGACCTGCCGGATGTGAACGATACCCATGCCTTAGAGTTAGCGATCATCAACGCTAAAACCGAAACACAAAAACCATCGCTGATCCGCGTTCGTTCGCTTATCGCTTACGGTAGCCCTAACAAATCGGGTACCGCTGGTTCGCACGGTTCTCCGCTAGGTCCAGACGAAATCAAATTGGTAAAAGAATACTTTGGTTTCGATCCTGAAAAATCATTCGAAGTACCTGCCGAAGTATTAAAATACTACAACGAAAAAGGCGCACGCGGCGAAAAGGTCGAAGCTAAATGGAACGAACTATTTGTTAAATACAAAGAGAAATTCCCTGAGTTAGCTGCCGAATACGAAGCTGCATTTGCAGGCGAATTGCCAAAAGGCTGGGCAGATAAATTGCCTGTATTTAAAGGCAGCGATCCTAAAATGGCTACCCGCCAGGCATCAGGTAAAGTGTTGAACGCGGTTGCTGCAAGCTTGCCAAACTTAATTGGTGGTGCTGCGGATCTTGCGCCATCTACAGAAACCAATTTAAAAGATTTTGATTCATTTACCTCAGAGAACAGGAGCGGCCGCAATTTCCACTTTGGGATCCGCGAGCATGCCATGGGTTCGGCATTAAATGGTATGGCCTTAACAAAAGGCTTGTTACCATTTGGCGCAACCTTCCTGCAATTTGCAGATTATATGCGCCCGCCGATTCGTTTGGCGGCCATCATGAAAATTAGCCCGATCTTCGTTTATACACATGATAGTATCGGTTTAGGTGAAGACGGAACTACCCACCAACCGGTAGAGCATTTGTCATCACTGCGTGCAATCCCTAACGTTACGGTTATCCGCCCTGCGGATGCAAACGAAACCGCCTTTGCATGGAAAGTAGCTATCGAGAAAAAAGGTGGCCCAACTGTATTGGTGTTTACCCGCCAGGGATTACCTATCCTTGACCAGGACAAATATGGTAAAGCTGCCGACCTTGAAAAAGGCGCGTACATTTTATCAGAAGCCAGCAAAAATGTTGATTTGATATTGATGGCAACCGGTTCTGAAGTTGCTTTGATCATGGATGCACAGGCCCAGTTAGAGAAAGACGGTATCTCTACCCGCGTGGTAAGTATGCCATCTTGGGAGTTGTTTGAAAAACAGGACGCCGCTTACAAAGAGAAAGTATTCCCTAAAACAAGCCGCAAACGTTTGGCAGTAGAAATGGCATCCCCAATGGGATGGCGTAAATACACCACCGACGAAGGCGACATGCTGGGTATGACCACCTTTGGTGAAAGCGCCCCGGCAGAAGACCTTTACAAACACTTCGGTTTTACAATTGAAAACGTAGTTAAAAGAGCGAAAGCGCTTTTGTAAGACATTAGTATCAAGTAGCAAGTACATAGATTTTTCTTTGTCTTGCTACTTGATACTAACTACTTGATACTAATCAAAATGGATAGTTTAATCAGTAACCTCCAATGGTCGTCACAGATCATCAACCCTGCCGGTAAGCAAAAGGTAGCGCAGCAGGTTGCTGCTATGGTTAAGGATGGTGATGTACTTGGCGTGGGCTCGGGTTCTACTGTTTATATGGCCTTGCTTGCTATATCCGAAAGGATAAAAACCGAGGGCTTAAATGTGTTGGCTATCCCAACATCGTTAGAGATAACGATGTTTTGCAGCAAGCTGGGTATCCCGCTTACTACTTTGTTTGAGCATACCCCCCATTGGTTGTTTGACGGCGCTGACGAGGTTGACCCGAACAATTGGCTGATAAAAGGCCGCGGCGGGGCGATGTTTAAAGAGAAGTTATTGATCAGAAGCAGTCGGCTGAATTACATAATTGTCGACGAGAGCAAGCTGGTGTCAAAATTAGGGACAAACTTCCCGGTTCCGGTTGAGGTTTATCCGCAGGCATTATTGCACGTAGAGGCCGAAATAAAAAAAATCGGCGCCAGCAGCATTGTGTTACGACCGGCAAAGGGCAAGGACGGGCCCATAGTTACCGAGAATAATAACCTGATCCTCGATTGTAGTTTCAACGAGATAAACGACAGCTTGGAGCGGGATATAAAGGCAATAACAGGAGTAATAGAAAGTGGCTTATTTATAGGCTATAACCTGCAACTGTTAACGGCAGAAAACGACTAATAATTTGTGACGTAAGCCTAACCTAATAAGGAGATTAAGATTACACTATCGGTTACTATAAACGCCAAATTTGTGCGGCAAACTAATTAAATAAAAATACAATTAAAAACCACCATACATACATTTATCATGGCAAACAACGTAAAACAAATACATGATTTCGGCCAAAGCATCTGGCTTGATTTTATTGACCGCGAGATAATTAAAAGCGGAAATTTGCAAAAATTAATTGATGAGGATGGGGTACGCGGCGTAACCTCAAACCCAGCTATTTTTGAGAAAGCAATTTCAAGCAGTTCTGACTATGATGCTGATATTGCAACATATGGTAAAGATGGCGGAACTACAGAAGAGTTGTTTTTTAAATTAGCTATAAAAGATATCCAGGCAGCTGCCGACCTTTTTGACCCTTTATATAATGAAGGCGTTGTTGGTGCAGATGGTTATGTAAGTTTAGAGGTGTCGCCATTTTTGGCGTTAGATGCCGAAGGTACTGCCAAACAAGCCGAGTTACTTTGGAAACAGGTTGACCGCAAAAACGTAATGATCAAGATCCCGGGTACTAAACCTGGTTTAAAAGCCATACGCGAATCTATAGGTAAAGGCATCAACATTAACGTTACTTTATTATTCGGTTTAGAGCGTTACGAGGAAGTTACCGAAGCTTACATCTCCGGTTTAGAAGACCACTTAGCCGCAGGCCATAACATCGAGCACATATCATCAGTAGCAAGTTTTTTCTTAAGCCGTATTGATGTGGTTGTTGACCCGTTATTGCAGGAAAAAGGCGAAAACGGCCTTGTTGGCGAAGTTGCCATCGCGTCAGCTAAAAAAGCATACGAAATTTACAAAAGGGTGTTCAGTACAGATCGTTGGAAAGCGTTAGAAGCTAAAGGCGGTAAACCACAACGTTTGCTTTGGGCAAGTACAGGCAGTAAAAACCCTGCGTTTAAAGATACCAAATACGTTGAAGCCCTTATTGGCCCGGACACTGTTGATACCGTTCCGTTAGAAACTATCGAAGCCTTCCGCGACCATGGTATTGCAGCCGATACATTGATATTAGGATTAGACCAGGCTACAGAAACTTTAGGCCGATTAAAATCCTTCGGTATCGACCTTGATAAAATCACCCAGGACCTGGAAGACGAAGGCATTGAGAAATTCAATAAGCCATTTGAAAAATTGCTGAAAGCTATCGAAGAACAAAAAGCTAAAGTATAAACATTGTGGAAGCTTCATCGGTAAAAGTCCTGTTTTTTGATATTGGCGGTGTGCTGCTTACCAACGGCTGGGGGCACGAATCCCGGCAGGAGGCCGCCCGGCTATTTGGGCTGGACTATAAAGAGTTGAGTGAATTGCACACGTTTATATTTAATGTGTACGAAGCATCTGGTGTTGACCTGGAAGAGTACCTGGACACCGTTATCTTTAACCATCCGCGCGATTTTACACGCGAGGATTTTAAAAACTTCATGTTCAAGCAATCGAAAGAATTGCCTGATATGTTAAAATGGTTAAAGGAATGGAAAAAAGATTGTGGTTTCCGGATCATCGCCATTAACAACGAGGGCAAGGAACTGAATGATTACCGTGTGAAAAAGTTTAAGCTGCACGAGGTTTTTGACGCGTTTGTGTCTTCCTGTGAAGTGAAGATCCGGAAGCCGGACCCAGCCATATTTAAACTTGCAATGGGTATTGCCCTTGCTACGCCACAGGAATGTGTTTACTTTGACGACCGCAAGATGTTTGCACTGGCCGCCGATAAATTGGGCATGGAGGCCCATCAGCATACCTCCTTTGAAGAAACAAAAGAAATATTAGAAAATTTAAAGAAAGAAAACCTCAAAAAACATGAGCGCAACAACAGATAAATATGCCTTTGGCATGATAGGCTTAGGTGTAATGGGCCGTAGCTTATTACTCAACATGGCCGACCATGGTTTTGCAGTAGCAGGGCACGATAAAGATGTAGCCAAGGTAGATTCGCTGAACAAAGAGGGCGGCGACCTGCAAGTAAAAGGTTTTTTAGACGTTAAAGAATTTATACAAAGCCTTACCACGCCGCGTGCCATTATGATGCTGGTGCCTGCAGGCAAACCTGTAGATAGCGTTATTGCAGAACTTTCTCCACTTTTAGATAAGGGCGATATTTTAATTGATGGCGGTAACTCGCACTTTACCGATACCAACCGCCGTGTTGAGGAACTGGAGGCTAATGGCCTGCACTTCTTTGGGATGGGTGTATCAGGTGGTGAAGAAGGCGCGCGCCGTGGCCCAAGCATGATGCCGGGTGGCGATAAAGACGCCTACGCTGTAATGAAACCGATATTTGAAGCCATTGCCGCTAAGGTTGATGGTGTGCCATGTGTAACTTATATAGGCCCCGGTGCGTCCGGTCACTTTGTGAAGATGGTGCACAACGGTATCGAGTACGGTATTATGCAGTTATTGGCCGAGACCTACGAGATCATGAAAAAAGGTTTGAAAATGGATGGCGATGCTATTGGTAAGGTATTTACCGACTGGAATAATGGTCGCCTGCAATCGTTCCTTTTAGATATTACAAAGGATATTTTCGCCTTTAAAGCACCCGGAACCGACCACCTATTGTTAGACGACATCAAAGATGAAGCCCGTGCAAAAGGTACCGGTAAATGGACATCGCAAAGCGCGATGGACCTGCAGGCACCTATCCCAACGGTTGATGCCGCTGTTGCCATGCGCGATCTTTCTAAATACAAAGCACTTCGTACCAAAGCAGCAGACATCTACAGCAAAGATGAGAACCAGACTTTCGACGGCGGGGTAGATGAGCTTTTAGCTTCTTTAGAACAAGCCTTCTACTTCACCATGATCATCAGTTACTCGCAGGGTATGCACATGCTGTCGCTTGCATCTGCCGAGTACAAATACGAATTGAAACTTGACGAGATCGCCAAGATCTGGAGGGGTGGATGTATCATCCGTTCTAAATTCCTGGAAAACATTTACGGCGCGTACGGTAAGGATAAAAACCTGGAGCACCTACTATTAGATAGCGATGTAGCCGAAATAGTTAAGGGTACACTTCCGGGCATCCGTAAGGTGATATCATCTGCGGTTAACGCGGGTATTGCCATACCGGCTTATGCGGCATCGTTAGAGTATTTTGACAACTTCCGTAACGAGCGTATGCCATCAAACTTAACCCAGGCACAACGCGATTACTTTGGCGCGCACACTTACGAACTGATTGGCAAAGAAGGTACTTTCCACACGCAGTGGGCACAGAGCAGTTAGTATAAAGTATATAGTATCTAGTATCACGACTTGGAAGCATATTATTGCCGACGCACATCTTGATACCTGATACTAACTACTTGATACAGATAAAACTTAGAACATACTAAAATGAGTAACAATAGCACAAAACCGGAACCAACCATATTTATCATATTTGGTGGTACGGGCGATTTAAATTCCCGCAAAATTGCGCCGGCGCTTTACAACCTTTTTTTAGATGGATGGTTGCCAAAGCAGTTCTCTATCATTGGTACGGGCCGTACAAAACTAACTGACGAGCAGTTTAGAAAAAATTTGCATGCCGACATTGACCAATTCTCGCGCAGCGGTAAAGCCGACGCCAAGAAATGGGAAGAGTTTGAAAAAAGCATTTATTACCAGGTATCTGATGCTACCGACGCCGAAACCTACAAAGAATTTGGTAAACGGATAGACGCGCACAACGCCGAGTGGAAAACCACCGCGAACGTATTGTTCTACCTTGCCGTAGCACCAAACTTCTTCCCTATAATTGCCTCGAATATTTCTAAAGCCAAATTAGCTGAAGATAAAAATAAGGTAAGGATCATCATTGAGAAACCATTTGGTCACGATTTAGAAACTGCCAAAGAGCTTAACGAATTGCTGAAAGGTATTTTTGATGAGTGCCAGATCTACCGTATAGATCATTACCTGGGTAAAGAAACTGTACAAAATATTATGGCCTTCCGCTTTGCCAACTCCATTATGGAGCCGTTGTGGAACCGTAATTATATCGAACACGTACAGATCTCGGTTACCGAGCAGTTAGGCGTGGAAGAGCGTGGCGATTACTACGATGGCTCGGGCGCTATGCGCGATATGATCCAGAACCACTTGCTGCAATTACTTTGTACAATAGCGATGGAACCGCCGGTAAGTTTTAACGCGGATGAAGTGCGCGACCGTAAGGTTGATGTGCTAAAATCAATGCGCAAGTTTACTCCTGAGGACGTACGTAACTCGGCCGTTAGGGGCCAGTACGGCAGCGGATGGATGAAAGGCCAGGAAGTGCCCGGCTATCGCGAGGAAGGTAAAGTAGACCCGCAAAGTAATACCGAAACTTTTGCCGCTATCAAGTTTTTCGTGGATAACTGGCGTTGGCAGGGTGTGCCGTTTTACCTGCGTACAGGTAAACGCATGCACCAATCGTCGTCGGTTATTACCATACAGTTTAAGGATGTGCCCCACTTGGTATTCCCTGCCGAGGCTACCGAAAGCTGGCAGCAAAACCGGCTGATCATTAGTATCCAGCCGGAGATGAGTATCCGTTTACAGGTACAGGCCAAACGCCCCGGTATAGATATGGTGCTGAACGCCGTTGATATGGTGTTCGATTACAAAGGCACCTACACCAACCAGGCACCGGAGGCTTATGAGACTTTGATACTGGATACCATGCTGGGCGACCAAACCCTGTTTATGCGTGGCGATCAGGTAGAAGCTGCATGGGAACTGGTGATGCCGATACTAAACACCTGGCAAAACAAAAAGAGCCTTAATTTCCCTAATTATAGTGCCGACTCATGGGGCCCTGAATCTGCCGAGGCACTGATTGCCCGCGACGGTTACAACTGGTTCACCCTGCCGGTAAATGGCAACAAATAATTTTAATTTGAAGATTTGAAAATGCGCTAATTTGAAGATTAGATCGGTACATTTTCAAATCTTCAAATTACCTAATCTTCAAATTAAAATATGAAGCTGAATATATTTAAAACGGATACCGAAGTACTGGCTTCTTTAGCCAAATACTTCGCCGATACAGCCAAACACGCCATTGAGGCTAACGACCGCTTTAGTGTAGCGCTTAGCGGCGGCAGTTCGCCAAAGAAACTGCACGAGTTGTTGGTAAGCGAGTACCGCGATAAAATTGAGTGGGATAAGGTATTTTTCTTTTTTGGCGATGAGCGCGATGTACCCTTAACCGATTCGCAAAGCAATTACCTGATGGCCAAGCAAACCTTGTTTGACCCGTTGGGGATAGATCCCTCGCATGTTTACGCGGTGCAAACTGCACTGGGTGCCGAAGAAGCCGCCAAGGATTATACCCGCCACCTCATTGGTTTTTTTGACGGCGAAAACGCGAGTTTCGATTTGATCATATTAGGCCTTGGCGATAACTCGCACACGGCATCGTTGTTCCCGCATACTGCTGTATTGACAGAGGAAAGCGCATCGGTGCAAGCCTTATATATCGACGAGGTAAAAATGAACCGCATTACCTTTACCGCCCCACTGATCAATAACGCGCATCATACCGCGTTCCTGGTGTATGGCGCAGGCAAGGCAGAGGCCGTAAAACATATCCTCGAAGACCCAAAAGACATACAGGAGTACCCCGCCCAACTCATAACAGGCACCGACCTCCAATGGTTTATGGATGAACCGGCAGCAAGTAAACTGCAAAACAAATAACAAGAAAGCCTCCGCAATGCGGAGGCTTTCTTGTTTAGATAAAAAGGCATTTTTCATCCCAAATGTTCACGTTCACGGCCGTGAACGCCGCAGGTTTTTTGTAATAGCCTAATTATCAACAAATTAATAAAATCACCATGGTGTCAATATGCTGCCACCACGGGATTGCATAAAATTTATAAGCAGCAGTTCCCCTCTTGAGAGGGGTTAGGGGTGTGTATACAGCCGCTGTACTGCTCTATCTGTTGCTTAACCGATCTCTACATCGTAGTTGGTATTTACTTACAGCCTGTTGAAAGATTGTTCTATGGCGTTTTACTTGATTTAATAACATGGGTTCATTCATTATCTTGGCTGCACGTTTACCGTAACTAAAATAGTTACTTTTAAATTTTTGTGGCTTAAGTTCTGATACATATACGTATTTGCCAAATCTATTTGGTTGCAGCTTTTTAAATCTTCTTTCTGTTGACTTTTTATCCAGGTTGACATTGGTGTAAAGTCGATACAATCTACGTTTAAACAAGGCATCGTTTAATTCAGGCCGTTTGTTTTCTGAAAGTACTGCTCTCCGAGTTCTACTTTTAACAGCAAAAATCATTCGTCTATAAAACTTTGCTAAATTTGCGGATTTAATTAAAGTTTTATAGCCATAATATTCAAAGCCAAGATACGTCAGAGGTATGTCTTTCTTGAGTTCACCATTTTGTACTAAACTCCCGGTTGTTCGTGAAGAACCATTCGCCTGTAATTCCTTGAATACCTAAACTCTTCCGTTTTTTCACTACTAATTGTCACAGCGCTATCTAAAATGGTTTGTATAACGAAGTTTTTTATTTCTTCTTTTTGAGTGTAATCACAGATTACTATTATATCATCGGAATACCTTCTATAGAAGCCATTTGACTTGATAACCACTTCATCAAAAATATTTTCATCAAATTTTAACAAATACAGATTTGCTAAAGTTGCACTTATCGGTAATCCCTGAGGAATGCCAATCGTTTGATCCAAATTATTTCTAAATTGATTTTTATAAACTTTTAACCTGCCGACTTTTATTTCATTTCTTAACTCCTTTGGATTTTCAAAAAATGCGGAAATATTATTTTGCCTAATTTCTGCCAGTCTTTTTTCATCAAATCCACTCTTTTTACCACGTTTGCTCGGATTTATTCGTAAATCATTTTTTAGTATAAACGAAAACCGAGTTGCCGCCTTAAACACATTGTAATGATCAGGTGACAACGTGTCAACACTCATCAAATTTTTCCAAGCTTTTTTTAGGATACTATGATCCATGCTGCTAAAGAATTTCTCTATGTCAAACTTTAAAACACAACAGTTATTGATTGATCTTTTATTAATTTCTTCAAAAACTTCATGAGCAAAATGTATCGTACTTTTATATTTCCCTTTTTTGCTGGGATCTTCAACACGTCTGTATGCAGTTACACAGTCGGCTAATCCAATTTTATCCGACAGAACTTTTAGATATTTATCTTGAAGGATTTCACCGTAATAGCCAAAAATCATAGAATCGATATGTGTGGCATAGTGTAAAGGTCGTTTCTTAGAATTGCTTTTGCCTTTAAAAGAATGCGCTCGTTCTGACTGAGCTTTATCAATGCGCTTATAACGTCTTTCAACGATTTCAGTATGAATTAAGGGGAAAAAGCAATGTTTAAAAACAAACTCTGGGTTATTAACTTTTCCTAAAATTTCGCCTCTTTCAGCATTTACGTCTATCTGCTTAGTCAGGTGTAAGTAACCACGATTTTTTAGCCAAGTTGATTTGTTCTTGAATTTCATTTAAATAAGGACTTCGGATTAACTGGCGTATCAGATTTTTAGTCGCATACACTTTACAAGCTGACCGTTACCCAATTTCTTGAGTCACGCCAAAAAATCCAATAATATAATCTATCAAGTAAATAACACTGTAACAACAATGAAATCGATGCTAAGGGTATTAAACATAATAACTATATTTGTGAACCGTCTAACCTTAGGTATTCAACTCGTGAGCATGCTCATTTGCTTTGTACCTTATATTTATAATCAACGGCAGGTGATTAACCCGCAGCCGGCTTATAAGTTCGGTTATGACAATCTACATCCCATATGCGCTAACCTGCATATAGTGCTCCATAAAAATTACAGATTGGTCAATTCCAGTTGCAAACAATATCCTTTATCCGAAGTCCCATCCAAAGATATTATATTTGGTTAATTTAATCTAACCTTATGCCCAAATTTTCTATTGGAAATGTTGTGTCGTTTAGTACACATCCTTTTATTGCTACAACTGCCGA
This sequence comes from Mucilaginibacter sp. UYP27, assembly GCF_040547175.1. NCBI lineage: Bacteria > Pseudomonadati > Bacteroidota > Sphingobacteriia > Sphingobacteriales > Sphingobacteriaceae > Mucilaginibacter > Mucilaginibacter sp. UYP27. Next base: position 831,324 of record NZ_JBEPPE010000001.1, read on the forward strand.
TATCGTTATAAGTGGAGAACATTTAATGTTACCCCCTATGATGGTTATTATAGAAGTAACAGATCATGAGCCGTTTTTGTCTGAATCAGCGTATCAAAATAAATATACATGTTTATGGTATTCTACTAAACAAAATAAATTTAAAGAAGATAATTTTATTGAGTCGGACTTAAAACTCATAGAAGCAGGGTCCACTGAATCAAATGAAATAAGTATCGGAAACCATGTAGCGCTTAAAACCCTGGGAATTGAATTAGGAAAGCGTAGAAGTTTTTTACAAGCGGAAACTAATCAGTCAGGTGCATTGAAAAAAATAAATTCAACCAATGCATTATTAAGTTTTATAAGTCCGATTATGTTAGTCACGGATATCAAACCTTTTGATGTCAAAAAAATTGAGAAAGGTACAACGACTAAAAAACATAAAAAAATTTACCCTCAAAATTTAGTTAAGTGTAAATGGTTTGACGCTATAGCTGAAAAGTGGTCGGAATTGCTAATGCCTCAAGATGCTTTAATAATTTTACCTGAAGTAAACGATAAGTTAATAGCTCGGATGGTAGAAAGTATATCCAATAAAACCTTTTTAAACCTAAACGGTATCCTATATAAACCCACACAATTATCTAATCGCAGTGGGACATATTTTGTTTCTGGGTTCAATTATATTTCACAACAAGAACACTCCTTTAATCTAAATGAAATATCTTCCATTAAGAAAATAGACTTGCTGTACTTAGCACATGCGCCTTTTTATACTTTAAGAAAAAAGAAAGGTAGTAAGGTGTTGAAATTGATTAAAAGTAATTTTGAATTAATTAAAAAGGCAATTGAAAGAAAAAAGAAAAACTATTTAACTTTAAAATACAAAGATAAATGGGATAATATAACGGTTAGGACAGTAAGCGACTATGAACTGATTTTAGGGGATAATATTTTAGATATTGGAGGCGATATGATTTATTATTTAAAAGCTTACTGCCATTTCAGAGACGCGACAAGACATTTTAAATTGGACGGTATTTTAGAAATTCAAGAACTAAATCTCCGAATAATTAAGTAACCCTATTATGGTAGTATTAGTTCGTGACTTCCTCGCTAAACCAGATAGCAACGTATAATCCGTTTGCTAACGGAGGGGCTATCGAGTACAAAAGCACCACAACCATACTTTTCTAAAAATAATTTAATTCACCAGCCTGCCGCTTATATCAATTTTACGGGCAAAGGGGTTTAGGAAGCGGTTGGCCAGTACGGCGAATTCGCGGCGGGTTATAGGGCGGTTGGGGTTAAAGTCGGTAGGGAAATGGTAGTAGTTTTTCCATGTTTTTTGGAAGCCCTCCTGCAGGTTTTCGGGGTCGCGTAGGGTCATCTCGCTTATGTAGCTGAGCAGGTTGGCTATGGTGAATAGCTCGCCCGGCTGTTCCCTGTTAAACCACAGGAACGAGCGGGAATAGATCTCGTTCAAAAAGAGCTTTATCTCGGCGGTACGCACCAGTGTATCGGGCACAAACAAAACCTGCGCGCTGTTGCCGTTAACCTTTTGGATGCCTTGCAGCAGGCCCGTTGCGCCAACCTGTTGTATGGCGCGGTAGTCGCGGTCGGTAGTTTTAATGTCGGCAAAGGGCACCAGCATCCCTTTATGGTCCAATATCTCGCCCTGTATAACTCGCGGGCGCAGGTTTTTGGTAGTGGTGTTAAAAAACACGCAATAGGCGGCGGTAGCACCAACGCCCTGCCCAAGCGCCATCTGCACGGCGGGATCGGTAAGGCCCACGGCCTCTCCGGTGATCAGCAGGTTCTCCTGGTCTTTAACCACCACAGCCCCCAGCGGGATGCAGTAGGCTGCCAAGAGCGGGGATTTCTTTCCGGGCAAGGCATCGCCCACGGCAATGCTGGTTCGGTACAGTTGCGAAACGCTTGCTTCGGGCGGGTAAGGCGTGTACATATCATTCAAAACCCTTTGCGTCTCGCCACTCTTTAAGCCCGCTGCCCTAACCACATCGCCAGGTTCGGTAGCATCTACAACCAATTTGGCTTTAATGGTAACGGGCCTGCCGTTGATGGTCGCGGTAACTATCCAGCCCGTGCCGTCCTTTTTAAGAGCGTTAAAAGGGGCATTCATTTTTACGGTGAGGTTCTTCACCGTATCGGTCATTTTTTTGAGGATGGCCGCGCCAGTGGCCGGTTCAAAAACAAGCGGCGCGTTGCGGGTGGTATCGTAACCAGGGCGCAGTTTGTAAAATTGGCGGATGTGTTCCCTAAATTCGGCATAAATGCCGGATGCTAAATTGCGGTTGCCTTGCAGTGTGCACATGCCGCCGCTGGTCATGCTGCCGCCAAGCCGGGCGCCTTGTTCAATCAGCATGGTTTTTACGTTGCTGCGCGCGCTTTGTATGGCCGCCGCCACACCGCTTGCCCCGCCGCACACCACCAAAACATCGGTGCGGATGGTTTCGGCAAAGCCTGCCGCGCATTTTAAGAGCAGTACTATTAGCAGTAATTTTTTGAGCATCGTAAGGCGAAATAACTGTAAAACGCTAATTTAGGCCAATTACTTGTTCAACCACAAAATTTATAACATATCCATCAAACACATGCTTACAGACGAAGAAATGCGTTACCCCATAGGCAAATTTGTGCCGCCCGTATCTTATACCGAGCAGGACATGCGCCAATGGACCCACGATATTGCCACTTTGGCGGGCCGCATCCGCGAGGCTATTTTAGGCCTTACTTATGAGCAGTTAGACACCCAGTACCGCACCGGCGGGTGGACGCTGCGCCAGGTTGTGCACCACCTGGCCGATAGCCACATGAACTCGCTTTGCCGTTTTAAGCTGGCCCTTACCGAGGATAACCCCACCATAAAACCATATGACGAAGCCGGTTGGGCCATCCAGGCAGATTACCGCCTGCCGGTGGAGCCATCGCTAAAAATGCTCGACGGCATCCACCAGCACATGATAGCCCTGTTCGAATCTTTTACCGAGGACCAGTGGAGCCGCACTTTCGTACACCCCGAGAGTGGCAGTGTAACACCTTTGAAAAAGAACCTGGCTTTGTATGCATGGCATGGTAACCACCACCTGGCGCATTTAACGGAAACGGTGAAGAAGTTGAAAGGATAGGACGCCTCACCCAAACCCTCTCCGAAGATAGCCTCACCCAAACCCTCTCCGAAGGAGAGGGCTTAAAAATACAGCGCATTTAGCCCTCTCCTTCGGAGAGGGCGGGGGGAGAGGTTTCTTTTGGGCGTTGCCTGCGGCCCGGGCTTTCCGCTCATACGCCTGCAGGCCTTAGGCACATGGCCGGTATCCGCTGCAATCCCTAACGCGAATTGATCTTAGCACGTCTTTACGGTACGAAGCAATAACGCGATGGATAAATAACATGGCAATTTTTTTAAATACCTTTGTTATTATGGAAACCATAACCTGGAACGATTTTGAAAAGGTAGAACTGCGTGCCGGTACCATACTGGAAGTGGCCGATTTCCCGGAGGCGAGGAAGCCTGCTTACAAGCTTAAAGTGGATTTTGGCCCGCTGGGGATAAAACAAAGCAGCGCTCAGATCACCAGGCATTATACTAAGGAAGAACTTCCCGGCAAACAGATCATGGGTGTGGTAAATTTCCCAAGGAAACAGATCGCCAACTTTATGTCGGAGTTTTTGGTTACCGGCCTTGCCGACGAGAACGGCGACATTGTACTCACCGCAATTGACAAACGGGTACCCAACGGCAGTAAACTGATATGATATTTGCAAACTGGATAGTAGGCCCGCACCTGATAGGTGTTATATTCCTCCTGGCGGGGCTGATACAAAAACGTTTCCCGCCCAAAGAGATCAACAGTCTTTATGGTTACCGTACCACGCTATCCATGAAAAACCAGCAAAACTGGGACGAAGGTAACCGTTACTCTACCGCGCTTATGATAAAATGCGGGTGGGTATTGGTGATAACGGGCATAATCATTACAAGTTTATTTATGCTTATACCGATAAGCCCCGAAGCGCGTACCCTTACTAAAATCATTTTAATGCTGGCAAGCGCTTTCGCTACCGCCATTATACTGTTTAAGGTAACCGACAAACATCTAAGAAACACATTTGACCAAACTACCTGATGCGATACGTAACATTTGGAGATGAGCAGCCCGCCATCTCTCCCGATGATTTTTTTATGAACGAGGCCCTGAAGGAGGCCCGCCAGGCCTTGCAGGAAGATGAGATCCCTATTGGTGCCATTGTGGTTTGCAAAGGGCAGATTATCGGCCGCGGCCATAACCTTACCGAGCGCCTTAACGATGTAACCGCCCATGCAGAAATGCAGGCCCTTACCGCGGCGGTAAATTCTATGGGTGGCAAATACCTGCCCGAGTGCACGCTGTATGTTACCATGGAGCCCTGCGTAATGTGCGCCGGCGCGAGCTACTGGTTCCAGGTGGGCCGGATAGTTTTTGGCGCTTATGATGTTCAGCGCGGCTTCGGCAGGCTTAACCAAAGCATCACCCACCCCAAAACCCTCATCACCGGCGGCATCCACGAAAATGAGTGCTCGCAGTTAGTGAAGGATTTTTTTAAAGGGAAGAGGAAGTAGATAATAGCCTATGGTTGATAGTTTATAGTAGGGAGATGCCATGAACTATCAACCATAAACCAATTGCTCTTAACAAAAACTTGACATTGATATAGAACAAAAACATACCTCAACCCTTATATTTGTTCCATCACGAAAACGTTTAACCTTTAAATTTTTAATATTATGGCATTTACACTACCGGCGTTACCCTACGCTACCGATGCTCTGGAACCACACATTGATAAAGCTACTATGGAAATTCACCATGGCAAGCACCACCAGGCTTATGTTACCAACTTAAACAAAGCTTTAGAAGGTAAACCGGAGGCTGATGGTAAAATTGAAGACATCATCAAAAATATATCAAAATTTGCACCTGCAGTACGTAACAACGGTGGCGGCCACTATAACCACACCATGTTCTGGACATTGCTTTCTCCAAGCGGTGGCGGCGAGCCTACAGGTGCCTTGGCCGATGCTATTAAAAGCACTTTCGGTTCGGTTGCTGATTTTAAAACCAAAGTGAACGAAGCCGGTGCAACCCGTTTCGGATCTGGCTGGGCATGGCTTATTGTTACTGCCGATAAAAAACTGGCTGTTACATCAACCCCTAACCAGGATAACCCTTTAATGGATGTAGCCGAAGTAAAAGGCACCCCAATTTTAGGTATCGATGTTTGGGAGCACGCGTACTACTTAAAGTACCAAAACCTGCGCCCGGCATACTTAACCGCTATCTGGAATGTAATTAACTGGAACCACGTTTCAGAATTATATACAAAAGCTATCGCTTAACTAGCGCAAGCCTTTTATATTTAAAAGCGGCAGATTGGAAACAATTCTGCCGCTTTTTTATTTTTACAATCAACTATTACCACCATGAAAGCCATTGTCCTCGAATCCGCAGAAAACCCATTGGTTATAAAAGATGTTGCCAAACCCACACCCGGCCCGGGCGAAGTATTGGTGCAAATAAAAGCCGCCGCCTTAAACCGCCGCGACTGGTGGATTACGCAAGGCAAATACGCCGGTATCAAATACCCAACCATATTAGGTGCGGACGGTGCCGGCATTGTTGCCGAAGCAGGCGAGGGTACAAGCGAGTGGCTGGGTAAAGAAGTGGTCATTAACCCATCCCATAATTGGGGCGAGCACCCGGAATTTCAATCGAAAGAATTTAAAATATTGGGCCTGCCCGAAGATGGCACCCTCGCCGAATACGTATTGGTAAAAGCAGAATATCTTTACCCAAAACCCGCGCATTTAACATTTGAACAGGCTGCGGCTTTGCCTTTGGCGGGGCTAACTGCTTACCGCGCGTTATTCACCAAAGCACATATCAAACAAGGCGATAAGGTATTGGTTGTGGGGGTGGGCGCAGGTACTGGGTCATTTACCTTGCAGTTTGCCTTAGTCGCAGGCGCGCAAGTCTTTGTAACATCGGGCACGGGCGAGAAAATTGAGCAAGCCAAACAACTTGGCGCATCCGCCGGGGTAAACTATAAGGCTCAGGATTGGGCGCAGGAGCTAAAGCACTTTAGCGGTGGTGGTTTTGACATTGTGGTGGATAGCGCCCTCGGCCCCGATTTTAACAAGATCCCGGATTTGTGTAACCCCGGTGGCCGTATCGTATTCTTCGGTGGTACGGCAGGTGACATCCCCGAACTAAATGCCCGCCCCATTTTTTGGAAACAGCTGCAGATCTTAGGAACCACCATGGGCACCCAGGAAGATTTTAAAGCCATGCTTGCTTTGATGAACGAACATAAAATAGTCCCGGTGGTTGATGAGGTGTTCCCGTTTGCGGATGCCAAAAAGGCATTCGATAAAATGGGCGCGGCAAAGCAGTTTGGCAAGTTGGTTATCAAAGTTTCGTAGCCGCAGATTTACTCATCCTGCTGTACTACGTGCGCGCGCCTATCTGCTTCGCAAAAGGTGAGAAAATAATGAAGCTAAACCCTCTTTCCGCGCAGCGAAGAGAGGGTCGACCAGCGTAGCGTTGTCAAGGTGAGTAAATTATGCGATAGTCATAATCACCTCACCTTTTATACTTACACCACTATTAATTAGTGTTTAAATAATAATCCACTAATTTTGTGGACTTTATTTAAACATGATCAAAAAACCCATCGAACTTCTACTGAAAGAATCTGAAGAAGTAGGAGAAAATTCACTTAAACGTTCGCTTGGCCCGGTTAACCTTACCCTCATCGGGATAGGTATTATTATTGGCGCGGGCTTGTTCTCGTTAACAGGCATCGCCGCAGGCCAGCATTCGGGCCCGGCTGTTACTATCTCGTTTTTAATTGCTGCTTTGGGCTGTACGTTCGCGGCATTGTGTTATGCGGAGTTTTCGGCGATGATACCCGTTGCAGGTAGCGCCTATACTTATTCTTATGCCACCATGGGCGAGCTGTTTGCATGGATCATCGGCTGGGATTTGATGCTGGAGTACGCAGTTGGCGCGGCTACGGTAGCTATCAGTTGGTCGCAGTATTTAACTAAGTTTTTATCGTGGTTTGATCTGTACCTGCCCCCGCAGCTTATCCTGTCGCCGTTTGAAACATCTAAAGCCGCCAATGGCGATGTGGTGCGTGGTATTATTAACCTGCCAGCGGCATTAATTGTGGTATTGGTAACCAGTATCATCATCCGCGGTACAAAGGGGTCGGCACTTATCAATGCCATTATTGTAAGTTTAAAGGTTGGCGTGGTGTTGGTATTTATTGCCGTAGGTTGGTCATTCATCAACCCGGCAAACTATCATCCTTACATCCCGCAAAATACGGGCGTTTGGGGTGATTATGGCTGGTCGGGCATACTTAGAGGTGCCGGGCTTGTGTTCTTTGTATTTATCGGCTTTGATGCCGTATCTACCGCCGCGCAAGAGGCTAAGAATCCGCAGCGCAATATGCCTATCGGTATCATCGGCTCGTTAATAGTGTGTACTATCCTGTTTGTGATCTTCGCCCATGTAATGACGGGGATGGCTAATTATAAAGAGTTCATCGGCTCGGGCGCGCCGGTTGCCATCGCTATCGAAAAAACGCATTACCAGTGGTTAAGCAAAGCCATTGTACTGGCGATACTGATCGGTTATACTTCGGTGATATTGGTTGACTTGTTAGGCCAGTCACGCGTGTTCTTCTCTATGTCTAAAGATGGTTTGCTGCCAAAGGTATTTTCTGAGATTCATCATAAATTTCGCACCCCGTGGAAATCAAATATGCTGCTTTGCGGGTTCATATCTTTATTCGCGGCCTTTGTGCCCATCCGCGTGGTGGGCGAAATGACCAGCATTGGCACTTTACTTGCTTTTGTAATGGTATGCGCCGGAGTGCTTATATTGCGTAAGCAACAACCAAACATACACCGCCCGTTTAAAACGCCGTTTATGCCTTTGGTGCCAATATTGGGTATTTTAACCTGTTTTGCCATGATGACGTTTTTACCCGGAGATACCTGGTTGCGGCTGATACTTTGGTTGGGCATAGGTTTGGTAATTTATTTTACCTACGGCAAAAAGAACAGTGTGCTGCGCAAGGCGATGGCAACAAAAAAGAATAATTTATAAATGGCGGGTTTACTTCAATTACGTGTTGATGGAATAAAATGGGAACTACCCGATACAGCCACATTTTATTTGGTGAAGGCTGTTGGTTATAAGCCCGTATATAAAGCCGGGCAATTTATAACGCTGGTATTTGATCATCATAACCAGGAAGTAAGGCGCTCATATTCGTTAAGTTCATCGCCGGATGATGATAGGCTTGCCATCACCGTAAAGCGCATTACAAATGGCGAGATCTCTCGCTTCCTGCTTACTAAAGTTAAGGTGGGCGATGTGCTTAATGTTGCTGAACCTGCCGGCGTATTCACCGTTAAAGAATATGAAGCCAATAAAGACCTGGTATTTTTCGCGGCAGGGAGTGGTATCACTCCAATATTCTCGCAAATTAAATATGTGCTTAATCGCCCCGGCAAAAGCAAACTACATCTAATTTATAGCAGCCAAAGCAAACAAACCGTTTTGTTTAATAACCAACTGAACGAGTTACTGACAAGCTACCCCGAAAGGTTTACTGTTATGTATTTACTTAGCAGCGAAGCCAACCGCCTAACCAACATCCGTGTAGAGCAATTGGTGAACGAACAGCTAACTTTCGATAAACCCAAAGCTGATTTTTACATCTGCGGGCCGTTCACTTATATGCGCATGATAAAGCTAACGCTGATGTACATGGGTATTGAAGCCACAAGTATCCACAAGGAAAACTTTGTATTGGAAACCGTGCCGGTTACCGGCAGCCAAACAAATTATCCGCCCAAAAGTATCCGCATAAACTTTGAAGGCGAAGTGCACAACCTGGTAGCAGGCGAAAACCAATCTATACTACAGGCTGCGTTACAAAACAAGATAAAACTGCCGTATAGTTGCCGTAGCGGGATCTGTTCGGCCTGTGTTGCCTTCTGCAAAACGGGAAAGGTAGAAATGGCGAAGAACGAAGTACTGACAGATGAAGACATAGCCCAAGGCTGGATCCTCACCTGCACCGGGCACGCGTTGACGGATGATGTGGAGGTGGAGTACAGATAGCCGTACTTATTTTGTCATCCTGAGCGATAGCGAAGGATCTAATGTACACCATGCATCTCGGCGATTAGATGCTTCGCTATCGCTCAGCATGACAAAGGCCCACCAAGGCCACAAAGATTAACCTCTGTAGCCTTTGTGGGCCTTCTTAGTGTGCTGTGGTGAAAAATTATAAAGCCTGCACCTGTCTCCTGTGTGTTTTGTGATGCACGGCACCACGTGCCTTGCCTGTTTTTGATTTTGCTTTTTTGCGCTTACCTAACCAGATGATAAACCCGGTTACCGGTAAGCTGGCGCAAATTAAGCTTGCTAAAAACGCGATGATCTTGGTTGTGATGCCACCTATCTGCCCTACGTGGATGTCGTAGTTCATCTCGTTAAGTTTTAGGCCAGGGCTTTTTTTATCGTATGCGTAGGTTTTTAAAAGCTTACCGTTATACTTATCAAATTCGTAACCATTTGCGTTGGAATAATGCATAGATTTTGCATAAGCACCCACCCCTATAGCACCCGACAAAGCCGGATCATTATGGATCAAAAACATTTGGGCCTGTGGCGATTGCTGCCTGGCATGCGCGAACGCGATATCTATAACCGGCAATTTTGCAACCCCGGCTTTTTTAAGCGAATCTGATTTAGGTTCGGTTACTTCATCTTCATAAGTAATACCCCGGCCAACGTTTGCCGTGTTGTAAATGGCCTTGCTTACAGGTTGAAACGCTATTGCCAGGCCGGTTATAGACAGTATAAGCGCGATGGATGTGGCGTAAAAGCCAAGCACGTTATGCAGATCATAATTAACCCTGCGCCAGCGGCCGCCCCACTTAATGGTGAAGCTGCGTTTGCGGTCGCTTTTGCGTTTGGGCCACCAAAGTATAAGCCCGGTAACCATGATCAGCATAAAAATAATAACCGATACGCCTACTATCCATTTGCCAATGGCCGGCGGCAGTAGCAGGTAAAGATGTATGTATTCTACGATGATAAAAAAGTTAGTTTGCGGCTTTTCGTGGTAGGTGATCTTACCGGTGTATGGGTTTAAAAAAACGTATTCAAAACCATCTTTACCCATGTTGGCCAACACACCTGCCGGCCTTTTTGCCCCGTAATAATAAATAAAATCGGGGCTTGCCTTGGGGTATGCCTTTTTAACCTCGCTTATCAGCTGCGATGGCTGTACGTATGGTTTACCGGTATTTTGTACGGTACGGTACCCGTAAAAAGCATCCTGGATCTCGTCCTGAAAGCAGAAAATACAGCCCGTTATACTCACAATAAACACCACAAGCCCTGAAATAAATCCGAGCCAGCGGTGGCAAAAAAGTAGTACTTTTTTAAAAGGGGTCATGCTTACAATTTGTATGATGCACTTAACACAAACTGGCGTAACCTTTGCGGGTTAATGGTTGTAAAACCTGTGTAGTAGTGCTTATCTGTTAGGTTGTTTCCGCTTAAACCAAAACGGTATTTAGGCCTGTCCAAATACACCGATGCGTTTAATAAAGCGTAAGATGGTAATTCGAAACTGCCCTGGCTAACGCTGTTTATCACCTTGTTGTTGCTGGCATAGTTGCCGCCAATGCCAACGCCGATACCTTTAATAAGGCTTTGTGGCAAACGGTAGCTTACATATAGGTTAGCAAGATATGGCGAACCTGCCGTATTTGGGCGTAAGCCTAAAACGTCAGGGTCGCCGGCAGTGTATTTAGAGTCGTTGTATGAGAAGCCTGCTACGATGTTAATAGCCGATACCGGGTTTGCAACAAGCTCGGCCTCGAAACCTTTGCTTGTTTGTGTACCATCTTGTATCGAACCAAATACCGGTGAATTAGGGATAGAACGGATTGTATTGGTAACCTTAATGCGGTAAACGCTTAAGGTGCCGTTCAATTTACCGTTGAATAATGCCATTTTAACACCACCCTCGGCCTGATTTGCATTCTGGATCTTAGGGATAACTGCTGTGCCGCTGCCGTCTGTAAATACATCCGGATTTTTGAAACCGTTTTGGTAGTTAGCAAAAATTGAGAGGGCTTCTTTTATTGGCTGAAAGATCAAACCTAATTTTGGAGAGAAGCCTGTTTGGGCAAAGGGTTTTACGGTTTGCAAACCGTCCAGATTGTACGTCCCTTTGTTTTCGAATCGATCTACACGTGCGCCAATAGAGGCAATTAACCTGTCGGTGATGTTGATCACGTCAGATAGGTAAACACCGTAAGTGTTCTTTTTGTAGATGTACGGGTAGGTATTTGCAGATGTAAGCGGGTTGGCGGCATTTGTTTGGTCAACCAATAGCTTGTTAAACACGCTGTAATCGTAATTGGGGTCGTTTATGGGTGCTATGCCATAGGCATTGCCGAAAAAGATCTGGTTTGAATTTTGGCGTTGAAAATCTAAACCAAATACAAAGCGATGGCGAATGGACCCTGTTTTAAAATCGCCGTTGATATTTTCCTGAATCTCCGTAGCGCCAAATTTACTGTTAGCGGTTGATTGATCGTTACGGTAGATGTAGTTGTTGTTGCCCGGAGGGTCTTGTATGCCTGGTGCAATTAACTGTGCAGTAGCATCAGTAATTAAGTAATAGTATGGGCTTGCCCCGTTAGAAAAGCTGTTTGAATTTGAGAAGATGGTTTGTGAAGCAAACTTATCAGAGATCTTATATTTGGCTTCGGCAAAATAATTGATGCTGCGCGAGTACGAGGTGATATCAGTGGCTGAATAAGCATTCATGTAGTCGATATTTAAATCGCTAACCTTGCTTACACCCAGCGCTTTTGGGGAATCGTAAAAGAAAAAGAATGGCTTGGCAGAATTGCGGCCGTAAAACATCTCAGCCTCTACCAGGAATGATAATTTTTCAGTAGCTTTTATAGATAAGCTTGGTGCAGCAGCAAACGTGCGGCTTTTACCATAGTTTTGGAAGCTACCTTCGTAATTGTAGGCAGTATTTAAACGAAACGCCACTTTTGAACCAAGCGGGGTGTTCAGGTCAAGTGTGGTACGGTTTAGATCGTAGCTGCCCACGGTGTGGCCAATCTCGGCACCAAAGGTTTCGTAAGGCTTTTTGGTGACCCTATTTATTAAACCACCAAATGAAGTTACAGAACCACCAAATAAAGTAGATGACGGGCCTTTTATTACTTCAACCTTATCAACGTTCACCGCATCTATACCGCTGGTAACTATACCGGCAACACCATTGCGTACGCTTATTTGGGTAGTAAAACCACGTTGGGTAAAATAGCCGCCACCATCGCCTGCGCGGCTGGTAGCATCCCACATTTTTTGAATGCCTGATGCATTTCTGAGCGATTCATCAACAGAAAAAATCTGTTGCTCTTTGATCAGCTCGCTGCTGATGGTAGTGTAGCTTTGTGCGTTTTCCAGGTTATCCAACGGGATACGGCCAACATCAGTACTTACCTTGCGGGCAAAACGGTTAGCGCGGTTGGCAATAACGTTAACCTCGGTTAGTTGCGAAAGGCTTGCGTTAATGGTGATGGTTGGTACAGTAGTTATCTGATTTGCAACAACGGTTACGGGCACTTCAACACTTTGTACACCTACATATGATATAACAATGGTGTATGAACCCGCCGGGGCTTTAAACGAGAAGTCACCGTTATCTAAAGTACTTGTACCTATCCTGGTGCCGCTAAGGCCTATAGATACGTTACCGGCGGCTTCGCCTTTGCTTGTGGTAACTTTACCTTGTATAGTGCCCCTGTTTTGTGCCAGTAAGCTTACAGGGTTTATAAAGGTTAACAGCATTATTATGGCTGCCAATAATTTAAAGGAAAAGGTATTTGCTATTTTCATTCTTATTAAGACTAATTATAAATAATGGCGCAAATGTATATGATTACAAGCTGCCATGCAAGTTATTTAGAATAATTATAAACAAGTTAATGATTGAAAGGGGCTATATTTGTGTACAGTTGACACATTATGAAAAGAATAGCTATAGATATGGATGAGGTTGTGGCGGATGCCCACGCACGTTTTGCTGAGTGGTACACGCGTGATTATGGTACTCAATTCACCCCGGAGCAACTCCATGCACATACATTCGAAGAACTTATAGATCCGATGCACAAGGGTATTTCAAAAAAGTATGTTTTTCACAATGATTTTTTTAAAGACCTGGCTGTTATTCCCGGCTGCAAGGAAGTGATTAAAGACCTGCACGAAAAATATGAAATATTTTTCACCACCGCCGCTATGGAGTTCCCTAATTCGTTATTACCTAAACTGGCTTGGTTGGGAGAACATTTCCCTTACATATTATGGACCAACATTGTTTTTTGTGGCGACAAAAGCATCATTAATGCCGATTACCTGATAGATGATAATGTTAAGCATTTTAAACGATTTATAGGGCAGGGCATTTTGTACACTGCCGCGCATAACCATAACGTAGAATGGGATGTACGTGTAAATAATTGGGAAGATGTAAGAAGACTGCTGCTGTAACTATTACTTTTTAGGGATTACGCTCACGCGGGATGCATTATCCTTCACAAAAGCTTCCCAGCCGCTGTGGCTTTTTTTGCTGGTTACTTTTCCGCCTCGTGCCACCTGTATTTTTTGGAACGAGTGGCAAACGGCAACAGCCAGCCCATCGGTAGCATCTAAAAATTCGGGCGTTTCGTTAAACTTCAGGATGGTTTGCAGCATGGCCGATACCTGCTCTTTAGTGGCACTGCCATTCCCGGTAATAGATTGTTTTATTTTACGCGGGGCATACTCGGTAATACTTACACTGCGCGAGAGCGCAGCGGCCATACAAACTCCCTGCGCACGGCCAAGCTTCAGCATCACCTGTATGTTCTTACCATAGAACGGGGCTTCAATAGCCAGGCAATCGGGTTTATAGTTATCTATCAATGCAACGGTTTTTTCGAAGATGCGTTGCAACTTAAGCATGTGGTCGTCAATTTTATCCATTTTAACCACACCAAGGCTTATCAGTTCAATTTTTGGCCCTTTCTCCAGCACAAGGCCATAGCCCATTATCGCTGTACCCGGGTCAATGCCTAAAATTATTCGTTCCTTATGATTTGCCTGCTCTATCATCTGTTTACAAAACTAATGTTTAGCCAATGGTTTTGTGCAGTATGGCAATATATTCTTCGCGCGGTATCATGCAAGCTCCCATGCTTTCCAGGTGTTCGGTGTAAACCTGGCAATCTATCAGGTGGTATTCGCCCGTGTTGCAAAGCCAGATAAGCGCGGTCTTAGAAGCATTGCTCACCTTGCTAAACATACTTTCGCCACAAAACACATCGCCGGCATGTACGCCGTATAAACCCCCTACCAGTTTGTCATCCAGCCAAACCTCAACAGAATGAGCGTGCCCGGCTTGATGCAAATTGGAGTAAGCGGCCTTCATGTCATCGGTTATCCAGGTGCCGTCCTGCCCCTCGCGTTCAATAGCCGAACAGGCCGCCACCACATCATCAAAACAGGTATCGGTAGTAACGGTAAATATCCCCAGCTGTAATACCTTGTTCATAGATTTGGAGATCTTCAACTCATTCGGATATAGCACAAACCGCTCATGCGGCGAGTACCACAAAATGGGCTCATCCTCGCTATACCATGGGAAAATTCCATTTTGATAAGCCAGCAACAAGCGTTCGGTTGATAGATCGCCGCCTACGGCCAGCAAGCCATCTTCTTCGGCAAGTGCCGGGTTGGGGAACAATAAGCGATCATCAAGCCTGAATATCATCAGGGCAAAATTAAGCCTTGCGGCGTATTACCAGCTTTTTATTTTGCGCTTTTGCGATGGCATCCATATACTGCTGCATTTCGGTGTATTTGGCAGAAGGGATAACCTGGGTGGTCAACTTAAATTTAGCGATACTTATTACCTGGTTTTTAGCGGCGTTGTAAACATATTTAACATCGTAGTCGCCGTAGCTAAACTTAAGCGATTGGTTAACCGGCATTGTTTCTACCTCGAAACCCGCAGGCAGATCAATAGTAGTTACACAATTTTTAAGCATTGGGTGGTTAAAATAGTAGTCGCTGCTCCGTTTGTCTAATATCGGCACGGTGTTACCCCATAGTTCAAAAACTTGCGGGCGATAAAACCTTTTGTCGCCGGTTATAATATCGCTAAACTTATCGTACTCAATGTCAAGGCTTACTTCTTTTATGCCTTCGTTATCGGCAACGGGGTTATAGTTTAATGCTGATGGCTGCTTCATATTAAGCATGCGTATCAGGTACTCTTTTTGTTCGTCGGTTTTTAAAGTAGCTAAGCCAATGTAGTCGTCGCGGTACTCTCCTGTGCTTAGTATTTTTACCTGTGCATTTGCACCGCCTTCCGGGTTAAGGGTAATGTGTACTTCGCTGTTAAACTGGTTATCCTGTGCTGTGCTTTTTGGGGTATTAACCAATTTGCCGCCGGTTTCCATCACCAAAAGGGCGGTCCTGTTTTCGGTAAACGGGCTTAGTTTACCAAATGCCTGTGTGTTGCTTGTGCATTCTAACCAAATGGTATCGCCTTTTAGCGGCACGCAAAGTATAGCATGGTTAAAAGAGTTGCGCGCAAAGGCCAATTCGGCGGGTTCTTCGTTATTGCCGGCATTTATTACAGCGTAGTTTGATGGTATATCTACCGCTTTTAATAAAGCATACATGTAATTAGACAGCGCTTTACAATCGCCATATTTTTTTTGATCTACAAAATCGGCAGTAAAGGGTTTCATGCCACCTATACCCAGTTGCACACTTACATAACGCATGCTTTGCTGCATGTATTCATATAAAAATTTAACCTTTTCCTTATCGGATTTAAGGTTGGCTGTCATTGTTTTTATTTCCTCAACCCGTTTTGGGTTAAGTGTACAAACGTCGGCGTTTAACCCCTGGATCCATTTACCAAAGCTACTCCAGGATGTAAAATCGCCGTCGAGGCCATAAAACTCAAATTTGTTTGATGCAAAATAAATTCGAGGCAATACCCTCCAGGATTTTGCGCCTTTTTCCAGTTTTATAGCCTTTAAATTAGCGGTGTGCCAGTTATACACCGAGTTTACATTATCGGTAGTTTTTACCGGTTGTATCTTTGTGTTTTTGGTAAGATACCTAAAGCCAGCGGTGTTATTAATAGTGATATGGCAATAGGCATCTTGTATAGCTTGCTCTTCATCCTGTATATACCACGATTCGATGTTAATGGTGCTTTTGTAATTTACCTCAGAAATTATCTCTATAGTTACCGGGTAAGAAGCTATGGCATGTTCCAGGTAAAGCACGCGTTCGTCTGTAACTATAGAACCACTTGACACCGCAGACCTGTCGTACATGTCAGATTTATGGTACTTTTTTATCAGATCGCCGCCGGCATTATAAACACGCATTTCGAACGAGTTTACCGAATTATACTTCTTACTGTAGGGCAACATTATCTGCGCCTCGTCGTTCCCTTTTTCGTTTAAAACGGTAATAACAGCGTGTTCTTTTACGGTTATATCACCCGGGCCGGATACTTTGATGTCCTTTATCTTATACCTTACTACAGAGTTGGCATCCTCCTTTAAAGAGTCGGGGATGCCTGTGCCTATGAATACTGTTTTTGGCAATGGCTTATCTTGCGCAAATGAACTACTGACATTGCAAAGCGCAATAATTACTGCACATAATAACCTGATGTTTATACGGAGCATATTATTCTTACGATTTTTTTAAGACAATTTGCTCGTTAAGCATCTCGTACATTTGCTTGTAAAATTCATAAAAATCGGCATAGTTCCCTTTTGAGTAAGTAGTGCTTTTATGGCTTATTACATATCGCACCATTAACGTCCCGTTTTCTTCGGCCAGCATGCGCTTAAAAGTTATGCTCCCGTCGGGCATCGTCATATTAACACTTTTTGGCATAGCGTCAATTTTATAATGATCGGGCAGTTTGTAGGTGGCTACAACCGTGTAATTGTTAAGGTATCCAAAGTCGATATTGGTGCGCCTTACCTCATTTAAAAAAGGATTGCTACGGAGCGAGTTAAATACTATCGGGTTAAAGTAAATGTAGTTATCATCAGACCCGGTAAGGTTAATATTAAAGTTTATGTTTTGTACCAGCGGTAAGGTATCAACATCCATATTCTCAAATTTTAACGAGCTGATGCTAAGCGCGTTGTTGTTTTCTTTAAGATAGTCGGTATATTTTTTTTCACCATCGTCTTTATAGCGTGTTAGCGTATTAATACGGTTGTAGCTAAAGCTGTTGATCTGTGCCGTACCGTCAATTTTACCGTCGGCTTTAACGGTGCCGTTTATTATGGTTACCTGTTTTACCGGGTCCTGCTTTTCTAAAAGTATTATATCGTACTTGTTTTTCTCCCGGTCGATATATAAAGCAGATGAATTGAGCAAATTGTCGGGCGTTTCATTATATATATTATACTTGCCGGTAGCATCAACCACGTATTTGTGGTCTTCGTTTAAAGGCACATACACAACAGCGCGATTAAACTGGTACAAGAAAGTAAAGTAAGGTACTACCTTGCCGTGGTCGCGGGTACTTACTACCATTGGGTAAGCTTTTAAGCCCGATTGTTTTAGCAAATGGCATAATATGAGGTTTATTTCGGCAGAGTTTCCCGTTTTCTTTTCCCAGGCTTTTACAGTACCATCGTTGGTGTACCAGCGGTCGATACCGTTCCACTTCATGGCAGTTTTTACAGCATTAAAAACGTATTGCAGTTTCTGCTCGTCGGTTTCTAAGCTTTTGGCTTTGCTTACAATTGCGTCTTCATTTAAAAGCTTACGTTTAATTTGCAGGCCAAAGTCTTCATCGTCTGATAATATACCGCCTACTTTAGCCCACGTGTCCGAGTAGTTTTTGACATACCCTCCGGATGGCCTTACAGATGTTAACTGGTAAACAATAGATTGCAGGTTATCTGAATTAGAGGTCATGTACGGCTCATCGGGCAACGATGGTACGTTTTCCAATGCCCTTACATTTGTTTCCAGGCTATAGGTTATCACATCACTACCTGTCCCCAGGCTTCTGCCTTCGCTTTTATTGGAATATTTGGCAAGTGCCTGGTTGATATTGGTTTTTTGCTTAAAATAAAAAATATCGGGTATGGCTGCAGATAGTTGGCTGTAGCGTGTTGGCAACTTATCCTGGAAATACCAATCCGGGAAGTTACTTATAGAGTTGGTATGCCATATGTACTTGTACTCAATAACAGACCCTGCCTTTACATTAGGCATGCTAAATACAATGGCGGTGCGGTTTTTATCTATTTGTTCGGTAAATATCAGTTTTTTATCCAGCTTGGTAATTTCGGGTTTTCCATCAACGAGGTTAATGGTTTGGGCCTGTATGCCTGTGATAAATTCTAAATGGTTGCCGCCAATATATTCAATGCGGATATCGCCGTTATTTTTAGCGTTTGCATTAAATATTTTTATCCTTTTATGCCTTTCCATGGCAAGGTCGAGGTTGCCGTCGTAGTAGGCGTCGCCTTTGTCAAAGAGTATTTCGGCGGTTGCACCGCTTTCAAAATCGCAGGCTTTTAATTCAAGATCGGCTACATCAACTTTGCCAAAGGCGGGGGTTCTGTTAACTGTTGGGGTAGTTTGTGCGTTTGCAAATGACGCACTAAGGCATAATAACAGGCAAGTAATAGTTTTGTACATACAATCAGCTTAGGTTACACGAATATAACATTTAGCATAACATTTTTAATAAACACTTAAAAAAATTGCGAAGGTTAAACTACCCTGGTTTAAAATTGTCATAATTAAGCTATGGATAACACCAATAAGATAAAGCATTTATATGCACGGGCCGGTTTTGGCCTTCGCGTTGCAGATATGCAGCGGGTGAAAGGCTTAACAGTCAAACATGCGGTAGAGGGTTTTTTTACTTCATCTACAGAAATAAAACCCCTTACCGTAGTTACCAACAATACAAATTATAGGGATGCTGCCAAAGCCGATTCGCTCACTAAAAAGATGTTTATGCAACAGCAGCGCCAACTTGAGCGCGATCTGAATATTACCTGGGTAAACCAAATGAGCATGTCTGAAGCGCAGCTGCGCGAGAAGATGACCCTTTTTTGGCATAACCATTTTGCCTGCCGCACACAAAATGCATTTTACGCCCAGCAGCTCAATAATATACAACGCACAAACGCCCTTGGCAACTTTAAAACCCTCTTGTTGGCGGTATCTAAATCGCCGGCCATGCTGCAGTTTTTAAACAATCAGCAAAATAAAAAGGGCCACCCAAACGAGAATTTCGCGCGCGAACTGATGGAACTATTCACCATTGGCCGTGGTAATTATACCGAGCAGGATGTAAAAGAATCGGCACGGGCGTTTACCGGGTGGGGCTTTGATAACGATGGCGAATTTGTAGAACGCAAGGTATTGCATGACGAAGGGCAAAAACACTTCCTGGGTAAAACAGGCGCCTTTACGGGCGAAGATATCATCAATACTTTACTGGAACGAAAAGAGACCGCGCGTTTTATTTGCACCAAGCTGTATAAATACCTGGTGAATGAAACGCCTGATATGGCTAACGTTACGGCTATGGCAAATGTTTTTTACAGCAGCGCTTATGATATTACCAAGCTTTTAAAATTCGTTTTTACTGCCGATTGGTTTTATGCTGATAAAAACACCGGCAACCTAATTAAAGCCCCCGTGGATTTTATTGTGGGGCTTAACCGCCAGTTTTATATCGACTATAAAAACCCCGATGTAATAATGCAGTTTGAACGAGCCCTTGGGCAGGTGCTGTTCTATCCGCCAAATGTGGCTGGCTGGCCCGGTGGCAAAAGCTGGATAGACAGTTCGTCGTTGATGTTTAGGTTAAAGATCCCATCCACGGTTTTAAACGATGGGGTGATAGATTTTAAAGGCAAGGCCGACCCGGAAGATGAGGCCTTTTTAGCTATGAACGTAAACAAACGCAAAGCCGTAAACACACAGGTGCAAACACAACCTAACTGGGATAAATTTTTAACGGGCATCCCGGCCAATATATCAAAGGCGACGGTTGCGGGTGTGATACTGGCACCTGCGCTAAACGCGAACTTAATGGCGATAGTGAACCGCGCTACCAATATACGATCTATGGTGATAGAGTTGGTTTCTACACCCGAGTATCAATTGTATTAACAGTGGTTTAGTGGCCCGCTTAATGGGCGTTCACCAATCACTAATTTTTAATTGACAGATGAAAAGAAGAGATTTTTTAAAAAGCACTACACTGGCATCAGGCGCGTTCCTGATACCATCGTTCCTAAAACCACTCGAAGCTATGGCTTCGGGGCAGTTAACGGGATATAAAAATTTAGTGATCATCCAGCTATCTGGCGGTAATGATGGGCTGAACACTATAGTGCCTTATGGTAACGACATATATTACCAAAAACGGAACACTATCGCTATAAAACAGCCCGATATCATCAAACTAAACGATATGCAGGGTTTAAACCCCAACCTGTCGTCGCTTAAAGAAATTTACGACCAGGGCTGGATGAGCGTGATCAATTCCGTTGGTTATCCCAACCCCGACAGGTCGCACTTTCGTTCCATGGATATCTGGCAAACGGGTAGCGAATCTAACCAGTTTTTAACCACCGGCTGGATTGGCCGTTATCTGGATGCCAACTGCGCCATCAATAAAGACCCATACACCGCTGTTGAGGTTGATGATACCTTATCGCTTGCTATGAAAGGGGCCAAAATGAAAGGTATAGCAGTGCAAAACCCGGCAAAGCTCTATCAATCAACCCGCGAACCGTTCTTTAAAGAACTGGTGAACGAGCACGATGCCGCCCACCTGAGCGAAGATAACCTGGGTTATTTATACAAAACAATGATCGAGACCTCGTCATCGGCCAACTACATTCAGCAAACCAGCAAAACGTATAACACCACGGCGCAATACCCGCAATCGGCCTTTGCAGGGCAGTTAAAAAGCGTGGCTAAGTTTATAAATTCAGGTTTAAAAACGAGGGTTTACTATGTGTCGTTAAGTGGTTTCGATACCCATACGCAACAGCAAAATCAACAAGGCCGCCAGTTAAAAATTTATGGTGACGCGGTAGCCGCTTTTCTTAAAGACCTGAAACAAACCGGCAAACTGGATGATACACTGGTAATGACCTTCTCTGAATTTGGCCGTAGGGTGGAACAGAATGCCAGCAATGGAACTGACCATGGTACTGCCAACAACGTAATGATATTTGGGGGTAAGCTTAATAAAGCAGGTATTTATAACAATGCGCCAAATTTATCGGCCCTTGATAACGGCGACCTTAAATACGAGGTTGATTTTAGGGATGTGTACGCCACCTTGCTTGATAAGTGGCTAAATGTAAATAATAGCCAAATTTTGAACAAGAATTTTGCCGGGCTTAACTTTGTATAGAAAAAAGAGTTGTTGAGTGATAGGAAAAATTGTAAGTCGCCAATTAATTGTATCTTGGAGTTACCGTTAATAAATACGAGAAGCCCCTAATTAATGGAGAATATATACAAGATCATCCTGGAGGAAACCCTCGCCGGCTATTGGGACTGTTATCTGCAGGAGGATAGGGTGATCTTAAGCAGTGCCTTTAAAGCCATGTTTGGCTACCGCGACGAGGAACTTGAAAACACTACCGATACTTGGGCAAAACTTATCGTACCCGAAGATGTAGGCCGTATGGATGCTTGCCTTAAAGAGCATTACGACAGCCACGGCCTAAAGCCCTTTAATATAGATGTACGCTACACCCACAAAAACAGATCGATAGTTTGGATAAATACCACCGGCCGGGTTATTGAGTGGGATGGCAACACACCTGTAAGGATGGTAGGTTGCCACATAGATATCACCGAAAAAAAGAAAACCGAAAAAACACTTGAAATAAGCGAAGAAACTTTTAGAAATGCATTTGATTACTCGCCCATTGGTGTGGTGCTGGTATCAACCGAAGGCAATTTTTTAAAGGTAAACAAAAGCATATGCGATATGCTGGGCTATTCTGCTAAAGAATTAATGACTAAAACCTTCCAGGAAATAACCCATCCCGAAGACTTGGAGGCCGACCTTACCCTGTTGCAACGTACGCTGGATAAAGAGATAAACTCCTATAAAATGGAGAAACGGTACATCAGGAAAGATGGTGCTACCATCTGGATCTTGCTGAACGTAGCAATCGTGCGCGATAAGGCTGAAGAGCCCCTCTACTTTGTATCGCAAATAAAAGATATTACCGAACGCAGGCAAACCGAAGAGCGGCTCCGCGAAAGCGAGCGCCGCTGGATCTTCGCATCAGAAGGTTCGGGCGGGGGCATCTGGGACTTCGACCTGGTGAACAACACCATATTTCACTCAAAACAATGCTTGAGTATGATAGGGTTAGAAGAGCACGAGTTTAGCAACGTGCCGGGCCAATGGACAGCCCGCGTGCATCCTGAAGACCGTGATAGATATATAGCAGATGTAAGGGCGTATATTAAGGGCAAAACAGACGT
Source organism: Mucilaginibacter sp. UYP27 (assembly GCF_040547175.1). NCBI lineage: Bacteria > Pseudomonadati > Bacteroidota > Sphingobacteriia > Sphingobacteriales > Sphingobacteriaceae > Mucilaginibacter > Mucilaginibacter sp. UYP27. Next base: position 854,012 of record NZ_JBEPPE010000001.1, read on the forward strand.
ATACTCTAACCAGCACCGCGTTTTGTGTAAAGATGGCACCTACAAATGGGTGCTTGACCGCGCAAAGGTTATTGAATACGATAAGGATAATAAACCAACCCGCATTATTGGTACCCACACCGATATTACCGACCAAAAACAACAGGAACAACACCTGCGCGAAACGCTTGATGTAGTGAGTGGGCAAAACAGTCGCTTACTAAATTTCGCCTACATTGTATCGCACAACCTGCGCACGCACGCCAGTAATTTTAAAATGATAATGGATGTCCTGGCCGACCCTGCCATTGGCGAGGACGAAAAACTGGAACTATCCGGCCATTTAACACAAGTATCCGAGCAATTGAACGATACTATTACCAACCTTAATGAGGTGGTATCGATACAAACCAACGTAGATATCCAAACAACCGAATTAGACCTGCTTACTTACTTTAACCGCGCCATAGAATTGTTGCACGCCGAGATTAGCCTTTGGAACGTACATGTTGAAAATCATATCCCGGCCGATATTTCGCTTGTGTATAGCCCTGCTTATTTAGAAAGCATAGTGCTTAACTTGTTAAGCAATGCCATAAAGTACCGCTCCGCAACCGGGCAGCCCCAAATTACATTGCATTATTTTAATGATGAAGGTAGGCAAGGTTTCACCATTGCCGATAACGGCATAGGCATAGATCTTAAAAAACATGGCAATGATCTTTTTGGCATGTATAAAACCTTTAATGGCAACCTTGATGCAAAGGGCATGGGCCTGTTTATCACCAAAAACCAGGTAGAAGCTTTCGGTGGTAAAATTGAGGTAGATAGCACGCCGGGCAAGGGCACAACGTTTAAGGTGTACCTAACCTGATACGCAACAACCTATTTCTTAACCCTGCTCAAAATATCAGCAACTGATAATTTTTCCTGCACACCGCTTTCCATGTTTTTGAAGGTAAGCAGGCCGCTTTCCATTTCGTCGCTGCCTATTAGTACGGTGTATGGGATCTGCTTGTTGTTGGCATATTCCATTTGCTTTTTAATTTTGGCGCCCGCGGGGTAAAGTTCGGCATTGGTGTTTTGGCTGCGCAAGGTTTGCAGTAAGGGCAGGCCATATTTTTCGCCCTGTTCATCAAAGCAGCAAATAAGCACCTGCGTACTTTGCTCTGCCGATTGCGGGAACAAGTTCAGTTCTTCTAATACATCATAGATCCTATCGGCACCAAAGGAGATACCCGCGCCGGTCAATCCTTTCAGCCCAAACATACCGGTAAGGTCGTCATAACGGCCACCGCCGCCAATGCTGCCCATGGCAACCTCGTTGGTTTTTACCTCAAAAATAGCACCGGTGTAATAGTTTAGGCCCCGGGCAAGGGTAATATCCAGCTCCAATTTGGCGGTTAACGGTTTGCAGGCGGCAATGTAGTCAAATACGGTCTGGATCTCGTCGCAGCCATTAAGGCCTATTTCTGAGTTTTGTAAAGCCGCACGCAGACTTGCAAGTTTTTCATCGTTACTGCCTTCTAACAGTATAATGGGTTTTATGGTATCGATATCTGCCTGGCTAAATCCGCGTTCAATGAGTTCTTTTACTACGCCATCGAAACCGATTTTATCAAGCTTATCAATAGCAACGGTCATGTCTATGATATTGTCGTGCTTATTAATCACCCGGGCTATGCCAGATAAGATCTTGCGGTTGTTGATCTTTATACTGAAATCTTTTAAACCCAGCAGGCTTAAGGCTTCGTCATAGATCATGATAAACTCTGCCTCGTTCAATAACGATGGCGAACCGACTACATCTGCATCGCATTGGTAAAACTCGCGGTAGCGGCCTTTCTGCGGCCTGTCTGCACGCCATACCGGCTGCACCTGGAAGCGTTTAAAAGGAAAGGTTATCTCGTTTTGGTGTTGTACTACGTAACGCGCGAATGGCACCGTAAGGTCATAACGGAGGGCTTTTTCTGAGATTGATGGAGTGGCTTGGTTAGAGTTACGTGAGGCAATTGCCTGCTTATCCGCTTTGGCTAAAAAATCCCCGCTATTTAATATTTTAAAAATCAACTTGTCACCTTCATCACCGTATTTGCCGGTAAGGGTGCTTAAGTTTTCCATCGATGGGGTTTCTATCTGCTGGTAACCGTATTTGCGGAATACACTTTTTATGGTATCAAAAATAAAGTTACGCTTTGCCATTTCGGCGGGAGAGAAATCGCGGGTGCCCTTAGGTACAGATGGTTTGATGGATGCCATTCGGCAAAGGTACAAAAAAGCAGGCCTCACCCAAATCCTCCCGAAAGTAGGGCTTAATCCTCTTTCTCGCCCCGGGATGGCTAAAAGGAAAAGCCCGCCGATATATCGGCGGGCTTTTCCTGATTAACTATTAACTGATCTTATTATTAATTAGTAGCGCTTTTAGCCTGGTTTTTCATAGCATCGTTTGCAACAATAACTATTTCAACCCTACGGTTTTTAGATCGGCCTTCAACAGTGTTGTTATCACCAATTGGTTCGCTTTCGCCTTTACCGCTTGTGGTTAAACGTGAGTTGCCTACATTGTTTGATGCAATATATGCTTTAACAGCGTCTGCACGGCGTACAGATAGGTTTTGATTGTATTCGTCTGTACCTGTACCATCAGTGTGGCCTACAACAAGGATGTTGGTTTGGGGGTTGTTTTGTAATGATGTAGCCAGATTAGCAAGGTTTGTACGTGCAGCAGGTTTCAAATCTGATGAGTTGGTATCAAACAGGATACCTGAATCAAATTTTACCAAAATACCCTCGCCTTCGCGGGTTACGGTAGCACCGGGTACCGTGTTCTTAATTTCAGCAGCCTGCTTATCCATGTTACGGCCAATAAATGCACCGGCTGTACCACCTACGGCACCACCTATAATTGCGCCTAAAGCGGTATTACCTGCGGCTTTACCAATAAATGCACCAATGGTACCACCGGCACCTGCGCCAATTGCGGCACCTTTTTGGGTTTTGGTAAGCGAATCACAGCCTGAAGCCAATAATCCTAATGAGGCTAATGCTATACTGTACGTTGCGATTTTTAATCTTAGTGTTTTCATCTTTAAAATGGGGTGTGTGTTTAATAAGTATTTGCAAAGCGAATGCCAAAAATCAAAACCGCTTGTTATTACACTGCGGCCGATATTTTGAATATTAATCCGTACTATAACAACATATTTTTAAGATTTGAGAAAATAACACTGCATTTAGCATAATACGTAAAATAATATGCTATGCACCGCTGCCTTTTTTTTAGTACAACGTTTAGTTAGCAGGGGAACTGCCGGTAACTTCTATAGGGAAAGTTAACCTAAATGTACTGCCAACCCCTTGCTCGGAGTTTACAGTGATGCCTATTTTATGGAAAGAAGCGATAGACTTTACAATAGGGAGCCCCAAGCCAAAACTATCTTGGGAGAGCGACTGCTTCATCTTTTTAAACCTGTTGAATATGTACGGCATCTCTGCTTCAGGGATACCAATACCGGTATCTGCAATACTGATGGTATAATTATCCTTAGCCCACTGCCCGGTAATTGTAATCTCGCCATCGGTCTTATTATATTTAATAGCATTGTTAATGAGGTTGAAAAGCAGGTTAAACAACAGAAACTTGTTTACACCCGCCAATTCTACATCATTGATCATTAGAATACTAAGGTTGATGTTTTTGTCCTGCAAACGAATGGAGATCTCCTCATTAACATCTTCTATCAACTCTTTCGCGGTTATCTTGTCCTCTTTCAGGAATTGATCGTTCTCTATCTGTGATATCAGTAACAAGGTTTTAGTAATACTTTTTAACCGGTTCAGGATCTTTTGCATCTCCAACAGGCGAACCTTCAGTTCGTGGTTAATGTCGTCCTGCTCAAACATGTTCTCTATTTTTGATTGCAGGATAGAGATAGGGGTCATCAATTCATGCGATGCATTAGATATAAACTCCCGTTCTTTTTGAAAAGCTGTCTCAATAGTTTCTACCATACGGTGAATACTGAGATCGAGCTGTTGGAAATCCACTGTGCTTGTCTTAACCCCCTTGTACACGGTAAACTTCGGGAACTTATTACCTATCAGCTTAGTGCGGATGATGATACTTAGGGGGCGCAGGATGTAGGTAGAGAAGATCTGATCGGCAAGGATGGTCAATAATATCATCCCCAGTAAGATCTGGAAAGCGATATTTTGCAGCGGGCCGGTGGTTTCGCCAATGGATTCGGTACTCTTGCCAACTTCCAGCAGGTAATTACGTTTGCCCGCTTTAAAGGTATGGCTCAGGATGCGGTAATCAATGGTATCGCGTTCTACGAGGCGTTGTTCGTCCTTAATGGTGTCTAAAAAATAGGCGGGTTCAACCTCGTCAAGGCTAATGTATTCTTCCTTTAGTGGCAGGTAACTGCCGTAATTTTCGCCGTCTTCTATATAAAATTTAATGCCATTTTCCTTTACGCGTTCTAAAAACTTTTCCTTTTGTTTTATCAGTCGGTTATCGGTGTAATTTTTATTTATGTTTTCGATAATGTTGGGCAGGAGCAATATAAACAGGGTTACAATAACCAGTTTAGATATGGCATTAAACAGCGTTAATTTGGTCCGGAGTTTCAAATATCTAAACGTTTGATTTTATCCTATAGCCCAGGCCGCGCACAGTTTCCAACCAATCGGCAGGGGCAAAGGCACTTAATTTTTTACGGATATTTTTGATGTGGGCGTCAATAAAGTTAGAGTCGTAATCGTCGTTTATCAGGCTTCCCCAAATGTGTTCGCTTAGCTGCGCCCGGGTAAGCGTGCGGTTTTTATGCAGCAGCATGTATGCTATCAGGTCAAATTCCTTTTTGGTGATCGTATTTACCGGGTTAACGTGATACATTATCGTACGATCTGTAATGTTTACCAAAAAACCTTCCAGATCAATGATGTTTTGCAGCAAACCAAATTTTCTGCGGATAATAGCCTGCATACGGCTTTGCAGTTCTAATAACGAGAATGGCTTAGCCAGGTAATCGTCGGCACCAAGATCAAGGCCTTTTACGCGGTCGTTAACCTCAGCACGGGCGGTAAGGATGATACATGCCACTTCGGGGTTTGCTTTTTTGGCTTCCTTTAGCAGGTCAAGGCCTTCATAGTCGGGTAAGCCAAGATCAAGCAAAATAAAGTCGTAAAGGTTTACCGCCAGCTTCTCTGATGCAGATGCCCCGTTGTAACAGATCTCGCAGATGTAGTTGTTCTTTACCAGGAAAAGTTCCAGTTCGTGGGCAAGTGCCTTTTCGTCTTCTACGATAAGTATATTCATCTTAATAAAAAACGTAATAAAAGGTGAAATTAAAAAATGATTCGCGCCGGTTCTTTAACGCGCCTTCCACATTTACAGGAATAGAGTATTTGTATGCTGCCTCAATAGTGTAATGCGGCATATTGTAGGCCAAAGGTATTTTAAAGCTATAATTTAGCATATTGAATTGGGCATTGGCCCTGGCGCGGCGGCCGTTCTCGTTCTGTACTGCAATGTTATCAATCTCGGGGCGATACTGGTGGTCAAGCGCGTAACGCTGCACAAAATTTTGTGTACCGAAGATCAGGTTTACCGATGGGTTGATGGAAAGAAAATCCTGATCGTTAAAAATGTTGAAGCTGCTTTCGAAATATTTAGAATTACTGATAGTGGCAAAAATATCGTACGATTTCCCGAAAAGGTAATCTACCGTAGCGCTTGTTTTTAAATACTTCCAATCCAGGGTGTTTTTCCAGTTGATATCATTAGATGCCGACGACTTTATGATGTTGGCTTCCTTATTAAATATAAAGCGGGTGTAGCTTACTGTACCGGTGAATTTTTTTGACAAGCGGTAATAGTAACCGCCGCCCAGGTCAATTTCATCAACCAGTGGCTTATAGCCTAATACTTTTAATGCCGAGCCATAAACGAAAAATCCCGATTTTGTATTAAAAATAATATCGGTTGTCATGAACGGATACTTGATAGGCCCTGTACGGCCAAAGAATAGCGCATCGCTACCATAAGTAACCCCTGCCGATACCGAATTTTTGCGCACCACAGAGTCTGTATCGGCAATCGCATGGGCATCCCTGTACGCAATTAACGCAGGCTTAGGTATAGCCGCATTTACTGCGTTGCAGATGATTATTAATAACAGGGCGCTAAGGTATTTCATTAGTCGTTTCTCCTTGGTATTTCTGGTGGGCGTTCCAAACCTTCGGGCCTGCGCTGCCTTTTTGGTTTAGCCTTAGCCGGGTCAACAGGTTCTATTTTTTCGGGCTTCGGCATTTTTTTAGCCTTGGCAACCTCTTTAATTTTTTTCTTATCTTCTTCAGATTGGCGTTGCTTGCCTTTTGTTACAGATGTATCACGTTGTTGTAACGCAAAATTCGCATTAATTGATACAATAGTAAAGGTAGTTGAAGAGTTAGCGCGATTTACGGAACTATTTTTAGCGTATGACAGGCGTGGCGCGAATATCATCAAGAGTACAATATACAAAAACCACTTTGTCATTTTAGGAGAAAAGAAACGCTAATAGGTTGCGAAGATATGTCTGCTGCATGTACCCGCAATTCAATTAAAAATAAATTTGTGTAAAGCGCGCAAAATATATGGGGCTTTATCCCTGTTTAGATGGCGCGGTAAAATTATCATAGGTTATGGTTAAATATAAGCAAAAGCTTACATCATCAAGTTAATATCTTTTGAAGTATAAACGCGGGCCTGGTCATCTAAAATTATACAAGCCAATTGGTTTAGCTTGTTTATGGAATATAAACCTGCATTTAACCCCATAGCAATAACAGCGTTTGCCATAGCATCGGCCATTTCTGTAGTTGGGGCAACTATACTTACGCTCCTGATTTTGCTAACCGGGAAACCGCTTTCGGCATTTATATCTGCCGATGCTCTAGTAAGGTGGGTATTTTTATCCTGGTTGTAAGATGTTGCTACAGCCATATTGCTGATGTTTATATTAGCATAAGGGTGGTTAGCAAGTGATGGATCGGCAGTTGCGATTGTCCAGGGAGTATTATCCGGTTGTAAACCAAATGTAAGCAGATCGCCACCTGCGTTAATTACGCCGCTGCTAATGCCTTCCATTTGTAATACATATTTTGCCCTGTCGGCAGCGTAACCGCGGCTTATGGCGCCAAAACCGATACGCATGCCTTTATTTTTAAGGAACACAGTTTGGGCAACCTGGTCAAGCACAACGTTGGTGTAGTTGGTTAGGCTAACCCTCTTTTTTAGTGATTTAACAGTAACAACTTCTGCATCGGCGCTATCATCAAGGCTTATGGTGCTTGCTGCAGCGTAAGTAATATCAAATGTGCCGTAAGTAAGTGCCGAGATCTGCAGCGCCCTGTCAATTAAGCGGAAAACTTCTGCATCAACACGTACAGGCTTAATACCCGCGTTACGGTTTATCTGGTTAAGTACGCTGTCTTCCGGGAAGGCACTCAGTAGTTTATCAATTCGGTTTATTTCTGCAAAAGCGCTGTCTATACGTGCAAGTGCCCATACGGCATCGGTAGCTACTAAGCTTATCTCGAACCTGTTGCCCATTAAACGCGTTTCACGGCTGATAATGGTTGATGTGCTTGTTAATTTTTTTACTGCCTGCATAGGTAATTAGCGTTACGTAATTTAAACCTGTTGTATCCAAGCATTACGTAATGTAATAACGGAATGCAACTCCACAAACGCTAAATTAGTTCACCATTATGAAATTGACATGAAATGCAGGTTTTGACAAATAAAAAAAGCACCATAACGGTGCTTTCAATTTTATAATTGTAATAATTTTTTAAGCCGCGGTGCCTTCTTTTAAGCGTTCGGCGTTTTCTGCGAATTGCAGGGCTTCCATTATTTCTTGCAGGTCGCCATTCATAACGCCGGTAAGGTTGTAAATGGTTAAGCCAATACGATGCTCAGTTAAACGGCCTTGCGGATAGTTATAGGTACGCACTTTTGCAGACCTGTCACCGGTGGCAACCATTGTTTTACGCCTCTTGGATGTTTCTTCCAGGTGTTTTTGCAACTCCATTTCGTAAACGCGTGAGCGTAATACGCCTAAGGCTTTGTCATAGTTTTTCAATTGCGATTTCTGATCCTGGCACTGGGCAACAATACCTGTAGGGATGTGTGTTAAACGCACAGCCGAATACGTGGTATTCACCGATTGGCCACCCGGGCCGGATGCACAGAACAAATCCTTACGGATATCGCTTACCTGTAAGTCGATATCAAACTCGTCAACCTCGGGCAATACCACTACCGATGCGGCAGATGTATGCACACGGCCTTGTGTTTCGGTATCGGGCACGCGTTGTACACGGTGCACACCGCTTTCATATTTAAAGTTACCGTAAGCATCTTCAGCATTTACACTGAAAACAATTTCTTTATAACCGCCGGCAGTACCTTCGGTATAGTCAACCAGTTCGGTTTTCCAGCCGCGTCGCTCGCAGTAGCGAATGTACATGCGGTAAAGGTCGCCTGCAAAAAGCGAAGCTTCATCACCACCTGTACCACCACGAATCTCTATCATCGCGTTTTTAGAGTCTTCAGGGTCTTTAGGGATCAGCATCAAACGGATAACTTCTTCCATTTCATCCTGCTTAACTAAAAGCTCGTCCAATTCCATTTTAGCCATCTCGCGGAACTCTTCGTCCTTTTCGGTGGCTAAAATTTCTTTGTTGCTGTCAATGTTGCTCATAATATTCTTGTAAATATTATACTGGTCAACAATTTTGGCAAGATCCTTATATTCCTTGTTCATCTGGGCAAAACGCTTCATGTCAGCCATGGCATCAGGGCTGCTCAGGTCGCCTTCTACGGTTTTCCAGCGTTGGTATATTAATTCTAATTTCTCTAACATCTTCTTATTTGAAATCAATTGCAGCGTAAATGGGTGCTGCCGCCCCGCTTTTCATTCCAGGCTTTTTTGCCCCGCACTATCTAACCACACAAAAGCTTTTTATTACAATCGGGTTTAGTTTTGTTATTGCAGTGCAAAAAACATGCAAAAATACGCATTTATAAGCATATAATAAATTCAGCGGATTGTAAAGAGATTTGATCTGAAATGTAGAATGATAAATTTCCAATTTAAAATGTTGAAATATCTACAACTTCATTCAAAATTCACGGTTTGATGTTTGTTATTTCCCTTTGGCTTCAAACCATTTCAGCTCCAAACTTGCCCCATCAAACACCGCGTAGGTATTGTAGTTTACCCACTCGCCAAGGTTAACGTAACGGCTGTTATCGGGGAGGGCGATATCAAGTGGCAAATGCCTGTGCCCAAAGACAAAATAATCAAAATGTTGCGTTTTTAGTATCTCCAGGGAGTAGGCCTCCAGCCACTCCTGCTGGTGTTGTATTTTCTCTGCATCGTGCTTGTTGGCTATCCTGCTTTGCTGCGACCATTTATTGGCAATGCCTACCCCCAAATTAGGGTGAAGCCTTGCAAAAAACCACTGACATACCTTGCTGCGGAAAATCTTTTTCAGGAATTTGTAGAAGCTATCACCAGGCCCAAGGCCATCACCGTGGTGCAGGTAAAACTTTTTGCCGCCGCGCTCTATCTCCAACTCATTAGTGATGATAGTCGCGCCAAGTTCCTGCACAAAATAATCGAACATCCACATATCGTGGTTACCTTTAAACAGGTAAAGCTTTACACCGGCATCAGTTAACTGTGCCAGTTTACCCAGGAAACGGATATACCCTTTTGGTACTACAGTTTTGTACTCGAACCAAAAATCGAACACATCGCCCATCAAAAAAAGCTCGGCAACGTCATCCTTGATCATTTCCAGCCAGCGGATGATCCGGTCTTCCCGCTCGCGCGATGAGGCGTAGCTGTTAGCCCCTAAATGGAAATCGGAAGCAAAGTATAAGTTTTTACCCGTTGGCATATTGTTTCAAAAGTACGGGAATAATCAGGAGTGTCAAAATGATGATGAAGCGGATCTACAAACTCGCATTCTCATCCGGCATAAACTGCAGGCGTTTAGCAAAGTAAATATCCCAGCTATGTTGCTGCTGCTTATCTACCATATGGCGGGTATCCTCGTCGTAGTCGCTGTTGAGTTGCTTGTACTTGGCATCAATTCGGTTAAAAATATTCATAGCCTCATATTGATAACTGGCGGTAAACCGGGTGCGCTCTATTGCCCTTAACACTTCCTGCTGCTCCAGGTAAGCAATGGTGTAATGCCCTTGCTCGTGCTTTAGTATCTCAGCGAGTTGGTCGTTACTGGTAATCCGCGACCTATCTATCCACGACTTGTAATTATTCATATACAGCCTTACATTGGCGTGCAAAATATAGTTGCCATTGCCACGGCTGGCCTGGTATTTAAAATCGATAGTGCAGTTGGTGTATGCGATAACGCCCCTGCCATTTGGCCGGGGCGCACCCTGAAAATCATTAGCGGTCAACAGCCGGTGTGGCTGCGCCAAAGCCGGATCTAATACGAAGCACAGTAATGCTATGGCGCAAAAAGCGCGTAAATAGTTGAATGTCATTTATGCCAATGGTAAAGTAAAACTTTACTTTTTGACTTTATCTGACTGCAAAAGGTTTAAGGCCATCATTTCTTTCATGGTATGCTGCATCCCCTCGGTAGAGCCATCCAGGAAAATAACGTTACCATTTGAATTTTCTGCGAAGTGTTTTATAGATTCCGTCCACATGGTGAACAGGATTACGGAGGTATCCATATTGGCTTCCTGCATCTCTTTGGCGGCAACCGTCATACCCTTGGCCACTTCCTCGCGAAATAAGGCGATACCCTGGCCGCGTAGCTGTGCCGCCTGGCGCTCGGCCTCTGCAGAGATCTTGATGGCGTTCCCCTCGGCTTCGGCAGCTTTGGTTTTAGTGATTAACAAGGCCTGGCCTTCATTCTCGGCAGCGGCCTTTAGGTTGTTTGATGCCACTACCTGGCTCATCGATTTCATGATGATGTCATCGAAGGTAATATCGTTCAGTTGAAGATCTTGTAAATGGTAACCCCAGCCTTCTAATATGGTATCTAACTGTTCCTTAACATGTTCTACAATATCGCGGCGAAGTATCAATACTTCGCTTTGGCGCTTGGTAGCCACAAACGCACGGATAGAGCCCTCTACAGTTCGGATAAGCGCCTGCATTAGGTTACGTTCGTCCACAAATTTAAAGGCTACGTTTTTAATGCTTTCTTCCTGCTGGTCTAATACCGAATAAAGTAGCATGGCCTTGAAATAAACGTTTGCCTGGTCGAAAGTTACGGCTTGGAATTCAAGCTCTACAGATCGGTTTTGGATGGATATTTTAGAGTATATCTGCTCTACCAATGGAATTTTAAAGTTCAATCCCGGTGTAAGGATGCGGCGGTATTTACCAAATATGGTTACCACTGCTATGGTCCCTTGTTTAACAGTTACAAAAGAGGATAAAACTACAATGATGATAAAGAATACAACCAGGTAGGTCACAATTGATGATGTTGTCATTTAGGCTTTATATTTTTAATAAATATAGGCTTTATAACAATAGGTGCAATAAGCATTTTTATTTGAACAAGTTGTGAGGGGGCGTACCTGCGGCACGCAGAATTATCCATTCACTTGCTACAAAGCGGTTGTGCCCTAACGGCACATGATATTAATTAAAACTATTGATACGTACAACTACGACTTGCCCCATCGAGGCTACCGCTTTGTAGAAAATAATAATGAAATTTGTTGATATACAGAGTTCCCCCTTTAGAACTTACGCCGCTTTCCAAATAGCATCCACAAACCATTTTTTGCTATCAAAAAATTGGTGCAACGGTTTAAACGACGCTGATGCTGCCATGTCATCAACCTGTTCAATAGCGTATTTTTGAGAGATCTCCATGTAAATGTATTCGTCCTTTTGGAACAATATGGTTTCCTGTCCAATTTTTACTTTTTGGTCGGCAAGGCTAACGAGGTAGCTTTTGCAAGCTCCTGTTTCCGGATCATAGGTGGCGTAGTGGTCAAACTGGCGGGTAATAAAGTCACCACCCAGTTCGCGGTTTATACGGGCCAACAAATTTATGTTAAAGCGTTTGGTGATACCTTCGCTATCGTTGTAGGCGGCTAAAACGGTAGCCGGATTTTTCTTCAGGTCGATACCGATCAACAGCATATCTCTTTCGGACAGGTTGTTGCGTAACTCCCGGCAAAAGCCCTGTGCATCTGCCACGGGCATATTGCCCACGTTAGATCCCAGGAACATCACCACCTTGCGTTTATCAGATATAGCCGCCGCTTTGCGTAGCATGTCAAAATACTCGCCGTTAAGGCCTTCTATCTTGATGCCCGGCAGGGTAACCGGTAAAGTGATATTCAGGTAAGAAATCACATTCTCCGATATGTCTATCGGCAGGTAGGTGAAATCCGCTTTGTTATCTATTAGATATTTTAGCAACTGAGTGGATTTTGTGGCATCCCCGGCGCCAAGCTCAATCAGGTCAAAAGCATCACCATCGGCAATAATGGCCTTGCAAAGTTCGGCTGTTTGCGCGGTGAAGATCTCCATTTCGCAATTGGTAGGGTAATATTCCTCGCAGGCCATTAACTCCTGAAAGATTTTATCCCCCTGAGCATCATAAAAATATTTCGACGCCAGATGCTTTGGAGTGGCCGTTAAACCAGCCACAACGTCCAGGTAAAACTGGTCGTCGGTTAAGGTAGTTGCCGTTGTTTGTTGCGTTGCTGTGGTGGTGGATGCCATTTGTGTTATATTGTGATATTATTTAGCAAGACGTATGCCAGTAAATTGCCAGCGCAGTTCGGGCTGAAAAAAGTTGCGATAAGTGATGCGGCTGTGGTTTAACGAGGTAACTTCTGACGCCCCGCGTAACACCTTTTGCCCAACCATAAACTTGCCATTGTATTCGCCAATAGCGCCGGGTGCCTTCGCGAAACCAGGGTAAGGCAGGTAAGCACTCTCTGTCCATTCCCAGCACTTGCCCCATTTAAATAGGTTTGCCGATGCTTCCCATTCAAACTCGGTTGGCAGGCGCATGCCTTTCCATGATGCGTAGGCATAAGCCTCGTAATAACTCATATGGCGCGCGGGCTCGTGCAGGCTTAGCTTTTCTAAACCATGATAGGTGTAGTTATGCCATTCGCCATCAATGTTGTGCCAGTACATGGGCGCTTCCGCCTTATTGGTATTTACCCAATCCCAGCCTGCCGCATGCCAGTGGCGGAAATCGTGATAGCCGCCATCATTCATAAACTCCAGGTACTCGGCATTGGTAACCAGGTCGGGACCTATCTCAAAAGCATTCAGATAAACCTTATGGCGGTTCAGTTCGTTATCAAAAGCAAAACCTTCGCCTTCAAAACCTATCTCGTAAATACCCTCTTCTAATTTTATAAATGGCACGCCTGTTTTTTCGGATTTTGGCGAAATGTAATCATGTGAGTACGCAGGGAACAGCGGGTTATTACCCAGTATGAATTTTATATCGGTTAATAACAATTCCTGGTGTTGTTCCTCATGGTTAAAACCAAGGATCAACAGATCTCTAACATCATCGCTAATATCGCCACAGGCCAAAAAGTTGTACATGGCATCATCTACATACTTGCGGTAACGCTTTACGTCGATAACTGTGGGGCGGCTCAAATTGCCTCTGTCCGTACGGATAACGCGGTTGCCAACGGTTTCGTAATAGCTGTTAAAAACGTAATTATAATTAGGGTCAAATTCCTGATATTCGGCAAAATAAGGTTTCAGGATAAAGGTTTCAAAAAACCAGGTGGTGTGCCCAATATGCCACTTAGGCGGGCTAACATCACCCACGGGCTGTACCACATAATCTTCGGTTTGCAAAGGTTCGCAAATCGCTTCGGTACGCTGGCGTACATTTTTATAACAGTCGGCTAAATCAATCATAACTACTTACTTTCCAAATACCCCTTAAGGTCCGAAATTGTTTTAATGTGCAGGTCATTTGCCTGCTTTTGCCGCATCATTAATGCATAGGCGTTATTAAACCCAATGGGCTTTAACCACTTTATTTGGTAGCGCTTTGCAAACTCCTGCTGCACGTAATTATAAGTACTATCCTTACTTACCTGCAGCCGGCTAACCGTTTTTGGCGATGCCTGTAAAATTGCCAGCAGGCCGGTACCGGTGTATTCAGGGTAAAAATCTATCTGGTCATTCGTCATGGCATCAAATACTATTTTGGTGCCACCTAGGCCCGTTTTAGTCGCAACGTTGTAATTGGTATATCCTTTAATCAGCATAGTGTATATACTCGCCAAAATATACTGCTCGCCAAATATTTTTGAGCCGATGCGCACCACACCTTCGTTACCGCCACGCTCTGGCTTGTAAAGTTTTTTCGATACCAGAAAATCCTTCGCTACCCGTTCCGGCGTTTGGTGAAGGTAATCAGTACGGTAGTTTAATTCGGTCATTACCGAGTCAGTAATTGTACCGGCTAATAAGTTTAGCGTTTTTTCCAATTCAGGAAATTTGCGCAGGGCATCCTCACGCACAATTGGCGCGGCATAATACGGCGGGAAGATCTTTTTATCGTCATCTAAAACCACCAGGTCGTAAGCCTTTAAACGGCCATCGGTGCTGTAGCCGCTTATCACGTCCAATTCTTTTTCTTGGGCGGCCTTATACATAACCGCATCATTTATTACTATGGTGTGGATTTTTAACCCGTATTTGCTGATGAGGCCAAGGTTACCGTCCTGCCGACCCATAAATTCGGGCGTAAAACCCGCGGTTAGTTTGCTGCCATAGGCTGATGGGATAAAGTACAGGCAGGATAATAAGATCAACATCACCGGAGCGATTTTTACCACGCCTTTTATTTTTTTAAAGTTTAGTTTTTGCAATCGCGATAGCAAGAAATCGAACAGGATAGCCAACATAGCTGCCGGGATAGCACCCGCCAGTATCATATTGGTATTGTTAAGCGATATACCGCCGAAGATGAACTCGCCCAAGCCGCCTGCGGCAATATAGGATGCCAGCGTTGCTACGCCAACATTTATAACTGTAGCGGTACGGATGCCCGCTAATATTACCGGCATAGCCAACGGTAACTCTACTTTAAAAAGCACTTGCCATTTGCTCATGCCCATGGCAACAGCGGCTTCTTTAACTGTGGCATCAACGCCGGTAATACCTGTGTAGGTATTGCGGATGATGGGCAGCAAGGCATAAAGCAGCAGGGCCACGATAGCCGGTTTTGCCCCAATACCCAAAACCGGGATCATGAAGCCAAGCAACGCAATGCTTGGGATAGTTTGCAGGATGCCGGCGATGCCCAACACAACACCCGATAATTGCTTTTTGCGGGTGATGTAAATGCCCAAAGGCAAGCCTATAAGCACAGCTATAAACAGCGATATAAACGTAAGCCCGATGTGCTGCATGGTTTGCACACCAAGTTTATCGGCTTGTTGCTGCATAAATTCCCACAAAGTTTGCTGATGCTCATTCATGGGATTGGTGGTTTTTATATTTTGAAAATGCAGCCATCAACTGGTCGAACGTGATGGACTTTACTTCTTTATTTCGCTGGTTGAGAATATTGATATTTTCCTGGGGATAAAACTTAAAATTCTCCAAAGCCTGCCAAACATCTGCCGAGGCCGAAAGCAGAGAGGTGTTTATTTTTTTACCGCTTTCGGGTAGGTGTCCCCAAATATCACTCAATTTGATGGTTTTAAACTCCAGTTGCAAGTGCTGCTCCTTCAGAAAGTCGCGGACAAAATCATTCGCCGGGTTAAATAAAAGCTCGGCCGGTGAGCCTATTTGTACAATTTTGCCTTTATCCATCAGGGCAATCCGGTGGGCCAATTCAAAAGCTTCCTGCACATCGTGCGTTACCATGATAATGGTTTTGCGCTTCAGTTCATCCAAAGCTAAAAACTCACCATGGATCTTGGACCGGGTAACGTTATCCAGCGCGCCAAAGGGTTCATCCATCAATAACACGGGCGGGTCGGCAACCAATGCCCTTGCCAGGCCTATGCGTTGTTGCTGGCCGCCGCTAAGTTCGTTAGGATAAACGTTGAGGTAGTTTTTATCGAGGTGGAGTTTTTCGAGCAGTTCATCAACGCGCTTTTGGGTTTTGGCTTTATCCCATTTGAGCAGGTTGGGCACAATGGCGATATTTTCGGCAACGGTATAGTGCGGAAACAGGCCGTTGTTTTGGAGTACGTAGCCAATGCTTCGGCGTAAAATTTGGGCCGGCTGGGCCTGTATATTGTTACCATTGATATTGATGGTCCCGCTGTCGGGTTCAATCAACCGGTTAAGCATCTTTAAAGTAGTGGTTTTGCCGCAGCCGCTGGTACCCAAAAGCACCATGTTTTCGCCCTCGTTCACCTCAAAAGAAATATCATCAACAGCTTTTGTTGTGCCGAAGGTTTTTACAAGATGCTCAACTTTTATCATAGCGGGCGTTAATCCTCCAAAGTCATGAATAAATTATTGAGCGACTCGGAATAAGTAGGATGCGCGAATACGCAATAACGGATCCTGTCGTAAGTGATGCCGCCTTCCATAGCCATCTGCAATACGGTCATAATCTCGCCGCCTTCGGTACCAACTACCGCCACGCCTAAGATCTTTTTAGTTTTTGTATCTACCACCGCTTTCATCATACCGCGGGTATCGCCGGTTTCGATAGCGCGGGCAACATGTGCCATGGGCAGGGTAGCCACTTTGTAATTTAAGCCCTGCTCTTTTGCCTGCGCTTCGGTGATACCCACGCGGCCAAGTTCCGGGTCTGTGAACATACAGTAGGGCACAGGCCTGTTGTTGATATTCAGGTTTTGCTTTTCGATGAGATTACGGTAAACAATGGTATAATCGTTATAAGAAATATGCGTAAACGCTGGGCCTCCTTTTACATCGCCAAGGGCGTAAATACCTTTAATATTGGTTTCCAGCTTGCTGTTTACTTTGATGTAACCCTTTTCATCTATTTTAACGCCGGTGGCATCCAACCCAAGCGTATCTGTTTGCGGCGCACGGCCGATAGCTATCAACACGTGGCTGCATTTTATCTTCTGCTCCTTACCGTCTATATCAATCGTAGCGGTTATTTTGCCTTTGGCCTTTGCTTTAAGTTTTGTGGTTTTTGCTTTAGGATGGATGGTGATATCCTCTTCTACCAGGATCTTAGTGATCTCGGCAGAAATATCCTCATCCTCGCGGGATAATAGCCTTGCCGACCGTTCCAGTATGGTAACCTTGCTACCAAACCTGCGGAACATCTGCCCAAACTCGAGCCCGATGTAGTTGCCGCCGATGATAAGCAAATGTTCAGGCACTTTCTCCAGATCGAGAATAGTGGTTGAAGTGAGGTACTCTATCTCATCCAGTCCCTCAATATCATCGGGGATAAGGGTTTTTGTGCCGGTATTGATAAAGATCTGTTCGGCTTTAAACTCTTTCGATTTGCCGGGTTTATTTGGCTTTACGCTGATGGTTTTTTTATCGATGAAAGTAGCGTCGCCAAAAAGCAGATCGAGGTTTGGCGTTTTTTCCACCGCCGCCTGCCCGCCATTGCGCGATTTCATGACGATAGCGTCCTTATGCTTTTTTATTTGACGCATATCCACCTTGTAACCCTTTATGGTTATGCCCATCTCGTTGCACTTGCCCGCCAAATAAGCTAAACGAGCGCTGGCTACCATGGTTTTAGTGGGGGTGCAACCATCGTTAACACAAGTGCCGCCAATAAAGCGCTTCTCTATCAGCAATGTTTTTTTGCCGGCAGCTGCCATCTTTTTAGCCAATGGCATACCGGCCTGGCCGGATCCTATTACTATACAATCGTATTCCTTCATTATTCGGTTATTTTAACACCTTTCCAAAAGGCTACGTAATTGGTTATGTTGGCTGCCGCCGGCTTTGGCTCGGGGTAATACCAGGCCGCGTCGTTATTTTGTTGGCCATCTACCTCAATGGTGAAATATGATGCGATGCCTTTCCACGGGCAGGTAGTGTGAGTGCTGCATTCCCTCAAAAATTCGGACTTTACACTATCCTTGGGGAAGTAATGGTTGTTTTCAACTACAATGGTGTCATTGCTTTCGGCAATGATCTGGTTGTTCCAAACGGCTTTCATAAGGCTTAAGTGTTTGTATAAAGGTACTTTATAAGTATTGAATTTATAAATAGCCAAACAGGTTTTTTGTTTGCCGTATTCTAATTTGATGTACTAATAGTTGTTAGTCGCAAAAGGGCGAAAAACCTTTCTGAAATTTTTTCTTAAATTTTATTTTTAATTTCTAAGGAAACGTTTATCTTTGCATTCCCAAAATAAGGGGAACTAAATCAAATATAACCGATTTAGAGCCATTAAAATGGCCCGTTCGTCTAGGGGTTAGGACGTTAGATTTTCATTCTAGAAACAGGGGTTCGATTCCCCTACGGGCTACAAAAAACAATACCAAAAGGTGCTAAAACCCTGCAAATCAAAAGTTTACAGGGTTTTTTGTTGGCATCAAAACTCCATATTATGCACCAAAACGCAACAAAAATGAGCGTAATTCGGTGCGTAACTAAGTGGAAAATAACTACGCACCGAATTGCTTATAATTAATTGACTGTCAACCTGTTCAGCGAGTGAACATCTTGATAAAAGCAGACTACAAACTTACTTTTGTTTAACTTTTTAAGCTTGTAATTATGAGTAATTTCCATCTGCTTTTCTACATCAGAAAGCAAAAAAACTACAAAGGGGGTGCAATGCCCATCTACATGCGCATCACCGTTAGTGGCAAACGCGCAGATATATCAGTAGGGCGCGATTGTGATCCGGTCAAATGGAACAACCAAGCGGGGCGTGCAATTGGATCCAAAGAAGAAATCAAGTCACTTAACAATTATCTAGACAGCCTGCAAACCAAACTTCGGAATGCACAACAGGCATTAATTGATACGAACCAGCAGGTAACAACTGAAAGCCTTCACAACGAATTTGCCGGAAAGAATCAAAAGAACCACTTCCTGATGCAATTATTCAATGAGCATAACTCGAAAGTAAAGGCTCTGATAGGAAATGGGTTTGAGGTCAACACATTGAAAGGGTATAACACTTCCGAGAAACACCTCATAGCTTATTTACAGAAGGAATATGGTAAAACCGATATAGAAATCAACCGATTAAATCATGCGTTTATTGCCGGGTTTGAATTTTATCTAAAAGCCGAATGTAAAATTAGTGGGGTATCGGCAGCCAAATACATAAAGCATTTGAAAAAAATCGTCAATCACTGTATTGCAAACAATTGGCTAAAACAGAACCCGTTTATCAATTTCAAATCTACTGCAAAAGCCAAAGAGCGCATTTATTTAACACAACAAGAACTGGATGCCATCACCAGTAAAAAATTTGTTGTTGAACGTTTAACACAGGTACGGGATGTTTTTGTTTTTTGCTGCTATACCGGATTATCCTATGCTGATGTTAAAAAACTAAGAAGAAACGAGATAGGTATAGGCATGGACGGTGGCCAATGGATATTTACAAGCAGGCAAAAAACAGATACTTCTTCAAGGATACCGCTCTTACCTGTAGCATTAGAAATTTTGAACCGATATCAGGATCACCCGCAATGTGAAAATCAGGGCTTATTATTGCCGGTTTTGAGCAACCAAAAGATGAACGCTTACTTAAAGGAGATAGCAGACTTATCGGATGTCTTTAAGCATCTAACATTTCATTTGGCAAGGCACACTTTCGCAACAACTGTTACTTTATCTAATAATGTTCCAATAGAAACGGTTAGCAAAATGTTAGGCCATACCAGTATTAAAACCACTCAGCATTACGCTAAAATATTGGATTTAAAAGTAAGCCAGGATATGGCTGCTCTTAAACAGAAGTACGCTGCAATTTAAATCATTCAATCTCTAAGGTGCCTCCTGTCACGTAATTGAATATATTTGCGTTACATTTCGTAGCAAACTTATCCGTAGTTTTAATGTTACTTGTATATACTAAAGAGCAGGGGTGTTCTTTAGTCAATAGTTAACTCTTTGGAATTCAGATTCCGAAGAGTTTTTTTTTGGACTCACAACAAATTTTGAATGTTTAGCGTATAAGTAAGTAACTATTGACTAACCCACCCTTTCGGATCAGCCTCGGTTTCTAACCGGGGCTTTCTTATTACCGGCCAATGCAAACCTCGATCCCGGAGCATGGCTTTATAGGAATCAACCAATATTTAAGGGCACCCGCATCGGATGCCCCCAATAATCTAATGCCGGTGCAGGTTTACTTTTCCAGCACCATTAAAAAGTACTGACAAAGCGCCCCGGCTGCCAAGCCCAACATTTTCCACCGAATGTTACCGTACCCTGCACATCATCTTTTTGTAAATATTCAGGAAATTAGTTTTGGGGTTGTTAGTACCAAGTTGGCCGCTAACTTTTGTAGAGCTTTGTAGCCAGTTTGGTAAAGTAGTTGCACGCGGGCCGTAAGCTAAATAAACAGTAATGGCACATTCGCCTCATTATGCCCATCTTCGGGTTCTTGTGGGCCTGTAATTGTAGTTCATGCCTACATATCGTAATATTTAGCCTATTTATGATATATCAAGTGACCCCCTGAGGATTATCCCCTACTCTTTTTCTCTTTAACAGTTATTGGTGTCATATTCCAAACACAAAATCAATTGTGGAAGGCACAATTAACCATGTAATGCAAAAATCGTGTAATTTCCCTCACTTACCCAGTATTGAAAGCCGTCAGAAATTTAGAGTTTTCATGGCATGAACCCGCTCTACCCATTGATTATAAAGTTTAGCATGAAGTATTTTTGCTTTGGTAGGGGGCTTGCCAACTTTCCTTTTAAATTACATTATATTAAAATCAACTAGTGTTTGCTGACAGCCATTGTCAAACTTTTTTACTTTATGTAATCTAGTTCTCTCACCTTTTCGAAAGTTCCTTTATTAAATTCGAAGTACTCCTCAATATAGTGATTCCCATCAACAAAAGTTATTATTCTTCGATTTCTCATTTTTTTATCCGGGAGAATGCTACTTTCCCACTCATAACTCAATTGCTTTTTTGCAGCATCGTAATTACCTGTTTGCTCCTGAATATCACTTCCTATGTGATTGTTTATCGAGATCGTGATAAACTGCTTTTTAACGTTGTCGTATCCCTCTAATTGGAAGCTATGATAATTATCTTCCTTCATCCCGCTACGGATAGGTAATTGAAGTTTACCGCCAGTGATTTCTACATTGAAAAAGCGATCATTGTATATTGAATTACGGGTCAGTGTACCTTTTACAAAAGCTAATTTTTTATCCTGAAATCGCCAGGTCCCGATTAGCTGCGATAATATTTCATGCATTTCGCCAGGACGGGATAAGTCCAGCATTATAGTCATATCGGTATTCTCTGGTTTGGCCTGCCCCATTAAAACCATTGGGCTTGCGCAAATCAATACGATTGAAATAAATTTATAAATTTTCATGAGTAGGTGTTTTCATTAAAGATAAAAAATAGTATTTGACTTTAAAAATAAACCACTTATTGTAAGAAATTGAAAAGTCCCCAGACATAATTCGAACCATATACTGGAACAACTGAAAATTTTAAACTATTTGCAAGCGGTTTAATCGAAGAACTAGGTATTTCATTTTTAGGGATTCACCGCCATAAAAGCTTCCTCTGGAGACCTCAGAAACAGCTGATATATTTTTTTGGTATCTCCTACATGTATTTCTAATTCATCTTTTTCAAAGCTGTCGATAAACCAGGATGCCACCTCAGCTGCGGTAATTTTAGGCGCATCTAATCCTTTCGCTAAGGGCGTTTCAGTTAACGGCGGCATCAAATCAAAAAAACTTAATTTTTGACCCCTTTCTTTTCAGCGCCAGCCGCGATGCCAGGGCGAATGAATGTAGTGCGGCCTTGGTAGCACTGTAGGTTGGGTAATTCAGGTTTGGAACAAATGCGAGCCCGGATGTAGTAACCACAAATGCGGCTTCCGTTTTGGTACTTAATAATGGTTCTAAAGCATGGGTTAGCCTAACATTTGCGATGTAGTTTGTGTGAATTTCCGACTTCGCATATTCCAGGTCATACTCTGTGCTATAAAGCGAATAGTCATTAGCTGCGCCAGCATTGAGTATAGCAATATTCAAGTCGCTAAAATTTAGCTTTATCGTTTGAATGAGTTTATTCATATCATTTTCGTCAGTCAAGTCTACAGCAATTGCTACAGCGTTTTCCAATTTTGACGCTTCAATTTTAAGTTGGTCAATTGACCTATCCGCCATGATAATCTTATTATTTTTTTGGCTAAACAACTTGGCGATTTCTAATCCAATACCACTGGCTGCTCCGGTAATCAAAATGGTGTTTTCTGATGTTTTCATATGTTTTATTTGCGATTATGGAAGTTAAATAACTAACTAGTTTGATTTTTAAGGTAATTTTTCAGGTTGCTCCCGATGATCTGCTTCCAGCCATCTTCAAACCTGCGTCTTGCAAAGTGCGGATCATCTGGAAAGCTTGCCAAGCCTGTATGGGTAAGCTTAAGTCTGGTTTTATTGCCTACCGGAAACAATTCAAATGTTACCTCTGAACTGCCTGGGTAATCCTTGTAAATCCAGCTATGCCCTAATTTTCGTCCCTCATCAATTTTAGTAACCTGCCATTCTTTTTTATAATCTGAACCATCGTCGGTAAAATCAAATTTGTAGCTGACGACAGGCTTAAATTTTTTTAACTGAGGAAAATACCATTCTTTCATATCGTCTTCATCAGTAAGTATTCTCCAGACTTCTTCAATGGGAGCATCATAAACTTGCTCTAGTTCAAATGGTCTATTATCCATCATTTTCATTTTAATAATATCTAAGTAACATTAACAATCCTTATTAGTTGCAGGATTATGGTATCTTTGAGGATACCAAAGATATGAGAGACAAAGAAAAACATATTTTTCATCGTGATGTTCAGGATGCATTGGAACTGATAGGAGGTCGCTGGCGTGGTGCTATTATGGCTTCACTTTGCGGAAGCCCTAAACGATTCTCGGACCTCAAGGCGGACTTAAATCCTGTCACTTCGCGGGTATTAATTAGAGAATTGCGGTACCTTGAACATAACAGGCTTATTGTAGTAGAAAGAAGTTCACTGGCAGCAAATTCAGTGCTTTATTCTCATTCTGAACATGGCAGCAGTTGCGCGCCTATTATCATACAACTTCGCGATTGGGCAGTAAAACATCGTATTATTATGCTCGACGTGATAAAAGAGAATAGCAATTCTAAAACTTAGTTTATGAATATCGTTATAGTGGCTTAATACCAAAATCAATCTCCAATAAAGTAACTTCCCGAGAGTGGACTCGAACTACTTCATATATAATTTGAAAGAGATATCCGGTTTAGCGTAAAGTGTTCTAGCCCATTCTGGGAGCAATTCCGTGCAATTCCTATAGAGACTTATGTGTCAAAAATAGCCTTATGACTTAGAAAAAATATTTAGTAAAACAAGCTAATTGCTAGTCAAAAGTTAGTTGTTTAGCTAAGGGCCATCTGGGGTTGCAGCTTAGTAAAGTATTTTATATATTAATTCCGTTCATCCTTTAGACTGTGAATCCTTTAAAACGCCCGAGTATTGCCTGCCAATGGGAATTTCATATTCCCCGATCTCTACATCTTGATTGGTATAGGCCGTGATCTTATCAACGGAGACAATAAAAGATCGGTGTATCCTGATAAACATCTTATTAGGCAGCATTGCCTCCAATGTTGAAATGGATTGCTTTACCATCAAAGGGCTATCACCTGATCGATATATTCGGATATAATCCTTTAAGCTCTCGACATACACTATGTCTGACAGGAATACTTTTATCATTTTCCTTTCTGCCCGGAAGTATAAAAAGCCTTGCATTGGCTGAGGTTCCGTTACAGGCCGGACATTATTTGTGCTGGTTACTTTGTTTATAGCCTTTAAAAAACGCTCAAATGAGATGGGTTTCAATAAGTAATCAACCGCATCCAGGTCAAAAGCGTCAGTAGCAAATTCTTTGTAAGCAGTGGTAAAAATCACTTGGGGGGGATGTTGTAAGGTTTTCAGAAAGCTGGTGCCCAATAATTTAGGCATTTGTATATCCAGAAAAAGCAAATCAACTTTATTAGATTTTAAAAATTCTATAGCCTGTAACGCGTTTGAACAGCTGCCTGTAACTTCCAGCTGCTCTACCATTTCCGCGTAACTTCTGATGATTTTTATTGCAGGCGGCTCATCGTCTACAATCAAGCATTTCCACTTCATACCGCTTCTTTTTTTGCTATAGCATATTCAAGGGCTTCATTTGCTGGTGATTCCGATAACTTTATTTCAAGGTTTACCACGTAAACCTCATCTTTCATCAACATGTCCAGATGATAAAGGCCGTTATATAACAGGTCGAGCCGGCGCTTTACATTTTGCAAGCCCAAACCACCTGTTTTGTAATTAGCTGGTTCTTGCTCACGGTCAACACTATTTACCAGTTTAAAATACAGTAAACCCTCATTAACCGACATTGTGAGGCTTATCCAACATTGATCAAGTTGTTTACTGGTGCCGTGTTTAAATGCATTCTCCAAAAACGGAAGCAATAATAAAGGTGCAATTTGATGCACGTTTGTATCGCCAGTAATTACTGTAGATACATCCAGCCTTTCGCCGTACCTTAATTTTTCCAGCGAGATGTAGTGCTCCATCAGCATAATTTCCTTTTCCAGTTCTATACGATCTGAACTTTCGTAGATCATAAACCGGAGCAACGCAGAAAGCTTTAACACAATTTCTGGTGCCTTTGGCGATTGTTCCAGTGTATGGCTATATAAATTATTTAACGTATTAAATAAAAAGTGAGGATGAAGCTGTGACTTTAATAATTGCAGTTCAGCTATAGTTCGCTGCTGTTCCGCCGCTATGGTTTGCTGCTTTTGTTTGTACCAATAGCTTAATAACTTAATAGAAATGGCGATACCGCCAACATGAAAGAAAGGAAGAATAGCCCTGCCCGTGGTCATGGTAAAATCTCCCGGGCTACTTTTAGCCCCCAGGGTGAGCTGCATCGCCCTTGCATAAGCAGTGCAGCAAGCCACTGTTAAAAACAATCCGCCAAAAAAGTGAAGGAACTTTCGTGTAATAAGATAACGGGGAACCAGCAAATACAAAGATACGTACACGATGAACATGTGGCCCGGCAGGTAAAACAATGCGTTTAAAAACGATTTTTTATAATTAAGGTTAAACCCGAAACCCCAGGCAAAATAGGTCACGATCAGGACCCAAAAGAGTAGGTGAAGTAAAAATCTCCGCACCAAAGCTTTATAGTCCAATTTGTTATCACTGATATGCATATCTATCTAAAGTTACCCAATTTAAGCGGATAAATATCATCGGCCATTAATTGAAGTCATACAGCATGATTTCGCAAACAAATAACAGGTAAACATAAGGATATGCGGTTCGTCTACTATAATCAGCCGTCGGTCGGTAAACTGTGGGTAAATAGCTACTATTTAAATTGGGGATAGATATTCCATTTATGTTTAGCGTAAATCAACCCATCAACATATGAAAAAGCCAATATTTTATCTCTTGTGTACTACAATGATCAGCATGTTATCCTGCAAAAAAGACCAACCAGCAACACCCGACATTACCGAAACTTACAGTGCCGGGATGGTACTAAAATGGAACGAAGCCGGGACTAAGGCAGTTGCCAAAACCACCGGTATACAACCGATGCCCGAATCACGCATATATGCCATGATTAACCTGGCTATGCACGATGCATTGAACGCTATTGTTCCAAAATACGACACCTACACTTCAATTACCTCAAGCGACAGCGAAGCTAGTCCGGATGCGGCGGTTGCACAGGCTGCTCATGATGTGATGTTAGCGCTGTTTCCTGTTCAGCAAACAACAACGGATAGTTTGCTGAACAGCAGTTTAGCAGATCTAACTACAGGAAGGGAAAAAGGAATAGCAATTGGCAAGGCGGCAGCAAAAGCGATGCTGGACAAACGAGCAAACGATGGTTCTATGACTGCGCAATATCCCTTTACCCCGGGTATTCTGCCGGGAGAGTACCGTGCTACGCCACCATTTGATATGCCGCCTTACAACGGATTGGTTGTTTTGCCAGGCTGGGGGAAAGTGAAAACGTTTAGTGTTACTTCTGCAGATCAGTTTAGAGCGCCGGCACCCTACGCCATTAACAGCGATGCTTATACAGCTGATTTTAATGAGATCAAAACCCTGGGCTGTATGGGCTGTACCGCACGCAGTACAGATCAGACACAAATTGGCTTGTTCTGGCTGGACAATATTCCGCTAAGCTGGAACCGGATTGCCCGCACGCTAATTTTACAGAAACACTTGAACGGATGGAAGGCAGCACGGCTGCTGGCTTTGCTGCAAATGGCAGAAGCCGATGCTAACATCAGTGCTTTTGACGGTAAATTTTATTACAAATTTTGGAGGCCGATAACTGCGGTAAGGCTGGCCGAAACGGATGGCAATCCCAACACAGCAGGCGATGCGGCCTGGAACTTGTTATCGCCGCCAACACCGCCGGTACCCGATTATCCGTCAAACCACGCGCTTGACGGCGGTGCAGCAGCAGAAGTTTTAAAAAACTTTTTTAACACGGATGCTATGGCTTTTTCTTGCAGCAGTAATGCCCTTCCCGGTGTTACCCGCAGCTTTACAAATTTTTCTGATGCGGCAAGGGAAGTTTCGCTTTCGAGAATTTATGTAGGTTTCCACTTTAGAAATGCCGTTATGCAAGGCGAAACCCAAGGCAGGAAAGTAGGTAATTATATTTACCTGAACTGTTTAAAAGAACGAAATTAGATTATTAGAGTAAAAGATCATGAATCATTAAATCTACTACCCATCAAAATTTATCAAACCCTCTTTAAATTTAAAAGTATTGAGTTCAGTGGCTATGCCTGGAAGTGATTATCGGGACAACGACGGCTAGAGCCTTTATCGGGTTAACCTTAATAAAAAAGCAGGCAAAAGGTTTCTCTTGCCTGCTCATTGAAGCTCCCCAAACTGGGCTCGAATCAAAGTATTAACAGGCCAACTGATTCAATTATTAAAAAAATGATGGGATATCCTTGAACTATCAAACTATACATTTTGTGCTATCAATAAAGGATAACTGAACATTATCGTTAAATTCATCACTCACGTATTTTTTTGGTTAATGGTATCTATAAAAGTTAGCGAAAGCTAATATTAGCCAACATACAAGTATTTATTACAGATCATTGGGTTATTTGGCATAATCTAAATTTTATCATCTTTGTTCATGTTGATCAATTATGTATCCTCATGAAAGAATATTTCAAACCTCTTGCCCGCTTTAAAAAACGCGAACATCCGTTCGATATAGGCATGCCCTTTTCCTGGTGGCGGGGCCATTATGACCGCCATTTCCTGAATAACTTATATGAACGTAAGGAAAATGAATTTGAAGCATTTTACAAATATCACCTGGATCATTTTTTAAAGGTAAATGCAGGATCTCAAGAGATTGAATTCTACAAGCACCTGAGAGACGTTATCAACGATGGCATTGCAGCATTAATTAAAGAAGATAAACCCGGATCGAAAACCAAGCATGAGCGAACTAATATTCAAAAAGTGAAATTACGGACATTTGCCGATTACTTGAATTCGATTGATCAATGGGCCGTTCGTCCACAACTTGAGGTTTATACAGAAAAGGATGCTACCATCGCAAGGTTGCAAAAACACATCGCAGTGTTAGAAAAGCAAATTAACGAAATGAAGGAATACGATGTGGTACAAAAGATTAGAATAGAGGAAGGCCATTTGCCTACAGTCGTTGATCTAATTCAGCAACTTCGTGACCTGCAATTACCCGCTAACCGGCGGCTGCTTCGCTGCGATCATAAGACGCCCTATTATAAAATGATCAGCAAATACTTTTCCATTGACGGCAAAGACATACCCATAGAGACTGCCAAGAATTATTTCTCCGATAAACAAGACGATATAGGAGTCAAGGGGACTAAAGTTCCTGCCGAGAATAAGCTGTTTAAGATAGTATCGGACACCCCAAAAAAAGGCGTCAAGAACAGCAATAAAGCTTAATCATTCATTTCTCATTTATTTCAGCCAGTTTTCGCCTCGTTTTCTGCACGAGAAAGTAATTTGCTTTATATCAATTATTTAGGCTTTATAATAACCATCTTGTTCGCCTCTTATACATGACCATCGGAAACCGATGGTCATGAGATCAGCTATCTCGCAATTTACATTCGTCCCGTTAACCAAAAACGGAGTACAGATGCAAGTAGAGATTTTAACTAAAGAAGACCTAAAACAGTTCAAAGCAGAACTGGTACAGGAACTAAAAGATGCGTTCAGCGGCAATGCAAAACCACAAAACAAGGAATGGCTGAAAAGCAACGAAGTAAGAAAGCTGTTAGGTATATCGCCTGGCACCTTACAGAACCTGCGTATAAACGGCACACTCACCTATTCTAAAATAGGCGGCATGATGTATTACCGTTACCAGGATATCATGAAGCTTTTAGAGAAAGGAGGTATTAAATGAAAAAGGCATCTCCGGAACTGGCCTTACTGAAGGCAATCCAAAAACATAAAGGACTAAGCCCTTTTCATATCAGCTTGTATACGGCCATGCTTTCATTATGGCAAGAGCAGCAATACAACACGCCTTTCAGGGTAACGCGGAGCAGTTTAATGGCAACATCCGGCATCCGTTCACCGGCCACTTATCACAAGTGCTTAAAGGGTCTGATCGGCCACGAATACATTATATATGAGCCATCTTTTGATAAGCATATAGCAAGCCGGGTCACCTTGATAACGGACAAAGCAGGTATGTAAAATGCACAGCTTAAAACCATTTGGGATATACAATATCGCGAAAAACATTATAGGGAAATTTTATCCGGTAGTAAGGAGCAAGTTTGTGTCTTTGTTGCCACAAAGACCTCCCGGATGTCTGCGACACCGGGCAAACTTGCCTTTTGCGCCCGATGGTTGCAAAAGGGAAAATTAGAGAAACAGTAATGAATTAACAGATGGAAGCGATAGAAAAGAACACTAATAACAAACAAACAGCTGAGCTAAAAAACAAAGGCGGTGGGCCGAAGAAAAGGGTCAGACGTGACTTAATCATGCGCATCAGAATGACAGCGACCGAGCGCTTTTATATTGACAGTAAAGCTAAGACTGCCGGAATGCGTTCAAGCAGTTGGATAAGGGCAGCGGCTAAAAGTGCAAAGATAGTTCCGCGATTAACAAATGAAGAGCGGCGCATCCTTTGGATGCTTGCCGAGTTGGCTAACAATCTTAATCAGCTAACAAAGCTTGCGCATCAACTTGGACTACTAACGGTAGCACGGGATTGTAGTAAAATTTTGAACGAGATAGATGTTATTCTAAAACACCTCAATAACAATGATAGGGAAAGTGATAACGGGTAAAAGCTTTGGCGGGTGTATCCGGTATGTGGTACAAAAGCATGATGCGGTTATACTGGATGCCGCAGGTGTAAGAATGCAGCAAGTTAATCAAACCATCAACGATTTTAACCTACAAAGAAAATACAATCCGAATTTAGGAAAGGCAGTTGGTCATATTGCCCTAAACTGGAGCGTAAATGATCTTGACAAGCTTAACGATGAAGTAATGGTAAATATGGCGAAAGAATATCTTCAAAGAATGAAGATACAGGACACACAGTATTTAATTGTTAAGCACCGGGATAAAGAACACCCGCATATTCACA
Source organism: Mucilaginibacter sp. UYP27 (assembly GCF_040547175.1). NCBI lineage: Bacteria > Pseudomonadati > Bacteroidota > Sphingobacteriia > Sphingobacteriales > Sphingobacteriaceae > Mucilaginibacter > Mucilaginibacter sp. UYP27. The sequence goes on from NZ_JBEPPE010000001.1 coordinate 883,872, forward strand.
TCGTTTATAACCGCGTAAGCAACAATGGTGAAACCATACCGGATAAATTTCAAAAGAAGCGAAATGTACAGGTAGCAAAAGAATTAACCATAAAGCACGGCTTTTACATGTCGCCAGGTAAAGATCAGGTCAACCGGCAGCAGCTTAAAGGGGACGATAAGATCAAATATGAGTTATTCGATGCGATAAAGGCGGCCAGCAAAAAAGTAAAAAATATCAATGAGCTAAAGCAAGTATTGGCTAAGCAGGGTATTGATACCCACTTGAAATACAAGAGCGGCACTACCGAGGTGCAGGGCATCAGTTTCAGCAAGGGCGAGTATAAGTTTAAAGGATCAGAGATCGACCGCAGTTTAAGTTACGCAAAGCTGAGCCAGGCCATAGAGCAACAGCAGGCTAAACCGGAAAAGAGTTTAGCGGATCAGTTAAGGGAAGTAATAGAAAACGCAAAGCAGGAAAGCGAAAGTCAGGAGAAGACTGAACAAACCATTTATTTAAAACCGGAGCCGGAAACCCATTATTTACGGCAATCACTATCAGCGGGAGCAGATTTATTAGGTGGCTTGCTTGGCAATATAGCCGACGATGACGATAGCCCGGAAAGAAAACGGCGAAAGAAAAATGAACAACAACAAAGCAGAGGAATATCAAGATGAAAGAGATAATAGAAGAACTAAGCAAAAGGATGGATAGCAACGATGAGATTGTTGATAGCCTGGTGAAAAACAATACAGAGATGGAAAAGCAGGTAGCAAAAATTTCCGAAAATCCCGTCCCAGATTATTCAGTTGCCATTAGTACTATACTTACAGAGGTAAGGGAAATTAAACAGAATAATCAAAGGGATGAGGAATTGATCTTGTTGAAGCAAGTCAATGATAAATTAAGTAAGGTACCAACATCAGCCACTAAACAGTTACGCATTTTATTGTTCCCCGAAACCAACCAGGGGCAGTACTATAAAATTGTTTTTGGCAGGCTTATCCCCTGGGGTATATGCTTAGTCGCTATAACCTACTTGTATTCTTTAGGCGGCAAAGCAATTGATGCCTACGGCCAGCATAAGCAAAGTGAGAAATCAGTTCATTATCAAAGGGCATGGATTTACTTAAAGCATATTGCTAAAAAGAGAACTCTATCAGCTATGGATACGGCTTATTTAAAAACAGATGATAAGTAAACTCAATATTATTGCGAATCATTCAGGAAAGTAAATAAAGCCCCCTTACACTCGCTGTTTGGGGGCTTAAACCTAAACCTTATCACAATCGGACAAAAAGGGTTTGTCCTTTTAGATGTCGGCAATTTAATATTTTTAGGCCACTTCTTATTATTTGCCTTTTAGCAACTCGTTCTTTTCTTTTTCAGCCTGTAATAGGCGTTCAAGCAATTCAATCTTTTCGTTATAAAGCTTTTTGTTTTCTTCAATAACTTCCAGCCATTTTTCCACCGGATTAAAAGTTAACGTGCAATTATTGTTTACTGAACCGGCGTTATCATGCAACGTGCTCGATATGATATTAATGACAGCCTCTTCGCTAAAATTTTTTATGGCTTCTGCGGTAACCCCTAGCGCCTTAGCAATTTTATCCAAAGCCAAATCTTCTACATCAGCACTCTGCTCAATTTTTGAAATAGCTTGTTGGCTAACACCCATTAAAGTAGCAAGTGTTTCTTGCTTAATTCCTCGCAACTCACGGATCTTACTGATTTTTCTGCCAATGTGTAAGGTTGTTTCTGCCATAAGTCAAATGTATTGTTAAAATGTAAATGTACAAAACAACAGCTTTATTGTAAAGTACAATTGCCTATGGTTCGGTACGATAATGTTTTGCTATTCTTTTGTTTTGCCGGTTAATGGAGGCCGGTGAAAATTGAGCATTATGAACAACACACCCTATGCACCCTGGGAGCATTACCCTAAAACACTTCGCCATTACGAAATTGAAAATCCGATGTCCGTAGTTGTTGATTTCTTTAGTGCGGATTCTGTAAAAGGCCACGGCAAGCGGTTAAAAGAGTGGCGCTATTATGTAGTGAACGATGAGCATTATGACGAGGATCGTCACGGCCCTGGTACATTGCTTTTTGTATATGACCTAAATTTAAAGATTTTGGAAGCGATGTACCTGCTATTAATTGGCTATAAAAGATACTCTTTCCGCCAAGACAAAGTTACCGAGGAACAATTGGAGGAAGAAAGGGAACGATGGGAATACTATCCTAAAAATCTTTCCATGAAAGAACAGCTTGAACCCTATAAGGCAGTTAAGAAAGTCTTCAAAAAGATTAAACCGCAAGAGTATAGGGATCAATTACATGAGTGGTCACACGTAGCGCTTTACAATAACGCAGATGTTGAATCATTATATGCGGGAGAAGTTATCAATGTTTACGAAAATTTAATCAAGCTGTACTCTGCAGCATGGCTAATTTTTCAACGCGAAAGTAGTCGTCCGCAACTTAAGCGGAGCATACTTGAAAATAATTTAGCCGAATCATCTACGGAACCAATTGCTCTGCGAACAATAAGCCCTGAACCAACGGCAAGCGAAAAATTGGCATTGGAAGAAATTAAAAATCTGATATTAAAATGCTGCCCCGAGGTTCAAATGATTATGCATTTAGGAACACATCCCAAGCCGTTTACATTCTACCTGCTTATACTGATAGCCGACGATGAAAAAACGCCGGGGCATCAAATCAGTTACAAGATAGAAGATAACTGCCAATACCTTGCTCATGTACATGCCATAGTGCATAAAATTAACAGCGCAAAAGAAGCACTTATTAAAGGCAGACGTTTTTGGTCTACCGTCATGGACAAGGGAATTATTCTATATCAATCCCAGGAATTCACCTTACCTGCTCACCAGGAAATAACCAGGGGAATATTATTAGCAAGAGCACAATTTAATTGGGAACGATGGGGTAAACAGGGCAATGAGTTTTTAAAAGGCGCAGAACTATATAGGGCCGATAACAATTTCAGGCTGGCAGCATTTCTTTTGCACCAATCGGTTGAAAGCGTTCTTAAAGCAATAATACAAGCTGTTATAGGCTACCGCGTACAAATGCATAATCTATCAAGGTTGCTAAGGCTTACCTTATTGTTTACTGATGAATTAAAAGACGTATTTGAACTAAATACCACAGAGGGAGCGCAACTTTACCAATTGTTGCAAAATGCCTATTCACAATCACGATATAACAGTTCATTTGATCCTGATGGAGATTCAGTAAGAATTTTATCGAAACAGGTGACAAAATTCAATCGGGTAGCGGAAAGGGTTTACAAGCAATATATAGAAGATATCAAAGGTTGACAGCCTCAGAGGTATTGGCAGGTGGGCACTTGTTCGCCTCATCTTACTTTTGAAAAATGGGTTACAATAAAGAAAGTACTGCCAGACCCCTTAGTAGCATGTCGGGCGGTAGATTTAAACCGTCCGGCATTGCTGCTAAAAAGCAAAACGACACATACACCCGTTGGAACCATGCAGCTACGGCAGGCGGCTTCATTGCACCTCGCGCTATCGCGCTGGGTTTCATTTCGCCGTCAGCCTCGCTGCCGCTGGCAGGAGTGACATTCGTTCCTCATAACACACCTGCCTTTCCCTCGCCCCAATATTAATCTCATTTCACCGCGTCCGGCAAAATTACCGACCGGCGGATGAAAAGTAAAGGCTATACAAGCGAAGCATTTTATTTTGTTTTTTAGCGGTGTTTCGGCCTTGACATTTCACCCGCCTTGCGATTTTGGTGCCTAAGCGTTGTAAATGCGATGGTGCGTAAAATGGATTGCCATGCTTGTACAAGCAAATTGTAATTAAGCCTAATTCAGTGTTAATTTAATCAGCTTAGTGCTGATTATCACCGGCATTCATTTTCATTTTTCCATGTATAGTTATAATAATTATTACCCCTGAAAACACCATGGCGAATCCCGCCAAATGTATCCAACGAAACGGTTCATTTAATAAAAAATAAGACAATACCAAGGCACTGATCGGCATCACACCCATAAATGTCGCGGCAGTGCTGCCTTCAACTTGTTTTATCCCTTTATACCAAAGAACGGAACCGAGCCCCATAGTGCCAGCGCCATAAATAGCCAAATAAAGCCAGCTTTTAATGGCAATTGTATCAAAGGAAAGGTTTTTGGCTTGCCATATCATAAAAGGCAGGAACCCCAAAAATCCTATCAGTGCAGAGAACGCCGCGATATCTTCAGGCGGAAAGTTTTTAGTAAGTACTTTGCCCATCAGTGTATATCCGGCTTCACAGCAAATAGCGGCGACCACAAGCAAAATACCTAATAATTCATTTTTGCCTTGGTTATCCTGATGTTTACCAAGTTGCATAATGATCACCCCTGCTATAGCCAAGGTAATGGCGGCGCCTTTCTTCCAATTAAAATCGTCTTTAAAAAACACTACCGAAAGAATAGCTGTCAACGCAGGGGTCGCGCTCATGATCACACTTCCGGTTACCCCGGATATATGTTTCATGCCAAAAAGCATCAAGACCGTAAAACCAACCACGCCGACAAGGCTTATTCCGGCTAAAAGCCACTTATCCCTTCCTTTATAACTTTTAATATTGGAAAGTTTAACGAAAGGAACTAAGACGATGAAGGCAAGCAGGACTCTTAATCCGCCCGCAATAAAAACCGGGAAATCTTTTGTAACCAATTTGCTTAGTGGGGTAGCGCTACCAAACAGTATCATGCCGAATAGTAGCATCAAATAGGTCTTAATATTTTTCATAAACGTTCCATCCCCAGTTAAAAAGCTACAAACAGTAAACAGATTTGTTTCCGCAACAACTGCCATATTATAATACCCTCAAGATAATATCCCTACATTTAATTATTGTTAATTCATTTGATATCTATGAAATTCCTTATCAGCCTGTGGTTGTAAGTCTTTCATAATAATAAGCTGACTAGGCGGAATCATGCTATTATTTTTTAAGAGCAAACATTTTTTAGATAAAAAACTTGTTTTTATAAGATATTACCCCCTTAACGGTAAACTACATTAATGAGCTATGTTCGAAAGATTCTCCTATAGCGACCGGGTATTTGCCAAACCAGGAAAAACGGACGAAATCATTGTCTTAATATTAATAATTGTAAATGGATACACGCGAGATCATCACCATCACCATTGTTTTAGCAGCATTATTTGCGTATATTAATCATCGGTTTATTAAATGGCCGCCTACTATAGGGATAATGGCCTTATCGCTGATATCCTCTATATTGCTGGTTTTATTAGGCAATTCACAATCTCTCCTTTCAGAAAAAGCGGTTCAGCTTGCCAACTCTGTCGACTTTCAGGATATATTAATGAATTTCATGCTCAGTTTTTTGCTTTTTGCAGGGGCAATCCATATTGATGCCGGTAAATTGAAAAAAGAGCGCTGGCCGGTAATATTGTTGGCTACTATGGGCATACTTATCTCCACCTTTTTAGTGGGCGGCATGACCTGGTATTTATTCAGGTTATTTTCAATGCCAATTCCCTTTATTTATTGCCTGCTGTTTGGCTCGCTTATATCACCAACAGATCCCATTGCGGTAATGGGTATTCTTAAACAAGCAAAGATTCCATCTTCTCTCGAAGTTAAAATAGCCGGCGAATCGTTATTTAACGATGGCGTAGCTGTAGTAATATTTATCAGTATAGCGCAGATCGCCCGCTCAGCAGGTGGAGATTTTTCGGTAACTGATATTGGGAAGCTTTTCCTCCAGGAAGCTTTAGGTGGTTTAATCTTTGGAGCAGTACTGGGTTACCTGGGCTTTTTAGCACTACGGTCTATAGACGATTATAAAGTAGAGGTCCTGATTACGTTAGCCATTGTAATGGGTGGTTATACGTTGGCCTCACACCTGCATATATCAGGGCCATTAGCAATGGTAGTTGCCGGGATTATCACCGGAAATAAATCAAAAGAAGAAGGCATGTCTGATCAGACAAGAGATTACCTCGATAAATTCTGGCACCTGATCGATGAGATCCTAAATGCGGTACTGTTCCTGTTCATCGGACTGGAAATGCTCATTATAAAGATCAACCCTACGGTCATGATTATTGGCGCTATCACTATTCTGATCGTGCTTGCTGCGCGATGGATCTCCGTTATATTGCCGGTCAGTTTACTGCGCTATAAGATCAAGTTTGAAAATAATGCCATTGCTATTCTGACCTGGGGAGGTTTACGAGGGGGTATATCGGTAGCACTAGCACTTTCGTTGAGTGCAAATATGTACCGGGATGAATTTGTACTGATTACCTATATAATTGTGATATTTTCCATTTTAGTACAAGGTTTAACGATTGGTAAACTAGCTCAAAGGCTCCAGGTAAAAGCGTTAGAATAATTATGAGCAACCTTTTGCAACGTATTCGTTATTTTCTGACCCATCGGTTTAACTTGCAGGAAGACAAGGCTGATGAGGCAACTATTATCTCGTCCATACGAAAGAATATTGACTTTCGAGGGGCCAACCTCTGGGCACTAATCTTTGCAATATTCATTGCTTCTATCGGGCTTAATGTCAATTCAACTGCGGTTATCATCGGCGCCATGCTGGTATCTCCCATCATGGGCCCGGTGATGGGTATCGGTCTGGGAATTGGGATCAACGATCTCGAAATGGTAAAAAAAGGAGGTAAAAACTTACTGGTAGCAACCATTATCAGTATTCTTACCTCAACTATTTATTTTTCCATAACACCGCTACATGAAGCGCAATCGGAGTTACTTGCGCGTACTTCCCCGTCTACATGGGATGTATTTATTGCATTTTTCGGGGGCCTGGCAGGCATGGTTGCGGCATCCCGTAAAGAAAAAAGCAATGTTATTCCCGGGGTGGCTATCGCTACCGCACTGATGCCACCTTTATGCACCGCAGGCTTCGGCCTGGCCATGGGTAATTGGTATTTCTTCCTGGGGGCTATTTATCTCTACTTCATCAATAGTGTGTTTATTGCCATTGCCACATTTTTGATGGCGCGGTATCTAAAGATGCACAGGAAAGTATTTGATGAGCCCGGCGTGCAGAAAAAAGTAACACGGTACGTTGTGCTCGTTGTGTTGATCACTCTGATCCCTAGTATTTACATGGCTTACCGAATTGTAAACAGGAGTATTTTTGAAAGTAATGCCCGCAAATTTGTAGAGCAGGAATTTCATTTCAAGAATACGCAGGTCATATCCAAAACTTTTGCCTACACCAGCCAGCATAAGGAAATTGATCTTTTATTGATAGGCGCAGAACTGAATAAAACATTAATTGATTCCTTAAAACACAGAATGAACAACTATCGCCTGCGTAATGTGCAGCTCCGTATACGGCAGGGGCTTAATGCAAAGCAGCAACTGGACCTTTCCCAGATCAAGGCCAGTATACTGGAGGATGTTTTTAACACGCGAACTAATACCGATACAGTGAAAGTACTGGCAAGGATTCCCCAAATAGATAGCATTGTATTGACGGAAATGAAAGTGTTGTACCCGGCTATTCGATCATTTGGGGTTAACCAAATAGCTATTCGACGAGCGGATACAACATTGGTGGATACGCAAAAGGTAGCACTCGCACGGTTTTCAAAACCATTACGTAAGGCAGATGTTCAGAAATTACAGGAATGGCTGCAAAAGCGGTATCAATCGACGCAATTAAAACTGGTTATTCAATAAATCTAAATAATGAGTACAAGCAACCCGGTATTACATAAATTAAATGAATTACAAGCTACCGCTATTTGCGGCAATGACATCAGTTCATCGTGCCTTTATGTGTCGGCCCTAACTATTGCCTATGCAGGCCAGTACGCCTGGATCTCCCTGTTGATTGTTGCTGTAGTACTTTATTTGTTCAGAAAGATATATGGTGAAGTGGTGGGCGCGCTGCCTCTTAATGGGGGCGCCTACAATGTATTGCTCAACACCGCCTCCAAGCGCACCGCTTCTTTTGCAGCCTGTTTAACCATACTTTCTTATATGGCAACAGCGGTAATATCTGCCTATGAAGCCATGTTTTATTTCCATGATATAGCGGGTAGCCTTCCATTAATTCCGGCTACCATTATGGTATTGGGGATTTTTATGATGCTGGCCATTATCGGTATTGGTGAATCGGCGATTGTTGCTGTCATCATATTTATCACGCACCTGGCTTCACTCAGCCTGCTCGTACTCATGTGCTGCTGGTTTCTTTTTAACAACGGATTAACGACTTTTTTAACTAACTGGCATTTACCGTTGACATCCGGCAGTATACTGACAGCTCTGTTTTTGGGTTTTTCGGCAGCCATGCTTGGTATCTCCGGGTTCGAAAGCTCTGCAAATTTCGTGGAAGAGCAGAAGCTCGGTGTATTTCCAAAAACGCTGCGCAATATGTGGCGCGTAGTAAGTTTCTTTAATCCAGTTATAGCCCTGTTGGCGCTGGCAGTTTTACCCATGTCATCCATTAATGGCCATAAGGAATCTTTACTTTCTTTCATGGGGTTTACAGCAGGTGGTGGCTGGCTTAGCTATCTCATATCCATTGACGCCGTATTAGTATTATGCGGAGCCGTACTAACCTCCTATGTTGGTGTTACCGGGCTTGCTGAACGGATCACCCTGGATAGGATCCTGCCTAATTTTTTTCTTGCAAAAACCAGGAGAGGTGTCAACTATCGCATCGTTGTAGGTTTCTTTATCCTTTGCGTCTCCATCTTATTGGTTACCAAGGGGGATCTTGCAAGCCTTGCCGGTGTTTATACATTCTCCTTCCTTTTGGTCATGGCCTTGTTTGGCGTCGGCAACTTGTTACTTAAAGTGAAACGCCAAAAGTTACCCCGTATGGAAAAAGCACCTGTACTGTCCGTACTGATAGCTGTGGGGTTTATTATCGCTGCCTTTCTTGGAAACATGCGGCTTAACCTGGCTTCATTTTATGTGTTTCTCCATTACCTGATTCCGGCAATGTTGTTTATCCTGATCATGCTTAACCGTGCCAGGATCATTAAGTGGCTCATATATTCAACAACGCATGTAGGGTTACCCATCCGCAAGCTTGTAATTAAAATTTTCAGGCCCTATAGGTCACTAGTAAAGATCAATTCGCAGGAATTGGTGTTTTTCACGCGTGGTGATAATGTAGCCATATTAAACCGGGTAATGATGTATGTAGAAGATAACGAAGCCACCAAAAAGCTGAAGATTGTCCATATCTGTAATTCAGAATCTAATAATGACCATTTAAAAAAAGATATCGAGGTTCTTGACCGTGCTTACCCGGATATAGACATCCATTTTGCGGAAATCGAAGGAAAGTTTGGGCCCGAATTAATTGAACGGCTATCTCAAGAATGGAAAATCCCCAAGAACTTTATGTTTATCGGCGCACCTGGCGATAAATTCCCTTACCACGTTTCTGAATTGGGTGGGGTTAGGCTCATTATGTAAAATAAAATATGGATATCAATAACGCATATAAACTAATCAGTGATAAACTCACGCTCTGGATAAAAGACTTCATACGGATATTACCCAATATTGCCTTAGCGGCATTGATCCTTGTAGTTGGTTTTTTTGTGGCAAAGTTGGTGAGTAAAGCCGTCAAAAAGATTTTCCGGAGGTTCATTCATAATGAAACCCTGGATAACTTGTTTGGCTCGCTTATTTATCTTTTTTTGCTGGGCATTGTTGTTTTTATAGCCTTAAGTGTTCTGAAATTGGACAAAGCTGTAACGTCGATCCTGGCGGGAGCGGGTATATTAGGACTGGCATTGGCCTTTGCTTTCCAGGATATAGCCGCCAATTTTATGTCGGGGATATTTATTTCAGTCAGGAAACCGCTGTCGGTAGGCGATATTGTGAAGATCAAGGAATATATGGGAAAAGTGGAAGAGATCAATCTTCGCGATACAGTGATCCGTACCTATCAGGGACAGATGGTGATCATACCCAATAAAGATGTTTTTCAAAACCCGATAGAGAACTATACACTACTCGGCAAACGCAGAATGGACCTCACCGTTGGCATATCCTATGGCGACGATCTTGATAAAGTAAAAGAGATTACGCTGGACGCTGTCAAGGACATTGAAGGATTATCGAAGGATGATGAGATCACTATGTTTTACACCGACTTCGCTGACAGTTCGATCAACTATGTGATCAGGCTATGGGTCTGTACCACCGAGCAGGTTAACTTTCTGGAAGTAAAAAGCCAGGCGATCATGCGTATCAAAAAAGCTTATGATACTAATGAAATTATGATTCCGTTCCCTATTCGAACGATGGATTTTGGAATAAAGGGCGGCGTTCCTTTAAGTGAGATGAAAGTAAAATAAAGAAATCTCTGTTTTTTCTTGACGGTTTGGAGTTTTTTTTGTATATTATGGCATACTTCACAGCGGCCTGCCTATGGTCGCTATTTGTTAACCAAAATATATATAATTATGAAAACGACTATAAATAACATTCTCATACCCATAGATTTATCCGATACAGGGTTAAACGCGCTCAATACCGCAGTCAAAATGGCTTCAAGACAACGGGCAAATCTTCACTTGCTTTATGTGCAGGACATCATGAACTATTATCCACGCCAAGGTCAGTTGTCTACTATTGAACCCATGATGGAAGAAATATTTGAAAAGGATAAATATCTCATTGAACGTACAGCTGCTGCAATTGTTAAAGATTACCAGGTAAACTGTCATTGTCACACTGTAACAGGACTACTTTCTACTGCGGTAGAAGAGATGGCTAAAGAGATAAATGCAGATCTGATTATCACCGGCATTCCTTCCGGATTAAAAGATCAGTCTTACTTGTTTGACAGCGCTGCCTATCAAATCATTAAGTCAGCTCCTTGCCATGTGCTGACGGTACCAGCGGGCAGGAAGGTGAATAACTTTAAGCATATTGTTTATCCTGTGATCAGCGACGGGCAACCTATGGCCAGTTTGCCATTAACGAGTGCGGTCATCGAAAAGAATGATGCAGATGTATCAATCGTCAGTGTGATCCAAAAAGACAACGCGGACTTGTTGAGCAGTATAACCAGTTTTGCGGAACGCATCCGTCATAAAACACAAAAAATTTCCAGATCAGCAAGAACAAGGCCTCTCTATACCAGTAATGTTGTTAAGGCATTAAGCAGGATCTGCAGGGAGGAAGAAGCCGACCTGATCGTTATCGAATTGAATAAGACCCGTACTTTGAAAGAATTCTTTTACGGAAGTTTTACTCAGAAAATGATCCGTAATCCAGATGCGGCGGTACTGTGCGTAAAAGGTGATTTCAAATCAAAAGCAACAACTCTGAAAATAGCTTATCAACGGAAAGCTAATTTAACCGTATAAAGATGATGATTTCTAAAGGCGAACCCTTAAATACCAAAGTATTCATCAGTATCCTTCTGACGTTGATTTTGGGTATTTTTATTTCCGGAAATGCAGTTGCTCAATCTGCACCGGCCAGTGAACGGATCTGTGGAAAGTGGGAAAATGAAGAAAAAACGTTAAGGATACAGATCTACACGATCCATAGTGATTTTCAGTCAAAAATTATCTGGTTTAGCGATACAGAAGGTAAACCAATGAATTATTGGAAAGACAAAAGAAATCCTGATCCTGCGCTGCGAAACAGAACCATTCTGGGCATGAGCATTCTTGATGGATTAAAATACGATGCGCAAAATCAAACCTGGGAGGATGGTAAAGTTTATGATTCGAAGCATGGTAAGGAGTGGAATGCGGCTGCATCTATAACACAAAAGGGCTTGTTAAAAGTGCGGGGCTATTGGCATTTTAAATTTATCGGAAAAACAATGCTTTTCCACAGGATTAAATAATACCAAAAATACAGCTATTATTTGCTAATATTTCTTCCGGTTTCAGGCAATACCTGAATAAGTAATCGTCCTAAAACAAATAACTCTACCACCTGTAGTTTATTTAAGGTTACTATAGTCAGCCATTTTTAACGGCCGTTTTAAATAAACTCACCCATAAAAAACCAATATTAGCGATCAGCATGAAATTGTAGCGCCGGGTATAATCTCCGGCTTTTTCACTGATCAACAACAGGAGGAAATCGCATTTTCTGATTTGTTCAAAATGGGTTATCAGCCGCAAAAGGTCAACGTCGCTATGGCGAGTACTACCCGCGATAAATTAGTTAAAGCGGCAGGTTACGGCGTTAAGGCTGATCTCGGCGCAGCGGAAAGTGATGCCGAAAAAATCACACGAGATCCGCTGGCGATCACACATGCTGATGATATCCGTAAAGCCGCTGATATCCTGAGTGATGCGCTGTATAATTTGCAACAGCAAAAATACCCATCATTGTATGGAAGTGCGGCGCGTGTAAAGACAACAGCCGCACAGATCGATCCTGATACGCTGACCCTCGAACAAAAGGAAAAAGTCAAAGGCTTTTTTATCGCAGCGGCAGCATTACTTGAAAAAATGAATTAAAATATAAGAACATGAATATACAGATCAATACGGACCATAATATAGAAGGAAATGAGCGATTGAGCACATACCTGGAGACCAAGATAACTGATGCGTTAAGCCGGTTTGAACAACAGCTCAGTCGTATAGAAGTGCACCTGACCGATGAAAACGGCGAAAAAAAAGGGAAGGATGAAAAACGCTGCCTTTTGGAAGCGCGTTTGGATGGGATGGATCCTGTGGCGGTTTCGGGGCTGGGCGACACGGTAGAGCGGCTGTTAATCATGCTGTCGAAAAGATGAAAACGAAACTAACCACCATAACCGATAAAATTAAGAACCACTAAATACCGGATCATGAACAAATTTGGATTGATCGGTATATCCGCAATAGTTGCAGCAGCAGTTAGCTTCGCTACTTTCAAAGTTATGGAACCCAGGAGGGGCGCAATCGACTCGGCCCAGGCTGGTATACCATCTACCCAATTGGCTGCGAACCGCGGCAAAGCCAAAATAATGGATGCTGTCCCTGAATTTACACAAGCCGCCGCTTTAGTCACGCAGTCAATTGTGCATATCAAAGTAAAACTGAACCGTCCCGCTGAAAATGAAGGTTCTTATGGGGGCTATTATAACCAAAACCAGCGCGCGGTACCGGTAATGGCTTCCGGTTCCGGAGTTATCTGGAGCAAAGATGGTTTTATTGTTACCAATAATCATGTGGTGGATGGTGCAACAGATATCGAAGTGATCCTGACTGATAAACGGATTTTTCCGGCAAAACTGGTAGGGCGTGATCCAAATACTGATCTGGCCCTTATTAAGATCAGCACTAATGACCTTACACCTATTCAGGTTGGGAACTCTGATGATGTTCAGATCGGTGAATGTGTGCTGGCAGCGGGGTACCCGTTCTCGCTTAATACCACGGTAACCGCTGGTATTGTAAGTGCTAAAGAGCGAAGCATCGGCATCATCGGGCAAGAAAACAAACACCCAAATGGAGGATCAGGTACGGCTACCGCTACCAGTTCTGCCGTGGAAGCATATATCCAGACCGATGCTGCGATCAACCCGGGGAACAGCGGTGGGGCTTTGGTCAATACCAGCGGGCAACTGATCGGTATTAATGCAGCTATCGCCTCGCAAACCGGCAGTTATGAAGGTTATGGCTTTGCCATCCCCGTAAACTTGACCAGCAAGATCGTGGAAGACCTGCGTAAATATGGCGAGGTGAAACGCGGTCTCTTAGGTGTAAGTTTTCCTTCCCCTGCTACCGAAGATCAATTTTTGATCCAGCAAGGTATTAAGCCGGGAAGCGTTAATGGTGCTTATCTTACCGGCGTACAAAGCGGCAGTGCGGCAGCTACCGCAGGATTAAAGCCGGGGGATATTATTCAGGGTGTTGACGGAGCCAAGATCAATTCATCAGTGGAATTATCGGAACGCATCGCGCGCCATCATCCCGGTGATGCCGTCAAACTGGAATATCGGCGGGGAACTACGGTTAACAGTGCCAGTGTTATTCTTAAAGCACAGGAAGCCGCCCCGAAAACAGACGAACTTGCTCCGAAGACACTGGCCTCAAAATTAGGTGCCGCTTTCGCGCCGCTAAGCGATGCCTTTAAGCAAAGATATCAGATGAATGCAGGCCTGGCCATAACAGCTATCGCGCCGGATGGCCTGTTTGAGCAGATCGGGATTCAAAGAGGTTCTATCATCATCAGCGTCAATGGTAACCGAATCAATACCTCAGATGACCTTAGCAAGGCTTTTAAAGCCGCCCGCAATGGCATCGTCCGTTTTGCCTGAATTACGCCGGATGGCTCACGGATCGTATTTAATTTATCACTCGGCGCTTAATCTCAATTCTATGAACACCTTTAATGAACTTTCGACCGAGGAACAACAAGAATTTTTAAAGTTCCCGGTGTATGTTTCTATGCTCGCCGCTAACGCCGATGGAACCACGGACGATGCGGAAAAGAATACCGCGATCGCATTTGACCATACCAAGACCTACACCAGCAACATCCTGCTGTCCGGTTTTTATCAAAAAGCAGATCAGGCATTCCGTGAAAACTGGAACCAACTGGACGCGGTTCTTCCTAAAGGACAAGCCGAGCGAAAAACGGCTTTAACGGCTAAACTGGGGAAATTAGAGACCTTATTGAAAAAGTTTGATGCCGATTATCAGGCGGCCATGCATAAAAGTATGCTGGCATTCAAAGACCATGTGTCGCGCGCGCATCACAATATATTAGATGATTTCCTTTTCCCGGTACCGATAAAAGGCATTAATGATTGAAAAAGCTTTTTCAACCACCTGTTCCGGGTACCCTATTCGAAGCGGCATTGAATTTAAATCAAAGAACATGAAGATCACGATCAACGAACCAGTAAAAAACAAAGTCCTGAAGTTGGAGGCTACTCCCGAAACTTATGAACAAGGCTCAGGCTGGCGAATCGATTTTCCGGATGCCAAATCCTTTAGCGTTACCCAAGAAACTGGGCGTTGGGCCGTGATAGGCAAATCCGATATCAGTCCCGAACTGATCAACCGGATCGGCATCGCCCTTCACCCGATTTCACTTTACACCTGTTTTAATTCTTAATCTATGACCACTAAAAAGAAAATTATAATGATAAGCGGCGGCGTTTTGCTGATCGCGCTGCTCTCTATTGTCTACTATCGCTACTATTTTGTGTTTGGCCAGGGTGTGAAAGCCGGGCAGTTGAATTATTTTGTAGAGAAAGGATATTTGTTTAAGACCCACGAAGGAAGATTGATACAGGCCGGTTTTAAAACCCCGCAACCAGGGGCGATAGCATCTAACGAATTTATGTTTTCGGTAACTGATTCCAAACTGGCTGATTCACTTAATCATCACGCGGGAGCTGTTTTACAATTACATTATAAAGAATATTTGCACACATTACCATGGCGCGGTGTAAGCCACTTTGTAGTCGACAGCATTTATTCCATTGAACCGGGAACCAACCCGTCAAAATGAGTAGCCGGTTTATCAAATGGCTGCGGGGCACTTATAATAAAATTGTCACCAGCATTGCTTTTTATCCGGCAATTATTGCCATTGGCTTTTTAGTGCTTTCCTGGCTGATGCTGGAGCTTGATTTTTCGGAAACGGGTAAACATATCAAGTCTTATTACAGCTGGATAAGATTAAAGGATGCCAGCACCGCACGTAGCATTGTATCAACTATTGCAGGTGGTATCATTTCCCTCATGGTTTTCAGTTTCTCTATGGTGATGATCCTGTTAAACCAGGCTGCCTCGCAAATGAGTAACCGCATGCTGGAAAGCATGATCGGCAACCGCTTCCAGCAATTGGTGCTGGGTACCTATATCGGTACGATTGTTTATTCTCTCTTTTTACTCAGCACTATCCGGGATATCGAATCGGGTATTTATGTGCCGGCCTTAAGCATCTATTTGCTGGTCGCGCTTACGGTAGTAGATATTTTTCTGTTCATCTACTTCCTCCATTACGTGACACAGTCGGTCAAGTTCGAGACCATTATCGAACGGGTGCACCGCCAAACACTGGCATCGCTTCAAAAAAGCTGTACTGTTGATATACCTGAAAATACTATCCTCCCCGCTACTGAAGCTGTAGTATTATTAACCCAAAGATCAGGCAGCTTCCAGGGTTTTGATCAAAGGTCGTTGTTGAAGTTTATTGGAGAAAACAGCGGTACGGTGCAACTGATACACCCGGCGGGTACTTATTTGCTTGTCGGCCAACCAATACTTAAATGGTATGGTAAGGCCCTTTCTGATGATTGTAAAGTCGAACTGTTGCTAACGCTTGATTTTTATTCGGGCCAGCCGATAACTCAAAATGCATACTACGGCTTTCATCAACTGGCAGAGGTGGCTTTAAAGGCTTTAAGCCCCGGGATTAACGACCCGGAAACTGCGGTATTAAGCCTTCACGCACTGGCAGACCTGTTCGCTTACCGGTCAAGGCATCATCCCCAATTGTGTATTCAGCACCCTGATGACAAAGGAAGTATCATATTGACCGACCGAACTTTTGAAGATCTTTTTGCGGTTTGCATTTACCCGATATGGGATTACGGGAAAAATGACCGGTATATTCAACAGGGGCTGTATAGTATCCTGACACAATTGCTAAAGATAGCCCCAGCCGATAGTCATAAAGAATTATTAGCAGGTATGCTTGAAAAAGTAGATCAAAAGGTAACAGAAACCTCGGGTCAACTCCCGCTGGTAAAAAGTATTTAATAGCCCGAAAATGACCAAGCTTAATTATTATCCATTGCGTTTCGCACCAATATATCAGTATCGCCTTTGGGGCGGCCGGAATTTAGAGCACCTGTTGGCTGAACCTTTACCAGACGGCCCAGTTGGCGAAGCGTGGTTGCTGAGCGACCGGGATGACCATGCAAGTTTAGTGGCGGATGGGAATTTGGCCGGAAAATCCATTGTAGACCTGATCAAAGCTGATGAAAAAGGCTTGATGGGCAAATTTGCAGGAAAGTTTCAACGGTTCCCGCTGTTACTTAAGTTTTTGGATTGTAATGATGTGCTTTCGGTACAGGTTCATCCTGATGATAACCAAAAGCAATATATCCCGAAAGGCGAAAACGGTAAGACCGAGGCTTGGGTAGTACTGGAAACCAGAAAGGAAAGCCTGATATACGCTGGACTAAAACCGGGCACTACGCCAGAAAAGCTAACGCAAGCGATCCGTGAGAAAACTGTTGGCCAATACCTGCATAGTTTTAAACCGGATCTGAACGATAGTGTACTCATTAAAGCAGGGACGGTACATACGCTGGATGGCGTGGTCGTTTTCGAGGTGCAGGAAAACAGTGATGTCACTTTTAGGTTATACGACTGGGACCGCACTGATAAAAAGACCGGAAAACCACGGGAATTACAGGTAAAAGAAGCCATGGCCTGTGTGGATTATAGCCAAACAGACATAGGCCCGGTAAAGCCTGAAAGTAACAAGCTGCCGGTTTTATTGAGGTCGGATCACTTTATCGTCTGGAAGCACGAAAGTATTGATTTGTTTACAGTTGGAGAGGCAAACGAACCACGGATATTGGTCTGCATTAACGGAGGCGGCAAATTGAATTTCGAAAAAGATGTTTTTAACGTATGCAAAGGACAGGTTTTTTTGCTGCCTGCTCAAACAGGTAAATGTGCTTTTGAACCATCAGGAAATGTTGAACTATTGGAGATAGGTATTCCATTATAAGAACCATGAAAAAATTGATCGTATTTGACCTTGATGGCACGCTGGCTGAAAGTAAAGCGGCTATAGATTCGGAGATGGCCGGCTTGTTTACTGAATTGTTAACCGTTGCTAGGGTCGCCATTATCTCCGGCGGCGATTGGCCGCAGTTTGAAAAACAGGTGATCGGGCATCTGCCTGCGGGCACCGACCTGAGCAGTTTATCCATCCTGCCTACCTGTGGCACTAAGTTTTATGCCTTTGATGAAAGCGGCTGGAAGCAATTATATGCCGAGAATTTTACGGATGAGGAAAAAAAGAAGATCATCGGTTCCTTTGAAAAAGCGATAGCCGAATCCGGCGTTAAAGCGGACAAGATATGGGGGGAACAGGTGGAAGACCGTGACAGCCAGATCACCTTTTCGGCGCTGGGACAAAAAGCCCCGCTTGAACCCAAAAAAGCCTGGGACTCGGATTTTGAAAAACGAAAAAAGATCAGGAAAATTTTAATCAGGATGATTCCCGGTTTTGCCATTAACCTGGGTGGTGCTACATCTATCGATGTGACCAAGCCCGGCATAGACAAGGCTTATGGAATGCGAAAACTAAGAGATATTTTGAAAATAAAGGTAACTGATATGCTGTTTCTGGGTGATGCGCTGTTTGAGGGCGGTAACGATTTCCCGGCGCGCGCTTCAGGTGCGAATTGTATACAGGTGCGTGATCCTGAAGAAACCAAAAAGATAATAGCTACGATTATAGCCTGCCAAAAATAGATATGAAAACATTGAAACTAAAAAGGATCGGTATCCTGATGGAACCGGAGGCAAATAACCCAATGGAGGCGGGCGGCGTTCTTAACCCTGCTGCTGCGCGTGGCAAGGACGGAAATTTATACCTATTCCCCAGGATTGCCACAAAAGATAATTATTCCCGGATTGGAATTGTTAAAGTGCTTTTTAATAATGCGGGTGACCCTATTGATGTGGAGCGTATAGGGATCGCGCTGGAACCGGAGGCTGATTATGAAAAGCGCCCGGATGGCGGTGGTGGCTGCGAAGATGCGCGGGTGACCTATGTGGAGCCTTTAGAGCGTTATATCATGACCTATACAGCGTTTTCACCTGACGGGCCGCGTATTGCACTGGCGCAATCACAGGATCTGCTTAAATGGGAGCGGATCGGCCTTGCGACTTACCTCCCGTATGAAAACATGGCGTTCAATGGTATCAATAACAAAGATGCCTGTGTTTTTCCAATGCAAATCCCAAGCCCACACGGGCATCGGGCATTGGGGATGCTGCACCGGCCGTTATTCCCCGGCACCTCGCCTGAAGAAAAAATGGGGCACCCCTGGGATAAGGCGTTAGACAAACACCACGAAAGTATTTGGTTATCCTATTGCCATATCCACCCGGAGAAGCAGGAAAGTGAAAAATGGGACCCTGCTGCCTTCACCTCGCACCGTCCGCTGGCGGTGCCGGTCTTTGATTGGGAGCGAATCAAGATCGGTTCGGGCACACCGCCTGTAATGACCCGGTTTGGCTGGATGTTTTGTTATCATGGTGTTAGCGAAAGCAAAAATTCAACGCTTGAAAAGCAGCAACTGATATATTCCGCAGGCCTGATGTTCTTGTCTGAAACCGATCCTTACGATATTACTTTCCGTTCTTTTGAACCCATTTTGGAACCTACGCTCCCCGAAGAAACCGTTGGCGTGATTGCCAACGTAGTATTTCCGACCGGGATAGACCGAAGGGATGATATCGGCATGCCCGACCGTTATGATGTTTACTACGGCATGGCTGATAACCGAATCGGCGTTGCCCGCTTAGACCTGCCAGAGAACCTGGACTGGTATGAACATTCACAAAACTATTAATGATGGAACAAAAAACTAACTCGTTATCCCGCGCCGTTCAATACTTACTGTTATTGTTTCTTTTATTTGCCGGTTTGTATTTTTCGGCCGGCATATTAATGCCGATAGCACTGGCAGGGATCATGGCCATGCTTTTTCTGCCTTTAAGCCGCTGGCTGGAAAAAAAAGGGATGAACCGGACTGTAGGTGCGGTGATCTGTGTGTTATTGCTGCTTTTAGTGATTGGCTTAATGATATTCCTGTTCAGCTGGCGGGTATCAAATTTACAGGCTAATCTTGACCAAATGGAGCAGCAGGCCAATAAATATATCGGGCAATTGCAGCAGCTTATCAATGACCGGTTTGGGGTTTCCAAAGAGCAGCAGGATCAAATGCTGAAAAAACAAGGCTCGTCAGGTGCCGGTAATGTGGCTACCTATATCGCTTCATTTGCTGCAGGATTTTTAGGTTCGCTCACCACGGGTATCCTGGTGCTGATCTACATATTCCTATTCATCAGTTCCAGGAAACATTTTAAGAATTTTATTTTGAAACTGGTTAAAAAGGAGCATCAGGCTAAAACAAATACAATCATAGAAGAAGCATCAGGGGTAGCGCAGAATTATGTTTCGGGCTTGGCCAAAATGATCGTTTGTTTATGGGTGATGTATGGCATCGGGTTTTCTATTGTTGGCGTTCAGAATGCCTTCTTTTTCGCCATCCTTTGCGGCACGCTTGAGATCATTCCATTCGTCGGAAATCTTACGGGAACCTCTCTGACAGTACTGATGGCGGTAGCACAGGGTGGCGGTAGCACGATGGTCATCAGTGTGCTGATCACTTACGGGCTGGTGCAGTTTATCCAGAGCTACATTTTACAACCCTTAGTGGTCGGTAAAGATGTCGATGTTAATCCTTTCTTTACCATTATGGTATTAGTATTGGGAGATACTTTATGGGGCATTGGCGGCATGGTACTATCCATTCCGCTTTTAGGTATGCTGAAAATTGTATTTGACCATATTGAACCGTTAAAACCCTATGGTTACCTGATAAGCAATGGCGATGAAAAGAAGCCGGATAAACCATTGACAACAAAAATCAAATCATGGTTTAAAAAGTAATTCAATAGATTTTGAAAACATTTGACTTTAGATGTTATACAACTTTTGAATTTGCATTATTCTAAGTCGTTTTGTATATTTAAATCGTAAGATTTGTAATTAGTCTGCATCAAATAATGGTTAGTAATTCGGTGCGTAGTAAATCGATAACCATATAAAGTATTGTAAGTCAATAGGGTTTTAGTCGTGTTCGATTCCCCTACGGGCTACTTGAGGGGAAAGGTTATTAAAAGATAACTTTTCCCCTTTTTTTATGCCTTGCAATGGCTGTTTATTAGAATGATAAGCGATAGTGGTTCGCTTAAATAAGCGGTTCGATATTCGCTTCCGTCAAAACATGATTTTTAGGGTATACTGAATCAATTAGTTTTTGCTTTTCCAATACGCTGGCAGATTTATAGTGTACTTGTACGCTGGAAATACTTTGACTTACGATCTCTCCGATTTGAAAACATCCATACAGCCTTGAAGTGGTCTCCTTTCCCGGGAGTAAGCTGGAAATTTAATAATTCATTTTCAAAATATTCCTGTTTGTTCTTGCATTACAATTACCCATCTAAAATCTTGCAGCTACTATTTGTTCGCAAAGGCCAAAGGATAAGGTCATTCCGTTGCCGCCGAGGCCGTTTATGATGGTCACACCGGGCTCGGCATCTATAACCAGTTCGGTTTGGCCTGTTGTCATTTTTGCATAGGTACCGTTCCATGTTTGTATTACGTGGGTATCCTTAAAGTTGGTGAAAGTTTGCAGGTATTTCAGGATCATCTGGTTAATAAAATCCTTATCGAACGGGTCGTGTACCAAACCAAACTCGTGCGAATCGCCAACGGTAATTTCGCCGGTATGGTTTTGCGCCGCCATTACATGGATGCCCCATTTGAGATATTCGGCATATTCTTCCTCGTAGCGCTTACGCAGAGCCGGCAAAGCAGGTGCCGCCTGGAATCCGGGGTAGTGGATCATGCTTAAACTACCGCAAAGTGCCGGGCCAATACGCCAGTTGTTGGATTGCGCGGCAAGGCGCATCATTTGAAGCTTACACTTGGTAATCCCGAAAGAGGTAAAAAGCTCAGGGTAAAGTGTTTCAAACTCTACGCCGCTGCAAATGAAGATCTCGTTGGCGTGATATTGTTTTGTGCCGGATGTTACGGTATTGCTTGTAACCCGGCTAATGGCCGTATTCCAATAGAAAATTACACCATGCTGCTCTCCTAAATATTTGGCTACCGCTGCAATGGCTTCGCGGGCCTCGAGTATCATTTCTGTACCGCTCCAAAGCGCGCCTTTAAGTCCGTCTGGGTTTACACCCGGCGATTTATCCAATGCCTGCTGCGCGGTAAGCAAGGCATAATCGCGTTGTGTTTTATTGATATTGGCGTATTGTTCTATTACCTCCAATTCATCATCATGGTAGGCAAGGTGTAACGAGCCAACCTCGTCATGCCAGATGCCGGCCACTTCGCAAGTTTGTTTCCAGATGCTGCGCGATAGCATGGCCCGTTCAAATAGAGGCCCGGTTGGCTGCCCAATTGGCCAAACCATCCCAAAATTGCGGATGGATGCGCCAACGGCACATTCATTACGTTCAAAAATTGTTACCTGGTAACCGCGGGTAGCCAGGGCACGCGCCGTAGCTAACCCAACAATGCCTGCGCCAATTACGATGGCCGATGGTTTGCTCATACTGTAGAAAAATTAAGTCCGGCTTTGGTTTCTTTGCTTTTACGGGCCGATTGGAAAAAGTATATCAGCGATAATACACCGCATATGCCGCCTAATACTGCCACTATCATTACACCCTCTTTAAAAAAAGTGCCCCAGCTAATATTGGGGCGGCCAAGTTCTTTTATCAGCAGGATGCTAACGCTGCCCAGGTAACCCATCGAATCGGCTACGTACATTACAAAGCCCACGTTGCTTTTATAATGGAAGGTGGCTATCATCCGTTCAAAAAATATTGCGTTATAAGGTACATAACCAAGGTAAAGGCCAAGGCCGGCCATGGTCATCCAGCTAACAGGGTCAATCATTTTTAGGGAGTACATTACTGTTGATACCCCAACCAGCACACAACCACCAATGATCATCAAATGAATAACGCTAAAGGCCCGCAGGTTTTTGCGGATCAGGATAAGCAGGCTCATAACAACCAATACGATGATGGATATTTTTGTATCTATTTTGGTGTAGATGGTACGGTCTTTAATACCGAGGCTGTTCCAGATCTCTACCTCAAAATTGTCGCGGATATCGCGCATAATGGTAAGTAGCACATATATAATGAGGGTCAAAATTATCCCGGGTAAAAATCGGATGATAAAGTGCTTGCGCTCTTGAGCATTCATGGGCAAGCGCTCGGTACGCAGGGCTTTATCCTGCGCGGTTTGCGGCGGCATCAATTCCAGCATAAATACAAACAGCATTAACGGGATGGCAAACAGCGCTCCCGTTAAAAACGGCATATTATACTCGCTTACGTGGTAAACATGTATCAATGTTTGCCCTATGGTTTTCACAAACCCGGACCCAAAGATCAAACTAATGGATAATACCGCAGCCATAAATTCGGTTGAGCGGCGGCCCTCCAGGTAACCAAACACTAAGCCCCAAATCAGTCCCAGCGGGAAGCCATTGATGAACAGGAATGCAATATTGTATGGCGCAGGTACCAATGCAAAACCCAATAAGGACAGCCAAGAAACGCTTATTAATACCAATATGGTCAATCCGCGTTTGGCGCTTTTTACTTCGGCAATAAAGCGGATTCCGTAAAACTTACTTAGCGTGTAACCAACAATTTGGGCAATAACCAGCCAAACCTTATAATCTACATGCAAAAATTGCTGGCCGGGGTATGTCCCCGCGGCAAATGCCTTGCGGAAAGCATACATAGATGTATAAGCCCCAAAAGCAGCTACAGCCGCCAAAACAGAAATTACAGTGTATGGCAACGTGGCTGCCTTTGCCCTTAGTTTATGGGTTAATGCCATAGGTTTTAATTGATGATGGTAATTACGTCTGCTATATCATCAATAATATGGGTAGGGTTGTAAGGCTCCAGTTCGGCGCGGGTAAAGGCCCCGGTTGTAACGGCAATTACATATTTGCAGCCAGCGTTTTGTCCTTCGCGTATATCCACTTCTGTATCGCCAACCTTGGCAACTTCCTGTGCGTCGGTTATGCCTGCAAGTTCCATCATGCGGTTTATCATGGCGGGGTTCGGCCGGCCTTCTGTTACCTCGTCAGATCCTATCAGGTAATCTATCAGCCCCTTTTCGCACCACTCTAAACGCTGTACAATAGTTTGAGCGATATCTTTAGAAAAACCCGTGTTGATACCAATTTTTATACCAGAATACTTCAATGCTGCCAATGTAGCTTCGGCATGTGGCAATGCTTCTAAAACTGGTGTAGTTTGGTAATAACGGATCATCAGGTTTATAAATTCCTGGTGAATGTTATGGATAAGTTCGGGAGTTATTTTGTCGGCATCCGGCTCGTGCCGGTGCAGCATTTTGGTTATGGCTACACTTTTTTCGTAACCCATTAATGGGTTAACATCGGCCACCGTTACGTTGTAACCATATTTTTGCATCGCCGCGCTAAAGGTATCGGCAACTTTATTTTCATCCCTGACCGTGGTACCGGCCATATCAAATACAACAAGGTTTATAGGCATTGCTAAACGTAAATTTGTTTAGCAATGGTAAACTTTGTTTATTAATTATAAACTAACGTAGTGTTAAGATTTGTTTAAGTTTAGTTAGACACCTCAAAAAAATAAACCACCAGCATGCTGGCTGTTTCTGTTCCTTTATTTTTAGGGGTATGGGGGATGCGACCGTCAAACAGCATCGAATCGCCCTGGCTTAGGGTGTAAGTATCTTCGCCCAGTTGGTACTCGATAGTACCGTTAAGGATGTATTTATATTCGTAAGCTTCGGTTTCTACCTGCGGCCTGTAAGCATCCGGTTCCAGCTCCAGTATCACAATGTCGACCGTAGAATTTTTGATGGATTGCGTAAATATACGCTGGTAGTGAAACCCTTCGGCATGTTCTTTTTCAAAGTGATGGTACTCGGATTGTCTGCGAATAATTAACGGGAAGTTTTTACCGGCATCTATATCTTTAAAAAACACATTAAGGTCTATCTCTAATGCCTTAATAATATCTATCAATACGATAAGCGATGGTATGGTGCGGCTGTTCTCTATCTGCGAAATAAGGCCCTTACTTACATTTGCCCGGGAGGCAAGTTCCTGTACGGTTATGTTTTTTTCGCGACGTTTGTCTTTGATCCGGTTACTGATTTGGATCAGTACATCATCTTCCATTAGTGTTTAGCATTTGTTGAACGGCGGTAAAGTAGATAATAAAATTAAACGCAGCAAGGTATTTAGCTTAATTTAACTTCTGACAAATTAGATGACGCAAACTTAATTTTAGAATAACATTAGGATGCTTCATTTGCCACAAATAATAACTAATGACCCCACTTGCCTCTACTCCCAAAGAAATTGTTGACGAAGTTTTTGCTTTATATGAGCAGCACGGCAATGAAGATTACATTGGTGAGCCGGTATCGCAATTAGAGCATATGTCGCAGGCGGCTATGCTGGCCCAGGCCGAAGGTTACGATGACGAAGTAGTGCTTGCCGCGTTCTTTCATGATATTGGCCACCTGTGTGCCGCCGGCGCCGAAGTTGGCAGCATGGATGGAATGGGGAATATAGATCACGAAAAGCTGGGAGCCGATTATTTATTAGACCGTGGTTTCTCGCCACGCTTAGCTAACCTGGTTAAGGGTCACGTTATAGCCAAACGATATCTTACTTATAAACACCCCGAATACTTTGAGAAATTATCGCCCGCCAGCCGCGCTACTTTGAATTTTCAGGGTGGAGTAATGACCGCCGCAGA
The DNA here is from genome assembly GCF_040547175.1 of Mucilaginibacter sp. UYP27. Taxonomy (NCBI): domain Bacteria; kingdom Pseudomonadati; phylum Bacteroidota; class Sphingobacteriia; order Sphingobacteriales; family Sphingobacteriaceae; genus Mucilaginibacter; species Mucilaginibacter sp. UYP27. Next base: position 909,473 of record NZ_JBEPPE010000001.1, read on the forward strand.
GGCGGCCGAATTTGAGGCTAACCCGGATGCGGATCTTATTATCCGCCTGCGCTATTGGGACGATGAAGCTAAATTGCAAAATACGCCTGTTAACAACATTGAATATTTAAAACGGATAGCTATAAACCATCTTAAGGGCGATTTATAGCTGATTTATGCCGTATCGCAGTTGCGAGGTATGAATAGTACTAATTTTTCTAATATATTTTCTTCACATAATACAACATTATATGTTCAAACTATTCCTCAAATGGTCAGCCAATTACTTATATCAGTAGTCAAGATTATGCTAATGGGCGAGGTTTTGCAGTAAATGTAAAATATGATGTAAACTTAAGCTATGTAAGAGATCCATCTCAAACGCATACAGGACCAGATATTCGACTGCAACCATGGGGTTTCATCCGGTTTTTCAGGTAATGGAGCTTTTGCTCATGGGGGTACTACGGCTAATACAGTTGAATATAATCCCGGTTTTCTTACTTTTCAAGATAACACAATAAGTAATAATCAAAACTTCGAAGAATTGACAGCACATGAAGTAGGTTTTCATAATATGATGGGGTTGCTCATGGCGCTGACCCGAATAATAGGGCGATTTATCCTACTACGCCCACCTTAGAAAGTAACGTTCACAATAATATTTATCCTACGGATGATAATACCAAATTGATTTTAAATAAAAACATAACGGACAGACGGAATTTAGATGATAGGACAACCATTCTTACACCATCTAAATCAACTTTGACCATTGATAACTCATTGAAAACACCATCGAGTTTACCCGTAGTAAACTTAAAGTAATATGTGTAAATAATTATAAATCAATTGGCCCTAAGACTACTATTTTGTTGGTTGTGTAAATTGTAGGAGTTCCGTTTATTAACTTAACAATACCTTTTGCAGATATTTTAAACCCTGTTAATGATGATTTTTTTCTAAATGTATCGAAATTCTCCTTTTGAATGACAATGACTTTACTGTCTGAGTCAGATGTTCCTAAAGATAAAACACGTAGCTTAGAATTGATAATTTTTGTTTTGTAAACAGTATCGGTTATAGTTACCCTTTTGTTTATGAAATTTCTAATCTCTTTTGCAGTTACATTTTGTTGTGCAAAGGTGTTAGATGCAGTAAAAAAGTTAATGAGCAATATTGCTATGAAATATTTCATTTTTTTAATCTAAAGTTAAACCTGGTATAAAATAAAGTTGAACATCATAAGTGTTGCTATAACTAATTGACAAATAAAGATTGAAATATATTTGATTTAGTTAGATTTACCTTTTAACAGTTCGTTTTTCTCTTTTTCAGCCTGCAAAAGACGTTCATAAAGCTTTTTGTTTTCCTCGATCACTTCGAGGAGTTTATCCATTGGGTTGAAGTTGAGGGGTACAGTTGTTGTTAACAGACCCTGCATTATCGTGCAAGGTACTTGAAATAATATTGATCACGGCTTCCTCACTAAAGTTTTTAATGGCTTCGGCAGGAATGGCCCAACAACTGGGCGATCTGTTGTAGGTTGCTTAAAATGATTGTTACAGTAAATATGCTATTTCTTAGCGGCTTTTTATACAGATCGTACGTTCTGTACCTGCGCGATTGAGTATCGGCAATCTTGTAGTAATACAACTGGTTTTCAAATTCAACATGCGTATAAATTATGACTCTGTTTATGACATCATTGCAAAAGAAAGTCTCTATATAGTTATAGTTTATAAATAAATATTGTTACCAGAAATAAGGATAATTATATTTAATTTTAAGTTCTTTAGGGGGAATAAATATAACCCTTAAACTACACCGAACTTTATCCTTCATGAAAAAATCATTCTATTTTATCGCCTTATTGGGCATTGTTAATTATGCTTCGGCTCAAAATGCTTTCCCTACGGCATCTGGCACTAATGCCGGGATTGGTACCACATCACCCACCACTAAATTGTTAACTTAGTTTAATTAGTATGTATCGATTATGTTACCAATTATGCTGCTGCTTAATTTTAAATCAATACAGGTTTAAAGTTTACTTAATCTAAACTTAGTTTACAAATAATAAACAAAGTTTACTATTGCCGAATAATCTCTCACAAAAATTATTCAGCAGCAATGAAACAAATTTACCTCAATTTTAGAAGGCTTGCACTCATTATAGTGTGCTGCCTGTCGCCAGTTATTTTGTTTGCCCAAACAAAAATAACCGGAACCGTAAACGACGAAAGCAAGCAGCCTTTACCAGGCGTTAGCGTAATGCTAAAAGGGACGAATCAAGGCACGACAACTGATGCTTACGGTCGTTTCATTATCAACGCAAACCAGGGCCAGGTTTTAATTTTTAAATTTTTAGGCTTTGCCCAGCAGGAGGCAACAATTGGCACTAACAACGCGATTATTGTAAATCTTGCCGCCGATAACAAAACCCTTGGCGAGGTGGTAGTAACCGCCCTGGGTGTTAAAAAAGAAACCCGCCGTGTTGGTTACGCCGTATCAACCGTAAAGGGTGAAGACCTTACCCTTGCCCGCGACCCAAACCCTATTACCGGTTTAATTGGTAAAGTGGCAGGTTTATCGGTAGGCCCGTCGGCCGAATTACTGGGAGCACCAAATGTAGCTATCCGTGGTAACAGCATTTCCTTATATGTTGTGGATGGTTTCCCTATCAACACAGACACCTATAACATCAGCCCTGATGATATTGACACCTATACCGTATTGAAAGGCCCTGCAGCTGCGGCACTTTATGGTAACCGTGCATCTTACGGTGCAATTTTAATTACCACCAAAAAAGGCAATAAAAACAAAAAAGGCTTAACTGTTGATATAAACAGCAGTACAGTTGTAAATACAGGTTTTTTGGCGTTCCCGCGTGTGCAACATAAATATGGCGCGGGCGAGAATACCTTTTATGAATTTGTGGATGGTAAAGGTGGTGCACCGGGTGGTGTAGATGCCGATTACGACATTTGGGGCCCATACTTTAATGGCCAGCTTATTAAGCAATACGATAGCCCTGTTATTAACGGCGTTCGCCAGGCTACACCGTACACCGCACGTGGTGCAAACAATCTGAACAACTTTTTACGCACAGGTTACCAAACAAATAACAACGTTGCTTTAAGTGCAAACGGCGATACTTACAATGTACGTTTCTCTGCATCGCAACAACACCAAAACAGCTACATCCCAGAGCAGTATCTGGATATTGCTAACGCGAACATCTATGCATCATTTAATCCAACAAGCCGTTGGAAATTTGAGGGTAACGTAAACTTTAACCGCCAAACTACCGATAACTTTCCTGACGTACAGTACGGGCCAAATAGCTTAATATACAACTTAGCTATCTGGACAGGTGCCGATTGGGATGTTAACGCACCCGACATTAAAGCGATCTGGCAGCCGGGTAAAGAGGGTATTCAATCGCAATTTGCCGAATACACCCGTTACCACAACCCATGGTTTATGGTTAAAGAGTGGACACGCGGCCATTACAAAAACGATGTGTATGGATATTTATCTGCAAACTTCAAGATCAACAGCAACCTGAACGCTACTTTACGTTCACAGATTGATACCTACAACATCCTTCGTACCGAAAAAATGCCATTTTCGGCCCACCCTTATGGCCGCGAAGGTAACGAAGGTGACTACCGTGAAGACCGCCGCGACCTGTTTGACAACAACACCGAGCTAATGGTGAACTATGATTATACCATCAAAAAGTTCTTAAACCTGTCAGGTTTAGTAGGTGGTAACATGCGTAACCTATCTTACAAGTCAAACTGGACATCTACAGATTATTTGAGCGTGCCTGAAGTGTACTCTTTTAGCAACTCAAAAAATGCCGTACAGTCTACCAGCTTTAACTCGGATATGCGGGTGTTAAGTGCATACTACTCGTTAGATGCAACATTTGGTAAATACGCTACAATTTCAAGTACCGGCCGTATTGATAAATCATCGGCATTCCAGGTACCGACAACCTATTACTACCCAAGTTTATCGGTAGCAACTGTGATATCTGATTACATTAAAATGCCTGATTTTATTTCCTTCTTAAAAGGCAGGGCATCGTTCTCTAACATCCGTTCGGATGCTACCTCTACAACAATTGGCCCCGCTCCTTTCAGTTCTATCACTGTATTTGGTGGCAGCACAGGCCCGTCATTGTTTAACAACCCGGTAGGTTACGGTACCACTTATGCATCGCCATATAACGGCCCGGATTATTCATTAAATTCAACCTACAACACCAGTAAGCCTTACAATAGCCAGGCTGCAGGTTACGCGTCAGATTACTTGTACCAAAACGGCATCAAAACATCAACCCGTGTTAATTACGAGGAAGGTTTTGATATTAAATTCCTGCAAAACCGTATAGGCTTTAGCGGAACAGCTTTCCAATACATTGATGGGCCAAGAATTTTGCCTAACGCTATTTCTACTGCAACAGGCTATACTGTTGAGTACATCAACGCCCTTAAAACCAAAAAGACCGGTTATGAAGGTTCGTTAAGTGGTGCTATCCTGCAAAATCCTAAAGGTTTCAGCTGGAATATCTTAGCCAACATCTCAACCTACAAAGAAGTTTATAAAGAATTGCCATCGGGCCAGGACAGCTACGCTACCTTCTTTAAAGCAGGTGACCGTACCGACAAATTATACGGTAGCGCATTTGTACGCACACCAGATGGTAAGATCATCAATGATGCTGCCGGCAAGCCCCTGGTGAGCCCGGTACTACAATTCTTAGGTAACGAAACCGCTAAATACAGTTGGAGCATTTACAATAAATTCCAGTACAAAAGCTTTAGTCTTGGTGTACAGTTTGATGGTTCAGTTGGTGGTGTTATTGTTGATTACATGCACAATAAAACCATGCGTGGTGGTGCTAATGCCGAAACTGCCGAAGGCGCCCTTGGCGATGCCCGTTTCAAAGACTGGAGCAACTTTGGTAAAGCCGGTTACAACGGTTCATACGTTGGCGAAGGTGTAGTAGTATCTAATGGCACATCTATAAACTATGACTCTAACACAGGTGCGGTATTAAACTACAACCAACTACAATACGGGCCAAACACACAGGTTGCATTTGTACAAGATTATGTAAGTAAATACTACGGCGTTGACGAAGCCAACCTGATGAGCAAAACCTTTACCAAACTGCGTGAAGTAACCTTTGGGTTCGAGTTTCCTAAAACCATGCTTCAGAAAACCTTTATCCAGAAAGCTTCAGTTTCTGTTTATGGCCGTAACCTATTGTATTTCTACAAGGACAAACGCTTTAAAGATGTTGACCTTGACCAATACAATTACGCTACCGCTTCTACAGGCCTGCAATCGCCAACTGTACGCAGCTACGGCCTTAATTTAAACGTATCATTCTAACAATTGATAAGCAGAACAAATCATGAAAAAGATATTTAAAATATATGTATTGCCGGTAGTTATGCTACTGTCGGCAACCGGTTGTAAAAAGGGGTTCGACGAACTCTCTGTAAACAACAATAAGCCAAACAACGTGCCTGCATCATTACTTTTTAACGGCATACTGAACAACATGGCCGAACTGCCTGACGGGCAAAAAGAAATATACAGCCAGTATTACCTGTACAACTACGATTATTACGGTAACAACCGTTACGATCTTGGTGGCGGTGATGACTATTACACCACACTTAAAAACGTTGTGGATATGGAAAAAAAAGCTTCTGAAACCGGTGGCGCTGCCATAAACCCGTATGAAGCTTTGGGTAAATTTTTTAAAGCTTACCTGTTCAGCAAAATGAGTTTAGAAATGGGCGATATCCCGATGACCGAAGCCTTAAAAGGCTTGGATAACCTGGAGCCAAAATATGATACCCAGAAAGCGGTGATGCTGCAATCATTAGTTTGGTTAGATAGTGCGAATGATGATCTTGCACAATTAATAGCAAAGCCAAATGATTTTGGTACAGGTGCAGGCGCTGTATTAACCAACGATATTTACTTTGCCAACGATTTAAAAAAATGGCAAAAAGCGGTAAATGCTTTGCAAGTACGCTTACTTTTACAATTAAGCAAAAAAACTGCAGACGCTGACCTAAAGGTTACAACACGTTTTGCAAACATTATTAATACCCCTGCTAAATACCCGTTGATGACCAGTACTGCAGACAACCTGCAATATGTGTTTGTATCGCCAAATAACTATTACCCCATGAACCCGAACAACTTTGGCCAAAGCGGTTCACGTAAAAACATGTCTGCAACATATATAAGCTTGTTAACAAAACTAAAAGACCCTCGTGTATTTGTAACTGCCGAACCAGCCCGCGACCTGGTTGACAAAGCAAAACAAAGCCCTACAGATTTTGCATCATTTGTTGGTGCCGATGCAGGGCTTGACTTAGGTGTGATGTATAATAATGCAGGTTTACAAAAATACTCGTTCATTAACCGCAGGTACTTTTACTCCACCTACACGGGCGAGCCAAGTGTACAAATTGGTTACCCCGAGTTGATGTTTAACATTGCCGAAGGCATAAGCCGTGGCTGGGCAGCAGGTGCCAATGCCGAAACGTATTACCAGGCGGGTATAAAGGCATCAATGGCGACATACGGGATTCCTGAGAGTGGTATTTTCTTAGCTCATTTTTACCGCCCGGGTTCAACAGATGTTAAAAACGCTGCAAACTATGATGATTATAGCGTTACTGCCGATTTTAACGCTTACTACAACCAGGCAGGTGTTAAGTACACTGCTGATGCTGCCGGTATCACCCGCATCCTGCAGCAAAAATATATAGCGCTGTTCAGGCATTCAGGCTTAGAATCGTACTTTACTTATCGCCGTACAGGGTTACCGGTGTTTACTACAGGCCCGGGTACAGGTAATGGCAGCCGTATTGCAACGCGCTTTAAATATCCATCAGCAGAGCGCAACTCCAACGCTAAAAACTACCAGGATGCATTGGCCAGCCAGTTTGGCGGCAATGATGACATTAACGGTATTATGTGGATACTGAAATAATAAGAATGATAAAAGCAGGGCCGAAAGGCCCTGCTTTGTTTAATACAATATTTATGAAAAAGTTATTAGTTACCGTTGTTTGCATATTGGCTATAAGCCAGTCTTTCGCGCAGCATAAAACAAAAAACCTGATTGTAGTAACGCTGGATGGCATGCGCTGGCAGGAGGTTTTTCGTGGTGCAGATTCGGCCATGATAAGCTCTAAATATACTACTGACCAAAGCGACGTGCGCAAAAAATATTGGGCCGCCACCGCCCAGGGGCGCAGGGGCCTGTTGTTTCCGTTCTTATGGTCGGTAATAAGCAAGCAGGGACAGCTTTACGGCAACCGCGATACCGGGAACAAAGATGAGCTGGCCAACCCATACCGCTTTTCGTATCCGGGATATAACGAGATTTTCACAGGTTTCCCCGATACAAGGATGAACACTAACGACCCGATCATTAACCCCAACATGAATGTGCTGGAGTACATTAATAAGCAGAAAGGTTTTGAGGGTAAGGTGATCGCGTTTTCTTCATGGGAGCGTTTCCCGCAGATCTTGAACGTGAACCGTTCCGGCTTGCCGGTATATTCAGGTTATGCTGATCTTAAAAACACTGATGCCAAAGCCCGTTTAAAATACCTGAACGAACTACAGCATAACGTACCTGCTTACCTTGGCGACTCCACCCGGTTAGATTTTATCACCTACGAGTTCAGCAAAGAGTATATAAAACAATACAAACCACGTGTGTTGTACATGGCTTTTGATGAAACAGACGACATGGCACACGAAGGCAACTACAAAGCATATCTGGAAAGGGCAAAGCAGGAAGATGGCTACATAAAAGCATTGTGGGATATGATTCAGATCGATCCATTCTATAAAAATAAAACTACCCTTTTAATAACTACCGACCATGGTCGCGGAGACGAGCCAATGGACAAATGGCGCGACCATGGTGCAGATGTAAAAGGATCAGAAAATACCTGGTTTGCAGTAATAGGTCCAGATACGCCGCCAACAGGTGTGGTATCAACCCCAACCATTACGTACCACAAGCAATTGGCCCAAACCATGGCACAACTACTTGGGTTTGATTTTAAAGCGAATGCAGGCCACGAGGTGGGCGATGCAATTAAAACGGTTATAAATTAGTTGTGCATTTACTCCTTTTAACAATGGCGCATTCCTGGGCGGGTGGCTTTTAATATGTGGGTACTCCAGTACAACATTTTTTGATTAGACACCTCAAATTCAGGTTGCAGCTTTGAAATAGATTAACGTAAAAAGGGCGTTTAGCGCATATAGGATTAATGGATCTCGATTCTCGTCGCGACCACATACAGAAAAGTCAAAAGCCTGTAAACGTACGTTTACAGGCTTTTTCATTGGTTAAAACGAGGACGGCTGATTGATTATGTGCGTAAGGCGTGTTAAAATGATACGATATGCGTGTACTTTGATACAATACGCAGATATTATGAAACCGCTTTTATATATTTTTATGATCTGAATTAAGACAAATCAATATTATACCACCTATGAACCAATTTAATGGCTTGATATGCCAGGCAATACCTGCTTCGTTTGCCTCTTGCGTGCAACTGAAAGTAATCACTTGCGCGTATATAAATCGGAAACTTACTGTAGCAATTTGTTAAGAACTGAACAACGCTATCTATACATGGATAATAATAAGCTAAATACTAAGCTGCATTACCCTATTTTGGATGGTTTGCGCGGTGTTGCGGCCATTATAGTAGTTACCTTTCACCTGACCGAACCGTTGGGTACAGGCCACATGGATATCATAGTTAACCACGGTTACCTGGCTGTAGATTTCTTTTTCCTGTTATCAGGCTTTGTTATCGGCTATGCTTATGACGACCGTTGGCCTAAAATGACGATTGGTAATTTTTTTAAACGCCGTATAGAGCGGCTCCAACCGCTCGTGATACTGGGCATGACATTAGGCGCCATCGGTTTTTATTTCACAGATTCGACGATTTGGCCGCTTATCCATGCCATACCACTTTGGAAAATGTTGCTCGTTTTACTGGTTAGCTACACAATACTGCCTGTATCGCTGTCGCTGGATATTCGGGGTTGGCAAGAAATGCACCCTCTTAATAGTGTAGGGTGGTCTTTATTCTTTGAATATATTGCCAATATCCTTTATGCGGTTTGGATCAGAAAGTTTTCAAAAACCACTTTGTCAATATTAGTATGCATTGCAGCTGTAGCACTTGCTCACCTGGCCATTACTAATGGCGATGTTAGCGGCGGGTGGACATTTAATGTGGAACAAGTGCGCATAGGTTTTACCCGTACCATGTACCCGTTCTTTGCCGGCCTGTTGCTTTCGCGTATTTTTAAACCCACCAGTATCAGGCATGCATTTTTTTGGTGCAGCGTATTGATAGCGGCGGTATTGTATATGCCACGTATCGGCGGTGCCGGGCATATTTGGCTGAACGGGATATACGAATCCGTTTGCATCATTATCGTTTTTCCGCTTATTGTTTACCTCGGCGCAAGCGGTAGGGCCCAAACGCAAATAGAGAGCCGGATCTGCAAGTTTTTGGGCGATATTTCCTATCCGCTATACCTGGTGCATTATCCGTTGGTTTACTTTTATGTAGCATGGATAAGTAATAATAAGGGCGTAACTATTGTACAGGCGTGGCCTTATGCTTTAGCTATTTTGATAGGGACGATTTTATTGGCGTACGTAGCTTTGAAATGGTATGATGAGCCGGTGCGCAAATGGTTGCGAAAAAAACTGGGCTAATAGAAAAGATCTAAGATAAACCTCGAGGCTGACAACAATGAACTATTAAAGCCTCAGAATATAAGATACTGATATGAAAAAATTAGCAATTGCTGCTTTCCTTACCCTTTTAACAAGCATATTAACACCCGTTAAATTGCTGGCTCAACGTAATGATGGTGCGGCTATCCCCGGTGATTTTGCCGATCCGTCCATCATTCGTGTTGGTAAAACCTATTTTGCAGTGGGTACTTCGTCAGAGTGGGCACCGCATTTCCCGATATACAAGTCAACCGATCTGAAGAATTGGAAGCAGGCCGGGTATGTTTTTGATAAAACCCCGGCATGGGCGTCAGGCTCTTTTTGGGCACCCGAGTATTATAAGATAAATGATACTTACTACATTTATTATACCGCACGCCGCAAAAGCGATAATACTTCTTACATCGGCGTAGCAACTTCAAAATATCCCGATAAGGGGTTTACAGATCATCGTTTGCTTATTACGTTTGGTAAAGAAGCTATAGATGCTTTTGTTTTTAATGATAACGGGCAACTATACATCACCTTTAAAGCTTATGGACTTGATAACCGGCCTATAGAAGTATTGGGCAGCAAACTTTCTGCCGATGGCCTTAAACTGGAAGGCGAAACTTTTTCCTTGCTCAAAGATAAACCTCGTATTGGTATGGAGGGACAAAGCATCCTGAAAAGGGATGGCTATTATTACATTTTTTATTCGGCAGGTAATTGCTGTGGCGAGCAGTGTGGCTACAATGTGCGCGTTGCCCGGGCAACGCGTTTTGCAGGGCCATATGAGGTATATTCTGCCAATCCCATCTTATCTGAAAATGAAAAATGGAAATGCATGGGGCATGGTACATTTGTAAAGGGGCCCAATGGCGCCGAAATGTATTTGCACCATGCCTACAATCGCGAAAGCACAACTTTTACGGGCAGGCAAGGCCTGATATCAGAATTGGTGTGGCCTGCAAATAGTGGATGGCCTGCTTTTAAAACACAAGAGGTTATAGGGGTACCGGCGCGGGGTATTGCAGATAACTTTACCTCCACCAAAATTGCGCCTTATTGGCAATGGGATTTCCGCCATTCCACTCCGTGGGTTAAGCAACAAAAAGGTGTGTTGTCGTTATCCGGGAGTATAAAAGGTTCTAATAATACGGGCATTGTGTTGACTACAAAACCTGTTTCGGGGCATTTTGTAATGAATGTTACCGTGCTTAACTATAACGCGGCGCTTAAAGGGTTAAGTTTTTATGGTGATGCTAATATGGCCCTGGGCATCGGCACACAAAATAACCAGATTGTGGTGTGGCAGGTTAGGGACGATGAGTTTGCCGTTTTAGCGAACGCCACTTTAAAAACAAAGCTACCTGTGCAACTAAAACTGGAGTTAATGCCCGATAAAACCTGCCAATTCTTCTACAGAACAGGCAAGGCCAATTGGCAGATGTTAAAAACAGACACTCCGATAAAAGCCGACCAATTACCACAGTGGGACCGCAGCCCAAGGGCCGGGCTGCACTTTAAGGGCAGCGCGACCGAGGGAGCCCGGTTTGCAAGTTTCAGCATTAAAGATATAAGTGGGCAATAACAGAAGCTATTAACTACTTATTACATCGTTATTTCTCTTTTAATCCCTTTATAGTTGGCGATAACTATTTTAGCAACGTTGGGGGCTACCTGGAATGACCGCGAAGATTGCGACAGGTAACCCGAACCATAATAAAACTCAACCCGTTTTTTTGTCGCATTTTTATAAGTGAGCTCCGCATAAAAATCATTCGGCTTCAGGCTTATCCATTTAAGCGGTTTAGTAACTGTTGTTGCATAAACTTTCAGACTGTCCTGGTTTTGACTGGCTACAAAAAGCTGTTTGTTACCTGCTTTTAGCAGGGCAAAAGCTTTGGCATCGCCGCTGATGCAAATGCCGCTTTGCTGCATGCTCATCTCTTTAAAACCTCCTTTACCATTGCCTTTTAAGTATAAACCCATGAAGGCATCATGCCTGCCGGTGAATGGCTCCATACCAAAATCGTTGCCAGCCAGCAGCAGGTCCAGGTTGCCGTCGTGGTCAATATCCTCGGTAACCATGCCATAAACTGGCGCCATTTGTGCCGATAGGGGCATAGCCGCAATACTGAACTTACCGCCGCCGTTATTTTGAATGTAGCTGGTGGTCATATCCGTAGCTGTTAACTGCACTGCGCCTTTCCTGTCTTTATCGCTCCAAATATCCTGCATGGTGGCCAAGCCAAACCCATTGTAAGACGGATACTTTTTCCGGATGCCTATCACCTGGCTTATCAGGTCATCACGGGTGTGCATCGGGAAGGCTTTTTGCGAGCCATCCTCCGCTTTCATGTAGCAAAATATCATAGCGTCGAACGATCCGTTACCATCCATATCCTTGCCAAAAATGGTCATCGGCTGCGTAGCGGATGCTTTGTAGTTTGAGTTTTGGCCAAGGTTGCCTGCAACGTAATCTATTTTGCCATCGTTGTTAAAATCGCCGGCGATGATGCTGTTCCACCAGCCAACGTGGCTATCAATCCCTGTAGTTTTGTTTATGCTGGTAAAGCTGCTGCCGTTGTTTTTATAAAAGGTAACAGGCATCCATTCGCCCACTACAACAAGATCGGGTTTCCCGTCGTTGTCAAAATCGCTCCAAAGGGCATCGGTTATCATACCGCCGTGTACCAGACCGGGGCATAGGCTTTCGGTAACATCGGTAAACTTGCCACCATCATTACGAAGAATGTGGCTTACAGGCGATGACGGGTACATGCCCGAAATTGAGCGCCCGCCCACAAAAAGATCAAGGTCACCGTCGCCATCATAATCCGCGGCGCGCACGCATGATCCATTGTCGTATTCAACAGGCACAGCCGCGTAATCCCGCTCAAAAAATCCTTTTTTATTGTTGATGTAAAGCCTGTCCTGCGTGGCGGTGCTGTTTTTGGCGAACTCATAGCTGCCGCTAACTACATATAGGTCGGGCCAGCCGTCGCCGTTGGCGTCAAATAAAATGGCGCCCATGTCCTCTTCGTCCTTAAAATCCTCATGTACAAATCGGGTGTTATCCATGGTAAAGCCCCCGATTTTATTCTGCATATAAAATACGCCTTTATTGCCTGCAGGTCCGCCAACATAAAAATCATCAAAGCCATTATTATCAATATCGCCAACTGCAATACATGGCCCATATTGGCTTAGTTTGTGGGGCAGTGTAGGTTGAATGTTGTAATCTATGGCGTCTTTCTCTTTATGCAAATATTTGATCCCTGTTTGATTGCCAACCGCCGTAAACACCGGCGTTATATTTTTAGGGATGCCGGGCTGCACATTGCCCGCGCTGCTCTTATAATATAATGTAATGGCCTGGTTAGCCTTAACATTACTCAGCAATTGTGTTTTGCCATCTGCCCAGCGAATTCGCAGCGAATCAACGTTTGATGCTGTGCCTAAACCGAAATGCGCCATGGCATCAACGGTGCTCATATAACCGCGGCAAGGCTGTTGGTCGTAAAACTGTTGTTTGCCGCCGTAATAAATGCGGATGGTTGCGCCAATACCGCCGGTATTTTTGGCATTGCCCACCAGCTTTATTTTAAGGTAATGTTGGGTGGGATTAACCCTGGTTTTGGTGTTCAACGTGTTTTCGTAAACAAAGGCATCGTCATCAATATTGTTGATCACCAGGTCCATGTCTCCGTCGTTATCCAGGTCGACATAAACCCCGCCGGTAGAGAAGGTGGGTTTAATAATACCCCAGTCTTTAGATTGGTCGCTAAACTGGTAGCCACCCCTGTTCCTGAATGCATAGCTGGCCGTTTTTACTACCGGGAAAGAATCCGCAGCTGCAAGCGTGGTGTTCTCTTTTACAGTGCGCCCTTGCCCGTTGGTATAAAGGGCGTGGTCAAGATCGGTTACATCGCGCGGGTAGCCGTTGGTGATCACCATATCCCTAAAACCGTCGTTATCATAATCGGCCACGAGGGGTGTCCAACTCCAATCGGTTTGGTAAATACCAGCCATGTAGGCTACCTCACTAAATAGCGGGGGGCCATTGCCTATTTGCCCCTGGTTTAATTGCAGCACATTGCGGATGTACTGATGATCGTACTTAAATTTATTATTATTGATGTAGGTGATGTAATTATCACCCATTAGCATGGTTTTTTTGCGCAGGTTCTTCTCGGGAAGCATCTCCAGCGACACCAGGTCTGACAGGCCATCGTTGTTCAGGTCCACCAGATCTGACCCCATGACTGACCAGCCCGTGTGCTTAAAATACTCGGACGAGCGGTTGGTGAACGTGCCGTTTTTGTTGTTGATGTAAAGTACATCGTTAGAGATAAAATCGTTGCCTACGTAAATATCCGGCCATCCATCGTTGTTGATATCATTAACCGCTACCGAGTTGCCAAAGCCTTCAAATACTATACCCGCCTGTTTAGTAACATCGGTAAAGGTGTTGTTGCCATTGTTGTGGTACAGGCGGTCGTTGTTTTCGGCGTTGCCGTTTGTTATTTTGGGACGGTAAGCAACCGGTGTACTTTTGCCAAGCACGTTGTTAAGAAGGTACACATCCAGATATCCGTCGTGGTCATAATCAAAAAATATAGCCTGGGTGGTAAAGCCTGTATCCTGCAGCCCATAAGCCTCAGCAGATTCCTTAAAGGTTGGTACGCCGGCTTTGTTAGCGCCCTGATTGATATAAAGCAGGTTTTTACGTTGCGAAGGGTCCTTTTTAAAGGATGTAGATATGTAAATATCCAACCAGCCATCATTATTAATATCAATCACCGATACACCTGCACACCATCTGCCGCCGCCATTTACACCCGCGTTAGCAGTTATATCTTCAAATTTTAGGTCGCCTTTGTTGAGGAATAATTTACCAGGCACCATGTTCCCTGCAAAGTAAACATCGGGTAAGCCATCATGGTTAAAATCGCCGATGCCTACACCGGCGCCGTTGTACAAATAAGGGTGGTTAAGTATGTTTATACTATCGCTTTCGGTAATGGTATTTTTAAAGTTGATGTTGGTTTCTGATGGATCTAAAAGTTTAAACAGAGTGTTGTCGTTCCCTTTTTTTGAGCAGGCGGTTAATAGAAATAGCATGCCGGTAAGGAAAGCGGCACGCTGTATTTGTATGCGGTTATACATTTTATAATTAGTGAAAAAGAGTAATAAATAAATATGTGTAGATAAAAATCGACGTGTGGTTTAAGCTTTGGTCAGAGCAACACGCTCATTAAATATTCGGTTAATTGCCAGTAAAGAAAATGCATTTAAAAATAGGCAATTCGTCAAATAATCTCAAAATTTAGTCTAAATGTATCGTGGGTAATAATGGTATTTCCAGAACTTATATTTACATATAGATTTGTTGGGGCAAAACATTGCCATAAGCCGCTTAATATTTATTTATGAAGAAAGTTTACATTGCTTTTTGGGCGATATTGGTACTGGCATCTTGCGGGCCGAAGAACGATTGGAAGAAGCTGGCGGAGAACCCGAATTTTATCCATCGCTCGGTTAAACAGGTTACCGATGTAATGCTTCGTGATATTTACTCTCCGCCTGTTGCCAGCCGTATTTACGCGTATATTTCTGTTGCGGGCTATGAGGCCGCGCGACAGGGCGATAAAAAGTATCTTACTTTATCCGGCCAACTTAACGGCCTTGGGCCGCTACCACAACCAACGCCAGGCAAGCAATTCTGCTACTCGCTCGCGGCGTCGCATGCGGTACTGTTGGTGGGAAAAATACTCGTAATGTCCGAAGGGCGGATAGAAAGCTTCCACGACGGCATGATGCAAGAATTTAAAGATACCGGCATGCCCGATGAGGTTTATCAAAACTCTATAGAATACGGCAAGCTCATAGCCGACGGCATTTTGAAATGGGCGGGGAAAGATAACTACAAACAAACCCGTTCCTTAGCTAAATACGACGTGCAAACCGACGACGCCACCTGGCAGCCAACCCCCCCCGCCTACATGAAAGGAGTGGAGCCACACTGGAATGATATCAGGCCGTTCCTGTTAGATTCGGCGCAGCAGTTTAAACCTGCCAAGGCGGTAGATTTTTCGTCGAAGCCGGATAGCTATTTTTATAAACTGGCGCAGGATGTTAAGGATACGGGTCTTCATTTATCTGAAGAACAAAGCGCTATAGCTACGTACTGGGACGACAATCCATTTAAAGTGAACAACAACGGCCATACCATGTTTGCCATCAAAAAGATCTCGCCGGGTGGGCACTGGATGGTTATTGCGGGTTACGCCTGCCGTAAAGCCAAAGCCGACTACATACGCACCGCCGAAACCTATGCCTGCCTTGCTGTGGTAATTGCCGATAGTTTCATCAATTGCTGGGATGAGAAATATAAAAGTAAGGTGATAAGGCCCGAAACCTACATCAACGCGCATATAGATCAAAGCTGGATGCCGCTGCTGCAAACGCCGCCCTTTCCTGAATATACCAGCGGGCATAGCGTGGTTTCAAATGCATCGGCAGTGGTGCTAAGTAAGATGTTTGGGGATGATTTTGCCTTTACAGATTCTACTGAGACGGCTTTTGACCTGCCTGCGCGTAGTTTTAAATCTTTTAAAGCTGCTGCAGAGGAAGCATCCATTAGCCGTTTTTACGGGGGAATACATTATATGCCATCTATTAATAACGGCATTACCGAAGGGCAACAAATTGGACGGTTTGGCCTTGCCAAATTAAAAACACACAAATAACTAAACCGACTTCGCTTTTGCACGTTTGCTTTGCTGATACTCTGTAGGGGTGGTGCCAAACTGTTTAAGGAAGTTGCGGCCCAGGTGCGATTGCGAGCTATAGCCAACCATGTTTGCAACTTCGTAAATCTTATAATCGCCGTTCTCTAATAACTTTGCTGCGGCCTTTAAACGGGTAATATTGATCAACTCGTTAATGGTAAGATTTGATATGGCTTTCACCTTGCGGTAGAGGGTTGGCTTGCTCATATTCATGAGATTGGCAATGTGCTCAACATCAAGACCCGCATCCTGCATGTTTTTGTATATAACGGTATTTAGTTTATCCAAAAAGCTTTCATCGGGTTTTGAATAAGCCATTGTTTTGATATTCGCCAACGGCGAACTCGCGAAATAATCTTTTATTTTATTGCGGTTAATAAGCAGGTTGGCAATTTGCACTTGTAAGTGTTCCGGAGAAAATGGTTTTTCGATGTAAGCATCGGCACCCACTTCTAAACCTTCAATTTTGCTTTGGAGGGTATTGCGGGCAGTTAATATGATAACAGGAATATGGCTGTGCTCAAAATTGGTTTTAATGCGTTTACAAAACTCAAAGCCGTCAATAACCGGCATCATTACATCACAAATAACAAGTTGGATATTCTCTTCCTCCACACGGTCCAGCGCTTCCTGGCCATTCATAGCCTTAATTACGGCGTACTTTTCCGTCAGTTCATTTTCTATAAAATCCAGTATCTCCGGATTATCATCTACCAAAAGTATAATTGGTTTCATGCTATCAAAATTTTCTTTTCGGTTTATAACGCCGGCGTATTCATAATCGTCAGATGTATTATGAAGATCGAACTCTTTGTCCTGGTGAATTGGTAATGTAAGAGTGAAGATATTAAAATTATCTAACGGGTCACTTAAAAAAAGAAAACCTTTATGCAATTCGCTCAACGAGCGCGAAAGTGATAGCCCAATGCCGGTGCCCGTTTGCTTTTCAGATTCCTTCATCCTGAAGAACGGCTCAAAGATGCGTTCGCGCAGCTCCATAGGGACGAGGTAGCCATCGTTTTTTACCACAATAGTAAATGAGGTGTCGCCCTCGGCAGGTTCAAACAGGGTGATATTTACTTCTGATGAGGCATATTTGATGGCATTATTAATAAGGTTACTGATAATTTTGGTAAAGGCCTCGATATCTACAAAGGCATACAGTACTTTATCCGGGTGATTAAACGTATAGCTAAAGTTTTTTTGCTCGGCTATGGTTTTAAATTGCAGGAAGGCATCCTTAAGTAATTCGCTGATGTTTGTCTTTACAAAGTTAAGGCTAAAGCCGTTTGTCTCGGTTTTTCTGAAATCGAGCAGTTGATTGGTAAGGTCGAGTAACCTATCGGTATTGCGTTCCATAATTTGTAAGTTGCCATGTATCTCGGGCACCTCGGCAGCGCGCTTCATCACCTTTTCCATTGGGGCCTTGATGAGCGTTAACGGCGTACGGATCTCATGGGCAACATTTGTGAAAAACTCTATTTTGGCATTGTAAAGCTCTTTTTCTTTATCACTTTCCAGTTGTTGTATCAGGCGCTGGTTCTTCTGCCTGATGTTTCTGTGGTAACTCCTTAAAAGGTAATATATGGTAGCGAGGATGAGTAAGGAGTAGATCATATATGCCCACGCGCTTTTCCAAAATGGCGGGGCTATATCTATCTCAATGGTGGTTTCTTTATTTGTCCAGTTACCGTCGTTATTAGCCGCTTTAACCGTAAAAGTGTAATGGCCGGTAGATAACTGTGTGAAATAAACCTTACGATTAGCTTTAATGGTTGTCCAGGTATGGTCCAGGCCTTTCATTATGTATTTATATTGCGTCATCTCTGGCGAGGGGAAACTCAGGGATGCAAAATCGATACTAAAGGAAGATTGGTTGTAGTTGAGTTTTATTTTTTTGGTGCAAATAATAGAGTGCTTTAGTAATGAATCTTGCCCATTTACCGTGATCTCTTTATTATGCACCTGGAAACCCGTAATGTATACCGGCGCCACAAAAGCGTTTTTGGTGAACAGCGCAGGGTTAAAACTTACCATGCCCCGCACACAGCCGAAGTACATGGTGCCGTCAGTATCTTTAAACGCCGAGTTATAATTGAACTGATCGCTTAAAAGCCCGTTTGCTTTGGTGTAGATATTAATATCGTTGGTGCCAAGGTTTAGCGAGATCAAACCGCGTGATGTGCTCACCCAGATATTCTTATTGTTATCCTCCAATATTTTAAAGGTGTAGTTGCTGGGCAGGCCATTTTCGTTATCGTAGTATTTAAAGGTGCGGTGGTCTGTATCGTAAAACCAAAGGCCAAGGCCTTCGGTAGCGAACCAGATGTTATTGTTGCTATCCTCGAACACGCCGTTTACAGCAGAGGTATTCAAAGCGCCTTTAGCCGGGTAATCATAAGCGAGTTTGGTTCCTGTGTTTTTATTAATGTCGTACACGTAAATACCATCCCTAACCGTGCCCAGCCAAATTTTACCGTTATGATCTTCTATCATAGAGTAGACAAAATCAACCGGCGGTATCTTATCTATCAGCGTAAAATCTTTTTTATCAAGGTTGTAGCGATACAGGCCGCGGGTTGTTGCAACCAGTATAACGCCCGCCCTGGTTTTTAAAAACGTAACAATGAAATTGCTTTTCAAAGCATTGTTGCCGGCACCGGCTATAAACACTTTTTCAACCTTACCTGTTTTAATGTTGAAGATATTAAGGCCGCGCTCAAATGTGCCTATGTATAAATAGTTGCCATTGGCCAATAGCCCGTGGATGTTCGAGTTGGATATGCCATTTGATGCGCCGGGGTAATAATGTGTCCAAGTGTTTTTATCTGCCGAGAGTTTGTTGAGGCCGTTATCCTCCGTGCCCAGCCAAAAGTTACCGTATTGGTCTTTGCTGATCTCGCGTACTACGTTACCCTGTAGCGTGTTTTTTTCGCCGGGATAATATTTACGGAATAATGAATGCTGTTTGGGGTAATAATTGATGCCGCCAAAGTAAGTGCCGGCCCATACGCCACCCTCAATATCTTTATACAGTACATATAAGGCATTGTCCGATAGCGAGTAGGGGTCGTTATAACGCTTTTTGATATTGGTAAAAGTGCCCTTGGTAGTATTATAGATAAACAAGCCCGACTCGGTAGCTATCCAATACTCATCGTCGCTGTATTTGTTAAAATCCCGAACGTAGACTTCGGTTTTATCGGCATTGTAGGTTAACCTGTCGATATAGCTACCGGCAACGCAATCAAACTCTTTAAACCCCTGGTTGGTGGTGCCAATGAAAATCTTATCCTTGCCGGCGTAAAAAATCTTTTCAATATAATTTGATGCCACCCGTGGCGACTTATCAAACAAACTATAACTGGTAAAAGTTCGGCTTGCCGGGTTTAACTTCTCAATGGTGCCTTTTGTAGTAGACACCCAAAGGGTGCCATTATTAAAGGCGATAGATGTAGCCTCGAAATTTTGATAAGCTTTATAATTGGTTATTTTTTTTGTTTTCTTATCATACTTCATCAGGGCAGGCCCGGCTATAAACCAGCAGTTGTTATAACTGTCTTGCATAATGCAGCGCACACCCTCCTGGCCCGCAACATTTAAATTTGTAAAGGTTTCGGTATTTGGGTTGTAGTGCTCCACCCCCTGATCTGTGCCTACCCACATGCTGCCATCTTTATCACGGCTTAGGGCATGCACCATGTTATTTGCCAAGGTGCGTTTGTCGCGCGGGTTGTGCCTGAAAACCTTAAAAGTATAGCCGTCAAAGCGGTTGAGGCCGTCTTTTGTACCGAGCCATAAAAAGCCCTTTTTATCCTGTAAACAAGTATAAACCGTATTGTTTGATAAGCCCTGCTCAACCTGGTAATGCTTAAAATAATAGGTTTGGGCGCTGCAAAAAGTAGGCAGTACTAATAAAAAAAAGAAAAGATAGATCGGTTTCAAAATAATTGGGCTTCAAACAAATATACTTATTAAGGGCAGGGGTTTTCCTTAAAATTAACAATGATACTTTTCGACTAATTTTTGATATGATTTGGATAATCACCGGGATTTAAAACTGTTTACTTTACATTTAAATTTTAAGGGCACATTCTGGTGCTTTTAAAAAACCAATTTTAACCACAGTAAATAAATCTTATGAGAAAATCTCTACTGCCCAGACAGGAGGGGTATGTCCGTTCACATTGGTTGTACGGCCTGCACTATCCCAAATTATTATTTGTTATTTGTGCTGTTATTATGTGTATGCTTTCTGCAGACGCAGCTTTTGCCCAAACGGTAAAAGTGAGCGGTACTGTATCAGATACCACAAATACAGCGCTTATTGGTGTAGCCGTGAGGGTTCGCGGTACGCAAATAGGTGTCGCGACCGATGCTAACGGTAAATTTACCTTAAACGCGCCCGATGCCAACGCCGTGTTGGTATTTAGCTATATAGGGTTTACCATGCAAGAGGTTCGGCTGAACGGCCAAACCAACTTAAACATCAGGCTTAAAGGTAACCGCTCCGCTTTGCAAGAGGTGGTTGTTACAGGTTTTACATCGCAACGCAGAGAATCTATTACCGGTTCCATTGCCAGCACTACCAGTAAGGACATTGAGCGGGTACACGCAGGTTCGACAGTAAGTACAGCACTTGCCGGTAAAATTGCGGGTGTAACTTTCAGGCAGTCCGAAGGCCGCCCGGGTGCTACAGCTAACATCCAGATCCGTAACATGGGTAGCCCCCTTTATGTTATTGATGGTGTGCAGCAAAATGTTAACGCGTTTAATAACCTGGCATCGAATGACATTGCAAGCGTAACCGTATTAAAGGATGCTTCGGCAGCTATATACGGTGTGCAGGCGGCAAATGGTGTTGTGGTGGTAACCACTAAAAAAGGATCGGGCGAAACACGTATCAACGTTGATGCCTACACCGGATACCAAAACTTCTACAGATTCCCTAACGTTGCTACCACTGCTTACGACTACATGCGTTACCTTGCTGATGCACAGGTAAACAGTAATGGTTCTACATCTATTACCACTGCAGAACTTGACAAATACAAAGCAGGCACCGAACCGGGTTACAAAAGCTTTAACTGGCGCGATTACATCTTAAAAGCTAACAATAACGCGCCGCTTAACTCTGTTAACGCAAACTTCTCGGGCGCGAGCGATAGGGTTAACTATTATGTATCTGCAACAAACCTTTACCAAAACTCGCAATTAGGTAAAGAGTATGAGTACAAACGCTCAAACATACAATCGAATATCGGGGTAAAACTTGCAAACGGTTTAAGGGCAAATTTAAACATCAACGGCCGTATAGAGACCGTTGAAAACCCGGGTGTACCGGGCCAGGATGATTATGGCCTGGCTAAACTTGCAGTGTTAAGGAACACGCCTTTAGAGCGCCCTTATGCTAATGATAACCCCGATTATCTGAATGATATTGGCCACACCGAAACAAACTATGCTTTTCTTAATAAAAAGCTATCGGGTGTTTACCATAGCGACAGGCGTGTGTTACAAGCCAACTTTGGTGCCGAGTATGATATTCCGGGTGTTAAAGGTTTAACGCTAAAAGGACTATACTCTTACTATGTTGAGGATTATTTGCTTAACAACCAGGAGTATACCTACAATGCTTATACCTACCGCCCGGCTACCGATACTTACGACATAACTGGTGGTAGTACCAATCCATGGCGCGAGCGCGAGCAAATAAAGGAGTTTAACACCACAACGCAGTTGCAGTTAAACTACAATAATACTTTTGGCAAGCATACCATTGCAGGTACTGTGGTTGCCGAGCGTATAGAGTTGCAGCACCTGCGTAACTGGATCCACGCTTCGCCAATATCAAACAACCTGCCTTTAATTTATTTCCCAACTGCCGATCAATACCAGGATAGGGACGATAAAGAATCGAGGTTAGGTTACGTTGCCCAGATAGATTACAACTACAACAACAAATACTACGTTCAATTTTCTGGTAGGCGCGATGCATCATATCTTTTTGCTCCCGACAAACGAGTAGGTTACTTCCCAGGTGTATCTGCCGGCTGGCGGATAACCGAAGAAGGATTCATGAAGAAACTACTTGGCGAAAATAGCTTTATCAACGACCTGAAAATTAGAGGCTCATACGGTATCCTTGGAGATGCCAGGAACCCTAACGATCCTAACGGCACTATAGTTGCGCCATACGCCTATTTAACTGGCTACAACTACAACCAGGGTACTGCCATATTAGATGGTAATTCCATTATTGTATCTCGCGATAAAGGTATCCCAATCACACGTGTATCTTGGCTGAAAAGCAAGATTACCAACGTTGGTTTAGATTTCACTTTATTCAACAGTAAACTATCGGGTTCGGCAGAATATTTTTACCGTAAACGTACAGGTTTGCTTGGGAACAGAAATGACGTGATCATCCCGGCTGAGGTTGGTTATTCACTGCCGCAGGAAAATGCAAGCAGCGATTCGCAAGCCGGTGTGGATATCGCCCTGTCCTATAACTCAAGTGTAGGTGATGTGCGCTATAACATTAGCGGTAACTTCTCTTACAGCAGGCAAAAAAATGTACAAAGCTACAACCCGCTGTTTTTTAACTCTTGGGACCAATACCGTAACTCTACCGAGAACCGCTACTCGCATATCGACTGGGGTTACGAGGTTACTGGTCAGTTCAAATCAATTGAAGAGATTAATAATTACAAGGTTAACATAGATCAGCAAGGTAACAGAAGCCTGTTGCCTGGAGATCTGATCTATAAAGATCAAAACGGCGATGGTAAGATAGATATCTATGATGAACGCCCCATTGGCTTTGGTTACGGTACGCAGCCAAACATCAACTTTGGTTTCTCTTTAGGTGCTGCCTACAAAGGGTTTGATGTACATGCTGATTTCTCTGGTGGTGCAGGTTATACCTGGTTCCAGAATTACGAAACCCGCTGGGCATTCCAAAACAACGGTAACTTCAATACCATATTTGCTGATAGATGGCACCGTGCCGATCCATACGACGTAAACAGCGCCTGGGTGCCTGGTAAATATCCCGCAAACAGGGTTAACCCTGGTTTTGGTGGCGCAAGCTATGCAGCGGATAGGAACAACGACGGATATAACGGGGATGGACAACGAAATTCAACTTTTTGGTTGCACAGCGTTAAATATTTACGTGCACGTACTATCGAAATTGGTTACACTTTGCCGGCTGGTTTGTTAGCAAGAGCTAAGATCAAGAAGGCCAGATTTTACGTGAACGGTTATAACCTGTTCTCGTTTGATAACCTTAAACAATACGCTGTAGATCCTGAAACTACTGATGATAACGGTTTGCAGGTGCCTCAGAGTAAAGTTATTAACGTAGGTGTTAATTTATCATTTTAATTGACCCTTAAGTTTAAACTCCATGAAAAAGAAATTTTTAATAATGATAGTTGCCGGCCTCCTTGTAGGAGAGTCATGCAAGAAAGACAGCGAATTTTTAGATATACCACCTAAACAGGTATTACCTACCGAACTGGTATTTTCTGACCCCGCCCTGGTGCTCTCCGTATTGGGCGATCTTTATAACAGGGTGCTTGATTTTTCGGGACTTGACAACGGCTGGTCGTCTTTCACAGATTTTAGCGAAGCCTTCCCTTCAGAGAATGGCAGCTATTTCTTTGTACAAAGAACAGGCTGGGGTTTCGGCGAGTGGAACACTTGGGATTACGGCTACATCCGCGATCTAAACTTGTTCATACAACGTGCCACTGCAGCAACTAAACTTGCCGATGCTGACAAAGCCCGTTTTATTGCTGAGGCAAGGTTTTTAAGGGCGCAGTATTATTTCGAGATCGTAAAAAGAATGGGCGGTGTGCCTTTGATCACCGAGCCTTTAGAGTACGATTACTCGGGTAACTTAACGCCTTTGCAAAAGCCCCGTTCAAAAGAATCGGATATTTATGATTTTGTGATAACCGAAGCCGAGGCCATTAAAAATGACCTGCCTGCAGATGTAAACACAAAATCGAGGGCTACCAAAGCAGCAGCTTTGGCTATGGAAGCAAGGGCTGCATTATACGCAGGTTCAATTGCCAAATATGGTGTTACCACCCCGCAGGTATCATTACCCGGTAACGAGGTAGGTATCCCGGCAAGCATGGCTAATGATTATTACACAAAAGCCTTAACAGCCGCGCAGGCAATTATTACGCAAACAGCAGGTAGCTACCAGTTATATAAAGCCCTGCCAGATCTTAGCGATAATTTTGCCGCAGTGTTCCTTGATAAAACTTCTGTTAACCAGGAAGCTATATTTGTAGAGGATTTTAAAGCCAACGGTGGCAAAACGCACGGTTACACTACCAACAACCAACCATTTTCAATATCTGACGAAGGGTTGGATGCAGGCCGCTTAAATCCATCGTTAAATTTGGTAGAGTCATTTGAGAAATTGGATAACACTTATGCGCCACTACCGGTTGCAGATGGTGCCGGCGCCCCAATTTATTACACCAACCAGCTTGATGTATTTGCTGGCCGCGATGCACGGCTTGCCGGTACGGTTTTACTACCAAATGGCTTGTTCAAAGGTAAACGTACCGATGTTTGGGCCGGTTACCAACTGGCAGACGGAAGCATACTAACCAGCAACGATGCAGGTAGTTTAAAGCCGCTTCCGGGTACAACAGCGCCAGTGCAGGTTACCGGTAAAGATGGCGTGATAAACGGCCAGGAGTTTAGGACCCAAACCGGTTTCTACATCCGTAAGTATCTTGATCCAACCGTGGGCTCGGGCCGTAGGGGCAGGGGTAGTGATGTGGCGTTTATACGTTACAGGTATGCCGAGGTATTGCTTAACGCTGCTGAAGCAGCTTTTGAACTTGGGCAAACCGGAGTTGCAGTAGGCTATGTTAACCAGGTACGTTCACGTGCAGGTTTAACCACACCGCTAACAACCGGCGACCTTACATTTGACCGTATTGTACACGAACGCCGAGTTGAGCTTGTATTTGAAGGCCATACCTTATTTGATATGAAACGCTGGAGATTAGCTCACGTTGTTTGGGATGGTAACAAAATGACCGTTACCGACCTACTTAGCAACATTGGCAAGGCTACAAAACGCAATACACAGCCATACGGTTTATGGCCTTACAAATATTACAACCCGGGTAATCCCAATAACAATAAATGGTTGTTTAAAATTGTATTGCCATCGCCTGTTACGGGTGCAAATAGTTTCCAGTTTGGTAACTATTATTCGCAAATTGGGAATGATATATTATCTGCAAACCCTTTAATTGTTAAGCAACCCAATCAATAGTAAATACACATGATCATGAAAATAAAATTTCACTACATTATATTATTGTTATCCCTTTTTACAGCTTACGGCTGTAAAAAGGATAATTATGCTGCCCCATCGGTTAGCTTAAAAGGGCATTTGGTTTACAACGGCGAACCTGTTAATGTAGAATATAACAGGGTGCCGTTTGAGCTTTATCAGCCGGGCTTCGGTAAAACCGGCCCTATCAGCGGCGCGTTTGGCCAGGACGGCTCATATTCTACATTGCTTTTTGCAGGCGATTACAAGTTTACGATTCCTGCTAACCAGGGCCCTTTCAGATGGAAAGAACTGAGTGCAGGTAAACGCGATACCTTAGCCGTAAAAGTAAGCGGCGACCAAACGCTTGATATTGACGTTACGCCGTATTATATGGTTCGTAGCGCTGTTCTTACAGCGGCAGCAGGAAAAGTAAACGCAACCTTTAATATCGAAAAAGTAATAACTGACGTTAATGCTAAGGATATTGAAAAGGTTAGCTTGTTTATCAACAAAACCCAATTCGTATCGGGTGCCGATCAAATCGGCGTAACTGACCTTCAAGGTAGCGCTATAACGAGCCTTAATAATATTACCATGGCAGTAAACATCCCCACCATATCACCTACGCAAAACTATGTTTTTGCACGTGTTGGGATTAAGATAGCAGGGGTAGAGGATCTTGTCTTCTCTCCTTTGGTAAAAGTTACATTCTAATAATTAGGGGCCATGGACCGTGGCCCCATTTTTCTATTTTCTTAAACATTTTACACATGAAAAGACTTGCAATTAGCCTTTCCCTGGCATGTTTTGCGTTAACCGTAAATGCACAGCAAAGCAATTGGCACCTCATTAAAACCAGGATAACTACCCCTTGGGCAGAAAAGGTTAACCCTAAAGCACCATTACCGGAGTACCCGCGCCCGCAAATGGTGCGCGGCAACTGGCAAAATCTTAACGGACTTTGGGATTATGCCATCACCCCGAAAACAGAAAAACAACCCGCAGCTTATGCAGGTAAAATATTGGTGCCGTTCGCCGTAGAGTCGGCAATATCTGGTGTAAGTAAAACTGTAGGTAAAGATAGCCTTTTGTTCTACAAAACAACGGTGACGTTAAACAAGGGCCTTAAGGGTAAAGATTTATTGCTGCACTTTGGCGCAGTTGATTGGCGTGCCGAGGTTTTTGTGAATGGTAAAAGTGCAGGTGTGCACGAGGGTGGCTTTGACCCTTTTTCGTTCAATATCACCCCGTATTTAAAAAGCGGCCAGCAAGAAATAAAAGTTACTGTTTGGGACCCTACTGACGATGGCCCGCAGCCACGCGGCAAGCAGGTTAAAACTCCCGAAGGTATCTGGTACACCCCTGTTACCGGCATTTGGCAAACGGTATGGTTAGAGGGCGTAGCAAAAACGCATATTGATGCCACCAACCAAACTCCTAACATTGATGATAAATCACTCACTATATCTGCCGAGGTGGCTAACAGCCAACCAGGCGATAAGTTAAAAGTAACTGCGTTTGACGGTAAAGTAGTTGTTGATGAGAAAACCGTTGATGCAAACGCTACAGCCGTATTAACCATCGCTAACCAAAAGCTATGGTCAACTACCGATCCTTTCCTGTACGATCTTAAAGTGGCGGTAATTCGCAACGGTAAAATGATAGACGAGGTGAAAAGTTATTTTGCAATGCGCAAAATCTCGTTAGGTCCTGATGCGCATGGGGTACAACGCATGTTGCTGAACAATAAATTTGTTTTCCAATACGGCCCGCTTGACCAGGGTTGGTGGCCAGATGGTTTATACACCGCGCCAACAGAGGAGGCGATGGTCTACGATATAGACCAGTTGAAAGCAATGGGTTTTAACATGATCCGTAAGCACATTAAGGTGGAGCCTGCCCGGTACTACACTTATTGCGATAAAATGGGTATGTTGCTCTGGCAGGATATGCCAAGCGGCGACTTGGGTAACGGCTGGGAGAACCGCCCGGGTGTGTTAGATCGCGCTACTGATAAACCCCGCACGGCCGAATCTGAAGGTTACTACCGCAAGGAGTGGGCCGCCATCATGAAATCGCTTCATAACTACCCATGTATAGTTGTTTGGACGCCGTTTAACGAGGCATGGGGTCAATTTAAAACTGTCGAAATAGCTGAGTGGACCATGAAAAATGATCCTTCCCGATTGATAAATAGTGCAAGCGGAGGTAATTTTTACACTACCGGCCATATTGTAGATCTGCATAACTACCCTAACCCGGCAATGCCAAGGCCAGACCTGTTCGGTAAAAACACTGCGGTTGTTTTAGGTGAGTTTGGTGGTTTAGGCTGGCCTGTTGAAGGCCACAACTGGCAGGCCAATAAAAACTGGGGTTACCAGAATTTTAAAAATGGAGAAGATGTGTTGAAAAAGTACATTACATTCACCAACAGGTTGCAGCAACTAATCAAAGAAGGGTTATCAGCAGCTGTTTACACTCAAACCACTGATGTGGAGGGTGAAGTAAACGGGTTTATAACCTACGATCGTAAATTCATTAAAATGCCTGTAGAAAAACTCCATGAAGAGCACATGAAGTTATACAATCCCGAACTGGCTAAATAGATAGGTCGGTTCTATTATTAAAAAACGGGATGGCAAATTTGCCATCCCGTTTTTTTAATGTTTGCTTTCGCATGTAAGCGCCGACTCGAATTATCTTGATAACAGATAGTGGAAACTTTTAGCATCTACCACCATTTTTGAAGGGTTCCCTTTTGTGAATTTTGCTTTTATAATTGCCGTTTTGCGGCTTGCTACCTGGCTGTTGCTCTTGTGAGTATGCAATACGTAATAAAGCGCCCCCTTGCTACCGATAAAGAAATCGCCGTGTCCGGTTCCGTTAATCCCGGTATTTTTTCGGCTGATGATGGGGCTGTCTGCAGTCTTGGTCCACGGGCCGAATGGCGAAGTGGCGGTTGCATAACCTACAGCATAATCGATATTATGAAAGTCATTGGCCGAATAAAACAGGTAGTATCGGTTTTGATGCTTCAACACCGTTGGCCCTTCAGAAACCGGCCATCCCGAATTTTCGGTATTTTCCCATGGCAGTTCGGCATGCAGGCATTCTTTTGCGGTGGCGGTGTCTATATCAGATAAGTCGGTTTTTAAGCGTGCTACAAAAATACGATTGCCGTTTTGCAGGCGTACATGGTAAAGGTACAGGCTGCCATCGGTATCCATAAAAACAAACGGATCTATTTGTTTACCCACGCCAGAAATACACCCGATTTTTTTTTGAGTAAATGGCCCAAGCGGGCTATCGCTTTGCGCAATGGCAATATGTTCGTCGGCGGTGTAAGCCATGTAATATTTTGTGCCTTGTTTAAATACCTGGGGCGCCCAAAAACCTTTGGTGCCGTAACTATCGCCCTTAAAGAAGGCATGGCCACTGCGTTTTCCAACGGGATTTCCCCAATTTTTAAGGTCTGTAGAGCGGTAAACTAAAAAGCCGTCTTTGCTGCCAGTACCGTACAGGTAGTAGAAACCCTTATCGGCAAAAATGGTTGGGTCGGCCAGTTGAATAGTATCAACATTAGGGGTCAAACCGGATGGTTTGTAAGTAGTTGCCTGTAGGACATCGCGCCATTTAATATAAATAGAGCGAAAAAGAGAACAGATAATTTATTCACGAATTGTTAAATTAAGTAGCCGGAAATTTACCGTTTTATATTAAAATATTTACCACGCGAATAAAGCTTTATGGGTTAACAGAGACATGATAAACGTACTTCATCCGGGATTATGATCATATGAAAACCGTTTCAACGTAGTTTATAATAAACTTCGCCACCTGCTCCTGCTCGTTTATAGTTAATGTTTCCCCATCATAGATCCAGTAGCCTTCTATATCAAATAATATCCTGCCAAGGTAATCGGGCTCTTTATCGTAAGCCGTATATAACAGATAGCACAGTGCCGCATCCCTGCTTTCCAGATCTAAAATAATGCGTACCACTTCATCAGGGCCGTTTTTACGTTTTACCCAAGCCCGTGCATCATTAATTAAATAAGCATTGTTTATCATCACAAACAAAAGTGAAAAAATAATTTGTAATTATTACTATGAATTGCTAAAAATATTAGCATAGATTTGTAATGATAATTATTTGTAATGGCCGATGCTAAAAGAGAGTTGATTAATAATCTGCAAAAAAATATTTTGCAATGGGAAGGTTATAAGCCGCCCTCGTTTGGCGAAAGAAAGCCATTTGGTTTAAATACTATTGAGGCACATTTTCCAAATGGGATTTTCCCAATGCGGGCCGTACACGAAATGGTTTGTGCTAATATGGAACAGGCTACTGCTTCCAGTGGTTTTATAACTGGGTTACTATCGGTATTGCTGCAAAATGGAGGGGCTTGTTTATGGATCAGCCTATCCGGAAATGTATATCCAACGGCCCTTAAATTATTTGAGGTTGAGCCCGACAGAATAATTTTTATACACCTTTGTAAAGAGAAAGATGTGTTATGGGTGATGGAAGAAGCCTTGAAATGTATAGGATTAACGGCGGTTGTAGGCGAATTATCTGAGGTTGATTTTAAGCAATCGAGGCGGTTGCAACTGGCCGTAGAAAAAAGCGGCGTAACAGGGTTTATCCTTCGTAACCGGTCAAATAAAATGGGGTCGACAGCTTGTGCTGCACGTTGGCAGATCAAACCTTTGGCAAGTGAACCTATAGATGGTTTGCCGGGCTTAGGTTTCCCCCGCTGGCAGGTTGAATTGTTACGTGTGCGTAATGGTAAGCCGGGTAATTGGATTGTCGAATGGTCAGATAGCGGGTTCACGCCAATTGAAGAAAAGGTATTGGCACATCAAATACAAAAAGTAGGATGAGCCATGCAAAAGCGTTACATGGTAATATGGTTTCGTTATTTGACGACAGATTGGCTAACACTTCAGAAGCCGGAATTAAAGGATGTGCCTTTTGTTTTCGCCGCGACCGAACGTAACCGCATGGTGATCACAGCTGCTAATGCGGTTGCCGAAACCCAGGGTATTTACCCGGGTATGGCCGCTGCTGATGCCAAAGCCATTACTGCCAATTTACAGGTATTGGATAACTTGCCGGGTAAAGAAGCTAAACTACTTAGGCAATTGGGATTGTGGTGCATTAGGTACACACCCATCGTAACTGTTAACCTGCCGAATAGTTTAATGCTTGATATATCTGGCTGTGCACATTTATGGGGGGGCGAACGCGGTTATTTAAAAGAGATAGTTAACAAGCTGCGGTCATCAGGCTATGATGCAAGGGCTGCCATTGCCGATACTATTGGGGCTGCCTGGGCTGTTGCACATTACGGAAAAACTACACCTATTATAGAGAGTGGCACACAGGCGCAGGCATTACTTAACTTGCCGCCAATAGCTTTACGGTTAGAGAACAATGTGCTTCAAAAACTACAAAAATTGGGTTTGGCTACCATTAAAAGTTTTATGCAGATACCACGCACCGTACTGCGAAGGCGATTTGGTGACGGCTTTCTATTAAAGCTGGCGCAGGCATTGGGTATTGAGGACGAACCATTTATTCCGCTTATACCACCGGTGCCTTATACAGAACGGTTGCCCTGCCTTGAGCCGGTAAGAACAGCTAAAGCTATTGAAATAGCAATTTCAAAATTATTGGAAGGCCTGTGTACGCGGCTACAATCAGAAGGTAAGGGGCTTCGTAAAGCAACACTTAAGTGTTATCGTATCGATGGTAAAATGGTGCAGGCAAGTATCAGTACCAATCGCGGCTCGCATAGTATTTCGCACTTGTTTAAACTTTTTGAATTACAGGTTAGTAAAATAGAACCCGCTTTAGGTATCGAGTTGTTTTTGTTAGAAGCGCCCAAAGTAGAAGACATTGACTTGGTGCAGGAAAAACTATGGGCGGGTAAGCCCGGCCTGCAGGATAAAGCTTTGGCAGAGCTGTTAGATAAGTTAGCCGGTAAAGTTGGGGCTAAAGCGATCTATCGCTGCTTACCCTCAGAAAATTACTGGCCCGAGCGTTCGATTAAACAAACTACATCTCTATCAGACACACCAACAACCAAATGGAGGACCGACAGGCCCCGGCCATTGCGCCTGTTGCAACGCCCCGAACCTGTAGAAGTAATGGCGCTGTTGCCCGATTATCCACCAAAAGTTTTTACTTATAAAGGTAAGCGGCATATAGTTGAAAAAGCTGATGGCCCCGAACGTATCGAGCGCGAATGGTGGCAGGATAAAGGCTTGCACCGGGATTATTACGCCGTTGAAGATGCGGAAGGGCAACGTTACTGGCTGTTTAGGCTGGGGCATTACCATGATACACCGCAATGGTATTTACATGGTTTTTTTGCATAGCCATGAGATACGCCGAATTACAAGCCACATCAAATTTTAGCTTCCTGCGGGGTGGGTCGCACCCGGAAGAACTGGTTGAGCAGGCCGCTGCTTGCGGCTATGATGCCATCGCCATTGTTGACCGCAATAGCCTTGCGGGTATTGTCCGCGCCCATGTAGTAGCTAAGAAGCTTAAACCTGAATTTAAATTTATACCCGCCTGCCGGGTAGACCTGTTAGATGGCCCAAGTTTATTGGCTTACCCAACTGACCGTGATGCTTACGGCAGGCTTTCAGCATTATTAACGGTTGGTAATTTACGGGCCGAAAAGGGAGAATGCTATTTGTATAAAGCAGATGTTTATGCACATAAGCAAGGTATTCAATTCATCATCATCCCACCTGACGAATTAAACGCAAGGTTTGATTATGATGACGGGTTTAAGAAAGATATAAAGGAGTATAAAGCTGAATTTGGCGAATCTATATACATAGCTGCCGCCCGTTCTTACAGCGGCGATGATGCAAAAAGATTAGCACGATTATCAAAATCGGGCATACCTATGGTAGCCGTAGGTGATGTGCATTATCATGAAGCTGCCCGGCGCGAGCTACAGGATATTTTAACCTGCATCCGCGAGAAATGCACCATACATACAGCCGGTTTTAAGCTGCATGCCAATGCCGAAAGGTTTATTAAACCTATTGATGAATTGCATCGCTTGTTCCGGCAATATCCTGAAGCTATAGAAAACGCATTAGCAATTGCAAATGCCTGCCGGTTTTCATTAGATACGTTAAAATATATTGAACCGGAAGAAAAAATAATTGATGGATTAACACCACAAGAACGCCTAACCAAATATACCAGGGCCGGCGCCCATGAGCGTTATGGCAGAGAGGTACCAAAGAAAGTTTCCGATCAGATCGAATTTGAACTGGCCTTTATAGAAAAGCGGAAGTTGGCGCCCTATTTTTTGCGGGTATATAAATATACCCAAAAGGCCGAAGAATTGGGCATCCTGCACCAGGGGCGTGGTTCGGCTGCTAACTCAACTGTTTGTTATTGCCTGGCAATAACAGCGGTCGACCCTATGAAATCCCGTTTGTTATTTTCCCGTTTTATGTCTGATGCCCGCGAAGAGTGGCCGGATATTGATGTGGATTTTGAGCATGAACGGCGCGAGGAGATCATC
Source organism: Mucilaginibacter sp. UYP27 (assembly GCF_040547175.1). Classification (NCBI taxonomy): domain Bacteria; kingdom Pseudomonadati; phylum Bacteroidota; class Sphingobacteriia; order Sphingobacteriales; family Sphingobacteriaceae; genus Mucilaginibacter; species Mucilaginibacter sp. UYP27. Next base: position 942,941 of record NZ_JBEPPE010000001.1, read on the forward strand.
CAGTATATTTATGAGGATTACGGCCGGGAGCACGCCGCCATTGTGGCTACAGTAACCCAGGAACGTCATCGGGGCGCTATCCGCGATGCGGGCAAAGCAATGGGTTTATCAGAAGATACCATAAAACGTGTGGGGGCTACCATTTGGGATTTTAGCGAAGAGGGTTTTGATGAAAAGCGCTTGCGCGAACAAGGGCTAAACCCGCATGATCCGCTTATTTATAAAGTATTGGAATTAACTACACAATTAATGGGGTTTCCCAGGCAGTTAGGGCAGCATACGGGTGGTTTCGTAATTACTGATAATAAGCTATCAGACCTTTGCCCGGTAATGAATGCCCGGATGGAAAACCGCACCCAACTGGAGTGGAACAAAGACGACCTGGAAGCATTAGGGATCCTCAAGGTAGATGTGTTAGGTTTAGGGATGCTCACCATGATCCGCAAGGCATTTGATATGGTGCAACAGCACTATGGTGAAAAACTAACTTTAGCTAATGTGCCGCAGGATGACCCCAAGGTATATGAGATGATCTGCCATGCAGATACCATTGGCGTGTTCCAGATCGAGAGCCGGGCGCAAATGTCCATGTTGCCCAGGCTCAAGCCTCAGTGTTTTTATGACCTGGTGATTGAAGTAGCCATTGTTCGCCCGGGCCCTATACAGGGCGATATGGTGCACCCATACTTGCGCAGGCGTAATGGTGAAGAAATCCCGGAGTATCCCAAACCAGAATTGGAAGAGGTTTTGAGACGCACATTGGGTGTGCCATTATTCCAGGAGCAGGCAATGGAAATTGCTATTGTTGCCGGTGGCTTTACCCCCGCCGAAGCTGACGAATTAAGGCGAAGCATGGCCAGTTTTAAAGCCAACGGCAAGTTAGGGCTGTATGAAAAAAAACTGGTAGATGGGATGATGAAGAAAGGGTATGAAGAAGATTTTGCCAGGCGCATATTTAAGCAGTTACAGGGTTTTGAGGGCTATGGTTTCCCTGAAAGCCATGCGGCATCATTCGCCTTATTGGTTTATATATCATCATGGCTAAAATGTTATTATCCCGATGTGTTTTGCGCGGCCTTGCTCAATAGTCAGCCAATGGGGTTTTATCAGCCGGCACAAATAGTACGCGATGCTATTGACCATCATGTTAAGGTTGCGCCTGTAGATGTAAACTATTCTTTTTGGGATAATATTTTAGAAGAAAAAAACGGCAAATTTTATGTAGTAAGGTTAGGTTTCCGCCAGATAAAAGGCCTGCGTGAAGCCGATATGCAAGTACTTATATCGGCGCGCAAAAAACTATATAGTAATATAGATCAATTGCGCACTGCTGGTGTTTCTGAAGCGGCTTTAGAGATACTGGCCGATGCCGATGCCTTTGATTCATTAGGTTTAAATCGCCGTAAAGCTTTGTGGGAAGTATCTGCTTTAGGCGATAGGCCAATGGCGCTATTTGAAGGTACCCCATCAGAAAGTGTAAAAGAAGTGCAGATACAATTGCCCTTAATGACAGAAGGTGAGCATGTAGTTCAAGATTATTCTTCCACCGGGTTATCGCTAAAAAATCATCCTGTTGCTTTGGTACGTGAAAAACTGGTTTTGCTGCACAACACAAAAATTGCCGACTTGAAAAATATGAAAGACGGCGACCCTGTAAGCGTAACGGGTTTAATAACCGTTCGCCAACGCCCGGGTACGGCCAAAGGCGTATTATTTATGACTCTTGAAGACGAAACAGGCGCGGCCAATATTGTAGTTTGGGAAAGATTATTTGATCAATATCGTAAAGAGATAATCCAGTCCCGGTTATTTATGGTGCAGGGCAAATTACAGATCGAAGGCGAAGTGATCCATGTGGTAGCTAATAAATGCTTTAACTTGAATAGCCTGCTACGGAAATTAACACAAAGCAACGAAGATAATCTGCCACTTTTAACTTTGGCAAGAGCAGATGAAACAACCAAACCACATCATGGTGGTAACAAAGGCGAACAGAAAGTACATAAACAAGAAAAAGTTTTTTATAAGGGAAGGAATTTTAGATAGTTACATAATTACAGATCTAAATATGATATTATGGTTTGTTTCCTGGTGTACTTACTCAGCCTTTTTACGCTCAATACGTTTCCTGATCCGGCTTAATGATGGGTTTGTGATACCGAGGTAAGATGAGATATGATAAGCCGGGATGCGCCCCACAATATCCGGGTGTTCTTCCAGGAGCCGCAGGTAGCGTTGTTCGTGCGAGAAAAAAATAAATTCCTCTGTGCGTGTTTGTGCAATCGTGAAAAATAATTCCGCCAATAATCTGCCAAACTTCCCCCAATTTGGGTGGCTATCATAAAGGCCATTAAGATCTTTGTAAGAGATAAAGCAAATTTCTGAATCTTCCATCGCCTCTATAAAATACCAGCATGGGTCGCGCGATACAAAACTCCTGAAAGAAACTACAAACTGATTTTCTGAGAAAAAGAAAATGTTCTTATCGTCCTTTGTATTAGGGGTGCGATAATAGATACGGAATATGCCTTTAACGATCAGCCCCAGATCGTTACAAACCATGCTTTGCATGTTAAAAAAATCTCCTTTGTTGATCTTTCGCGATTTCCAAAACGGCTGGCTGTCGCCAATGTCTTTATCGCTCAACAGGGCAAAATCTCTCAAGTGCTGAGATAGGATATCGGTTCTATCGGTCATGATATAAATTGTATTTGATAATACGGCTCAATAATTAAAACGCATCAAAATTCGGTATTCTTAAAGACTTGAATTTTAACTTAAGTTAACACAAAAGCTTTTCATAACGGCACAGTAAATTATGCGCATATTTAATAAGTAATATTACTACCTGGTACACACTGTAATTACAACGTAATCTTCTATCCGCATTTTCACTTAAGTGAAAAACCTGTTGGGCAATACTACAGAACTTTGAACCATCAAATCACCTAAAAAATTTATCATGACATTAAGTTCTCAATCTAATGCAGCAAACGTCCAAGCCGTTGAAACTGCAAAGTCGTTACGTAAACTTTACTTTACCCGTGCAGGCTTTTCTGTAATTTGGGTAATTCTTATAGCCCTTTTTGCCAAAACATCTACAACGGCAGCATACGTATTGCTCATAATTTACCCGGCTTGGGACGTACTTTGCACTTTACTCGATATTCGCGCCAATAACAATAGCTCATCCAAAATACCACAATATGTAAATGCCGCCATCAGTACAATAACAACCATCGCGGTGGGCCTCGCTTTGCAAAAAGGAGTTCCCGAAGCATTGATAGTTTTTGGTATCTGGGCAATTGGAACAGGATTGATCCAGCTAATATTAGGCTTACGCCGTCGCAAATCTTTAGGCGGGCAGTGGCCTATGATCATCAGCGGTGCCCAGTCCATGCTTGGCGGCACATCCTTTATTTTGTTAGCGTACGACCCAACAAAAGGGATAACAAGCCTGGCCGGATACGCCGCATTTGGTGCTTTTTATTATTTGCTTGCCGCGTTTCGTTTATCCAAAACGGCTAAATAACTTATCTCCATATAATTTAAACCTACAAAGCCCCTTTACGAAAGTAGGGCGGCTTTGTTATTGGGATTGTCGCAAACCGCCCCTTAATCGGTCGTTTTTACACAGCATTATAACCTTATATGATTTCGATATTTGTATTGTAAATAGAATTAAACACAATTTAAATACTATCATGAAAAGAATATTTAAGGGCATTAATATCCTTACCCCAATGTTAATAGTTGCCTTACTATCTGTAACCGCATTTCAATCTAAAGCGCAGCAAAGTAAACCTACTACCAGTGGCTATGCACCCGTTAATGGCATTAAGGTTTATTACGAAATATATGGGGAGGGCCGGCCAATCGTTTTATTGCACGGTGCATTTATGACTATCGAGGGGAACTGGGGGCAACTCATCCCCGAGTTGTCAAAAACGAGGAAGGTAATAGCTATTGAATTGCAGGGGCACGGGCATACACCTTACTCAGACCGAAAATTATCTCAAGCTACCTTAGCAAGCGATGTAGTTGGTGTGATGGATCACCTGAAAGTTGACAGCGCCGATGTAGTTGGGTACAGTATGGGCGGCTCTGTGGCTTACCAGTTTGCTATACAAAGCCCTAAAAGATTAAAAAAATTAGTTATCATTTCTGCCGCTTATAAAAGCACCGGCTGGATCCCCCAAATAGCAGGTGTATTTAAAAATATGAAACCTGCAATGTTTGATAACAGCCCGATGAAAGCGGCATACGATGCTGTAGCACCCGATAAAACGAAATGGACGAAGTTCATAGAACAGATGTTGGCTTTTGCAGCTACGCCGTTTGACATGGGCGACGCCAATATTGCCCGGATCACGGCACCAGTATTGCTTATCTCGGGCGATAATGATGGCCTGGATAAGGTAGAATTGATGAAAACATACCAGTTATTGGGCGGCGGTATCTCTGCAGACCTGGCGCCGATGCCAAAATCGCAATTGGCCGTTGTGCCGGCACAAAGCCATGTGAGCCTTATGATGCAGACGAAAACGATCCTTGGTTATCTGGATGAGTTTTTAAAGTAATAGCATTGGCTACAAAGCCGCTTTACGAAAGTAAAGCGGCTTTTTTATACTTTAGCTAATAATATTGCAAAGTTATGCCCATGAAAACTTTAACCGAATTTAAAGCATCATTGAATTTAGAGCAGCCCGATAACGAACTATCTGTGCAATTAAAAAGCCTTTGGTACGATGGCAAAGGCGATTGGCAACAGGCACATGCCGCGGTCGACTCTTTAAGCGATCAGAGATCTGCCTGGGTACATGCCTATCTGCACCGTAAAGAAGGTGATATTTGGAATGCCGATTACTGGTATAGTAAAGCACGGCAAACCCGACCGAACATTTCTTTAGAAGAAGAATGGGAACAGTTGGTGCTACAATTCCTTTCATAGAAATATTTACAGGCCATAAGCCGTTTTACACAAAGTAGAGCGGCTTTACTATTATATCCCTCCTGCCATACAGTATATAACAGTTATAAAATTTTGGTTAATTAGCTTAGCAAAGTTATTTACCAATTAACCTAATTTCATGCAAGCAATTTTTGGGATCATATTCCACTTTATAGGTGGGTTTGCCTCGGGCAGTTTTTATATTCCGTATAAAAAGGTAAAAGGATGGGCGTGGGAAAGTTTCTGGATCGTTGGCGGTATTTTTTCCTGGCTTATCGTGCCGCCTGTTGCTGCATGGTTAACCATCCCCGGTTTTGCTGATATTATAAAACACACCAATGGGCAAATTTTATTACTTACCTATTTCTTCGGTGTCCTTTGGGGCATCGGTGGCCTTACCTATGGTTTGGGTGTGAGATACCTGGGCGTTGCTTTAGGGAGTACGATCATTTTGGGTCTTTGCTCTGTCTTCGGTTCTTTAATACCGTCTATCTATTACGATTTCTTCCCGCAGGAGGGTAAAGATAGCATCACCACATTGCTGCATAGCCATTGGGGCCAAATGGTTTTACTGGGTATTGTGGTTTGTGTATTAGGCATAATGATTTGCGGATATGCCGGCGTGATGAAAGAACGCGAGTTAGCTAAAGACAAGGATGTTGCCGTTAACAACACAGAGTATAAATTTGGCCTCGGCATTTTTGTAGCTATAGTTTCGGGCGTATTAAGTGCCTGTTTCGCTTTTGGGATTGATGCGGGTAAGATAATGGCTAACGAAGCCAATACTGCATGGAAAGCCTTGCATCCTGCAAGCGGTGAGTTCCTGTTCCAAAACAATGTTACTTACGTAGTGATACTTTGGGGCGGGTTATCTACCAATTTCATTTGGTGTATGATATTAAATGCACGTAACAAAACCTTTGGCGATTATACCAATAAAAAAACACCGCTAAAAGCCAATTACTTGTTTTCGGCTTTGGCCGGTACCACGTGGTTCCTGCAATTCTTTTTCTATGGCATGGGCGAAAGTCGTTTAGGCAACGGTGCAAGTTCGTGGATCTTACACATGGCATTCATTATACTAATAGCCAACATCTGGGGCCTTGTGCTTAAAGAATGGAAAGGCGTAAGTAAAAAAGCGCTGGCTACAGTATTTGCCGGTATTGTTACCATTATTATTTCGGTGCTGATAGTGGGGTACGGTAATTCAATAAAAGGGTAGTAGCTGTATGTAGCAGGGTAGGTTTACCTGGTCAACACAGTGTATCACAGTTAGGCAATAAACGTTAATTAATATTGCGACCATTAACCTATCAATAAAAATAAAATATAATCGTAAAGATATGTCTGTCAACACAACACAATTTAAACATGTAAGCTACCTATGGGATGACACCCGCGCGGCCGAACTGGCCGGTGATGAAGTAGCCCTGTTAATATACCGTTCTAACTTACTGGGTGCCGACCTGCGCCTTACCAACTATGGTGGCGGCAACACGTCTTGCAAGGTTATGGATAAAGACCCTTTAACCGGTAAAGAGGTTGAAGTAATGTGGATCAAAGGATCTGGCGGTGATATAGGCACCCTTAAAAAAAGTGGGCTTGCTGCTTTATACGTAGCCCGTTTACGCAGCCTTAAAAACGTGTATCGCGGTATCGAGTTTGAAGACGAAATGGTGGAGCTGTTTAACCATAGCATTTTTGACCTTAATTCTAAAGCGCCATCTATAGATACACCTTTGCACGGCTTTCTTCCTTTTAAACATATAGATCACCTGCATCCCGATGCTGCAATTGCCATCGCAGCAGCAAAAGACGGTAAAAAAATAACTGAAGAACTATTTGAAGGCACCATTGGCTGGGTAGACTGGCAGCGCCCGGGTTTTGACCTGGGTTTGCAGCTCAAAGAATGCTTAGATAGCAATCCTGGTATCCGTGGCATCATGCTGGGTTCGCACGGGTTATTTACCTGGGGGGATACCGCTTACGAAAGTTACATCAACACCCTGGAGGTGATAGAGAAATGTGCCGAGTTCCTGGAACAAAGCTATGCCCAAAACGGCAGCGTGTTCGGTGGTCAAAAAATTGAAAGCCTGCCGGCAGACGACCGTAAAAAACAAGCGGTTGCATTGGCCCCTATCCTCCGTGGTTTCTGCTCGTCAAAAACACAAATGATCGGGCATTACACGGACGATGCAAGGGTGTTAGAATATACAAATTCTAATGATCTGAACCGTTTAGCACCAATGGGGACCAGCTGCCCCGATCACTTCTTGCGTACCAAGATCAGTCCGCTGGTGTTAACACTTGCACCGGGCGAGGATCTGAGCGATGTTGCCGCCATTAAAGAAAAACTTACCCCTGCATTTGAGGATTACCGCAAAATGTATGAGGATTATTATAACACCTGCAAGCACCCAAACAGCCCTGCTATACGCGATGCTAACCCGGTGGTGATAGTTTACCCGGGCGTGGGTATGTTTACTTTTGCTAAGGATAAGCAAACCGCAAGGGTAGCAGCCGAATTTTACATCAACGCTATTAACGTGATGAAAGGCGCCGAAGCAATATCAGAATACACTTCTTTACCGCGACAGGAAGCTTTTGATATTGAATATTGGTTGCTTGAAGAAGCAAAGCTTCAACGTATGCCAAAGCCAAAGGCATTATCCGGCCGTATAGCTTTGGTAACCGGTAGTGCGGGTGGTATAGGCAAAGCAATCGCCAAAAAGTTTGTAGAAGAAGGTGCCGTGGTGATCCTGAATGACATGAATGCCGAGCGTTTAGCCGGCGCTTACGATGAATTTGTAAAGCAATTTGGTAAAGACGCCTGCGCAACCGCTACATTAGATGTTACCAACGAAACGCAAATTAAGGAAGCTATGGCTGCCGCGATTTTAGCTTTTGGTGGTGTCGACCTTATCGTAAACAACGCGGGTCTTTCTATCTCTAAAACCATTGGCGACCATACCGAAAAGGATTGGAATCTACTGTACGATGTATTGGTGAAAGGCCAGTTTTTTGTTACCCAGGCTGCCGTGGCCGTGATGAAACAACAAGCCATTGGTGGCGATATTATTAATATAGTAAGCAAGAACGCTTTGGTTAGCGGCCCTAACAATGCCGGTTATGGTAGTGCTAAGGCAGCGCAACTACATCTGAGCAGGTTAAATGCTGCCGAGCTTGGCCCGGATGGCATCCGTGTAAACGTAATTAACCCCGATGCGGTTATTAGCGATAGCAATATATGGGCCGGCGGATGGGCCGAAGGCCGTGCGAAAGCTTACGGCGTTACTGTGGAAGAATTGCCAGCTTACTATGCAAAACGTACCTTACTTAACCAGGTGATATTACCTGCCGATATTGCCAACGCGTGCTTTGCTTTAACAGGCGGCTTGTTAAACAAATCAACAGGTAACGTCATAAATGTTGATGGTGGTGTTGCCGCTGCATTTGTACGATAAACTAATAGAAATCAAAGCCGGCTAACCACCGGCTTGCCAAATTATAACCAGAGAGAAGATGCAGATAGAGCAAGCTAAATTACAAGAACTGAACCAGGCCGATATAAAAAAACACCAGCGCAGCCTTGAATATGTTGCCGGTGATGTTAATGATGCAGAAGGTGTATTAAAAAAGCTAAGCGCATTTAATATAGCTATCCCAAGCTGGGCGCTGGGCACGGGCGGTACACGTTTCGGACGTTTCTCGGGTGGTGGCGAACCAAGGAGTTTAGAAGAGAAAATCGAAGATGTTGGTGTGATCAATGCCCTAAATAAGTCAAGCAATTCTATCTCGCTGCATATCCCCTGGGATATTCCGGAGAATGCTGCTTCTATAAAGCAATTGGCAGCACAGCATGGGCTGCACTTCGATGCCGTAAATTCCAATACCTTCCAGGATCAAAAAGACCAAATGCATAGTTACAAGTTTGGCTCGCTTCATCATACGGACAAAGCGGTACGCAAACAAGCTATTGAGCATAATATCGAAGTAATAAAATACGGAGTTCAGCTTAATTCAAAGGCTTTGTCCGTTTGGTTGTCTGATGGTTCTAATTTTCCCGGTCAGCTAAACTTCCGAAACGCGTTCCAAAATACATTAGAAAGCTTGCAGGAAATTTATGAGGCTTTGCCTGATGACTGGAAAGTTTGGGTAGAGTATAAACCTTACGAACCAAACTTTTACTCGACAACCATTGGCGATTGGGGCCAATCTTACCTGCTGGCGTCTAAATTAGGGCCAAAAGCAGCTACTCTTGTAGATCTTGGTCACCACTTACAGGGTACCAACATCGAACAGATCGTATCTTTATTGCTGATGGAGAACAAACTTGCCGGTTTCCACTTCAACGACTCTAAATATGGCGATGACGACCTTACGGTTGGCAGCATCAACCCATACCAATTGTTCCTGATATTTAACGAACTTGTAGAAGGAATGGACGCCCGCGGCATGGATCATGCTACCGGTTTAGGCTGGATGATAGATGCATCTCACAATGTTAAAGACCCGATAGAGGACTTATTGCAATCTGTACAAGCTATCAAGATAGCCTATGCGCAAGCTTTAATTATAGATAAAGAGGCGTTAATGGCTGCACAAAAAAATAATGATGTAGTGCTGGCGCAAGAGATTTTGCAAAGGGCCTACCGTACAGATGTGCGCGCTTTAGTATCTGAAGCAGCTTTGCGTAATGGCGGCGCTTTAAATCCGGTGAATGCATACCGTAAATTAAAAGTAAGAGAGAACCTGATCAGCGAACGCGGTATAAACACCGTTGCCACCGGCTTATAAATTATGAGTAGCGCCACACCCGTTATAGCTGTATTTGATGTAGGCAAGACCAACAAAAAACTGTTCTTGTTTGACCAGGACTATAAAATCGTGTTTGAAAAATCGGCACGGTTTACAGAAACGGTTGACGAGGATGGTTTTGTGTGCGAAAACCTGCAAAGCCTGCGCCTTTCGGTGTTCGATTCGTTGAGTGAAATATTCAGGTTGAAGGAATTTAAAATACGGGCGGTAAATTTTTCGGCCTATGGTGCAAGCTTTGTGCATTTGGATGAAAGTGGGCAGGCTTTAGCGCCGCTATATAATTACCTTAAACCCTACCCGGAAACTTTAAGCGAAATTTTTTATAACTCCTACGGTGGCGAGTTGAAATTCAGCACCGAAACAGCTTCACCAATTTTGGGGAGTTTAAATTCGGGCCTGCAGTTATACAGGATCAAGTATGAACAGCCCGAACTTTATAACCGCATCAAGTACTCTTTACATCTGCCTCAATATCTAAGTTTTTTACTCTCCGGGCAATACTATTCGGACTTGACCAGCATTGGCTGCCATACCGCCATGTGGGATTTTGAGAACGACCGCTACCATGAATGGATCCAACGCGAAGGGCTTACCTTAAAACTTGCGCCTATAGCAGCTGCCGATAAAGCATTGCAGGCACTATTCCCCGGCAATAACTATAAAGTAGGCGTTGGCCTGCATGATAGTTCGGCAGCATTGATACCCTATCTCGTAAATTTTCAGGAGCCATTTATCCTGATATCTACCGGTACCTGGTGTATCAGTTTAAACCCTTTCAATCAGTCGCCGCTAACTGCTGATGAATTAAATAAAGACTGCCTGTTTTATATTCAGTATAAAGGCAAGCACGTAAAAGCATCGCGCTTATTTTCAGGTTTAGAGCACGAGCAGCAGGTAAAACGCGTAGCGGCGCATTTTAACCAGAATGTTATCAAATACAGGAATATCCCGTTTGATGCCGATGTAATAGCGAAGCTGAAAAAGAAGCATACGCAAACGCAGGGCGAAGGCTTTGCAAAGGAATCGAATTTTGCTACAAGGAATCTTTCGGCATTTGCTAATGATATTGAGGCATACCATCAATTGGTGATAGATCTGGTTAATTTGCAGGTAGCATCAACCAAACTGCTACTAAACAGCACGTCTGTAAAAAGGATCTTTGTAGATGGCGGTTTTAGCAAAAACAGCATTTACATGCACTTGCTTGCTACATCATTTAAAAACATGGAAACCTTTGCCGCGTCGATGGCGCAGGCATCCGCAGTTGGTGCAGCCCTAGCTATCCACAAGGAATGGAATAGCAAACAGATCCCGAGTGACATCATTGAATTAAAATATTATTCGGCCAACGAATCTGTAAGCGTCTGATAGTGGAAAAAAGTGCTGGTTTATCAATCAGCCCATATTATAATTATAATATTAACCCTAATGAAGTTAAAACATGCCTGCTTTTGCTTTTTAGCGCTATGCCTTGCAGCAACCGCCTCAAAAGCCCAAAACACGTCCGCGCTTTACCATTCATCAAGTTTTAAGTCTATCGAAACCGGGTTTGCAACCATCCCCGATTCGGTGCAGACGAGTATTTATTGGTACTGGATCTCGGGTAACATTTCAAAAGAAGGTGTAGTAAAGGATCTGGAAGCGATGAAGAAGGTGGGCATCAACCGAGCCTTCATCGGAAACATTGGGATGGATGAGGTGCCTTACGGAAAAATAAAAATGTTTTCGGACGAGTGGTGGGATATACTACACACCACCCTTAAAACAGCAACCCGGTTAAACATCGAAATAGGAATCTTTAATAGCCCCGGTTGGAGCCAATCCGGCGGGCCATGGGTTAAACCACATCAGGCAATGCGCTACTTAACATCATCGCAAGTGATGGTTAAAGGGCCGCTATCGCTCAGCAAAAAATTGGTACAACCGCATGTAAATTTCCAGGATGTAAAGGTTATTGCCTACCCGGTAGCGGCTGATTATAATGGCGATATCAATAGTTTAAAACCGACGTTGAACTCCATTCCTGCGGTAGATTCATTAGGGAAGTTATTTGACGGAAACCAAGCAACCGGCATCAATTTAAAAGCAGGGAAGCCGTTAATCATCGATATAAATACACAAAAGCCATATACCGTAAGCAGCGTTATCATCTCTACCGCAAAAAGCCGGGTTTACCTGGAAGGCGATGTACAGGTAAAAGTGAACGGCGCTTATGTAACGCTTAACCATTTTTCTATCGACCGTACCAATCCCGAATTAAACACCGGGTTTATATCTTATGGGCCTGCGCCAATTTCTATCCCGGCCACATCGGCTACTAATTTCAGGATTGTATTTACAAAGGTGAGTGGCGATTCGGGCTTAACCGAAATTAAATTGTCATCGGTGCAAATGGTGGAGAAATACCTGGAAAAGTCGCTTGCCAAAATGTGGCCTACCCCGCATCCATTTTGGACGGCTTATCAATGGCCGCAGCAGCCTAACGAGGTTTCTAAGTATGCTATCGACCCCGCAAAAGTTATAGACGTATCCAAATATATGACGGCAGACGGCACATTTAACTGGAAAGTGCCTGCGGGTAACTGGATAATTGAGCGTACGGGGATGACACCAACCAACGTTACCAACGCACCAGCACCACCCGAAGGGCGCGGCCTTGAAGTAGATAAAATGAGCAAAGAGCATGTTGCCAGCCACTTTAACGCGTACATGGCGCAGATCCTGAAACGCATCCCGCCGGAAGACCGCAAAACATGGAAAGTTGTGGTGGAAGACAGCTACGAAACCGGCAGCCAAAACTGGACGGATAATTTGGTTACTGAATTTAAACAAGCCTATAATTACGACCCGATACCATTTTTGCCAACCCTACAGGGCAAGGTAGTGGGCAACCAGGACATGTCCGACAGGTTTTTGTGGGACTTGCGCAGGCTGATAGCAGATGATGTGGCTTATAAATACGTTGGCGGCTTGCGGAATATAAGCCACAAAAATGGATTAACTACATGGCTGGAAAACTACGGACACTGGGGTTTCCCGGGCGAGTTTTTGCAGTACGGCGGGCAGTCGGATGAGATAGGCGGCGAGTTTTGGAGTGAAGGAGACCTGGGTGATATTGAGAACCGCGCGGCATCATCATCGGCACATGTTTATGGAAAAATAAAGGTATCGGCAGAGTCGTTTACGGCGGCGGGCGCACCATTTGCACGTTACCCTGCCATGTTTAAAAAACGCGGCGACCGCTTCTTTACCGAAGGTATCAATAATACCCTAATGCATGTTTACATACAGCAACCGGGCGATAAGGGTCCCGGTTTAACATCTTGGTTTGGTGTGGAATTTAACAGGCTAAATACCTGGTTTTTTGATATGGATGTGCTGCTGCAATACATCAAACGCTGTAACATGATGCTGCAGCAAGGCCAGTACGTTGCCGATGTAGCTTACTTTATTGGCGAGGATGCCCCCAAAATGACGGGAGTAACCGACCCTGAACTGCCACGAGGCTACTCGTTTGATTACATAAACGGCGAAGTTATCAAACAAAAGGCTTTTGTAAAAGATGGCAAACTTGCTTTGCCGAACGGTATAAACTATAGCGTATTGGTATTGCCAAAGTTAGAAACCATCCGCCCGGAGTTATTGGCTAAAATTAAAGATTTGGTGCAACAGGGACTGGTTGTTTTAGGTACTAAGCCCTTGCGTTCGCCAAGTATGCAGGGTTATCCATCTGCAGATAAACAAGTGCAGGATCTGGCAGCTGAACTTTGGGGTAAGATAGACGGCACCACAACCAGGGTTAACCGTTATGGCAAAGGCATGGTAATAAGCAATATGAATTTACAGGAAGTGCTGGAGATGATAAAAGTGCAGCCCGACCTGAAGATCACCAAAACCAGCGATGTGTTATTCATCCACCGCCAGGTAAAAGAAGGCGAACTTTATTTTATATCGAACCAAAAGGATACACCCATAAAATTTGACGCGGAATTCCGTACTAAAGGCAACAGCCCTGAGTTATGGAATGCGATAGATGGTAGTATGCGCAGTTTGCCATCGTACCATCAAACTGCAACCACAACGGTTTTACCTATGCAACTTGCGCCATTAGAGAGCGCGTTTGTTATATTCCGCAAGCAGGGCACGGGCGGTGATAGCACCAAAGCGAATTACCCCCCAGCTTCTAAAACCATAACTATCACCCAGCCTTGGATGGTAAGTTTTGATAAAAATATGCGCGGCCCTGCGCAGCCCGTAAAATTTGAAACCCTTACAGATTGGGCTAAGAGCGCGAATGATAGCATTAAATATTATTCAGGCACGGCATGGTACCGCACCACTTTTAAAGCCGGGAAGATAGACAAGGGCGCAAACTATATTATAGATTTAGGCATGGCGAGATCTATAGCCAAGGTTTTTGTGAACGGTGTAGAAATGGGTGGCGCATGGACACCCCCTTATACTGTAGACATTACCAATGCGCTCAAACCCGGTGATAATAAGCTGGAGATTAAAGTGGTTAACAACTGGGTGAACCGGCTGATAGGCGATGCTTTGATGCCCGCCGGTACACGGCCTACCGAGGTGCTTTATGGCCCCGATGCTAAAGGGACGCTGCAATCATCGGGCTTATTAGGCCCTGTGAAAATTGATGTGGTCAAATACTAACAATGAACAAAATAAAGATATACCTAACACTTGCAATTGCACTGCTTTATAAAAGTGTTTTTGCGCAACTACCGCCTGTATTTGCCGGTACACATTTAAAAGATGTACAAAAAGAAGAAACAGTAAGGCGATACTTATCACCTGTTAGGATCTTGTGGCAAAGTACCAAAGACTTTGCAAACATTAAAAATGCCGAACGATTGTTAAAACCAGGCGACGGACAAGCCAATCTATCGGGTAAAGACCTTTGCATCCTGCGGAATACCGATAAGGGCAAGGCGGGTATCTTGCTTGATTTTGGTCGTGAACTGCATGGCGGTTTGCAGTTGGTTACAGATCAATCCCGGGGGGGCAAGCCTGTACGGGTACGAATCCGTTTTGGCGAATCTGCAAGTGAAGCCATGAGCATTATTGACACCGTAAAAGGCGCCACCAATGACCACGCCATGCGCGATTTTGAGGTTTCATTACCGTGGTTAGGTAAACTGGAAGTGGGTAATACAGGGTTTAGGTTTGTAAGGATAGACCTGCTGGATGATAATGCCGAATTAAAATTAAAAGAGGCCCGTGCCATTTTCATATTTAGGGATATCCCTTACTTAGGCTCTTTTAAAAGCAGCGACACCTTACTCAACAAGATCTGGATGACAGGGGCATATACGGTGCACCTAAACATGCAGGATTATTTGTGGGACGGCATTAAACGCGACCGCCTGGTTTGGGTGGGCGATATGCATCCCGAAACATCAACCATAGCAACAGTTTTTGGCATCAGCAATGTGGTGCCTAAAAGCCTTGACCTGGCACGAGATATTACCCCGTTGCCCGAGTATATGAACGGGATGATCTCCTATTCTATGTGGTGGGTGCTTATCCATTATGACTGGTACATGCACAACGGCGACCTAAATTATCTTAAACAGCAAAAAACTTACATGATTAAGTTATTGAATCAATACATTAAACAAATTGATGCCAATAACAGCGAAGCATTGAAAGATGGGCAACGTTTCCTGGATTGGCCGTCGAGCACCGATCCTAAAGCGATCCACGCCGGTTTGCAAGGCATGCTTGCTATGACATTAACTGCAGGTGCCGACCTGGCAACTGTTTTAAATGACCCTATTACCGCCACGAAATGTAAGGCTGCAGTAATTAGGTTAAAGAAGAATGTTCCCGACCCGGGAAAATCTAAACAAGCTGCCGCATTGCTTTCTTTGTCGGGTTTAATGCCGGCGGTTAACGCAAACGCCGTACTGTCTGACAGGGGCGTGCACGATTATTCCACCTTTTTTGGCTACTACATGCTGCTGGCTAAAGCAAAGGCCGGCGATTACCAGGGCTCTATCGATGCCATCCGCAACTACTGGGGGCCAATGCTTTCGTTAGGCGCGACCACGTTTTGGGAAGATTTTAATATCGATTGGTTACCCAACGCTTCGCGGATTGATGAATTGGTACCCGATGGTAAAAAAGACATACATGGTGATTATGGCGCGTTTTGTTACAAGGGTTTCAGGCATAGCCTTAGCCACGGTTGGGCATCCGGCCCTACGCCATGGTTAACACAGTACGTACTGGGCGTAAACGTAATGGCGCCAGGGTGCAAAGTGCTAAAAATTAAACCTCATCTGGGCGACCTGAAGTTTGTGGAGGGGGCTTTCCCTACACCGTTAGGTGTTGTAAAAATAAAGAATACAAAACTGGTTAACGGGAAAGTTAAAATTGATGTGCAGGCTCCAAAAGGTATTACCATTATAAAAGTGTATCAATAGAGGGCTGTCGCGTTTAACCCCTTAACTTGGCGGTATGTTACTTGGTACAATAGTTTTTATGATATACTTTTGGTTAATAACCAAACGATATGCAAACTATTTTCGACAAAGCAACACAGAAAGCCTTAATAAGCAGGATAAATACACTTACCCGTGAAAGTAAAGCTGAATGGGGAACTATGAATGTTTACCAGATGCTTAAACATTGTACCGTTGTTGATGAAATGTATCTTGGCAAAAAGGCGTATAAGCGAATGTTTCTTGGGCGATTGCTGGGGAAATGGGCATTAGGCAAAGCACTTAAAGACGACGCCCCAATGGAGAAGAATGCGCCCACAGATACTGCTTTTAAAATTACCGAAGTTAGCGGAGATGTGGAAGCAGAGAAAAGTAAATGGATAAGGCTGATCCAGGAGTATGAGATTGCCTCACATCCAGAACTGATGCATTGGTTTTTTGGCAAAATGACCAAAGACCAGGTTGGGCAACTTGCATACAAACACATCGACCATCACTTAAGGCAGTTTAACGCTTAATTATCGCTTCGCGTTTAGCTCGGCAACCAAGTCATCGATCTTGTCGGTAGATAAAATATCGGCATGCAGTTGCATCAGTTTTTGCCAGCCTGCAATATTATCGGGCGCAGCCCAAAACCTTATCTTTTTACCTGCTGCATGCACGGCATTAATTACGGATTTAAGTCTGCGCTCTTCCACAATTGGCAGGTCGCCTTCGCCGCGCCAATCCGAGTAGTTCTCGAAATTAAGGCTTACCTGCGCAACCCGTTTCCACTCATCAGGCGTGTGTGGTAATTGCAGGTCGTCATCAAAAGTAATGTAAGATGGATAGTTCTTATATTGTGTAGGAGGCGGGCGGTTACCCGTGATAATAATGCTTAACGGGTTTGAGTTATTGTCTTTTATCAGTTGCTTTAGCGGCTTTAATTCTTTCATTAATTCGGTGAGTATTGGTGCATACGGGCCTTTTAAATCTATCACCAAATTGAGTGGCCTTGGGTGGGCTTTCAGCTCTTTCATTATCGGCAGTAGATATAATTGCACCAATGAGCGGGGCGCTTTTGATATCAAAGTGTCATGGGCTACTAACAGCTTACCATCCCGCAAATGTATATCTGCTTCAATTGCGCCTGCTCCGGCATTAAAGGCCTGGTAAAAAGCATTAGGCCGCGAATAATCATTATGCGAGTGGATATTCGCCGCAGTGTACTTTTGCTGCGCAAAGGCAGGCGTTAGCAGCATGAACAGTGCGAAAAAGGAATAAATATATTTTAATGCAGCCATATATTGTTAACCCAAACCAGGCATTTAATGTTAGCGACAGATTAAGTTTTAATTTAGTAGAGTGAGAGAGTATCATACAGTATTTAGTATATTAGCCAATATATAACCTGCAACAATGGCCTTTCGCAACCCCTACGCTATATTTATAATGCTGTGCTTGCTATCACTTGGCAATGCATCGGCACAAACAAAAAATAATACGTTGTACACGGCGGGCCACGCCAGCGCTTTTATTGGCGGGTTGTATGATGCCGTTTACCCTTATACCAAAGTACTGCAACATGGCAACTTTGGTTTGGGTGCCCCCGATAAACTCGACGGTGAGGTACTGATCTTAGACGGCAAGGTATACCAAACACGATCAACCGGTAAAACATCTTTGGTAAAACCAACCAAGCTTACGCCCTTTGCAGTTGTCAACTTTTTCAAAGCCCAAAAGACGACCAAAAATTACCAAAAACTGTCAAAAAATGATCTTTTTAAGTATCTCGATAGCTTGCTTTCAAACAAGAATGGCATCTACGCGATCAAAATAACAGGAAGTTTTAGTTTGGTAAAAACGCGGGCCTTTCCGCCGGTTAAAAACAAGCCGTACCAGCCCTTGGCCGACATGCTGCCACTCCAGCATTTCTTCACTTTCGAAAATGTGAAAGGTACCTTGGTCGGTTACCGCATCCCAACATTTATGGATGGGCCAAATATCACCGGCTACCATTTCCACTTTTTAAGTGACGACAAAAAAGACGGCGGCCACATTGTTGACTTGATGACGGGAGATATTACCATCGAGGTTGACCAACTGGATGGTTTTAAGGTAGACATCCCACAAACCAAAGATTTTGACAATTTCGACTTTAATAAAGATCGCCGCGAGGAGTTGAAACGTGTAGAGAACGGCAAAAAGGACTAAACCAGTTTTTTAATTGCTTTAGCCAATATCGCAATTGCTTCTTCCATTTCTTTAAACGTCATAGAGGCAAAGCCCAGGCGGATGTGTTCGCTCTCAAATGCTTTGTCGTAATAATAATCTTTCCCGGCACTTATGGCAAGGCCCATGGCTGCCGCCTTTTCTGCAACATTGGCTGGTTTAATGCCATGGAGATATTTCATCCATATAGCAAAACCACCGTCAGGGATCTTAAAGCTAATGTATTCGCCAAGGTGCTGTTGCAGCAGGGCGCAAAATTTATCCCGGCGTTCGTGGTATAGTTTATTGGCTTTTTTAAGGTGGCGGGTAATGTCGCCGTTCTTGAGCAGGTTGGCCATAGCTTCTTCTAAAAGTTGCTCGCCTTGCCTGTCGATAATGCGGCGCAGTTTAGTGGCTTGGGATATCAGGTTTGGCGGCGCAACCATAAACCCGATGCGGATGCCCGGCGCAATAGTTTTACAAAACGATCCTATATAAATAACGCTGCCATAATAATCGGCACTGGCAAGGGGCAGGATGGGGCTGCTGGTGTAATGGAAATCATAATCGTAGTCATCTTCCAGTATCGCGAAGCCGTATTGCATGGCAAGCTCCAGCAAACGCATGCGCCTTTCCGAACTCAGCGTAACGGTAGTGGGCTGGTGGTGATGCGGTATCACATAAAGTGCTTTTACCTTTTTCCTTTTGCAGATCTCTTCCACCGCATCCAGGTCTATCCCGCATTCATCAACAGGTACCAACTCTAAATTTGCACCCGTTTGAATGAACACTTCATTGGCGCCGCAATAGCCGGGGTCGGCAGCAATAACGGTGTCGTTTTTACCAAGCAATAGCTGCGCGGCAAGATAGATAGCCATTTGCGCACCCTTGGTTATCAGTACGTGTTCGGGGTTTACATGCAGGCCACGGGTCTCGCCCAAAAAACGGGCAAGTTCTATCCGCAGGTTTTCGGAACCCTGCTCCGGGCCATACAATAAATATTTTGATGTAAAGTGGTAATTGGCAAAACGGCGGTATTCACGCAGCATCAGTTCAACCGGGGCAAGGCGCGTATCCGGGAAACCTTCGTTAAAGGCGATGGATAGGCTTGGGACAGGTTGAAAAAGGCTGATATGCCCCAGCGTGTTTTCGCAAACCTCAAAATGTGTGTTTTCGGGATAGGATAGTGGCTGCGGAGTATTATCTGCAATGGGGCGGGGCGCAACCTCGGGCAAATTGGCAGCTATAAATATTCCCTTCTGCGGATATACATCCACCCAGCTTTGGGCGTACAATTCATCGTACGCGGCAACAACCGTATTGCGGTGCACCTTTAAACCTACGGCCATTGCCCGGCTGCTGGGTAACGCAGATGCCGGTTTTAAAGTACCCTGCCTGATGTGGCAGATGATACCATTGGCTATCTGCAGGTACACAGGCACCTGCAGGCTTTTGTCAATATTTAATAAACCTGCTACAAATTGCATACTGGACTATCGTTGTTGTTTTTTCTGGACTATAAAGATAGGCCACCTTCCCCGTATTTTTATATCATCAAACAAAAATAATGGAGCAGGTGAAATTTCAGCAGGCCATGGCATTGTATTTAAGGTTAGCCATAGGTATTGCGTACGTTTGGCTGGTAGCCGATAGGCTTGGCTGGCTGGGCGCTTACGGGCAGCCGCACATTAGCTGGGGCGACTGGAAGCATTTTATGTTATTGTCATACGACACCATGTCGTTTTTACCCAAAGGCCTTGTAATGCCCCTTGCTGTTTTGGCAACGATAGGTGAAGGCGTTTTTGGTTTGATGTTAATATTTGGATTATTTACACGCATTGCGGCTTTGGGCAGCGGCGCGCTTACATTGGCCTTTGCGATATCAATGACCATATCGCGCGGGATAGACGCCCCGATAGGCTACTCGGTTTTTACAGTTAGCGCGGCAAGCTTTTTACTTGCCACACTGCCAAACTATAAATGGAGTATAGACGCTTTACTTACTAAACAACAACCATTATGATAACTACCACCCCAAAAGCACCCTCGACATTATTAATAGTATTAGCTTTTGCTACGGTATATATTGTATGGGGTTCAACCTATTTTTTTATCCAGATGGCTATCCATGGCATGCCCGCTATGATCATGGGCGCTATGCGATACATTATTGCGGGCCTATTGGTACTTGGCTGGTGCGCCCTGAAAGGCGATAAAATTTGGGTAAAGCGCGATGTAATAAATTCGGCCATTACCGGATTGATATTATTGGGAATTGGCAACGGGATAGTGATATGGGTAGAACAAGCATTGCCGAGTGCTATGGTTGCCATTATGGTATCTGCCAACCCTATATGGTTTGTTATATTAGATAAACGCAACTGGCGCGAAAACCTTACCAGTACCGCCACGGTAGTTGGGTTGATCATAGGTTTTGCAGGTGTAATATTGCTATTTGGAGAACAGGTGGCAAATGCACTTGGCGGGCCGCAGGATAGTGCCAAGGTATGGGGCGTAGCGTTATTGGTTATCGGCCCAATTGGCTGGTCGGCGGGGTCGTTATATTCCAAATATAATAGCAGCAGTAGCCCTGCCAGGGTTAATACAGGTTGGCAAATGCTTATTGCAGGCATAGCATTTTTGCCTGCCGCGGCTTTACATCACGAGTTTACAGGATTTGACATAACAAGCGTGCCTTTGCAGGCATGGCTGGCAGTTGCGTACTTAATCGTATTTGGATCGATAGCTGCATTTACGGCTTATGTATGGCTGTTGCAGGTAAGGCCGGCTACGCAGGTAAGCACACACTCGTATGTTAACCCGGTTATTGCGGTACTGTTAGGTGTGCTGTTTGCGCAAGAACATATCTCCTGGCTGCAAATTGGCGGGCTGGTAATTATATTGCTGAGCGTGCTGCTTATCAACCTGGCTAAATATCGTAAGAATGCAAATGACAAAAAAGAGGCTGAGGCGAAGCCTGAAAATGCAAACGGAAAAATGTGTGAAGTGGCCTAAACCGATGATGTGGCTTATATGACTTTAGAATTGCGCCCAACGACAAAGTAAATGATCGATCCTAAGAACGGGAAGAAAAGGATAACCAATACCCAGATCAGTTTTGTTACCGAATCCTGGAAAGTTGAACGAAGGGCATCTATCAGGGCAAATACGATTAGGCCGAAATAGCATAATATCATAAAGATGATGATCAATTCAGTAGTGCCGAATCCGCCCATAAGAAGTTTTTTAAGGTGATAAATTTATCTAAGATACAAGGAAATAATTAACGGTAAAATGTCCGTGCTAACACGGGCATTTTATTTATGATAGATATTGGGTGACGGGGCTCGTAGCTTTAATGCCTACTTTACACTTTTCTTTCGTACAATATAGTAACCGGCAATAAATACCACAACGCAAATAACAAGGCTTACATAAACATCTTTAGTAAACATATCTATCTGCAGTTCTTTTGTAGGGCCACCGCCTTTTTCACCGCGGTTTACCATGGTGGTTATAGCAACCATGGGGTGCGAGTAGGGAAACAGATAACTATACTCCCAGTTTTTTGAGGCTGCTGTAACACCTACAATGGTAGCTACAAAGCCAAGCCCCATCGGCTTTAAAAAGTCGGCCCATAAAAGGCTTAGTAAAAACTGTATGGCAAGAATGCCTAATGATGACAGGAACAGCTTAAAGTACACCTGCATCAGTTGCAGCTCCATATGGTAGGCGCTAAACTTAAGTTCGGGCTTTAAGGCACTTAATAAATTACCAAAGCCTATGGTGAATAAGGCAAATAGCCCCAGGCACAAAAAAATGAGGAATACCGCATAAAAAAATTTAGCTCCGTAAACCGACCAGCGTGATATAGGAAGGCTGAACAGGGTTTTCCAGGTATCAGATCTATGCTCTACATTGTTTACCGAATAGGCAATAAATATGGTGTACATAGGCAAAAGCAATGTACCCATCACGCCCAGGCCAACCATAGTGAACTGTACCCACAGCATCATGGGTGGGGTAGTTAAAAACTTATCGCTTTTGGTATAAAATATAGTAAAGGCCAGTAAGCTTATCAATAAAGGCAACAGCACGGCGCTCCAAAAGCCAAGTGTTTTGCGGCTCTTATAAAATTCGGACTGGAATGAGAGTAAGAATCCCTTCATGGTGTTTAGTTGGCTTTGGTGGTAATGTCTAAGAACAACCTTTCAAGGTCTTTTCGTTGCTTGTTGATGCCAAAAACAGTGAGGCCGTTTTGGATAAGCAGGGTGTTGATTTCGCCAATTTGCTCTTTAGATGTAAAAGGCACATATAAGTGGTCCTGGTCAACGTCGGTCACCGTAAAGTTATGGCGCTTTAAAAGGTTAGCGGCATCTACCGTATTATCCGTTTCTATATTGATAAGTGGTTGGCTAATGTTTTGCAGGTCGCTTATCGTTCCCTGAAACATCAATTCGCCATTATTAATAATGCCTACGTGGGTAGCCATCTTCTCTATCTCGGCCAGTAAGTGGCTGGATATAAACACGGTTTTACCTGTAGCAACCAGGCGCAACATCAACTCGCGGATCTCGATGATCCCGTTAGGGTCAAGCCCGTTTGTGGGTTCGTCTAAAATTAAAAGCTTGGGGTCATTCAATAAGGCAAGGGCGATACCCAGGCGCTGTTTCATCCCCAGCGAATACTGGCCGGCCTTTTTATCGGCGGCGTCGGTTAGTTGTACCAGTTTCAGCATTTCATCAACCTTTGCTTCGTTTACCTGCAATAGCATGGCGCGGTTCAAAAGATTTTCGCGGCCGGTAAGGTGCTGGTAAATGGCGGGCTGCTCAATCAACGAACCTATCTGTTTTAAAATTTCGATGCGGTTGCTGTTTAGCTCTTTCTCAAAAATATGAATGCTGCCCTCGCCCGATTGTAACAGGTTAAGCAGCATTTTAATGGTAGTGGTTTTACCGGCACCGTTTGGCCCTAAAAAACCGTATATACTCCCCGCGGGTACTTGCAGGGAAAGTGATTTAACAACTTGCTGGTTGCCAAAGCTAAATGATACGCCTTCGGTTTGGATTACCATAGGTTTTGCGTAGCAACGGAGGCAACTGTTTTAACAACCGTTACGCCTTTTATAAATAATGATGTTGCATGCACAGCAGAATTGTTGGCAGTAAATTGTTTCTGTTCAAACTGGTAGCTAACGCCCATTATAATGGCAAAAACTACAGGGGCCAATAATAAAATAAATGGATTTGAGTTTGAAACTAACTTTTTCATTGTGTGTGTGATTTTGATAGAACAAAGGAATACTAAATTACGCACCCCCTAAAATGATTTAGACCAACAGGCAGCATTTGTAGATGAACGGGTAAAAAGCACGTTTAACCCGTTCGTCGGTTTTTTTAGCCTGTTCATCGAAACAATGCGTTGCTACATATAATTGCACAGCTAAATCCGGGTATAAATATTACTTTAGATGCAGGTTAAGCCTGTTCTAAACCCTTTCGTTTGGAGGGGCAGGTGAGGTTGCTTTGTAATTTAAGATACAACACTATAATATATAGATGAAAAGGGCTTGGCAAATTTTCTGGCATTTACTATTCTGGCTAAGCATGATCTCACTTTTTGTGGTTTTAGGGCACAGCGGAGGAAAAATGCCTATGAAAACATTGCTTGTTGTATTTTTGCTTTTTGGCGTAATTAACATCGGCCTGTTCTATTTAAACTACCTGTTGCTTATCCCGAAGTATTTAGATGTTAAGAAGTATAAGCAATACGCTATATATATAATAAGCGCCCTGATCGTGTTTGGGCTTGTCAAATATGGGGTAGCGCTTATATTTAAACAGATCGCTTTAGAGCGTGGGGGTAAGATCATTACTTTTTGGCAATACGCTTTCAGTACCTTATTTACCAGTGTCATCTTTATTTTTTTGAGCACAGTTCTAAAATTCACTACCGATTGGTTCTTGAACGAACGCGTTCAGCGCGACCTGGAGAACCAGCGCCTAAGTGCCGAACTATCGTTCTTAAAATCGCAGATCAATCCGCATTTTCTGTTCAACTCGTTAAACAGCATCTATTCCCTGGCTTATCAAAAATCTGATACCACGCCCGAGGCCATTCTTAAACTATCCGAAATTATGCGCTACATGCTTTACGAGTGCAACGATAATAAGGTGGAGCTCAGTAAAGAGATGCAATATCTGCAAAACTACATCGATCTGCAAAAGATCCGTTTCGGCGACAAAGCGTTCGTCAATTTTGAAGTAACAGGGGAGGTAACAGATCAGCATATTGTACCGCTGTTGCTGATCTCGTTTATAGAGAACGCCTTTAAACATGGGGTGGCTAACGATGCGGCATCGCCCATCTTGTTAAAAATAAGCCTCGAAGATGGTCACCTAACGTTTTTCATCCAAAACAAAAAACATACGCATAACCGCGATTCGTCCGGTGGGATAGGGCTTGCAAACGTTCGCCGCAGGCTCGATCTATTATACCCCGGTAAATATAATTTAGACATTCGCGACGAAGCGGATACGTACACTTGTCAATTATCCTTAGTTTTATAGCCATGATCCGTTGCCTTGTTGTTGATGATGAGCCTTTGGCGCTTAATATACTGGAAGATTATATCTCCAAAATGCCTTCGCTGCAATTGGTGAAAGCCACTACCAATCCTATCGAGGCGCTTACTATGGTTCAGGATGGCGGCATCGACCTGGTTTTTTTGGATGTACAAATGCCCGAGCTTACCGGCATCCAGTTCCTGCGCATCGCCAACGGCAAAGCCAAAGTGATATTAACCACTGCCTACCCGCAGTATGCTTTAGAAGGTTACGAACTTGATGTGGTAGATTACCTATTAAAGCCCATCGCTTTCGACAGGTTTTTTAAATCGGTACAAAAGGCGCAGGGCATCATCCAGCCGTCGGCAAAACCGGCACCCGTGGCCGAGCCTGTGCAGCAGGACGATTTTATGAGCGATTTTATCTTTGTAAAAACCGAGCATAAGATCCAAAAGGTTTACCTGCACGACATCCTATATATAGAGGGCTTAAAAGATTACGTATCCATCTTTACCGCCGCCGAGCGGATCATAACCCTTCAAGGCATGAAGAAGATGGAAGACGCCCTGCCGCCAAAGCACTTTATCCGCGTGCACAAATCATACATCGTATCTATCAATAAAATAGACAGCATCGAGCGAAGCCGCATTTTCATTGGCGATAAAGTAATTCCCGTTGGCGATACTTACAGGGATGAGTTTTTTAAGATAGTGGATGGAAAGAATATATAATTCAGTTGGCAATTTTTATTTGGCAGTAGACAATACCTGCTAACTGTACTAACCGCCTACTGCAAACTGCTTGCCTGGCTCATTATTCTAATCTCTTTAGGGTAATAATTATTGATTCGGTTCGGCAGCAGCTTCGCCCAGCCTAAAGCTAAGCCCTGGTAAGTCATCAAACTCCAGCCTTTGCCGGTTATCTGCATGTCTATATTATCCCGGCGCAGGTATTGGATCGCCTGCTCTTTGGTTAGTTCGGTAGATAATACAATCTCTTTATTAATAATAAGGCTTAAGGCCAGTTCATGATCAGGGATCAAGTCGTTACCAGCCAACTTCCCAATCCGCACGCCCGACTTCTTTATATATAGGTGCCGGTGCAAAATGTTCAGGCTTTCTTTGTGTTCGCGGTTTATGGCCAGCCAGTCTTCGTTTACTTTAAACAGGTAAAAGTCGTCTGCATTATTAATATAGCTTTTTACAATGTCCATTTCTTTGGCGGGGAGTTTCTGCTGCCCGTTGTTTTTATAGTTGGATATCCCGCCGCTGCTTTCCTTTTTACGCAGGCAGCCAGCAAATAAACCTTCTCCTTTTACCTTGCCCGGGTAAAAGCGATAACCCCAAGCTTTGTTAAGTGGCGATTCGGTTTCAACAATTCCCCACTCTTTATATATAGGTACGCGTACACTTTCTAAACCAAACTCGGCGCAAAGCCAATCCAGTATATCCTCATTTTCCTGGTGCGAATAGCTACACGTACTATATATAAGGTATCCGTCCTCTTTTAGTGCGGGGTAAATATCTGCGAGGATCCGTTCCTGTCGTTGGTGGCAAAGGTTCACGTTGCCTTCGCTCCATTCGTTCATTGCGGCGGGGTCTTTACGGAACATGCCCGAGCCTGAGCATGGCGCATCTACCAGTACCACATCAAAAAAACTATGGATGGTGTTAAAGTCCCGTGGGTCGTTATTGGTAATTATAGTGTTTGATGTACCCCAGCGATTAAGGTTATCACTTAACATAGGTACACGAGTTTTAACGATCTCGTTTGCCACCAGGAGGTCGCTGCTGTTTAAAGCCGCATTAAGTAAGGTAGATTTACCGCCGGGCGCCGAGCAAAGGTCTAACACTTTAATAGCATCGTCTTTATTTGGGCGAACGGTATTCAATATATGGCCGATAAACATGGATGATGCCTCCTGTACATAATAGGCACCTGCGTGAAATAACGGGTCGAACGTAAAAGATGGCCGCTCATTTAAATAAAAACCTTCGGCACACCAGGGCACTTGCGAGTCGGTTTTTACCATTGATTGCTTAAAAGGATTGATTCGGATAGATGTTGGGGCAGGTTCTGACAGGTGCGCATCCATAAAATTTTGGCGGTCGAAGCCTTGTTCACCGGTCAAATCATCTAAAAACAGTGGCGGGAAGTTGAAGTTTTCCATATCTAAATCAAACTTACGCATTTTTTTATGGCCCCAAATAATGCCTTTAACACGTAATTTGGGGTTTAAATGGGGTTGATTGATGTTTGCATGTATAACGCCTGCGTTAATTGATGTTAATTTACAGGTAGTTACATAATTGTTTTAATTATTTAAAAATAATGCTTGTATGGGTAGGGGTTTTCTCCTTACATTTGTGGCCGCTCAAATAAAAAGGGCGTTGTTTTTTGAAGATTTAGCGAATAAAAAAAAAGTTTAAAAAGTGAATATTTCACTTGCCAAACAGAAAGATTATTTGCACCTTTGCAGCCCGCAACAACGAAAGGAATTGCGGTTGTTAATTGAAAAACAAAGCGAAAAAAATAAATTCAAAATAAGTGAAAATAACACTTGACACGAATCAAAAATAATCGCATCTTTGCATCCGCTTCTACAACGAAGCAAAGCATTGAAAAACAGAAGAAACCGCAATGGTTTTTGAAATACACATTGAGAGTTTAGACCGCAATGGTCAACAACATAAAGCAGAGCCGCGAGGTGAAGCGCACAGTTCTTAAAAGAGATAGAGAATAAATTATGCAGCGTAACGGCAGGGAATTCGAGAGAAGGAACTGATTGTTATTAAAGCGAGCTTAAGATAGTGGATAATGTAAGAGAATATTTTTTTTTACAGATTTCTATTGATGAGTTAATAGGGTCTGGATTTGAACAAACACATTATACAATGGAGAGTTTGATCCTGGCTCAGGATGAACGCTAGCGGCAGGCCTAATACATGCAAGTCGAACGGGATTGAGAAGCTTGCTTTTCATGAGAGTGGCGCACGGGTGCGTAACACGTATGTAACCTACCTTAATCTGGGGGATAGCCTCTCGAAAGAGAGATTAACACCGCATAACATTATCGGATAGCATTTTCTGATAATCAAATATTTATAGGATTAAGATGGGCATGCGGAACATTAGCTAGTTGGTAAGGTAATGGCTTACCAAGGCTACGATGTTTAGGGGATCTGAGAGGATGACCCCCCACACTGGTACTGAGACACGGACCAGACTCCTACGGGAGGCAGCAGTAAGGAATATTGGTCAATGGGCGCAAGCCTGAACCAGCCATGCCGCGTGCAGGAAGACGGCCCTACGGGTTGTAAACTGCTTTTGTACCGGAATAAACCTTTTCACGTGTGAGAAGCTGAATGTACGGTAAGAATAAGGATCGGCTAACTCCGTGCCAGCAGCCGCGGTAATACGGAGGATCCAAGCGTTATCCGGATTTATTGGGTTTAAAGGGTGCGTAGGCGGTTCTTTAAGTCAGGGGTGAAAGACGGTAGCTTAACTATCGCAGTGCCTTTGATACTGAAGAACTTGAATACACTTGAGGTAGGCGGAATGTGACAAGTAGCGGTGAAATGCATAGATATGTCACAGAACACCAATTGCGAAGGCAGCTTACTAAAGTGTCATTGACGCTGAGGCACGAAAGCGTGGGGATCAAACAGGATTAGATACCCTGGTAGTCCACGCCCTAAACGATGAATACTCGATGTTGGCGATATACGGTCAGCGTCTAAGCGAAAGCGTTAAGTATTCCACCTGGGGAGTACGCCCGCAAGGGTGAAACTCAAAGGAATTGACGGGGGCCCGCACAAGCGGAGGAGCATGTGGTTTAATTCGATGATACGCGAGGAACCTTACCCGGGCTTGAAAGTTAGTGAATGATTCAGAGACGAATCAGTCCTTCGGGACACGAAACTAGGTGCTGCATGGCTGTCGTCAGCTCGTGCCGTGAGGTGTTGGGTTAAGTCCCGCAACGAGCGCAACCCCTATGTTTAGTTGCCAGCATGTAATGATGGGGACTCTAAACAGACTGCCTATGCAAATAGAGAGGAAGGAGGGGACGACGTCAAGTCATCATGGCCCTTACGTCCGGGGCTACACACGTGCTACAATGGATGGTACAGCGGGCAGCTACCTGGCAACAGGATGCCAATCTCGTAAAGCCATTCACAGTTCGGATCGGGGTCTGCAACTCGACCCCGTGAAGTTGGATTCGCTAGTAATCGCATATCAGCAATGATGCGGTGAATACGTTCCCGGGCCTTGTACACACCGCCCGTCAAGCCATGGAAGCTGGAAGTGCCTGAAGTGCGTAACCGTAAGGAGCGTCCTAGGGTAAAGTCGGTAACTGGGGCTAAGTCGTAACAAGGTAGCCGTACCGGAAGGTGTGGCTGGAATACCTCCTTTCTGGAGCATTATCCAAAATTACTTTGAGTACGCAAATGACAGTTTAACTGTTACCTGCATGATTATTTTCTTATTTATTCTCTAAAAAAACAACCCGGAAGATGAAGCCATCGGTTGTGGTGCAGCCATAATAGTGGCAAGATTGTAAAAATAACACACAGTCCTGTAGCTCAGTTTGGTTAGAGCACTACACTGATAATGTAGGGGTCAGCAGTTCAAATCTGCTCGGGACTACGAGGTGAAGATACCAGAATAACATGGTATTGATAAACATCTGAAAGGGGGATTAGCTCAGCTGGCTAGAGCACCTGCCTTGCACGCAGGGGGTCAACGGTTCGAATCCGTTATTCTCCACCACACCCTCCGTTTCCTTAACAGGATAGGATATAATGCAAGTTACTGTACACGTTGTGTAGTATAGGGTAAAGTTCTTTGACATATTGGAAGAAGTAATTAAAAAGAGAAAACAACAGTAGAGACGTTGTTTGGCTTTAAATACTTGCAAAAGGAAGAAAGAAACAAGATAAAAGACTTCGGTCCAAGTCTTGGCTCGGATCTCCCGGCACATTTATTTGAACGAACAACATATCAAAAAGCATACAGTGATGAGCAAAAGCATCACAAGTATAGAAGAAAGTAAGAAAGGGTACACGGGGGATGCCTTGGCTCTCAGAGGCGATGAAGGACGTGATAAGCTGCGATAAGCCGCGGGGATTAGCAAATATGAATTAATCCGCGGATTTCCGAATGGGGAAACCTAACTATTTGAAGAATAGTTGCATAAATGCGCAAACCTGCTGAACTGAAACATCTAAGTAAGCAGAGGAAGAGAAAATAATAATGATTTCCTGAGTAGTGGCGAGCGAAAGGGAAGAAGCCCAAACCAGTTATGTTACGGCATAGCTGGGGTTGTAGGACCACAACATGAATATCAAAATGAACCGGAAGGGGGTGGGAAACCCCGCCATAGAGCATGAGAGCTGCGTACGGGTAAGTAATGATAGGATAGTGGTATCCTGAGTACCGCGAGGTCGGAGACGCCTTGTGGGAATCTGCCGGCACCATCCGGTAAGGCTAAATACTCCTGAGAGACCGATAGTGAACCAGTACCGTGAGGGAAAGGTGAAAAGAACCCCGAACAGGGGAGTGAAATAGAACCTGAAACCGTGTACTTACAAGCGGTCGGAGCACCTTCGTGGTGTGACGGCGTGCCTTTTGCATAATGAGCCTACGAGTTACTCCTCTCTGGCAAGGTTAAGTGTTTAAGACACGGATCCGAAGCGAAAGCGAGTCTGAATAGGGCGTATAGTCAGAGGGGGTAGACGCGAAACCTTGTGATCTACCCATGGACAGGTTGAAGGTGCCGTAACAGGTACTGGAGGACCGAACCGATAAACGTTGAAAAGTTTCCGGATGATCTGTGGGTAGGGGTGAAAGGCTAATCAAACTGGGAAATAGCTCGTACTCCCCGAAATGTTTTTAGGAACAGCGTGGTGGTTAAGTTATATAGAGGTAGAGCTACTGATTGGGTGCGGGGGAGTCAAATCCTACCAAATCCAGACAAACTCCGAATGCTATATAATATACACTGCAGTGAGGCTATGGGTGCTAAGGTCCATGGCCGAGAGGGAAAGAACCCAGACCATCAGCTAAGGTCCCCAAATTAACGCTAAGTTGAACTAACGAGGTCCGATTGCACAGACAGCTAGGATGTTGGCTTGGAAGCAGCCATTCATTTAAAGAGTGCGTAACAGCTCACTAGTCGAGCGATCGGGCATGGATAATAAACGGGCATTAAGCGTTATACCGAAGCTATGGATTATATACTATGTATATACTGGTAGGGGAGCATTCTAATTGCCGGTGAAGCAGGAAAGACAATTGACTGTGGAGGAATTAGAAAAGCAAATGTAGGCATAAGTAACGATAAGGCGGGAGAGAAACCCGCCCACCGAAAGACTAAGGTTTCCTGATCAACGCTAATCGGATCAGGGTTAGTCGGGGCCTAAGGTGAAGCCGAAGGGCGTAGCCGATGGACAACTGGTTAATATTCCAGTACTTTTTATAACTGCGATGCGGTGACGGAGTAGTGACACTGACGCGAACTGACGGAATAGTTCGTTAAAGGCCGTAGGTATAGGAGAGGTAGTTAAGTACGCCACTCTTGCTGAAAGCTGATAGTACACTGAGCCTTCGGGTAAGGTGATAGTTCAGGTAATCAGACTTCCAAGAAAACCCGCTAAGCTTCAGGTTATAAAAACCCGTACCGTAAACCGACACAGGTAGTCGAGGAGAGAATCCTAAGGTGCTCGAGTGAATCATGGCTAAGGAACTCGGCAAAATGGCCCTGTAACTTCGGGAGAAGGGGCGCTGGTAGCAATATCAGCCGCAGTGAAAAGGCCCAGGCGACTGTTTAACAAAAACACATGGCTATGCAAAATCGAAAGATGACGTATATGGCCTGACACCTGCCCGGTGCCGGAAGGTTAAGAGGGGATGTTATTCAGCAATGGAGAAGCATTGAATCGAAGCCCCGGTAAACGGCGGCCGTAACTATAACGGTCCTAAGGTAGCGAAATTCCTTGTCGGGTAAGTTCCGACCTGCACGAATGGTGTAACGATCTGGGCGCTGTCTCAGCCATGAGCTCGGTGAAATTGTGGTATCGGTGAAGACGCCGGTTACCCGCAACGGGACGGAAAGACCCCATGCACCTTCACTACAACTTAACATTGATATCGGATACAGGATGTGTAGGATAGGTGGGAGACTGTGATCATGCTTCGCTAGGAGTATGTTAGTCAACGTTGAAATACCACCCTTTCTGTATTTGGTGTCTAACTCGATAATGTCGAGAACATTGTTTGGCGGGTAGTTTGACTGGGGTGGTCGCCTCCAAAAAGGTAACGGAGGCTTTCAAAGGTAAGCTCAGTACGCTTGGTAACCGTACGTGGAGTGCAATAGCATAAGCTTGCTTGACTGTGAGGCAGACAAGCCGAGCAGGGTCGAAAGACGGATATAGTGATCCGGTGGTTCTGCATGGAAGGGCCATCGCTCAAAGGATAAAAGGTACGCTGGGGATAACAGGCTGATCTCCCCCAAGAGCTCATATCGACGGGGAGGTTTGGCACCTCGATGTCGGCTCGTCACATCCTGGGGCTGGAGAAGGTCCCAAGGGTTGAGCTGTTCGCTCATTAAAGTGGCACGCGAGCTGGGTTCAGAACGTCGCGAGACAGTTCGGTCCCTATCTGTTGTGGGCGTTGGAAGTTTGAGTGGGGCTGACCTTAGTACGAGAGGACCGGGTTGGACTAACCTCTGGTGAATCTGTTATGCCGCCAGGTGTACTGCAGAGTAGCTACGTTGGGAATAGATAAGCGCTGAAAGCATCTAAGTGCGAAACTAGCCACAAGATGAGACTTCCATTGAGGATCGTAGCAGACTACTACGTTGATAGGTTACAGATATAAAGGTGGTGACATCAAAGTCGAGTAATACTAATAATCCGAAGCTTTCTCATAGCAGGTAATGAATGGTGTTAGAGATCCGAGGCCGTAAGAAGCAAGGACCAGGAGCAATCCCGGTTCCCATATCCGATCCCTTGCCTCTAACACCGAGCAAAACAAAGCTGTTGTTTTCTCTGATACTTACTTCTTTCAATTATGTTTAAGTTTGCTATAGTAGCAAGTATATCGTATCAAGTAGCAAGACATGGTCTTCTTCCTGAACATATGGTTACTATACTTACAAAATAAAATATTGGTTAGCTTAATAGCGCGTTTAAAGTCTTGATACTTGATACACGCTACTAAATACTAACTATAAAATATTCAGGTGCCTATATCGGCGGTGTCCACCTCTTCCCATTCCGAACAGAGAAGTTAAGCCCGCCAGAGCCGATGGTACTGCAGTAAAATGTGGGAGAGTAGGTCGGTGCCCAATCTTAAAGTTAAACCCTTCATCCAAAAGATGAGGGGTTTCTTTGTTATATACTTTTCTCATCCGCACACCTCCGCATATCCCCCCACATATGCACATCCTAATGCCTCCCCTTGTTCACGTTCACGGCCGTGAACGCCACAACTTTTCCACATACTGGTCTTAATCAGATACTTCCGTTTTTGTCACTACTGACAATATTGTGTCACCATGGATTAATTATATTCGTATACAATACCTTTCGGCACAGTTGTTTTGTCTACCTTTTAACTCGGCTGTAATCTCTTATATCGGGGTGGGGTTGAGTTCTATCTTTCTAAAGATAGAATGAGAGGGCATACTTGTAACTATTAGCGTACCCTTAGATACCTGGAACGTAGTATTTGACCTGTAGAACTTGAATAGGTCAAAGAAGAACAGAAAAAGAAGATAAGTAGCAGATAGATACTTTTACCCAACGAAGCCGTATAAAGTATCCCCGGGTGAAACAGAAACAGGATAAGCAATAACCAAACGTGGCCATCGTCATTTAAGCGTTTAGCTATGGTAGATGCAATTACATAGAACAATATAGCCGTACCACCGCAGATGCTAATACAGGTGCAGGTGTTTTGCTAAATATGCTGAATAAAAAAGTAGCGTAAAACGGGATAATGGGTGCGGTTAGGCACATAGCCTTTATACGGTTTCCTAATACCTCAAAAATTATGTTAGATTTTTCGATATAAAACAGCGACTCGTGATTATTACCCAAGCTTATTTAGGTAAATGCCGCACAAGAGATAGTAAGCCAACAGTATGAGGGTTATTATAGAAAGATATATGGTGCCCGTTATCTGGGCTACAGCTCATTATCTATTATAATTACGGTAACATAACGATACCAATTACCTAACAGAGAACCCTGAAGATTATTGACGAATGGATTTTGTCAAGTAAGCGGTTTATACCAGAAAGCCCGGATAAGGTTCTTCGAGCTATATAACCCCAAATTGATTGGCACCTGGGCGAAAACAACTATTACCAGTAACGTAACGATGGTAACGAGCCATCGGTTCATGATAAATTATTGATTGTTAAAAACTGGGGGGCCAAGTTTGGTGTTCCTATATTGTGCGGAGAATATGGCGTATATAATAATATGCCGATGCCGATAGCCGTTGCCGCTATATAACGGCGGTACGTAAAAATTTAAAGGCATTTAGCATACCCGGGATATGTGGCATTACAATACCAACTTTTCGATACTTAACGGGCCGCCGGCCATTAACAACTTAAGCAACTGAATAAAACAGGCAATTGATTATACCGGGGCTAAATAATATTATTGTTTAAATGATTAACTTTGCCCAACTAAGATAGTACTATGAAATTTTTTGAAGATAAACGTAAGGAAGTAATGGGGCATATAGAGAAGTTCATGCTTGAAAAGATGAGCGAGTATCTAAAGCCTATCGATACCATTTGGCAGCCGTCAGACTTTTTGCCTGATGCATCCAGGGACACGTTTTTTAGCGAAATAAAAGAAATGCAGGAGAGTGCACGCGGGTTGTCTTATGACCTTGTTGCCGTACTTATAGGTGATACCATTACCGAAGAAGCACTTCCCACCTACGAATCGTGGTTAACCATGGTAGAAGGTGTATCTGATAACGAAGAAGGGGGCTGGATGAAATGGACCCGCCACTGGACAGCAGAAGAAAACCGCCACGGCGATCTGCTAAATAAATACCTTTACTTGTCGGGCCGTGTTAACATGCGCATGATGGAGGTATCTACCCAGTACCTTATTGCCGACGGCTTTGACATTGGTACCGGCCACGACCCATACCGTAACTTTATATATACATCTTTCCAGGAGCTGGCAACAAATGTATCTCACCGCCGGGTAGCCTCACAAGCTAAAAAGGATGGTGATGCTTTGTTATCAAAAATGTGTGGTGTAATTGCCGGTGATGAGGCCCGCCATGCTAAAGCATACAAATACTTTATTGAAAAGATATTTGAAGTTGACCCTAATGAAGCGATGCTTGCGTTTGAGGATATGATGCGTAAAAAAATTGTAATGCCTGCTCACTTCTTGCGCGAAATTGGTTTAAAAATTGGCCAAACCTTTGGTCACTTTACCGATGCTGCAGAGCGTTTAGGTATCTACACAGCTATCGACTATGTTGATATTCTAAAAGAACTGATAGAAGACTGGCATATAGAAAGCGCAACCGATTTAAAAGAAGACGGCGAAAAGGCCCGTGATTACATCGTGAACCTACCAAACCGCTTGATCCGCGTTGCCGAACGTATGAAAAACCCAATGTTGGAATACAAATTCAGCTGGATCTACGGATAGAATATTATTATTAGCAAGCCCGCTTTGAAACAAAGCGGGCTTTTTTGTTTTTAGACGGTTTGTCTGTCTGAGCCCGTCGAAGATTTTTACGCCGATTAAGCATGATGTTTAATGTTCGGCAAGTTCACCAGGGCAATCTTAAGCACTATCCCTCCTGCACCAGATCCGTTCCTCTTCCATTTGATATATCGTCAAATAAACTGTTCAGGATAGATTCTACCGTGATGGAATTTATGTCATCCACATAATGCTCGCTGCGGGTTATCCAAAGTTCATCATCCTGCACGGCAATGGTAAATAGTACGCCTTCGTAAAGGTCGGGCTGGGTTATCTCGATGCCGGCGGGTGTGTTGCTGATGGTAAAGCTGATGTCGCTTTGCTTTTGCTTTTGGAAGAGGGGGTTTAGCCTTTCCTCGATATGGTTGTAAAGCTCGGTGATGTTAACTGGTTTATGCAGGGTGATGATCTTCATGGCGGTAATGTTTAATATATTTACAATTGGCGCACGTGTATTGTTTACCCGCGCTTTTATTTCCGTTTTTAAAACATCAGTTTTACTTACAGCGTTACATTATAAATACTACCACTATGAAATATAAATTACTGGGCCGGTCGGGCCTAAAAGTATCCGAACTTTGTTTAGGCACCATGGGCTTTGGTACCGAAGGTGGCTGGGGCGCAGATGCTGCCACCAGTTTCGAGATCATGGATACCTATGCCAACGCCGGCGGCAATTTTCTGGATACGGCCAACGTATACAAACTGGGCACCAGCGAAAAGATCATAGGCGACTACCTTTCAACTCAAGACCGCGATTACTTTGTACTCGCCACAAAATATACCCTAAAAGATAACACCACCAACCCCAACGCCAGCGGCAACAGCCGTAAAAATATGATGCGCAGTGTGGAGGATAGCCTAAAACGTTTGAAAACAGATTTTTTGGATGTGCTGTACCTGCACATTTGGGACGACATAACCCCGATAGACGAAGTGCTACGCGGATTGGATGATCTGATAAAACAAGGTAAGGTAACCTACGCCGCCATTAGCGATACGCCCGCCTGGGTTGTAGCTAAAGGAAACACGCTGGCCGAACTGATGGGCTGGAGCCAGTTCATTGCCTTGCAGGTAGAATATAGCCTGCTTGCCCGCACTGCTGAGCGCGAACTGATCCCGATGGCTAAACACTTTGGGATGACCGTTACCCCATGGGCGCCATTGGCCGGCGGCGCGTTAACCGGTAAATATTTAAAAGGCGATAAAGGCCGCATCAAAGCCGACAGTAAACGGCTGGACGCCCGCGCCGAAAGCATAACTAAAGTAGTGATGGAAATAGCGCAGGAACTCGGTGTATCAGAAAGCCACGTTGCCCTCCAATGGACCATGAGCAAAGGGTTCAGCTGCATCCCTATAGTAGGCGCAACCAAAATTGATCAGCTAAAGGATAACCTTAAAACTGTTGACGTTGTGCTAAGCCAAGCCCAGATCCAAAAACTGGATGATGCCAGTAAAATAGAATTAGGCTTCCCCGGTGATTTTTTTGCGGAAGAAGCAGTGAAGGTAAATAGCTTCGGCGGGTTTTATGACAGGGTGGAGAAGAGGTGAGAAGATGCTGCTGATAATAGTTAAGGGCGTCATTGCGAGGTACGAAGCAATCTCTACATAGGCAGAGCAGAATTGTATAACAAAGAGATTGCTTCTTACCGCAATGGCGATTTAGCTACATTTATAGAATTGCGTTAGGGATAGTAGTGGAAACCCCGGAATGAAAGGCGGCTTCTACCGGCAACCTGTAATGAGGAGTTGTAAGTATAGTCCGGGCCGCAGGCAGCGCCATCATTATTTAGCTGATATGCATAACTATCACATACCTAACCAGCTACCCACTGTATCTCTATTAATACCCAATTAACAACCGTTATAAACTAATTACAACTATTAAACCCATCTCAATTTCCCACCGTCCTAATTTCCCGATATATCCACCGGCAATCTCCCTCAAATTTCCTTAAAAACCATTTGTAAATTAAACAATTAAGCCTATCTTTGCAGTCCCGTAATTACGGGGTAAAGTATACGTTTAATAAATTTAATTAAAAGCAAGTGAATACGTTAAGTTACAAAACTGTCTCAGCCAACAAGAAAACCGTTAATAAAGAATGGGTTGTTGTTGATGCTAACAATGAGATTTTGGGGCGCTTGTGTACTAAGATCGCAATGATGATCAGAGGTAAACACAAGCCAGGGTTCACCCCACACGTAGACTGCGGAGATAATGTAATTGTTATCAATGCAGACAAGGTTAAACTGACCGGAAACAAATTCAGCGAAAAGCAGTATGTTTCTTACACCGGTTACCCGGGCGGTCAGCGTTTCATTTCTCCAAAAGAGTTAATGGCAAAGCATCCTGAGCGTGTGATTGAAAAAGCCGTACGTGGTATGTTACCTAAAAATCGTTTAGGCCGTGCTATTTATGGTAACCTGCATGTTTATGCAGGTGCAGAGCATCCTCATGCCGCTCAAAATCCAACAACCATTTAATTTTTTAATCACAAGGAGAAAAGAAAATGCCAACAACTAACACTTCAGGCAGAAGAAAAACCGCTGTGGCCCGTATCTATTTGAACGATGGCACCGGCACCATTACCGTTAACGGTAAAGATTACAAAGAGTACTTCCCTACCTTACCATTACAGTACATCGTTATGCAATCAACAGAAGTTTCTGGCTCTGCCGGTAAATTTGATGTTAAAGTAAACGTTGCAGGTGGTGGTGTTAAAGGCCAGGCAGAAGCCGTTCGTTTAGCTATCGCGAAAGCTATTGTTGAACTGGATCCGGAGAAAAAACCAGCATTGCGCGCTAAAGGTTTGATGACACGTGATGACCGTATGGTTGAGCGTAAGAAACCAGGACGTAAGAAAGCACGTAAGAAATTCCAATTCAGTAAACGATAATTTAAGGAGGACACAAACAATGGCAAGAACAACATATCAGGACTTACTGGATGCAGGTGTACACTTTGGTCACCTTACCCGCAAATGGGATCCGAAAATGTCACAGTACATTTTCATGGAGCGCAATGGTATCCACATTATAGATTTAAATAAAACCTTATCTAAGGTTGAAGAAGCTGCTGCAGCAATTAAACAAATTGTAAAATCAGGTCGTAAAGTATTATTCGTAGCAACAAAGAAACAAGCGAAAGATATCGTAGCTGAATATGCAAAAGGCGTAAATATGCCTTATATCACCGAGCGTTGGTTGGGTGGTATGTTAACCAACTTTGCTACCGTACGTAAGTCGATCAAAAAGATGTCAAACATCGATAAATTGACTAAGGACGGTACTTACAGCAACTTATCTAAAAAAGAGCGTTTGATGATACAGCGCGAGCGTATCAAATTAGAAACTTTGTTAGGTGGTATAGCGGATCTTAACCGTTTACCTGCTGCATTGTTCTTAATTGACGTTAAGAAAGAGCACATCGCAGTATCTGAGGCTTTGAAATTAAACATCCCGACTTTCGCGATGGTTGATACAAACTCTGATCCGTCGAACATCGATTTCCCTATCCCGGCGAATGACGATGCTACCAAATCAATTTCATTGATCACCGGTATTATCATCAAAGCTATCGAAGAAGGTTTAGATGAGCGCAAACGCGAGAAAGAAGACGAAACCGAAAAAGAAGCTGCTGCTGCTAAAGCAAAAGCTGATGCACCGGAAGTAGCTGACCGTTCTGAAGGTGGCAAACGTAAAAGGACTGCAGAAGTAACAGCTGACGCTGCTGAAACTGAAGCTCCTGCTGCCGATTCAACAGAAGAATAATATTTGAGTTTAAAGTTGAAGGTTAAAAGTTGTAGGTGTTACCTGTAGCTTTTTACTTTCAACTTTTTACTTTCAACTTTAAAACTAAAAAGATGTCTACAGTACAAATATCTGCATCAGATGTAAACAAACTGCGCCAGCAAACAGGTGCGGGCATGATGGATTGCAAAAAAGCTTTAACTGAAACCAATGGCGATTTTGAAGCTGCTATTGATTTTTTAAGAAAAAAAGGTGCTAAGGTTGCTGCAAGCCGCCAGGATCGCGAATCTAACGAGGGTGTTGTTATAGCACGTACGTCTGAAGATTTTAAAACGGGTGTTGTTATTGAGCTTAACTGCGAAACAGATTTCGTAGCTAAAAACGCTGAATTTGTTGCTTTCGCTAACGAAATTGCAAATGCGGCTGTTCAAGGCAAACCGGCTTCTATCGAAGCTTTGTATGACCTTACTATCGACGTTGAAAATACAACTGTTAAAATTGGTGATGCTATCATCGACAAAACAGGTAAGATCGGCGAGAAAATCGGTGTATCTAAATATGAAGTTATTGAAGGTGATAAAGTTGTTGCTTACATCCACGGTAACTACCGTTTAGGTGTGTTAGTAGGTTTAAGCAAAGCTGTTGATGGTGCTGACGAAGCAGGTAAAGATGTTGCAATGCAAATCGCAGCAATGAACCCGGTAGCTATTGATAAAGACGGTGTTGATTCGACTATCATCGAGCGTGAGATGGAAATTGCAAAAGATGTTATCCGCGCAGAAGGTAAACCGGAAGCAATGGTTGAAAAAATTGCTGCTGGTAAGCTTAATAAATTCTACAAAGACTCTACCTTATTAAACCAGGAGTTTGTTAAAGACTCTTCTAAAACTGTTGCACAGTTCTTAGACACGGTTGATAAAGGCCTAACCGTTACCGCTTTCAAGCGAGTTGCTTTAGGAGCTTAATTATATTATCCCCCTCGTATTAACGAGGGGGATTTTTTTTGCCCTGAGATTTCTAAACACCCGCGTTATAGCGAGGTACGAAGCAATCTCTTTGCTGTACAAAGCCGCTCTGCCTATGCAGAGATTGCTTCGTACCTCGCAATGACGTAAACTGTTAAATACGCGACACTATGATAACAGCACTTCATAACCTTAAACTCATCTCCGGCGGTACCATCGCCACGGGCAAAGCTGTTTTAATTGAGGGCAGCCGGATCAAAGCTATTATTGAAGATACTGCCATCCCTGCGGATGCAGAAAAGAAAGACCTTAACGGCGCTTATCTTGCACCGGGTTTTATTGATTTGCAGATCTATGGTAGTGGCGGTAAACTCTTTGCCGGCAAACCCGAGGTATCTGCGCTTAAACGCATGGAAGATGATCTGTTAAGCCAGGGCACTACCGGCTTCTTCGCCACCATCGGTACAAATACTAATGAGATTGTTGAAGCAGGCATCGCAGCCGCAAAAGAATACCGGAAAAATGGACGTGGTAACTTTTGGGGCCTGCACCTCGAAGGACCGTACCTTAACGTTGCAAAACGCGGCGCCCACCCTGCAGATTTAATTAAAAAAGCAACACTTGCCGAAGTTAAAAGTTGGATAGAACAGGCTGATGGCGTTATCAGCATGATAACCATAGCGCCGGAATTGCAGGACCAGGAAGTGATAGATTACCTGCATGCGCAGGGCATCATCATATCATCGGGCCATAGCAATGCTACTTACGAGCAGGGGAAAGGCTTTTTAAATAAACCTATCCCGGCAGTAACGCACTTGTTTAATGCGATGCCGCAAATGCACCACCGCGAGCCGGGTTACATCCCCGCCATATTCGAAGAAAAACCGTACACCAGCATTGTTGCCGATGGTAACCATGTGGATTGGCCAATGATCCGTTTAGCTAAACGCGAGCTTGGCGATAAATTATTCTTAATTACCGATGCTGTTACCGCCGCTACCGAAGGTGCTTACCAGCACAGGTTAGATGGCAACAAATACGTAATGCCAGATGGTACGCTTTCCGGCTCGAGCTTAACAATGTTAAAGGCGGTACAAAACTGTGTAGAATATGTGGGTATCGAACTGGCCGAAGCCGTAAACATGGCTACATTGTATCCTGCGGAACTGGCCGGTAAAAAAACAAAGGGGAGAGTAGCAGCAGGTTTTGACGCCGATCTGATCATCTTTAACAACAAATTTGAAACCCTGGCAACCATATTGCAGGGGAATTATTTAACACCCACAACATAAAATTTTAACAATACCATTTTATATCTATTTTTGATAAATCTTCCATATAAATGAAATACAAAAGAGTCCTACTAAAGCTTAGCGGCGAATCCCTGATGGGCGAACGTCAGTATGGTATTGATAACAACCAGGTTTTGCAATACGCTCATGATATAAAAGCGGTTAAAGACGAGGGTATCGAGATAGCCATTGTTGTTGGTGGCGGCAATATTTTTAGAGGACTTAGTGCCGAAAAAAGCGGTATGGAACGCGCCCAGGCCGATTACATGGGTATGCTTGCCACTGTAATTAACTGTATGGCCCTGCAAAATGCGCTGGAAAGTATTGGGGTAGAAACCCGTTTACAATCGGCTATTAAAATGGAGCAGATCTGTGAGCCCTACATTCGCCGCCGTGCCATGCACCATTTAGAGGTTGGTAAAATTGTGATATTTGGTGCCGGTACCGGTAACCCGTATTTTACAACAGATACCGCAGCATCATTACGTGCTATAGAGATCAAGGCAGACGTTGTACTGAAAGGCACCCGTGTGGATGGTATCTATACCGCCGACCCGGAGAAGGACCCGTTAGCAACCCGTTATGATGAGATCAGTTTTCAGGAAGTATACGATAAGGGCTTAAACGTAATGGACATGACCGCCATTACCCTTTGCCAGGAAAACAAACTACCAATCATTGTATTTGATATGAACAAAGAAGGCAACTTCATGAAAATCGCTAAAGGCGAACATATTGGTACGCTGGTAAAATAATTAAAAGATAAGCGTAAAAGAAAGCCCTGCTGATTTCAGCAGGGCTTTCTTGGTTTACGACCCGTCATTGCAATGACGGGTGGGGGTAAAGCCTGGCGTT
Organism: Mucilaginibacter sp. UYP27; assembly: GCF_040547175.1. Lineage (NCBI taxonomy): Bacteria > Pseudomonadati > Bacteroidota > Sphingobacteriia > Sphingobacteriales > Sphingobacteriaceae > Mucilaginibacter > Mucilaginibacter sp. UYP27. Next base: position 985,543 of record NZ_JBEPPE010000001.1, read on the forward strand.
TTACTTACGCATCCACCGTATGCTTCTCACCAATTTGTTGCCTCCACATGGCGTAATAAAGGCCCTTTTGATCTATCAGATCGTGATGCTTGCCAGATTCTATTATATGGCCTTTTTCCAGCACATAAATGCAATCGGCGTGCATAATGGTTGACAGGCGATGGGCTATCAATATGGTGATATGGTCATTCAATACAGATACATCGCGGATAGTATCTGTTATCTCTTCTTCGGTGATAGAATCCAACGAAGATGTTGCCTCATCAAATACCAGGATATCCGGTTTACGCAACAATGCACGGGCAATAGAAAGGCGTTGCTTTTCGCCGCCCGACACTTTTACTCCCCCTTCACCAATTACGGTGTCAAGGCCATTATCAGCACGGGCAAGCAGGGTTTGGCAGGCTGCACGCTGTAATACATTCATACATTCCTCGTCGGTAGCGGTTGGGTTTACAAACAGCAGGTTCTCGCGTATTGTGCCCGAGAATAGTTGTGTATCCTGCGTTACAAAACCAACTTTCTCGCGTAGCTGGTCAAGGTCAATTTCTTTGCTCAGTATGTCGTTATAAAGGATGTCACCTTCCAACGGCTGATATAAACCAACCAACAGTTTAACCAACGTGGTTTTACCCGAACCCGATGGGCCAACAAAGGCGATGGTTTCGCCGGTATTGGTTTTAAAGGTGATATTATTTAGCGCGTTGCGGTTAGCCGTTAAGTGTTTAAAGCTTACATCGCTAAATGCCAGGCTTCGCACCTTTTCCAATAACACCGGTTTTTCAGGTTTCTTATCGATAGGGGCATTAAGGATGTTCTCAAAATTAGCCAACGAGATCTGCGACTCGCGCCACGATTGGATAACGTTACCAAGTTCCTGCAAAGGGTTAAACAGGAAGAATGAATAGAACAAGAACTTTAGGTAATCGCCCGGCGTTAATTCATTTTTAAAGATCAGGATCAATAGTATCAATACCATGGCACTACGCACAAGATTCACAACTGTACCCTGTATAAAACTCATGCTGCGCACATATTTAACCTTTTTCAACTCCAGATCGAGGATCTTGTAAGTAGTTTTGTTAAGTCGTGCTATTTCCTGTTTCGCTAAACCAAGGCTTTTCACCAGTTCGATATTACGCAGCGATTCTGTAGTAGATCCTGCCAAAGCGGTAGTCTCGGCTACAATTTTACGCTGAATATTTTTAATGCGCTTACTCAGCGCCATACTAACAAACGTAATAATCGGGATAGCGCAGAAATACACCAGTGTTACCTGGTAGTTTACCTTTAACGAATAAACGATCACGAAAATCATCCCCACCAAACTCACAAATAACACACTGATAAACGAGGTGATGAACTTCTCGCTATCCAGCCGTACTTTTTGCAGGATACCCAGGGTTTCGCCGCTGCGCTGGTCTTCAAATACCTGGTAAGGCAATTCAAGAGAGTGTTTTAAACCATCTGCATACATTTCGGCACCTGTTTTTTGAACAATTATATTAGTAAAATAATCCTGGAAGTTTTTTGCTATACGCGATACCATGGCCGCGCCAATAGCAAGGCCTACTAATCCAAGGGCTCCATAAAGGCGGTATTCGAAACTTCGGGCGATATTGTCTTTAGGGATAATGTATTTATCCATAATGGTACCGGTGACCATAGGGTCTACCAGCGAAAAGCCAATATTTAACCCGGCAAGGAACAGCGCGAGGACAACCGTCCAGCGGTGTTTTGATAAATAAGAAAGTAATATTTTCATGTTATAACACAAAAATAAAAAAAGGGAATGGCTAAGCGGCTCATTCCCTTTAATTTGACAATGGGGTTAATAATAGGAAATTAAAGCTCCAGCATCATCTGGATATTGCACCGTTCGTACGGCGACGGGATGCCGGTAACTTTCTTGAACCCTAATTTATGGTATAGGTTGATGGCCGGTTTTAAAATAGTATTGCTTTCAAGATATAGTTTAGTGGCGCCCATCTCTTTTGCTTTGGTGATGCATGCCTGCCCTAATATAAAGCCTATACCCTTGCCCTTTGCTTTTGGGGAAACAGCCATTTTAGCCAGTTCATACATATTCTCTTCCATTTTGATGAGCGCGCACGCACCAACAGGTTCGTTATTGTAAAGCGCCATAAATATATGGCCGCCTTTATTAAGGATGTAGTCGTCTGGATGGTCGAGCGATTTATAGTCGGTAGCTTCCATCTTAAAATATTGGCTTATCCACTCTTCATTTAAATGTTTAAAGGCCGGCTGGTATTCGGGTTTATAATCTACAATTTGTACATCGGCACTTTCGCGTGCCTTCTTTTCGTCCTTTACCCTATTAACCAGGCTTTTTTGTTCAAGCAAAAATTCCCACTCCCCAATAGCTTTCCAGATATTGTACTGGGTCTCGGCCAAAGCATTTTCTACATCGGCATTTACATCGGCATATTGTACCTGGATACGGCTGTTTATCTCGCGTCCGTTATCTGTTAGCTGGATATATGTTTTTCGGGCATCTGCTTTGTTGGCTACTTCTTGCGCTACACCGTGTTTAACCATTTCTTTTACAATGGTACTCACCGAAGGGTGCGAATGGCTTATCTCTTGCGCGATCTGCATGATCGATTTATCCTCGCCCTCGGCCAGCGCGTAAAATACGTGGAACCACTTCGGATTCATTTCAATATTATATATGCCGTGAACATCACCGGCTTGTTCAGTTAATTTTTCACTTAACCTATGCAACCTGCTTCCTAAAGCCATCTTGCCCACTTTATCGTAAAACTCCATATGTAATATCAATTACGTAATTAATTACGCAAATATTACGGTTGATTTTACACTTGCAAATTATTTCAACAAAAAAGGGATGAACCATTTGGTCACCCCTTTTCAATATATACAAACGGTTAAAGTTAAACCGTCATGATATCTTTTTCTTTCAGATCTGTTAACTGGTCAACTTTAACGATATAGGCATCAGTCAATTTTTGAACCTCGGCTTCGCCAACTTTTATCTCGTCTTCAGAAACGCCTTCAGTCTTTAATTTTTTGATCTTTTCGTTGGCATCCTTACGGATGTTGCGGATAGCAACCTTACCCGTTTCTGCTTCGCCTTTGGCTCTCTTAACCAGGTCGCGACGGCGCTCTTCTGTTAAAGGTGGTACGTTGATGCGAATAATTACACCATCGTTTTGCGGGTTAATGCCCAAATTAGCTTCTTTAATAGCTTTTTCGATAGCAGGTAATAACGATTTTTCCCAGGGCTGTACTATAATAGTACGCGCATCTGGCGTGTTTACGCTACCAATTTGGCTTAAAGGAGTAGGTGTACCGTAGTAATCAACGCTAATATCATCTAACATAGATGGGTTTGCTTTACCTGCACGGATCTTATTTAATTCGTTATCTGCATGATCAATCGCTTTATCCATTAAAGCTTTTGCATCATTTACTTGTTTTTTAATGAGTTCGCTCATTTTTGTGATTTTTTACAAAAATAATAAAAAGTATCAAAGCCCCTTAAAATTCACTGCTTACAAGCAAAAGAATTTGCCGGCCTAATAACAGAATATTATGCAAGTAGTTTTAACAGGCTATATATGAAGTGTATAGCAATATATTGTTGTTATTAAATAACAACACCAAATCACTTAAAAAAAGGCAATAAAAAGCACGCTAACAAAATTTGAGAGCGTGTTTCAAATGCTAATTAAAGCAAAGCACCGTGGTAAACGCGGCGCCTTGCTTTAATTTAAAGGCTGGTTATTACCAACGGCTACCGCCGCCGCCACCGCCGCCTCTGCTATCTTTAGAATAGCCGCCGCCACCGCCGCCGCCACCACCACCTCTGTTGCTGTCTCTTGAGTAGCCACCACCGCCACCGCCACTGCGGTTGCCGCCACCAAAACCACCGCCGCCACCGCTTCTGCGATCGCCTGGTTTTTTGTCTTCTGCCTGGCTAACTGCGATTGAACGACCGCTAACTTCAGAACCGTTTAAGCCTGAAATTGCTTTTTGTGCAGCTTCGTCATCAGACATTTCAACAAAACCAAAGCCTTTGCTTCTGCCCGACTCTCTGTCAATAATAATTTTAACGGTGGTTACTTCACCATAAGCTTCGAAAAGCTCTTGTAAATCTGCTTCCTCTAATGAGTAAGGAAGGCTTCCTACGAATATGTTCATCAAAAAATTAGTTTAGTAATGAACAGTTTTGCACCGTTCATTTATTTGTTTACACCAAATATAGAATAGAAATCAATCAATTGTACAATTATTTAATAAACTATATTTTTTATTTTCTATTTCAACTTAAATTTTAGCCTTGAATTTTACAAAACCCGCTGTATTAGGTAAGTTTTTTCGTTTAAAATAAATTCTTCGCCTGCTTTTTTATCTTTCATTTTAAAACCAATAGGCGATGCCGGCGATACAGCTATGTAGGTTTTGCCATCTAAGACCAACGCGCCGGCACTTATAGCCAGGTAAAAATTGCCATTATTGGTGAATATAACGCTACCATTCTCTGTTTTTACGGATGGGTTGTTAACGGGGATCTGGTTTAGGGCCACCATTAACTTATTTGCCTCATTAAGTTGCGCGAGGTTGCGGTTGGTTTCCTGCTGGGCCATTTCGCGTCCGGTTTCGTATTTATCACCCGCGCTGCTTTTAGTATCATCGTTTTGTGCCTGCTGCGCTTCAGCAATTGCAAGTTCGGCAGCCTGCATGCGGGTTTGTATATAAGCAACGCACAACGCGTGCAGCTTTGCTTTTAAATCACTCATTATATAAAGTTAAAAAACGAAGATGTAGAAAAAGGATGGGATTGCTAAAGGCTATAAAAAATAAAAGCCCCGGGCACTTGCTGCCCGGGGACTTTCAACCTAAACCTTATCACAATGTAAATGCGAGGCACTTACAAGCATATTAACGTAATTGGTTGGCAAATGATACTTGGATTTTTAAAAACTTACACATTTATGATATTTATCGATATAACACAACCAGCGGGTGTATGCAAACAAACTGGGGGAATTGTGGTTAATGAGTAGATTGTTTAACCTCAACTAACTGTTCATCATGAATTTAAAACGTACATTCGGAGCAATACTTACTGTATTAGGTATTATCGGTCTTATTTATACAGGCGTACAAATCATTCAGCACACAGGTGCCGCAACTACATTAATAGTGATTGGATTGATCTCTGTTATATTTTTCTTTACGGGTATTAGCCTTGTTCGCAACACAAAAGACGAAGCCTAATTACTTACTGCCGGTGCTATTGCGCCGGTAGCAGAAATACTTAACCCGGGCCGGATAAAATCGGCCTCGGTTAAATCTTTTATGCGCAGTGCCGCGCGGTTAAGCGTATCTGGCAACAAACCCATGTGGTGGTTTTGCCTGTAGGATATGATCTGCCCGTTCAAAAACTCACCCTTTTTATTAATGCGGATCTTGAGCAATGGTGCAAGGCCGCATACGCCACTTACACTCACCCCTTTGTAAGTCACAAAATTACCGAGGCTGTAGGCTATAAACCGGTTTTTATATAATTCCATCGCGCGTGCAACATGCGGGCCGTTGCCCAATATTACATCAGCCCCTGCATCAATAGCGGCGTGGGTAAACAGGCGCAGGTTTCCGCGATTCTCACCTTTAAAGATCTCGGCCGAATCCGGCACGTGCTCATATTCCGTACCTTCGCCACCGCCGTGAAAGGATACAATTACAATATCGTTTTTGGCTTTCAGATCGCTGATGATGGCTTTTGCATTGGCTATCTGCAATAGCGAAACCGTTTGCCCGTTGGGTGAGAAAGCGCAAAATCCATATTTTACGCCATTCTTCGTGAACGATTTTGACGGATGGCTTTTAAAGCCCGCGGTGTGGATGCCCAAGCTATCTAAAGTTTTAATAGTACTGCGGCGGCCGGCGCGGTCAAAATCATTTGAGTGGTTGTTGCCCACGCTAAGTACATTAAAGCCGGCTTCTTTAAAAACACCGCCAAACTTAACGGGCATTCTAAATAAATATCCTTTATGCTGAAACCTTAATTTGTAACCAACCGGCGCTCCGGTATCTAACAACACACCCTCCAGGTTGCCAAAAGTAATATCGGCTTTTTGCAGATGCTTTAAAGCATATTTAAAACTTGCCTTTGCGCTATCGGGTGGTAAAAAAGTGCTGTCCGGATAGGATGACCCCAGCATGATATCGCCAGCCGCCGCAATAGTTATAGTTGTATCAGCGGGCAACAGGGCAATTGTATCTGTAGAAATAATTGGAGTATCTGCTTCCAATTTATCCGGATGCATTTTAGTTTCAGGCTGATGGCAGGCGGATAAAAATATCGCGGCAACTATAAAAAGGATGAACCGGGCTTTCATGATCAGGCAAAAAAAATCCTCTCATGATTAATGAAAGGATCAGGGATATTTAATTTAGGTTTGCTTAGTTAGCTGGCTTGTCATCGGTAGACGATGGCGATAGTTCACTTTTAAATGATTCTAATAAACGGCCGCCTTTATAAAAATAACGGCTATAGTACGCTTCATCTAAATTGCTGATGGCTACACCACGCGATGATGCATGTGCAAACCTATTGTTACCAAGGTAAATGCCGATGTGCGAAATGCTGCGGCTATGTATTTTGAAGAAAACAAGGTCACCTTCTTTAAGATCATCTTTACCAACCGGGCTAACCATACTAAAAATATCGCGTGAGCTACGACGGATTGGTAAGTTAAATACATCGCTGTATAGTTGTTTTGTAAATGCTGAGCAATCGATACCTTTTTTTGATGAACCACCAAAACGGTATGGAGTACCTATCCAATTGTACACAAAGTTAAAGAGTTTCATGTTTGAGGTAGCCGAAACAGCAACACCCATAATTTGAGAAAGGTAATCTTTTGCTAAACTCTCTTGTTCTGCATTTTCTGCAACTGGAGTTGGAACAGTTTTTGTTTGAGCCTGAGCGGCTAAAACGCTCATAAATAGTGCAATAGCAATTATAATTTTCTTCATTTAATCTCTTTAATTGCTGAATTAGGGCAGCAAATGTATATTAAATTGGACGCTGTGTCTATTGTTGAATACAAAACTATCCAATATTTTTAAACTACCAAATTAAATAGGAGATTTTTTTTCATAACGATTCAGATAATATTTTTAACCGTTGTTAATAATAATGTCGATAAAGTAAAATTCGTCGGCTGAAATTTCACCCGGTGAAATTAATTTTCAATTAGTGTTGTATGGCTTACGTAATTAAAAGTTGCCTCTATAATTTTGAATTAGCCGTTAAGCAATAACATTAAGCAAGAATTAAATAGGCTTCTAATTACCGTTTTTCGACCCAAAACCGACTTGCATTTAACGTTGAAACAAAGATTTTTTACAAGAAGATAATTGCGATAAAGCAACTTTTCGCCTTCTTACAAAGCGTACATTTTACACCATATCCAAATGTTATTTCGCATTTTTCAAAATTACTATGCGTGCATTATAACGGCCCGGCAAAAATTTAATCAAATGATGCTAACAAATTCGTTGCAGTTTCGGTTATTTGCAGGATATAATTAGATTTGCACTTCTACATAGAAACTTTATTTAATAAATGAGTTCAATCGAAATAACTAAAGACACCTACCTGATGTGGTATGAGTCTATGCTCCTGATGCGTAAGTTTGAAGAAAAAACCGGTCAGTTATACGGTCAGCAAAAAATACGCGGATTTTGCCACCTTTATATTGGGCAGGAAGCTGTGTTAGCAGGCGCTATGTCTGTTATACGCCACGAAGACAGTTTAATAACTGCTTACCGTGACCACGCACACGCTTTAGCTAAAGGTACACACCCTAACGCTATTATGGCCGAGATGTATGGTAAAGCAACAGGATGCTCTAAAGGTAAAGGCGGCTCGATGCACATGTTCGACAAGGAAAACCATTTCTATGGCGGACATGGTATTGTAGGCGGCCAGGTACCAATGGGTGCAGGTGTAGCCTTTGCCGAAAAATTTAAGGGTACCGATAACGTAAACATTACCTATATGGGTGATGGTGCCGTGCGCCAGGGTGCATTAACCGAAACCTTTAACATGGCCGCGCTATGGAAACTACCTGTAATTTTTGTTTGTGAGAACAATGGTTATGCAATGGGTACATCTGTAGAGCGTACTACTATACAAACAGATATTTACAAATTAGGCTTGCCTTACGGCATCCCGTCATCACCGGTTGATGGTATGGACCCGGTTGCGGTGCACAACGCCATGGACGAGGCTGTACAACGTGCACGCCGCGGCGAAGGCCCAACCTTTTTGGAAATGCGTACTTACCGTTTCAAGGGCCACTCGATGAGCGATCCGCAGAAATACCGTACTAAAGAGGAGTTGGAAAGCTATAAATCAAAAGACCCTATTGAAACAGTAAAATTAGCTATTCAAAAAAATGGCTATGCTGATGACAAATGGTTCGAAGAAATAGACGCGAAAATTAAAGCACAAGTAGATGAGGCAGTTCAGTTCTCTGAAGATTCTCCTTATCCGGAAGCATCAGAACTTTACACTGATGTTTATGTACAACAGGACTACCCGTACATCCGCGACTAATATTTTATATTTAAAAATTAACAATATTCATCACAGTATATGGCTGAAGTAGTTAAAATGCCCAAAATGAGCGATACCATGACCGAAGGAGTATTGGCGAAATGGCATAAAAAAGTTGGCGATAAGGTAAAATCGGGCGATGTATTGGCCGAGATAGAAACCGATAAAGCCACTATGGATTTTGAATCGTACCAGGACGGCACTTTACTTTATGTAGGTGTTGAAGAAGGTAACGCTGTGCCGGTTGACACTATTATTGCCGTTTTAGGTAATGAGGGTGAAGATTACAAAGCGTTATTAGATGGCGGCGGTTCTGCTCCTGCAAAAACTGAAGAGAAAAAAGAAGAAAAACCGGCGGCCGAGGAAAAACCAGCGGTAGCCGAAGATAAAAAACCGGTTGCTGCAACTGCCGAGAAATCTGCATCTGCAAAACCAAAGGTTGATACCTCAAGCATCCCGGCTACGGTAATACGTATGCCTTTGCTAAGCGATACCATGACTGAGGGTACCATTGAAAAATGGAACTTTAAAGTTGGTGATAAAGTAAAAGCGGATGATTCATTAGCTGATGTGGCAACCGACAAAGCTACCATGGAAGTTGTGGGTTACGAAGCCGGTACCTTATTATACATTGGTGTTAAAGAAGGCGAAGCCGCACAGGTTAACGGCATTATTGCTATTGTTGGTAAAGAGGGTACCGACATACAACCATTATTAGATAACGCTGATGGGGGCGATGGTACCGTTGAAGCAGCACCTGCTGAAGAAGCTACCGAAGAGAAAGCGCCGGCTGCACAGTCTGAAGCTGCCCCAACTGCTACGTCAACCGGTTCTACCGAGGATGACAGCCGTGTTAAAGCATCACCTTTGGCGCGTAAAATTGCTAAAGACAAAGGCATTAATTTAAATGATGTTAAAGGCAGCGCAGAAAACGGCCGCATCATCAAGAAAGATATTGAAGGCTTTACACCATCTGCAAAACCTGCAGAGACCGCTAAACCACAGGAAACCGCTGCATCTGCCGCAAAAGCACCGGTTGTATTGCCAACTTACACAGGCGAAGAGAAATTTACGGAAAGAAATGTTACGCAAATGCGTAAAGCTATTAGCCGCAGATTGTCTGAAAGCTTGTTCACTGCCCCTCACTTCTATGTTACCATGTCGATAGATATGGACCAGGCAATTGCTGCCCGTAACAAAATGAACGAGGTTGCCCCGGTTAAGATCTCCTTTAACGATTTTGTATTAAAAGCTTGCGCGGTTGCCCTAAAACAACACCCTGCCATCAACTCATCGTTCCTGGGTGATACTATCCGTACTAACGAGCATGTACACATTGGTGTAGCAGTAGCGGTAGACGAAGGCCTATTGGTACCGGTTATTAAATTTGCCGATGGTAAATCGTTAAGCTATATCTCGCAAGAGGTTAAAGAGTATGCCGGTAAAGCAAAATCTAAAAAATTACAACCTGCCGAGATGGAAGGGTCAACTTTCACCATATCAAACCTTGGTATGTTTGGTGTTGACGAGTTTACCGCAATTATTAACACACCAAACGCTTGTATTTTAGCCGTTAGCGGTATAGCACAAGTGCCTGTTGTTAAAAATGGCGCGGTAGTACCGGGCAACGTAATGAAGGTTACGCTAAGTGCCGATCACCGCGTGGTGGATGGCGCAACAGCTGCCGCATTCCTGCAAACCTTAAAATCATTACTGGAAGAACCGGTAAGGATGATGATATAGTCGGAAAGTCCGTAGTCCGGAAGTCCGAATGATTTTAAAAGCGATGGGTTTACCCATCGCTTTTTGTTTTAGGATTATTTTATAAAATATGTCATTGCAAGAAGCGTAGCCACGTGGCAATCCCGTCGCGTTCGACTGTAAGCGAAAAGATTGCCATGCTATCGCTCGCAATTGACATATTCTTTTTTGTTAACTTGCCTCCTCACATACCACCATGATTTATTTCTCCATCATTATCGTCGTTGTTATCTGTTACTCGCTATTTCAAGGGCGCAAACGAAACGGTAAACTCACCCAAACCATTCTGACCGACGCGCAGAAGCAATTGTTAACGCAGCATATCGATTATTACAACAAACTATCAGACACGGATAAGCTGTACTTTGAAGACAGGATAGAGCAGTTTCTTGATGCCATACGCATCGAAGGTGTAGGCTTAGAGATAACAGATACCGACCGCATTATGATAGCATCCAGCGCGGTGATCCCCATTTTTGCTTTTAAAGATTGGACGTACCGTAACCTTACTAACGTGCTTTTGTATCCGGACACCTTCGATAAGGAGTTTCAGTTTGAAGGTAACGGGAGCGAGGGCCGAAACATCATGGGTATGGTGGGCAGCGGTTACATGAACGGGCAAATGATATTATCGCGCAGCGCACTTATAAAGGGTTTTTCTGAAAACAACGGGAAGGAGAATACCGGCATCCACGAGTTTGTGCATTTATTGGATAAATCTGACGGCGCTACGGATGGCATCCCCGAAGGTTTCATGCTACACGAATATGTGGAGCCCTGGGTACGGATGATGCACCAGGAGATTCATAAGATAGAGGAGGGGCGTTCAGATATCGACGTTTATGCCACCACCAATGAGGCGGAATTTTTCGCGGTGGTATCCGAATACTTTTTTGAGAAACCGGAGCAATTCCAAACCAAGCACCCGGAATTGTATGACATACTGAGCAAAACATTTGGGCAAGATCCTGCAAAGTAATTAGCCTGATTAGTTTTGTCAGTCTGAACTTGTCGAAGGATTAATAGTTCGACAAGTTCAGACTGGCATACTTACCTATTCCTCCTCAACTTTAGCCAAAGCAGATGACTTACTCAGCAGTTTTGCGCTTTCTGCGAGGCGGATAAACTCGGCGCGGTAACCTTCGTGGTCGTCGCCTTTGCCGGCGCGGGCTGTGGCAATAGCGTGATCAAAGCTTGCTTTTTGTTTAAATTTAGATTCGCGAAGCAACATGCCAACCTCAGCCACGGCAGATGCAAATTTGAAATCGGCAGTAGTGGCGGCAAATTCAATCGGCTTATCGTAAACTACGGCCTTGCTCAATTTACTTACCGATGATACCGGTTCTTTGTAACGGAACTTAATAGTCATCATCTCTGCCGATGGGTTCAGGTCAACTTTACTTTCTTTTACCTTTTGGTATTTTAATGGGTCTACACTTACCATGTAATCGTCTTTTATCCCGGCAGGCACAATTTCGTAAAACGCGGTAACGGTGTGGCCGCTTCCCATATCGCCCGCGTCTTTTTTATCGTCGTTAAAATCCTCTTTGTTTAACAGGCGGTTCTCGTAACCCAATAAGCGATAGGCTTGTACTTTGGCAGGGTTAAACTCTATCTGCAACTTCACATCCTTAGCAACAGTAAATAACGTGCCGCCAAACTCGCTCACCAGGGTTTTGCGTGCCTCGGTAATGTTATCGATATAGGCATAGTTGCCATTGCCTTTATCTGCAAGGGTTTCCATTTTGCTGTCTTTATAATTACCCATCCCGTAACCTAATACAGAAAGAAAGATACCGCTTTCGCGTTCTTTTTCGATCAGTTTTTCCATATCATCATCGCTTGATGCACCAACGTTAAAATCGCCATCGGTAGCTAAGATGATGCGGTTGTTACCTTTCTTCATCAGGTTTTCGGCAGCTATTTTATAGGCCAGCTTAATACCCGCGCCACCCGCTGTAGAGCCGCCCGCGCTTAAATTATCAATGGCATTTTTAATGGTTTCTTTTTTATCGCCGCTGGTTGATGGCAGTACCACACCTGCCGCACCTGCGTAAACTACCAAAGCAACTTTATCTTGCGGGCGCAATTGGTCTGCCAGCATTTTTAATGACGATTGTACCAACGGCAGTTTGTTCTCGCTGTTCATCGACCCGGAAACATCTATCAGGAAAACCAGATTAGATGCAGGTAAATTATTGTTGGCTATGGTTTTGGCCTTTAAGCCGATGCGCAACAAGCGGTGTTTGGTGTTCCACGGTGCCGATGAAATTTCGGTATGGATAGCAACCGGGCCACCATCTGTAGGGCCCGCCATATTGTAGTTAAAATAGTTTATCATTTCTTCAACGCGTACCGCATCGGATGGAGGCAGTTGTCCGTTATTGATAAAACGCCTAATGTTACTGTACGATGCGGCATCCACATCAACAGAAAAAGTAGACAGCGGGGTTGATGAAGCATTGGTAAAGGCATTCTCAATTGTTCCTTTATAGCTTTCGTCCTTTTCGACTGGACTTGGAGCGTTGTAGTTGTAAGATTTTTTATCTGCTGCATTAACCTGCAAGCCGTAGACTCTTCCTTGCAATGCAGCCGACACGCTTTTTGTGCGGCCTTGCACCGGCTGGTTTTTGTATTGCGTTGTTGTGTAACCGTGGGGTATATTTTTAAAAATGTCCCGCCTTCTAACAGTTGTGACGCTACCTACCACATCGGTTCTTTTTTGAACGCCATAGCCTACTACTACAACTTCGTTAAGCGAGTTTGAGGATTCCTTTAGTACTACATCTACATGGCTTTTACTGCCAACGGCGATTTCCTGTTTTTGAAACCCTGTGAACGCAAATGACAAAGTCGCCTTACCCTCGGGTACGCTTAGTGAATACTGCCCCGCCGTATTAGTTTGAGTACCGATGCTGGTCCCTTTCACTGTTATACTTACGCCGGGCAAGGGCAGTTTGTCGCCGGCAGCGGTAACTGTGCCGGTAATAATACGGTTGGCTGTGGCGCTTTTAAACCCGGTAAAGGCGGCAAACAGCATCATCAGTAATAATAGCTTTTTCATATCTGTTATGTTTTATGGGTAGGATGCAGGATATTTAAGATTTCCATAAACGGGTAAAAAAAATTATTTTGCACCCCTCTTGAATGAAATTTTTTAACCGACCAGTTAAACCAGAAGATACCGCAGACGATAAGCTATTGCAAAGCTACCGGGACAGCCGCGACTTAAAAGTTTTGGGCCGACTGTATGAGCGTTACATGCCGCTGGTTTATGGTGTTGGTTTAAAATATTTAAAAGATGAAGAACAGGCGCAGGATGTTGTAATGGCTATTTTTGAAGAGCTGGCACAAAAGGTGCATCAGCATGAAATTAAGCAGTTTAGGGCATGGTTATATGTGCTTAGTCGCAACTATTGCCTAATGCAATTACGAAGCGGTAAAAAATCAGAGACCGTAGCTTTAGATGAGTTTATGGAATTTACCCCGGTTTTGCATCCTGATACAGATAACCGCGAAGAGGCCATGCAGGCTTTGGAGCGATGTTTGGGTAAATTAACGCCGGCACAACAGCAAAGCGTTAAGTTATTTTACCTTGACGAGAAGTGTTATAAAGAAGTAGCCGATGAAACGGGATTTACCATGAACGAGGTAAAAAGCTACATACAAAATGGAAAGCGCAATCTTAAAATTTGCCTTGAAAAGAACAGTGGAGAATAAACAGGCCGACATACAGCAAATACAGAAGTACCTTAACGGGGAGCTTGATGCCCGCGCCATGCATAAACTGGAACGCCGCGCGCAGGACGATCCTTTTTTGATGGATGCGCTGGAAGGGTATGGCGCGATAAAGGCAGATCAACGTAATAATATTACGGGCTTACAGCAACGATTAGAAGCCCGTACAGCAACGAAAGTGATGCGCATGACACCTTGGATGGTTACAGCAATTGCTGCCAGTGTAATAGGTTTTGCCGTGGTGATAGGGCTGCTTTACAACAATGACAGTAGCGATAAGCAGATACCACAGATAGCCATGAACCAACCGGCAAAAGCTATCCCTACAGATACAGCGCCTGTTATTATAGATAAGCAGGCAGAGCAGGTGATAACCTCTCCGAAAAAACAAACTATAGCATCCAATAATATATCGCCAAACATTAATAAAAAAGTTTTCGCAGATAAGAATGCCAAAACCACGGTTACTATGAATGGGACCGCCCCGGTACAACAAGATATATTAAAGGAAGTGCCAACTATAAGCCCGTTAGAAGAAATGGTAGGCTCGGATATTGTTGCCGGTAAAAAACAAGACACACTTTTGGGCGGCGGATTTATCGCTACCAATAAAACTGCTACAGCACCAACCGTACTTAAGAGTAAGGCCGAAGGGGCAAGCATGACCACGCGACCAGGCAAAGCCACAGATAATAATCCATCGGCACTGGCAAGCGCCGGGCTGCCGCCAAATTTAATGGCGGGCGCGGTTATAGATAAAAAAGACGCGTTGCCTTTGCCGGATGCGGCCGGAAGGGCTTCCGCCAAACCCGCCTCTGCAACAGAAGGCAACGCTTATGGGTACACCATGCCGAGTGCTAAAAAGGATGCAGCTACCGGGAGTGTGGAGAATGCAATCGGTACTAAAACTTTTAAAAGTAATGAAAGCGATGCTATAACTTCCCCGATTTTGAGGGAGGTAGCCATCGCTGATAAAAGAGCAAAGAGCATATCAAATGCCCACCCTTTAGCCGGTTGGGATAACTATAAAAAATACTTGCAGCAACGTGCCGTTAATCTGGATGGGAAAGAAGGCGCAGTAGAATTAAAAGCCACCATAAATCCTAATGGTACAGTTACTGCCATCACGGTAACCAAAAGCCTAAGCACAACCGCTGATGCAAAAGCTATCAGCCTGATTCAAAACGGTCCTGCCTGGATAGGTAATGCATCCGGCAAAGCCGAGGATGTGCAGGTTAAGGTGTTGTTTCATAGGTAGAAAGTCCATTCAGAAAAATCCTGTTATTACGATGTGGGAAGCAATCTCTTAAGCACTATTCTGTAATGACGCGTTAATAAATGGAAACAAAACCGGCGACAGGTGTTAAACCTATCGCCGGTTTCTCTATCAAGATATTCTATTACTTTTTATTTTTATCGTAGTAACCAAACACCTTTTGGAGTAATGGTGTAGTACGTGCACCAAGGTTTTGGCGGATGTTTAGTTCTTCCTGTGCAATTTTTACAAACAGGCCTTCAATAGCGCGTTGGGTAACGTAATCGCTGATGTCCGGATTCACTTTGCTTACAAACGGTACTTTGTTGTAAGCATTTGCCGCATCAGTATAATATTTTGTAGCGCCTACTTTGTTTAAGCTGGTTTCAATAACCGGTTTAAAGCCGGCGGCAAGTGCCATGGTGGTAGTACGTTTAAAATATTGCGTAGCGGCATCCTTGTTTCCTAAAAGGATATTTGTTACATCAGTTAGGGTCATTTGCTTTATGGCGTTAACAAATATTGGCTTTGCTTTGCCGGCGGCATCTTCTGCGGCTCGGTTAAGGGATAGGATAACGTTATCTGCTAATTTGCCCAGCCCAATACTGCGCAGGGTTTTCTCCACCTTTTGTGCCTCGGGCGGGAAAAGTATTTTTATGGCAGCGTTACCAAAAAAACCATTAGCGGCAGATAGCTGGTCCGAACTTTTGCCGGTGCCTATTTCCAGGGCTTGTTTAAGGCCGTTGTTAATTTCGAGATTAGTTGGGTTGCCAAGCTGGCTTACTGTGGTTTGTGCAACCTGGTTAAGCGTATCGCAACTACAAAATAAAGTGAACAGGAGCGGAATAAGGATAAGCGTTTTTTTCATGCGAAAAGGTAAGCAAATTTACTGCCAGTAATGCAGCAATTATATATGCCTAACCAACATGAACATAAGGCCGGCAATAAGCGCCGAAATAGGGATGGTGATTATCCATGCCCAAACCAAATTTACGGTAACGCCCCAGCGCACAGCCGAAACACGCTTTGTTAAACCCACCCCAATGATTGAACCGGTAATGGTGTGTGTTGTAGATACGGGGATAGCAAAATGCTCCGTAATGAACAAGGTTACCGCACCTGCAGTTTCTGCAGCTACACCCTCTAAAGGCGTTATCTTGGTTATTTTAGAGCCCATTGTTTTAACGATCTTCCAACCGCCAGACATGGTGCCTAACGATATAGCCGTGTAACAAGCCAGCGGGATCCATTCGGGCATTGGCGCGCCACTGCCAATAACTTTGGCAGCAACCAAACTCACATATAAAATACCCATTACCTTTTGCGCGTCATTAGTACCATGTGCAAAGCTTAATGCCGCTGCCGATACTAATTGAAGCCTCTTAAACCAACGCTCTGCAACAACAGGCTTAGCCTTTTTACAGATATGGAGTATCAGGATGGTAATAAAGTATGCGATGAATAAACCAATAAACGGGGCCAGTACAATGTAGGCCACAATGGTTAAAATATAGTGTGAGTTGATAGCGTCAAAGGCATGCTTGCCCATAAACAGCGCATTGGTAATACCCGCGCCTGCAAAACCGCCAATAAGCGTATGCGATGAGCTGGATGGGATGCCAAACCACCAGGTGGTAAGGTTCCAGGTGATTGCGGCGATAAGGCCGGCAAGCACCACGTGCAGGGTAATAAAGTTTTCGTTCACCGTTTTGGCAACCGTGTTGGCCACTTTGTGGTCTTTAATAAAAAAGTAAGCGGCAAAGTTAAATATCGCAGCAAGCAACACGGCCTGGAAAGGCGTTAGCACCTTAGTAGATACTACGGTAGCTATAGAGTTGGCCGCGTCATGAAAACCATTGGTGTAATCAAAAATAAGCGCCAGGGCAATTACAGCAACAAGTAGGGTAGTAACCATTTAAAATGATATAAAATTAGCTTAGGCGTTTTTAATTAGTATAGATTCCATTACGTTAGCAGCGTCTTCGCACATATCTGTAGCGGTTTCAAGCGCGGCTAAGATCTCTTTGTATTTAATAAGGCGTATAGCATCTGTTTCGTAAAGGAAAAGATCGGCAACGGCACGGTCAAATACGTAATCGGCCTGGTTTTCAACGCTGTTTATACGGATACATGAATCTGCAATAGCACGTACGTTACGTAAGT
Source organism: Mucilaginibacter sp. UYP27 (assembly GCF_040547175.1). Lineage (NCBI taxonomy): Bacteria > Pseudomonadati > Bacteroidota > Sphingobacteriia > Sphingobacteriales > Sphingobacteriaceae > Mucilaginibacter > Mucilaginibacter sp. UYP27. The sequence goes on from NZ_JBEPPE010000001.1 coordinate 1,003,077, forward strand.
CTTTAAGCTCGCGCACTGCTTTTTCAAGATCGGTGCCTGCTTGCAGGATCAGTTCAGATAACTTGCGGATGTGCTCGTTAAAATCGTCTATTTTGTAAAGCAGCATGCGGTTGGCAGCGCCATGGATATAATCGGCAATGTCATCAATAGCGGTTGCTAAAGAGTGGATGTCCTCACGATCAAACGGGGTGATAAAGTTTTTACCAAGTTCAAGATATATCTGGTGAGTAAGTTCGTCGCCTTTATTCTCAAGCTTGTCTATCTGCCTGAAAAGTTCTTCGCGGGTTGCAGGGTTAACCGAGTTAACGGCTTCAACCAAAATGGTTGCCATGCTTACAACATTGCTTGCAGCTTGCTCAAAAAGCGGGAAGAATGTTTTTTTATCCTTTGGTACAAAATACTGGAATATACTGTTAAGTGACATCTTGTTTCGTAAAATTTTGATAAAGGTACGGTTGCAATGTTAAGTTAATGTTAACTTTTTAACACTGGTATATTCGGGAAAGGCAGGATCTGTTTGGCAATTTGAAGTGTGAAGCCAAATGTAGACCCCATGCCCTCGGTACTGCGTACATTAATGGTTTGCTGGTGCGCTTCCATAATGTGTTTAACAATGGCAAGGCCCAGTCCCGAGCCTCCAATTTGCCTGGAACGACTGGTGTCTGTACGGTAAAACCGTTCAAATAAGCGTGGTAAGAACTTTTCTTCAATGCCTATACCATCATCGGTAACCTCTACCAATACCTGCTCGTGCAAGGTAAAAGTACTTACCGCTGTGTTGCCACCTTCTTTACCATATTTAAAAGAATTATCTATCAGGTTAACTAAAACCTGGCGTATTTTTTCGCGGTCGGCATTCACAAATATGCCGTCGTCGTATTTTTGTTTAAACGTTAATTTAATATTGTGCTGCTTGCTCTTCAGTTCCAACGATTCGAATACTTCTTTGATCAGGTCGTTAATTTTGAATTTGCTGTAATTGATAGGAATCTCACCCGATTCCAGCTTCGAGATCTCATCCAGATCATTGATGAGGTAGCTTAACCTGTCAACATTTTTTGATGCCTTGGCCAGGAATTGTTTAGCTAACTCTTTATCTTCCAGTTCGTCGTCCTGCAATGCCTCAATATAACCCTGTATGGCAAAAAGCGGTGTTTTAAACTCGTGGGAGATATTTGAAAGGAAATCCCTGCGGAATTTTTCCTGCTTTTTAAGGTCGTCTATTTCGCTCTTTTTTAGCCTGGCCCACTCTTTTACTTCCTGCTCAACATCATTTATAGGGTCGGCGCTCACGTGTTCGCCAAGGGCATCGCGCAGGTCGCGGCCAAGTTTAAGGTTATGGATCAGCTTGTAGATCAGCTTGATTTTTGAGTAGATATATTTTTCTATCAGGTAGTAAAAAACAATGTAGCTGGTGATAAAAGTAACCAGGAAGGTTACCATAACATCGTACCATTTATGCTGAAAGTAGTAGTTTACTGCCGATAAGGTGATGGCAACGGCGGCAGCGTTAATTAAAATGAGAACGCGCAATTTCATAGTATAAAGTTACTACAAAACCGCGCTTTGCAATGTTATTATATCGTTATTATTTTGGAGCTTCGGCCTCAAAATTAATGGTAACATCGTCGCTCATGGTCATGCTGTTGCCGCCGATCTTAAAATCTTTACGATTTATTTTAAAGCTGCCTTTAAACAAGTTGCCGGTAGATGATGTGGCATAAGTAAATGGTACCTCAACCGCTTTTGTAACGCCCTTAATAGTGAGGTTGAACAAACCTGTAAAATTGCTGCCGCTTGCTGTCTTAAACGATACAGATGACAGACTCATTTTTGGATATTTGGCTACGTCAAAGTAATTGTCGCGTTTAAGGTGCTCATCGCGCATATCATTGTCTGTGTTAATGGTGTTAACATCGGCAATAGCTTCAATTTTGCTGGTCGCTAACTTAGTAGGGTCGAAAGCGATGTTGCCCTGCACGCCGCCAATTATACCACCGGTTTTAATCCCCAGGTTCTTTAACTCGAAAGAGATCTTGGCTTTAGTGATGTTGTTTTGTGCAAAAGAACCTGTACTTATGACAAAGAATGCTATAACGGCTGTAATGTTTTTCATGTCGCAATATGACGGTTTTAAACCGCCCGGGTTTAATAATGTTGAATTTTTACTTTTTGCAGATGTTAAAATTCCACATGCGCCCTTACAGATAGCACGTTTACCGGTCCGCGATCTTTATTATAAGCCGGGTTGGCAATAAACTGGTAATCGGGAGAGATCCATAATTTATGCTGATAGGCATTTATTTTATAATAAAGTTCGGCAATCAACTCGGGCGAATAGTTCAACTGCCCATCGCCAATTATAAAGCCGTAACCGCCTGCTGCCAGATAATTCTTGTGATCTTCAGAGATCCCGTTACCTACAAAGGCCAGCCCCAACTCATCATCCTTACGGCTCCACCTGTTGCCTTTTAGCACAGCGCCAAGGCTTATCGAGCGGTCAATTTCGGTAAAGGCCCATGTTTCGGTTTTGCCATCGTTGTAGCTGGCTTTTGCAAACACGCCGAAATCATCGCTCAGGTACTGATCGGCATTAACAGCGAAACCGTATTTGTGGCGGCCGTATGCCTGTGTAGCGTCAACATCCGGTGCGGCAGGGTTTTGGTTAATGGCATCGCGGTAAATGCCCATCATCCCGTTATTACGGAAGCCTAATAACCTTAACGTGCCTTTATGCCCGTTTAAGGTATAGCGCCTTTCGTATTCTAAAGTTTGCGTATTGGCGTGGCTCAAATGCTCATCCCAGGTCGCTCCGTTGGCGGTGGTAGTAGTCATGGTGAAACCGAAGCGCAAGTTCCAGTTGGGCTGGCCCAGGTCTGCAACGGCGCCAATTACATAGCCACGGGTGTTTGCAGGATAATCCCAGGCGGCGTTATCCATTAAACTCCAGTTCATGAATTGCGAACGGGCATCGTGGCTAAACTCGTTACCGTCAAAAAAATCTGCCATGCCAAATTTACCGGCAGTGATTTTCAGGTAACGCTTACTGCGCATGCCTGCCAGTTGGTTTACGTCATCTTCTATGTATTCCTTCTCATCGCCAAAGTTAAAATACTGGCTTAGGTAAAGGCGGGCCAGGTAAATCTTAGGTTCAGCCGCGCCAACCCTAAAAGTTTCTCCATTTGGGAAACCTGCAATACCCAGCGTTTTGCTCAGGCCGGATCCGCCACTTAATTCAGGATTTAAATAAGCCTCTGCACCTTTCCATAAACGCGCGCCGCCAAAAAGGGTACTGGTTAATGATATTTGCGTTTCGCCAAACGGGCTTAAACTATTTTGGCCTGTATAGGATGCCGAAAACTGCGGTTTGTACTGCATAATAACCGTTTGCTGAAAATGCAAGTTAAAGCGTTGGTTTTTGGTGGTATCCTGCGCGGCAGAAAATTTTGCTGCAATTAAAAGTATGGTTAAAAAAAGTAAAGGTTTTTTCATGCTGATGAAGCGTTAAATGGTGTTTTGGTTTATTGTACTTCGCTATAAAATTGCTCCAAAAAGCTTTCCATAAAATTATGGCGCTGCAGGGCCATTTGTTTGCCCGTTTCGGTGTTCATTTTATCTTTTAGTAAAAGTAATTTTTCGTAAAAGTGGTTAATGGTAGGGGCTTTTGTGTTTTTGTATTCCTCCTTACTCATGTTAAGGTTTGGTTTGATATTGGGGTTGTAGATCTCCCTGTCCTTAAAACCGCCGTAAGTAAAAGCGCGGGCAATACCAATGGCACCTATGGCATCCAGCCTGTCGGCATCTTGTACAACGGCAAGTTCTTTTGAGTGGAAAGTGGTTTTATTAAAGCTTGCCTTGAACGACATGTGCCTGATAATCTGTTGCACATGCTCAACAATAGCGGCATCAACATCAATACTGTTTAAGAATTTACCGGCAGTTGCGGGGCCGATCTCTTCATCTCCATTGTGGAATTTGCTGTCGGCAATATCATGTAGCAGCGCGGCAAGTTCAACAGAAAGGAGGTCGCAATATTCTGTCCGGGCAATGTGTTTAGCGTTGGTATAAACACGTTGTATGTGCCACCAATCGTGCCCGCCTTCGGCATCTTTTAAGGTATCCTGAACGAAGTTTATTGTTTTTTGAATAATGGCGGGGTGGTTCATATCTGCAGATTGGGTGTGCAAATATAACAGGATACTAAATTAGTTTTAGTGTTTTTTGGCGATTCAGGCGGCTTCTGCTTCCGGCGTACTTATCAGTTCCATCAGGTCGGTATCTAATATCTCAGCTACCTGAAATAGGCGCTCAACTGTGATCTTGGTATAACCCAGCTCTATTTTACTGTAAGCGTTTTGAGAGATGTTTAATTTTGCCGCTAAATATTCTTGTGTGTAGTTCAACTCTTCGCGTTTGTTGCGAATGTTTGTCGCAACTGCTTTTACCTTAAAGTTCAGCATTTTACTCATTGTGTTTAATTAGGATATCATCTTTATAAACGAAATTGGTGTGGCAACGGATTTAAAAAAAATAATTTTAACGAAATTTTTTTGCCGACAGGCGGGAGAAGTGTAGATAACACAACTTAAGGTTAACAAGAAAAGCGGCCATAAGCCGCTTTTCTTGTCGTTTTAAGGTAGTATAAACTACTTTATATCGTACTTTACCACAACTGTAGGCAGTAACGTAGCCGAGTTAAGCGGTATTTGGTCGTTAGCTACAATAGGGTGGCGGTTCTTATAAAAATCGAAAGCGGCTTTTTGAATATCGGCGACTGCAGTTGCCGGATTATTAAAGTTAATAGAAAACGGGATAATAAAATCGTGAAATTTCTCCTTGTTTGGGATGATCCACTTTTTGGTAGATTTTTTTAACGCCGCAATTACCGGCAGGGTTAGCAGGTAATCATCAGCATAATAAATAACCATCTTTTGAATATTGCCATTTACATCCGCAGTAAATTTTATAACTGCTACGCCGGCTGCCTTCTTTGCAATTATCTCCGGGCCAACTATTAGGCTATCCTTAAAAAATTTGTTCATGATAGGGGCGCCGCCCTGGAAAGGGAAGGCCAGGTCTTCTTGCGCGTGAGCGTAAAAAGATGTTAATACAAGTGCTAATATGATCAGTTTTTTCATTCTGTTTCTTTTGGTTCGCGTTTGCTGCCTTCGTAAAGCTCATATTCAAATAAGCGGCAGTCTAATTTTCCATTATAAAATTCTATACGGCGTGCAGCCTTTAAACCTATCTTTTTAGCAAGATCGGGGTTGCCGGTGAAAACGTAACCGCGGTAGCCAAGGGCTTTCTTTTTTAAGAAATCGCCCATGCGTTTATACGTTATTTCCAGTTTGCTGTGTACCCCTAAACGTTCGCCATACTCGGGGTTAAACATAATAACACCGCCACCTTCAGGTACTTCAGTATCCTCAAAATCACAAACGTAAAATTCTATTAAATGTTCTACACCGGCGGTATTTGCGTTCTTACGGGCGATATCTATGGCATCCTCAGATATATCGGTGGCGATTATCTTAAAGTCGACCGCCTTTTTGGCTTTATCTTTTAATTTACGGCGCTCTACAAAAAACTCCTGCTCATCATAACCCATCAGGTGCATAAAACCATAGTTCATGCGGAATAGGCCGGGATGCTTATCAGTAGCCAATAAAGCCGCCTCGATAGCCAAAGTGCCCGATCCACACATGGGATTAATGAACGTGCTGTTCCTATCCCAATTGGTTGCCATAATGGTTGATGTAGCCAAAGCTTCCAGCATCGGGGCTTTGCCCGGTATTTTACGGTAGCTGTGTTTTGCCAAAGTTTCGCCCGACGTATCCAGGTAAATATCGGCCTTGTCGTCCTGCCAGTAAAGGCTTACAACGGTTTTATTATTATCGGCACCGGAGTTTGGGCGGATGCCTTTTTTATCTTTTATCCTGTCAACAATGGCATCTTTTACCTTTACATTGGCAAACAACGGGGTAAGAATGTGCTCGTTATTAACGTTAGAGGTTACCGAAAAGAATCCTGAAAAATCTATGTATTCTTCCCATTCAATCTGCACAAGCTCGTCGTACAGTTGTTTTGGGTCGGCAGCGGTAAAGCTTTTCAACAGGTATAAAACCTGGCTCGCGCAACGCAGGTTAAGGTTTAGCGCAATGGTATCTGTTACGGTACCAACCAGCTCAACGCCGGTTTGCCAAACGCGTGTTGGTTTAAAGCCTAACGCTTCAACCTCTTGCTGCAAATAAGGCGACAGCCTTTTGTTACAGGTGATAATGATCTTACTCTCAGTGTGGAAAATTGACATGGTGTTGTTATTCAACTACTTAGCAAGGATGAGTAACAGATTAATAACAAGTTGCACACATTTTTTACAATTGTAATCTGATTAATATCATCCTTTATTTATGGTAGGATTAATTGCAAAACTAAAGTTAAATTAGTTAAAGCACAATACATTGTTTTATACTCAAGAGATTGTTTAATAACATAAGTGAACTTGAAAAAAGTACATTTATTTCAACTTTAAAGTTAGTGATTGTTAAAAAGATTATTAGGCAATAACTATTTAAATATCCGATATCGGATAAGTACATCCTTAACGACTATTTTGCCCTAAGTTAGACAGCGTTGGTTTTGATTTAAAGAAGAACATCAATTTTATAATAATAATTCATTAGAGAGCCTTAAAATGCGCATAGGTTTAATATTAGGACTCGTCCAAGGACGTAATTACTATCTATCATGCAATTGATTTACTTTTTAGTGTATTAATAAGTGCGAATGCATTTGAATTATGTTTGTTGATAAAACATAAATGAAATATGGGGATTGATCAAATACAGATTATCACAACTCGTGAAGAATTACAAAAAATCATAGACATGGCTGTTTTAGTTGCTTTTGAAAAGCTGAATACTAACGCCTCGGTTATTGCAATAGCCAAAACTGAACCTCCAATTACAACTAAGGAATTAATCAAATTTTTAGCCATTTCGGAACCTACCTTAATTCGTTGGAGAAAAAAAGGCAAAATTCCATATTTGAGAATTGGTGGTCGGATTTTATATCAAAAATCTGCTGTTTTGACATCGTTAGAAAGCAAAATTAGATAGAGCCTGGTGTCTATTTAATTCGAATCCCTCCGGCTCCACCATCAAATCGACTAAAATGCCCTTTCTGATATAGATAAGGGCATTTTTTATGCTTAAAAATTACATGGGGTGCAAATTGGGGTGCAAATTTTATACTCTTTCTTACAACCATCTATTCTTTCTTTTGGCAAAATATTCAGCTTCTTTAGTCATACTTTGAGGAAAGCCACCTAAACCCTTCTCAACTCGATGGTAAAGTAATTCATCAATTTTATAATCTGATAAGGTCATCATTTCCTTGAAATCAATCAGATCAAGCATTCTCGCTTTATCCATTAAAAATCTTCTATAGTTATTATAATAGCCACTTTTTAAATGAATGGATGTTACCATCTCCCCATTTATGTGTTCATGATCTATCGATTCGACATAAAATGTGGTACTACTAAATTTACCTAATAGAAAAGTCCAACTAAAGCTGTCACCCACATCTATAGGATGTGTGACCTTTAGGTTAAAAAATGCATATTGTTGACTAAAGCCATCCTTGAAGTAGAAAGTACAAAAATCGGAAGCAGGAATAAATAATTTAGGTTGATCAATGTTTAAATGCCATCGTTCAGCATATAGCTGATTGATGAATTTTGAAACTTTTGCAGATGTTAATCCTATATCGTTTGACAACGCCTTAATAGAAGGGGTTTTAAATCCCTCAGAGTCACTATTCTTCGCTTCCTTTTGGATTATATCAAGCAACGCACGAATGTCTTTATTAGACGCTTTAATTAACGATAGCCACCGCCTCGGACATTAATGCTTTAAAAATATCTTTTGTTGATGCCTTAAATTGGAAAGATTCAGTATTGCTAATATATTGTCCCATATTCTACCTTGAATCGTAACCGCAACAAATATCACTCAAACATTTGGCTGTTTACATTTATTGGAGCGGTAGGGAACGTTTTTTTAAAATTTAAGTAGTTTAACAAATAGTTTTCGTCCTTTAGGCACCATTCAATTAAAATTCTTTTAGGTATTAATCCTTCTTCAGTAGAGATAAAAATGTATTCATATAAATATCTTTTTCTTAGAAGGTTATTTAATTCACTTTTTAATTCAATTAATAAATCTGCACTGCTCGAATCCATAGTACGCAGAATCTTATCTATCATTGATTTTCCATGTATTTTTAAATATTCTTCATATCTATTTTTGATATTAAACACTCTGTCCCATGTTTTAATTTTATCAGTAATTCGACGATTAGAACTTACATTTGGTTTTATTTTTACCTCCCATTCTCCCTTCCATAAGTTCGAGTAATCAGGATATTCTTTACACACCAACTCAAAATTATATAATTCACATGGATTTGGAGTAGGCTCAAAAGGATAAAAAGAAATTGTTCTCGCTGTTCGGTTTTTATCTGAATATAAAAGATGTTGGGAGCTTTTTTTACCATTGCAATGGTCGCCAATCGGAACTAAATTTTTCAAATTAATTGAAGAAAATACAAATAATGAATCACCTTTTGGTAATAAGTGATCATAATCTGGTCTGCCTTCAGAATTAATCATCTTAATTGGTTCAATCCCACAAAATGGACACAGGGAAAAATCTTCATTAGAAATTGAATGATTGTCTTTCAATCCAGTAAAGTGATTTCCAAGATGACTGCCAATTTTTTTAGAAAATGTACTGTCTTTTTTGCCTAACTGCCCTGTATATAAATTATCGACAAATAGCTCATTTAAAAAAACTTCAATAGTATTATCGAAGCTTCCATCCGCATTATGCTTCTTAAAATCGGAGGCTACAGGAATATGCGCATATCGCTTTGTTTTATTGGAAAACAGGGTGTCAATTCTATTACCATCCGAAAAAGCTTTGATGATTGCTGTCTTCTCCTTCTCGCTTAAGGTTAAAAAATGCGTCAATTGAGTCTCTAGCTTTTCTAATCTATTTACAGTAGCGGAATACCATGCCGGCAGCAATGATGTTGTAAAAGCTACAGGTTTTTCCTTTTCTACTTTTTCAAAAAAGAACGATATTAATTCATGTAGCTTTTCTACATCATGATTAAAATATTTTAGATAAAACAGCATTCAGCAATTGTTAAATTTTTGAAAGCTCGTTTTCCTTATCCGTATAATGTTTTAGTAGCTGAAGTCTGTCCATTGATTCACCTAATAACCTAATTTCATCCATTATTGCTTCTAACATTTCATTAGTTTCCGAATTATTGATTTTTATATAAAGATTTTGGATTTGGTTAAATGAAAGTTTAGCCATTTGGTTTTTAAAATGTTCATCTTGCTTTAAATCAGATTGAAAAACATCGTCTAAAACATTTTCAAAGGTACTGCCATAAGTTTCGCTTTTTATGCGATCAAATGTTACCCTATCTCCTTCTCTTATAAATTTAAAGACATTGTAACCGTGACAATCAGATAAAACAAACGGTGAATGGGTGGTTATTATAAATTCGACCTCCTTGTTAACAAGTATTTTTTCCAACTGGTAAAAAAAATCACTTCGCCAAATAGGGTTAAAGTGGGTATCTGGTTCATCCAACAAGTAAAGTATATCTCGTTTAGGATACTTATCATCAAAAAGCAGGATCCCGCCAACTATATGAATAAACTGATGTTCTCCATCACTAATCTTTTCGTATTCGGTTCGAACATACCTTTCTTCACCTAATTTTAAAATAAGTTCAATTTTTTCGATGCTAAAAATTTTATCAAGGGACGCTATCTGTGGAAATCTGAGTAATTGACCTTTCTCACGCTTCTTTCGTAGATTATTTCGCTGTTCTCTTTGTATACAAAGTGTGTTTAAAAGATTTAACTTTGTTAAGGCCTCGAAAAGTTTTTGTGGTGTCCCAAATTTATCTCTAAATAGTTCCTGCGTGACTTCATTAAAGACGAAATCCAGTGTATGAATTTCCCCCTCGCCACTTTCTTTTGTAATTTCTTTTAAAATAGCACAGTCAGTTAAACTATTCAAATATCCCTGAAGTTCATCAGTTACCTCCAAAGTGCGTTTGGTATAAAGTTTATTCCATCTTATAATAATCCTAAAGGAGTTAAGCCTATCTATTCGTAGTGTTTCCTGAATTGTTTTTAATTTCTGAGCGTCTGCTAATAGCAAATTTGAAACTACAATAGCAGCATTTGAATCATAATTTAAAATTAATAAGTTAGGTGATTCAATAGCCTTTTTTTGATTATCCGAAATCTTATTCTTTTTACCTTTGGCTTCCTTAGCGACTTGTTGTGCATAGAAGTCTTGTAAATCGATAAACGGCATGCTTACGAGATCATTTAAACCGGAGGTGTAACCAACTACTAAAGGAAGATAATTTCTTGCTTCATCAGCGGAAATTACAGTGTAAGGATCGTCGTCAAATAAACTATTCTGTTGTTTATTTTCGACTTTAATTTTAAAAATAGGCGCATGCTTTTTTTTAATTCGACCAGTTGGGGGTTTTCTCGTAATTTGAATTTCCTTTGATTCTTCGTTTTGGGTAACTTGATTATAGATGTTGATTTTATATTTTAAATCAAAATAGATCGGTTCCTGATCCCTGTTTGCATAAGCAAAATATTTGGGACTGTCGGTATGGTACAGTTTATTCTCAGCTTCATACAAAAAGAAAATTTCAAGGTCATAGAAAATATCAGCGATTAATTCCAAAAAGTTTGATTTTCCACTTCCATTTAGGCCGACCAGACAAATTGGATCAATATGCCCTTTTAGTAAGATATGCTTTGGGAACTTCTTTTCAAAATGCTCTAGACCACGATATTTTTCATTAAAAAGCTGGATCGACTGTATTTTCATGGCTTTCTTATTTGAAATCCTATCTTTTCATTATCTTTTACAGTAATAAAAAACGGAAAGTCGTCCGTTGAAGTAATTTTACTTTGAACCATTTCTAAAAAGATAGAAGAAAAGTCATCGAAATCAAAATCTTTAAAACTGTCTTGAGTGTTGATTTTAATATTCTCTATGTTTTTATCAGTAAGGATAAAGCCTGGATCGCCATATTGTTCAATTGAAAATTTTTTAATGAAATCTTTAATTTTCTCGTGATCTTTTGAACTCATAAACTTTTCATTTAATAACGTCGATTGCGCTTTTTTCAAGAGTTTTATTTTATTGAGTTTTTCCTCTTTCTCAATTTCTAATTGTCTAATTATTAATGACAAATTTTGATTGGTGGGGTTTGCTGTACCAAATCCTCCGCTAAAGGCTAAATTTAGAATTGATTGATATAAATTTTCAAAAAGCTGGCTCGATAATCTATTTTTTTCTTCAGCCTCTTCAATCTTTATGAGTAATTTCTCAATATTGGATACTATTTCTCGTTGCTCTTTTATCTGAGGAAGATAAATTGTTAGGTTTTTTACTTCATCAGTGTTTATGTTATTAACGCCACTGCTGGACCGACCGCCACTTTCAATTTGTCTTCTAACTACAGGTGAATGTAATGAATAATTTAAAAATTCTGGTAATATTTTTGCATGATTAAGCCTTAATCGTAATAAATAACCCGCAAAGGCCAAACCCTTTTCTTTTTCGGTTATTACACAAGACCGTCCCAACAAATTAACACTACCATTGGATCTAATCAATAAAATATCACCTATTTCCAATTTAAGATTATTGTACTCGTCGTCAGTTAAATGCGAATATTTCAAATCACTTAAATCTATGTAGAAATTTTTCAGGTTGGGAATCCGAATTATCGCTGTTCCTTCTATGTTTTTTTTGGAAGGTTTCGCCGTGCCGTAATTTATAGATGTTAAAACTTCGCCAAGTCTAACTTTCGGATATTCTCCGTTTTCATCTGACCAATTGTTGGTTAATTTTCCAGAAACTGCGTAATCTAAAACCGAATTTTTAAAATCTTCTAAAGAATGTATTTTATTTAATTCTGCTTCTACTATAGTAGAGTTAAGTTCTATTAAGTAATTCCGCAAACTTTGTATTAATTCAGAGTTTGATTTATTTATATCGTTTTCAAATTTCACCCATTTTTCCTCTATTATATTTACAATGTTTATCTGCTCGTCGATAGGAGGAAATGGTATTTCTAAATCATAAAAGAGATCCGAGTTTATATGTGGAATACTATCCCCAGTAGTATTTTGATTCAAATACTGAAATTGAAGTTTTAAAAAGTAATAAAGATATTTACTATTAACACCAATTGGTGTCAAGCACATTAATGTTGATCCTACGGCGCCATCTATGCCTTGGAAAACCAATCCGCTTCGTGAACCATCCCATACAACTAATACGTCATCGATGGAAGATATAATTGTGGAATAGGGATCTGCAAATTGAGTAATATTTTGAGTTTCCAATACCTCAATATCCAAATAGGGTACACTATCGAAAAATTTATTACTTGATACCTTTTGCGGTTTTTTTCCTTTTCGAGCCACTACTATCTGCCGAAGAGGAATTGTCAACCAATGTTTTGGAATATTCATCATTTGCTGACAATTTACTTTTTAATTCTTTTAAAGCACTAATTTTTCGTTCATAATCTGCAATCATTTCATCAATAATTATTTCGGGATGAGGTAATGGTGCAGCCTTAACTATTTCGGTGAACGACAGATCAAAACCTCTACTTACTATATCTTCAAATTTATGGGGTACAAATTTATCTGTTTGTGTTCTAATACTTTTCCCATTCGGATCGATACCATAGCACCTTTCAAATTCTTCAAAATGTTTTAATTCTAAAATATTACTTTTTGTGGTAATTTTCCTTGTACCCTTACGGGCATCATACATCCACAAAGTTTCCGTTGGGACACTTTTTTGAAAAAATAAAACACAAGCTTTCACGCCGTTTGCATATGCTGCAAAAACCCCCTCCGGAAGTTTAATGATTGTGTGTAGATTACAAACTTCTGATTTGCTTTTATTTATGTTAAGATAGAATGACCAAATCTTCTTTGCTGCATCGTTTGATAAACAACTATCTGGTAAAACTATTGCTGCCCGCCCACCAGGCTTAAGCCTTTCAATAATATGTTGAATGAAATTTAGCTGTTTATCACTTGTTTTTACAGGAAAGTTCCTATTGGGCACCTGATTTGAACCTTTATTTCCAAAGGGCGGATTAGATAAAATGCAAGAAAAATACCTTTCATCTGTAATTCCGTAAATTGTGTCACCTAACTTTATTTCAGCATTAACTCCATGTAAAAACATATTCATTAAAGCAAGCCTACGAGGGCGTTGCACTAATTCCTGACCAAAATAAACCTTTTCAATTATTCGTTTTTGTTCTTCTTTGCTTAATTTATGATGTCCGTATTTAGATTTAAACCACTCATAAGAGACGACTAAAAACCCAGCAGTTCCTACCGCTACATCCCCAATGTTAAAATCTTTACTTTCAAGAGGGTTAGGCTTTATTACATTGACAATTGTTTGAATTAATGGCCTTGGGGTAAAATATTGACCAGCCCCTTTTTTACCTTCATTAGCTACTCTTCCTATTAATTCCTCAAAAGCTAATCCTACAACATCAGCGTCAATACTTGTCCAATGAATGGAATTGATTTCCTGTATTAATGCCTTTAATATTTGGGAATTTTTTACCCTTGAAACCGGGTCAGAAAAAATTTCACCCAAAATACCGCCCTCGGTCTTCAATTTTTGTAATACCGATTCCAAATGTGACAGTAAAAACTCATCATCATCTTTTGTAACAAGGGAATTCCAATCGAACCCTTTAGGCACATAAATCCCCTTTTCTTCTGCCATTTTAATGAACAAAAGATATGTTAATTGCTCAATATAATCAGATGGATCAACCCCATCGTGACGTAATTTATTACAGAATCCCCAAAGTTTATTTACTAAATCCATTTGTATTGAACAATGTGCTAATATAGTAGGATTAAAGTACATTGCTTTATATTACAAAAACTCGAAAAGTAATTCCTTAAAAATGAGTTATAAAAACTTTGTCAGCGGAAATGGATACGGCCCGACTTCACAGTATATTTGTTGTTGACAGCAAACTAACCTTATTATTAACCTCGACTATTGAAATTCCAAAATGAATAATGAAACGGATAACAGTAATTTAAAATATAAAGCTATTGAAGATGTTTTTCAGGTAAAATATTTTATTGATTTTTATCAAAGAGACTATACCTGGAGTTTTGATAATGTTTTCGCCCTGCTAGAAGATTCTTACCATAGGTTTGATTTAAAATATACTGAAAGCTCAGAAACGACTCCAGATTACATTAAAGAATATTATAAATGGTATTATCTCAATACTTACATAATAAATCAACAAGCTGATCGAACGTGTATAGTGGATGGACAACAACGATTCTCCACACTCACACTAATGCTTATAAAGCTATTTCATTTAGCTAAGGAAAAGGAACTTAGTGATGCCAGAACTGACAGTGTAAAAAATCTAATTTGTAAAGCAACTTCTGCGGGTTTACAGTTTTGGATGGGAGGTGACGATCGCACGGATACATTAACTGATTTATTTAAAAATCAAAAGAACACTAAACCGGAACGTTTATTAAAACAAAGCGACATATTTCTTTACCTAAACTATGAAACTATCGATAAATTTCTAAATGAGAAATTTAAAAATGCCAATCCACATTATCTGGAATGTTTCATTATTTTTTTTCTTACCAATATTAAGTTGGTAGAAATTGAAATAAAAGAATCTGATGATGTTGCTATGGTGTTTGAGGTAATTAATGCTAAAGGACAAAAACTAAAATCACATGAAATTTTAAAGGCTCAGTTACTTAGTCAGATACCGAAAGATGAAATTGATGAATATTTAAAATTCTGGAATACAGCCTGTGCAATATTGCAAAATTCAGGTTTAAAGTTTCCCAACATTGATGACCCCATAGATGCTTTCTTCACTTACTATTTCCGTGCAAGATGGTCTAAAACAACGACAGAAATACAGGTGTTTAAAGATTATCATAAAACCATTTTTTCAAGAGATTGGCAAGATCGACTACCGTTTAAAAAGGAACCAAAATTTGTCAAAAATTTTATAAAAACGGACTTTATATACTATGCAACAAAAATGACTGATTTAGTCAGCAGCACGTTTGAAAGTAATAAATACGTATTCTACAATATTAAGCTTAATGAAATAACTAATCTATATTTGGTAATACTTTCTGCTGTTAAGCCCCACGATAAAAGCTATAATGAAAAAGTAAAGTTATTGGCTCAACTGGTGGACCGGCATTATATGACACTCCGACTACAAGGATGTTATGATAGTAATAGTTTTACCAGACAGATAACATCATTAGTGATTAACTTACGTGATAAAGATGATCTGGCAGAAATAAAACAGAATTTCGATGATGCGTTAATCAGTGATATTAATAAAACGCGATCAGCAAATGTTACCGAATTGTTCACTTATGGATTCTTTAAAGATACCAAAGTTAATTCGGGAAATAAGACTTTTATTCGGTATGTGTTAGCACGTATAGAAGAGTTTTTGTGCACAGAAATGAGTTACACAAATTTTGCAGGGTACAATAATTTATGCGTTGGTAAAAAATATCATATTGAACATATTTTGGCACAAAATGATGAAAATAAGATAGCCTTTGGTAATGAAGATTTTTTTAATGAGCAAAGAGATCGTTTAGGCGGACTTCTGTTGTTAAAAAAAGGCGATAACGGAATGTCTTTAGCGGAAGTTTATGCCAATAAGTTGAAAACCTATACCAATGATACTAATTTTGCCAGAACGTTAACCCCAAATTTTTATCACAATAATAGTGGTCTTAAACTCTTGAATAATAAACACCCATCAATTTTACTTGCACCTATCGATAAGTTCGATGAAAACGCTTTAGAAACAAGGCATGCACTTATTTTCAACATTTGCAAGACTATATGGAGCGATAATTATTTATCTTAAGAAAAGCAACGGTAACGAATATTTTTTTTGTGTTACTTTAAATTATAATAAAAACTAACACAAAAAAGTAACTATAAATTGCGCTCGCACGTTTCAAGAATCGCAATGTAGTATTAGTTTTAATCACACAATAAAACTAATACTACAATGCGGATAAAATATAATAGGGTAAGTACTATCGGTCAGTCAGGCAACCGATTTATTAATGACACTGATAAATATGATTTAGTACTATTAGATAAAGTCTCTGGCAACATTGCGTTCAGAGATAGACCTAAAGGAGCTGAACTAACTAAGCTTATAAAACAAGGCTTGGTAACGGAACTTGTTGTAGAAGAATTTTCAAGATTAGGACGGAACACAGGCGATGTAATTACAACCCTAGATTGGTTAGAATTGAGCGGAATCAATGTAACAGTTAGAAATATTGGATTACAATCACGGCCTAATGGCGTTAAAAACCCAATATGGAAAATGATTTCCTCGGTAATGTCCTCGCTCTACGAAATGGAACTTTCCAACATTAAGGAAAGAACTGCGGTAGGTCGGCTTGTATATTTACAAAATGGCGGCAAGTTGGGTAGGCCCAAAGGGACGAACGAGAGCGAAAAAGAATTTTTAAATAAAGACGTTTCTAGGCAAATTTCTAAATGCCTTGAAAAAGGGCTTACCATACGGGAAGTTGCAAAAGTTGTAGGGGTTTCCACAACGACAGTTGTAAAGGTGAAGAACACTTTTCCATTTTAACACAAATAATAGTTAATACTAACACAACCTAATTTTATTGAATAGCTTGCTTTATCAAACTTGCGATGTATTCTAAATTTTCAGTGTCCTTTACTATTAACTCGTAATCACCATTGCCGTTATGACCCTTTAACATGGAAACATCTCGCATCAAATTTTTAGAATCATCCAATTGCCCCTTCTTAAGGTTGATCCACATTTTAAAGGAATTTGATTGAAGTTCTACATCAATAACATTTGTTTTGGTTTTAAATGCAATATTTGTTTTCTTAGGTACTATATTAATTTCGCCAGGTAAGTTTAAGATGGCATTTTTGAAAGACTCATATAATTCAACCACCTGCTGCGACTTACCTTTTAAATGATATTGTTCTGTATATTCAATTATTTCTTTTGCAACCTTTTGCAATAATTCATTTTGTTTCGCAATTGGTTTAATACTTGGCGCACTTGCCGATTTTCTTATAGGGTTAATTATAATAACCCCATTTGTGTATTGTTTAACTTCCCAAAGTTCAATTGAAAGGTCTTTAAAATTTGTCGCCTGTTTTTGATTCTCTGTAAATAATGGAGATACAAAGCATACTTTTATTTGGCTCCAGTCTATATTGTCACGTTTTAAGTTTTGAGAAAGGCTTTCATTGTATTCGATTATAAAATCGGCCTTATATTCAAGCATTAAGTTTAAGTAAGAAACTCCCTGATCTACTACGCTGTGGTTTTTGTCCCTTTTGTATTCAATTATTATAAAAGCTTTTGTTTCTGGGTCAAAAGCTAATGTATCTATTCGTTTGTTTTTGATAGTGAATTCGCTTTTCACCAATTGCAGACCCATAATCGCATTTAAATTGGCTTCGAAAAGGTTCTGTATATCCTTTTCTAAGATAAACGGTTTCTCGTTAGCCTCATTAAGATTAATGCCTTGTTGGTTATATACAATCATGGATATATGTTTCGTTTGAATTTAATGCTAATGCGTTGCTATTTTGTCTTATTAATTACTGACAATATAATCTGAGAACCTATTAACAATATCTGTAATTTGCACTATCCCGTCTATCATGTAACTAATTGCATCATCATTAAGATTATACAAAGCCGTTATTCCTTCAATATTTTCGTCCCATCTATTATAAGCAGGCTCAAGTTTCAACCACCAATTATTAGAATTAAAACTGCCGCCCTTTTCGTTTTTTACAAATGAAAACAACCCTTGCCAGTCAACGGTATTTGTTTTTACACTAAAGTGTACTCTATCATGATCAAAATCACGGATGCCTACATATGTATTACTCGGCCAACTAATATGATTAACAACAACATTCAAATTCTTCGAACAAATGACATCCCATTTGTCGCCATTAAAAACGGTTTTTAAATTTGCTGCTAATTTATCCGTGAACCGTTTGGCTATTTCCTCTTTAATTATACTAAAGGCTTTAAACGTATCAAATGCTGCTGTTAAATTCTCAGGTGTAGATAACGCATAGTCAGCCACAATTTGGTGTTCATTCATGAAATTATCGCCTATTAATATTTTTTTAAAATACTGCTCGAAATCGTTTAGAAAATATCTAACCCTGTTAGCCTGACATGCTAAACTCCATTTATTGATTAAATCAATAATATCACTTGTATAACTAATAGATTGTAAACTACCATCGCCTATATATAACTCGTAGTTTTCTTTATTAATGCTTGATAATGATGGATTACCGCCCTTTGGAGTTAAGTAAAACAAAACATGATTGTTAAAATTATCTTTGAAATATTTTGCATAATCATGTAATTGATTTACCTGATCTCCCGCACCAAATTTATTCTCAATTCCTATGGCAAATTTATCATTGTAAAAGGAAATTAAAATATCGATCCGCCGCTGATATGTTATGGTATACTCGCATTTTACATTAACATTATTAGTGTCACTAACTAAATGGGTCAATCCAAATTGATTTAAAAAGATTTTCAGAAAGACGTCCCCCTGACCGTGTGTTTGTTTTGGATCAAGAAAAAATGCAAGGATTTGAGATAATTTGTTTTCCCCTGGGTACCAGAAATTAAATAAATTAAATCGAAAAGCATTAACAGGGTCGTATAATGCTTGAACATCTTTTAGTGTTCGATTTAAAGAAATTAAACCTGAAAAATAGGGCTTGATGTAACTTGCTGTAACAATCGATTCCATTGTGATTTGAAAAGGCTATCCAGTAAAGTTAGAAATAAAAAACACATCGTGAATATTGATGCCCGTTTTAATGATTTTGTATTTTTATTCAATAGTGTAATACAATCTTGCTGTTATAAAAAATTTAAATCTGTTTAAGGATATGTCGACTAAGTTTAGTTATGAATTAATTATGTCTTGATTTATATTCCATTATAAAATCCGCATCGAAATTCAATTATAGCCTTAAAAGTCTAAAAAGAAGCTGTAGAGAGCATCTGTTTATTTCATGCCTATCTCATCAACAGATTATTTATAAACAGCCTCGAACCATGTTATGCCGTCTAGTTTGACTTTGTATCTAAAGCGTATAATAAAACGGCATAATAAATAAGGTGCGCACTTCTTTGGCATCTTTTATACCCGGCTTCCAACGTGGTGATAATTTTAATATGCGCACCAACTCTTCATCGCAGCCACCGCCAATTCCTTTTATTATATGAAAATTGGTGAGTGAGCCATCTTTCTCGCAAACAAATTCGACGGTTACTCTGCCTTGAATTTCATTTTTTTTAGCTAAGTCAGGATACTTTACATTTTTGCGTAAAAAATTAATGAAAGCTACTTCTCCGTTAGGAAATTCGGGGCGTTGGTCAGTATCAGCAATATTCACTATTTCATTTGGATCATGATAATTTAATATTTCGTCCAGCAATCGCATATCGTAATCAATTATGAAATTCTGCATATCAGTCTTATACCGTTGAATGAAATTGACGATAGCGGATGTTAAAGGGACTTCGCCGTAGGTTTTCAATAAATCTTGGTAGTCCTTGTTAAATGTATTCCAGTACATAAAGCTTTTACCGGATTTTAAATCGATGAAGAACGAAGCATTTGTTGAAGCATAATGTGTTACAAAAGACTTTATATATAATACATTGTGCCTTACGTAAACATCACCCCTAAGGGGACTTGATAAAAAATCTTTGTTGAAATTTACATAATCAGTACCCAGGATTGTTTTTAATATTCCGGCAACAACAGGATCGGCAAATACCTTTTTAACATCCTGATGTTCTCCGTCGTATTTTTTTAAAGAATTAAAGGGCGAATTAGCATCGATATTATTAATCTGAGTCTCTTCAGGCTGATCATCTAATTTTTCAATATCCATTTTCAAAATCCAACCCTTAGTTGTTTTTTTAGTCGTCGGATTTGTAAAATCTGAATAAATGTAACCTTCAAATTCTTTTAGACCTTCAAATTCTTCCCCTTCAACCAAGTATGCTGGCCTTCTTTGCCCGACACCGCCTTTGGCATTAAAACTATAGAAGTATGTTTTTTGAGCAATAACAATGTATTTATTTCCACTTTTATCAGCCGGTGCCGTAGATGCATTATTGCTTGCATCCTGCTGTTGTAGGCTGTAGGCATACGAGGTTAGGGTTCTTGCAATATTAGCCGGGATGCTCATATTTAAAAGAGTCTGATTCAATCTACTCATACCTGTGTAATCTGCCAAGGCACCTAAAACTAAATTTCTGCAATTTTTACTTTTTCCTACATCCTGTATCGTTCTTTTAATATCAAATTGTGAATACACCCCCCGCTGTCGCAGTCGGAGCATCAATGCACCTTTAAAGGCATCAGTATTGTTGGCATAGTTCCATGCATAATTTACAGCTTTCGAAAATTCATTAATTACGTTTTGTGGAAGATCATTGGATGCCGATGGGCGTTTGATTTGTGCAAACAAAAGGATGGGGGCAAATAATAAAAATGTAAATAAGCAATAAGTTTTCATGGTTTGGTTTTGTTAGACAAATATAACTAACAATCTGAAATATGGGATGTATCCTATAATATAAAATTTAAAGTTCACCCACCTTGCACAGGTGAATAACATTAGAAATAATGAATACATTTCTGCTTTTGGTAAGCATTTAAGAAGCGTACGTAATGCTCAAAAAATGTCGATGGAAAAACTTGCACAAACTGCGGGTATGGAATATTCACAAATATCCGATATTGAATTAGGTAAAATAAATACTACCATCTCCACTGTACAAGCTTTGGCTATAGCGCTTGGCAAAGTTCCAAAAGATTTGTTTGATTTTTAACTTAATAGCGGCATCAGCTAATACCGCTTGGATAAAGCCACAATTATGATTTATTAACCTTTCCTTTTTAAGGTCATTAATACAGAGAAATAACTGTATAGAACTGCCTCAGACTTTACCTGCCTCTATACAAAAAAATCCCGCCCTCTAACGCCCTTGAATTATTGCCACCATATTTATATCGGTGATTTGATAATGAGCAGTTATAAGGCAGGAAAAGCAGTTAATTGACTAAATATTTCCGACAAGCTTTAATCAAGCCGTCAGATGATTCATTTCGTTTTGGTAAATACTATCAATCATATAATCTAATTCTGATTTTAATGTCGGGCTTATCGACTCTGCCTTAGGCAACAAATTGAGGAAGTTATTAAAAAGATATTTTACATTTTTCTTTGGTTTTTGCTGATATACTTTTGCCTGAAACATTTCTAAGCCGCCGGTTATATTAACATAATCTTCAAAAACTGAATTTTTAATGGCTGTAAGAGAACTTACATCATAACATTTCTGTTCGGCCATTGTAAGTTTAGGTACATCTTTATACCCTTGATACCATTTACTTATTAATGTTTCATAGGTTTTAACGTCATAAAAGTTTTTAAAGGTTGAATCATTCAGCCCTAATTTATTAGCTAAACCATTCTCGAATCTTATTTCGTATTTCAAAATATGATCACTTTTATATTTTTTGTAACTTACCACATCCTTAATCCGGGTTTCGGCTACTTTATTATAGAAGTATAAATCCTGTATCTTACCCTCAAACAACTTGGATGTATTGCGAACTGTCGGCTCATAATTGGCTGGGGTAACTAATAAGTCCAAAAACATTTTCACCGGATGACTCATTGAAATACTTGCTGCTATATCGACCCGTGTGACGGTTGCATTGTCGAATGATATTTCAAATACGGTTTCAAACTCCATTAAAGCTTCTTGCACCTGGCTGAAGTTCAAATTTTCAACGTTATTGCCGTAATACAATTTAGTTAAGCTTCCGGTTGCCTTCAGGCTTTTTTCAGACAGGCTAAAGGCGTAATTTTTATAATTAACAATTAACGAAGAACCGTTAACGTAGTCAATCTTCTTTTTGAAGTTCATTTTATCTTCAAATATCTGTTGTATGTGCCTGTAATCAAATTGGCTGCTATCTAATGTAAAATTGAATGAATCAAACATGTCATATTGTGGTATAAGGTTACTTTCAGAATAACTTTTTTCTATTACTATAGAAAAGGCTAATTTGGTAAACCATGTGTTTATAATAATTGAATAAGGGGCTACTTAGCACTACACCTTGTAGCCCCTTAGATTTGATGTTTCAGCAGTATTTAATACATACCGTGGTTAATCTATTTAGCAGGTACTGTGCCCATCGAGTTAATTTGCAGGCGATTTCTATCTTGTAATTGATGATACTTCAAATCGCTATATTGTAAACTGAGAGAGGTGAGAACAAACAATCCGTTATTATCTTCAATACCTTGTAGCTCAACCAACACTGATCGGTTTGTTTCAACATCTTTACCCATAAGGCAATTGCCAAATTGAAGTGGCAAAAGGATTTCAGGCCGATATGGCAATCCGTCTATCGTAGAATAAATTGAAATTGCTGCATTGTTAAGGTTGATTTCGATATTGTCCGAATAATTCAGGCGATTCATTTCAAGATGAGCGCGATAATTAGCCGCATCATTCCCTACATAGCCTTCTGCTAATTTTAGTGAATAAACATTGTTGTGTATTGAATGATGCTTTGCCTCAAACAAATATTTATCAAAATGGGGCTTTCTCATTATTTGCAAGCAATTAAGGTTTCCAAATCAATTTGTTCATTAAGTTCGTCTACAGAAGCAATTCTATTTCTCAATAAAAACTTGTCGACGTCCTCGTGAAGAAAGTATAATTTTCTACCCGTTGGACGGTATTTCGGGATTAGATTTCGTTGCGAGATCTTGTAAATGGAGCTTTTTGAGAAACCCGTGTAGGCACATAGCCCTTCCAATGTCATGAAATTATTCATCATGGCTTAATTTTTTAAATGTTAAAAATCTGTTAGGAGTTGGGTTGGGTTAAATTTAGTTGTGCGTCTATACTACCCCGAGGGTCGTAAAGACGTGGTATTGTAAAAATGGTAAAAGGGGTACGACCGTTCAACATAAGGATTCGTGAAATCCGTAATGCTCCTGATGTTGTAATCAGCGCTAACTATGACATCAAGTTTTACCATAACAAAAAAGGTAGTAAAATAACCTTTAAACCGCTGCCGGGGTAGAGGAAGAGAGGTGAAATAATATCCTTTTTCGTTCATACTGACAATATGGGGCAAGAAATCGAAACGAAAAAATTTATTTTAAAATATTGATTTATTGATGTTTAGTTAAAAAGTAATAGATTTTTATTTTGGGTATTAAAAAATTTATCTGAAAATAATTATTCAAAAATATTTAAAAGTTTTGCAGCGTCTACTTTAGTCTTATCAATAACATGCGAATAGATTTGTGTCGTGCGTATATCTTTATGACCAAGCATTTTGGAAATAACAAATAGGTCAGCTCCTTTGGTTACAAGAGTTGTAGCGTACGTGTGCCTGGCCCCATGAAAAGTAATTTCTTTCGCAATATTCGCTTTGTTTAACCATTTTTTAATAATGGCTTTAAAATGTGGTGAATATGATAATCCAACAATAACTTTTTCGCCATTCACATCTGGTCTGGTGCCCAATAAGTTAAATGCGTCGTCACTAATAGGCACCCATTCTTCAGAATCCGTCTTTTTTTGCGTAAACTCGATAAAATTGCCTCTATCTGAGGAATATTTTATATCATTCCAGGTTAATTTTTCTATATCGCACCATCTAAGACCTGTTAGTGCACTAAACAAAAAAGCTTTTTTTAATAATTGATTACTACAGTCTGTACTATTCAATTTAAGGATTTCATCAATAGTTAAATACTTCCTTGGAATATTTTTTTTAGGTAATGACTTAACGTTATCCGAAATTTTAAAGGATATTAGCTTTTCTTGATATGCTTGATTTAACCCTGCTTTGATTTTACTAAAATATAAAGCAGCAGTATTAGGAGCTAACTTTTTACCATTTTTTTTAATGTAGGAGTTTAGCATGTATTGTTTTAATTTCTCAAGGTGAGATTCTTTTAATCTTTTAAGTAATATCTGTTCGCCATTTAAAAACTCTTCCAATATCAAAACCGCACTATGCCAAGTAAGTGCCGATCTTCCTTTCTTTTTCAATACAGCAAGATGCTGAAAGTACTTTAATAGTAATATTTTGTTAGAACTGTTATCGGTAATGTCATGCCTATTATCCATCACCTTATTTAAAAATCGAAGTCTTACCAATTCTGCTTTTTGCAATACCTCTCTATTTTGATCCTTTTCAATTTGGGATTTAGGCTTCGTGGTAATATACATTTGAAGAGTTTCCTGAACCCTTTTTCCATTTAAGCTGTAGTCAAGCAATAAACTGGTGCGATTTTTCTTTAGTTCTCTATGTAATATAGTTGCGTTCATTAATAATAACTTATTTGAGTAACGGATGAGTAACAAATATAATGCATATTCATGCATCTTGGTATTAGTTATTATTAATATAAGTTCTTTAATTACCTATAAATTCCCATTATTGGCAGTTAATGTTAATTGTGTTAATTTTAGTGTGGAAAACTTGCATAATTATTTTGCGAATTTATAAATTAAATACGCCGCTATTTAATTTCATACTATTAACTTTACATTTTAAATTATTTTCTGATTTATGGAAGTTAAAGGTAAGGTATATGAAGTGTCGGCAACCCAGCAGGTTACCGAATCATTAAAAAAGAGAGAATTGATACTTGAGTACGTCGAGAACCCACAATACCCCGAGTATTTGAAGTTTGAAGCTATCCAGGATCGTTGCAATTTATTAGACAATGTGAAGGTTGGCGACGATGTAGAAGTATTTTTTAACCTGAAAGGCCGCCCATGGACTGATAAGACAGGTAAAAAAACATACTTTAACTCGTTACAGCTTTGGAAAGTTAATGCTTTAAGCGCGGCCGGCGCGGCTTCAACCCCGGAATATGCAGCCCCTGCTGATATCAGCTCGGCACCGGATGATGACGATCTACCGTTTTAATACAATTCGCAGTTATTAGTTTGCAGTAGGCAGGCTGATATAAAATATAAAAGCCCTTCTAAATATTTAGAAGGGCTTTTTGTTGTGGAATCGTTTTTTAGTTTAAATAGTGCAAACTGCTCAACCAATAACTGCAACTACTCTTTAACTATCTTCTTTAGTGCAACATTAGTGGCTTGTTTCACTTGTAAATAATAAACGCCGTTTAATGGTAAGTTTATTTTTTTGCTGAAGCTGCCTGTGGTGGTTTTATCGGCCCATAAAACTTTGCCTTCTGTATCGGTAAATTTTACTTCGGCAGCAGTTTTGGCCGGGAGGTTAAACGACAGGCTGGTTTTACCTGTAGAAAACTCTGGTGCGATATTAAGGTCGTTAATATAAAGCTCAGCCTTATCTACACCCGTAATGCGTTTTAACTTTTCTTTAGACGGATCTGACACGCCGAAACTAATGTTAGTGCTAATGCCGTCATTATCGGTATTGCTGTAGTTGAAATTCTGCGAGTTGCGGCTGGTAAATTCAAACGCCTGTTTATGTTTAGGCATATCAAAACTAAAAGTTCTTGTGCCCATCTGCGGCAAGTCGTTATTAAAACGATAGGTAAAGGCCTGCACGCTATCGGCACCCTTTAACTTCCTCAGGCGGATCTTTACATCCTTATGGCTGCTGTCAAAATCAGCTATGCGTGGTTCGTTGCCGGTTATGCTTCTTTCAATTACAATATCATCTTTGCCGCCACCAGTTATCCGCTTTTTGATGACCACTTTAGAATTTGAGGGGCTGGGGTTGCCCGGGGCGATTGGCGTTGGCGGCAGGCCGCTTATGGCGTCGAGCGCGTCTTTGCGCTCGGCGGTGGTTAGTTTTTTTATGTTTTTGCCGTTAACGGTGGTATCGCCGTTAACAATTTGGATCTCGATGTTTTTTTGAGATTGTGCCAACACCAAAGGTGGCAAACCAAGTATGGCTATCAGTGCAACCGAAAATATAAATTCAAATCCGGGTTTAAATAACTTTTTCATTTTTTGTGGTGATTTAAGTTAAGACTCGCAAATTTAGGAAACTGTTACAAATCAACAGATTAAAACTTGAAAGCTAATGTGTTAAAAATTGTTAAAAGCAATCGTTCTCACTTAATTTAAAATATTTTTGTGATTGCATGAAAAGAAGAAGCATAGGGCTTATCATTGGTTTAATGGGGACAGCACTCTTAGGGGTGGTAGTAATGCAATTGTATTTTTTGCGCCAATCGTACCAGATGCAGTCCGAGCTTTTTAACCGCTCGGTTAACGAGGCTTTAAACAACGTGGTATCAAAAGTTACCAAGCAGGATGCCCTAAACTTCCTGAACGCCAAAACAACCCCCGCCAAACAAATTATAACACTAAGGCGCACCGGCGTGCTCAACACAAAAAGCGAAATAAGCATCAACGGCAGCAAAAGCATTATTGGGGATGTGCTGGTGCTAAAGAAAAAGCAAACCAAGCGCGAGCGCAAGCTGGCGATGCTGCGCGATAGCCTGAAACGGATGATCCTTCACAAAAAGATGGATGATGATATTGCCGGGCTGATACAGCAGGGCACGCTAAACCTTCGCATTCGGATAGAACAATATACTGATGAGTTTGGCGAAGTGCATGGCCGCTTTATCCCCGAGATCGTAAAAAGTGCCCCACGGCCTTTTAAGCAGAAGTTGCATAAATACGATACGCTTAAATACACTTATGTAGACCCGCAATTTGGCCCGCAGATAATATCGGTGCCAAACCTTAACCCCGAGTGGCTGCGCGAGCAGGAGCGCTTGCAAAAAGAGCGGCAGTTTAAGCAAGTAAAACACATGCTGGAGACAGATTCGTTAGAAAACACTACGCCTAACTCTAAAAAGCCTAACGTAATTGAAAACCTTGCCGAAGAATACCGCAAAAGTGATGAACCGCTGGATAAACGGTTAAATAATTTCTGGATAGATTCGCTACTGCGGTTCGAGCTGCATAACCGTGGCATCTCCTTGCCTTTTAGCTATGAGGTAAGTACCGCCAATAGTGATTCGCTCATTTTTAGCAGCGCCATGGATACTAAAGGCATTAAGCCCGAGTTTATTGCTGCCAATACTTTCGAAAAAGCTATTTTTAGCAATGAGCTTATAAATGACCCTGGTAAGATCAAAATTTCTTTCCCGCAAAAAAACTCCTTTATATTAGGTAACATGACGGCTGCCATGGGCACTACAGGGGGCTTGATCTTGGTATTGATATTTTGCTTTGGCTATACCATTTTCTCTATACTGCGCCAAAAGAAGATCGCGGAGATGAAAATAGATTTCATCAACAACATGACGCACGAGTTTAAAACCCCGGTATCAACCATTATGATAGCCAGCGAGGCTTTAAAGGATAACGAAATAGCCCAGGATAAAACGCGAGTCGCCCGCCTGGCCAATGTGATTTATGAAGAGAACGTACGCCTTGGTAGTCACATAGAGCGTGTACTAAATATTGCCCGCATAGAACGAAACGACTTTAAGCTGGATAAAAAACCGCTTGACGTAAACGAAATGATAACCATTGTGCTTGACAGCATGGCGCTAAAGATCCAAAAGTGCAATGCCAATATCGAACTTAAACTTGAGGCCGAGCGCTCCGTTATTATCGCCGACGAGCTACATTTTAGCAACGTAATGTTCAATTTGATAGATAACGCTATTAAATATAGCACCGACGCACCTGATATTGCAATAAGTACGTTAAATAGGAACGGCCATGTTGTAATACGCGTTGCAGATAAAGGTATTGGCATGAACCGCGACCAGCAGGCAAAAATATTTGAACAGTTTTACCGCATACCAACCGGCAACCTGCACGATGTTAAGGGCTTTGGCCTGGGCTTAAGCTACGTAAATACCATTGTAAAACGCCTGGATGGAACCATCGGTGTTAGATCTGAAAGAGAAAAAGGGTCGGAGTTTGAATTGAAATTTCCTGTTGCATAACCACCTATCATGAAAAAAATATTACTTGTTGAAGACGACCCGAACCTTGGCTTGCTATTGCAAGATTATCTTGCCTTAAAAGGTAAGTTTGATGTGGTGTTATGTAAAGATGGTGAAGAAGGCCTGCGCGCTTTCACCAAGCAAAATTGCGATCTGCTGATACTTGATGTGATGATGCCCAAAAAAGATGGGTTTACGTTGGGGAAGGAGATCCGTAAGATCAACGCTCACGTGCCCATTATCTTCGCTACGGCGAAGGCCATGATAGAGGATAAAACAATGGCCTTTAACCTGGGTGGTGATGATTATATTACCAAGCCCTTCCGTATCGAAGAATTATTGCTTCGTATAAATGCCCTGCTGAAACGTACCGATATCCACGAAAAAAAAGGCAATGAGAACCCATCGCAGTTTAAACTTGGCAGCTACAATTTTGACTATACTTCGCAGATCATCACCCGCGATAACGTACTGCAAAAGCTATCAACCAAAGAAGCCGAACTGCTGCGTTTGCTGTGTATAAAAAAGAATGAAGTGCTTACCCGTGAAGAAGCCCTGCTGAACATCTGGCATGACGATAACTATTTTAACGGTCGCAGTATGGATGTTTTCCTAAGCAAGATCCGCAAGTATCTTAAAGATGACCCTACGGTAGAAATTATCAACGTGCACGGCAGGGGATATAAACTGCTGATCAATTAATAAGACTGGTCAAGTATTCACACTTGTTTTATAAAGAATTTAAGCGTACAATTCCTGGTTTTTCGGTATCAAATTTGAGCCTTGTTTTCTCGTTTCACGTGGCTACCACGGGTATGGCTCATCGCAGCATGATTAAATCTCTCGACAACTCAAGTCAAAACTAATTATTGCTTGTAACAACTTTGTTAAATCTATCCGTAAGAAATTACAGGCCAAATAGATAAGTTTGCTAAAACTAACTGACTCTTATATGAAATTAAAATTACTCTACACTTGTATGGCTATTACAGGTTTAGCAGGAACTGCATTTGCGCAGGAGACTGTTGACCAGGCCGCTACCCAAAAAATTCGTGAAGAAGGCATGAACCATTCAAAGGTAATGGAAACCGCTTTCTATTTAACCGATGTTTCAGGCCCGCGTTTAGCTAATTCGCCGGGTTTAAAACGTGCGCAGGACTGGGCTGTTAATCAGCTAAAAACCTGGGGTATGGTAAACTCTAAGTTAGAACCATGGGGTAAATTTGGTAAAGGCTGGGAGGTTCAAAAGAACTACGCCGCAATTACCGTTCCCTACTACCACGCTATTATCGCTATCCCTAAAGCATGGACACCAGGCACCAACGGCCCTATTAAAGGTGATGTTGTTTTGGTAAAAGCTGATACCACTACCGATCTTGATAAATACAAAGGCAAGCTTGTCGGTAAAATTGTAATTTTTGATAGCCAGGCAAAATTAACGCCGGGGACTAAAGCGGATCTTTCCCGCTATACCGACGAAGAGCTCGACAAAATGGCTACCGCTACAATGGCGCCTGCAGGTGGCCCGCGCCGCCAGTTTGATCCAAACAGCCCGCAAATGCTTGCCCGCCGTAAAATGATAGCCATGCGTGGTGCTATCACCAAGTTTTTATTGGACGAAAAAGTAGGTTTGATATTAGCACAAGGCCGTGGTAACTATGGTACTACTTTTACAACCAACGGCGCTTCGTACGCCGATACCGCTAAAGCGGTTGCCCCTGAGTTAGAAACCAGCGGCGAAGATTACCTGCGCATTTTGCGCCTGGTAAAAGCTGGCCAAAAGGTAACCATGGAAGCCGACATTAAAACAGAGTTTTTTACTGCCGATATGCAAGGCTACAACGTAGTTGCCGAAATACCGGGTACCGATAAAAAACTGAAGGACCAGGTGATTATGATAGGTGGCCACTTAGATTCATGGCATGGTGCAACCGGTGCAACCGATAATGCTGCCGGCAGCGCGGTGATGATGGAGGCTATGCGGATCTTAAAAGCTATTGGCTTTAAACCGAAACGCACTATCCGTATTGGGCTTTGGAGCAGCGAAGAACAAGGTTTGTTTGGCTCTCGTGGTTACGTAGCCGCGCATTTTGGCGATGTTAAAACCATGACGTTGAAACCAGAGCAAGCTAAACTGGATGTTTACTACAACCTGGATAACGGTACCGGAAAAATTCGTGGTATTTACTTGCAGGGCGATAGCGCGGCAGGGCCGATATTTAAAGAATGGTTAGCGCCGTTTAAAGATCTTGGTGCTACTACAGTAACCGTAAGCAACACCGGTGGTACAGATCACCAATCGTTTGATGCGGTTGGTTTGCCGGGTTTCCAATTCATACAGGATGGCATGGATTACAACACCCGTACCCACCACAGCAACCAGGATACTTACGATCGCCTGAGCGAAGATGATTTGAAACAAGCTGCTACCATCGTAGCATCATTTGTATACAACACATCAGAACGTAAGGAAATGATCCCTCGTAAGGCGTTACCAACCCCTCCGCCTGCTGCGCCAGCAAGGTAGGGTTTAGACTATAAAAGAAAAGCCGCTTGAGTTATCAAGCGGCTTTCTTATTTTATATCCGCTTTACGAAGCAGAGAGGGTGGTCGAGCAAAGCTATGACCGGGTGAGTCGATTACGACGCTATAATATGCGTGTTATCCCTTTTAATAGCGTGTTTTTTAACCTTATCGGCAATGCCTGCGGCATCGTAGCCACATTCTGCCCAAAGTTCGGGTTGTTCGCCGTGCTCAATAACAAGGTCGGGGATGCCTAAACGGGTTACTTGTGCATGGTAATTGTTATCGGCCATAAACTCTAATATGGCGGTACCCATACCACCTTCAATGCAACCGTCTTCAACGGTTACAATGTGATTGTATTTTTTGAACACCTGGTGCAGTAGCGCCTCGTCTAAAGGTTTTACAAAACGTAGGTCGTAATGGGCAGGGTAATATCCTTCCGCGTTCAGTGTGGCAGTTGCTTTAACGGCTTCGTTACCTATAGCGCCAAAACTAAGTATAGCAACCTCTTCACCATCGCAGATCATACGGCCCTTACCAACGGGGATAGCTTTTAAAGGGCGTTGCCAGTCTACCATCACTCCATTGCCACGGGGGTAACGGATCACAAACGGACCCATGTTTTCCAATTGTGCGGTGTACATCAGGTTACGCAACTCTTCCTCGTTCATCGGGGCAGATACCGTCATGTTAGGGATGCACCGCATAAAGGCAATATCGTAAGCACCATGGTGTGTGCCACCATCGGCACCGGCAAAACCGGCACGGTCAAGGCAAAATACTACGTTTAATTTTTGCAGGGCAACATCATGTATCACCTGGTCATACGCGCGTTGCATAAAGCTGGAATAGATGTTACAAAAAGGCACAAGCCCCTGTGTAGCCAAACCGGCACTAAATGTTACAGCGTGCTGCTCGGCAATACCCACGTCAAAGGCGCGGTTAGGCATTGCCTTCATCATCAGGTTTAACGAACAGCCCGACGGCATTGCCGGGGTAATACCCATAATTTTAGGGTTAGCCTCGGCCAATTCAATTATCGTATGGCCAAACACGTCCTGATACTTAGGCGGCTGTGGCTTATCGTATTTTGTCTTTTTTATTTCGCCGGTTATCTTGTCGAATAAACCGGGGGCGTGCCACTTGGTCTGGTCCTTTTCGGCCAGTGCGTAGCCTTTACCTTTTACAGTAACGCAATGCAATAGCTTAGGGCCGGGTATGTCTCGAAGGTCCTGCAGCAACTTTACCAGGTGTTTTACATCGTGGCCGTCAACCGGGCCAAAATAACGGAATTTGAGCGCCTCGAAAAAGTTGCTGCGTTTAAGCAACGTGCCTTTTATGCTTTTCTCTATCTTCTTGGCTATCTTGAAAGCATCCGGGCCCATCGATGAAATTTTGGTAAGCACGGTGGCTATATCATCACGGAAACGATTATATGGTTTTGATGTGGTAATATCTGTAAGGTATTCTTTAAGCGCGCCTACATTCGGGTCAATCGACATGTTGTTGTCGTTCAATATCACCAGGATATTAGAGTTTTCGATCCCCGCATGGTTAAGCGCTTCAAAAGCAAGGCCGGCTGTCATGGCACCGTCGCCAATAACGGCAACGTGCTGGCGGTCGGTTTCTCCTTTGTATTGCGAGGCAACTGCCATACCCAGTGCTGCGGATATCGAAGTAGATGAGTGGCCAACGCCAAAGGTGTCAAAAATGCTCTCGTTGCGTTTTGGGAAACCGCTTATGCCTTTGTAAACACGGTTGGTGTGGAAATTTTCACGGCGGCCGGTTAGTATCTTGTGGCCGTACGCCTGGTGTCCAACATCCCAAACCAGTTGGTCGTAAGGGGTGTTTAGTACGTACTGTAGGGCTACGGTAAGCTCTACAGTACCAAGGCTGGCGGCAAAATGGCCACCATTTACCGATACTACATCAATAATATATTGGCGCAGCTCGTTACACACCTGTTCCAGTTCGTCCTCTTTAAACTCCTTTAAATCAGATGGATAGTTGATGCGTTTTAAAAATTCACCGGCGGGTACCTGCATGTATGATATTCACTCTATAATAACTTACAAAGTAAGCTATTTAATTACTAATAATTGGAATATATTAAAGGTAATTTATGTTTTGAATTTAAAATTTATAATTGAGATAAATTATAAATAGCTGTATTTTTGACACATGACCGAAGATGGGTTCTCCATAAAGTTATCGCAGTTTGAAGGCCCTTTTGATCTTTTGCTGTTTTTTATCGAGCGCGACGAGCTTGATATCCACGATATCCCCATCGCCAAAATTACCAACGATTTCCTGCATTACATTCACCAGATGACGGTGCTTAACATGGAACTGGCAAGCGAATTTATTTTTGTTGCCGCCACCCTGATGCGCATTAAAGCCAAAATGCTGCTGCCGCGATACAACACCGGCGAGGAAGAGAACGAGATGGACACCAAAGAGGGGCTGATCCGTAAGCTTATCGAGTATAAAAAATTCAAGGTGCTTTGTGAAGAGATCCGTCCTTACGAAGACGAACGTTTTAAACAGGAGAAACGAGGCAATATTAAACTCGACCTGGAGCAGGTAGAAAAAGTGGCCGTGCCCGGCGAGGAGTTATCCGAGCTAAACCTGTACAAGCTGATGGTGGTGTATAACCGCATGATGCGCCGATACATAACCCGTACCGAAGAGGTACACCATACTGTTGTGCAATACCCTTACACTATCGAGAAACAGAAGGAAGCCATCAACAACCTGCTGCGCATCAACAAAAAGATGGATTTTAAGAACATTGCCGGCAACAGCGAGAACAAGGTACACTTTGTATATAATTTTTTAGCCGTGCTGGAGATGCTTCAGCAGGAAATGATAGATATAACCATTGGGTTTGGATATAATAACTTTTGGATAAGCCCGAGAGGAGAAAATTAACGCCAGTTAATAAATTTGATAATAGTGTATTTAACCGTAAGTCGATATGAGTAGCAATTATAAGTCGGATAATTCTGAAGAGAATTTTGAAATTGAGCTTTATGAATCATTTCGTCGGTACTTTTCCAATCCGAATCTTAAATTTGGTATAAATCTCATAGATACCGATGGCACTGTATATAAACCCCACGAAGCCTTCAATGCTGTATTTGATGAATGGAAAGTTATTAGTTCTAAATGGGACAGGTTAGGATTATTGTACAGCTTTTGGGATGAAACGGAGTTCGGTAAACTTGATAAATGGCAAGTACTGGAAAGATATAACAATGATAGGCTTCCTCTTGAAAGCGTCAAATTCCAAGAAGGAAAATTGAATGGTGACGATCAACGTAACCCGTTAGTACTTGTTGCTTTAGCGAAAACATATCGTCTTTTATCTCAGTTAAGCAGTGCCCGGAGTATAATAGAATATACATTTAATAATTCACCTAAAGACTCACCGTTTAATCAACGCATATTTGTTGAGTATGCGAATATCCTGCATCTACACGACGATGAAAGAGATAAAGAACGGGCTCATCAACTAATTCAGGAAATACTACAGAAAAAGATATCCGCATCAAAAGACAATGAGATTGCACTAATTAATTTTTTTGCGTTTTCAAACGATTATATGGATTCATCCATATTTGCTGCTATCTTTTTGACGTTGGGGCAATCCGGGATTGATGATTGGGATGCAATGGCAAATGAGTATTATTATTGCCCGGTGTTTAGACATAAGCACGCCGTTAAATTAGCAAGCACTGGTCAGGTGATTCACGCGTTGGCAAAATTGAAATCTCTTATAGAGGAGTTTCCATGGTATAAGAAAGGGTTGGTAGCTATGGTTAATATGATCAGGAAATTAAGAATTCAAATGAATCAACCGTCATTTATGGAGGATGAATTGAAAAAGCTGGACCAACGTTTGTCTTCGCAATAAGGGAAGATTGACATAGCAGGTGGTAAGGTTTATCCTATAAAACAAGTAGAGATTTCAATCTCATATCAAACATCTCACATCTAATATCTAAATTAGCACCGTTTTACACACAACAATGAAAAGAGACAAATTAATATTTAAGCTGTTAGACGAAGAGCAGCAACGCCAGGAAGAAGGAATTGAGCTTATTGCATCAGAAAACTTTGTAAGCAAGCAGGTAATGGAAGCAGCAGGTTCTGTTGCAACCAACAAATACGCCGAAGGCTTACCGGGCAAGCGCTATTACGGCGGTTGTGAGGTTGTTGATGAAATTGAGACCATTGCTATTGAGCGTGCCAAACAATTGTTTAATGCCGAATGGGCAAACGTGCAGCCACACAGCGGCGCGCAGGCAAACGCAGCAGTAATGCTTGCGGTGCTAAACCCGGGCGATAAGATATTAGGTTTCGATCTTTCTCATGGTGGTCACTTAACGCATGGTTCGCCGGTTAATTTTTCTGGTAAATTGTACGAGCCGCATTTTTACGGTGTTGTAAAAGAAACGGGCCTAATAGACTACAAACAACTTGAAAAAGTTGCTTTGGAGCAAAAACCAAAACTGATCATCTGTGGTGCTTCGGCATACTCACGCGATTGGGATTACGCCTTTATCCGTAAAGTGGCCGATAAAGTTGGCGCTTTGGTACTGGCAGATATTAGCCACCCGGCAGGTTTAATTGCCCGTGGTTTGTTAACAGATCCACTTCCGCTTGTGCACATTGTTACTACGACTACACATAAAACATTACGTGGCCCGCGTGGCGGCCTTATCCTTTTAGGTAAAGATTTTGCAAACCCATGGGGTTTAAAAACACTAAAAGGCGAGGTTAAAATGATGTCGGCTTTGTTAGATATGGCTGTATTTCCCGGTACACAAGGTGGCCCGTTAGAGCATATCATCGCTGCTAAAGCTATTGCCTTTGGCGAGGCATTGTCTGACAGCTACATGAAATACATTACCCAGGTTAAACTAAATGGTGCCGCTATGGCTAAAGCTTTGGTTAATAAGGGTTACGATATCATATCTGGCGGTACAGATAACCACCTGATGTTAATTGACCTTCGTAATAAAAACATCACCGGTAAAGCTGCCGAAAACGCGCTTGTAAAAGCAGATATTACGGCTAACAAAAACATGGTGCCTTATGATGATAAGTCGCCGTTTGTTACATCAGGCATCCGTGTTGGTACAGCCGCGATCACTACACGCGGCTTAAAAGAGAAACATATGGAAACCATTGTTGACCTGATAGATGGGGTATTATTAGACCCGGAAAACGAAACTTCTATTAAGAAGATACGTAAAAGGGTGCACAAGCTTATGGAAGACTTTCCGTTGTATAAGGATTAAGGTTAAAAGTAATAGATGGGGATAGCGCCGGAAAACTCTTTAGACATTGAAAGTAAGCGGTTAAAAGCGCTTAGTTCATATGACGTAGTTGATACGTTGCCCGAGAAAGAGTATGACGCTATAACCCGCCTGGCATCCTATATATGCCAGGCGCCCATTGCCTTTATCACTTTGATCGATAACGATAAGCAGTGGTTTAAATCGAGCTTTGGGTTTGATGTTTCTGAAGCCCCGCGCGATAATTCGTTTTGCAATTACACCATGCAGGGCAACGAAGTGTTTGAAGTGCCCGATGCCCTGTTACACGACGAGATAAAATACAACCCCTTTGTTGATGCGGCAGGTGGTGTACGGTTTTACGCCGGCGCCCCGCTGATAGACCCTGAAGGTTACCGCCTTGGCTCGCTTTGCGTACTGGATATGATCCCGCGCAAGCTTACCAACCAGCAACGCGATGCCCTGCAAATATTGGCCGACGAGGTAATGTCGCACCTTACCTTACGCAGGCAAAAAAAAGAGCTGGAAAAAAGTCTGGACAGACACAAGGAGTTCGCCAATCTGTTCAACAGTTCATCAGAGATCCACTTTATTGCCGGTGCCGATTCTAATATCGAAACCATAAATGACGCCGTGCTTACCATCCTGGGCTACACGCCAGAACAAGCTATAGGCCGTAGCTTGTGGGATTTTGTGGCCGGTAAAAACCGCGATTTATATGTGCCGATGATCGAGCAAGCCGTCCGGTCGCAAAAGCCGTTTGAGGTGGGAACCGAAACCGTTACCCGCACCGGTGAAGTTAAACACATGAGCTGGACGGCCGTTAACAAGGGTGGCAAATGGTTTGCCAGCGGCCGCGATACCACCTTTCAGCAAAAACTTATCGACGAAACAAAGCAGCTGTCGTTAGTTGCAAGCAAGATCCGTAATGGTGTCGTGATCAGCAACGCAAGCGACGAGGTGGTGTGGATAAACGATGCTTTTGAAACCATAACAGGCTACAATCTGCAGGATGTGGAGGGCAAATTTTTGGGCGAGGTTTTAAAAGGCAAACCCAAAGATGCCGAGTCGGAAAGGGGTTTGATAGAAGCCCGCCAAACCAACCAGCCTTACGAGGTTGAGTTATCTATGGTTAGAAAAAATGGCCGCCCGATATGGATCCTGGTTACCAATACCAGTATTTACGCTGCCGATGGCAGCCTGGAAAAATTTATCCGCATCATAACTAACATAACCGCCCGTAAGCAAGCCGAGCACGATGTAGAGATATTGTCGTTCGCTGCGCGTAAATCGCCGAGCGGTATCATGATAAGGGATGCCAATGGCGAGATCATCTGGATGAACGAGGCCATGGAGCACATCATCGGTTACACAAAAGAAGAACTTAAAGGCCAAACGGTAGGCACCAAACTGATTGGCCCGGAAACTAACCTCGAAGTTTTTGAAGGTGCTGTACAAGCTGTTAAAGAAAATAAGCCTTATGAGGTTGAAATAAAGATCTATAAAAAAGATGGCTCAACCGCTTGGGTGTTTATCTCAAACAGTCCGCTTTTTAACGAGACAGGTTATCTGGAGCGCCAGATTGGTGTGATGGTTGATATAAGCGAACGGAAAAAAGCGGAAGAGGAACTGACCATGCTATCGCTTGTGGCCAGTAAAACTACCAGCGGCGTTGTTATTAATGATAGCAGCGGTAAGGTAGAGTGGGTAAATAATGCATTCGAAAAAATAACCGGCTACAGTCTTGAAGATGTTAGGGATAAACACCTTGGCGATTCATTAAAGGGTGAACTAACGGATGTAGGCATTATCACCAAAGCCCGCGAGCTTTCTGAAAAGAAACAATCTTTTGAGGTAGACTTGTTCATATATCGTAAAGATGGCCAGCCGCTATGGATCTCGGTCATCAACTCGGTTATCATGTCCGATGATGGCAAGGTAGATAAGTACATCGAAACTATTATTGACATTACCGCTAAGAAAAAAGCCGAGCTGGAGCTGATATCAGCAAAAGAAGAAGCATTACTGCTAAGCCGCGCCAAAGATATGTTCATCGGGGTGATGAGCCACGAGATCCGTACGCCGTTGAACGCAGTTATTGGGATGTCGCACCTGTTGCTGAACGATAACCCGCTCGAATCTCAGAAAGAGAACCTGAGCATCCTCAAATTCTCCGCCGAGAACCTGATGACGCTGATAAACGACGTGCTCGATTTTACAAAAATAGAAACCGGCAACATCGAACTGGAGAAAGCCAGCGTAAACATGCGCGATATGGTGCAAAGCATCATCGGCTCCATGAAGTACAAGGCCGACGAAAAAGATATTTACCTTACCCAAAGTATTGACGAAAGTGTACCCGATATTGTTTTGGGCGACAGGGCGCGCCTTGTTCAGATAATGCTGAATTTGGTGAGCAATTCTGTTAAGTTTACAGGCAAGGGCGGCGTTAATATCGACCTAAAGGTAATTGAACAAACAAAAGATACCGTAAGGATTCGTTTTGGTGTTTCTGATACGGGCATAGGCATTGCTAAGAATAAATTAAATACCATATTTGAATCGTTTAAGCAAGCCGAGGCCGATACTACCCGCAACTACGGCGGTACGGGCCTGGGTTTAGCTATTAGCAAACGTTTAATAGAACTGCACGACTCTCGTATAAACGTAGATAGCGTACTTGGGGAAGGCTCAATTTTTTGGTTTACTATAACATTTAATAAATTAGTAAATCATCAAACAAACGCAAGAAACAACGTGGAAACAGGACTAAATATTAATGTACTTGTGGTTGATGATAACCAAATAAACAGGTTGCTAATTAACAAGGTGCTTAAAAAATGGGGCGCAACTGCCGACTTTGCCGAGAATGGCCAGGAAGCTATTGATAAACTGGAGGTGCACAAAAATTTCGATGTTGTATTGATGGACATCCACATGCCTATTATGGGTGGGTTGGAAGCTACGGGGGTTATCCGCTCAAAATCGGAGGCATACTTTCAAAAGTTACCTATCATAGCCCTTACCGCATCTATGCTGAGCAATCAAATGGGCCAGATAGAGAACGCCGGCATGAACGATTACATCCTAAAACCATTTGACCCTACCACCCTTTTTGAAAAATTAAGCAGGTATCAGAAGCAATAGGTAGTAGAGGTTAGGGATTTGTGATCAGAGATTAGTTTAAAAGCTGTAAGCCAATCTCTTATTAGCCGGCCACTAATCACTTATTCCGCGTACGCAATCGTAGCAATACTAAGTTTCAATCCCGGTACTTTTAAAAGCTCGATTCCGCAGGCCTCCAGGGTAGAGCCCGTAGTAATAATATCATCGACCAATAAAATATGCTTGCCTGCTAATTTATTGGGATCCGCAACCGCAAAAACCTCCTGCATATTCTGGAACCTCGCAAAGCGCGATCTGTGGGTTTGCGTTTTAGTAGCAACTGTCCTGATCAGGTTATCAAGCTCTACAACACCATTTAGTTTATCCGCCAATCCCTCGGCAAAGCAGGCGCTTTGGTTATAGCCGCGAATTTTTAAGCGCTTTTTATGAAGCGGTACCGGGATAATGTAATCTACGGAATCAAACACAGGGTTTTGCATTAATTGTTTACCCGCTATATTGCCCAGCTTATTCCCGATGCATTGCATGCCATTGTACTTAAACTCGTGCACCATGTTTTGCACTTTACCGCCCTTGTTAAAGTAATAAAGCGCATAAGCGGCTTCGATATTTAGCTTGCCCCAAAACTGGCTTGCAACAATATTATCCGGCTGTTGATGAAAATTGGTGAATGGCAGGTTATACAGGCAGTCTGTACATAAAACATCCTCGTTAGCCATCAGGCTGGCGTGGCAGGCGGGGCAAAGCTGCGGAAATATCAGCGAAACAAAATCGGCCAGGTAGGTGCGGATGGCTTGCATGGGTTTAAGGTAGGCATCTTTAAGCAAAATGTAAAATGTTGCTGGGCTATTTACTCCCCCGGTTATTGCTTCGCGCAAAGTGGGTTAGAAAAAACAACCCCTCTTTGCGCAGCAGAGAGGGGGCAGGGGGGAGTTAACTCACAATATGTTTTATGGTATTTACGCTTTTACTTCCTTTTCGTTCTCGTTTATAGCAAGCTGCCCGCAAGCGGCGTCAATGTCTTTACCACGGCTGCGGCGCAGGTTAGTATTGATGCCCTGGCTGCGTAGATAATCGGCAAAGGCTTCTACCTTATCTTCGCCGGCGTTTACGAATGCAGCCATTGAAATAGGGTTATACTCAATAATGTTAACCTTACAAGGCAAGTGCTTGCAAAAACGGGCAAGTTCTATAGCATCCTGGATGTTATCGTTTACGCCGTCAAAAATAATGTACTCGTACGTAACGGCGTTTTTGGTTTTGGCGTAATAGTATTTAAGGGCATCAGCCAAAGCCTTTAACGAGTTTTGCTCGTTTATTGGCATTATAGCATTACGCTTCTCGTCGTTGGCGGCGTGTAAAGATAGGGCCAGGTTAAACTTCACCTGATCATCGCCCAGTTTACGAATCATTTTGGCAATACCGGCGGTTGACACCGTGATACGCTTTGGCGACATGTTCAATCCATCTTCAGACGTGATGCGCTCGATAGATTTCATCACATTGGCATAATTAAGCAACGGCTCGCCCATGCCCATGTAAACAATGTTTGATAAAGGGATGCCGTAATTTTCGCGTGCTTGTTTGTCAATCAGTACCACCTGATCGTAAATTTCGTCGGGGTTTAGGTTGCGTTTGCGTTCCATATATCCTGTAGCACAAAATTTACATGTAAGGCTGCAACCCACCTGTGATGATACACAGGCGGTCATTCGGCCGGTTGTGGGAATTAAAACGCCCTCAATAAGATGTGTATCGTGTAATATGAAAGAATTTTTTATAGTTTTATCAGCACTAACTTGCGAAGTATGTATCTTAACATCGTTAATTACAAATTTCTCATCAAGTTTAGTACGTAGTTCTTTTGAAATATTGCTCATAGCATCAAAAGATATGCATGATTTTTCCCAAAGCCATTCATAAACCTGCTTAGCCCTAAAAGCCTTTTCATCCATGCCGATGAATTGCTGCTGTAAGGCTTCGAGGCTTAGGCTGCGGATATCTATTTTATCTTTTTTGTTATTCACAATACAAAAGTACTTAAATTTAAAAATTCTGGTCTTTTTTTAAAGTCATTCTTTTCTAACATTAAAAACAATAACTAAAAGTTAATTGTATTTACTATATGAATTGGGTTTAAAAAAAACATTGCTGATGCTAAGTTATATTTAATGAAAAGTTTTAAAGCCGATTACGTTTACCCTGTTTGTGCCGATCCTATAAAGAATGGAATTGTTACTGTGGATGATGCGGGGAAGATCATCTCCATTACCGACGACAAATCTCCCCCCGCATCAGATATTATTGAACATCTTAGCGGCATTATTGTGCCAGGGTTTATAAATACCCATTGCCACACCGAGCTTTCGCATATGAAAGACCGCATAGCGGCGGGAGGCGGGCTCATCAGTTTTATTAAAGACATCATGTCATTCCGAACGGCTGACCAGGCAGAGGTTATTGCCGCTGCCGAAGCGGCCGACCAACAAATGTATGATAATGGTATTGTGGCAGTTGGCGATATTGCTAACAGTAGCGTTACCGCTTCTATAAAATCAAATAGTAAATTATATTACCACACCTTTGTGGAAATATTGGGCTTTTTGCCCGATAAAGCCGACGAGCTTTTTGAAAAGGCCCTTGAAACCTTAGAGCAATTTAAGCCACAACCCACATCTATAACCGCGCACGCGCCTTACTCGGTGTCTAAAGAACTGTTCAAGCTGATAAAAAAACATAGCGACGCGGGTACAAACCTGCTAAGCATTCACAATCAGGAATGCGAGGACGAGAATAAATTTTACCGCTATAAATTAGGGGGCTTTATTGACCTGTATAAGCATCTTGGGGTTGACATAGGCTATTTCCGCCCGCAGGCGCGAAATTCATTGCAATCTATCATCCCGCTGTTAACCAATAGGCAAAAGATCTTATTAGTGCATAATACCTGCACAAATCTTAAAGATATTTACTTCATCAAACGTTTCGACCGCAAGATAAACTGGTGTTTTTGCCCCAATGCAAACTTGTACATCGAAAAACGCCTGCCTAAAATAGATCTTTTTGTGAACCAGGGATTGAACATTACATTGGGTACCGATAGCCTTGCATCAAACGATAAGCTTTGTATTTTAAGCGAGATGCGTACGCTTCAACAAAACTTCCCAAGCTTAAGTATCGATACCCTGCTGCAGTGGGGAACCATTAACGGCGCCCAATTCCTGGGGATCGATGATGAAAAAGGTACGATTGAAGCTGGTAAAACCCCGGGGTTAAACTTGCTTACCGGCATGGATGGCTTTAAACTTACTCCCGATACCCAAGTAAAAAAATTGGTTTAACGCCACATTAGGTTGATTGCGTTTGATTAAGTTAATTTGCATTCAACAAAATTGTGGATGGGTGCGTTTTAAACATTCATCATAATAAATCAACCATTCATCAACTAATGAAACATCTGGATATAACGGTTAAGGGAAAAGTGCAGGGCGTATCTTTTAGGGCGGGCGCCAAAGCCGTTGCCGATCAGCTTGGCGTACGCGGTTTTATAAGTAACGAGCCAAATGGCGATGTATTTGTTGCTGCCGAAGCTGACAATATGATGATGGATATGTTTTTGGAATGGTGCCATGAAGGCGCCGAACACGCCATTGTAGACAGCGTTGAAGTTCATGAGGGCGAATTGAAAAACTATCGTAATTTTGAGATTGTTAAAAAGCGTTTATAAATCTTTTATACATTCCTAATTGTCAACAGCTAAAAAATTTGCCGGGCAAACGGCATTGTATGGTGTTACTACTATAGCACAGCGCTTGCTTAGCTCGTTATTAACACCAATCTATACCTCGGTATACAAGCCCTCGGTTTACGGAATTTTTACTACCATGTTCAGTTACGCCGCTATACTAAACGCGACGCTGTCTTTCGGTATGGAAACTACTTTTTTTCGTTACCTTAATAAAGAAGGGGCTAACAAAAGGCAGGTTTATAATAATGGCTTTTGGGTGGTTTTTGTGCTATCGATGGTTTTCCTGCTATTTACCGTACCGTTTACGAATGTTATTGCGGGTTTAATAAAAATTGGGAAAGATACCCCACAGGCCGACTTCCAAATATTTATCAAGTATTTTATAGCGATACTGGTATTGGATGCATGGTGCGCCATTCCCTTTGCCAAGTTGCGTGCCGATGGTCGGCCGGTTAAGTACGGCACCATCAAAATTGTAAATATTGTGGTGATGGTAGGCCTCAACCTGATATTTATTTGGGGCTTGCCATTTTGGATTAAACACGAATTAGCAGGCAGCGCCTGGATAGGGCAGTGGTTTGTACCGGGATGGATAGGTTATGTATTCCTTTCAAATGTTGTGGCCAGTTTGGTTACCCTCTTGCTTTTATTGCCTCAATTGATGCAATTGCAAATTAAGTTTGACAAAGTTATGTTTGCCGACATGCTCCTCTACAGTTGGCCTATCCTTGTCGCCAACCTATCATACATTGTTAATGAGAACCTTGATAAGATTCTGCTGGGTAAACTGCTCCCTGCAAATATTAGCGAGCATGATGTTGGTGTCTATTCGGGGTGTGCTAAGATCTCTATCTTCCTGAGCATTTTTGTACAGGCGTTCCGTTTGGGAGCCGAACCTTTCTTCTTTAGCCACGCAAAAAACAAAAACTCCGGCCAAACCTACGCGCGTATCATGAATTATTTTGTGATAACTGTATGCGTCATATTTTTAGGTGTAATAGCCAATATCCAGATCTTAAAATATTACGTCCATAACCGTACATATTGGGTTGGGCTTGATGTTGTCCCGCCGTTGCTGTTTGGTTACGTAAGCCTTGGGGTTTATATGAATTTAT
The DNA here is from genome assembly GCF_040547175.1 of Mucilaginibacter sp. UYP27. Classification (NCBI taxonomy): domain Bacteria; kingdom Pseudomonadati; phylum Bacteroidota; class Sphingobacteriia; order Sphingobacteriales; family Sphingobacteriaceae; genus Mucilaginibacter; species Mucilaginibacter sp. UYP27. Next base: position 1,047,127 of record NZ_JBEPPE010000001.1, read on the forward strand.
CCGTTTGGTATAAATTGTCCGATCAAACTAAATATGGTTTGTATATCTCAGGGATCGGCGCGGTGTTGACCGTTGTGTTAAACGTGATATTTATCCCTAAGTATAGCTATATGGCGTCTGCATGGATTTCTTTTGCAGCGTATACGGCTATGATGATCATGTCATACATCTGGGGGCAAAAAAATTATCCCATCCCGTACAACTTAAAAAAGAACCTTGCGTATATCATTATATCGGCAGTGCTTGTTTACCTATCGTTCTCGGTATTTAAACGGAACATCTTTATTGGTAACGGGCTGTTGATTTTATTTGGATTAGGCGCTTTATACACTGAAAGGCACGAACTAAAAGCTATATTTAAAAGGTAATAGCAAACGCATTGCATCCGGTATGAAAACAGCGGCAGTACTTATATTATTTACAGGGATAACTTTATTGGGCTTTGCGCAAAGCAAACCGGGCAAAAGTAATTCGGCCGTGATAATTGCCGCCCGCCCCATGACCAGTGCGGATAGCGGCATGGTGAAACAACTGTTTTTTTCTGCCCTGCGTGAAAAAACTGTAGAGAACCCCAAACTGGCTTCCGAGCTTTTTAACCGCATCCTGCAGATCGACCCCACTAACGATGCCACCATGTTTGAGCTGGCTAACCTGGAAAAAGCGCAGAACAATATACCCGCCCAACAAAATTTGTTGGAGCGCGCCGTTACGGTTAACCCCAATAACGAATGGTATTGGATAGCCCTTGCCGGCACCTACGAAAAAAACAACGACATTAATAAACTGGAGAATGTTTTTAATGAACTCATTCGCCTTAACCCCGATAAATCCGACTACTACTACGACAAGGCCAACGCCATGTTTTTGCAGAAACGGTATGATGAGGCTTTAATGCTGTATCAAAAAGTTGAAGAACTTGACGGGCCAAACGAAGACCTGCTTGCTAATCGTCAAAAAATATATATCCGCCAGGGAGATGTTAAAAAAGCCGCGTCGTCGTTAGATGAACTGATAGCCGCCAACCCTACACAAATAAAATATTACCTGATGCAGGCCGAGGTTTATAACTCCAACGGCCTAAGTGATAAAGCGCTGGCTACCCTGCAAAAAGCAAAAGCCATCGACCCTAAAAACGGCACCATCCATTTGGCCCTGGCCGATATTTACCGCGAGCAAAATAAAGCGGAAGCAAGCTACGACGAGTTGGAGATAGCCTTTGCCAGCCCGGACCTGGACATCGAACAAAAAATAAGGATCTTATTAGGTTATGTGCCAAAATTCCCCGAGCCAAACGCGAGGGCGAGCGCCTTGGAACTAAGCCGCATTTTAACCGTGGCGCATCCAACAAACGGCAAGGCCTATGCTATTTACGGCGATATGCTGTTGCAGAGCGAGAAAATAGCCGAGGCTAAAACCGCCTACAAAAAAGCCGTTAGTCTGGATAACCAGGCCTATAACGTGCAGGAACAATTGGTAAGGATAGATCTTGGCGAGAACGATTTGGATGCCGCTATAAAAGATGGCGAGAACTCATTATCGTTCTTCCCCAACCAGTCGTGGATGAATTATATGGTTGGCATTGCCTGGCAGCAAAAGCACGATTATAACAAAGCCATCAACTATCTTAAGAATGCCGTAAGTTTAGAAACGCAGGATAAAGACCTGCTTACGCAAGGCTACTCGGCACTTGGGGATTGCTATCATTCTATCAATGATAACAAAGCGTCGGACAGTGCTTACGAGAAAGCCATCGCCATAAACCCCGATAATGCATTTACGCTGAACAATTATGCCTACTATTTGTCGTTAAGGAACGAGCGTTTAGAAAGCGCGGCGTTAATGTCCAAACATAGTAACGACTTGCAGCCCAACACGGCATCGTTTGAAGATACTTATGCATGGATCCTGTTTATGCAGAAAAATTACGCCGCTGCTAAACTTTGGATAGAAAAATCGCTCCAACATGATAAAGGCGATAGCGCCGTTAAAACAGAACATTACGGCGATATCCTGTTTTTGCTGGGCGATACCAACGCCGCGCTACAAAATTGGGCCAAAGCAAAAACGCAGGGTGCAAAATCGCCGGTATTAGACCGTAAGATAAATGAGAAAAAATACATTCAATAAAATAGCCGTTGTTTTTTGCCTTATTGCGCTTGTCGCATGTAAGTCGAAAAAACTGGTTGTTGTTAACCGCCCCACCACCACAGTAGATTCTGCCGCTATTGATAAAGAGAATAGTATAAAAACAAAACTTGCAGCTATCCGCTTAAAACAGGTGTCGTTCAATACATTCAATGGCAAGGCGAAAACCAAACTGGATATTAACGGCAACAGCAACGATGTTACCCTTAACATCCGCATAGCGAAAGATAAAAAGATCTGGATCTCTATTACCGCAATTTTAGGTGTTGAAGTTGCGCGTGCCCAAATAACTCCCGATAGTATTATTGTGGTGAACCGCCTGCAAGGGATGTACCTTAAAAAGCCGTTTAGCTATGTTTACACCTACGCCAGCAAGCAGGTGAATTTTAAAACATTACAGTCGCTACTGGTGGGTAACGCTATGCCCGAGTTGTTAAATAATAATGCCGATTTTAGCGCCGAGGGTAATAATACCGCAATTAACGGAACACTGCAAGACTTGGTTTATAAGCTGTTGTTGGGCCCTGATTTAAAGGTTACGCAAACTAACTTAACCAACCAGTTGGCGGGGCAATCATTGCAGGTAGCCAATAAGGTATTTATCCAGGCGGATAATCGGGTAATACCCTCGCAGGTAGATATTTCTTCTACAGCAGGCAATAAAAAAATCCAGGTAAACCTGCGTTATACACAGGCCGAGTTTGATAAGCAGCTCGAATATCCTTTTAGTATTCCAAAAAGCTACGAACCTGCTAATTAAATTATATTTTTGGTGGATGAAATTTTTTAAAGCCGCATTGTTTTTTGTTTTAATGCTTGCAGCTTCGGGCGTTTTTGCCCAAAGCAGTTCCGAGCTAAAGCGCAGGCGCGATAAATTGACCGATGAATTGGATCAGTTAAACCGCGAGTACGATGAAACCAAGAACAATAAAAAGGTATCTTTAAAACAACTCAACATATTAAAAGCGCAGATAAACCTACGCGAAGAGAAGATAACCAACATCAACTCCGAAGTAAGAAATTTAGATAATCAAATCTCTGAGAGCAATAATACCGTACATAGTTTACAAAACCAGTTAGATCAGTTAAAAAAAGACTATGCAGGAATGGTATTGTTTGCATACCGTAACCAAAGTGCCTATAATAAGCTGATGTTTATTTTTGCCGCAAAAGACTTTAACCAGGCTTACAGGCGTTTAAAATATTTACAGCAGTTTGGCACTTACCGCGAGCGGCAGGCAGGGTACATACAGGGCACTCAAAAAGACCTACATGTGAAGATTGGAGAACTTGACAGGGATAAAAAACAGAAGAACGACCTGTTGCAAAGCCAGGAGAAGGAAAAAGAAGAGTTAGGTAAAGCCAAGAACAACCAGGTAAAAGTAATTACGGACCTGAGCAAACACCAGGGCGAGTTAAAATCGCAGCAGCGCGACGTTCAAAAAAGGCTGGCGCGTAACAAGCAAGAGATATTAAATACTATTAGAAGAGAAGTAGAAGAGGCAAGGCGCAAGGCCGAAGCAGAAGCGAGGGAAGCAGCAAGGATAGCGGCGGCAAAGGCCAAAGCAGAAAACCGCGAGGTGGTTGCCCCAACCAGAAAAGCGATAACAAAAACGTCAACAAACAGCGAGGTGTTAAACTCTACGCCGGAGGCCGCTAAATTGAGTAACGACTTTTTAGGTAATAAAGGCCGCCTGCCATGGCCAGTTGCCGCAGGGCAGTTGGTGCACGGTTTCGGTACGTATAATGATGACGGCATCCGCAACGAAAGCAACGGTTACGAGATCCGTACCAACACAGGCGCGGCTGTAAGGGCAGTGTTTGAAGGTGAGGTGAAAACCATTATGGATATTAGCGGTACTTACTTGGTTATTATTAAACATGGCGAGTACTTTACCGCTTACCAAAATTTAAGAACGGTAAACGTTTCTAAAGGGCAAAAGGTAAGTACAAAACAAATGTTGGGTACAGTTGCGCTTGATCCATCAACCGGCGACGCGACTACCATATTTACGCTATCAAAAAGCTCAACCTTTGTCAACCCAAAGTTATGGCTTGCTCCTAATTGATTTCTAATCTCGTGCGTTTAGTAATTATGTATATTTGTAATCTTAAATTAATACAATGTTAAATTCAGTTTTATTATTTTTAAATATAGGCAGCGGCGAAATGGTAGTGATCGTTTTTGCTGCGCTGTTGCTTTTTGGCGGTAAAAAGTTACCGGAAATAGCGCGTGGACTTGGTAAAGGTATCCGCGATTTTAAGGATGCATCTGAAGATGTTAAACGCGAAATTAACAACCAGATAAACAATTACGAGGAAAAGAAAACCGAACAGACTGCTGAAATCGAAGCTTCAATAGAAGCAGTAAAAACAGAAGAGACCCCGGCAGAACATGAAACTGCGGCTGAAGAAGTGCCCGAGCATGGTTACGAACCGGTTGCTGGTACTATCCCGGCTTTTAGGGGCCACGGTGCACCCGCCAGTGCAGAACATTCAGAAGCCGTAACAACAAAAGAAATTGCAGAAGATGCTACATTTGAGCATAATACCGAAGCAGAACCGCACACTATCAATTTAACCAAAACTGAAGAAGAGCCGGTTAAAAAGGTGGTTGAAGAAGAACATAAATAACAATAAAATATTTACATTACATAAAACTTAAAAATCATGGGTGGATTAGGCGCACCAGAGATCATATTGATCATCGTTGCAATTTTAATTATGTTTGGTGGAAAAAAAATACCTGAACTGATGAAAGGTTTAGGCCGGGGCGTTAAAGAATTTAAAGACGCGCAGAACGGTGAGACCACTGCAAACACAAACACTACATCAACAGAAGAGAAACCTAAGGTTTAACTTACTGGCAATTTATTGCTTCAGCTTACCATAGCTGTTAACACTTATAAAACTTATCTGTTGAAATATTTATGCTTCAACAGATAAGTTTTTTATTTTAGGCCCATGGCTAAACACTATTCCGCTTATACCGACATTAAGAACGGGTTGAAAAGTGGGGAGATCACAGCTGAAAGCCTGGTAAAGGGCTACCTTCAGCAAATACAGCAAAACGCACATCTTAACGTTTTTAACGAGGTTTTTGATACCGAGGCCCTTGCTGCTGCAAAAGAGGTTGACGCGAAGATAAGTAACGGTACTGCCGGTAAACTGGCCGGTATGGTTATCGCTATTAAAGATAATATCTGCTATAAAGGGCATAAAGTAACAGCCTCATCAAAAATTTTAGAAAATTTTACTTCAATATATTCATCAACCGTGGTGGAGCGTTTACTGGCAGAAGATGCCATCATTATAGGCCGCGCCAACTGCGATGAATTCGCTATGGGTGCCGCTAACGAAAACTCGTTCTTCGGCGCGGTAAAAAACCATGCGGATAATACACGAGTGTCTGGTGGTTCATCGGGTGGTTCTGCTGTCGCAGTGCAGGCAGGTATGTGCCACGCCGCTATCGGTACAGATACGGGTGGTTCGGTTAGGCAACCCGCAGCTTTTTGTGGTGTTATTGGCCTTAAGCCAACTTACGGGCGCATTTCGCGCCATGGCATCATTAGCTACGCTTCGTCTTTCGACCAGGTTGGCCCGATAACCAAATCGGTATCCGACGCCGCTTTGTTATTAGAAATTTTGGCAGGTGACGATGAATACGATGGTACTGTATCGCAGCACCCCGTTCCCGAAGCAAAAAACCTGCGAAAGGAAACAGGCAAAAAAAAGATCGCTTACATGCAGGAGGCTTTATCCAGCCCCGGCGTAGATGCTGAAGTTAAAGCCACGCTTACTACTTATATAGAGAAGTTACGTGCCGATGGGCATACCGTAAAGCCTATCTCGTTCGAGCTTTTAGATTACCTGGTGCCAACCTACTACATATTGGCTATGGCCGAGGCATCATCAAACCTTGCCCGGTACGATGGTGTGCATTACGGCTACCGTAGCCCCAATGCCACCGACCTGGAATCGACGTATAAGCTAAGCCGCTCCGAAGGTTTTGGTAAAGAAGTTAAACGCCGCATTATGCTGGGCACGTTTGTATTAAGCGCGGGTTACTATAATGCCTATTATGCAAAAGCCCAAAAGGTTCGCCGCCTGATCCAGGACAAAACCAACGAGATCTTAAAAGAATTTGATTTTATACTAACCCCCACCGCTCCCGAGCCTGCATTCGCTATCGGTGTGAAAGAGAAAGACCCTGTAGTAACTTACCTGCACGATATTTTTACCGTTCAGGCTTCGCTTTCGGGCATGCCCGCCATATCGCTCCCGGCAGGCAATAACGGGAAAGGTTTGCCGTTAGGTTTACAATTATTGGCCAAAAGTTTTTGCGAGCAGGAACTGTTAAATTTCTCGGAATATTTCCTGCAACTATAGAAATTTAATACATTAGTAAATAACTGTAAGGCTTTTCCTGCGGATAGCTAACCCTAAAATATGAAGAGACTATTTACTTTTATTATTTGTGCCTTATTTGTACAAATAGTTAAAGCAGATGCCAACGCCGGATTTGCCATTGAGGCAGAGATGGTTCAGCAGGACACCAACGTGGCGCCCCCCATAATACAAGCTCCCGTATCCATCTACCAAAACAATATTATAAAACGCCGGCTGGATACCATTCAAAATGAGGTGCCTTTAAATTACAATGGCTATGTACAAGCTTACATAGATAATTACACCCGCCGTAAGGATGAGATGGGCCGCATGTTAGGGCTGTCTAAATACTACTTCCCTATTTACGAAAAGGCATTCCGCGATGCGGGCATCCCAGATGAAATTAAGTACCTGTCGATAGTGGAGTCGGCGCTAAACCCGAACGCTATTTCCAGGGTAGGTGCTGCCGGCCCTTGGCAGTTCATGTCAGAAACAGCTAAGGTCTACGGTTTGGCAATGACAGATTATGTTGATGACCGCCGCGACCCCGTACGCGCCAGCAACGCAGCAGCCGAATACCTAAAAGACGCCTACCTGCAATTTGGCGATTGGCTGCTTGCCATAGCATCATATAACTGTGGTAAAAGCAACGTGCTGCACGCGCTGGAGCAAACCGGCACACACGATTACTGGAGCATCCGAGAATTGTTGCCTGCCGAAACCCGTGGATATGTACCGGCGTTCATCGCCGTGAATTATGTGATGAAATATCATAAATACCATTATATAGTACCGCAAACCAGCGACCTCGCGATAGTTACCGATACCATAATGGTGAACAAGTTTGTATCGCTAAGCCGCGTAGCGCAGGCATTGGGGATGACGTTGAAAGACATTTGCACCCTAAACCCATCGTATCGCCAACAGTTGGTTAACGGTACGGCAGCTGTCCCGCGCAAAATTGTGGTCCCGGTGGTAACTGCCGAACGGCAATCTATTTTACAGGATGCCATTGCTGATCTGTCGTCGCCCATCCGCACGCCAAAACCTCTCCGGTACATTGCTATCGAAACGTCTGATCAATCTGTTGATCAAAGAACTGTTGTTCCCGGTTCAACAATTATTCACATTACAAAAAAGGGCGATACACTTGCCAATATAGCGGCAAAATACAATGTCAAAATTAGCGATCTGCTGCAATGGAATAAAGCATTAGGCACCAACACTACCCTGCCGTTACTACCGGGATTAACCGTTAACTTAGGCAGGGGATAGATAGATTTCCGATAAAGCCCGGTTTTGATGTATTTCGAGGCCGGGCTTTATTTATTAGATAGTTCAGGAAAAGTAATCGTAATTTTGAGCGCTTGAATTTTTGAGATCATGAATAAACCAAATCGTAAACAGGACGCCTTAAATTACCACTCAAAAGGCCGGCCTGGTAAAATACAGGTAGTGCCTACAAAACCTACTAATTCTCAGCGCGACTTAACTTTAGCATACTCTCCAGGCGTTGCCGAGCCATGCTTACGCATAGCCGAAAATGTAGAAGATGTATATAAATATACTGCAAAGGGTAACCTGGTGGCCGTTATTAGTAACGGTACCGCGGTTCTTGGCCTGGGCAATATTGGCCCCGAAGCCAGTAAGCCGGTAATGGAAGGTAAAGGCCTCCTGTTCAAGATCTACGCGGATATCGATGTGTTTGATCTGGAGATCAACGCCAAAACGGTTGATGAATTTGTAAACATAGTGAAGGCCTTAGAGCCAACCTTTGGTGGGATTAACCTCGAGGATATATCTGCACCAACATGCTTCGAAATAGAGCGCAGGCTAAAGGCCGAGATGAAGATCCCGGTGATGCATGATGACCAGCATGGCACGGCTATCATATCCGGCGCGGCGTTGATGAATGCCTGCGAGATCCAGGGAAAAAAGCTTGATAAGATTAAATTGGTAGTAAACGGCGCCGGTGCAGCAGCGGTATCATGTACCAAAATGTACCTGTCGCTTGGGGTTAAAAAAGAGAACCTGGTGATGTTTGACATTAATGGTTTGTTGACGCGGGAACGTACCGATCTGGACGAAATGCGCCTGCAATTCGCTACAGACCGTAAAGATATCACCACCCTTGCCGATGCAATGAAAAATGCCGACGTATTTGTTGGTCTTTCGGCAGGTAATGTGGTTACCCCAGCTATGCTGGTAAGCATGGCTAAAAACCCCGTAGTTTTCGCGATGGCTAACCCAGAGCCCGAAATTTCTTACGACTTGGCTATTGCCGCCCGTAAAGATATCATCATGGCAACCGGACGGTCGGATTTCCCTAACCAGGTTAATAACGTATTAGGCTTCCCGTATATCTTCCGCGGTGCGCTTGATGTTAGGGCGACTGCAATAAATGAAGAAATGAAGATCGCCGCGGTGAAGGCCATAGCCGAAATGGCTAAAAAGCCCGTTCCCGAGGCCGTGAATTTAGCATATAATATTACCAACCTTAAGTTTGGCCGCGATTACATCATCCCCAAACCAATGGATCAGCGGCTGATCACCGAGGTGTCTTCGGCGGTTGCCAAAGCAGCTATCGATTCTGGTGTGGCGCGTAAAGCCATTACCGACTGGGATGCTTACAACGAAGAACTATTGTCACGCCTTGGCACAAATAATAAATTGCTGCGCGATCTGACCAACAAAGCCAAGCAAACGCCAAAACGTGTGGTATTTGCCGAGGCCGATACTTATAAAATATTACGTGCCGCCCAGATCGTTAAAGACGAAGGCATCGCGACCCCAATATTGTTGGGTAATGCGGACCGCATCCGCGAGATAATGCGCGAGAACGAACTTGACCTTGACGATGTACAGATCATCGACCCAAGAACAGAGATTGAGCGCTCGATGGAGTTCGCCCAATTCCTGTTCAAAAAGCGCCAGCGCAAAGGTGTAACAATGGTTGAGGCTAAAAAGCTGATGATAGACCGTAACTACTTTGGCGCTTGTATGGTGCACTTTGGTGAAGCAGATGCATTGATCTCGGGGTTAACTAAAGACTACGCTACTACTATTAAGCCGGCATTGCAGATCATCGGTACCGAAGCAGGTGTAAACCGTGTTGCAGGTATGTACTTAATGATCACCGAAAAAGGCCCTGTATTCTTTGGCGATACCACCGTAAACATCAACCCTACCGCGCAGGAACTGGTAGACATTACCGTTTTGATGGACCGCTCTATCAAACAGCTGAATATAAAACCACGCATAGCGGTATTATCCTACTCCAACTTTGGCTCTAACGAAGGCGAGATCCCCGAGAAAACCAGGGAAACCGTACGCATCCTGCATGAAAAATATCCCGAAATAGTGGTAGACGGCGAGATGCAGGCCAACTTTGCCCTAAACTCCGAATTACTTGGCGATAACTTCGAGTTTTCGGTATTAAACGGCAGACCTGCAAACACCCTGATATTCCCTGGTTTAGCATCAGGTAACATCGCTTATAAACTTTTACAGGAAATTGGCGGCGCAGAAGCTGTTGGCCCTATCCTGTTGGGTATGAAAAAGCCCGTTCACGTATTGCAGTTAGGTAGCTCTGTTCGCGAGATTGTGAACATGGTTACGATAGCAGTGATAGATGCACAGGTAAAATGTGCTGAAGCAAAACCATCAAAAGCAAAAAAATAAAATTATATGTACGATTATATTGATGGGAAACTGATTTTTAAGGGCGGTGCGCATGTGGTGATAGATGCCGGGGGCATTGGCTACCACATCAATATATCGTTAAATACCTATGGGCAGTTACCCGAGGGCGAACGCTGCAAACTGTTTATTTGGATGCACGTAAAAGAGGACGCACACACCCTTTATGGTTTTGCCACCGAGGGCGAACGCAGGCTATTCATGCACCTCATCTCCATTTCAGGTATAGGCCCAAACACGGGGCGCATGATGTTATCTTCCATCACCCCGGCCGAGATCCAGGCGGCGATTGTTCAGGGTAATGTTTCGGCAATCCAACGGATAAAGGGCATCGGCCCAAAATCCGCACAGCGCGTAATTTTAGAACTGCAGGACAAGCTTAAAAAAGAAGGACCAGACACATTAACGGTAATGCCAGGGTTAAAAACGGCAAAAGATGAAGCCCTTTCTGCCCTTGTAATGCTTGGATTTGTTCGTAATGTTGCAGAAAAAGTTTTAGACCAGGAAATAAGTAAAAATACAGGTGTATTAACTGTAGAACAACTAATTAAATCTGCCCTAAAAAGCTTATAATTACCTTGCAATAATTTATACCACTTGATAAAAAATTTTACCATCAAGCTTTTTGTAGTCATACTCTTTGTATCTGCTTTAAGTGGAGTGGGGAAGGTATTTGCCCAGCAAACGCCCATATCAAGGCCGGTAACGCCGCAAAATGTAGGCAACCAGCAAGGGTCGCAGATTCCCGGCCAGGGTGTTCCTGGTCAGCAGCAACAGCAGCAAATTCCGGGTCAGCAACAACTAACCACCGGGCAACAGCAACGCCAGCCGGGCCAGCAGGTACCTAAAACTACAGCCACTACAATCCCGGCCTTAAAAGTCGATACCAGCATACAGCTTGGCCCTATAAGCCTTGCCGAGCCTCATAGCAAAAGGGCACGCTCCGGTATATTTTTTACCGACCCTCCGGGCCTGGTGCGCACTTTAGAATATGATGCCGCAACTAACAAATACATTTTATACGAGCGCGTGGGTAACCTGCTTTACCGCGCGCCACAATATTTAAGTTTTGGCGAGTACCTGATGTTGCAGCAACGCGGCGTAAAACGCGAATACTTCAAGCAATTATCAGACAATTATAATGTTGAATCTGAAAAGCCTGGCTTTATCCCGCAGATGAAGATCAGGAGCAAAACCTTCGAGCAGATCTTTGGTAGCTCTAATATCAACATCCGCCCGCAAGGTTCGGCAGAGGTGATATTGGCCGGGCAGATCAATAAGAACGAGAACCCGCTATTTAATACCCGCCAGCGTAACCAGTTCAACTTTAATTTTGACCAGCGCATCCAACTAAATGTTACCGGCGAGATTGGCGACAAGTTAAAGATCACCACCAATTACAATACCGAAGCGCAGTTTCAGTTCGAGAACCAAATAAAACTGGACTACACCGGCCACCCGGACGAGATCATCCAAAAGATAGAGGCGGGTACCGTAAGTATGCCACTAAACACTACTTTAATATCTGGCAGCCAGGCATTGTTTGGTGTTAAAACCAAGCTTAAGTTTGGCAAGCTGGATGTAACGAGTATCTTCTCGCAACAGCGTTCTCAAGCAAAAAATATTACCATTACCAACGGCTCGCAACAGCAAAATATAAACATCACCGCTGCCGATTACGAGGGTAACAAGCACTTTTTCCTGTCGCAATATTTCCGCAATACCTACAACAGGGCGCTGGCAAATATCCCCATCATCAGCTCTAACGTAAACATTACCAAAATTGAGGTTTGGACAACCAACCGTACCAATGTAACTACCGACTCGCGCGATATATTGGCGTTTCTGGATTTGGGCGAAAACAAACCATACAATGCAACTTTAATACAGGGTGGCGCGGGCTTTAGCGGCTTACCTGCCGGCTTTAAGGGCCCAGGCTTTACGCAGCAATCAAACTCGTTATTAAATAATTTGCCACCCGGCGCACGCACAACAAATTCAAACGACGCGGCCGCATATTTCAGGACTACAGGCGCTACGGATAACTACGCTAAACTTACCTACGCCCGTAAGTTAACAGATAAGGAATTTACCCTGCACCCGCAACTGGGTTATATCTCGTTAAATTACCCATTAAATAATGATGAGGTGCTGGCAGTGGCGTACCAATATTCGATGAATGGCGTGCAGTACCAGGTGGGAGAATTTAGCAGCGATAGGGCGGTTGACCCAAACACGCCAACCGTTTTATACACCAAATTATTAAAAAACGAATTGCTTAAAACCAACCTGCCAACCTGGGACCTGATGATGAAAAACATCTACTCGCTTGGTGCAGGCCAGATAAGTTCAACAAACTTTAGGTTGAATATTTCGCGGTTGGATGATAAATCGGGCATAGAGAAAACCATAATGGACGAGGGGGCAAATACCAAAAGTAAACGGTGGATGCAGTTAACCGGCGTAGACAACCTGGATCAGCAAAACGATAAACGACCGGACGGTTACTTCGATTTTTTGGAGGGTGTTACGATCGATTCTCAACAAGGGCGGATCATGTTCCCGGTACTGGAACCTTTTGGCAGCGACCTTGCTAAACAATTTACCGTCAGCGAACCCGACCTTGTAGCCCGGTATGTTTACCAGCCTTTGTATGATTCTACCAAAACCATCGCGCAGCAATTTTTTCCAAAACTGAACAGATATTTAATAAAGGGTACATATACCGCGCAAAGCGGATCGGAGTATCAATTGAACGCGGTGAATGTTCCGCAAGGCTCGGTAGTAGTTACGGCCGGTTCGATAAAATTACAGGAAGGGTCAGATTATACCATTGATAACAGTGCGGGCCGTATAAGGATATTGAACCAGGCGCTGCTTGCATCAGGCCAAACCATTAATGTTAAGTTAGAAAACAACGAACTTTTTGGGGTTCAGCAAAAATCATTATTTGGCTCGAGGTTTGATTACCATGCCAGCGACAAGCTATTGCTGGGCGGTACCATTATGCACCTAACCGAACAACCCATCACCCAAAACGAAATTGTGGGCGAGGAATCTATCTCCAATACCATTTGGGGGCTCGACGCAAATTACAGTACGCAATCGCGCTTTTTGACGCGCCTTGTTGACAAGATCCCGTTCATTAATACTAAGGCACCATCAACCATTAACTTTAGCGGCGAGTTTGCCAAGTTAATGCCGGGCAGCCCCGGCGCGTTAAATTTTGCAGGCTCTAAGAACGGTACATCCTATCTTGACGATTTTGAGAGTAGCCGTTCGGTGATCGATATAAAAAGTTCTATCAACTGGCAAATCTCGGGCACTCCGCAAATGTTTGCCGAGAATGATGCCTTTAATGACTTGAGCTATGGCTTTAACCGCGCGCGTTTGGCCTTCTTTAATATCGACCCGATATTTTACACAAGTTCCAGCACCGTGCCGGTATCGCGAGGCGAACTATCTAACCATTATGTAAGGCAGGTTATCGAGCAGGAGGTTTTTCCTTTTAAACAATCTACCACCGGGCAACCGTTAAGTTTGTCGACTTTGAATATGGTATTTTACCCAACAGTGCGTGGTCCGTATAATTATACCACTACCGGGGTAAATACCGATGGTACCTTACAAAACCCTAAAGCACGTTGGGGCGGTATGTTCCGAAAGCTGGAAACTAACGATTTTGAATCGCTGAACGTAGGCTACATTGAGTTTTGGATGATGGATCCGTTCATCTACAAACCAAACGCGGCAGGTGGTGATCTGTATTTCAACTTAGGTAGTGTATCTGAAGATATCCTGAAAGATGGCCGCAAGAGTTTGGAGAACAGCCTGCCTGTTGATGCCGCCGCTGGCGCGAATGTAGATGAAACCGTTTGGGGCAGGGTATCAAAGTTACAGCCTGTTATCAACGCATTCGATAATAACCCCGATTCGCGCAGGTTGCAGGATGTGGGTTTGGATGGATTGAATGACAATGATGAGAAGGCCAAATTCGCGCCAGTAGTACAACAGGTACAGGGCGTGTTAAGTCCGCAGGCTGCAACAGCCTTCTCGGGCGACCCTTCATCAGATAATTACCAATACTACCAAGGCGCAGCGCTTGACCAGGCAAACGCCGGGATCCTGGATCGTTACAGCCGCTATAACGGTACCGATGGTAACTCTAAAACAGCAGAACAATCGCAGGCAGAACTGGGCATCCAGACATCGGCATCAACATCTTTGCCTGATGGTGAAGACATCAACCGCGATAATAATATGAGCCAAACCGACGAGTACTTCCAGTACCGTGTATCTATCCGCCCGCAGGATATGGTTATTGGCCAAAACTTTATTAACGATAAAATCACCTCGAACGTAAAACTGCCTAACGGTACCACACAGCCGGTTACCTGGTACCAGTTTAGGGTGCCGATAAACGAGTACCAAAGCAAGGTGGGTAACATCCAGGATTTTAAGGCCATCCGTTTTATGCGGATGTTTATGACAAACTTTGCCGATACATCGATACTGCGTTTCGCGACCCTGCAACTGGTAAGGGGAGAGTGGCGGACATTTAACGCCGAAAATAACCCGCAAAATGTAATTGCCGATCCTGCCATTGTTAGCCCCGTTATTGATGGCTCTACTTTAGATGTGCAGGCCGTAAACATCGAGGAGAACGGTAACCGCACGCCAATACCTTACGTGGTGCCACCGGGCATTAACCGCCAGCGTAACTACAACAACCTGCAAACCGATACCAAGCTTAACGAGCAATCGCTATCCTTAAATGTAAGCAACCTGCGCGATGGTTACTCAAGGGCGGCGTTCCGCACGTTCTTTAACGATCTGCGGTCATACAAACGCATCCAAATGTTCATTCACGCCGAGGGCGACCAATTAAAGGATAACGATCTTAATGGTTTTGTACGCCTTGGTGTTGATTACCAGGATAACTATTATGAATACGAGGTGCCCCTCGGTATCACCCAACCCGGCACCCGCGATCCGGGCAGCATCTGGCCGGCAAATAATGAACTTGACCTGCAGCTATCTATTTTGATAGACGCCAAGCTGGCCCGTAATAATGCCAAACTAAACGGGCAGCCGTGGCCTTTTACTATCCCGTTTGTGTATACCGACGGCAAAAACAAAGTAACCATTAAAGGCCAGCCCGACTTGAGCCGTCTGCGTACCATTATGCTTGGTGTACGTAACCCGTACAAACCCGGCGGTTTGGCAGGTGATGACGGCTTAAATAAAACTGGGACGGTTTGGTTTGATGAATTGCGCTTAACCGACTTTGACCAGCGTGGTGGTTGGGCTGCTACCGCAAGGGTTGATGCCGCCTTGGCCGATTTTGCGAATATCACCGTATCGGGCACCAAAAGCACCATCGGCTTCGGTACGTTGGACTCCAGAGTTGGCGACCGTAATCGGAGCGATAATCAGGCGATAGACGCATCGGCAAGTGTTGAGCTGGGTAAGTTTTTCCCGGAGAAAAGCGGCATCCGCATTCCGGCTTATGTGAACATCTCTACCCAGATAAGCACCCCGCAGTATGACCCCGGATCGCCGGATGTGGAACTGAAAAAATCGCTTGCTGCAGCGCCGACTAACCAGGCCAGAGATTCGATTAAGAACGTAACGCAAGATTTTACCACGCGTAAGAGCATCAACTTTACTAACGTGCACAAGGAGCGTACAAACACTACTGCCCCGGTGCATGTTTGGGATATTGAGAACTTTGCCGCTACCTATGCCTATACAGAGTACCAGCACCACGACTTTAACGTGGAGAACGATTTTGCCAAGACCTATCGCGTAGCGCTGAGTTATAATTATAATAAAGATCCTAAATATTACACGCCGTTTGCCAAGATCATTAAGAGCAATTTGCTTGCCCTGGCGCGCGATTTTAACTTTAGTATCCTGCCATCAAGGTTGAATTTCAGTATCAATTTTGACCGTTATTACTCGGAAAATACCCTGCGGAATAACGACCCGAATAACTTTATAGCGATCCCAACAGCGTTCAATAAAAACTTTAACATTACCCGTGTTTACGGTATAGGGTGGAATTTGTCGAAAGCGTTGACACTGGATATCGATGCGACAAACCTATCCGTGGTAGATGAACCGGCCGGGCGTATCAATGGCTTGAAACGCGATACCCTTTGGGAAAATCTTTGGAAACTTGGCCGTACCACCAACTACAACCATACTATTAATTTAAACTGGACGGCGCCAATAAACAAACTACCCGGCCTTGACTGGACAGCGCTAACCGTGCGTTATAGCACCAACTTTAATTGGCAAAGCCAACCAGAGTTTGCCATAAACGACCCAATGTATGATGTAGGTAACAGTATCCAAAATGCACGCACCATACAGCTGAACCCTAACCTTAATTTCTCCAACTTCTACAATAAGTTTAAGGGCCTGCGCAAGGGTAAGGATGAGAAAACGGGCGCGGCGAAGTTTTTCCTGGGCATATTGACGGGAATCAAAAACATTAGCGGTACTTATACGCGTACCGAGGGTACATTCCTGCCGGGCTATCTGCCAAAATCAAATTTATTTGGTGAGGATTTTACTTATAACGCACCTGGCATAGGGTTCTTATTGGGCAGCCAGACCGATCTGCGCGCCAAAGCTGTTGCCAACGGTTGGATCACTAATGATACCTTGCAGAATCAACTTTATATAAAATCATTTAACGAGGACATCCGGCTGCGGAGTATTATAGAGCCGATATCAGACCTGCGTATCGAGCTGATCGCGTTTAAAACACAGGATAAAAATTATCAGAGCAATTTTAAATACCTGGCATCAACAAACAGTATCGAAAACCTAAGCCCGGTAACATCGGGTACTTATAGTGTTTCGTTCTTCTCGCTGGGTACGGCGTTTGCAAAATCGGGCGACATTAATAGCCGGTCGCCTACTTACCAAAAGTTTTTAGATAACCGTACCATTATATCGCAAAGGCTTGGCCTAACCAATCCAAACTCGGGTGTAGCGGCAGGTGGATATGCCGATGGTTACGGGGCAAACGCGCAAAACGTTTTGGTTCCGGCATTTTTAGCGGCTTATTCGGATAAAGACGCAGGTAAATCAAGCACCAGCCAGTTCCCTAAGATCCCGATCCCAAACTGGCAGATCTCGTATGCGGGCTTGGGTAAAATGCCATTTTTTTCCGAGCTTTTCGATTCTTTCGACCTTAAACACGGTTACCGCTCATCCTATATTGTAAGCAGTTTTACTACCCTGCTTCAATATCAGGAAAACAATAACGCTGTTAGTTCGAGGGACTTTAATAACGATTTTCTGCCGTTCTACCAGTTCTCGCAAGTAGCCATATTCGAGCAGTTCGTTCCATTATTAGGTGCCGATATTCGTTTTAAAAACAGTATGACGGCTAACTTCGAGTACCGTAAAACCCGCTCGTTAAACTTAAGTCTGCTAAACAGCCAACTGGCGCAGCAGGACGAAAATATTATGGTATTCGGGTTTGGTTACCGGCCTAAAAATTTCAGGATGCCGTGGGGATTATTTGGCACAGGGAATAAGGATAACAACGATATTAACTTTAAGCTTGATGTAGCAGTGCGCGATAATAAAACCCTGATCTATCGTGCCGATGTAGCCGCCGCCGAAGTGTCATCTGGCGCCAAAAACATCACCCTGCGCCCATCTATAGATTACGTGATAAACCAGCGCTTTAACCTTAATTTATTTTACGATAGCAACATCACCAAGCCATATACCTCGCAATCGTTCAATACCTCGTTTACCAACTTTGGTATCAATTTGAAGCTGTTATTGCAGTAACCTAATCTCATGAATAACAGATCGATTTTTATATTGGTAATTGGGTTTTTGATAGGCAGATGTGATAACGGTAAGCGTGTAAAATATCCTTTAACTACACCTATTGATACAGTAGATTATAAATCAATAAAAAAACAATTCAATTTATTAGAGGTAAGGGAGGCAAACAAAAGCTTGGGCGGCCTTACGCCTAATTATCCTATGGCTACGGCCTTGGAATCATGTAGAAATGGTGGAGGAAACGATTGGATGATTGGCGGCTTTATTTGCGTTATACCCAAGCCCGTTATTAAAATAAATAGTAAATACTTTTTAATAAATAATAAAGAGGAATTAAAAAAAGTTTACGCCCCTATTTCAAATATTGCCGAAGCGATGGGTTACGCTATACTTGTTACTAAAGGTTATCCCATTCTGGATGATAGGGAGTTTAAAAAAGAATATAAATATTATTATACACCATCCATTTCATCTGTGTATAAGGATGGCGAAAGCTATGTTGTAAAGCTTTTTTCGTACAAGGCTTTTGGTTGCAGTCATCCCTATAGTGAGATTATTTTTAAAGTGAGTGAAAATGGAGATGTCGAAAAAGTAAGCGAAAGAATTGCCTTTGAAGATCCAAAGGATAATGGCTTGTGTGTGGATTAGTAAAATCTTACGCTCTTTTGTGACGAGTGCTTAACATGGTTGGGCGATTTTATCGCTACAACTATTCTTTCTTCCCCTCTGCCTTTTTCTTCAACTCTTCTTTAAATTCCTTGTCCGCTTTCTCCTTTTCCTTCACCGCTTTTTTAACAATTTTTTCCTGCTCTTTTTTGTCATCGGTATTTGCCTGTTGGTTAAGCTTTTTTTCCTGGGCCGGGCCTATGCCTGCGCAGTTTTTGATACCACCCAGTAGGGTTAACCAAACTGTTTTAAAAAAAGGAAAGTTTGCAGGGCGTATGTAAACAACATTTGCCAGGCGCGGCTTGTTAGCGCCATCATCGGGGTTGTCATGTTTTAGGATAACAGCGTTGGCCAGTGCGCTTATCAGCGTATTTTTAGTATAATCTGCTCTAAGAATATCTACTTTTAAATCCTTATAAAGAAACAACACGGTGCCTTTAGATACCTTTTGTGTGCTGTGAATATCAAAATCAAAACTATTTACCCTGCCGGAAGTGGCCTTAACGGTACCTAAAGGCATTAATACCGTGTTTACATCGGTCATGTTTATTGGGGCAAGGTGCCCTTTGTACGAATAACTGTAATTGGCATCGCTTAAATTAAAAACAAAGCGCAGGTCGAGCCTGGCTTTGCCCAGGAAATAGCTGGTGACGTTTGCTGTAGCAATGTTATTCTTTTTAAGCAACTCCTTGTCATTAGTCAGGTTCAAAAACCGGCTTGAGATCTTATTAAAAGTAAGCGCACCGGTTTTCATGGGCTTTTTATTAAGCTGTTTATAAGTTACGGCAAAGTGTTTCAGGTCAAGCGTGTCAACATTAATGGTTGCTTTTATGGCGTGGCGAATGGCCCAATGCGGGAAGGTAACCAACCTGTCGGTAGTTGGCAGCAATCCATTATAGTTGCTGTAAACCTCAAAAAAACCATTATCCATCACCATACGTTTCACATTTAAAGATTGATCTTTTTGATAAGTGATGTAATCAAAATTATTAAGCTGGATCGAATCTATCCGTAAGGTATAACGGTCGGTTTTGCTTTTTCTAAAGAATAAGGTATGGTCAATAGGTTTTAGGTCTATACCCCTAATGGTCAGCTTTGACGATTGAGTAGATAACTTTATCGACCGCACCTTGAAAGTGTACAGGCCATCGCCCGATCTGCTGCTATAGTTTTTTAATTCGGTGTTAACGTCCTTACAATATAAAAAGCGTGAAGTGTCTGTTTGTGTGGCCGAATCTATCAGTAGGTCGGTTGCTTTTACATCCATCTCTTTAAGTTGCGATACGGCAACCTTTGGCCCGGTGTAATTGCTTTGCTTGTAATGGATATCGGTAAGTAATATCTCGCCAACATGTACCAGTTTAAGGCTTTTTGATAGCTTTTGGTAAAGGGTGCGCTTATCTTTTTTGGCGGTATCGGTTTCTTTGTCCGAATATTTATTGATGATCACCTCGGGTGAGTTAAGGGTGATGCGGCCGATATTTAATTTCTTTTTAAAATAGAGTTCAAACGCGTGGGCGCCGGATATTACCAGCCGTTTTACATGCAGTTCATAAAGTTTATCCGGTGCTTTCCCTTGTTTCTTCAGTCGGTGAAAAACAGCGGTATCGGCTTTGAAACTAATATCATATAACACGGCCTTGCCTTGCAGTACATTCAGGTCAAGGTCGCTGTAATTGATGGTGTACAGGCTGTCGGTACCTTTTAAAACGGCTTCTTTCAGCTTGGCTGACAGTTTAGGCGCTAAAATACTGTTGATACATAAAAGGGCTGCTGCTGCGATCACTATGATAGCCCCAAACACAATGAGCAGTATTTTTTGCCAGCGATGTTTAAAAAAGGTGTTTGCCATTAGTCGTTTCGGGTAAGTGTTAATGTAGTGAGCCCTATTACTGCTTGTGTGGTACTACAACAACAAAAAGCTAAAATTGTTAAAGCTCTGCCAAACTGTCACTTCGTTATATAAAAATTTGTATTTTTGCGGTTCAATTTTTTAGATGACAATGGATTTGCTTATACCGGATAAAGTGCATGATGAGAGCAGGCAAGGCGAGGCTTTAGTTTTAGAGCCCGTTGGTAAACACAATGGCCGTAAGCTTTATATAGAAAGTTATGGCTGCGCCATGAATTTTTCTGACAGTGAGATAGTAGCTTCGATATTAGCCGAAAAGGGTTTTGAGACCACGTCAGATTTTAAAAATGCAGATGTTATTTTCATAAATACATGCTCGATACGTGAGAATGCCGAGGTGCGCGTACGTAACCGACTGAAAGAATTTGCCGGTGCAAAATTCAAAAATCCCGGTTTGGTGGTAGGCGTTTTAGGCTGCATGGCCGAGCGTTTAAAAGCCAAATTTTTAGAAGAAGAAAAACTGGTGGATGTTGTAGTAGGCCCCGATGCTTACCGCGACCTGCCAAACCTGATAGAACAGGTTGATAGCGGCCAAAAAGCAGTGAACGTATTGCTTAGCCGCGAAGAAACCTACGCCGATATTAGCCCGGTGCGTTTAAATAGCAATGGCATTAATGCCTTTGTATCTATTATGCGTGGCTGTGATAATATGTGTTCGTTTTGCGTGGTGCCGTTTACCCGTGGCCGCGAACGCAGCCGTGACGCTTATTCGGTAGTTGCCGAGTGTAAAGATCTTTTTGACAAAGGCTACCGCGAAGTTACTTTGTTAGGCCAAAATGTGGACTCGTACAAGTGGAGTAAGCCATTGGCAGAAGGCAGTGAGCAGTTGGCAGTTGGCGACGAGATTTCTATTGTAAACTTCGCCAACCTGTTAGAAATGGTTGCCTTGATCAGCCCGGATCTGCGCGTGCGTTTCTCCACGTCGCACCCTAAAGATATTACTGACGAGGTTTTGCACACCATTGCTAAATACGATAATATTTGTAATTATATACACCTGCCGGTACAAAGCGGTAACAGCCGCATACTGGATATCATGAACCGTACTTACGACCGCGAGTGGTACATGAACCGGATCGATGCCATCCGCAGGATAATACCTGATTGCGCGGTCTCAACAGATATGATCACCGGGTTTTGTACCGAAACGGATGAAGAGCATAACGATAGCGTAACCATGATGGATTACGTGAAATACGATTTTGCTTACATGTTTAAATACAGCGAAAGGCCGGGCACTTTAGCTGCTAAGCGCTACGCGGATGACATCCCTGAGGAAATAAAACAACGCCGCCTGGCACAAATTGTAGCTAAGCAGCAGGAGTATTCTTTCTACAGGATGCAGGCACGTTTAGGCAAAGTAGAAAAAGTGCTGATAGAAGGTTTCTCCAAAAAATCAGACAAGGATTACTGTGGCCGCAGCGACCAAAACGCTATGGTGATTTTCCCGGTAAGCGAAAATTACAAACCGGGCCAGTACGTTAATGTATTGGTGGAGAGAACAACATCAGCAACGCTAATAGGGAAGATTGTAGAATAGAATTAAGAAACAAGAACCAAGAGATAAGACAGGAAAACTGCATGAGACATAATTTTAAGAATCTAAAAATATGGCAAAAAGCAATGGACCTCACAGATATTACCTTTGAATTTTGTAAAGAGTTGCCTGTTAGTGAACGGTATAATTTGATAGATCAAATTAATAGATGTTCTTGCTCCGTCCCTTCAAATATTGCAGAAGGTTCGGGAAAAAACACTAATAAGCATTTTGCAGAGTTTTTAGCAATCGCAATATCGTCTTCTTTTGAACTTGAAACACAATTGTTAATATGTGAGCGACGAAAATATGGGTCATTAGACAAATTAAGAAACTGCTTAGATTCAGTATCTGAGGTACAAAGGATGATATTCTCTTTTAGAGAGCATATTCTTAAATCAGAAACAATTTCTTGATTCTTGACTCTTATTTCTTGACTCTTTTTAAATATGGAAGTACAAGACATTAAACAACGCTTTGGCATCATCGGCAACTCGCCGTTGTTGAACAGGGCAATAAATATAGCCAACCAGGTTGCGCCTACAGACATTTCGGTATTAATTACCGGGGAGAGTGGGAGCGGTAAGGAAGTTTTTTCGCACATCATCCACCAGATGAGCCCGCGCAAGCATGGGCCGTTCATCGCGGTTAACTGTGGGGCTATCCCTGAGGGAACCATAGATTCGGAATTATTTGGTCACGAAAAGGGCGCCTACACAGGTGCTATCGGCGAGCGTAAAGGGTATTTCGAAACGGTTAACGGTGGTACTATTTTCCTTGATGAGATAGCCGAAATGCCGTTGGGCACCCAGGCACGCTTGCTTAGGGTATTAGAATCCGGCCAGTACATTAGGGTAGGGTCATCTAAGGTAGAGAAAACCAACGTGCGTGTTATAGCAGCCACCAATGTGGATGTTTACGATGCTGTTAAGGCCGGTAAGTTCCGCGAGGATCTTTACTACAGGCTAAACACTGTTCCATTGAAAATACCACCATTGCGCGAAAGGAAGGAAGACGTTTTCCTGCTATTCCGTAAGTTCACTTCAGATTTTACCGACAAATACCGTAGCCCGCCAATCCAGCTGGACGAGGCTGCACAACAGGTGTTAATTAACTATTCATGGCCCGGTAACGTCCGTCAGTTAAAAAATATGGCCGAGCAACTGGCCGTTTTAGAGCGCGACCATGTGATTACCGCCCCAACCTTGCTTACCTATATCCCCCGCGAGGCCAGCAGAAGCAATCTGCCTATGCGTTTAGATAACCAGCCAAAAGAAGATTTTTCTGAAAGGGACATCTTGTATAAAGTTCTGTTTGATATGAAGCGCGATATGGTGGAGCTGAAAAAGCTGGTAGCCGATATTATCGAGCACGGCGGCGTAAGCACCAACTACGCTAACAACTCGCCGGCTGTAACCCAGCTTTACCGCGATATAGAATTGCCAATCAATAACCACGAAGCACAATTTACCCTGCAGCAACCCGTTAACAATAACGTTAACAGCAACAACAACAACGACTACAGCATTACGCACGAGGCTGAAGAGATAGAAGAATCGTTATCGCTGATAGAAAAAGAATCTGACCTGATCCGCAAGGCGCTTAAAAAGCATAAAGGCAAACGCAAGCTGGCCGCAAATGAGCTGGGGATATCAGAAAGGACTTTATATCGTAAAATAAAAGAATTAGATTTATAGGGTATCAAATAACATGAAGAAAAGGCTATTTTTAAATATATTGGTATTGGGCACAGTTGTGATGTTGTTTAACTCATGCGCTTATAAGTTGTCGCTTAATGGCAAATCTATCCCGGCCGACCTGAAAACTATCGATATTCAATTTTTTGAGAATAATGCGCAATTGGTGGTGCCAACCCTAAGCCAAACATTTACCGAGGCGTTAAAAAGCCGTACACGTTCAGAAACAAGCATTAGCATAACACGAAGCGAAGCTGACGCTGTTATGAGCGGGGCTATTACAGGCTACAGTATTGCGCCGGTATCTATACAGGCAACTAATAGTAACACCGCGCCAATTGCCGGTGCCAGCCGTTTAACAATAACGGTTCAGGTAAAATATATAAAATATCTTTATAAGGATGGTAAAAGGACGAGCGATCCTGATAAAATTCTTAGTTTTGATGAATCGTTCACAAAATATAAAGAATTCACCGGCGATAGCGCATCGCAGGAACAGACTTTGATACCGGAAATAGTTAAACAGTTAACCGACGATATTTTTAACAAGGCCTTTGCCAATTGGTAGGCATTAAAGTTTAATAAAACGTGAGCGGATACGTAGATAGCAGGCAGAAAGAAATTTTATGGGACTTGTTGGCCAACCCGGCCGATAACGGATCGTCATGTATCCAAAGCCTGGAGCGTTTGGTTCAGGATAACCCGCAGAGTGGGTTGTTGCAGGTGCTGCTTGCCCGTGCAGGCGACAAAACGCAACTAAGCAAAGCAACAGTTTATTATAATTTGCGTACCCTCCACAAAATAGTTTATCGTCCCGAGGACCTTGCGGTGGTTAATGATGCAAGCATCATTCATTCAACAGGAGATTTTTACACTACGGCCCAAAAGTTTTTTAACGTCGGCAGCGCCCAGGCAAAACCTATTGATGCCGGTGCGTTCTACAATACATACGATACCCCAGCACAACAGGAAGGCATTGTTGCCGATGAACCGATAATCGAACCCGTACTACTTGATGATACGGATGCTTTTGATAACGGATACAACACAGCAGGCCAGCAAGAAGTAATTGTTGCTGATGAACCCCTAAGCGAGCCCTTACAAGTTATTGAAGCACAAGAGGAAGCCCCTATACAAGTTATTGATGAGCCCGAAGTAACCGAAGAAGTTGCCCGGGCACCGGTTGATAACTACGAACAAACCGTGGTAGAAACGCCTGCTGTAGCAGCAGATAATATTGAGGAAGAGCCGTTTGAAGAACCGGCCGAAACCCCTGTTTTGGACACCCCGGAAGAAGTTGCCGCTTTAGTAGAAAACAATGAACCTGAAAAGGTTGTGGAGCATGCTGAACCCGAGCCTGTAGTTGAAGAACCACAGGCTGTTGAACAAACGGAAGCCGTAGCCGAACAACTTGTTGAAGAAACTCCACCGCATATCCCACACTACGAGGCACCAAGGTTTAACGCGCGTTTCCCTAAGCCGGGGGCAGAAAATACAACTGCACCCGAACCTGTAGTTGAGCAACCTAAACAGGATATTGAAGATGAGGTTTACGACGAAATTGTAGGCATCGAAGATATTGGCTTTGAGCATAAAACTGCTGAAACGCCTGCCGAACCTGTTGCCGAAGCAAGGTTTAGCGAACCGCACATAGATAGCGGCCCCGAAGAAGAAGAGGCATCAGCAGTGTTGTTTCACCAGCCGCAGCCGGTTGTTGAGCCATTGCAGGATGGAAATAAGCACATCCAGGAACAGGAAGAGCGCCTGATAATGGGTAGCGCCATCGGTGCTGATTACCTGACATTCGATAAAAAGCTTGATGAGTTGCGGGGCGTTACAAATAACAGCGCACCCGTTAAAGAAGCGCCACAAGCCATAGCAATACCAGAGCCGCAACAACAACCAATAGCACAACTGGCAGAGCATACCGAGCAGCAGGTATCGCGCTACGACGATGATAAAATGCCGTACTCCTTTATGTGGTGGCTTAACAAAACCCGTAAGGAACATGCCGGGAGTTTCCAGCCTTACGCGAATGTTGAAGGGCAGCAGGCAGATGCTAAACAGGCCTCGCAAGAAACCGCGAACCTCGGAGGAAATGTTTCAGGTAATGAGTTGCAACAGCAGTATTACGCGAATATTTTTAGCCATACATCGGTAAGCGGTGTAGAGCGTGGTAACGAGCCCGGCAAGGTTGAGTTTGACCCCGCAAAAAAAGAGGACGTTATTATAGAGCGCTTTATCCATACCGAGCCGCAGATAAAGCCCCTGTCGGCAGACAGGCTGGATAATGAGAATAAAGCCAAAAAAAGCTCAGAAGACCTTAACGATTTTGTAACCGAAACCCTGGCCCGTATCTACTGCGACCAGATGCTATATCATAAAGCGATAGCTACTTATAAAAAATTGATATTGAAGTTTCCGGAAAAAAAGCTTTACTTTGCAGCCCAGATTGAACAGTTAGAAAATAAAACCAATTGATATAATAAGAAATGTATTTAGTTTTAATCATCATCACGATCATTTTATGTGTCCTTTTAGGCCTGATCGTATTAATCCAAAACCCTAAAGGCGGCGGTTTAGCTTCAAATTTTTCAGGTACGTCACAACTAATGGGCGTACAAAAAACCGGCGATTTTTTAGAAAAGGGAACTTGGGTGCTGGCTATCAGTATCATGGTTTTATCGTTGATGATCAACGTTTCGGTTAAAGATAGTTCGCAAAAAAGCAGCGACCCGGCTTTATTGGAGCAGATAAAAAACGACTCTAAACCAAAAGGTACAACTGCCCCTGTTACTGTACCGTTAAGCCAGCCTGCAGTTACACCTGCACCTGCTGCCCAACCTAAAAAGTAATAAGGTTATAAAAATATTTTAAAGGCTTTGGACTATACTCCAAAGCCTTTTTTGCTGAAATGGGGTTAACTGACACGTTGACACATAGGCGGTAATTGGTTATATCAATAGGTTGTAACCTTGCTTAAAAGGTGACAATTGAACAGTAAATATGCCAATGCAAAAAATAATGGCTGCTTGGCATAATTGATGTGAAAAGCTAAGCGAAACTTAAAATTATAAAATCAAAATAGTATTACTATGTCATTAAACATTAAACCCCTTGCGGATAGAGTGGTTGTAGAAGCTGCTGCTGCTGAAACCAAAACCGCTTCTGGTATTTACATTCCTGAAACAGCCCAGGAGAAACCTCAAAAAGGAACCATCGTTTCTGTAGGCCCGGGTAAGTATGCTGATGTTTCTGGCGCACTTATACCTATG
This sequence comes from Mucilaginibacter sp. UYP27, assembly GCF_040547175.1. NCBI lineage: Bacteria > Pseudomonadati > Bacteroidota > Sphingobacteriia > Sphingobacteriales > Sphingobacteriaceae > Mucilaginibacter > Mucilaginibacter sp. UYP27. The sequence continues at coordinate 1,074,265 of NZ_JBEPPE010000001.1, forward strand.
AGCATTAAAGTTGGCGATTCTGTTTTATACGGAAAATACGCAGGTACCGAGATCAACGTAGACGGTAAAGAATACCTGATCATGCGCGAATCTGACATTTACGCGGTTCTTTAATAATTAGTGATTTAGTGAAGGAGTGAATTATTCTTTCAGTAATAAACAAACGAAACTTAAAATCAAAAAAACACATAGATTATTGGGGCGATGCTTTAAATCATTAACTCGATAAATCAATAATTAAAATCATGGCAAAACAAGTTAAATATAATGTTGAGGCACGTGACGCTTTAAAGCGTGGTGTTGATATTTTGGCTAACGCAGTTAAAGTTACATTAGGCCCCAAAGGCCGTCACGTAATTATCGACAAAAAATTTGGTTCACCGGCTGTTACCAAAGATGGTGTAACCGTAGCTAAAGAAATTGAGCTGAAAGACCCTATCGAAAACATGGGCGCGCAGATGGTTAAAGAAGTTGCATCAAAAACTGCTGATATAGCAGGTGATGGTACTACTACTGCTACCGTTTTAGCACAGGCTATTGTTACTGCAGGTATTAAAAACGTTGCAGCGGGTGCAAACCCAATGGATTTGAAACGCGGTATTGATAAAGCGGTTACGGCAGTTGTTGCAAACTTAAAAACGCAATCACAAACCGTAGGCGAGGATAATAACAAAATCAAACAGGTAGCGTCTATCTCTGCTAATAACGATGAGGTTATTGGTTCGCTGATAGCTGAAGCGATGGCTAAAGTTGGTACATCGGGTGTTATTACTGTTGAAGAAGCAAAAGGTACCGAAACTGAAGTTAAAACAGTAGAAGGTATGCAGTTTGACCGTGGTTACCTTTCTCCGTACTTTGTTACCAACTCTGATAAAATGGAAGTGGAATTAGAAAACCCTTACATTTTGATCTACGATAAAAAAATCTCTTCGATGAAGGAATTACTTCCTATCCTGGAGAAACAAGTACAAACAGGTAAACCATTATTAATTATTGCTGAAGACCTTGATGGCGAAGCATTAGCTACTTTGGTAGTTAACAAGATCCGTGGTTCGTTAAAAGTTGCTGCTGTTAAAGCACCGGGCTTTGGCGACCGTCGTAAAGCAATGTTAGAGGATATCGCTGTGTTAACAGGTGGTACCGTAATATCTGAAGAGCGTGGTTACAAATTGGAAAGCGCAGACTTGGATATGTTAGGCCAGGCAGAAAAGATCACCATTGATAAAGACAACACTATTTTAGTTAATGGTGCCGGTGATGCAGATTTGATCAAAGCACGTGTTGGCGAGATCCGCGCGCAAATCGAAACTACTACATCTGATTACGATAAAGAAAAATTACAGGAGCGTTTAGCTAAATTATCTGGCGGTGTTGCTGTATTGTACATTGGTGCAGCATCAGAAGTTGAGATGAAAGAGAAAAAAGACCGTGTTGACGATGCTTTACATGCAACCCGCGCGGCTGTAGAAGAAGGTATTGTTGCAGGTGGTGGCGTTGCCTTCATCCGCGCGGTTGCTGCTTTAACAGATCTTAAAGGTGCTAACGAAGATGAGAACACCGGTATCCAGATCATCCGTCGTGCTATCGAAGAGCCACTTCGCCAGATCTGCGAAAACGCGGGTATCGAAGGTTCGATAGTTGTACAAAAAGTTAAAGAAGGCACTGCCGACTTTGGTTACAATGCACGTACCGATAAATACGAAAACTTAATTGGCGCAGGTGTTATCGACCCTACTAAAGTAGGCCGTGTAGCATTAGAGAACGCAGCATCTATCGCGGCTATGTTGTTAACCACCGAGTGTGTGTTGGCAGACGAGCCTGATGATGACAAAGGTGGCATGCCACCAATGGGCGGCGGCGGCATGGGCGGCATGATGTAATCATCCCGGCTAAAAGCCAAGTATATAATATCAAACCCCTTGTCTGCTTTTTCAGACAGGGGGTTTTGTTTTATCAGCTCATTATGTACAGTTTAGCCGTTTTTATACCGGGCGGCTAATTGGTTTTGCCCCGAAATGGCATATTGTGTTATTTTTGTGTAACATAATAAATATCCGGCCTGTTAGGCACAGCATTTGAATATATGCTGGTATGAAACAAATAGTTAAAAAACGGAAGCATATACACAGCCACATTGTTGAGTGGTTTCTGTTTAAAGGCCCCGAGCTGTTTGTGACCCTGTACAGTTAAGAAAAATTCTTAATTTTGGCCCCTATCTATGGAGCTAAAAGATTTTTATCATCAATTACATGTTTGGTTGGTCGCTAACGGGCCAAGATACCTCTTCGGGATATTCCTTTTTTTTGTTGGCCTTTGGGCAATTGCATTTATTAAATCCCGCCTTACCAGGCGGATGAGCAAACGCGAAGTTCACTCTTCATTACAACCATTTTTTCTTAGCCTTTCTATTACCGCTTTATACGTCATACTTATCATCAGCGTATTTAATATCATTGGTTTCCAGCTTACATTTATTAGTACCGTTATTGGCGCATTGGGTGTGGCGGCGGGTTTAGCGTTATCCGGAACGTTGCAAAACTTTGCCGGCGGGGTGCTTATCCTGTTATTAAAACCCTTTGAAATTGATGACCATATATTAGCGCAAGGCCAGGATGGCCGCGTACAGTCTATACAGTTGTTTTATACGGAAATACTTACGGCAGATAATAAAACAGTTATCATCCCCAACGGGAAGCTTTTTAACGAAGTGATCACAAATATTGGCCGCCAGGGTAAACGCAGGCTCGATATCGATTTCAAACTGAACTATGGCGCCGATATCGAACAGGTGAAAGGCATTTTAACTGCGGCTATAAAAGAAGTACCCAATATAATGGGGGAACCTGCCGTTAAGGTGGGTGTGCTGCTTTTAGAGGCCGACGGCATGCGTTTTACCGTACGTGTATGGGTAGACCCGGCTCACTTCCTGGGTGCTAAAATGGTATTGCAGGAAAAAATAATCAACGATATTAAAGCAGCAGGGATCAAATTCCCTGGGATGTCATAAGTAGCGATTTAAGGTGGGTGTTAGGTATTAGCCTCTTATACGTCATAAACTAATCTCTGCTCGCCAATCACTGTTCTCTATCACTAAATGACTATTTTTACATCAAAATTCAACTAATATTTGATGCAACAACGCGAGCAAATTTCTGTATTCGATATGTTTAAGATAGGCATAGGCCCGTCAAGCTCGCATACGCTTGGTCCCTGGCGTGCCGCGCAACAGTTTGTTGAGCTATTGAAACATAATGATGCCCTGCCGCTTGTGGTGCAGGTGAAGATTTTGCTCTATGGTTCGCTTGCCAAAACAGGCCGCGGCCACGGTACCGATATTGCCATAATGCTTGGCCTTAGCGGAGACGACCCCGTAACCTTTGAAGTTGACAAGATTGATAGCAAAATTGCCGGCATAAATAAAATACATAAACTACAATTAGGCGGCGAAAAAGAGATCAGTTTTTTTACCGATGATGACCTGCTTTTTTTGTTTGCCGAGAGCCTGCCATTTCACCCCAACGCGGTAACCTTCCAGGCGCTTTTAAGTAACGAAACCGCGGTATCTGCCACATTCTATTCAATAGGTGGTGGCTTCGTGGTGAAAGAGGGCGAACAAACCACCCATAAAACAGAAGTAGACCTGCCCTTCCCGATAGACACCGCCGGCGACTTACTGCATTGGTGCCGTAAAACAGGCCTTAAAATATCTGAGGTGGTTTTAGAGAATGAGCTTGCCTGGCGTACCGAAAAAGACACCCGCGATAGTGTGTTGAACATTTTTAAAGTGATGCAAGAGTGTATGTACCGCGGTTGCCATACCCCGGGTAACCTGCCGGGCGGCCTTAATGTTGCCCGCCGTGCGTCAGCATTAAATAAACGCTTGTTAAAAGGCCATACCTACAGCAACTACCACGAATGGGTGCAGGCTATGCGCCAAACAGGTAACGGTTTCCAAAATATATTGGACTGGGTGAGCTGCTTCGCGCTTGCCGTAAACGAAGAGAACGCATCGTTTGGCCGTGTAGTAACCGCACCCACTAATGGTGCAGCAGGTGTTATCCCTGCAGTACTGCAATATTACATCAGTTTTTGTGATGGCTTTGATGATGAAAAGATAACACAGTTTTTGTTCACGGCATCAGAGATAGGCAGCATCTTTAAAAAGGGCGCTACCATATCTGCCGCGATGGGCGGTTGCCAAGCCGAAATTGGCGTATCATCTGCAATGGCAGCAGCAGCCCTTACCGAGTGTTTGGGCGGCAGCCAGCGCCAGGTTTTAATGGCGGCAGAGATTGCCATGGAACATCACCTCGGCCTTACCTGCGACCCTATTGGCGGCCTGGTACAAGTGCCTTGTATAGAACGTAACACCATGGGCGCCATAAAAGCTATTACCGCCACCCAACTTGCCCTGCAAAGCAACCCCGATAAGGCCAAAGTAAGCCTTGATGCCGTGGTGCGCACCATGTGGCAAACCGCCCAGGACATGAACTCCAAATACAAAGAAACATCAGACGGTGGGTTAGCTATTAATATACCTATTAGCTTGCCTGAGTGTTAAACGTTATGCAACTTGGGAGACATTTCTATACAATTTAAATAAAAACTTGGCGGGCGTTTTAAGGGTGAATCGGGTAACCCATATCCGTTATTGGCTTCGTTAAGTTTGTGAGAGACATTGATCACGAGCGGGACACTTGCGGTAGCGGCTTAGATACATTACTTTCTTTTTAACTGTTCCACAAATATCGTTTTCCCAACAAAGAAAGAAGTGAATGAAAGCTGATAAGTGTTATTATCAATTCGTTTTATCTCGGCTTTGCCCATGTACAGATCACCTGAGTGCCCCGAAATACCTATAGTTAAATAATCTTGACCGGCCTCTTTGCTTAGGCCAAACTGCCCGGTAGAGGTGTAATTTCCTTCAATATAATACTCTGTAACCTTCCCATCTGCCGAGAGTTCGTATTCGTAATGCTTGCTTACATCAAGGGGCTGTACCTGTGCCTGATCATTGTTGCCATAATAAGTATTTGAAATGGGGACTACCTGCCACCGGCCCGTCAACGCGTTTATGGTAATAGCGGTATCTTCTGGACGATCTTTTTTACAGCCGCAAAATATAAAAGCGATAATAGTGAGCGTGGCGATGAGTTTTCTCATAAATGTGATAAATGGTTATAGTGAAGATAAGAAAAACTCTTCGCCATGGCAAGCTCGGTTTTGAACGGATAGTGCAATTGTAATCGCCACCAGTATAACCAGCAAACGTGTAAACTTATTCAGCACGGGTCAAATTAAGGGTTGTCCCATTCTGTCCCATTCAGAAACGCGTGGGACACCCGCTCAAAAAATTATATCTCTTTATAATACAGTATTTTAGGCGGTTTATTTAAAAATTTCGTCCAAAAAAATGCATGCAAATTAAAATCGCAAAGCGCTGATTGTTAGTATATTGCAAACTGTCTCGCATTGTAAATATAATAAATGGGACATAATGGTAAACGTGACAGTTATTCGGGGTTATTTGGCAGCTAACTGTGCATTTACAACCGGCAACAACTGCGCTACCCAAAGGCTGTACATACTACTTGAAGGGTGCAGGCCGTCGTTAGCTATCAACGTAGTTTCGTAGCTTGCCCTGCGGGATGCGGGGGTAATGTCTACATAGGTGACGCCCAGTTTTTCAGTCTCCTGTTTGTTTATGGCGTTGAACTGATCAATTTCTGCACCTACCTTTTCGGCATCATAACCGCCGTTTTTAGCAAATGGGGTAACGCTCCAGTCGGGGATAGAAAGTACAAAAACATGTTTCTTGTTACCGCCTGCGTAATTGATAGCGCCGGTTAAAAGTTCAATAAATTCTTTCCGGTAATCTTCCCGGCCATACCCGCGAAACTGGTTGTTCACGCCAATAAGCAGGGTTACAATGTTGTAGTCGTGCTTAGTAATGCCGCGTTGGGTAATGCCTTGTTTAAGGTCGCCGGTTGTCCACCCGGTAACAGCAATAATATCGGCGTTGGTTACTACATGGTTGCTTGCCTTTAAGTTTGCTGCCAGTTGGTACGGGAAAGATTTGTCTAAAGGCACAGCCTCGCCAATGGTGTACGAATCGCCAAGGGCCAGGTAAGTTAAAGTATCGGTTGCAGGCATATTGTTATTTGGTTTTTGGGCAGCCGCTTGCGTGGGCATAGTAGCTTTTGTGCAGGCCGCAAAAGTTCCGATCAGGAATAGTGTGGTTATTACCCTCATTATATCATCTCCATACCAAAAAGTACGGAAATATGATGTTTAAGGATTTCTTTTACTTCGTTCATATCAACCTTGCGGCCAAGTTCTGCCTCCATAGAGGTTACTGCCTTGTCATCAATCCCGCAAGGGACGATGTTCTTAAAGTAATCAAGATCGGGATTTACATTAAAGGCCAGCCCATGCATGGTAACCCAGCGGCTGCACCTAACTCCCAATGCGCAAATTTTACGGGCACGCTCGTTATCTGCATCAAACCAAACGCCGGTATAGCCGGGGTAACGGCCGGCGGTTAAGCCATAACCGGCAAGGGTAAGGATGATGGCCTCTTCCAGCGTGCGCAGGTAAAGGTGGATATCGGTAAAAAAATTATCAAGGTCTAAAATGGGGTAGCTTACCAGCTGGCCGGGGCCATGGTAAGTAATATCGCCACCGCGATTGATAGGATAGTAAACGGCATTTTTATCTTTAAGGCCCTGCTCATCTAACAGTAAATGCTCAGCCTTGCCGCTTTTGCCAAGGGTGTAGACGTGCGGGTGTTCGCAAAAAACAAGGTAGTTGGGCGTAGGGGTATCGTCGGGGCTTTCGTCGGTGTTGGTAAGCGCCAGCGTGCGGTTGCGGATCTCGGTTTTTAGCTTAACGGTTTCGCCGAAAAGTTTTTCCTGTCGGTCCCAGGCAACCTGGTAATCCGTTAACCCCCAATCCTGAAATATTACCTTTTTGTTCTGCATTATAAAATTTAAAGAATGCCAATGCATCTGCACATCTGAAATCTGCACATCCGCATATTTTCATTATCCCTTCACGTATCCTATCATGTAATCTTCGTACTGCATATAGCCAACCTCGTAATCAATATCAATTTCGCCCTTGTGCAGCTTTGCCTGCAGTACATCGTGGTGCTGAAACGTAAAGGGCTGCAAAGATATGTTATCTGCAAACGATACCTCTTTTTGCCCGAAGCATTTGTAAACAGCCTCCTTAGCACACCAGCATACATAAAGCTGCTGGATCTTTTGGTGGTCATGTATAAAGGCCAGTTCATGAGGCGGCAAAAACTTATGAGCAATACGCTCTACCTTTTCTTTAATCTGCTCAATATCTATACCTACGGGGCGGGTTTTGCTGATCATCACCGCGGCATAATCAAACGAATGACTAAGCGAGATGTGGTAAGGCAAGCTCACCAGGTAAGGCTTGCCATGGCTGTCAACCTTGGCATCAATGTACTCATCTGTACCCAGCATTTTACGCAGCAGCACGCGGGTGCCCAGCCAATGCAGGTAGCGTTTGTTTTTGCTTAATTTTTTGGTGTAGGCTTTCTCAGTCTCGTCCAACTGCAGTTGTTTGTACAGTTCGTCGGCGGTTTCTTCTATCCGCCAAAGCGCAAACTCTGTATCATCATCAATCTGTTGTCGGTACGCTATAGCCATGAATGGTAAAATTGCAAAAAAGGTAACCAATTTGTATCAGCTAAATATAATAATTAGCGTTAATTATTCGGGTTTGTAACTAATGCGGGCGAACGTACGTCATATAAACACTAAACATTTCGCATCGCAATTAACACAAAATGAAAAGGATATACATTGCTGTCGCCATTTTAGTGGTCGTAGCCATAACAGAAGGTTGCATGAAACAGCGCCTTGCCGAAAAGTATGCGGCAAAAAAAATAAGCGTACAAAAAACGCTTTAAAACCCGGGGTAGGATTAGTGTAAGTGCGCACTGCCAAACGGCGGTGCAATTTGCCGCATTGTACAATTGTATGATGCGGCTTTGTTTTTAATACCAACAGATGTGTAAAACCTGTTGGCAGTTAAGCCAATAAGCAGTAATTTTAAGCCCAGTAAATTTTATATGATCTTATCAGACAAGCGCATCCTCGAAGAGATAGAAAAAGGCAGTATTATTATCGAGCCGTTTAAATCCGAATGCCTGGGTACAAACTCTTACGATGTGCATTTGAGTAAGCATTTAGCCACTTATAAAGACCGTGTATTAGATGCCAAACTGCATAACGAGATCATAAGTTTCGAGATCCCGAAAGAGGGCTTTGTGCTGCAACCCAACACGCTATACCTGGGCGTAACGGTTGAGTACACCGAAACCCACAAGCATGTGCCTTTTTTGGAAGGAAAATCCAGCACAGGGCGTTTGGGGATAGATATCCACGCTACTGCCGGTAAAGGTGATGTAGGCTTTTGTAACACCTGGACGCTGGAAATTTCATGCGCTCAGCCAGTTAAAATTTACGCCGGGATGCCTATAGGTCAGTTGATATATTTTGTGGTAGAGGGCGAGATAGAAACCCTGTACAATACCAAAAGCAACGCCAAATATAACAACCCTACCACCCGCCCCGTGGAAAGCATGATGTGGAAGAATAAATTTTAATAATACAGGCAGTCACAATTATCAGGTAGTATTGTTTATATTGTGATCTACCTGTAAATGTATGGCTTACAAACGTTTTATAGCCGGCCTGTTATTGGCCATTGGTGTTGTTGGCGCTTATAGTTTTAGTGCCGATGATGATATTATTGCTACAGTGCAGCGCCAGCTGGATAAGTGGACCACAACCCATCCCACAGAAAAAGTACACCTTCAATTTGATAAGCCTTATTACGCCGCCGGAGATGATATCTGGTTAAAGGCATACGTTATTACCGGCCCGCAGCACCGCCTGCAACCCGATAGCGGGATCTTGAATGTGGAATTGATAGACGAGCAGGACGCTATCAAACAAAACATAAAACTTCAACTACACAATGGCCTTGCCTACGGCGATTTCGCCCTGCCTGATACTTTGCACGAGGGCAACTACCGCATCCGTGCCTATACACAATACATGATGAATGCGGGCAGCGCTTATTTTTTTGATAAGACTATCAGTATTACCAACGTTATTACTAATAAAGTATTTACAAAAACCACGTTTAACAATACCATCCAAAACCGACAAAATATTACCAGCGCCGATATAAATTATACCGATGCCAATGGCGCGGCTTATTCCGGCAATAGCGTTAATTATTCATTGATGCTTGATAAATCGGTTATAGCAAACGGCAAAGGCGTAACTGATGCCAACGGTAATCTGCATATCAGTTTGCCGGGCGATAACGCCGCGTTGCTAAAATCGGGCAGGATAGTTACCGGTATAAGCGGAACGGGGCAGGGTGGCACAGTTTATAAAAGCATCCCGGTAAAGGCAGTGGCAAGCCAAGCTGATGTGCAGTTTTTCCCCGAAGGCGGAATGCTCGTGAACGGTATCGAAACAAGGGTTGCCTTCAAGGCAATTGGTACAGATGGTTTAGGCATTGGTATAAAAGGCACCATTACTGATAATAAAGGCAAGCAGGTGGCCGAAATGAGCACCGCTCATTTCGGCATGGGCATATTTAATTTTACGCCGCAACTGGGCGATGTGTACAAAGCCAATATTGTTTATGCCGATGGATCAAAAGCAACAATAAATGTGCCTGCTGCTAACAACGAGGGTTTTGTCCTCAATGTAATTCCCTCCGGGTCCGATAGTTTAAAAGTGATCGTTAGCACCAGCAAACAAAATACCAACCTGTTTAGCCTTGTGGCGCAAAGCAATGGTAAAGTTTATTACGCGGCTAAAAGCAAGCCCGGTACTAATGTATTTTCGGCCGTAGTGCCAAAAAGCAAATTCCCTTCGGGGATAGCGCGGTTTACGCTGTTCTCTTCGTCGGGCACGCCATTAAACGAGCGTTTGGTGTTTATAGATAATCCGCAGGATAGGTTGAACCTGTCTATAACAGCCGATAACCAAAGCTATACGCTAAGGCAAAAGGTTAGCCTAAACATCAATGCACAAGATACTGAAGGCAAACCCGCAGTTGGTAGTTTCTCATTAGCGGTTACCGATGAAACAAAAGTGCCGGTTGATGAAAACAATGAGAATAATATTTTAGCTAACTTGCTGCTTACGTCGGACATTAAAGGTTATGTAGAGCAGCCCGCCTATTATTTTAACAACGCAAACGACAAAACCCGCGCCGACCTTGATGTACTGATGCTTACCCAGGGCTATCACCGGTACGATTGGAAAGATGTGCTGAGTGATAATCAGCATGCCAATCGTTACCTGTCGCAAAGCAACTTTATCATATCCGGCAGGGTAACTACACCATCGGGCAACCCGGTTGTGGGTGGCAAAGTGGAGCTGATAAATTATGGGGATGGCCTGCTACAGGTAGATACACTTACCGACCGAAACGGGCGCTTTGCTTTTGACGATGTGATTTTTGCCGATAGTATTAAATTTTTGATTCAGGCACGTAACGCCAAAAACAAACGGGACGTTGTTATAACGATGGACAGTATCCCGACGCCGTCGGCATCCGACTATAAAAACATTGCCGATTTTAAATTGAACACGAGTAATTTCCTTTCGATTTACGCGCAAAATAGCCGTGCAATGTTTTACGAGCAAATGAAATACGGCTTGGGTAACCACGTAATCAGCCTGCGCGAGGTGCAGATCCGCGAGAAACGCAATGCCCTTAAACATTCATCTAACTTAAATGGTCCCGGCAACGCCGATCAGGTGTTTTTAGCTAAAGACTTTTTTAATATGGGCTGCCCCCAATTGGGAGAGTGCCTGCAGGGGCGCTTGTTGGGTGTGATATTCCGCAATGGCATACCTTATACTACCCGGGGTGGTGGCAGAATGCTGGTGGTGATAGATGGGTTGCGTACTTCGGATAATGCTATTAACACAATTAACTCTAATGATGTACAATCTATAGAAGTGCTGCGCAATCCTGGTACCTATGCGGTATATGGCATGGGAGCAAGCAACGGGGTTATCCTCATCACTACAAAACGTGGCGATGAGCCTGTTGACTACCCGCAAACGTTTAGCCGCGGCATAACGCCTTATGCGCCAAAGGGCCTTTACCGTGCACGCGCATTTTATTCCCCAAAATATGATGTAAAGAACCGCCAAACCCTGGCCGATCTGCGTAGCACCGTCTACTGGAAACCCAATATTGTTACCGGCGGTGGTAAGTCATCCGTAGAATACTTTAACGCCGGCAAAGGGAATTACCGTGTTGTTATTGAAGGTATAGACAGCGAAGGCAATATTGGCAGACAGGTAATAAGGTATAAGGTGGAGTAGAGTCAAGAGCCAAAAGCCAAAAGTCGCATTGCGAATTTTTGACTTTCGATAATTAAGATACCCTATTTGGAATTTTCACTTTTTATTTTGACTTAACTGATGCGGATGGGGGCACATATGTTTCTTTATCGTTAGATAAGGTATAGGTTAGGTTTTCTCGTCGTTATGTAATGCAGGCTGTCGCCCCAGTAGTTAAGGTAACGTGTACGGCGATATTTGGTGGTGGTGGTAAAGTTTCTGGCTTTCTTTTGATTGTGCATTGGCTGTTGCAAAAGCAATTGCCAGTAGTGGAAGCAGGGAGGCGCTTCGTTTCATTTTGTGATTTATTAAGCATAAGTGTGTTGCGTGTAATTTTTATAAAAGGATAAACATCATTATAACTCATTTATTACTGTTTTTAAGTAAATTTGCTGATACATATGCCAACCGAAGTACAGGAAGAGACCCTCACCTTAGAGGAAATATTAGCGGGATTAAAAGAAATGCACCGCCTTATATTGTGGAATGACGATCATAACAGCTTTGAACACGTTATCCACTGCATGATGAAATATCTGGATTATACCGAAACCCAAGGCGAAAAAATTGCCTGGAAGGTGCATAACGAAGGCAAATGCGCGGTATTGGAAGGTTCATTCACCGAAATGGAGATCTACCGAAAAATATTACAGCAAGAAGGCCTTACCGTTAGCGTTGACTAAATATTGCAATGAAAAATAAAAATAATTTTCTCTTGTTCCTCACTATTGGGATAATAGTGGGTATAGTATTCCATAAGCTTGCACTTGGGATGATATTCGGAATGGCTATAGGGATGATACTTGATAGCCGCGCGGCGAAACAAAGCGCTCAAGATAAAGCAAATGTCGGTGAAGAAACTACTGGTAATATCGACGACGAAAACCAGGATCTAAACAATCCAAAATAGACTTTAAAAGACCTTTTAGTTCCGTTACATTTTTAAACCAATCTCTCGTAGTCGCTCGTCAAGATATTCGCCGGCGGTGATGTCGGTATATAGTTTTGGGTGCTGTTCATCAATAGTTGAGGGCAGGCTGGCAAGATCCATATGGGTTTTTGGGTGCAGGAAAAATGGTACCGAAAAACGTGAGTTCTTCATTTGCTCGCGCGGTGGGTTAACCACCCTGTGCGTGGTAGATTTTAGTTTGTTGTTAGTTAAGCGTTGCAGCATATCACCTACGTTAACCACAAGGTCTTCGCCAAAGGCTGTAACCGGGAACCATTGATTGTCGCGGGTTAGTAATTCAAGCCCGTCGGCGCTGGCGCCAATCAAAAGGGTAATCAGGTTAATGTCTTCGTGTGCACCGGCACGTACAGCGTTATCAGGTAGTGCATCGGGGTCTTCTATCGGGAAATAGTGCAGGGTACGTAATATCGAGTTACCATTGTGTACCTTATCATCAAAGTAATTTTCATCAAGCCCTAAATAAACCGCGATGGCGCGTAACAGGTATGTGCCTGCCCCTTCCAGTTTTTTATAAACTTCTAAAGTGGTGGCATTAAACTCAGGCTTTTCGGTTACCTTAATGTTGTCCGGATAAAGTTCCTTTATCGGGTCGCCATCGGTAACGGTTTGGCCTATCTGCCAAAACTCTTTAAGGTCCGGCACTTTAAAGCCTTTTGCAGTTTCCTTGTTTTTGCCGGTATAGCCACGCTGGCCTGCAAGGCCGGGAATCTCATATTTCATTTTAACATCCTCGGGTAAAGCAAAAAGGGCTTTTACCTGGGTATACAGCTCATCTATCAGGTTTTTACTTAGGCCATGGTTGGTAATGGTTACAAAGCCGGTTTCGTTAAACGCTTTTCCGATGCTGTCAGAAAATGCTTTGCGCTCTTCGGTACTGCCGTTAATATAGGTATTAAGATCGAGGCGGGGGATGTTTACTGTGCTCATACGTTTGAATATTACAGGGCAAAATTATCTAATTTTTTATGGAGATACGGCCCGTGTCGAATAAAATATCTGTTATGATGGATTTGTTTTATAACATTGCTTTTAAAACAATTAGCCGGTTAAACGTTTGAATTAATAACCAGTCGAATACAATATACCAGTTATATTAATCTCAGAGTATGAAAACCTTAAATAAAATATTGGGCATAGCCGTATTGGCGTTCATGATCACATCCTGCGCCCCAAGCAAAATTATGGCCCAGCAGGAGGGCGAATATATATCAGACCAGCAATTTTATGACGAGCTGCAACCTTACGGTACCTGGATCTACGACCAGCAATACGGTAACGTTTGGATCCCGGACGTAGAAGAAGATTTTAAGCCTTACGCTACTCGCGGTTATTGGGCTATGACAGATGCCGGGAATACCTGGGTGTCCGATTATCCGTGGGGATGGGCAGCCTTCCATTATGGCAGGTGGCACTTTGATAATTACTACGGCTGGGAGTGGTCGCCCGGGAGCGAATGGGCTCCGGCATGGGTAAACTGGAGAGATGGCGGTGGTTATTATGGCTGGGCACCAATGGAACCTAATGTAAATTATGACAATGGGTCTTATTATGATGATAACAATTATGCCATTAACGATAACTATTGGGTGTTTGCACCTTATGCATACATCAATTACCCTAACGTTTATAACTACTATGTGCCACATAACAGGGTCAATGTAATTATCCGTAATACTAACTGGGTGCGTAACCGTTATACTTATAATAACCATAGCTATTATAGCCCAAGGCGCGAGGATATACAGCGTTACAGTGGCAGGCCGGTAAGGGTTTATAATATAACCAATACGAGCAGGCCATCGCGCACTACGGTTAATAATAATAATATTAGTGTGTACAGGCCGGGGGTTAGGACTAATGCAAATGCGCGCCCTGCAAGGGTGGTAGATGCAGCAGCCTACAGGCAGCAAAACCCTGCTCAACGTATTGGCGGCAGTAGCAGTAGTCGTGGTACACGTTATAATCCGGCCAATGCATCCAAATTGGCCGAAGCAGCAAGGACCAATAACCCTGATGGGAAAGTAGTGAGGGTTAACAATAACAACGCTAATGTTGATGGCAGGCCACGTACCAACCCTGCTAATACAACACGCCCAACATCGCCGCAGGGGACTAATAATCCTAATAATAATAACGGAGCAAGGCCGGGCCGCGGTACACGCCCGGCTGTAACCGGTGATGCACAACAACAGCAACAACAAGTTCGCCAGCAGCAACAACAAACACGCGAACAGCAAAGGCAACAGCGCGATCAACAAACGCAGCAACAACAAGCTACGCAGCAACAAACTGATCAGCAAAAACAAGTCGCCGAGCAGCAACGCCAGCAACAGCAACAAGCGCGCGAGCAGCAGAAGCAACAACAGCAGCAAGGCCAGCGCCCAAGCCGCGGTAGCCGCCCTGCAGTTACTGATGATGCCCAAACGCAACAACGCGAGCAGGCCCGCCAGCAACAGGAGCAGGTGCGCCAGCAACAAACCCAACAGCAGCAGGTGCGCCAACAGCAAGTTCAACAACAACAAGCTCGTGAGCAACAACAACAACAACAAGCCCGTCAACAGCAAGAACAGCAGCGCCAGCAACAGGCCCAGCAACAACAACAGGCACAACAGCAAGTTCAGCAACAGCAAGCCCGTCAACAGCAAGAACAGCAGCGCCAGCAACAGGCCCAGCAACAACAACAGGCACGGGAGCAGGCTCAGCAACAACAAAAACAGCAGCAGGAGCAATCCCGTCAACAACAGGAGCAGCAGCGCCAGCAGCAACAGGAACAACAACGCCAACAGCGCCAACAACAGGAGCAGCAAAGGCAGCAACAGCAACCTCGGGAAACATCAGGCGGCAGGCCTGCTCGTAACTAAAGGCACTTATAACAAAAAGCACAGACATTACGCCTGTGCTTTTTTGTTGTAGAGCTATTTTACCCCGTCTACACCGCAGGCTAATTACATAGGTTCGTGGGTTATTTTGTAAAAAGTGTTAAACCCATCAGGAAAGTTGTTAAGCTTGAGTTTTCGCGCATGGGCTTTAAAACCATGTTGATGCTTTGGGCGATGATGGTTGGCAGATGTGCTTGCTAAAACATAGGTATGGCCCTTTTCTATCAGGTGGCCAAGTAACTGTAGGGTGAAGGGTGTTTTTATGGTTGGACCCAGTTGTCATTGAGGATCGGGTGCTTACACAAAAGGCCGGGACATAGCCCAGCCTTAAAATTATTTCCCGATGGTTTATACAGCCGTAGGCCTGCGGACGATGCTAAATATTAAAGATATAACCGCAATAACAAGCAACGTGAGTAAGGCTACCTGCAGCAGTAAAGAAAAGCCGATTGCCCAGCCTATTAATAAAAAAAGGGGAGACCAGCATTATGCCGGTCTCCCCTCATTATAAGATCAGTATTATATCAATTAGCTGGTAACTATAAACGATCCAACTACTAATGCAACAACCTGCTCTTTAGTTAATGGTTCATCAAATGATGCGCTGGCAACAGCTTGCGATACTTTTAATGCAGTAACAAGGTTTACACCACCCTGTGTTACGTTTTCTTCGCCGGCATAGTTGTTATTAGCAGCAGCAATACCGGTATCATTACCTAAAGAGGCTGAACTAATTATGTATGGCCTGATGTTAGGCGCCTGGCCTAAATCGTGGCGTAATTTACGGATAGCTGATGCGTGGCGTGCCTCTACCGCGTGGATCGATAAGGCCGGGGTCAGATATTTTTGATCACCAATAAGGTTAGGCGCCTGGCCTTTGTAAGCACGTACACCGGTATCTTCAAGTACCTGTGCAACTGCTAAAAATGTAGCGTAATTTGTAAGCACATCAGGGAACGGGCCGTTACCTTTATTGTTACCACCTGTAACATCATAAGTAGCAGGGCTTACCGGCGTACCTTTTAAAGATGTGATAACGCCTTGTAAAAATTTAACGTGAGCGTTTTCGTCTCTCCTGATCAGGTTTAGATAAGCGCTGTCAGCAGCGGGGATCAAACCTGATTTTGCAGCACCTGCATTGTAAAACGCAGCTTCCAGGTGTTCTAATGTTAAAGCAAAGTTCAAAACATCAACAACAGATGTTGATGTTTGGCCGTATGCCCTTTTAAACATGGTACCAATTGCGAATGGCATAGCAGCAACAGCTACTTTTGAACCAAAGCTTGTTATATTTTTGATAGCGGCACGGCGTGGGTTTAACCTATCGCGTATTTCCGGATCAACTTTTTCTATTTCGTCTATTATGTTAAATAAATTCATGATGATATCTGATTATTTAGCTGTATAATTATAATTAACTGCACTTACCTTGGTTTTAAAGAAACCGCTTGCAGCTGCCAATACTTCGGCAATTGTATTTGATTTGTTTAATCCGTCTGCATCTATCTGGTCGTCGCCTACAAAGCTGCCCGGAGTGATAAGGTTAGATATCAAAGCAGCGTGCCTTGCTTCTACCGATACAATTTTACCGGCAATGGTTAGGTAACCCGGGTCTTTAATTAAATAACCGGCACCATCATACGCTTTTACGCCTGTATCTTCTAATAATTTCGCTGCACCCAATACCGAAGCACGGCTGCTAAAATTAATAGTAGAAAAATCGAAGGTTAATGTTGGGATGGCTTTAGCGCCGATAGCGGCTTTAAAAAAATCGCGGTGTAAAACCTCGTGGTCACGAATGTCTGTAAGATAATTGGTTTCCATTGAGCTGATACCACTGTAAGGTGTTGCTATTACCTGTAAATAAAAGGCCGCCTCTAATTGTTCAAGTGCGTACGCATAGTTTAATATACCTATATCGCCCGAGCCGATGTCGATGCCATTGGTAGGGTTTACTATTATTCTGTCTTTTTTACATGATGCTGCAGAGCCGATAAGAGCTATACCCGCTGCGCTTGCACCCGCATAGCGCAAAAACGACCTTCTGGCCATATTTGCCTCGCCTGCTGATGGGTTGAGTTCTGGTTTCATAAAGTTGATGTTTAGTAGTTTATATATAACTTATAATACAGCCATTTACGGGCAAAGTTTTAACTCGGATTTTAGAAACTGTCGTTTATAGCAAATTGGAGTGTGAAAGATTCTTCAGGGGAAAAAAGGCCGAAAAACTCTCGCAGTATTTCGGCCCTACATCTACCTATGAAAAACTCCCTTTGAGAAGGGTTGCTAAGATATATACAAACCTGATGCCCAAGTACAAAAGTGCCTTATTTGCTTAAAAACAAGGCTTTTTAATTTGTGCCGAAAGTCTGTTGTGGAATTGGCTTCTCACAGTGTAGAAATTATATTCCCCAAAGCTTTATCTCTTGTTTCTACAGTTTTGCATTAACATCCCTTTAATAAAATATTGGAAACTTATTATAAGTATCAATGTTAAAAGTAGTATGGATCACAATGTGTATTTATTGGCTACCGACCCTAACAACCCTTGCAGGGATGTGATACACTCGCGTGATACTGGTTTAAAGATCCGTGTGTATTGCCTCACCGAAGATCGTTTTACCCCCAGCGAAAGCGAGATACAATTATTTGGATATGCCAACGATAAACTTTACGCGTTCGAAACCATTAATATTACTGCCGATGATGCTCTTGACGTTGTGGGCGCGATACAATGGTACGCCGATTATGTTGAGTACCCGGAGATGGAAATTTTACCCGAAGACCCCAGAGGTAGCCGTAATATTGCCATGTAATAAAATGCAAATTGCTGTATATCTAACAATTGTAAATAATTTAAAATATTTTTTTGACGAATTGCCTGTAATTCCTATATTTGCAATCCCAAAACGAAGGGAGTTTAGCTCAGCTGGTTCAGAGCATCTGCCTTACAAGCAGAGGGTCACTGGTTCGAACCCAGTAACTCCCACTTAACAAAAGCCTCTTAGATAACTTCTAAGGGGTTTTTTGTTGCCCCTAACTTTTTCGTCCTACCAATGTGTTTGCAAATCGCTTGCAATTTTGCAAGCAACCAACCGGTTAATGATTTGATTAATTATATAAAATATAGCAAAATAGATGAGATTATCAAGGTACTTCTACTGAAAATAGTATGTTACACTACAGTTTGTAACTTGCCCATTATAAGTTGATGCGCCTGCAAAATATACAAGCCGATAATTATCACTTAAATCTTTATTGAAAGATTTTGTTATGTCTCATTTGCAGTTTTGTCCGTGTTGGGTAGCAGAGCAGAAACTGCTAATAAAGTTTTGTATAGGCTTTATTGAAGGAAGTGTAATATCGAAGCCGATTTTCAGTTATTTATGCACTTCCCTCTTTCTAAGATATTTTAACATTTCTTGCGGCCTATCCGTTTGAATAATGGTTGCACCATGTACTATAAGCCAATCCCAACTGTCTTTTTTATTGTCCTGCTCAACAGCCGTATCATCATCGTGCCCTGCATCTAGCGAAGCCCAAAGTGAGTTAAGCCATACCCTTGCACCTGTTTTAGTAATAAACTTATTGTTCGTTAATATGGCCGATGTGTCTTTTGTGAAGTTTAGCTCGAAAGCATAGGGCTTCATGTTATTAAGATAATCAACAATAATTTGTTTAGCCTCGGGCCTGTCAATATTTACCACCGGCATGTAAATAATACTGTCTATCAGCTTTGGATATCTTTGCTTTAACTGATCATAAGTAACCTCGGCCTTAAAAATAGCTTGTTTAAGCGTACCGGTTTCTTTGAGCAGGGTAAAAGCCTCTTCGTAATAATCGTAACTTTTGTCCAGGTTTACTTTAACGCCCGTTCCTTTAAGGGCCAGCATCACTTCTTTTAAAGTAGGGATCACGTTACCGGTTACCCGGCCTATCCCATTTTTTAATCCAAATTTCCTGATCTCGTCGAATGTATAATCGGCAGGTTTGCCTTTACCATTGGTGGTTCGATCAATGGTGCCATCATGCATAATTACAATTACGCCATCTTTGGTTTTTTTAAGGTCTAATTCCACAATATCCACCCCCATTGCCGCGGCAGATTTAAATGCCCGTAATGAATTTTCCGGTTCGTTGCGCCAGTCGCCGCGATGTGCAGTTACTAATACTTTGCTTTGTGAAGCAGCTATATTGACAGTGCTCAATACAAAGCCTATACTGGTAATAATTTGATGAAGTTTCATTCTAATTTATGAAAAGTGGTTTAAGTTAAATTAAAAAGGAGGAACCCTAGCCCCTCCTTTTATTTATTGCCGGGATTAATAGCCCGGGTTTTGATACATTTTCACAGGATCGAGTTTGTACTCATCAAAAGGGATTGGATAATACCTGTCTTTAGTAGTAAAGTTTGCCGCCTGGGCCAAGCCAAAATCGGTTTGTTTTTTGGCGTGGAAATAGGACACTAATTCTTCTGTAGTAAAGGTACGCAACAAATCAAACCAGCGGTGGTGCTCAAAGGCTAATTCGACCCGGCGCTCATGCAAAATGGCCAGCTTAAGTGACGGATATTTTGTTGCATAATCACTGTTAGCCATTGATACGGCGTAAGAAGGCATACCTGCACGCTTACGCACCTGATCTAAAAAGCTAATTGCGGTAGCCGGGTCACCAAGATAGTTGTTTACTTCGGCTAACGAAAGAATAACATCTGCGTAGCGCATTAAGATCCAGTCGTTGCCGCCGTAACCGTTAATACCGGCACCGTTACTCATGTCCCTGAACTTGGTAACAAACCAATCCTTTACAATAGGATCATTAGCGAATTTGACAGAAAACGCCATACGAGGATCGCCGGTTTCGTAGTCGTTGATCAAATCATGGGTAACGTTATAACCAGCGCCCGATGATACTTTTTGTGAGTTGACAGTTTCGCCTTTAGCCTGGAAGTTAGCCGCAATTGATGAGCTGAAGTTCAGATCGCCCTGTATATTGGCAATCTGAAAAATTAGCTCGGGACAGCTTGTTTTCTTGGATACATCAAATACATCCGTATATGGGATCGTGCTCAGGTCGCCAAAAGCACGCATATTGTATGCCGCCATCAACGCCGTTTTTGCGTTTTTTAAATTGGCGTTACGGTTGGCCGCATCTAAGGTAGTCGCCATAGTAAGGTATACCTGGCCTAACAAAAAGTTAGCAGCAGCCTTCGATGTGCGTCCGGTTGGGGCTTGCAGATTCGGTAAGGGGCTGTTAACCGCATCTGTTAAATCGGTAACAATTTGCTGGTAAACAACTGCCTGTTTCTCGCGGAAAGTTGCTGCAGCAACGTTGGCAGAAGATAATTCTTTAATTACCAGCGGAACATCGCCCCATAAACGCACCAATTCAAAATAGGTAAATGCGCGTAAAAATTTTGCTTCGGCTGCATATTGCAGTTTCACGTTGTTATCCGGGAAGGTAACCTTATCAATATGTGATAATACCACATTGGCACGGGTAACTGTTGTATATAAGGATACCCAGTGGCTTTTTAGATAAGTGTTACTTGGCAGTATGGAAAAATTACCGAATTGGAAAGGTTCACCTGAGTTTGACTGGTTATCCTGCGTACCTGTATCATCCGAACGCTGATCGGTCCATAAATCGCTGCTTTCGCCAACGTTATTGCCGCTGCGTAGGGATTGATAGATACCATTTACTGCTAACAATACATCATTAGGTGATTTATAACTGGCGTCAACCGTTATAGCATTCGGGTCGCTTTCATTTAAGAAGTCTTTCTTACAAGACGGACTTACGGCTATCAATGCGGCTAAACAAGTAATAGCTATGAATTTCTTTTTCATTTTTATTCTTTTTATAAAATGATAATTAAAAAGTAACATTAACTCCTAAGTTGAAAGACCTAACCAGCGGATAAGCGCCATAATCTATACCCGGAGCAAGGTTGGCCGGCTGGGTGCTGTTTGTTGCAGCGCCGGAGTAGTTATAATCAACATCCGGGTTATAGCCTTTGTATTTGGTTATCGTAAATGCGTTTACAACACTTGCATATATGCGCGCTTTACTTATACCCAAAGTACTTTGTAAAATACCAGGCAGGCTGTAACCCAAAGTGATGTTGGTACAACGTAGATAAGAGCCGTTTTGCAGGTAAAAGGTTGATAAACGTGTGCTGTTACTTTGTGTACCTGCACGTGATGCACGGTAAACAGTACCATTACCCGGTTCAGCAGCGTTTCTATAACGATTAGCTACATCAGCATATTGGTTACCTGACCCTTCCAAGTTATACAAGTAATAATCTTGGCCATCAAGAATCTGGTTACCATATGAACCATTAAAAGATGCGCTGGCATCCAAATGATGATAGGTACTGTTGATTGCAAAGCCGTAAGTAAACTTTGCATATGGCGTACCAATGATGGATTTATCAGCATCGTTTACCACACCGTCCTTATTTGTATCTACAAACCACAGATCGCCTATTTTGGCGGGGTTTGTTTGTGAAGCCGAAGGCGCTGTTTTACCCAGATTGTCAGCAGTAATTATACCACCAACTTTTAAACCGTAAAACATACCAATAGGCTGCCCTTCGGTAGTAATGCTGGTAAGGTATGAACGCTCTGCACCGTTAATAATAAGCGTGTTTTTAGCAGGCAGCTTTACAACCTTGTTACGGTTCAATGAAATGTTACCGCTCGCACCAAAAGTAAAATCTTTATTGCTGATGATTTTCCCATCTAACTGTAAATCAAAACCGGTGTTGCGGATCTTTGAATCACGCAGGTTGGTTAAAATAGTTGTACTGCCGGATATTGCAGAAATTGGCTGGTTATACAATAAGTTATAAGAGTAACTTAAGTAATAGTTTGCGATGATAGATAGGCGGCCTTTAAACAAACCGATATCAGCACCTAAATTATATTGTGAAGTGGTTTCCCAGCTTAGCGCGTTATCTTTAATACCACCCGGGAAGGTTGCTGTTGCCGTCCCGCCGTTTAACACAGCACCGGATGGCGTTCCCAGTGTTTGCTGTATAGCATAGTTAGGGATGTTGAAGTTGCCGCTTTTACCCCAGCTTGCACGCAGTTTAACGGTAGACTGATCGCCAAGGAAGTTGTGATAGAAGTCTTCTTCAGATAAACCCCAGCCAGCTGCTACTGATGGGAAATACCCGTATTTATTTGCCGGGCCAAAACGGGATGAACCATCGGCACGGAACGACGCAGTTAAATAATATTTACCTGCATAATTATAGTTAGCGCGGCTAAGATAAGACAGCAAGGTATAAGCACTCTTGTTTGCCGAATTTAAGCTAAAGTTAGCCGCCAGCGCACCTTTGTTTGATATCTCCGGAATATTATCATTTTGAAAACCGTTTGCCTTTACACTTATATAATCGCTGGTAACACGTTGTGCAGTGTAGCCGGCCAGGGCATCAAAATGGTGTTTACCAAACTGTTTGTTATAATTTAAGGTGAATTCGGCAAGCCTGTCAAGCGTAGTAAGGTTTGATGCTATTGCATTGGCAGCGAGTATCGATTGTTGTGATCCCGGAGCGAATGCACCACTACTTAATGTAGTTGGATAGTAATAATCATACTTTTCGGTGTAGGTTTGTGTACCCAGGTTGGTCTTAAAATTAAAGCCTGGCAATATATTGTAAGTTGCATTGGCAAAGTACTGGCTACGATACCCTTTCCTTGTAATTTTTATACGATCGGCAAGTGCAAGCGGGTTTTCAATACCCTGGTAGCCATATTGCGTTGAACCGGCCGCCTCAACATTTGTTTGATAAGAGCCGTCGGCATTATAAGCAGGCAGGTAAGGCATGTAAATAAGCGCGCCAAGAATAGGGCTGTGGTCAAAACGGCCTTCCTGGGTTTCCCTGTTATTATTTTGAGTGTAAGATATATTTGCACCAATATGGATCCTCTTGCTTACATCACCATCAACATTAGTACGGAAGTTTACCCGGTTTTGGCCTGTACCGATAATAATTCCATCTTGTTTTTGGTATGCACCGCTTACAAAGTAACGGATACCGTTTGATGCACCTGAAAATGATAGGTTGTGCTTTTGGAAAATCGCATTGCGATACAGTTCATCCTGCCAATCGGTGTTTACCGTTTGCTTAACCGGGCTTTGCGAAGTAAAATCATATAAACCATCCGGGATACTTACGCTGCCTGTATTACCTACGTTACTTACGCGGGTAGCATTGTTATCAGAATACATGGCATCGGTCCAGGTATGGCCGGTGTTAACCCAAAGGTCGTGATAGGCGTTGTTACGACCATCAATAACCAATAAAGCGGCCTGATCTGCATTAAGCAGTTTTACCTTATGGGCAAGCTGGTCAATACCGGTTTGAACACTATACTCGAACTTGCCTTTACCCTCTTTGCCTTTTTTGGTGGTGATTAATACCACACCGCCAGAGGCGCGCGAACCGTAAATAGCGGCAGAAGCAGCATCTTTTAAGATATCTATACTTTCTATATCATCCGGGTTAATATAAATATCGTTACCTGCCGGAAAACCGTCAATAACATACAAAGGATCTGAACTGGCGTTAAACGATACTACACCCCTAACCCTAATTTTGGGGCTGGTATATGGCGCGCCGCCTGTTTGGGAGATTTGCACACCTGACACCTTGCCCACCAGCGCCTGCCCTAAGTTTGGTGCAGACAAGTTCAGATCGCTGGCTTTAACGCTGGAGATTGAACCGGTAACATCACTTTTGCGAATGGTTTGGTAACCAATAGCTACAACCTCGTGAAGCATATTGGCCTGTGGCATAAGCTTTATATTGATAGTAACGGCCGACGTTACAGGTACCTCTTGCGATAAGTAACCAATAAAAGAGAATACTAATGTCGAACCTTGTTCTGCTGAAATGATGTATTTACCATTAGCATCAGTGGTTACGCCTTGGGTGGTGTTTTTTACCCGTACTGATACGCCTGGCAAGATCAAATTATTTTCGTCTGTTACGGTACCGTTAACCTGTACCGCCTGGTGTATTATCCTTTTATAAGTATTTGCAGCGCTTACATTAAGCGCCTGCACCATGATCATTAAAAGTAAAACCGGTTTTAACAAAAACCTGCCTAAAAGATCATGAGTAATCCTTTTATTCATATTTAAAAAATTGATTGTGAGAGAAATGACACTAAAAATTATATCCCTTTGGTGGACGGACTAACGATTGTTTCGCCGGTGTATTGTTAGCGCAGCTACCGGTTTAAATTGTTGCCATTGAATGAGTTGAGCGTAATTACATAGGCACTGAGATTAGGGGTAACCATATTGGGACTTCACAACAATCCATACCTATCATTAAAATAATGACAACAAGGAGGTGTTATTGATAAGATTCCCGCAACAAAACTACACGTGCTATCTTAAGCCAATGCTACTTAAAAATTAAGATTGTATTAACCATTGTGCCCAAAGGTTAATTGACGATAGATACGAAATTCACATTGTTCTTCCGTGATGAGGTGACCGCTACACCTATGCCCTTGTTACCAGTAAACGCAAAACCTTCCAATTCATCGCCCCGGTCTATATTGTCGGCCTGGCTTATAATAACCTGTTTGCCAGCTTCTATCGACTTTTTTAAATCAATGTAAGTAAAGCGCCACTGGCGGCCTTCTATTTTGTTTTGCACAAGCACTAATACACCTTTATCGGCTATCCAGTGCAGGTTTTGTACCCATGGGCTACATGTAAACTTTTTGTAAACAACACCTGCATTGCTTGTTTTTGAGGCATTTTTTAATTTTTCAGGGTCAAGTAAACGCACTTCATTGCCATGGTCGCCATAATCGGCTGTGGCTACGTACCATTTCTTGTTATACTTTACATATTCGGGGCGGGTGCCTTGTATGCAGGCATCGTCCTCAATGGTATTAATCAGGTTGCCATCAAGCGTACCGGTTTTTAACAAGCCGCTCCAGTCCACACAGTAAATAACAGCCCGCCACTTAGTGCCTTCGGTGTTCAGCCGGATAGAATTACCTATAAAAACAGGGCTGCTGCCATTGTAAGCAATCCCTGTGGGGTGGTTTATTACATCCTGCCCGCTTTGTGTAAGTTTCACTTCTTTACGCTGATATGTCAGGCTATCATGAACCATCTTATATTCGCGTATTATCCCAACTTCGCGGTCGCCATATAAAAAGATGCGGCCTTTTTGGTAAGATACCCCCTGGCAGGCACCTAACGAATCAATAGTTATGGCACGATTGAGTTTAGTAGCATATTTATCACTTACAAAAGCAACTGTAGCTAAGGCAACCAGAGTGACACACACGATATATTTATTCATCATAAGTGCTATGGGTCAAGTGGTTCATCTGCATCTATTTGCAACGATTCAATATTGGGGTAAAACTCCAATTCGGTTTCTGATATGCGCTTGCCCAGTTTGTAAGGCACGTAACCTAGTTCTTTTTGGCATCTGTCAGCCATGGTCATTATAAAATCGGCTTGGTAGTTATCCGTAACAATATAACCGGGTTTGTTAAAGGGAATACCATATCTGAATATCAACCGGGCATCATTACGAATGTTGGTTGTGGTATGCCGCGCATGTGGGTCAATAATGATAGCATTATCCGGAATATGCAGCGCTTTTATTAAGTACGTCTTCATTTCCTGAGCTTCGTTATATTTGGTTTTAAACGGGTGTACACTTCCGCCGGAAACTACAATAAAAGGCGCCCTTCCTAAACGGTATTGCGTTGCAGCTAAACGGCAGCGCAGCATTCCCTCGCCACTTAGGGGCGAGGTTAAATTGTCAGGTCCGGCACCTGGTACCAATATGTGCGAATACGGATATTTATCCCACTCAATCAGTTTCACCCGGTTATAAGCCATTTGATTAACTGTCGTGGTCATGGGTTCAAAATTGGCAGCGTCACGGCGTTCATTCACCTCTAAATAAGTTAACGCTGCCTGCAGCGCAGGTTCAAAAAACAGGCGGGCGGTTTTAACATCCTGTAGTACTACTGTGCTGCAATCATACATCAATATATAGTATGCTTTAGCTTTTACGTTAAAACTAATGGAATCAATTGCGGCATAATTTGGCTTTTTACCTTCGGCATATACGGCTATGGTATAATTTATGGCGGCGGCATCCTGCTGCCAGGCCTTTACCAATAGTTCCACAGGCGTTAAATCGTTATATAAATAATAAGTACCGGATGGCATTATTTGGGTTTTCACAAGCCGATCAAGTGCGTTGCCGGTTTTATAAAGCGCACTAAGCCGGTTGCTTACAATTTGTATTTCTTCATCTGTAAATTTAAATACAAGAGGCAGGCACGATGCATCTTTACAATTAGCAAGTGATGTTTGCAGGTTGGCAACCTTTTCTCTGGTGATTTTAGATAAAATAGCGTCGGTTTTTAAAAGCGCAGCGGTTTCGTCATCCTGCTCTAATAATGTAAGAAGATAATAGTTTTTGGCTTTAACCCAATCACCACCTGTAATTAGTTTGTAATTACGGCTTGGTGCAATGTTTTGGGTAAAGCCTGCAATGGCAATTATCAGAAAAAATATTGAAAAAAAAATATGCTTCATCGGTAATTAATGGTGTGCAAGTACGCCTTTAAATGTAACCTGCGAGTTAAGGTTTCTGTAACTTTATATTAAATCCGATCTTGATAAATAATGAAAACTGCCAACAGGATCAATTCAAGATCTATCATTCCGGCTATCCCCAACGGCGGATCCTCCGTTATTTTTGCAGCGTTGTTTTATCGTTAATATTTAGTAAAAACTCCACCGCGATATACTACCATTGTTCAATAATACCACCAGATAAAGCCTTAAGCGAATAAGCTGGCTACTTGTCATAAATATACAAGAGGCGGGACAAAGGCTAACCACTTTGGAGGGGGTTAAGCTCTTGGGAAGAATAATGCCATGTTTTCATTAATCGTCGTCATCCGCTTTCGTGATGGCCTTTACAAAGGCTGCGCGTACAGGTGAAGGAACAGTTGCATTTTCTCCTTTGATCGCTTTCCATATCATCGTGTTCATGATTTCGTCAGGTACACGGTCAACTGCAGAGAAGTCAAGACCTTTAGCCATAGCCGCTAATTTCGTGCCTTTAGGGTTTAGTTCATTAAGGTTGATATTAGATGGCAGGCTTTTAAACGTTGCGCTATTTGGTGTTTTACTAAAACAACGCCACATAGCTGTAGCTGATGCGTCATACTGGGTCATAGGCGGCAAACCAAGTATCAGTTCAATAGTACGAAGCACAGATGAAGTAGAGTACATCGTATGATCGACAAAATTGCGCTTTACAAAGCCGCCAGCAATATAGGCAGGCGAACGATGGGCATCTACGTGGTCTGGCCCATTTTGTGCATCATCTTCAACAATAAAGATCACGCTGTTTTCCCATATCGGGCTTTTGGCGATATGTTCTACCACGCGGCCAACAGCCAGGTCATTATCAGCAACATGAGCAAAAGGTGTAGGCCTGCCGGCAGTGGTGCCTTCAGTATGGTCAGATAGCATGCGCAAGGTGCTTAGCCTGGGTAGAGCATTACTGCGCATTAATGAGTCAAAATCATGCTCCCATGCTTGGTATCGCAGTGTATCCGGGTCACGCAGGTCCCGGGTAGGATACGCCTTAGCAAAATGATCTTTTAATACAGGTATTTGAGGTGTATTGTCCGCGTTGATAAATTCGCCGTAAGTGCGAAATGATATATTGGAACGATTAGCCTGATCCCAAATGTATAGCTTGTTTTTGGCAGTCAGGCCGATGGCCCCCGGCCCACGATTGCCGTAACTGGTGGGCCAGTTCTTTTCCATGTAGTCGGTTGCGTATGCTCCAAGGCTCCAGTTATGCCCATCGGCACTAACCTCACCATCTACATAAAAATTGTCCAGCAACACAAAGTTTTCTGCAAGTGCATGATGGTTAGGTGTAATGCGCTTACCGAATAGCAGCAGGCTGGTATCTCCATTGCCCTTGGGCATATCGGAAAGCACCTGATCATAGGTTCGGTTTTCCTGAATAATATAGAAGACATATTTAATTGGTGATTCAGCGCCCACTTTAACTGGGATAGGGTTACCTGCTTCCCCATAAGCATCCGTTTCCTGCTCCCGATGGTACGGTGTGTTGTGAACTACGGCTTGTGAATATACTGACAGTGCCTTTTCGCTTGGTGCGGGAATGATGGTTAGTGTGCCCATTAATAACCCGCCGCCAATATATTCAGTCCGCAACGGCTGAAAAGGATCTCCGGCATGCGACAAAACAGTTTGATTTTTAGCCGCCGGATTAGGTCCGTGCGGATTAGGAAGGGACGAAAAGCCCTTAGCGTTGGCGATATACAGTTTATTATCTATAACTCGCACGACACTTGGAAACCAGCCCGTTGGTACAAACCCAAGTGACTTACTGGATCCTGGTTTTGATACATCAAACACAGCCAGACAATTATTATCGGCGTTGGCAATATATAAAGTTTTATCGTCTTTGCTTAAAGCTACTGAGTTACTGGTTGTTCCGCTAAGCGGTGTAGGAGACACAGCTGTATTAAGCGTTTCGAGTACTTTCACTTTTTGTGCGTCAATTACCGATACTGTGTTATCATTGCCATTAGCCACAAATAGATACTTTCCATTACGAGAGATACATAAGTCGTTAGGATTATCGCCTACAGCTACAGCGTTAAGCAACTTGTTTACCTTCGTATCGAATATGGCTACTTTATCGTCGCCCCAAAGACTGATATACAGTTTTGACAGATCGGGCGACAACAGACAGCTATAAGCATCGCTACGTAGTTTGATCTGCTGCCGGATGGTTTTCGTTTTAAGGTCCACAACGTAAAGGCTGTTATTAAGCTTAGTAACTACGTATAGAATTCCCCGCTTATCGTCAAGCGCCAGGCCTGTAGGGGAAATAGATGTCGAATTAGACTTTTTACTCCAGGCGTCGCCAAGCTTAATGGTATCGGCTGCCACCAGCTTATCATTGGTAATAGCATACCGGATAATCCAGTTATTATCGCCACCGGAGGCGTATAGCGATTGATCGTCTGTGCTGAAGACCAAGCCTCCCCAAGCCTTACTTATCAATACCTTATCTAGTTCCCGGTCGGTTTTGGCATCCAATAGCTGAATGGTCTGAACACTTTGCCCATTGTTTGTAACCGCAGCGTAACGGTGACTCTTGCTTACCGCAATATTTAAAGGCAAATCTCCAAGCGGCAAGCTTTTGCCGACTGGTGTTAATGACCATCCGTTTGGAAGTCTTACTCTTTTACTTTCAACCGTAGCAAGATCTTGGGCTTGTACTAACCTGCTATATGTAAAGAATATGGCGCATAGGTATAGGATTTTTCTTGGTGACATAGTTAATGCGAATTAAATTCAACTTCCGGACTTTGATTAAATAATAAGCCTGTTGCAAAATAAATATTAAAAAAAACAAGGCGGGCTCCGGTTGCCTATCTGATAATATAAGGCAATAAATCTTTGTATAAAGGTAGATTATCAGTATTAACGTATTGTTAAATTGCGGAAAAGATCAAGTAAGAATTGTACAAGCTGCGTAGCGGTTATAACAGCTCAAACTTCGACAATAACTTTTAGACATCAAATCGCCTTCGTATATTAGCTAACGGAGGTAGTCAAATTCGGAATTGACTTTGTGTGACAGGGGAATGATTGAACCTTCCCCACAAATCACGACAGGTAAAAACACACCAAGGCATTGCAGGGCTTAAAAAAAACCGGAGCAGCAAGCAGGGAAACTGTCAAGGGCTCCGATCCTATCATTGGATTTATATACCCTTTACTGTTTTCTTGCGATGCTAATTTTGTGAAAGCAGCCGGCTGCTGAAGCGATCGGCTATCTCGTATTCGCTCTTGCCTGGTTTTTTCTTTGCCTGTTCCTGCTATGAATGGCTTCATCATCGATGTCGTCACTTATATCAATCCCATGCCTGTAAGTGCTCCATAGGTTTCTCTTGTCCGGCTGTTTGTGCAGCTAATAGTCTCGAGGTCTCTTTCTTGCCCATAGTCTGCCTTTTTGATGAGTTCAGCCCATTTGAACTGGTTACCCAATGCCTGCCCCTTTATCTTAAAATTATTGTGGGATAAGTGCTCCCCGTTACACGTCTGGTCGAAGCTTGGTTGATTAGGGTGAAAAGTTGCAAAATTTACATATAATTGGATGAGTTATTGCACTATAACTGTATTCCATGTTTCTTTGCAGCCGGAGATTGAATAGTGTAATATAAATGGTGAATAATAAAGACAAAAGCCCGCTTGTTAAACTAAGTTTGGTTTCGCTGCTGATTGGCGGACTGAGCATAGGCATGACCGAATTTTTAATGATGGGCGTGCTTCCTGATGTTTCCAGAACGCTGAATGTCTCTATTCCAGAAGCAGGACACCTGATATCAATATACGCCTTAGGCGTAGTGATAGGTGCGCCGTTGATGGTTGGTTTGGCAGGAAATTTTCCACCAAAAAAAGTATTGATTGGGCTGATGATGATGGTGTTTGTATTTAACGGGCTCTTTGCTATCGCACCCACGTATGGTTTATTGCTGACTGCACGTTTCCTGGCCGGGTTGCCGCATGGCGCTTTTTTCGGCATGGGCGCAGTAGTAGCGAGCAGGCTGGCGGAGCCTGGACGGGAGGCAAGATCCGTATCGGTGATGTTTGCCGGACTTACTGTTGCTAATATTATCGGTGTCCCACTGGGAACGTATATAGGGCATGACTTTAGCTGGCGATTTTCCTTTGGCCTGGTTGCGCTATTTGCTTTGATCGCCATATTCTGCATTCGGTTATGGCTTCCGCCCCTTAAACCGACAGGGGCAACAAGTTTTAAAGACAGCCTTAGCATTTTTGGAAAAGCGGATTTATGGATGGTTATAGGAATCTCGGCCATTGGAACGGGTGGTTTTTTCGCCTGGGTCAGCTACATTGCGCCTGTTATGACCCACGTTGCCGAGTTTAGCGGCAGTATGGTTACGGTGATCATGGTCATCATTGGCCTGGGTATGGCCGCAGGTAACTTTATTGGCGGGCGCCTGGCCGACCGTTATTCGCCATTAGTTACTACTGGCGTTTTATTACTTACTATGATGCTCAGCTTAACTGCCTTTGCATTGATCGCCCGTTATCAGTTACCCATTGTTGCCATGACCTTTATAACAGGGGCCGTTGGCTTCGCTGTGATAGCACCTATGCAAATCCTTATCATGCAAGTAGCAAAAGGGGCCGAAATGCTGGCTTCATCTGTTCTTCAGGCTACTTCAAATTTTGGTAACGCGTTGGGGGCTTATCTGGGTGGTCTTCCCATAGCGGCGGGCTTTGGCTATACATCCCCGGAATATATAGGATGTGGGTTAGCTTTTTTGGGACTTCTATTTTGTTTGGCGCTCTACAAAAGGGTAGCGAAACGCATTTAATATGCCATTAATGCAAGCCGCAAATGCTGACTTCAAATAATAAGAAAGGTCAGGTTCAGTAAACAATACCAAACCTGACCCCAACTCTGCTGGAGGTGCCTGGGAGTTTCTTAATTCATTCACTACAAAGCATTCTTTACAATTATATTTTATCGTTGCCTTTAAAGACAAGCTTCGCTTTAGCCATCAATAACCGCACTTTTTCTAAAGCAGCTTTAACCATTTCTTCTTCAACCAAAAAATTCTCGTCATACCGCGCTTTAGCATAGCTATCATTGATCAGAGTAAAAAGCTTCGAGCACTCCTCAGTTTATATCTGGATGATATCGCTGAACTCATCCGTTAAAAGCAAGGTTAGTTTAATCAGCCGGAAAAGATTGTGAACCGACTGCCTGTTAACGCCCACTTAACAAAAGCCTTACAGAAATGTAAGGCTTTTTTAGTTTACATGTCGTATTTCGTGGATCTACTTTGGTCTTCGCTACTCGATAGATATTATGTTGGATCTGTGTGAGGCTTTGCTGTCTCACCTATCTCTCTCTTTAATAAATAGTGTAATTGGGCAATGCTGCTCTGTAACAATATTATTGCTTTCGACTTAAAATTACCTATCCAAAGTTTATTTTTGTTGATAAACTTTAAATAAAGTATTGCTTTGGTTAAAAATTCCATAAAAATTATTCTAAATTTAACTTTTAAATAACACGTACATATGCCGAAATTCTAATTGTAAAAACAAACACTCTATTTATGAAAAAATTTCTCCTCACAACGCTTTGCTTAATGTGATATGGTATATCACTTTTGCAGGCACAAAACATTGCGGTAACCGGAAAGGTTACTGGCAAAGATGACGGATTGGCCGTTATAGGCGCAAGCGTCGGTGTTAAGGGTACTTCTACAGGTACACAAACCGATGCCAGTGGTAAATTCTCACTATCGGTACCAAACGGCGCCATTTTAACATTTAGTTTTCTTGGTTATACACCACAAGAGTTAACAGTAACAGGCCCTGTGCTGAATGTATTGCTTGTACCATCGGCAAGGCAACTTGGCGAGGTTGTGGTAACAGGTGCACTTGGTTTAACCCGTACACGTAACCAACAGGCCTACGCGGCCCAGCAGGTGTCGGGCGAAGAAGTTAGCAAAACCCGTTCTTCAAATTTTGTCGAAGGTTTGTCAGGTAAAGTATCCGGGCTTGAGATTAGACAAAATAATGGGTTGGGCTCTTCAACAAACGTTGTTATACGTGGTGCAAAATCTATAGCTAATTCAAACCAGGCATTATTTGTAGTAGATGGTGTACCTTTTAATAATGGCGCACCTTCCGGCTCCACTATTAACTCTGCAGATCAAAGAAGCGGCCGTGGCGGGTATGATTACGGTAGCCCAATACAGGATATCAACCCCGACAATATCGAATCCATTACAGTACTAAAGGGTGCGGCTGCAAGCGCGCTATATGGTTCACAGGGTTCTAACGGGGTAATTCTTATTACTACTAAAAAAGCTAAAAAGGGTTTAGGCATTGTTTTTAATACAGGTGTAGGTGTAGGGGCTATTGATAAATCAACCTTTACTAAATATCAAAAAGAATATGGCGGTGGCTACGGGCCGGGTTACGAAGACCCAACCGGGTACTTCTGGTACAGGGATGTAAACGGCGATGGCAAGCCAGATTTGGTTACCCCATTAACCGAAGATGCATCATATGGTGCTGCTTTTGACCCAAACTTAAAAGTTTACCAATGGAACGCTTTTTACAAAGGGTTGTCTACCTACGGCCAGGCAACCCCCTGGGTAGCTGCAGCTAATGATCCAAGTACTTTTTTTGAAAAACCTATATCAAACAGCCAAAGTTTATTTATTACCAATGGTAGCGATAATGGCTCATTCAAATTAGGTTATACCCGTAATAATGATACGGGCATCCTTCCAAACAGTAACATCCTTAAAAATGCTATCAACTTTTCGGGATCATACAATATCACCAATAAATTAACTGCCGCAGCTTCTATCGATTATACCCGTACCGATGGCTTGGGCCGTTACGGAACAGGTTACCAATCTGAAAACGTTGTAGGTAACTTTAGGCAGTGGTGGCAGGTTAATACCGATATTAAACAATTGAAAAACGCGTATTACAATAGCCTCGCACAAGGCGAAAACGGTAACGCTACCTGGAACCTAAGCAACTTTGATAACCCAACTGCCATTTACTGGGATAACCCATACTTTGGCCGTTATCAAAATTTTGAAACGGACAGCCGCAACCGCTATTTTGGCAATGTATCGTTAAACTATAAAGCTACAAGCTGGTTAAATATTTTGGGTAGGGTTACGGTAGATAACTGGAACCAGCTACAGGAAGAAAGGCGTGCTGTTGGTACAACCGGCGTTTCAGGTTATTCGAGGCGTAACACAGGTTGGAACGAAACCGACTTTGACTTAATAGCCAGCGCGAATAAAACTGTTGGCGATTTTAACCTGAAAGGTGTGCTTGGTACAAATATCAGGAAACAGCGTTATCAGGATATTTTTGCCATAACCAACGGCGGCTTGATAGTGCCGGGTACTTATGCTTTATCAAACTCGGTAAACACACCAGATGCGCCTATAGAAGCCGACCAGCGCAGAGAAGTGAACGGCTTATATGCAGGTGCTACTATAACCTGGAAAAATACATATACGCTTGATGGTACTTTGCGACGTGATGTTGCTTCAACACTGCCAAAAGGTAACAATGCCTATTACTATCCGGCCATATCAGCAGGCTTTGTATTTTCTGAGTTGTTAAAAGACTACAATTGGCTATCATATGGTAAGTTAAGAGCTAACTATGCCGAGGTAGGTAATGATGCTCCAATATATAGCACCATTGATACTTATACTATAGGCACACCTATAAATGGTGCGCCGCAGGCCGTTGTTAATTCAACCAAAAATAACCCAACCCTAAAACCGGAGCGTACAAGTAGTTCATACCGGTTACTATATCATCGGCTACCGGATATAGCGCGGCTTACCTTAACTCGGGCACGGTTCAAAACAAAGGCATCGAGTTAACGCTGAACGGATCGCCGATAAGGAGTAAAGATTTCTCATGGAAAATCGACCTGAACTTTACTAAAAACAACAGTAAGGTTTTAGAACTGTTTACAGATGCAACAGGCCAGCAGGCACAAAACCTGCAACTGGGCTCTTTCCAGGGTGGTGTAACAATCAACGCCAGTTTAAACCAGCCTTTGGGAACCATACGTGGTACCGACTTTATTTATAAAGATGGCCAAAGGGTTGTTGGCGATGATGGTTATTACTTACAAACCAGCACGGCAAATAATGTTATTGGCAACAGCAACGCTAAATGGATAGGTGGTATCAACAACACCTTCAGGTACAAAAATTTAACATTTAGCTTCCTGATCGATATTCGTAAAGGTGGTAGCGTGTTCTCGCTTGATACTTACTACGGATTTGATACCGGTTTATATCCCGAAACTGCGGGTTTAAACGATTTGGGCAATCCATCGCGCCTGCCAATTGCACAAGGTGGTGGTGTTATTGTTAAGGGCGTTGATGCCAACGGCCAGCCAAATAAAGTGCGTGTAGAAAACACCGGTTCGGGCTTGTACGGTTACGAAACTAACCCTAATGCAGCATTTGTTTATGATGCCGGTTACGTGAAATTAAGGCAAGCTCTTATCTCTTATAGCTTCCCGCAAAGTTTTGTTTCTAAACTGGGGCCTGTAAAAGGTATCGACCTATCTTTAATAGGCCGCAACTTATGGATCATTCACAAAAACCTGCCTTATGCAGATCCGGAGGAAAGCCTAAGCTCGGGTAACCTGCAGGGTTATCAATCTGGTGCTTACCCAACAGTAAGGACGGTTTCACTAAATGCTAAATTCACTTTCTAATGCTTACCTCAATGAAAAAAATAATTACAGCAGTGTTACCCTTGCTTTTTCTGGGGGCCTGCACCAAAGATATAACCAGCCTTAACAATAATCCGAAGCAACCGTCGTCGGTACCGGCTACGGCATTGTTTACACAAGCTCAAAATACTTTAGCCAGTACGCTATCATCGTCGAATGTGTATTTAAATATATTCAGGCTTATAGAACAACAATGGCAGGAAACTACTTATATTACCGAAAGCAACTATAACATTAAGGATAACAAGATACCTGATGGCATATGGAATGCTTATTACCGGGATGTATTAGAACCTTTTGAGCAGTCAAAGGCAAATTTTGCAAAGTCAATTACATTATCGGCAGATGCCATTAAAACAGATATCGCTATTGCGGATATAATGCAGGTATATACCTACTATTACCTGGTAACTACATTTGGCAATATCCCTTATACCGAAGCACTTAATATTGATAACAAGTTCCCTAAGTTTGATGACGCTTTAACCGTTTATACAGCATTGCTTACCCGTTTAGATGCTGATCTCGCCAACATAACCACAGCTCAGAGCCTGGATAATGCCGACCAGATCTACGGCGGCGACGTGGGTAAATGGAAGTTATTTGCAAATACTTTTAAACTAAAAATGGGTATCACTTTGGCCGATGTAAACAACGGCAAAGCCAAAGCTGTTGTAGAATCGGCCGTGGCGGCAGGTGTATTTACCAGCAACGACGATAACGCTAATTTTAAATTTGCGCTTAACCCACCAAATACCAACCCGGTTTGGGTAGATCTGGTACAAAGCGGTAGGCTTGATTTTATAGCTTCAAAAACGTTTATAGATCAATTAACCACATCAGGAGACCCAAGGCGTGCCCTGTACTTCACTACAGATGCGTCGGGTGGATATTCGGGTGGTAGACCAGGCACCAAAAATAGTTACGACGCATTCTCTAAACCAAGTACCAAATTAACTGCACCAGACTTCCCGGGCTTATTATTGGATTATTCTGAAACAGAATTTAACCTTGCCGAAGCTGTTGAGCGTGGTTACAGTGTACCCGGTACTGCTGCTGACCATTATACTAAAGCTATAACCGCTTCTATAATTTATTGGGGTGGTAGCGCGGTAAATGCTACAGCTTACACAGCGTTGCCCAATGTGGCTTACGCTACCGCTACGGGAACCTACAAACAAAAAATAGGTTACCAAAAATGGCTTGCCCTATACAATAGGGGATGGGACGCATGGATAGAGAACAGGAGATTGGATTATCCTGTTTTAGCGGCACCTGCAAACCCTGTTAGCGGTTTCCCAACACGCTTTACTTACCCGGTTAGCGAGCAGAATGTTAATACTGTGAATTATAACGACGCGTCATCAAAAATTGGCGGCGACGAGGTAGAAACTAAATTATTCTTTGATAAATTTTAATGCTTTTTTGATCAGTTAATTAAAGGGGGCAAACTATATAGTTGCCCCCTTTTTATTTGCTCACATTGTAAAACGTATTTTATAATGGCTGGTGGGCTAAACAGTTCTCGGATTCATACGCGCTATTAAAACCGGAGGTTACATGGTATCAAAAGCTCACCCGCAGCGGCTCGGTAGTTATTTATGACCGTATTGGCGGTAAGTTAGTTTAGGTAAACCAGCTTTTTACCAGTTGTTGTTTTTAGGTGAGCAAGGTAATCTATTGGGTTACTTACAGTATAGGTTTGCAGGCAAGCATATTGCCTTTAATAATTTCCAGGCTCGTGTTAAACTGGCAGATATTAGTGGGTATATCTTACCCGGTGAACTTGGCGTAACCGGATTTTATAATGTAGGCAGGTTTGGGTTGATAACGACACTTCAAATCAATGGCATAGCGGTACAGGCGGCGGGGGGTATTTTGCCTCGGCATCCTTAATAGTATTGCAAGTGCTGGCAGGCCACTCAACCGAGGGTTTGTATCCGTATTTTTCACATGATTTTAGATTGTAATTTAAATAATAATGCCCTTTAAAAGCCTTGCAGAAATGCGTGGCTCTTGTTTTTTTGGAGAATGTCGAAGTCACTAAAGCCCTGACCTGCCAATTTTACGAATACGATTTCGTGAATAAATCCGCCCTGGTTTAATTTAATTATCCTTTAATTAAATAGATTTGATTTAAGCGATACCTGTTGCTTTGCAGTTTAACCAATTGTTTCCTACACTACCATAAGCTGGTAAGTGATCTTTAAATTATGTGGGTTTTCTTAAAAAGAAGGACAATGGCTTTGCTATGCAATTAATTGTGGTATCGGTGTAAATGTGAAACCAATTTAAAAATCATAATTATGAAAAACCAGATCCTAAAAACAGGGGCGATTTTTGCCTTAACAGGTTTAATGCTTTCATCCTGCCAAAAAGAAGCGGGTACTAAACAAAAAACCCCTGTAACCGCCGCACACGAGGCATCCGCCATTGGCAGAACAACAAAGGTGGATGCCGTTAACGGCAATTTAAACATCAACTGGAATAACCGCACCAACGGGGCAACGTACACCAGCGGCCAGGCCACCACCGATTTTGGTAACATTACCGGCTGGAACGATAGCCGTGCTTTCACTACCAACGGCAAAGATGGCGTAGGCAGCCGGGTTACTTTGCTCCCTGGTCAGCTATCGGGTGCAGGTGGGCTTGTTGCCAATAGCGTGCTGCAGTCAGGCTCGGCGTATGAGATGGATTACGACGTAAAGTTCCATAGCCAGTTTAACTGGAGCAGGGGTGGTAAAGTGGGCTTTGGCTTTGGGATAGGCGAGCACAACACCGGCGGCGATGCTGCTTGGGATGGCAATGGCGGCACCTTGCGCCTGATGTGGTACTCGCCCGATTCTAACCCCAACCGCGTTTACTTTCAGCCATACTTGTATTATAAGGATATGAACGGCGGGCCGTCGTCAGGGAATAATTTTGGGGATACTTTTGGCAAAACCTACCCAACAAGCGGTGCGTTGGTTAAAGGGCAATGGTACCACGTGCACCTTTATATTAAAAGCAACACAGGCTCAAATACCGATGGCCACGTACAGATCGTGATAAATGGCACGGTGTTACTCGACCAGGATATCCGCTGGACAACCAACGATTCTAAAAGGATGATAGACCAGCTAACGTTCCATACATTCCGTGGTGGCAGCCAAACCTACTGGACAGCCAACACAACAGATTATATCTACTATGATAATTTAACCGTGCACCGCATTAACTAATTGATCCAAACTAAAAAAGAGCCTGCTTTAGCAGGCTCTTTTTTATAAGTAGTATTCAAATTAATCCAAAACCACCTTTTCGTGCTGGTAAGGAATCTGGATATCATCAAACCCTTTCTCTTTTAGCTTTTCGGCAAAGTGCTGTTGTACCTCATATTCACCATGCACCAGGAACAGTTTTTTAACCAGCTTGGGGTCCTGGCAGGATAAGAAATGAAGCAGGTCCTCATAATCGCCGTGTGCGCTCATGCTTTTGATGGATTGCACTTCGGCGTTCACCTGGTATTGTTCGCCAAAAATATGTACCTCTTTTTCGCCGCGGGCAAGTTTTCCGCCCAATGAGTTTGGCTCGGCGTAGCCTACCATTAATATGGTGTTTTTTTGGTTGCTGATGTTATTCTTGATGTGGTGTTTCACGCGCCCGGCTTCCGCCATACCGGATGAGGAAATAATAACGCAAGGCCTTACATCATCATTAAGAGCAATAGATGCCTCGGTAGACTGGATAAATTTCAGACCCTTAAACCCAAATGGGTCGGCATCAACTTTCATCACTTCTTTAACATCATTATTATATACCTCGGGGTGATCCTTTAATATTTGGGTAGCTTTTTCTGATAGCGGGCTATCTACATAATAAAGTACATCGGGTAATTCACCCTTCAATTCCAAAGCATTAAGCGCATATAAAAGTTCTTGCGTGCGGCCAACGCTAAACGCAGGGATAATTACCTTCCCTTTTTTCTCGATACAGGTATGTTTGATGATCTTTAATAAAGCATCCTCGATAGGGCCGATATCTTTATGCAGGCTGTCTCCATAGGTAGATTCCAGTAAAATGTAATCGGCCTGCGGGAAAGTTTGTGGGTTTTTTAAAAGCAGATCGCCGTAGCGGCCAACATCGCCACTAAAGGTTATATATGTTTTTTTTTCGTTCTCGGTAGCGGCGATGTGTACTGCGGCACTGCCTAAAACGTGGCCTGCATCGGTAAATTTAAATTTAAGGTTCTCATTAATGTGGTATTCCTCGTGGTAGTCAACTATCTTAAAATGGCTTAATGCGGCAACAGCATCTTCTTCGGTATATAACGCCTCCAGCATGTGCTGGTTATTCTTTTTTCGCTGCTTGTTGCTGTACTCTACATCCTGCATCTGGATCTTGGCCGAATCCATTAGCAGGATCCTCGCCAGGTCCATAGTAGCAGCCGTGCAATATATAGGCCCTTCAAAACCTTCTTTGACCAAACGGGGTATCAACCCGCAATGATCGATGTGCGCGTGCGAGAGTATCAGGTGGTCTACCCTTTTGGGGTTAAAGCCAAAATGCTCGTTCATATCTTCGGTTTGCTCGCCAAGTCCCTGGAACATGCCGCAATCTAAAAGTATACCTGTACCGTCCTGTAAGCGCAATAAGTGTTTGCTGCCGGTTACGTTACGGGCAGCACCGTGAAATGTAATATCCATTTATAATAGGTTGTTTTGGAGAACCAAATAGACAAATAAAAGTTTAATAATAAATAAACTAAACATTTAGTTGTTAAATTAGTTTATATGACATACCTTAGTACTAACGTAATAATAATCATCTTAATTAAATGGAAATAAAAGATTTAACCCGCGCCGAAGAACAAATTATGCAAGTGCTGTGGCAGCTGGAAAAAGGCTTCGTAAAAGATGTTTTAGACGTTTTACCCGAGCCGAAACCCGCTTACAACACGGTATCAACAATTATTAGGATACTGGAAACCAAGGGCTTTGTAGACCATAATGCTTTTGGCAAAAGCCACGAGTATTACCCCATAGTAAGCAAAGAGCAATACAAAAACTTTGCTGCCGATAAATTGCTGAGCGGGTATTTTGACAACTCGGTTAACAGGATCCTTTCCTTTTTTGTGAACAAGGAAAAAATTAACCTGAAAGAGGCCGATGAGATCATGAAACTGATTGAAAAACTAAAAGACAAATAGTTATGAACTGGTGGCATTATTTATTGCTGGTAAATATTTACCTGACGCTGTTTTTCGGCTTCTATAGTTTATTGCTGCGCCGCGAAACGTTTTTTCAACTTAACCGCGTGTACCTGGTTGGTACGGCCATCCTTTCGTTTTTTATCCCCCTGATACAAAGCGAGTGGGTTAAGGGGCTTTTCATAACCCAAAAAGTTCAATACAGTATTTACGGTAGTAACGCCATCACCATAACAGACCTTGCCCCCATAAAAGATAACCCCATAACCATAGGCCAGGTGCTGGTAGGGCTTTACGCGGCAGGGGTGTTGATATTAGCTTTAAAGCTTATCATTCAACTTATACTATTACAACGAATAATTAAAGACCCTACGCCATCAGTATCCTATTCTTTTTTTAACAAGATAAGGGTAAGCGAGGGTATAGATGGCAAAGAAGTTATAGAGAAACACGAGCTGGTGCATGCCCGCCAATTCCACTCAGCAGACGTGCTGATCATAGAAGCGGTGATGATCATCAATTGGTTTAACCCCGTGGTTTATCTGTACCGATTTGCTGTTAAACACGTGCACGAGTACATCGCCGACAGGCATACGCTTAAAGCAGGTACTAACAAGGCAGAGTACGCATTGTTATTACTGAGCCAAACGTTTGCCACGCCGGCACACCAATTAGTTAACCCATTTTACAATCACAGTTTACTAAAAAAACGGATCATGATGTTACAAAAAAACAGATCGCAGCGCCTTAAGCTTATCAAATACGGCTTGTCGGCCCCGCTATTTATACTAATGCTGGTACTTTCATCGGCAACTATCGAGAACAGTAAGGCTATAAATGCCATTCACAACCATGCAGAACTTGTTTTTGAAGCCCCTGCAAAAGCGGTTTTAGCCGACACTACCTACAAAACAACCATCGTAACTTACGACCCTAAAAAGGACAAGTTACCTGCAGCCCCGGCTGATACCATTCCTGAGGAGAATAAAAACCAGATTTTTAGCGCGGTGGAACAATCACCAAGTTTCCCGGGAGGGCAAACGGCTTTCAGCCAATACTTGGCTAAAAACATAAAATACCCTGCCGAAGCTGTAAAAAACAAGGTTGAAGGCCGCTCTGTTTTGACCTTTGTGGTAGAAAAAGATGGTTCTCTGTCTGATATTAAAGTAATAAGATCATTAGGGAGTGGTACCGACGAAGAAGCAGTGCGTGTACTTAAAGGTTCGCCAAAATGGAAACCGGGTGTCCAAAACAAACGGTTGGTACGTGTGCAATATTCGGTACCGGTAGCCTTTTCGCTCGGTGTAAAGGTTGATGCGGAGGGCAAACCACTTAATAACAAAGTTGGATTTAACGATAAACCCACTACCCGCGAAGATTCCCCTGTGTTTACAGCTGTAGAACAATCGCCAAATTTCCCGGGAGGGGATGGTGCTTTTGGCAAATGGCTTTCGCAAAACGTTAAGTATCCTAAAGATGCAAGAGATAAAAACATTCAAGGCAGGGTTATCTTAACTTTTATAGTAGAAAAAGATGGCTCGCTGACAGGTGTAAAAATTTTAAGAGGCGTGAGCGACGATATTGATAAAGAGTCGCTTAGGGTAATGGGTAACAGTCCTGCATGGAAACCGGGCATTCAAAATGGCCGCGTTGTTAGAGTAGCCTACAGTTTACCAATAAACTTCACGTTAGCTGCCGATGATGATAAACCAGCTAAAGTAGGTTACACACCTGTAAAAAGTTATAATTGGGTAGATACAAGCCACGTTGCGCCTTTAATAAAAATACGTAACGGCCACGGTACAAATCCGCTATATGTGCTTAACGGGGAAATCATTAAACAGGAAAAAATGCAATTGATCCCAACGGGCAATATAGAAAGCATATCCGTACTAAAAGATAGGTCGGCAACTGCCTTGTATGGCAAAAGCGGAGATAATGGTGTGATACTCATCACCACTAAAAAAGGATTGTTAGGAAAATAATCAGTTAATTATAGTTTAACCCGGCCGGCTTGTGAAACAAGCCGGCTTTTTTTATTCCTAAAGTTTTGGCCCTTCATCCCGTGCTTCTTTTTCCTCGCGCAGGTTGCGCATAATTTTAGTAAAGCCGCGGTGTTTGCTATCCTCATCCTGTAGCGGGAACACCAGGCCGCTGCCCCAAAAGCGCGAACCATCCTTGCGCATATGGTAGCGTTCGTCTATTGCGCGACCTTCTTTCAGGGCGGTACTTAATTCCAGTCCGGGCGCGCCTTTGGCAACATCTTCGGGGATGAAAAAAATATCGGCGCATTTACCAATAGCTTCCGGTTCGGTATAGCCCAACACTCGCTGTGCGCCACTATTCCAGCTATTGATATCGCCGTTTTTATCGGTGGTTATCACGGCATAATCCTCCAGGCTATCTAAAACCTGGTGAAAAAAATCTTCGCTCATTCTAAAGTAACTATCTTCAAAAATATCCTCCCCGGTTATGTTTTGGTTAAGCGTGGCATAATCCACTTCAATGGTAACCCCGTCTACACCGCAAGCAAGCTGCATAGGCTCGCGCGTTATTTTGTAAAAAGTGTTAAATCCATCGGGCAGGTTGTTAAGCTTTGGTTTTTCGCGCACAGGTTTTAAAACCATGTTTGACGCCGCCGGCGATGATGGGTCGTCATGTGTGCTTGCCAAAACATAGGTATAACCCTTTTCTATCAGGTCGCCAAGTAATTGTGGAGTGAATGGTATTTTCATGGTTGGGTCAATTTTGTTGAGGATCGGGTGCTTACACAAAAGGCCGGGACACAGCCCAGCCTTAAAATAATTATCGGATGGTTTATACAGCCGTAGGCCGGCGGATAATGCCGAATATTACGGATATAACCGCAATAACAAGCAATATGTGTATCAGACTACCTACAGCAGTAAAGAAAAAGCCGATTGCCCAGCCTATTAATAAAATGACAGCTATCGTATATAATAAAGAGTTCATGGTTAATGTATTAAAATGTTTTTCCGAAGGTTTTTTAAATACAATGTTAAATAGATATAAAATGTTTTATATTTTTTTCCTTCAACTAAAAGGAATGGTACCCACAAAAAAGCCTCTTTGCAATTTGCAAAGAGGCTTAGATACCTATAAGCGGCTAATTACAGCTTAAGCCATTTTTTGCGTACTGCTAATTGCTGCGGTGTAGCATTTGGTAATTCGGTAATGGTGTATTTAACGTTATCGTTACGTTTTAGGGTAACAGGTATTTTAAATGCTTGCCCATCACGGCTAACAGTCACCACAATTTTGTCGCCCACTTTTTTTCCTTTAATGGAAGATATGTCGGTAACCGGGGTGTCATCAATATTGGTGATCTGGTCGCCAACGTTTAGGCCGTCAACCCAGCCAGCACCATCGCGGAAAACCGTTGTTATGATGTTACGGGTATTAACCGCGATACCTAAATCGGCATTGTTAGTAGATGCCATCTCATCGGCTAATTTATAACCTGCATAACCCATG
The DNA here is from genome assembly GCF_040547175.1 of Mucilaginibacter sp. UYP27. NCBI lineage: Bacteria > Pseudomonadati > Bacteroidota > Sphingobacteriia > Sphingobacteriales > Sphingobacteriaceae > Mucilaginibacter > Mucilaginibacter sp. UYP27. The sequence goes on from NZ_JBEPPE010000001.1 coordinate 1,118,630, forward strand.
TATTTATCATACTTAATAGCAGATAAGCCATTAATGTACTGCGCGTAAAAATCATTCAGGTTCTTACCCGCGAATTTCTCAAAACCCGCTTTAAACTCCGCATCGGTATAACCACGTTTTTTGCCTTTGTAATATGTGTCGTACATGTACTTCATTACATCGTTAAGGCTGTATTTGGCGTTGCTGTTGTTTATTATCTCAAGGTCCAACAACATACCTATCACCGCGCCTTTGTCATAGTAAGAGATGCCTATGTTGTACGAGTTCTCGTTGGGGCGATAGCTTTTTATCCACGCGTCAAAGCTCGATTCTGATAGCGGCTGTACTTTGGTACCCGGTTGGTTTTCTACCGTGTTGATATCGCTTACCATATCACCCAGGAAAGTTTCGGTATTTGACAGGTCTGCGTAGCGTAAAATAATGTTTTGGTAGTAAGCCGTAAATCCTTCTGCTATCCAAAGGTTGGTGGTGTAGTTCTCGTTGTCGTAATCAAACGGGCCTAAAGCAATTGGGCGTAAACGTTTCACATTCCACAGATGGAAATGCTCGTGCGCAACCAAACCTAAAAAACCGTGGTACGTACGTTCGTTTGTGTAACCATCACGCGAAGCGCCTAAAACAGTAGAGCTTAAGTGCTCTAAACCGCCACCGTTGCGTAATTTGTTGTGAACGATAAAGGTGTAATGCTTGTTGGGGTTTTCGCCAAAAACAGCCGCCTCAGCTTCGATGATCTTGGCCATATCTTTCTTGAGGCGTTCTTTATCATAGTTGCCGCCGCCGTACATGGCAACTTCGTAATGCGTGTTCGCAACATCAAAGTCAAACACATCCTGGGTGCCAATTTCTAATGGAGAATCATACAGGATATCGTAGCTTGGGGCGGTGCGGGTAAATGCATCGCCATTAACCATTTCAAGGCTGGTAGATACCTTATTCCAATCTTTGTAAGGCTTTATAGTGATAGTTGATGGTTGTGCCAGCATGCCTTTAGGAAACAGGAAGATGCCTGTTGTAGAAAGGAACGCGTGCGATACATCGATAAAGCTGGTACGTACCGATAGCTCGAAAGCGTAAACTTTATATTTTACCGTTACCGACGTAAGGCCGGTAGTATTTATCTTCCAGGTATTTTTATTGATCTTGGGCGCAGATACCACTTTGCCATTAGCACTAACGCTAAGCGATTCGATGTTTTTGGCAAACTCCCTTACCAGGTATGAGCCGGGCGCCCAAACAGGCATTTTAACTTCAAGCGATGGTTGTGCCAGGCCCGATATGGTCATTTCTACATCTACATAATGTGCCTGTGCTTCGGGGAAGCTAACTTTGTACGATATTTTAGCAAGGCCAGCCGCGCTGCCCGTGGTTACATTCATAAAAAAGAGGGTTAAAAGTACCAGTGCTGTTAGTTGCAGTTTTTTCATGCGGCAAGTTATAAATTTTATGTTTTTAAATAAATGGGGCAAAAACAGTTGTGATGTAAAATGGTTGATACATGCAATCAAATTGATAGCTAAGCAGTTAATATTGCAAGTTCAAACAAGTATGGCTGTTGTTTGTGTTGCACCAATTAGGTACATGCACGGGTTTTAACAGTTTATAATTACATATGGTTTGCATTTTAAAAACATAGACCAATAGGTACTAATAACAATTACAAGCAGATATGAAAGCAAAATACATCATCTATACGTTACTTGCGCTGCTTGTTGCATTTTTAATTTATAACAAATTCTTCAGTAAAAAAGGTAAGGAAAATTCCGCTGCTGCTGCCGGTAAAGGCAAGCGAAAAAACGGCCCTGTATCGGTTAATATTATGGTAGTTAAGGATACCGCCGTCAGTAATCAAATAGATATCACCGGCACCATTGATGCCAACGAACGTGTAAACCTGATAAGCCAAACCGCCGGTAATATTACCGGGATATATTTTAACGAAGGTGCCCGTGTAAAAAAAGGGCAGCTGCTGGTAAAAGTTTACAACCAGGACCTGCAAGCATCTTTACAACAATACCAGGCGCAAATGGTACTTGCCCGCGATATCAACAACCGCAATAAGATCTTATACCAAAAAGAAGCTGTGAGCAAAGAGGAGTATCAAACTTCGCAATCGTCGCTGCAATCCTTACAGGCACAGGCAGATGTTGTGCGCGCCCAAATAAGCCGTACCGAGATCCGTGCGCCGTTCTCTGGTGTTATTGGTTTAAGAAATGTTAGCCCGGGTGGTTACCTTTCGCCATCTACATCAATTGCTACACTCGTAAATATCGACCCGGCAAAAGTTACCTTTTCGGTACCTGAGCGCTACCTGCCAATTATTGGTACGGGCAGCAAGGTTAGTTTTACGGTAGAAAGTTCGAGGGATAACTTTAAGGCAACGGTGTATGCTATTGAGCCCGCGTTAGATGCCAACTCCCGTACCATTACAGTACGTGCAAAAGCACCAAACCCCAAAAATGCTTTAACAGCGGGAGCTTTCGCCAAAATTAATTTAACGCTCGACCAGATCCCCAAGACCATTATGGTGCCAACCGAGTGTGTGATACCCGATCTGAAGAGCAGCAAGATCTATTTATATAAAAATGGTATCGCGGTAGCTAAAGATGTGAAGACCGACTTGCGTACCGATACTAAGATCCAAATCATAGATGGCCTTAAAGCAGGCGATAGTATTGTAGTGTCGGGCTTGATCCAGATCCGCCCTAAATCGCCGTTGAAGATCCTTAAAGTTATCAAATAACCGATATGAGTTTATCTTCCGTAAGTATAAAGAGACCCGTATTGGCAACAGTTTTATCTGTTGTGATAGTTGTATTTGGTGTAATTGGGTACAAGTTTTTGGGGGTGAGGGATTTTCCGTCGGTAGATCCGCCTATAATCTCCGTATCTACAAGTTACTCGGGTGCCAACTCGGATGTTATCGAGTCGCAAATTACCGAGCCATTAGAAAAAGCTATTAACGGTGTGCCGGGTATCCGTAATATCTCATCAACAAGTTCGGTTGGGTCCAGTAACATCACTGTAGAATTTGATTTGGATGCAGACCTTGAAACAGCGGCTAATGACGTGCGCGATAAGGTATCGCAGGCGCAACGCCAGCTACCACAAGATATTAACGCCCCGCCGGTAGTTACCAAAGCTGATGCCAGCGCCGACCAGATTATCACCCTTACTGTAAGCAGTAACACCCGTAACATCACCCAGGTAGATGATTACGCCGAAAATGTATTGCTGGAGGGGTTGCAAACCATCCCCGGCGTAAGTACCATTAATGTACAGGGCCAGCGCCAGTACGCCATGCGCCTTTGGATAGATCCTAATAAACTATCATCGCTTGGCCTAACAGCTACCGATATTGGTGCCGCATTGGCCCGCGAGAACGTGGAGCTGCCAGCCGGTAAAATTGAAGGTAATAATACCGAGATCACCATCCGCGCGCTTGGTAAACTAACTACAGAAAAAGAGTTTAATAACCTGATAATCCGTGCCGATAGTAACCGCGTTATCAGGCTTAATGATATTGGCTATGCGGTCCTTGGTTCTGCAAATGAGGAAACATCGTTGAAAGAATCCGGCGTGCCGATGGTTGGTTTGGCTATTGTGCCGCAACCGGGAGCTAATTACGTACAAATTGCTGAAGATTTTTATAAACGTTTAGAGCAGATCAAGAAAGATCTGCCGCCCGATATTACCGTGAAGGTAGCTTTGGATAATACCAAATTCATCAACAACTCCATTACCGAGGTAAAGGAAACGTTGCTGATCTCGTTCATTTTGGTGGTAATAATCATCTACCTGTTCTTTAGAGATTGGCTCATCGCTTTCCGGCCGTTAATAGATATCCCGGTATCGCTGATAGGGGCATTCTTTATCATGTATGTATTTGGGTTTTCTATCAATATCCTAACCTTACTGGGCATTGTGCTTGCCACGGGTTTGGTGGTAGATGATGGTATAGTGGTAACGGAGAATATCTACAAAAAAGTAGAGGCTGGTATGGCCATACGCAAGGCGGCTTTTGAAGGTAGTGCCGAGATATTTTTCGCGGTGGTATCTACATCGGTAACCTTAGCCGCGGTGTTTTTGCCTATCGTTTTCTTACAGGGCTTTACAGGCAGGCTGTTCCGGGAATTCGCGGTCGTCGTCGCCGGGGCGGTATTGATCTCGGCCTTCGTGTCGTTATCCTTAACACCGATGCTTAACGTAAAGCTGATCCGCAAGAACCAAAAGAAATCGAGGTTTTATGAGTGGAGCGAACCTTTCTTTGTAGGCATGACCACCGGTTATACCGAAACACTGGTTAACTTCATGAAAAAAACGTGGGTGTCATGGGTGATACTTGGCGGCTCATTGATATTAACCGGCGTATTGTTCAAAATAACACCGTCAGAGCTTGCCCCGCTTGATGACCGCAGCCTTTTGCGGTACTCGGTTACCGGGTCTGAAGGTGCTACTTACGAATATATGACCCGCTATATGGATAAGGTGGCTAACCTGGTTGCCGATTCTATCCCCGAAGCTAATGTGAACCTCGAGATCGTATCGCCATCGTTTGGTGGTGGTGGATCTGCCAACTCGGGCTTTGGGCGTGTAGGTTTGGTTGCCCCGGATGAGCGTGGCCGTACCCAGCAGGAACTCGCCGACTGGCTGAATAAAAAATTAACTAAAATGCCTGACGCCCGCGCCATTGTGGTGCAGGAGCAAACCATAAGCGGTGGTGGTAGCGGTGCGCGTACTTCGTTGCCCGTGCAATATGTTATCCAAAACCAGGATTTTGAAAAGATAAGAAAGGTGCTTCCCGAGTTTTTCGCGGAGGTATCTAAAAGCCCTGTTTTCCAGGGATCGGACGTTAACCTGAAATTTACTAAGCCCGAGCTTAGGGTTACTACAGACCGTGACCGTGCCCGAGACCTGGGTGTTTCGGTTGATGATATCGCCCAGACGCTACAATTGTATTACAGTGCCGGCAGGTTAGATTATTTCCTGATAAATGGTAAACAATACCAGGTAATAGCCCAGGTAGACCGCGCCAACCGCGACCAGCCTTTAGACCTTAAATCTGTTTACGTACGCAGCAGCAAAGGCGGTTTGGTACAATTAGATAATGTGGTGAAGGTGGCCGAAAGCGCCAGTCCGCCGTCTATTTATCACTTTAACAGGTATAAATCGGCAACGGTACAGGCAGGGCTTGCGGCGGGCCAAACGGTAGGTGATGGTATTGCCGAAATGGAACGCATCAAAGCCAAGTTACTGGACGATACCTTTAGCACCGCGCTTAGCGGCCCGTCAAGGGATTTTGCCGAGGGTTCATCAAACATCCTGTTTGCATTTGGTTTTGCTTTGCTGCTAATATACCTGGTGCTTGCCGCACAGTTTGAAAGCTTTGTAGATCCGTTTGTGGTGATGCTTACCGTGCCTTTGGCAATCTCCGGGGCATTCCTGTCCCTTTGGTTGTTCGACCAAACTTTTAACATCTTCAGCCAGATAGGTATCATTACCCTGGTAGGTTTGGTAACCAAGAACGGAATTCTGATCGTAGAGTTTGCCAACCAGCGTATGGAGCATGGTTTAAGTAAATATGATGCTGTTGTTGAAGCCGCGACATCTCGTTTGCGCCCGATTTTGATGACCAGTTTGGCAGTAGTGCTGGGTTCCGTACCAATCGCTTTGGCATTAGGTGCAGGTGCAAAAAGCCGTGTATCGTTAGGTATTGTAATTATTGGCGGGATGTTGTTCTCATTAGTGTTAACGCTTTATGTTATCCCAACCATGTACATGGTGTTCGCATCCAAAACCCGCCGCGACCCCGACCATGAGCCGGAAGAGGAAGTTGAACCAAAAGCTCCTTTATTAATTGAAAAACTTTAAGCAATATGAATATTAAAAGAATTATTTGCTTGATCTTTTGCTGTGCTACCGTTGCAGGGGCGTGGGCGCAGGGTGCCCCGTTGCTTACCCTAAAGGATGCCGTTGAAATAGCACTAAAGAACAATTACAACATAAGGCTATCGCAAAACAACGCTGCCATAGCCAGCAATAACGTTACGCTTGGTAACGCGGGCTTTTTGCCTTTAGTTACCGGCGATGCTGCTTTGAATAACAGTAATCAAAAAATAAAGCAAACCCGCACCGATGGTACGGTTAACAACCTTTCTGCCAATAACAGCAATAATAACTACGGTGTAAACCTCAACTGGACGATTTTCGATGGCTTTAATATGTTCGCTAATTACGATATGCTGAAAGAGCAGGATAAACTTGGTGCCATCCGCTTGCAGGATACTATTCAAAGCACGGTTGCCAATGTTATTAATACGTACTACAACCTTATCAGCCAAACGGAGCAGATAAAAGCTTTAAGCGGTGCTATAGAGATTTCGCGCACGCAACTGCGCTATTCTAATGATAAGTTTACAGTGGGCCGGGTTTCAAAGCTGGATGTTTACAATGCCCAGGTAAATCTGAACACAGATACTTCCAACCTGGTAATTCAGTTGCAACAGTTCCGCCAAACCAAGATCCAAATGAACCAACTGCTGGTGCGTAACCTGCAAACAGACTTTACCGTTGGCGATACCATAATGGTAAACAATACACTGATACTGGGCGACATCATTGCTAAAGCCCAGGCGCAAAACCCCGATATATTATCAGCCCAAATAAATAAACGCTTGGCCGAGATAAGTTTAAGGCAGGTTAAATCAACCCGTTATCCGGTCATCGGCGTAACATCTGGCTACATCTTTACTAATAGCAAAACGCCCGCGGGCTTTACACTTAGCCAAAACTCACACGGTTTTGCTTATGGCTTAACGGCATCCGTAAATATATTCGACGGGCTTAATCAATGGCGGCGCGAGCGTAATGCCAAACTCCAAATTGCCAATGCCGACCTGAGCCAAAAGCAGGTAATGCTGGATGTAGAAGCACAGATAAGTAATTTTTATGTGGCTTATTTATCGGGTTTAGATTTGATAAGAATTGGGCAATCCAGTGTGGAACTTGCCCGTAAGAACCTGGAGATCTCGTTAGAGAAATATAAGATAGGCAACATCACCCAGTTAGAGATCCGCGAGGCGCAAAGGAATTATTTAGATGCGCAATCCAAGTTTTTTTCGGCGCAGTATCAGTCAAAAATGGCCGAGGTTACCTTGCAGCAAATAACAAACAGTATAAATATTCAATAAACTATATTTAATTGCTTTAAAAGTTTATTTTTGAACAACGATGCCTGTTCACTTCAACACATGCCTGCTCATTGATGACAATTATATTGACAACTTTGTTACGCGCAAAATTATTGAAAGTGCTAACTTCGCAGATAATATAATTGTAATACAATCGGCACACGATGCCATAAACGCCCTGCGCGAAGGCAGCGTTAAGCCCGACGCCATTTTTCTGGACATCCGCATGCCTATGATGAGTGGGTTTGAGTTTTTAAAGGAATACGAAGCGCTTAATTTGGATAATAAGGACGCGGTGAAGATTTTTATGCTTTCATCATCCCTTGACCCAACCGACATGAACAACTCAAAAAGCAATAAATACGTTGCCCAGTTTGTGCATAAGCCGCTTACCCGCGAGGTGCTTGAGGAACTTTGTACATGATATTAGTAGCAGACAGTGGATCTTCTAAAACAGACTGGCTGCTATCAGTGCCAGGGCAAGAAAACAAGGCATTTAAATCGGCCGGCCTAAACCCATACTTTTTAACCGAAAAGGAAATAGTAAAGATTATACAGGAACAGGTACCAGAAATGGTTGCCATGGCTGCGGATATAACCGAGATCTATTTTTTTGGAGCGGGCTGCTCCAGCCCGGATAGGCACGAGATAGTATCAAACGCCATCAGTACATTAATACCTAACGCCTATGTAAGTGTAGACAGCGATCTGCTGGCTTCGGCATACGCCACATGCGGGCACGAGAAAGGTTTTTGCTGCGTATTGGGCACAGGCTCAAATATCTCTTTTTTTGACGGCGAGGATATCCACGACGGGCAGCATGGCCTTGGCTATGCACTGGGCGACGAAGGCTCGGGCACCTGGTTTGGCAAGGCCCTGGTAACAGATTACCTTTACGGCAACATGCCCGACGATATTAACAATAAGTTTAAGGCAACTTATAACCTGCAAAAGGAAGATGTTATCATCAATACCTATCAAAAACCCCGCGGTAACTCTTACCTGGCATCATTCTCTAAATTTTTAACGGAGATCCGCGCTTCAGAATACGGGCAGGACCTGCTAAGAAAAGGCTTGCTGGAGTTTGTAGATACCAATATCAAATCGTACCCACAATTTGATAAGTTCAAATGCCATTTTGTAGGCTCCATTGCCTATATTTTTGCCGATGAGTTAAAAGCCGTTTGCGAAGAGAACGATGTGCATATAGGCAAGATCATCCGCCAGCCAATTCTGGATCTAATGGAGTTTATTGTGAAGAGGGGATAGTCCACTTAGTGGCTAAAACTCTTTTTTATCCCGATCAAAAAGATGCCTAACACGGCTAAAAAGCTCGCGATCTTTGGAAGGTAATCGCCGTACGCTACATAAAACGTTATGTCGGAATTTAAGTTGATGTCCTGCTTTAATGCGGTACGCACCCACCACTTGCTTTGCTGCACAATATCGCCCCGCTGGTTGATGAATGCCGAGATGCCCGTATTGGCCGATCGGCAAACCCAGCGGCGGGTTTCAATAGCGCGTAACTTGGCGTAGTCCAAATGCTGGTCCTTACCGGAAGTATTTTCCCACCAGCCGTCATTAGTGATAATAGCAACGAATTGCGCGCCCTGTTTTACGTATTTAGACACCCATTCGCCATAGATAGATTCGTAACAGATAACCGGCGCGGCACCTATCCCGCTTTGTGAATAAAATACGGTGGGCTCAGTTTGCAGGCCATAATTGCCGGTTGCACCCCCCAAGTGCTCAAAGGCAGGTTTTAAGAAAGATAAAGCACTCCCAAAAGGCAACGACTCAGCTCCCGGTACTAATCGCGATTTATGATAGAACTGTACTTTGGATGAATTCTCGATATTAATAGCCGCGCTAAAATTATCGAAAAACACACCCGGCTGTTCCGGTAAAGGGCTTGCAGTTTTAGTTGCTCGCTTGGTGTAAAATTTATGTGTTTCGCCTCCTGTTAAAACGTTAGCGTTTTTAAACCTGTTCAAAAACTTTTTTACCTGCAGATAGCTGTTTTCGGTATAGATATGGTCTTCGTCCATATCCTGCGAGATAGCGGTTTCGGGCCAGATAAAGTACTCGGTATTGCGCTGCCCAATAGAATCTGACAGGTGTGTTAAGGTTTCTATTTGATTATAAACAGGGATCTCCGCTTTGAGGTAAGGATCTACATTAGGCTGAGCCACCACGATATTAGATGGGTTTATCTGCTCTTTGTAGCTATAGTATTTGAAAAGCGATAGGCCTAAAGGTAATACCAAAACCAACGTAAAACTTATAATTAGGTTCTTGCGGGTTTGTTTAGCCTGTTCTTCGCGTAAGCCAATATAAAGCAGAAACAGCAAGATATTGATTGCCCACACCCAAATGGTGCCGCCGTAAACGCCAGTATATTCATACCATTGCACCCATTTATGTGAGGTGGCAAAACCGTTACCCAGCGTCATCCACGGGAAGTTTAAGTCCCAGCTTTGGTGCAGGTATTCGTAACCTATCCAAAAACAAACCAAGGCAACCAAGGAAATTGCGCGCCCGGAGATAAGCCTAACCCGGTAATATAACCAGCAAGCCGTAGCCATTAACAGCGGCCCAAGCGCGTAAGGTATCAGCGTTATGGGTATAGCTACAATTGGGCCAATTACTTTTAGTGAATTGTACACCCAATAAACGCAAAGCGTATTCCAGATGAAGAACCCGATAAATGCGGTGTTAAAGATCTTTTTACCCTTCCCGGCAACATCCGATTGAATGATGTTTTCCATAGCCAGCAACATCGGCACAAAGCCCACAAATAAAAAGAATGTAGTGTATTGTGTAGGCGGCCAGGCCACCCAAAGCAGTAAACCGGAAAATATAGCGAGTAGTAGGTTTTTTTTCATTTGTTGTTAAGTGCCCTGTGCAATGGTCGTTAATTCTTTAACCAAATTTTCAACGCCCAATTTTTTTAAATTTTTATAGCGATATATAAGCCCGTATTTCTTGTCGAAATCGTTGCTTCCGTTTTTATAAGCGATAAACAGATCTTTTTGCTCTATAAGTTCAATTACCATTTCTTGTCCATGTAAGCTGCCAAACAATGCAGGTTTAGTAAGCTCCCATACCGACTTTGGATACGGGCGAACACTAAAGTTAAATTGGTCGATTAAAATCATTAAATGTTTATTGAAGTATCTTTCCCTGAAGAACCAGTTAATACAGCCAATCAAAATCATCATTAGCACGACACTACATCCTACAACAATTCCAAATCCTATTGGTAATGTTATCTTATCGAATAAAGAATACCTCGACAAACCGAAAAACAACATGCAAGCTATAAATACAGCCATAATGGAAGTAGTGATAATGAAGGCTATTTTAAGTTGCTTTAAATTATATGCAACAAAGCTTTTAATTGTTTCCATTACTTTAAGTCGCTAATCTTCGTCATCATCATCCGCATATTTGTTTTTCTTTTTATCATTTTCGGCAGGGGCGGCACCTGCAACGCACATTACAAACTCACCTTTAAGCGGGTGGGTTTCAAAATAGGTTTTAACCTCGGTAACGGTACCTCTTACGGTTTCTTCAAACATTTTAGTCAGCTCGCGCGATACTGAAAGCTGGCGGTTGGCACCAAAATAGGTTGCCATTTCATCAAGCGTTTTCAATAAACGGTGCGGCGACTCGTAAAGTATAATGGTGCGTTCTTCTGTCGCCAGGAATTTATAGCGGGTTTGGCGGCCTTTCTTCAATGGCAAAAAACCCTCAAAACAAAACTTATCGGTAGGGAAGCCCGAGTTAACCAGCGCGGGCACAAATGCCGTTGCGCCCGGCAGACATTCTATTGGGATGTTGAATTTTAAAGCCTCGCGCACCAGGAAAAACCCGGGGTCGGATATGGCAGGCGTACCGGCATCACTTATCAACGCTATATTTTGTCCCATCAGCAGAAACTTGATGATCTCGTTACTGGACTGGTGCTCGTTATGCTGATGATGCGCAAACACCTTGTTTTGGATGTCGAAATGTTTTAGCATCGGTGCCGATGTACGTGTATCCTCGGCCAGTATCAGGTCGGCCTCCTTTAAAATACGGATAGCCCTAAAGGTCATATCCTCCAGGTTGCCAATTGGGGTAGGTACTAAATATAGTTTGCCGGATGGTGTGGTAGCGTTCATGGTTCATGGATCATAGTTCATAAAAAAATGTGGGTTTGCCAATGGTGCTTGCAGCTACAAAAAACCATTAACTATGAACCATCATCTATGAACTAATTATATCTTTGCCTTTTAAAATAAATTCAATGCTGCAAGTTAGTTATATCCGCGATAACAGGGAACAGGTTTTAGAACGTTTGGCTGTAAAAAATTTTAAGCAGCCGGAATTGGTAGATAGGATCCTTGAACTGGATAGCGAACGTTCGGTTGCGCAACGTGGTGGAGAAGAAGAAAAAGCAAGGGCTAATGCATCTGCCAAACAAATTGGTGAACTAATGCGTGCCGGTAAAAAGGATGAGGCGGAAGTGCTGAAATCACAAACAGGCAATTCAAAAGAAAGCATTAAAAAGTTTGATGAAGAATTAGCAAAAGCTGAAAAAGAGCTTTACGAAGCGCTTGTTCAGCTGCCGAACCTGCCACATTCATCTGTACCAAAAGGTATAACGCCGGAGGAAAACGAGGTGGTGCTGGAGAATGGCACTATCCCAGAATTGCCCGCCAATGCTTTGCCGCATTGGGAACTGGCAGCAAAATATAACCTGATAGATTTTGAACTGGGTGTTAAAATAACCGGCGCAGGTTTCCCGGTGTATAAAAATAAGGGTGCCAAATTACAACGCGCGCTCATCAACTTTTTTATTGATGAGGCCGAAAAAGCAGGTTACAGCGAAGTAAGTGTACCGCTTATGGTAAACGCGGCATCCGGCTTTGGAACAGGACAGTTACCCGACAAAGAAGGACAAATGTACTATGTAGGGGTTGATGATTTATACCTGATCCCTACTGCCGAGGTGCCTATCACCAATATGTACCGCGATGTGATCTTAAAGGCTGATGAACTACCCGTTAAAAACTGCGGACATACACCTTGTTTTCGCCGCGAGGCCGGGTCTTACGGTGCGCATGTACGTGGTTTGAACCGTTTACACCAGTTTGATAAAGTAGAAATTGTACAGGTTGTACATCCCGATAATTCATACGATGTGCTGGAAGGCATGAGTGCCCATGTACAGGGCCTACTACAAAAACTTGGTTTGCCATACCGTGTATTGCGCCTGTGTGGTGGCGATATGGGTTTCGGCAGCGCATTAACTTACGACATGGAAACCTGGAGCGCCGCGCAGCAACGCTGGTTAGAGGTATCATCCGTATCAAACTTCGAAACATTTCAGAGTAACCGATTGAAACTACGTTTTCGTAATGCAGAGGGTAAAACACAATTGGCCCACACGCTTAATGGTAGTGCATTAGCCTTGCCACGTATTGTGGCAACATTGTTGGAGAATAATCAAACGGATAAAGGCATAAAAGTGCCAGAGGTGCTTGTGCCTTATACTAAGTTTGAGTGGATAGATTAATTAACTCCCTTACGTCATTGCAATGACGAGAATAGATAACAAGGAAAGCGGCGGTTTGCTGTGGCTTTCTTTGTTATCTATTGTTGAGCAAAGTTTTAAAATCACCAGCCCAAATTGGCAATTGGGGCGCCTCTTCCGTAATTTCACCTTTTATAACGTTCATTAAGGGTACCATGTTCATAGCCTTGCCCGGTGGTTGAAAATTTTGGTAAAGATGTATAGACGTAAAGGTGTTGTGAAACTCAAATAGATTTGCGAGGCTTTTTTCATAATTAATATTGATGTACTCAACGGAAACATCGTGCCCGCCTTTAGCAACCCGTAGTTCAACTCTTTCGATACTGGCCTCTACAGAATCGAGACCCATGAAAATTAACCGGGATTCGAAGCCATGATTCATAAACTGTTTAACAGAATTAATCACTTCGGGGTCACGAAAGTTTGTTTCAAAAGCTACATCTCCTTTACGATATATCATTTTTTCTTTCCATTCAGGAAAATGGACGTCGGTAATTGAAAGCCATATAAGGCTTTCATCCAAGTCATAAAAAAATGCTTTTAAGTCGGCGAATTTTTTGTCGCCATCAAATATTGGAGTACCCTGTGGAACCATAGAAGCAGCAAATGTGCTTTTCCCGGCTCCATTTGGGCCGGCAAAAACATACAGCTGTGGGGCTGTCATTACCTTATGGTTTTGATTGTTTGCGTAAGCCCAGTAATTGCATTAACTTTAATAACTTCTCTATGATCTTCATACTTACGTATCAATATATCATTTGATTTGTATCGGGCGTCCCGATAACTATTATAAAGGCCACGACTAATATTTTCTTGTTGCACCCTTTTTACCTGCGGGTTTATCAGTTTTGACTGCTCCGATAGGGTTCTTTGAAAAAGTGGTTTGAAAACTGTATTAGACATTTAATGTTGAGTTTCTTTATTACAAATATACAAATGATTTTTAAATCGCACGTGTGCCAATATTTAACTCTTACATTCCTTTCTGTATCGCTTCATAAACCGCATCCTGGATGCGTGGGCGGATGTTTAGGCTACCCAGTTTGCTGCCAACGTTGGGGTGTACCCTATTGGACAGGAACACGTAAACCAATCCATATTTAGGATCTACCCATACACAGGTGCCGGTAAAGCCAGTGTGGCCGAATGACTGGTCTGATGCTAATCTGGATGGGTAATGCCTGTCGGCGATTGGGTCCCAGCGGTCAAAACCAAGGCCACGGCGACTAACCGGCGATTGTTTGGATGTCCAAAGATCTACCGTTGTGGGTTTAACATATTGTACCCCACCGTAGGTGCCGCGGTTAAGCATCATCTGGTACAGTATTGCAATGTCATTTGCGCTTGCAAACACACCTGCGTGGCCGGCAACGCCACCCATAAGGGCTGCGGTTGGGTCGTGCACGTAGCCGTCTATTAAAGTTTTACGGTCTTTTTTATCATCCTCGGTTGGCGGGATGCGGTTTGCCGGGAAACGGTACAGCGGTAAAAAGCCCGCGGTTTGCATCCCCAGCGGGGTGTAAAATTTATCCTGTACATATCTGTTCAGCGGTGTAGCGGTTATGGCTTCGGCTATCTGCTGCAAAAATATCATACCCACATCGCTGTACACATATTGCCCGCGGGTTTTAACCAGCGAACGCAAGGCAGCCGGCAGCATCACCTCGTTGAAGTAACCTTTACGTACGTAATAGTTGTCATTAACCTTAACCGGGAATGCCGCCGACGAATCGGTACTGTGGTCAGCTGGTTTTATCACTTCGAACGTGGAAATGTCGGGGATCAAACCTGCCTGGTGCTCCAGCAATTCGCGAACGGTCAGCGTCTTTTTGTTGGTGTTTCGCGTGATAGGCATGTAGGTGCCTAATGTCGAATCGAGGTTTAGCTTGCCCTGGTCATAAAGTTGCATGGCTTCCATGGTAGTAGCCGAAATCTTGGTCATGGAAGCTATATCGAAAATGTCGGTTATCCTGTCGGGGATGCTGTTGTCATAAGTGTGCGACCCATAGGCTTTGTTGAAGATCACCTTGCCATCTTTAGCAACCAACACCACGCAACCGGGAGTGGCCCTGCTGCTAATGGCCTCTTGTGCTATGGCATCAATGGCTTTCATGTTATCAGCATTAATACCGGCATCCTCGGGCACAGTGTATTGCAAACGGGTTTTAGATGTAAGGTACCCCGTATTTGTAGTATACTTTGGCGAGTATGTTTTTGTAAGTTTTTGTGTGATAGCTACCCCGCCAAAAATCGCCTGAGCACTGTAGAAAGCTGCTACCTGCGATACCTTGCCCGACCAGATCACCGGCGCCGAAACGTCATTCAGCTTAGCCAGTGCGGGCCCTGTTCCCAATAAAGAAACCACCACATTTTTAATCTTTTGGTTATCGGTAATAAAGCTGATGATGCGCGGGTTGTTGGCCTCGTTATCCGTTAGCTGGATGATGAGGGTATTGTAAAATTTGGTGTCCTGCGCCAGCATTTCTAATGATTTGGTGCTGAGGTAATCGTTGCCGTTAAAGGCATCAACTTTGGCATATTTATTCAGCAGGCTATCAAAACCAATGCTGTTCGCTGATGAAAAGTGGATGCTGGCAATCTTCTTCACCTCCAGGTTTTGCAGGGGTATCAGTTGCTTCTCGTTGTTCAGCAAAACAGTAGCTTGCTCAACCAATAGCTGTTCTTTCACATAAGCTTTACCCGTTAACGGTGGGTTTTGCGCGCATGCGGAATTAAAAAATGCAAACCCGGATAGCAGCAGGAAATAGATACGCTGCTTATTTTTTCTCATAAACCTTAACACCATTTATATACGTTTTTAAAACTTTAACATTTGGCAATTCGCTGCCTTTGGCTTTCATAATATCATTATCCAGTATCACAAAGTCGGCATATTTGCCAACCTCAATACTGCCTTTTTCTTTTTCCTCGAAGTTGGCTTTTGCCGCCCAGATGGTCATGCCGCGCAGGGCTTCTGTACGGCTAAGCGCGTTGTTCATCTGGAAACCGCCTTCGGGCTGGCCTTGTAAATTTTTACGCTCGGTAGCAGCATAAAACGTGTACATCGGGTTTATATTTTCTACCGGGAAGTCAGTCCCCAGCGGGATCCACCCGTTTTGTTTCATCAGGTTTTTGTAGGCATAGCCGCTTTTCAACCTTTCGGCACCAAGTCGTTTAACCGCCCAGGTCATATCAGATGTACCATGCGTTGGTTGTACCGATGGAATAATGTTATTATCGCCAAACATCTTTACATCTTCGGGCGCTATAATTTGCGCGTGTTCTATTCTCCAGCGCTTGTCATTTTTGCCCTTCAGATTTTCTGCGTAAATTTTAAGCATCACGCGGTTGGCGCTGTCGCCAATGGCATGTGTACACATTTGAAAACCTTTTGCGGCAATCATTTTAGCAACCTCTTCAAAATGTGCTTTAGAACTTAGTAAAAACCCGCTCCAGTTTTTTTGATCGCTGTAGGGATGAAGCAAACACGCCCCGCGCGATCCCAAAGCGCCATCTGCATAAACTTTAAATGAGCGTACGTTAAGGCCCGGTGTTTTGTAAGCCCCGCGTTTAAAAAGGTATTCGTAGTTCTCCTGCTGGTCGGCAAGCATCAGGTAAAGGCGCATTTTAAGGTCGCCTTTGTGTTGTAAGGAGGCAATAACGTTTACCAGTTGATACGGCACGCCACAATCATCAACCGTGGTTAGGCCAACTTCAAAACAATTTTTTTGCGCGGCTAACAATCCGCTTTGTACCATTTGCTCGGTAGGTTCCGGGATTTTGCGGGTTACAATGCCTACAGCATTATCTACCAGGATGCCGGTAAGCTTGCCGTTAACGGTCTCTACCTCACCGCCAATTATCTTTTGGCCGGGCTTTACACCCGCGATATTCAGGGCTGCCTGGTTAACAATAGCCGCGTGCCCGTCTATCCGGCTCAAAATTACAGGGCGAACCGGGAACAAGGAATCCAGTTTGGCTTTATTAGGGAATGATTTGTTAGTCCATGTATTTTGGTCCCATCCGGCACCAACTATCCAGCCTTCGGTTTTATGAGCGGCGTAGCTTTTTACGGTATCTAAAGTAGCCTCCCAGCTTTTTAGGCCCACCAAATTGGCATTTTGCAAACCCATGCCGTATTCCATGAAATGCGCATGTGCATCAATAAAGCCGGGATAAACGGCTTTGCCTCCGGCATCGATCACTTCGTGGGCAAGGTACTTTTTCTCGAGGGTATCGATATTTCCAACGGCGACTATCTTGCCGCTGCTTACTACAAATGCGTTCGCGGTAGAAAAAGTGCTGTCAACAGTATATACGAGGGCGTTTTTTACGATTAGGTCGGCGTTGTATTCTTTTTGTTTACATGCTGTAACCAATAAAAACAGCAATGGCCAGAGTTTCTTCATATTAATAGACAGGTAGATGTAAATAAATTAATGTAAATATTATATACAAGTATGTAAGGGTAAAGTTATGCAATCAAATAATTAATTTAGCGTCTTAATTGATGCACCTGTTTTGGGTGCCGGAAGGGAAATATTTTTAATGCCAGATATAATTCAGCTTTTACCGGATGCCGTTGCCAACCAGATAGCCGCTGGCGAAGTAGTACAACGCCCTGCATCCGCAGTAAAAGAATTGATAGAGAACGCGATAGATGCCGGTGCCGATAAAATTCAACTGATATTAAGGGACGCCGGTAAATCATTGATACAGGTTATTGATAACGGCTGCGGTATGAGCCTTACCGACGCGCGCATGTGTTTTGAACGCCACGCCACCTCAAAGATCCGCAAGGCCGAAGACCTTTTTGCCATCCGCACCATGGGTTTTAGGGGCGAAGCTATGGCTTCCATCGCTGCAATTGCTCAGGTAGAACTAAAAACCCGCCGCCACGAAGATGAATTAGGTACCTGCATCCAGATAGAAGGATCGGAAGTGATAAGCCAGGAAGCATGCTCTGCAAACTTTGGTACATCAATTTGTATTAAAAACCTTTTTTATAACACGCCAGCCCGCCGTAACTTTTTAAAAAGTAACCCGGTAGAGATGCGCCACATTATTGATGAATTTCAGCGCATAGCATTAGCCAACCCGCAAGTGTTTTTAACTATGCACCACGATGGGCAGGAAGTTTATCACCTGCCGGCATCAGCCATGAAACAACGTATCGTGCACCTGTTCGGTAATAATTACAATCAGCGCCTGGTGCCTGTTGAAGAAGAAACCACTATTATTAACCTGCGCGGTTTTGTGGGCAAGCCCGAGTTTGCGCGTAAAACCCGCGGCGAGCAGTTCTTTTTTGTGAACAACCGTTTTATAAAAGATGCCTACCTGAATCACGCGGTGCTAACGGCTTTCCAGGAGTTACTGCCCGATGAGACATTCCCGCTTTATGTACTTTTTATAGACATAGACCCGGCCAAGATAGATATCAACGTACATCCCACAAAAACCGAGATAAAATACCAGGACGAGAAATCTATCTACGCTATTATCCGCTCGGCGGTGAAACGCTCGCTGGGTAAATATAACATTACTCCGACTTTAGATTTTGACCAGGAGAACAGCATAGGCCACCTCATCACCCAAAAGCCTTTTGATGAAATTAAACAGCCAACTATAGCCTTTAACCCGGACTTTAACCCCTTCGCATCCGAAAAAAGGACGAGCGAGCGGGAGATCCCTTTTTTGCGCGATAGTAACACTCACCATACTGCCATTCCGCGCAACTGGGATACCTTGTACGAGATAAGCAAAAAGGAAGAAACCCTGCAGCACGAAATGCATGGTGGAACCAGCGTTGCCATAAACGAGCAGGAGATAAGCAAAAGCAGCGAGAAACAGTTCTTCCAGGTGCATAACAGGTTTATACTGTCGCAGATAAAATCGGGCTTTATGCTGATAAACCAGCAGGCCGCTCACGAGCGCATCTTGTACGAGCGTTTTTTGCAGCAATTGCAAAATCATAGCGGGGTTAGTCAGCAGAGTTTATTTCCGCAATCGGTTACACTAAACAGCGCCGATTTTGAGTTATTGAGAGAACTGTTACCTGATATCCGCGCGCTTGGTTTTGATATCCGCGAGTTTGGCCGTAACACCGTTGTAGTAGAGGGCATCCCGGCAGATATTACCAACGCCAGCGAGAACGAATTACTGGAACAATTACTGGAAGGCTTTAAAAACAACCTGGCAATATTAAAGTTAGATAAACGCGATAACCTTGCCCGCTCGCTGGCACGCAATGCGGCGTTAAAAGCGGGTGTAAAGCTAAGCATGGAAGAAATGAACCAACTGGTTGATCAGCTTTTTGCCTGCCAAATGCCAAACCTGGCACTAAATGGCAAGCCTGTAATTAGTACCTTTACACTTAACGAATTAGCAGAACGATTTGAAAAATAGCTTAACAGCTTAAACCATATTACACGTACACAACATGCAATCACCATTTGCCAATATGCCGCCGGTAGTAAAAAACCTGCTTATCATTAATATCCTGTTCTTTATTGCCACATATGCTTTAGCAAAGCTGATAGATCTGAACGCTCTTTTTGCAGCCTATTATCCGCTTGCGCCGGCATTTAGGCCATGGCAAATAATCACTTACATGTTTATGCACGGTGGACTTACGCATATTTTGTTTAACATGTTTGCCCTATATTCATTTGGGCCGATGCTGGAATATACCCTGGGGTCTAAAAAATTCTTTAACTATTATTTTATAACAGGCATTGGCGCCTATGTTTTGTACATGGTGGTACAAGCTGTTCAGATACACGCCCTAACGGGGGCATTTACTATTCCACACCCCGAGTTAGAAGCATCGTACTTTAATTATGGCGGGCCGGAGAACGCACAAAAGCTTTACGGGATTATGAATTTCCCGATGCTGGGCGCATCGGGTGCCATATTTGGGATTTTGGTAGGTTTTGCCATGCTGTTCCCTAATCTGGAAATGATGATCATGTTCATCCCTGTTCCTATCAAAGCAAAATATGTGGTTATCGGTTACATTGCAATCGAGTTGTTTACCGGCATCGGCCGTTTTGCGGGTGATAACGTTGCCCACTTTGCACACCTTGGTGGTGCGCTATTCGGCTTCCTTTTAATAAAACTTTGGGGAATAAAACGGCCTAACAATTTTTATTAAAAGCTGTTTAAATAATATAAATACGGGTTATGACTCTTTGGAAAGATATCCAATACAAGCTATTAAAAGCCGACAGCCGTATAAATCTGCTGATCGGAATTAATATTGTTGTTTTTTTATTGGCTGTTATTCCGGTTACAAGCGTTTTAACAAACAAGTACCTATTGCTCTTCCCGGCCTGGCCGGATCTTTTGAAGCATTTTTGGACACCACTCACCTATATGTTTATGAACGAGGGTTTTTTCCCGGCCCTGTTTAACATGCTTTGGCTGTACTGGTTAGGTAGGATATTTGAGGAGTATCTGAACCACAAACGGCTGATAGGCTTATACCTAATAGGCGGTTTTGCAGGTGCATTATTATACGTTATTACTTATAATGTACTTGCTATTTATAATGTAAACTTGCCTGCAATTGGTATAACCGGGGCATCTGTAAGTATTATGAGCATTATGGTGGCTACTGCAACACTACTACCAAATCACGAGTTGCAACTTATTATCATTGGCAGGGTTAGGTTAAAGTGGGTTTGCATCGTTTATGTGGCACTCGCGCTGATTGGTGCTCGTAATAACCCGGGCACCCAAATTGCACAAATTGGCGGCGCGTTACTGGGTTTTATTTACATAAAGCAGTTAAACCGTGGTAACGATTGGATCAAGAGCATCAATAAGCTGTTTGCACCCAAACCCAAATTAAAGGTGGTGAGCTACAATGCTCCGCAGCGCAAAGCATCAGGTGTGCCACAGCAGGACGAAATAGACCGCATCCTTGATAAAATATCGGGCAGTGGTTACGATAGTTTAAACAAGCAAGAAAAAGAAACCCTTTCAAGGGCAAGCAACAATAATGATGGCTAAACAGAAGGGGCTAAATTTTATTGATCGTGTTTTCCTTTGGATAAATTATGCATTGTGCGCCGCCCTGTTGCTGGGTTACCTGGCGCCCTATGTAGATCCCCGCAGCTTTTGGCCCATCGCTTTTTTTGGCCTTGCTTACCCGCCTTTACTTTTGGCAAATGTTATTATAATGGTTTACTGGCTCATCCGCAGGAGCTGGTTCATCGGCCTGTCGTTTATAACCATTTTAATGGGGTGGAACGTGCTGAACAATAATATCGGCATCCGCTTGCCGGAAGGGGCAAGCCAGTCGGCTCCCAAAAAACAATTACGGGTAATGACCTACAACGTGCACGATTTTAAGCGATACGGCGAGAAAAATGATATTTCTACCAAGCACGAAATATTGGACCTGATTGGGCAGGAGCAACCGGATATTTTAGGCATGCAGGAGTTTTTTACACGAAAAAAGGGGCAATACGCTATGATAGATTCTATCAAAAAAGTAATGCGTGCCGAACATTATTATTTTGAGGCTACCATGACCAGTGCCAGCGAGGCCATAGGCCTGGCTATTTTTTCTAAGTATCCCATAAAAGCTTACGGGTTGATACAACTGTCAGTAAAGGGCAGCGGCAACCAGTGTGTGTATGTTGATGTGCAGAAGGATAGCGCGATGGTGAGGATTTACAGCGTTCATTTACAATCCATAGCGTTTGAACCGCAGGACTATAAATACCTGGGCAACCTCTCATCAAAAGGGAAAACAGATATAGGGGCCACAAAACGCGTTGGCTGGAAATTGAAAACCGCTTTCGCGAAACGTGCCGAGCAGGTGTTCGTCATTAAAGAACATGCCAAAAAGTGCCCATACCCGTATGTTATCTCCGGCGATTTTAACGATACCCCTTCATCCTTCGCGGTTAACCAAATGGCAAAAGGTTTAAAAAACGCGTTTCGCGAAAAGGGTGCTGGTTTGGGCCGTACGTATAACGGGGATTTCCCCAATTACCAGATAGATTATATAATGGCCAGCCCGCAGTTTGATGTAACGGAGTACAAGATCATCGAAAAAAAATTGTCAGACCATTATCCTTTAAGCACCTTACTGGTATTAAAATAACATCTTCAAAAATAAACTCCACGCCTAAAATTGTAAGTTTGCGCTTATGGAACAAAAATTATTTGTTTACAATACTTTAACACGTAAAAAAGAAGAGTTTAAGCCACTTAACGAAGGCCATGTTGGCATGTACGTTTGTGGCCCTACCGTATATAGCGATGTGCATATAGGCAACTGCCGTACCTTTATTTCTTTCGACCTTATTTACAGGTACCTGCTGCACCTTGGATATAAAGTGCGCTACGTCCGTAATATTACCGATGCCGGCCATTTAGAGGGCGATAGCGACGAAGGAGAAGACAAAGTATCTAAAAAAGCAAAAATAGCCCAGTTGGAGCCAATGGAAATTGTACAGAAATACACTGTTGATTTTCATAAGGTGATGGAAACTTTTAACGCCTTGCCGCCAAGCATCGAGCCAACGGCAACCGGCCATATTATTGAGCAGATAGAACTGGTAAAAAGCATCCTTGAAAAAGGCTACGCTTATGAGGTTTATGGCTCGGTTTACTTTGATGTAGAAAAATATAACCAAAGCCAGGATTACGGCATACTTAACGGCCGCAAACTGGAGGATATGCTGAATAACACCCGCAACCTTGGCGGCCAAACTGAAAAGCACGGCAAGCTTGATTTTGCCCTTTGGATAAAAGCGAAGCCCGAGCATTTGATGAAATGGCCGTCGCCGTGGGGATTGGGTTTCCCGGGTTGGCACTTGGAATGCTCTGCCATGAGTAATAAATACCTGGGCCAGCAATTTGATATCCACGGTGGTGGTATCGATCTGATGCCTACCCACCATACTAACGAGATTGCGCAGAACGTAGCTTGCTGCGGTAAAAACCCGGCATCGTACTGGTTACATACCAATATGCTTACCATGAACGGGCAAAAAATGTCAAAATCGTTAGGGAACAGTTTTTTACCGCACGAGTTATTTGCAGGCGACCATCCCCTGCTGAAAAAAGGCTATAGCCCCATGACGGTGAGGTTCTTTTTTATGCAGGCCAGCTACCGCAGCACGGTCGATTTTAGCAACGAGGCTATAGAGGCGGCAGAGATCTTTTACAAGAAGCTGGCAGAGAGTGCCAAAAAGTTAGTTACGTTGCAGCAGAATGAGTTAACTGCCGTTGATGACGAAACCAATAAAGCGATAAATGATATTTGCGATGACTGCTATAACAGCATGAACGACAATTTTAACTCGCCAAAAACGTTAGATGCTCTGAACAACTTATCCAAATGGATCAACTCGTATGCGGCTACCACCCGTAACTCGGGGGAGATAGCGGCAGCCACTTTTGAACGGATGAAGAAAACGTATAACGATTTCTTTTATGATGTTTTAGGTTTAAAGCAGGACGATAACGAGAATGCAGATACCGACGACCTGATGCACCTGGTGATCAAGTTACGCAACGAAGCCAAAACAAATAAGGACTACGCAACGTCTGACAAGATCCGCGAGGGCTTAAAAGAGATAGGCTTCCAGCTAAACGATAACAAGCAGGGCACTACCGATTGGATCAGGATTTAAGCCTCTCCCTGCGATTTGCAAAGGAGAGGATAAAAGGCGGAGCTGTTAATAAACGTTAAAACAAGTATTACTATTAAAACAATTAGGGCCGGGCAGCCTTTATGTTAATCAGTTAAAATAATTATTAAATTGCCCAAGCAAATTATAATAAGTAAACACATGAGAAGATCATTATTAGCTGCTATTATATTATCAGGATTTAGCCTTTCGGCAATGGCACAAGCCAAAGTTGAAGTTATTTCTGTTGTAAATGCCGAAGAGAATTTTAATAAGGTAGTTGAACGTAAAGGTATTAAAGACGGTTTTTTATCCGTAGCCGATGCTGAGGGTATTGTGTTTAAACCCAACGCGGTTAAAATAACCGAGTTTTACAGCGGTATAGAAAAACTACCCGGTAAACTTAGCTCACAGCCAAAATTTGCGCGGTTATCTGCTAATGGCGACCTTGGTTTTACGTCCGGCCCTTATGTTTACCAGAATGGCAAAACAGATGATGATAAAGTGTACGGCGATTACGTATCGTTATGGCGTTTAGATAATTCTGATAACAAATTTAAACTGCTTTTAAACCTGGGCATCCAACACCCCGAGCCTGAGCAGGAAGCCGTAACGGATTTCAAAGAACCTGATCTAACCAAGCAAAAAGCGCCAAGTAAAGATCCGTTTGCAGGTAAAAACATCTTAGTAGCTACGGATAAGACCCTTAATCACTCGTTAGAATTATCCTCACTGGCCGGCTACAAAGAGTTTTTAAGCCCGGAAGCACGTTACTATTTCCCGGGTTTTGAGCCGATGACAGGTACCGATAAGATCCAGAAATTTATTGATAACGAAGGCATCAGTATATTTGCAGAAACGGTTAACGTTGGCCGGTCTACCAGTAATGATCTGGCTTATACCTACGGCACAGCCCGTATTAAAAAAGGCAACATAGTTAACAATTACAACTACGTACGTATCTGGGAAATTGATGCCAACCACAGGTGGAATGTGTTACTGGAGATATTCTCTACAGTAGAAAACTAACGTATTTACGATTTTAGATTAATTATCTTGCGTCCTTTAGAATTAGAGTTTTCCTTTTAGGATTTAGATCTTAGGATTCAGAATTTCCTAAAAAAGCTGCTCAATAATATCATTAGCTGTAAGGCCTTCGGCTTCGGCGTGGTAGCTGCGTACTATACGGTGGCTAAGTATGGGTTTTGCTACTGCCTGTACATCCTCAATATCCGGCGAGTACTTTCCGTTAAGCACAGCATGGCATTTAGCCCCCAGGATCAAAAATTGTGATGCGCGCGGGCCTGCGCCCCAGTTTAATAAACGCTTCACCTGCGGGCTTGCAAACTCGCTGTTAGGGCGCGTTTTACTAATAAGCTTAACAGCATACTCCAAAACATTATCGCTTACCGGGATATTCCGAACCAATTGCTGGAAGTAGATGATCTGCTCGGCATTCAATTGTTTCTTAACGGTTACGGTATTGCTGCTGGTGGTGTTTTTTACTACCTGTAATTCCTCTTTAAACGTAGGGTAATCTAAAGCCACGTTAAACATAAAGCGGTCTAACTGTGCTTCGGGTAGGGGGTAGGTGCCTTCCTGTTCAATAGGGTTTTGGGTAGCCAGTACAAAAAATGGCTTGGCAAGTGTGTGGGTAACGCCCGCCGCCGTAACCGATTTTTCCTGCATGGCTTCTAACAAAGCGGCCTGCGTTTTTGGCGGTGTACGGTTAATCTCATCGGCCAGTATGATGTTTGAGAACACCGGGCCTTTTATGAACTTAAAATTCCTGTCCTCACCCAAAATCTCCGAGCCGATGATGTCAGACGGCATAAGGTCGGGCGTAAATTGGATGCGCTTAAAGTCGAGGTCTAAAACCTGTGCCACGGTTTGCACCAGCAGGGTTTTTGCCAAGCCGGGTACACCCACAAGTAAACAGTGCCCATTGCTGAAGATGGAGATAAGTACAAACTTAATAACTTCATCCTGGCCAACTATCACTTTACCGATCTCAGCACGAATTTGCTGATAAACGTTCTTCAAAGCATCGGCGGCCTCAACATCTGAGCGGTATGGCATACTTATTCAGTTTTGGCTTGTGCTGTTGTTTCGGCAGCTATCCAGCTTTTTAATGGCGGGCAGCTTTGGTACTCAGGGTCGATTTTGATGAATGTTTCTTTACGGCGTTTATCAAACCATTGGGTAATGGTACGGCTAAGTTTATCGTTTGTGGCAGCTTCTTTTAGTTTGGCAAAATCCTGCTCTAAATTAGCCTTGTGCGCATTAGTAACCGATTTTAGGTATAAGATCTTATAAGCTTTTTTGCCCGTTTGCTGGTCTGTAAACAATTGTGGTTTTGAAACCGAGCCCACTTTCATGGTGTCGGTGGTTAGCGCTATCTGCGGGTCGAGCTTATCTGTAGGGATGTAAGTAGAACGGGTTTGAACGTTATCTGCATTCAGCATCATACCGCCGTTAAACTTGGTTTCTTTATCATCAGAGTAAAAGGCTGCCGCACTGCTAAAATCAAATTTCTTAACCCTCATCATTACGTTGTAAACGCTATCGGCAGTAGTTTGCGAACGGCCTAAACTTGCCTCGGTAACCGTTGGCATAATCAGTATGTGGCGTACGTGTACCTGCTCGCCGCGGCGTTCAATAACCTGTAAAAAGTGGAAACCATTTTCGGTTTCAAACACGTTCGAGATCTCGCCGGTTTTAAGTTTAAACGCGTTTGCGGTAAATTCTTTTACCATTACGGTACGGTCAAAAAAGCCAAGGTCGCCACCATCAGGTGCCGAGCCGGGATCTTGCGAGTAAAGCCTTGCCAGTGTACCAAAGTCTTCACCTTTTTTTACCCTTGCCCTAAGGTCTTCTGCTTTTTGTTTGTAAAACTCCTTCTCTTCTTTATTCAGTTTTGGTGAAAACACGATCTCGCCTACCTCTATCTCTTTGTTGTAAGATGGTAAGCTATCTTTAGGCATCGATTCAAAGTATTTTTTTACATCCTGTGGGGTAGTGTTCACCTTTTCGGTAATTTTTGAACGCATGCGCTGTGCCACCAGAGATTCCTTGATATCCGGGCGAAGCTCATCCTTGTACTGGATAACAGAGCGGCCTAAAAAACCTTCTAACTTATCCTGGCTACCTGCGCGCTGTATAAAGCTACGCATCCGGCGGTCAACTTCGGCATCAACTTCTTCGTCTTTTACCTGCACGCTATCGATCACGGCCTGCTGGGCAAGCAATTTTTGGGTAAGCTGATTTTGCAGGATAAAGCATTTTACACTTGGATTTGGCTGTTGGCCGCTCACCAGGTATTGCGCGTATTGCAACTCAATGTCTGACTGTAGAACGATCCCGCTGCCTACAACAGCTGCTATCTTATCAAGTGTACGTACCTGTGCCTGGGCAAATGACAGAAATATAAAAGAAGTTATAATGGACAGTGCGATTTTTCTCATGTACTTTTTAAACTAATTGCTACGGATAGTTTATCCGTTAAAAATGCGAATTTCGGTAAAATTTATTAATAATAAATGTATAATTAAGCCGTAATGCGAATATGCTGATAATGCATCAACAGGAATAGGTATTTTTGGTTAAATTATGTTAAATATGAAAGTTGACAACCCGCAGGCCTTTGCCTACATTATGCAGGAAGAAGTTTACCTGCTTAATAAGGACAAAGGCTTGTACACAGCTACCGCGGTTGATGAACAAACCCTTGCGCAGGCCCCTACCGTTATAGTGACAGAGCAACCTGCTGTCCCGGTAATTGCAGAACAACCTGTAGCACAGCCAACACCCGTTTCCGCTACCCCTAAAACAACCGAACCAATTGTACAAACGCCTGATAACGAATTTAATTATCTGGGTAAAAACAATAAAAACTTTGTGGTGCTGGTAAACTACGCCAACGAAGAACACATCGCGGCAGCACACCTTATCGCGCTTGAAAATATACTGAAACGTAAAGAGCTTGCGCTTGATGATGTTGCGATACTAAACGTAAACAAATACGCCCCTGTGAAGCTTGCCGCTCTTGCCGCTTACTTTACGCCAACCAGGCTGGTAATTATGGGTGCCGACTCGCTGCCTGAGGGGATAGGCAAACTGCCGCTTAACCAACCATTGCAGGGCAAAAAAACGCATGTGTTGTACAGCTTTAGTTTTTATGAGATGATGAGCAGCAACGATAACAAAAAGCTATTTTGGGAACAAATGAAAACCCTGTAACATGCAGCAATTAGTATTTGCCACCAACAACGCGCATAAGCTGGAGGAGGTGCAGGGCAAGGCCGGCACCCAAATAAAGTTATTAAGCCTTGATGATATTGGCTGCCATGATGATATTGAAGAAACAGGGTTAACCTTTAATGAGAACGCATCCATTAAAAGCCAATTCATCTACCAAAAATATAACCTCAATTGTTTTGGGGACGATAGCGGGCTGGAAATAGAGGCGTTGAATAACGACCCCGGCATCTACTCGGCCCGCTATGCAGGTAAACATGGCGACCATGAAGCCAATATAGACAAGGTGCTTGCTAACCTGAAGGATACAACTAACCGCAAGGCGCGTTTCCGCACGGTGATATCCCTGATGTGGAACGGCGAAGAGCATTTTTTTGATGGCATTGTTAATGGCACCATTCGCCGGGAACGTTGTGGGACAAAAGGCTTTGGTTACGACCCGATATTTCAGCCGGATGGTTATGACATTACCTTTGCCGAAATGAGCATGGACGCAAAAAACCGCATCAGCCATCGTGGCCGCGCGGTTGATCTGCTTATCGGTTTTTTTAAATAACCAGGCTAAGGCTTAGTAGCCGTCGAGTCTTTTTTGGTTTTAAGCGTTGCAGCCGGCTTATTTTTCAGCGTGTCTGCCGCGGCTTTAGTAACAGGTATTGGCGTAACAGCGGTTTTGTCCTGCTTAGCTTTATCTGCCGGCGCTTTAATTACGCCTTTTGTTTTTATTGCCGCGCTATCGGCCTTTGCACCACCGGCAGGTGCTTTAATAACCGGCGATTTTACACCGGTGCTATCCTTGGCAGCCCTTGTACCCGGCGGCACAGGTGATTTCTTTTGTAAAGAATCTTTACCCACTTTCTCGCCCGGTTTGCTCATTTTTCCCTTGTCGGCATCTGCGGCTTTTTTATTGGCCGCAGCTTTGGCCCTGGCTATCTTCCTGTTGTATGAAGGAATGATAGATTCTTTAGATACCGGCCGTTCCTTTGGTTTCCATATAAAACCCTTCAAGATCAGGTCATCCTCCTTAAACTTGGCTAATGGGCCGTAGCGATGTTCTGGTTTAGAGATAAAGAAGATATTGTTGGCGCTGTTATTTTTAAAATAGATGCGCATCTTGCTGGCTAAAGACCGCTGCATCCCATCCACACGTTTTGAGCTATCGCGGCTGTAAGCGATACTTTCGGCATTGCCTACAATAAACATCCTGTCCAGTTTGCCATTTTTGAAGAAACCCTTCATGCGTTTAGATGCCACCTGGTTAAAGTTAGTAGAATCGCCTTTTTCAATGTTCACAATAAAAGATTGCGGGTACATGTTCAGGTTATCCATCTTTTTGTTCTTCATTTGCATGGTGATGGTATCGGCAGATAATTGCGAGCCCTGTGTCCATATCAAAGGCTGTATGTAGCAGCGCAGGGTCGAGTCGGCATAGCTGTAAAACATCGAATCGGCCTTAGCCTGCAAGTCAGATTTAAATAGTTTGGCGTTATGGTATGCCTTAATAATACGCACCCTTGCCGTATCGCTCAACGTAATTGGCGGGGTGTAAAATATAGGGTCTTTATCCACATTTGTGGTGTCAGCAGTTCTTGCAGTGGTTCCGGCCGGTAATGTCCCAAACGCGCCCTTGTCACCCTTTGCGCCACCAAGTGTACCAAACGCCCCTTTGTCCGCTTTTGAGGTAGCTGTACTAAACCCTGCATCAGTTTTTACGGCGTTGCCTTTGCCTTTTACGGGTAGTGTTAGCACAATATCCCTGGGGGCAAACTTGTAATCAGCAAAAAAGTCGCGGTGCAGGTAAGCGGTATCGCGCCTAAAGCGTGGCGGGTTTAAGGTCAAAAATTTATCATTCTTTTTTTGCCCCTCAACGGTGGTTTTTTTTGTTTTTGTCGATGTATCACGAACGCTTAACAGGCGCTGCTTCTCCTGCATTATCTTTACATCTTTATACATCAATATCTGGGTTACCAGCGTATCGGCAGAGATATAGATCGAATCGCGTTTTACTTTTTTATCCGGCGCTTCGATCTTCAAAACCGTATCTTTTGGCGCCATCGGGAATGCAGAAAGGCCCGCCCCCTTAAGCGGCGTGGTGCCCCTAAATGGTTTTACACCGGGGGCGTTCACTTTTTTGGCAATAATAGTATTGGCCGCCTTAACCGCGTCAGGGTTAGCTTTGGCAATTTTAGTAAGGGTATCAATAATCCCCGGTATGGGGATGCCGCCGGTTTTAATGGGAATGGTATTTGGCGGCGCTTGCTTTACGGCCAACGCATCGGCTTTTTTTACAACGGCGGCAGGCACCCCGTTTTTAACCGCGATGGGGTTAGCTGCCTTTATGCCGGGTTTGGCAACAGGCACGGTATCTGTCCGGGTCGAATCTTTTTCTTCGGTAACAATAATTACGTATGGGTCCTGCGTAACAACGGTACGTTCCCCTTCTTTATAATAAGTAGCCAGATCGCCCTTTAGGGTAATGTTCTGCTCGCGGTCATGAAATGTTACCCGCTTTACCGCGCGGCCGTAGCCTTTCAGCTTGTCATAAAATAAGCTGTCACCTTTTAATGTTTTGGTGCCTTGCTTGTAAAGGTTTTTCTTGCCAAAAAAGGCTTGCTCCGTTTGGGTATTGTAAAGGCCGTTCTCGGTATAAAGGGTGTCTTTTTTGTCCTTAGTATCGTAAATATTAGTGGGGCCGTAAAAATAGGCAATGCGGCTGCCGGTATTGTAGCGAAGGGTATCTGTTTTTATCAAGGCATCCGGCGTAACCAGCACCACGTTGTAACGGAAATAAGAATCGCGCGAGAAGGCAAAATAATAGCCGTTTTTACTGGTAAGTGTGTTGTCTTTATTTACCAGTTTGCCGCCGCCGGTGTAGGTGCCTATGCGGGTTGCGGTGTTATAGGTAAGATAGTTAGTGGTGAGCGTGGCGTCCCTGTCAATCAACTTTACATTATCTGTTAAGATAGCAATTTTGGTATTGCCGTTATAGTTTAGCTTGTCCGAATAAATATTCAGTGTATCGCCTTGGGTAATGTGTACGTTATTAAAGGCATCAAAAGCGTTATCGGCAACGTAAAAGTACGCGCTGTCTGACCGCATGATCGAATAATCCTGCTGAAACACACCCTGGTAAACCTTAAGCACATTTTTGCCGTTAAGCTGTATAATCTGGCTGCTTTTTGATTGTATTAGCTTTACAACAGATTTTTTCTGTGCCGACACCGCCAGGGTAAGGAGTATAAAAAATGTACTGAAAATGTATTTTATCACGATGGCAAAATTAGTTTTTTGCTGGGGTTTTTAATTTAATAATTTTGACGGATGCTTCCTGTTAAACGCTTTGTTGATTTTATTGAACAAAACAACCTGTTTGCACCCGCCAATAACATACTGGCAGCGGTAAGCGGGGGCATGGATTCGGTACTGATGGCGCATTTGCTAAAAGCCGCCGGGTACAATTTTAGTATAGCGCATTGCAACTTTATGCTTCGCGGTGCCGATGCCGGTGCCGACCAGGAATTTACCCGCCAGCTTGCCGGGCAACTTGGCGTAAACTTCCATACCATCAATTTTGATACCCAACAATACGCCGTTAACAACAAAATTTCTATCCAGATGGCTGCGCGCGATCTGCGGTACAATTGGTTCGCTCAAATCAGTCAGTCAGATGGTTACGATACCATAGCCCTTGCACACCATCAGAACGATACTATCGAAACAATATTGTTAAACCTTACACGTGGTACAGGTATAGCTGGTTTGCATGGTATTTTGCCGAAAAATGGCCAACTGGCGCGCCCGCTACTCTTCCTCACCCGCGACGAAATACAGACTATCATCACTACCGAAGGTTTAAAATATGTGGAGGATGCCTCAAACGCATCTGCAAAATATGCCCGTAACAAAATACGCCACCAGGTTGTCCCATTGCTAAAACAGTTAAACCCCAACCTGGAGGCGACATTTGAGAACAACCTGCGCAACTTTAGGGATCTGGAGATTTTGCTGAACAATAAAGTTGAGGCGCTTAAAACCGAACTGTTGATACAACACGGGAAAGAGGTCCATATCGCTATCGATAAGATCAAAGAACTCTCGCCACAGCGCCTGTTGCTTTACAAATTATTACAGGGCTTTGGCTTTATAGAAACCGTGGTTGACGATCTGCTAACGGTTTTAGATAAACATGCAGGCAGGGTGTTTGAAAGCCCCGGGTTCACCTTAGTGGTTGATAGAGGCAGGCTTATCATTAGCACTAAAAGTACTGGTGTAAATGCAGATGTAAACATCGCCCAAGATGATACGCATGTTGTTTATAGCGGGTACAAGCTTACGTTACTGCATGATGATAGTGCTTTGATCGTTAAAAATAACCCGTTGGCTGTTTCTATTGATGCAGATAAATTGGTTTATCCTTTAACCATTCGTGCATGGCAGCAGGGAGATGCATTTTACCCGCTGGGGATGAAAACGAAGCAAAAGCTGAGCGATTTTTTTATTCATCAGAAAGTACCGCTGAACAGAAAAGGCGATGTGCCCGTACTTGTAAATGGTAATGGCGACATCATTTGGATAGGCGGTTACCGGCCCGACGAAAGGTATAAAGTAAATGATAACACTAAAAAAGTTACTATATTCGAACTGTTTAAATTATGAGCGATAAATCAGTATTTGTAGAAAAGCAGTACCTGGGAAGGGAGTGGATCCCCATTACCATCCGCCTGGTTTTGGCGCTATTTTGCTTTGCCGCTTACTTTTTTACCGACGAACGCGAACGTAACGGCGACCTGCTGGCCATTGTCGGTTTTGTGATCATCATCATCTCCATTATCATGGGGTTCCTGCTGCACTTTAGCACCCATGTGGTAAACAAAAGCATTTTGCTTGATGGCCTGTGGAGCACCCGCCGCGTTAAAATAGACCTGAACAGCATCGTAAAAGTGGAGAAAGGCACCTACAGCCGTTACTTATTTAACAACCCGGTTTATAACCTGCATACAAAAGGCACCATTCGTTTTTACGCGGCCGGTAATGATGCCATCCATTTAACAGATCGCGATGGGTTGGTGTACATCATAGGCTCGCAGCACGCTAACGAGTTTTTGCGTGCAATAAAAGGCGAAATGAAAGCGGTTTAAAGGCGAAAAAAAAGCATTATAATATCCAAAAAGGCCCCGGTAATTCGGGGCCTTCTTGATGCTTTTTAATTTTCCTTAATGCGTTTTATAACTGGCGAGATCAGTATAGATCTGGCGGAACGAACTGCGCACGCCGAAGGTGATCATACTGGTTTTGTCGTTAAAGTCGCTGTTCTTTTCGGTGCGGTAAATGCCGCCAAGCTCCAGCCTTAAATTGTATTTTGGGTTTAGCACATAACCAATTTTGCCCTGTAAGTAAACCATATTGGTTTTTAATCCCTGGCCAATAATATTATCATCACGGTTTACCGGGTCCCGGTAAGATTCAAATATATCTTTACCATAATTTTGATTGTTTAAGTCTAACCCATAGCGGCCATAGTTAGCTTCGCCCATGAAATCAAAACGTTTATACGAGTAGTTTAGTAAGGCAACCACTTCGCGGAAGTTAGCGCCCCATGGGTGTGCAAGCGGCTCGCTATTGGCCGAGTAGTTTAATATACTGGCCCTTTCAGAATAGGTGTAGGGCCTAACGGTATTTTGCTCTAACAAATAATTAAGGTTTTGTACACCAAATAAGTTGGCGCCACGAATACCAACCTGGTAACCAAATTTATTACGGGCACTACCTGTATTATTAAAAAACTCACTGGCAGTAAACTCATCTAACGAAAATTGGCCGTAAGCCGTTATGCCATCAGTTAACTTATATTTGGTTGTAAAACCTATTAAAGCGTTATCCGGCGAACCACCTGCAGCCTCTATCGGCCTTAAGAATATAACGGGGTTAATATAGCTAAAATCAAATCCGCGCGCGTGGCCTTTGTCATCGGTACCGGCCCAAATAACAGAATCAAAAAAGCCAAACGAAAGCCTGTTGTTAACATTCCAGTCTAAATAATGGAATATGCCAAATTTATTACGGTCGATATTTATGTCGCTGGTGCCGGCAGGGTCGCTAAAGTAAGCCCACATGGCCATGTACTTAACATTGCCCAGGTTGGCCGTTAGTTTAAAGAAAGGGTATGGTGATGCATAATCTGATAACAATAATGAGCGGTAGCCATCGCCAATAAAGGTTTTATCGCGCCCGGCGCTAATATTGATATACTTAACCGGAGTATATGATGCCACGGCCGTAATATAATCCCAGCCGTAAGCATTTGGTTTATTGTTAAAAGTTCCCGCGTAAGCCATCCCTGGCGCAATACCAACCTGCCTGATGTAGGTAGAAATATAATCCGGTACTTCGGCGCGGTTTAAGTAGCCGGATACATTGTAATAAAACTTTTTACCAACCGTGCCACCAAACTGCATCCCAATCGAATTAAGGTAGGTGTTTTGCTTGGAAGAAAAATCGCGCCCGATGTTAAAGTCGGGAAGCAGATCGGCGTAAAAGGTGGAGTTTTGGCTTTTTATATCAATTAGATGCTCGTTAAAAAGCTTGCGGTATAAGATATTTGTTGAACCTTTATCGCCATAATTCATAATAGAATCATAACGGTGCATCAACAGTGAATCGTCGACAAAAAAGGGCTTGATGCTGGTATGTAAACGGGTTTTGGTTGAATACGCATCAGCATTAAACTTCTGATAAAAATCGTAAGAGTAGGGCTGATAAACTGATTGCGAACGGGCTATGCCCACAGTAACCAGTAAGAGCGTAATGCTGATAAAAATTCTCTTCATATTTTGCCTTTTAGCTATTCAAAATAGTTTTGTGTTTTAAAGCCGCCTTTCTTCATGTGCTCGTCCTTTTTAGCCAGGTGCAGGTCCGAGTTTACCATGTCGTTAACAAGGGCTTGCAAGTCATAACCCGGTTCCCAGCCTAATTGTTTTTTGGCTTTAGACGGGTCGCCTATCAACAGGTCGACCTCGGTAGGCCTAAAATATTTAGAGTCTACCTTTACTATGGTTTGTCCAAATTTTAAACCATCGGGGTTTAAGCCAAGGCTTTCTATCTTTTGCTGATCAATATCGATGATAACACCTTTTTCGTTCTCGTCCTTGCCGCTAAATTCTATTTCGATGCCCAATTCGTTAAAGGCCATTTTAATAAATTCGCGCACGGTGGTGGTTACACCTGTTGCTATTACATAGTCTTCAGGCTTGTCCTGTTGTAACATTAGCCACATGGCAACTATATAGTCCTTTGCGTGGCCCCAGTCGCGCTGGGCGCTTAAATTGCCCACATACAGGCAATCCTGCAGGCCCAAGCCTATCTTGGCAACGGCACGAGTAATTTTACGGGTAACAAAAGTTTCGCCGCGGATGGGGCTCTCGTGGTTAAATAAGATGCCGTTGCAGGCATACATGCCATAAGCCTCGCGGTAGTTTACGATGATCCAATAACCATAAAGTTTGGCTACTGCATATGGCGAACGCGGGTAAAAAGGCGTGGTTTCGCTTTGGGGCACATGTTGCACCAGGCCGTAAAGCTCTGATGTAGATGCCTGGTAAATACGTGTTTTTTTGGTGAACCCCAATAAACGTACTGCTTCCAATATACGGAGTACGCCCAGGCCATCGGCATTGGCGGTATATTCGGGAGAATCGAAACTTACCTTAACGTGGCTTTGGGCGCCCAGGTTGTAAATCTCATCGGGTTGAATCTCCTGGATCAGCCTGGTAAGGTTCATAGCATCGGTAAGGTCGCCATAGTGCAGCATCAGTTTGGCGCCACTTTCGTGCGGGTCGTGGTAAAGGTGGTCTATCCTGTCGGTATTGAACGATGACGACCTGCGTTTTATACCGTGTACCTCGTATCCTTTTTTAAGCAAAAATTCAGCTAAATATGCGCCATCCTGCCCTGTTATACCGGTTATTAAAGCCTTTTTCATTAACAAATATTATAAAGTGCAATATTATTTAAATTAATCGTAAAAGCTTGTATCGGGAAAGGGTTGTTTTATGAGGCAGGTATCAAGGGTTAGTTGTAAATGCTACGTTAGGAGTTATCGCTTTGTAGCAAAACGATGCTAATTTATTTGCCTCGTAGAGGTTACCCTTTTTGTATCGGGGTTGCACCTACGGCGCAAGAGAGGTATAAGCATATTTCTACAAAGCGGCAGCTCCTAACGGAGCAAGCAAGCCCCTTTGTGATAACAAAAAAACATAATTTTTAAACTGAATATCAACATTGAATAATGAGGTACCCTTTGTTAAAATTCAACATTCATTATTCTTAATTAGATACCGGCTACCGTATCTTCCAGGTCGCGGTACCAGCCCTCGCCATACTTGCGGATAAGCGGGCCTTTTAAAAATTCGTGCACTTTAACCTGTAGCTCGTCGCCAAAAGAACAGGCGGGGCTACAAATGCTCCAACGGTCGTAATTCAAAACATCAAACTCCGGGTATGCGGTAATGCGGATAGGGTACAGGTGGCATGAGATAGGTTTTTGCCAGTCAACCGCGCCTTCTTCGTATGCCTTTTCGATAGCACATTTGGTGATGCCGTTTTCCCAGATCACGTAGGCGCATTCTTTATTAACCTCTACACATGGGGTGGTGTAATCGCCCTCAAAATCGGTTACGTAGGTGCCTTCGCGTTCAATAGTGGCGATGCCTTTGGCCGTCATGTATGGTTTTACCTTCGGATAAATCTCGTCCAGTTTGTCCAGCTCATCATGGTTAAGTGGCGCGCCGGAGTCGCCTTCCAGGCAGCATGCGCCTTTGCACTTGTTTAAATTGCAAACAAAATTGTTTTTAATTACATCCTCGTGCAACAACACGCTTCCTACTTCAATCATCTTGTATTTTATTTTTGTACCGGGTTTAACGGGTATTTAAGCCCGCTGGCCTGGCTAAGGTCCATCACTAAACTGCCAACCACCAATTCCACATGCGCCTTAACGGGGATGCGGTTCTTATCATCAGTGATCCACAAATATAGCATACTGTTTTTTTTGAAGATGCGGCCGGGAATAATTGTGGGGTTAAACTTTAAACAGTTGAACGTTCCAAGCCCGCATTTTACCCGCTCCTTACCCAGGTAAGTAATGGTTAACGAGTGGATGCCATCTTCCAGAAAATAGCGCAAATCAAGCTTTTCGCCAATTTTAAGGTGCGATACATCGATGTTACGGGCAAAGTAGTAGCAGGATAAAAAATCGAACACATTACCCTTGAACGGGAATTGCCCCTTATCTGCAGTGATCACATTCTTTTCCCTGTCAAATGTTACCTTATCGGTATGCCTGTATTTAGACTCCTGCCTGTTCTCCGAATAGTAGTACGGCAGCAGGGTTATTGGATCGATGTATGAGTGGTATTCGTTTTTGGTTTTAAACAACAGGTTAAATGTGCCCAGCGTACGGGCAGCAGCGTTAATATGTAATGAGGAGTGCCCGTTAAACTTCAGCGGACTGTTCTCCACCTTTATCACAGCTTCGGCAGCGCTAAAAAAACCGTATTTAAGTTTATAGGTAATTTGCTCGCCAGCTTTAAATGCAACCTCTTTGGTTTTTGTAGCCTCGTCCTGGCTAAAAGCGCGGGTTAAGGCGGTAACAAGTATCAGAACTAAATAGTATTTCTTCATTTGGTTGGTATAGACGCAATTAAGATATTACAGTTTAATCTCTGGTTTCATATATTTTAGCAGTTGTTTTTTTGAACCCTCTGCCTAAGATCGGGTGGGGTGAGGCTGGTTTAATCTTTGCGTTTATAAATGGGCACTGTAGAGCATGGTTCGCCAAACATCAGGCTTTTTGCAACCGGGGTAAGCCTTTGCGTGAGCTCTACATAAGCCGATACCGGAACAGGCAGATCACCGCAGCCCTTTATCACCACACGCTGGTCGCGGTATTGCTCCACATCAAGCCCGGCTACTTCTTTTACAAATAATACGGTTTCCAAAACATCGGCGTCGCCAAATACAACCGCGCGGGCATAGGGTGCCAAACGGTTTGCCAGTAACATGTAGGCCCATGCAGGTACAATGGCATCGGCAGTGCAGGTAACGGCTACGTTCTTATCCTGGTACTGAGCCCAATCATGCGTTTTTACAAACTCACGAAAATCTTTCTCGCGCAACATCAAGCCATGGAAAAGGTTATCCTTAATGTCGTAAACCACACGCTCGCCCGGGGCGTAAAACTGGGCAGGGTCTAATGTAACCAGCCCGCTTTGCGCAACTTTATTGATGATGTTTTCCTGTATTTCCATGGTGCCTTCAAATAAAAAATCCGGCAGCAACTATAACGTTGGTGCCGGATGCAAAATTACTTTAAATTTTTCTTAGAAGAACTTAGCTCTGTTATCTTTTACATTCGCCTTATCTTTCAGCGCATCAAGCACCTGGCCTTGCGAGCGTTGTACAAGTGTTTGGCCTAACTGAGTTTTCTCGCGAACGTTGTTGGTAAGCTGTGCGGGGTTGGTAAAGCTATCTAAAGAGATAACGTAAACACCTTGCTGGCCTTCGATAGGTTTTGACACCTTGTTTGGCTGCGAGCCAAATACTGTACCTACAACTTTATACTCTGCTGCCGAGCCCGGGATAACCGGGTTAGCAAATACAATGTTTTGTAATGGAACAACCTTGCTGCCTGCTTTTTGAGCAACCTGATCGATTGTTGAAGCACCGTTTAGCGCTGCACTAAATTTATCTGACAGTTGTTTGCCTTTAACAGCGATGCGAACCATTGGCTCAATTTGTTTTTTAACAGCATCTAACGGCAAAATACCGGCAGGTTTAATGGCAGATACACGGGCAACAACGTATTGATCGCCAACCGCGAATACCTGGTCAGAGAAAGTGCCTTTATCTGATTTGAATACCCACTTAACAATTTCGCGTGCATTATCTAAACCTAATACTGTAGCAGTGTTACCGCTAACATCTTCGGCGTTCTTAATGGCAAGGCCTGCTTTTTTAGCCTGTGCATCAAAGTTATCGCCGGTTAATGTGCTTAAGAAAGTTTGAGCTTTGCTGTAAATTGCGTTTTGTGTTTTGCTGCTTGGCGCCAAAGGTTTATCAACCATAGCAACCTTAACAACCTTAGATAAACCTTTTTGCTCTTCTATTTGTACAAGGGCTACCCCAAATTGGGCGTTTATAATTTTAACATCCCCGGTTTTACCATTAAATATGGCATCTTCGAAAGCGGCAAAAGCGGCAGGTAACGTGCCACGGCCTAATGTGCCTATGTCACCACCTTTATCGCCCGATGCTTTATCGGCAGAGAAGTTTTTAGCAAGTTCGGCAAATGGCCTGCCGCCTGCTATTAATTTTTTAAGTGAATCTGCTTTCGCTATAGCTTTATCAACACCACCTTCTGCAGCAGGGTTAATTATAATGCTTCTTGCTTTTACAGAATCGGGGCCTACGCGTGTATCAACAAGCTTAGCTATTTTGTAGCTGCCGTTTGATAGGTATGGGCCATATATAAAACCTTTTTCGGCAGCAAACATAACCGAATCCAATTTAGGCTCCAACTGGCCTTTTTTCTGGTAAGCAAGCTGTGCTTTTGTTTCAGAGTTGATCTGTACAAATAGAGAATCGTTAGCGGTTGTTTTAAACTCAGGCAGTAATTTATCGATCTGTGTTTTTACAGCAGCGCTATCGTCTTTTGAAGGTGATGCGTTAAAGCTTACATATTCAAAATTACGTAACTCGGCAGCGTTTTTAAATTCGCTTTTGTGCGCGTTGTAATAGTCGCTGTAATCGTTATCAGTTAACTTAATGTTGGCATCAGGTATTGATGCGTAATCAAGCACGGTGTACTTAAAGTTAGCAAGCTTGTTTTTAGCCTGGTAATCGTCCTGTGCGTCAAGCGAGTTTACATAAAGGCCATTGGTTACTAAAGCCATATACTTTTGTTGTAACCTCGAAGCCTGCAATTGAACAATAAAATCTGCCCAGGAGTCTAATTGTGTTTTTTCGGCCTTTGGCGATTGCAGGTAAGTTAAGAACTGGTTAAGCTTGCTTTTATCAAACTGGCCTTTTTCGTCAACAAACTGGCTTTGTATCTGCGGGTCCGGATTGTTACCGCTTATCATAGCTTGTCTTTCGTCGCTGCCAACAATAAGGCCTAAACGTGTAATTTCTTTATTTAACAACTTTTCTGTTAAGAACTGGTTCCAGGTGGTTTCCTGTATGTAGCTGTTAATTTGTGGTGTAAGGCTTTGGCCGCCACTTTTTTGTTTAAACTGTTGTGTAGATTGCTCTAACTTGGTGTTAAAATCTGTGTAAGCGATCTTTTCGCCGTTTACTTCACCTACTGTGGTTGCATCGCCCCTAAAAAAAGAACTGCCCGAACGCACTACCTCTTCGGCAATAAAGCCTAAAAGTGCTACTCCAATCACAATTGCGAGAATCTTTCCCATTCGCTCCCGCAAAAAACCCATTATGCCCATATAATTTTCTATGTTTTATATTCCTCAAAAAGAGGCGCAAGATACAATTTTTACTAAAATTCTATAACACAAAATTTTGTGAAAAAAATCAGGGCTATTATTGCGCTAGGTTGCCATCCACGTGGATGATGGCTGTGGAGTTTTCAAACTTGGGGTTTAGGAATTTGTCGTCGCTTACAAAGCTTGTGCCGATCATCTGATCGCCGTTGGGCTTTGTCATTAACACTTGCTTGTTTGAGTAAATTTGCTTTTTATTCTTGTCCCAGATCAACTCTTCTGATTTATAAACCACCCCATCTTCCATCCGGGTAGAAACAACATTTTTTTTGAATATAATAATATCTTTCTCTTTGTAATAATAACCGGTATCGGCAGTAATGGTGATGTCTTTATTTAAATCGCGTTTATACAATATTACCTTAACCGTTTTTGGCATTACACTGTAAGGGTCTTTTTTGATATCATATTGTATAAGCAGGGGAGCGGTGAGTTGTGCTTTTACATAGCCAGAGTCGCTTAATATCATATCTACGCGGGTAGTGCGCTGTATAGGCTTGGTGGCATCGGCAGCGGCAATGGCTTTTACCTTATTAATATCGTTTTCGCAGGCGCTCAAAAGCAGGACTATAAAAACAGCCGGTAAATATATGCTCAGTTGTTTAAGCCTGCTTTGCATTAGCCAATATTAATCGAACCTGTATTTCTGGAACCACTTATCGTTAAGTGTGAAAGATAGGTGTAAGTTAATGTAATTTTCTTTTACAAGGCTGTTAACCAAAGTACCACGCTTGCCAACTTCGGCACCGATATTAACTTTATAAAAGGTTGATGTTGTGGTTGACCTAAGCGGCAAACCAACGCCAAATGTAGCTGCGTACCGCTTAATATCGGTATTATTTACGTTGAGGTATGTTTGATCGTATATAAAGCCCAGGCGGTAATCAACAGCGGCAAAATAGTTAGATAATGAGTTTGCGTTTGGCGTGATCTGGCCCCCTATGTTAAATGTACGGCTATCGCGAAGGCCTTTATTAACACCGGCAACGGTTAGTTTTGACCAATTACTCATGGTATAATCGGCACCTATTAAAAACTTGCCCTGGTTTTGGAATGATATACCAAAGCGGTTTATCATTGGTAATTGTATTTTGGCAGATGCCTGTTGGTTATTGATAAGGCTATCTGTAGCAACGCCTTCGTCACCATTGTTATCTCTGTAATAGCTACTAACAACATAGCTGTTGGTAGTATTTAATTTTGTATTTGCCGACCCCGAATACCCTAACGTTAAGCGTTTCTTGTCAGAAAAATCTATCCCGTACTGGATCCCGTAATCGTAATTGAAGCCTTTAATGCTATTGCTTTCTTCGATCCTTGAGTTAAGTACACCACTCAAATTAGGTACCTCTGTTGATTGGGACTCTTTAAGGTTGCCAAATATGTATGACGCGCTTGCACCAATTGATAGGTGTTTGCCTATACCAAAACCGTAGCCTAAGAAAAACCTCGATAAACCACCATCACCGTTGTAAATATAGTTTACCGCGTTAGTATCTATCCCTGTATTGCCCGAACCAAAGTTAGAAGTTACCTGCCTGTAGCTGTAGCCCAGCTCGCTGTATGGCATCAACCCAAAGGTAACTGCCGAACGTTTTGTTAACGGGATACCGAAAGCAACATGGCTTAGCCTGAAGTTGGCGTTGTTTTGCGAGGTTTGCCCCGATTTTTCGAGCGTGTTGAATTTACCGTACAAGCCAACATCTATAACCGTTAAACCGATGCTTGCGTTTGATGCCGGGTTAAGCGGGTTTATATTAAAGAAACCGCTTATAGTGTTGGTTGCAACACCAATGCCACCCATGGCAGTATTTTGCGGCAGCAGCATTGGGTTAATGTCGCCTATACCGTAACGCGAGTATGGCGAGCTGGTAGTTGCAGTAGATTGTGCCTTTACGCCAAGTGCCGTTGCAGTAAATAAGAACAGTATTATCAGGAACCTTATATATTTAGTCATTATGCTTTTGTATCGCTGCGTTTAATCCTTTAAGAACCAGATAAGGCTCAATTTTAATACAGGGGGCAAAGATGCTATTTTTCAATAGAGTATCAAAAAAAATACTGTCGCCCCCGCTTA
This sequence comes from Mucilaginibacter sp. UYP27, assembly GCF_040547175.1. Classification (NCBI taxonomy): domain Bacteria; kingdom Pseudomonadati; phylum Bacteroidota; class Sphingobacteriia; order Sphingobacteriales; family Sphingobacteriaceae; genus Mucilaginibacter; species Mucilaginibacter sp. UYP27. The sequence continues at coordinate 1,160,929 of NZ_JBEPPE010000001.1, forward strand.
GTATGATATTGTACCCTTGTGTTGCTTTTATATACTCGTTTATGAAGCCTTGCAGCTCGTATTTAACCCCGTTTTGCACCCCCGATTTGATGGCCGATATGGTATCATTACCGTAAGGGGAGCTAAAGTTTTCGTCAGCCTGTAACAACGGCAAAGCAGCTGTATAATGGTTAACGGCTTTATAACGCATATTTAACCCCGGTGATATACTGCCGCCAAAATAATTTGCGCCGGCGTCAACAAAGTCATATGTAATGCAGGTGCCCCCGCTTATAATGATGTTGTTGATATTGGGGAACAAATAATTTGCCCCTATTACCGCGGCAAGCCTATCGGCGCCAAGTGTTTTAGGGGATCTGTATTGATTATTTATGCCTGCTGTTATGCCGCTGTTAAATTGTATCACGCCAAAATCTTTTTCGAGCGTGGTTTGCCAGGGTTGTTTATCTGTTTTTACAGATGATATGATAACCCCGCCAATTTTAGATCCACTTAAAAAGCTATCGATGTTTTGCTGTGTTGGCTGCTGGTATTGGTCCACTTTAAGCAACTCGTCATTTTCAAAAACGGCGATCTTAGTAAAAGTGTTGCCAATATCAATAACCAGGTTTGGCATTTACGCTCTGGCCAGTGATAGTATCGATTCAAAAATAGCCAGTCCGTCTTCGTTACCTACAAGGCTTTCTGATGCGCGCTCGGGGTGTGGCATAAAGCCAAACACGTTGCGGCCTGCATTGGTTACACCGGCAATATTTTCTATCGAACCGTTAGGGTTGCTGTCATCGGTAATGTTACCGGCCTCGTCGCAATAGCGAAACAATACCTGGTCGTTATCATTAATGGCCTTTAATACATCGGCATCGGCAAAATAATTACCCTCGCCATGGGCCAAAGGTATTTTTAGCGCGCGTTGCGGGTCTATCAATTGCGTAACCAACGAGTTTGCGGTTTGCGCTTTCATGTGGATGTTGCGGCAAATAAACTTGCGGTTTTTGTTGTGCAGCAATGCACCCGGTAAGAGGCCTGCTTCTGTTAATATCTGGAAACCGTTGCAAATGCCCATCACCTTGCCGCCCTTGGCTGCAAACTGGATAACTTCTTGCATGATAGGCGAGAAGCGGGCAATAGCACCCGACCGAAGGTAATCGCCGAAGGAGAAACCGCCCGGCAAAACAATAAACTCAGCACCTTGCAGATCGTGGTCTTTATGCCACAAACGCACCACCTGCTGGCCCATTACATTTTGAAGAACGTGGATGATATCCTCATCGCAATTTGAGCCGGGGAAAATTACTACACCAAATTTCATGGTACAAAACTAATATAACCTATGAAATTTGAACGAATGTAAAAGTTAAAAAGTGTTAAACTGAAAATATATGATGCTGATAAGCAGCAATAAATACAAACTTTCGTACATCCAGCGGATATTGGCGTTGATAAAATAGTACGAAAAAAACACCGCCGCAGGTACGGCACACAGTAAAAAGTGGTTAAGGTTAAACTCGGTTTTTACATAAAACGAGCCAGCGCCTATCAAAAATATGATAAACAACAGTTGGAACGATTTACGTACCTGCACATAGCTTTTGTAATAGTTTTGCTGCAGTTTAAAAAAGTAAAGCACCAAAATAAGCAGCACAGGCACCAGCACCAGGTAGTTGTAATAATTAATGTTGATGCTTGGGAACTTGCTGCCCAGCGGTGCCCAGATATGATAAAAGCTGCCCAGCTTATTGTTGAGGTAGTAAAATACCGCGAAAAAGAAGAACACCGTTGCGTACCCAAGCACGCCCGAGATCCACTCGCGCCAGTTAATGGGCTTGAATATAATCAGCGCTATCCAGATAGACAAGAACAGGTAGATATAAGGCAGGTAAATGATAGAGCCGATAGCTACGATCATCCCCAGATCATAAGCGGTTGACTTTGCATCATCGCTTTTGTAGAGGCTGAATAGTTTAAACAGCATCCAGATCACTAAAAAATTGCAGATGAGCGGCGCGCTCAGCGTCATGAAAGGGGTGAACAGCGCGGTAAGGGTTACATACATCAGCGCCGGTAAAAAGGTTGACCGCCCCAAAAGGTTATAATGGTTAACCAGGTAATTAAGCAGCAAGGCCTGCCCCAGTACAATTAATCCCGCCAGGAAGATATTGGCAACGGGCGAAAATGCATACTCGTAACTTGCGGGTATCAGCAAACGTGCAAAGGGTTCAACAAATATAAACTGGAGCTTATCGGGCACTTGCGCTACGTAACCTATACGCAGCACAAAAATTAAAATGGCCAGCCATAATATGTTAAGCGGATTAAATACCTTAAAAATACTGATCATACCGATTGGCTATTGGCTGCAAAATTAGCACAAAAATTTAGAGTGTTGTGTGCTATTTACTCACCCGGTCATTGCTTCGCTCTACCATCCTCTCTTCGCTACGCGGAAAGAGGGTTCGCCTTAACAATAACTGATTTTACACCCTCTTAGCGCAGCAGAGAGGGCCGACCAGCGTAGCGTTCCCGATAGCTATCGGGACGGCGTAAGTCCATTGGGAATCGCACTGCCCGGCGCCCTGGAATTTAATCTTGTCTTTTGATTCTTATCTCTTGTGTCTTTACTTCCGCGCGTATTTTTTCACCATCTCGTCTACTATCCTGGCGGTCTCGTCGGGGAAATCGACCACTATGCGGCGGTCATCGGCTATCCAGTTGTTGATGCGGGCTACAAAATCGGGGCCTATGGTATGCACAACTTCTACCCCAAGTTTAGATGCGGACAGGGCATTGCACTGCTGCTCGTACTGGCCACGCATGGGGATCATTAAAACCTTTTTACCCAAAAACAAGGCCTCGGCAGGGCCTTCGAAACCGCCGCCGGTAAGCAGGCCGGCGCAACTGGCAAGGCTGATGTTGAAAGCCTCATTATTCACCGGCACAACAGTTACATTGCCTTCGCTGTAGGCTATTTTTGTGCGCTTGCTGAAGATCTGCCACTCGGCGTTAGTTTCTTTAAGGTGCTTAATCAGCGTTTTATCGCTGTAGGCGGGTAGGTAAACGGCATAATGGCCCAGGTTGCTTGTAACCATCTGGCGGATATCGCTGCGGATTACCGGGGTATGGATAAAATCATCATACCGCTCAAAGTGGAAACCGATATGGTGCGTAGTGGGCGAATAAAATTTAAAAAGCCACTCGGCATAGTTCCATTTTTTTGGCCTTGGCGTTTTTTGCGATACAAAAGAGCATTGGTGACTTAACGACACCGACGGCACCTTTTGCAGGCGGCAAGCCCAGGCACTAACGGGTTCGAAATCGTTAATAATAAGGTCGTATTGGTCCAAAGGGATGCTGTGCATATCCTTCCATAGTTGGCGCAGGTTCATGATCTTAAAGGTGGCCCAATTATCTACCCCGCCGTTTTTACCAAACACAAAGCTAAACCCATGGAAACGATATTTAAGCGGTTGCGATAAACTCACTTCCGCTTCGGTGCCGCTCACCAGCAGGTCCACCTCGCCGTATTGCTGCAACAGGGGTACAATCTCGCGGGCGCGGCTAATGTGGCCATTCCCTGTACCCTGTATACCGAACAATATTTTCATAGAATATTAGTAGATGATGCGAGCAAATATAATGGCTTTGACAAGATTTAATGCGCTTCCTGCTTAAATCTTTCTAACAAACTGCGTACATCTAGTTTGGCGTCCAGGTCTTCGGCGTCAGTAGGCCTCCACGCTTTTTATTTGCGCTTAGTCTTTAAAGTATTCAAACCCGTCAATGTTTATAAAGCCTTTTTTTCCAGATGCTGTTAATACTTCATGAAAAACCTGTGCTTTGGAAGTTTTGGCATCATAAACCTCCTCGGGATAGCTGATATCAAGGTAAAGCGGTTTGATATATTTAAGGTTATGTGTTAATAAACCTATCTTTTTGCCTTGTAGGAGCATAAAATTGGCGCCCTTTTTATATATCCCATCGAAAATAATTGGGGAAAGTAATTTGTTACTTTCATCAATATAGCCATATAGTTGTCCCTTTTTGCCCGAATAGCAATTTTGGGCTCGGTTTGTTTTTCGGCTTTAAGTTCGTCATATAGGCAAGGCACACTTAAGCTATCCGTAATTAAGTTAAATGCACCCCATTTGCCGTTTTTAGTTACATAAATTATATACGAATAATAGGTATCTATAACCGCTGTTTTATAAACTTTACGCAAATCTTTCATTTTAATATCCATCAGGCTTTGTGGCATGTCAACGCTTGCGGGCCACGGCTCATTAACGATGTAACTGTGAAACTCTTCGTTTGCGGGTGTCTCTGCTATTTCATCCGTAAACTCCATATTTTTACTGGTGCTGTTAAGGGCTGTCCAAGTCACTGCGTCTTTAGTAATACTTTTTGTGCCGATCCCGTAATACTCTATAGGCACAACTATCTTTCCTTTTGAGTTGATAATACCCGATTTGCCATCGGCCAAAACACGGAAACTGAGGTTTTTTTCACGCTCGACACTGGTGTATAAGCAAGGGATGATCTGCTTGTTATAAAATACTCCCTCTTTGCCTTGTTTGGATACGATTGCAACACCATAATAATAAGTATCAGGGCTGATCTCATCAAATTGAGTGGTAGGTGGAATAAGTATTTTATTATGATGGTTGATGGCAAAGATATTTGACCCTTTACGAACTACCATAACGCTTTTAAAGCTGGTGCCATCTGTCCAATAATATTTTATCTGCTTCACATCATCATATTGGGGGGCAATTTTGATGTCTCCCTTATAATCCGAAAATCCCCATAGGTTTTTAACCCGGTAAGGTACGAGGGCGAAGGGCAGGGCTTCATTGTCGGCGGCAGAAATAACAATCTGGTGATTTTGGGCCGTAACACACGTATTAAAAAACATGCTAACCAAAAAACACGATAGGAAAAGCGAGATCTTTTTCATCGCGACAAATTTAGACATTTTGCATAAAAGTGTTTTTATTCTAGCAATCACCCCTACTGCGCTTCCTGCTTAAACCTTTCTAACAAACTTCGTACGTCCAGTTTGGCGTCCAGGTCTTCGGCGTCGGTGATGTCGTCTTCGTCGTTATCTTGTTTAAAGTCGTCGGGTTCATATTTAAAAACAGTCCAGTCGTTGTTGTGGTATTCGAGCGAGGTGAGGCTTTCCACCCAGTCGCCGCTGTTGAGGTATAGCACCGACCCCGTTTGCTCTGTCGACTGGATCTCGCGGATCTCGGCGTGGTGGATGTGTCCGCAAATAACATAGGTGTAGGCTTTCTCTACGGCCAGGTCGGCAGCGGTTTGCTCAAACTGGTTAATGAATTTTACGGCGTCTTTAAACTTGGCCTTTATTTTTTGCGAGAAACTCATTTTTTCGCGGCCCATAGCGGTGAGCAGCCAGTTGGTCATGCTATTGATGAGGATGAGGGTATCGTACCCAACGGCGCCCAGTTTTGCCAGCCATTTAGAGTGCTGCATGGTCACATCAAACACATCACCATGAAAGATCCAGGCTTTTTTACCATCGATGTTAAGCACTATCTTATCCAATAATTGAAATGTGCCGAGGTTAAAATCGGTGAATTTGCGCAGCATTTCGTCGTGGTTGCCGGTAAGGTAATACACGGGCACGCCTTCGGTAACAAACTTCAGGATGCGGCGCACCACCTTCATGTGTGCCTCGGGCCAGTACGATTTGCTGAATTGCCAAATATCGATGATATCCCCGTTGAGGATAAGCATTTTGGGCTTGATACTTTTAAGATATTTGAGGAGTTCTTTGGCGTGGCAGCCATACGTGCCTAAATGCACATCAGAAATGATAACTATATCTACTTCGCGTTTTGCCATTAAAAACTGAGGGGCTATACAATAGCCGTTTATTTATAAACGCTGGCAGCTGGTAACGGGAGGCTTATTCCTCGTCGTCGTCTTCGTTAACCTTAAGTTCGTAAGGGCTTAGATAGAATGCACCAAGCAATACCAGTAATCCTATTACAAACAAGTAAGTAAATTCAAAATTCATCTTTCCTTATTTTTACAAATATCATATAATCAAATTATTATAGTGTTAAGACTTTGTTAAATGTAAAAGGTTACGTTAAACAAAAATTAATTTGGCGGCAGGTTTATATTGGCGGTAGCTTGTCTGTTTGATGTAAGTAATTTACCAATTAAATATGAAATGCACGTGAAATTCCGGCGCGGTTTTTTTAAGGACGTTTAAAGTACCTGTAAACACCTGTAACCGGTTTGATCAAAGTGGTGGCGGTGTTTTGTCAGTACACAATAAAACTCAAGTATTTGATTTTGAGTTGTTTGTAAATAAAAATGTGTGGTCATGGCCGTGAACGTGAACATTTTATGTGTTTTACTCACCTTGCGGCACTCCATGCGCGACCCTTTCTGCTTCGCAAATAGGATTTAGAGATTTTTTCTTTTTTCACCCTCTTTGGGAAGCAGAGAGGGTGACCAGGCGTAGCGATGGTCGGGTGAGTAAATTTACCGCTTCATAAAGTTGTTTTTGATCCGTTCCAACTGTTTTAAATGATGCTCCAAATGCACGCGGGTAAATTTAAACCACTGCGCGGCGTTAAGCATGCCCAGGCGGGCGTGCTGCCAGCGGGCGTTGGCGGGCGCGTCTTTAATTAGGCCCGTAACACCTTCTATCCGTTTACGGGTTTTGATGATGAGGTTTTTAGCGGCTTCAATATCTATCTTATTAGGGGCAATTTTATCGGCAACAGCTTCGGGCACTTTTAATTTCCCCGGCGGGAACAGGCCGGTTGCCATTACGTAATATCCCCAAAAGCCCATACCCTTTTTGGTTGGAGGGCAGTTGTTGTTCGTACAACGCTCCAGCGCGATGGTAGACCCTAAGCTCGATTTTAAGATATGATCATACACCTCGGCGTAGCTCCAGCCACCCGTGGGTGGGGTTTGGGCGAAGCGCTCGTCAGAAAAACCGTCCAGCAACTGGCGGTAGGTATCTAATGCGGCATCAATGGCGCGGCGCTCTTTAGCGATGTTCATAGTAATAAAGTTAGCTCTTTTAACCCAACTATTTGAACAGCCACATCCGCAGGCTTTTCTAAATTGGCAGGGTTAAAATAAATGGCATCCATGCCTACACCCATAGCCCCGCGGATATCGGCTTCTATGCTGTCGCCTATCATTATACTTTCGGGGATGGTGGCCCCGGCCAGTTCAATAGCGTGGTGGAATATCAGCGGATCGGGTTTGTTAACGCCCACCACTTCGGATATGATGACGTTTTTAAAATAGGGGGCAAGATTGGTGCGGGCAACCTTCATTTCGGTAGATTCTTTAAACCCGTTAGAAATAAGGTGCAGCGTGTATTTGCCTTGTAGATAAGCCAGCGTTTCGTGTGCGTGGGCAAACAGGTTTGTTTTGGTTGGGCCGAGATTTACATAGGCATCCTCAAAATCAGCGGGCATCAGGTTTGGCTGTACACCAAGTTCGATAAAGGTTGATTTGAAACGTTCTTCGCGCAGTTCATCCTTGCTTATCCTGCCCAAGTGGTAATCTGCCCAAAGGCGGTGGTTATGGCGGGTGTAGGTTTCTATGAACAAATCGGCGGAGTGCAGGCCAATATCTTTTAGTTTATAAGTGCCGTAAAGCTCGTGCAGGGTCTCTTCGGCGTTCTTGTCAAAATCCCAAATGGTGTGGTCAAGGTCGAAGAAGATGTGTTTGTATTGTTTGACTTCGTATTGCAGCATTATAAGTAACTGTATTATTTTGAACGTTCACGAAACGTTGTGCGAGTAAAGCTACGCTTAGTTTTTAATCTGATGTATTAATTCTTCCGCTTTTGACGAATAGAAGGTATTTACATTGCCTTTTTTAATAGTTACCATAAAGCCTGCATTCCATTCTATGTATATTTTCAAATTAACATCATATGCAGGTTTCCATTTAGGGGACTTTAAGAGTGTATTTAATATTGTCATAGCAAGCGAAGGGTTTATCTCTGGGTTGGTTATTGTTGGGTTTACAACCATTCCTTCATTGGTAATAGTGCAATGCACAAATATCGTTTCATTTGTATCATTAGAAACTACTTTAGTAATATTCCCTATAATATAGCTGTTAAAGTCGTCAGGTGGAATTGCAGCTTTTAAACCTGAGGATTTAGTGTTGTCACTGGTACGTTTACCGTGAGTAAAACCTTCGGCTCTAAGTATATTTCCATCTTTACTTATTGTATACCATTCACCCTCTTTAACATCATCAACATAATTACCTCTTATAGTAATAGGTAATGTTTTGTCACCATAGTTCTCATGTAATCCGTTTAATTTGTCATTTTTATAAGTATCTAAACTGGATATAAAATTTTCAGACCGAAAAACTATCCACTGGCCATCTTTTAGGCCGTTTTTATATTCTCCAACGGTTTCTACATAGCTTGCCGAGGCTTCGTTACCGATTTTTTTTAGATCCCTGTTATAATAAGTGAATTTGCCATGAGGCGTGATAAGGCTTGCATCTTTGTAATTTCCTTCCGTTATTATAACGTTATCCATGCCATATTGCTTAGCTGACCAGGAAGTATCTGATAGCTGATTAATAAGTAGATAGAATGTGGCCTTTGATGAGTCTATTGCGGAGCCATCTTCCGCTAAAAAAACCTTTCTGCTTTGAGCGAAAGATTGAGCTGATATTGTTAAAGTTAAAAAGAGTATAATTTTTTTCATGGATAAATATATAAAACAATTTTTTACGAAATCTATCTACACCTTCTCCCCAAACGCCAGATCGCCGGCGTCACCTAATCCCGGTACTATGTAAGCCTTGCTGGTCATTTCTTCATCAACTGCGCAAACCCAAACTTGCGCTTTGGGCAGGTTGGCGCGTACATGAGTAATACCCTCGGTACTGGCAATAACGGCGGCAATGTGCAGGGCCTTTAAATTGTATTGCGCCATGATCTCTTTACAAACCAAAACCATACTTTGCCCGGTGGCCAGCATGGTATCGCACATAATAAGGGTTTTTCCCTCCAGGTCAGGAGCGGAGATCTGGTCGATCTGAATGGTGAACGCCCCCGTCTTTTTAACCTTGCGATAAGCAGTTGCAAATGCGGAATCGGCACGGTCGAAGAAATTAATAAACCCCTGGTGAAAGGGTAGCCCGGCGCGCAATATGGTGGCTATAACGGGTTGCTCGGTAGCCAAGTTTATGGTGGCGGTGCCTAAGGGCGTTTGCACATCGGCAGTCTCGTAGGTTAGGGTCTTGCTTATCTCGTAGGCCAATATCTCGCCAAGCCTTTCCTGGTTCTTGCGGAAACGGTATTTATCCTGCTGCAGGTTAACATCGCGAAGCTCAGCCAAAAATTGGTTGGCAATACTGTTGGTTTTGTTGAGGATGAAAGGCTGCATGGGTGGACTTGAGATGTGATACCTGAAATTTGAAATAAACGCTTTTTTCAAATCCTGCTTAAAGATTGCTAAATAGATGCAATTAAGCAATCATTATACAAATAATTTGGTTGTATAAAAAGATGCTGACATAGGGTTGTCATCAGGTATAAGATATTTGTAAAGTATCAGGTTAATACGGCCAACTAAAATGTTTAGCAATCTTGACAGCTTAATCACAAAAGTCCGGTCACTAATCACTATTTTTGAGTAATGGATTTTAAAATAACTTCTCAGTACGTACCCTCCGGCGACCAGCCAACCGCTATAAAACAACTGGTTGACGGTGTAAACAACGGCGACCCTTTCCAAACCCTGTTGGGGGTAACCGGGTCTGGCAAAACGTTTAGTATTGCCAACGTAATTGAGCAAACCCAAAAACCCACGCTGATACTTAGCCACAATAAAACGCTGGCGGCGCAGCTGTATGGCGAGTTTAAACAGTTTTTCCCCGATAACGCGGTGAACTACTTTGTATCTTATTACGATTATTACCAGCCCGAGGCTTTTATCCCCTCGTCCAACACCTATATAGAAAAGGATCTGCAGATAAACGAGGAGATAGAAAAACTGCGTTTGCGCACCACTTCGTCGCTCATGAGCGGCAGGAGGGATGTGATCGTAGTGTCGTCCATTTCCTGCATTTATGGTATGGGTAACCCCGAAGATTTTGCCAACTCGGTATTTAAATTCGCGGTTGGGACGCGTATTAGCAGGAACGCTTTTTTACACCGTTTGGTGGAGATATTATACGCCCGCATTACGGCCGATTTTAAACGCGGTACGTTTAGGGTTAAGGGCGATACGGTGGATATTTTCCCGGCTTATATGGATTACGCCTACCGCATCAGTTTTTTTGGGGATGATATTGAAGAGCTTAGCACATTTGACATCACCACGGGTAAAACCATCGAGAAGATGACGCACATGGTGGTTTACCCTGCCAACTTGTATGTTGCCCCGCGTGAGCGCTTCCAGCAATCTGTTTGGGCCATTCAGGAGGAGTTGGAAACCCGCAAAAAGCAATTCATTGGCGATGGCCGCTTCATTGAAGCAAAGCGCCTGGAGGAAAGGGTTAACTACGATCTGGAGATGATCCGCGAGTTGGGTTATTGCAGCGGGATCGAAAATTACTCGCGCTTTTTTGACGGACGCGAACCGGGGATGCGCCCGTTCTGTTTATTAGATTATTTCCCGGACGATTACCTGATGGTAATAGACGAGAGCCACGTAACTGTACCCCAAATAAGGGCGATGTATGGCGGCGACAGGTCCCGGAAGATTTCCTTGGTTGATTATGGTTTCCGTTTGCCTGCGGCGATGGATAACCGACCGCTAAACTTTCAGGAGTTTGAGCGCCTTGCCCCCCAAACGATATATGTAAGCGCCACCCCTGCCGATTTCGAACTGGAAAAATCTGGCGGTGTAGTAGTAGAGCAGGTGATACGCCCTACAGGATTGCTTGACCCGATCATCGAGATCCGCCCGGTGATAAACCAGGTGGATGATTTGCTTGACGAGGTGGACAAAACAATTAAAATGGGCGACCGCATCCTGGTAACCACCCTTACCAAACGCATGGCCGAAGAGTTGGCCAAGTATATGGACAGGCTCGGCATTAAATGCCGTTACATACACTCGGAAGTGAAAACCTTGCAGCGTGTAGAGATACTGCGTGGCCTTCGCCTTGGCGAGTTTGATGTGTTGATAGGGATCAACTTGCTGCGCGAAGGGTTGGATCTGCCTGAGGTATCATTGGTAGCTATTTTGGACGCTGATAAAGAAGGTTTCCTGCGGTCAGAGCGTTCGCTGATCCAAACTATTGGCCGTGCTGCCCGTAACGATAGGGGCCGGGTTATTATGTATGCTGATAAGATTACCGACTCGATGCAGATAACGATGGACGAGACTAACCGCCGCCGCGAGTTGCAGATGAAATATAATGAAGAGCACGGCATTGTGCCACGTACTGTTGGTAAAACCAAAGAGGAGATCATGGAGCAAACCTCCGTTGTCGACTTTAAAGGTGGCGTACAACAGGCTTACGTGGAAACCGATACCCTTACCCTTGCTGCCGACCCGATAGTGCAATACATGACCAAGCCGGACATGAAAAAATCTATCGATAACACCCGCAAGGACATGGTGGCAGCAGCAAAAAATATGGATTTCCTGCTGGCCGCCAAACTGCGCGATGAAATGTTTGCCCTGGAAAAAATGATGGAAGAGAAATTCTCTTAAATCAAAGCCGCGCTCATTTATATAAGCGCGGCTTTGATTAAATCTTAAGGCTTTAGTTGGCTATGTTATAAGTTCTTTTAACCTCGGCATAATTTCTGAAATTTACAACAGAGGTTGTATGCACGCCACCGGGGATGATCACGTATCTGAAGCTGTGTGCTGTAGATAAGCTGCCGTAAGCATTATTATTGTTGGTCATATGGATTTGGATCTTACCTAACGTACTACGTGCCGACCATGTGTCTATCTCCGGAGTAGTACCACTTAGATAATTGATCACGATAGGTAATCCACTCACTTGGTCGGTAGGCCATATCACCGGGTTATATCCGTTCAGTTTTGCGTACACAAGTATGGTGCCTTTATCTAAAACAGCCTGGGTAACTTTAGATGCAGCAATATCATAAAAGAAATTGAATGTGCTAAATACGGTTGTTTTGGTATAAGATGCAGGCGTTATCCAGTCGGAGTAAATTACATTTGCCGTACCTGTAGCGCCTGTAGTTCCCGCGGCACCATTGGTGCCATTTGTACCGTTTGCCCCTGTAGCACCCGTATCACCTTTAGCACCTACAGGGCCAATAGGTCCGTCATCACCCTTTTTGCATTTAACCATTAATGATGATAAGCAGATAACTGTTAATAGAAATAAGTAGCGTTGTGTTTTCATGATAGTTTTTTTAATGTTTATTAAGTTTGATTTGTGTTTTTCTGATACAATGGTAAATACTATCAAAGCACGATTTTACAGTAATGATTGGGCGGGATACCTGAGTGAGTGAAACTGACTTTTTAGTGAGTGGACGGATTAATGGGTTTGATTCATTGCCCCTTTCATATACATAAATATCATAATGAAACAAATTTTACGTTATATACTTATATTTGTAAGCTAATTTAAAACCAGATGGGTTTGATACGTTTCTTAATAATTGCCATTTGTTCGTTATATATCATCCGCAGCCTTGTGCGCATATTTTTGCCTATGCTGTTTGGCAGCATAATTAACAAAGCGCAGGAGCAGGCGCGCCAGCAACAACAGCCTCCAAAACCTGATGGCCGTGTGCGTGTAGATTATAAGCCCGATGCAAAAAGTTCAGTCCCTGATTCTGAAGGAGAATTTGTAGATTACGAAGAAATTAAATAAACCAATGTTACCCGAAGGGCTATATAAACGCAGGCGCGGCCACAACAATACCCCGCCCACAGTACTGCTAATACTTACCAATTTTATTGTACTTGCATTACTAACGCAACTGTTTACCAGTTGTGGCACCATCAATAACTTTTTTTGGGTTTCTATAGCTATCCTTGCTTTTTACAATCTTTACAACATCCGCCGCAATCGCGAGGAGTATAATAAGCTAAACGTTATTGTTTATGTTGTAAGTATCTTATTAATGGTATTCATGTTTTATTATTTTAGCAACCAGCCCCATAATTGCTAATTGAATATCTTATAAAAACTTATCGTTTCTAATCTCATTCAATTTTCTATTTTTGAAGATTATAATTATTATCCCTAAAAAAGTTTAAATGAACAACTGGATCAAGCGGAATAGTGGGCATCTTATAGTCGCTGCAATATTTTTCGTACTAACTTTTGCCTATTTCTTTAACCCGTTAATGCAGGGTAAAATAATGTACCAGGGCGATGTTTTGCAGGCCAAAGCTATGCAAAAGGAGATCATGGATGTTAAAGCCGCAACCGGCACAGCACCATTATGGACAAACCAAATGTTTGGCGGTATGCCGAGCTACCAAATTTGGGCCAAGTATGGCAAAAACCTAACTACTTACATTATAGATGGCCTTAAAGCCGTATTCCCTAACCCGGTTGATACCATTTTACTATATCTTTTTGGTGCTTATTTCTTATTCTGTACCCTTAAGTTAAATAACTGGCTTGCAGCAGCGGGCGCTGTAGCCTTCGCGTTCTCGTCATATAACTTCATTTATATTCAGGCGGGGCACGCCAATCAGGCTTATGCCATCGCGTTCTTCGCGCCTATAGTTGCCAGCATTATCATAACTTTGAGGGGAAAATACATTACCGGTGGTGCCTTAACCGCGTTGTTCCTGGCGATGGAGATCCGCTCTAACCACGTGCAGATGACCTTTTACCTGCTCCTGGCAATCGCTATTTTAATAGGTATCGAACTTTACCACGCTATTAAAGCGAAACAAACCGCGCCGTTCTTAAAGTCGTTAGCATTTTTAGCGGGCGCTACTATTTTGGCAGTTATTGTAAACGCGGGGTCGTTATGGACGACTTACGAATACAGCAAATATACCATCCGTGGCCCTGCTAACCTTAAAAGCGAAACCACCGCTGTAAGCACAGGCCTTGATAAAGATTATGCCTACAACTGGAGCGAGAGCGTAAGCGAAGTATTTACCTTCTTTATCCCTAACGCATATGGTGGTGCCAGTGGTGCCCCGGCTGCCGAAGACTCTAAGGTGGTAAAAGTATTAACCGAAAACCGTGTAGACCCTGCACAAGCCCAACAGTTTGCCAGCCAGTTACCCGTTTATTGGGGTAATAAACCAAGTACTAATGGTCCTTGGTATTTTGGTGCCATCGTATTCTTCCTGTTTGTTTTGGGGTTGATCATCGTTAAAAACAGGATAAAATGGTGGTTGTTATCAGCCGTGTTATTGAGCGTGTTCCTGTCGTTCGGTAAGAATTTGCCGTTCCTGTCAGATCTGTTCTTCGACTATTTCCCGCTGTACAACAAGTTCCGCGCGGTAGAGTCTACGTTGGTTATCGCATCATTGTGCTTCCCGATATTGGGCTTCCTGGCATTAAACGAGGTATTTGTAAACCGCGATAAGCCATACATCTTTAAGAATGTAAAGCTTGCTTTCTATATTACCGGTGGTTTAACCTTATTAATGATAGCTGTACCGGGTTTATTCTTAAGTTTTAAATCGAGCGAGCATCAAACGCTTGTAGGCGGTTTAACCCAGGCTTTCCAGGGGAATACCCAAATGGCTAACCAGGTTTCCAACGCGCTGATAGAAGACCGCCAGGCTTTAGAACGTGCCGATGCTATCCGTACTTTTATCTTTATCGCATTAGCGTTTGGTTTGCTTTACATTGTTATCAAACAAAAAATAAGCTTAACATTTGCCGCCCTTGCGTTCATGTCCATTATTTTGGTAGATATGTGGAGCGTCGACAAACGTTATTTAAAAGACGAGAACTTCGTATCTAAAGAAATTCTTGATCAAAGTTTCACCCCACGTGACATTGATGAATTTATCATCCGTGATAAAGACCCCGATTTTAGGGTATTTGATATGACCAGTGGCGATCCGTTTCACGATTCGCGTTCATCTTATTTCTATAAAACTGTTGGTGGTTTCCACTCGGCTCGTTTAAGGCGTTTTGATGAATTAGTTCAAAATCAATTCACCAAAAGCGTAAACCAGGATGTACTTGATATGCTTAATACCAAATACATCATCACTGCCGACCCTAAAACGGGCAGCCCAAGCATGCATGCCAATTCAACTGCCTGCGGCCACGCATGGTTTGTAAATTCGGTTAAGTATGTAAAAGATGGTGATGAGGAAATGCAGGCCATCAGCAGCTTCTCGCCAAAAGATGAGGTAATGATTGACGAGCGTTATAAAAGCGTTGTGGAGGCAAAACCTTTAGGTGCGACTAAAAATGGCACCATCGAATTAACCAGCTACAAGCCCGATCATTTAACCTACCAAACAGGTTCAACCTCAAACCAGGTTGCGGTATTCTCCGAGATCTATTATGATAAAGGCTGGGCGATGTACATCGATGGTAAAGAGCAGCCATACTACCGTGCCGATTATCTGCTGCGAGCAGCGAGCATCCCGGTTGGTAACCACAAGGTTGAGTTCATCTTCCACCCAACATCATACTACCTGGGCGAAAATATCTCGTTAGTAGGTTCAATATTATTGATCCTGGCTTTAGCCGGTGCTGTGTACGCCGAACGTAAAACCAAACAACCCGAGTTAGCGAAAGCATAATTAACGGCTTTATATAGGAAAAGAGCGATAGGGTTGACCTATCGCTCTTTTTTGTTTGTTGAAAAGCCGTCATTGACGCGCAAGATATTCAATGTCACCTAATCATTCGTCCTTTTATTCTTCAACCAATACCACCCTAAATTAAAAGCGATAACCGCGTGGTTAAGCACGGTGGGGATCAACCCGTAATGGCGCTTCATAATATCGAACCTCTCCAGCAGGCTCTGCTTGTGTTTAGCTTTAGACATGCCGCCTATTAAGTATTTGGCAACATAACCATCAACCCTTACGATCTTGGTAGCCTTTTTAGCCGCACGGATGATCCAGTCGATATCAGCACTAAGCTGGTATTTGGGGTCGTATGGCTCGGTAAGTGTGCGCCTGATATAAATAGCCTGGTGGCTGATACTCATACCGTATTTAAAGCCGCGCCAGTTAAATTTATCGGGCGCCTGGTGGCGGCGCTGCCCAAGGGTTTCGCGCCCATCGTTCACCATTTCGGTTTCACCATAATATATGTCGGCATCGGATGCGGTAGCAAAAACTTTGGTAACTGTATCGGCCGCATAAAATTCATCGCCCGAGTTCATGAAGATCACATAGTCGCCGGTGGCAAGGACAAGGCCTTTGTTCATGGCATCGTAAATACCTTTGTCTTTTTCGCTGATGAGTTTGGCAATGCGGCTTTCGTGGCGATTAATAATTTCCAGCGTGCCATCGTTAGATGCACCATCAACCATAATATATTCGATAGCATCGTAAGTTTGGCCAAGCACCGAAAGCATGGTGCGTTCAATATCCCGAGCATTATTATAAACGATGGTAATTACCGACAGGACGGGTTTCATAGGATGGATTTATAAAGATCTATGTACTGCCTTGCTACCTTCTCGGTATTAAACATGCGTTTTACCTTGTAGCGGGCTGCAGCGGCGTACTTATCGCGGTTACCTGTGTTCAATACATCATTAAGGCCGGCGGCAAGGTCGGTAGCCGATTTAAATTCGGCCATGTAACCGTTTACCTGGTGGTCTATCAAATCGGGGATGCCGCCTGTATTGAATGCCACAACGGGTGTGCTGCAACTCATGGCCTCCATGATCATGTTGGGCAGGTTATCCTCAATAGCCGGCGATACAAATACATCGGCCATGCTATAAATCTCGGCCAGGTCGGCAGGCGAAGTGATAGTATTCAATTGCTTAACAGGGAACGATAAAGCATTTGTATCAAAGTGCTTGTTTTTACCGAATATGACGATCTCGATATCTTCGTTAAGCCGGCTTGCTTTTAATACCTGCAATGCTTCTACCAAAAAGCTGATGCCCTTGCGCCTGTCGTTGACATTGGCAGCGCCGAACAAAATAATCTTTGCAGAGGGGTTTACGCCCCATTTGGCACGCGCGGTGGCTTTATCTTTATGCGAGAACAGGTCAACATCGATAGGATTAGGGATCGCCTGTATAATAAACCCTTTAAGCAGGGTGCTTTTCATGGCCACCTCGCCCAGCCAATGGCTGCAGGTTACAATGGATAAGTTTTTGGCGATACTCAGCGCGTCCTTTTTGTGGAGCCAACCATCGTGCGATAGGTCGTTATCCTCCGGGTTGCGCAGGAAATAGCAATTGCCGCACTGGTTTTTAAAGTGGTTACAAGGGCCCGCGTAATGGCAGCCACCTGTAAAAGCCCACATATCGTGCAGCGTCCAAACAATGGGTTTATTTAGGGCGATGATTTTTTTTATGTCTTTAATAGAGAGGAACCCCGAGTTGGTCCAATGCAGGTGGATGATGTCTGCTTCTTTGATAATCTTAGATTGGCTGATATCCGTACCCGCGTTGGCTGGTGAAAAAGCGAACCTAACCTGCTTATCCCGCTCCTGGAAAAGCATGAAAGGAATCCGCTCTAACAAGAAATTTAGTTTTGACCGTAACTTGCCAAATATGTTTCGCTCAATGGTGTAAACCGCATCTTCAGCCCTCTTTTTATGTTGCACCACCATGGTTACATCCACCTGTTGCAGTTGCAGGGCTTTTAATAAGCGCATGCAAGCTTCGGCGGCGCCGCCGCCAGAATCTGATGTATTGATGAGTGCAACCTTCATTTATCGGGGCAAGTATAATGATACTAAAATTAAAAATTTTACTTTTGAATGCTTCATTAATATCAAAATGAAGTTTAACAGCAAATCCGACACCTAACATGAACTTTTTCGAGTACTTATTCCAGGACTGGAGCGCTAACCGGAGCAACATAAAAGGGCGAGTGGTTTTGTTCCTGTTTCGATCGGTGCAGATCGTTAGCCGCCATACACTTTCAAAGATCCTTTTTTGCTGGTATCTGGTATTTTACCGCCTTTTTGTGGAGTGGACCTTAGGCATCGAACTGCCGCGCAAAGTTGTTGCGGGCAAAGGCCTTATTATTTACCATGGGGAGGCACTGGTAGTTAATCAGCGTGTTGTTATTGGTGATAACTGCGTGTTGCGTAACAGTGTTACTATAGGCCATAAAAAACTGGCCGATGGCACCTTTAGCAATTGCCCCCGTTTGGGTAATAATGTTGACGTAGGCGCCAACGTTTGTATTATTGGTGATGTAAGCATAGGCAACAACGTAATTATTGGCGCAGGCGCTGTGGTGATAAAAGACATACCTGATAACAGCACTGCAGTGGGTAACCCGGCGCGCGTACTGGAAAAGAAAACTGAAACCCTTATTGAGCATATTTAATGGAGAATGATTTAACAGACCGTTCCTTCTGGAAATCGTTTTGGGAATCGCGCAAGGGGCTGATATTTAAACTAAAGCCTAATTATGTTTTTGGTGATATTTTGGGCAAGCTGATTGCCGAAAAGGGTATTAAAAATGCTATTGAACTGGGTGGCTTCCCGGGATATTATTCCATTTACCTAAAAAAATACCAGGGTTTAAAAACTACCCTGCTCGATTATTTTATCCATCCCGAGCTGATTAATAAGCTACTTGCTGCAAATGACCTTACACCCGGCGATATTGATATTGTGGAAGCCGACCTGTTCACGTACCAACCACCCGAAAAGTTTGATCTGGTGCTTTCATTCGGTTTGATAGAGCATTTTAACGACACCCAATTTATTATAAACGAACACCTTAGATTTTTAAAGCCCGGCGGCACCTTGTTTATCACCTTGCCAAATTTTAAGAGTGTTAATGGCTGGGTGCAAAAGAATTTTGATAAAGACAACTACGACAAGCATAACATCAACAGCATGGACCTTGACCTGCTGCGTGATAGCTGCAAAGCCCTGGGTCTGAAAGATATTGAAGCTTATTACCACGGAAAATTCAGCGTGTGGCTGGAGAATAAATCTGAACAGAAGGGTTTATCTAAAGCCATTGTTAAAGCTATTTGGGTGGCAGGTAAAGTATTTACCAAGATCATTCCCATAGAAAGCAAAGCGCTATCACCGTATATCGTGGTGAAGGCGGTGATGTAAAAATCAAAAAGCCCCGCATTTTCTGCAGGGCTTTCGTATATAATTGGTAAGAAAATTACACCATATAATTCCAGCCGTTGATGTCTTCGGTGCGGCCGTATTTAATGTCATCAAGGGTTGATAAAACACGTTTTGAGAACTCGCGTGTTGCAGGGTCGCTCAAAAAGTATTCTTCACCTTCAAAGCTGATAGATGCTACTGAAGCGATAGTTGCGGCAGTACCGGCACCAAAGGCATCTGTAAGTTTGCCGTTTTTAGCACCTTCTATCAGTTCGGCAACAGATACTTTGCGTTCTTCAACCGTTATGCCCCAGCTTTTAGCTAAAGCGATAACCGTATCGCGGGTTACGCCATCAAGGATGGTATCGTTTGCTTCGGCAGTTATCAGTTTACCATCTAACAGGAACATCGCGTTAGCAGCACCCATTTCTTCGATGTATTTGTGCTCTTTAGCATCTGTCCAGATCAGTTGGTCAAAACCCTGTTCGGTAGCTTTACGGGCAGGCAGCATAGAGGAACCGTAGTTACCGGCAGCTTTGGCGTAACCCATACCACCTTCGGCAGCGCGGGTGTAATGCGTCTCAATTTTAACCCTAAGCGGTTTTGAAAAGTATGGGCCAACCGGGCCAACAATAACCATATATTTATAAGTAGCCGATGGCGTTACACCCAAATATGGGTCGGTAGCGAACATGAACGGGCGGATGTACAATGCGTGGTTAGCTTTTCCAGGGATCCAGTCGCGGTCAAGGTCAACCAGTGCGGCAATGGTTTGCACAAAGAGTTCTTCGGGCAGGGTAGGCATACAAAGGCGCTCTGCCGATTTGTTAAAACGAGCGGCGTTCTTGTCCGGGCGGAAGATAGAAACCTTACCGTCGGCATGTTTGTAGGCTTTAATACCTTCAAAAAACGACTGCCCGTAGTGCAGCGAAGAAATTGCCGGGCTCATTAAGATTGGGCCGTATGGCAGTATCTCAAAATTTTTCCATTCGCCATCAATGTAATCCGCAGAAAACATGTGGTCAGAGAATACCTTGCCAAAAGGCAGGGTGTTAAAATCCGTCTCAGCTAAACGTGAGTGAGCGGCTTTGGTGATTTTTATGTCCAGCGTGTCGGTCATGGTAGTAGAATAAGTAATACAGAAAGTGGCAAGTTAAAAAATTTTGAACGATTTTTTAATTTTAAAGCCTTATGAATACTATATTACAGCAAATTAACAAAGCCCCTGCATGCCCGAATACAAACTTACTGCCGAAGGAAACGCCAAACTCAAAAAAACCTGGACCTACACCATCTTAGCTTCATACGTTGTTATCATCTGTATTTTTGCCTTTAACCTGCTTTACCGTGGCGGCACCACGGCCAATATCATCACATTCGCCATTATATTTATGGCTTTGATAGTGGGGTTTGTTTACGGGAAAAAGAAATATTTTAAAGGGGTAGATGCCACGAACCTTATTATCGACGGCCAGAAAATTGTATTGCATACCCTAAACCAACCGGACGTTGCCATAGACCTTGCCGATATTAAAAAGGTTACCCATCGCGGCCCGGGAATATTCCTGGTAAATAAATTTCCGAAGAAAAGCTCGATGATGATCATCAACAAGTTTGAAAGCTTTTACGAGATAGAGAAGTTAGTGAATGATGCGGCAGCGGCTAATAGTTTGCAAATAACTGCTATATAGCTATCCGTTTACATAGCTTACCAAAAAGCCAATCAATGCGGCTATCGGGATAAAAACGAGAATAAAGCCGACCATATTCCAGTAAAATATTTTTGAATTTTTAGAAATAAGCGCAAATCCCGAAGTTATGAGAAGGTATGGTAGGATTACTACAAATAGGAAATAATAAAGTGTAAGCCCAATAGTTTCGCCATCACCATGGTGAGTAAGATCATAATAGGTAACATAAGCTATCCAACACCACAATAAAAAATAAATACAACAAAATATTATCGCGATAGGATGCTCTTTAAAGCTTGCTAAAATGGTTTTCTCTGACATAGTTTACAGTTCGCTAACCACTTTATCTACCCAGGCTTTTCCCCAGTTTTCGAGTTCGTCGGTATTCCATAAAGATGGGTAAAAAATGCGGCGCTGGAAACGCGGGGGCAGGTATTTCTGCCAGTTGGTGCCACCTGTAGCTTTAATCTCCTCGGGCTCGCGGTGCAGGTGGCGCACGGCAGATTTGTAGTGGCTTAGCGGCCAGTTCACGTTCACGTTTACATCAAGCTGTTTCAATTGCTCCTCTAATGCTTTAGTGCTTGCGCCATTATATTTAAACTGCTGCAATAAAGCGTTAAAGTTGGTATTGTTAACCTGCTTGCCAAGCTCGATAAATGTTTTGGCGTATTTTTTTTCGAACTGGTTTAGGGTCAATGTTTTTTTACCGGTAGAGAGTTCCGTAGCGCCATATTTCCAGTAGATCTGCTCAAACTGATCTTCAACCGGTGCGGTGG
The DNA here is from genome assembly GCF_040547175.1 of Mucilaginibacter sp. UYP27. Taxonomy (NCBI): domain Bacteria; kingdom Pseudomonadati; phylum Bacteroidota; class Sphingobacteriia; order Sphingobacteriales; family Sphingobacteriaceae; genus Mucilaginibacter; species Mucilaginibacter sp. UYP27. Next base: position 1,182,576 of record NZ_JBEPPE010000001.1, read on the forward strand.
CTAATTCTTGCCGATGATCCTGGGCAACAAGGTTAATAAAATCCGTCGCGTAAATTTCTATCAAACGGTACTGGCCGCTTTGGAAACCGCTGGCGGGCAACAGGCTCATCCTAAATTGGAGAAATTGCTCCTTCTCCATACCATCCACCATAATCTCGAACGAGTTTGTCAGCGCCTCAAAATACCGGTTAATGCGTTTTACCCGTGCGGTGAAAAACTCGACAGTAAGGTTTTCGGCCTCGGCTATCTGCTTGCATTCGTGCAGGCTTAGCTTGAAGTAAAGCTCGGTAATTTGGTGGTACATAATAAAGATCTCTTCATCCGGGAATGGCGTTTTCGGGCTTTGCAGGCTCAAAAGCGTATCCAGGTGAATATAGTCCCAATAGGTTAAAAAGTCGGCATGCAGCAGGCCGTCCAGGTAGGATGTCATATCCTGGCCCATGGCGTTGTATTTTTCCTGCAGCAGCGTAAGCCTTTTTTCTATTTCGGGAGAGATGCTCATAGGGCAAAGATAGGGGTAGGAGTTGAAAGTTAAAGGTTTAAAGTGAAAAGCTGTAATAGGGCTTAACTTTTTACTTTGCACTTTAAACCTTCAACTAAAAAACTATATTTGTCCTACACAAACAAGGCAATGGTGTTCTGCCTACTTGAACCGCTGCAAAGCTGATGACGCCTACCCAAATAAGTTGTTTATTTGCACGTAGGTTATGTTTAAAAATATCTTTCCCAAACCGTTTTCGCCCTTTATCCAGATCATCCGTGTTGCGCTCTTGTGCATCCCCGTTGCTGTAGCAATTGGCAGCATGGTGGCGTTTTTTCTGTGGCTGTTAACCTTGGCTATTCATTTCCGCTTTGCGCATAACTGGTTGTTGTACCTGTTGCCTTTGGCGGGTGTAGTAATCCACCTGCTGTATAAATGGTACGGCAAAAGCGCCGAGCGGGGTAATAATTTAATTATTGACGAGATCCACCAGCCGGGGGCGGGTGTGCCTAAACGCATGGCACCGCTTATTTTGGTCACCACGGTTATTACCCATCTTTTTGGCGGCTCGGCAGGGCGCGAGGGTACGGCCGTGCAAATTGGCGGCAGCCTGGCTAACTTGTTCGCGGGCTGGTTTAACCTGAACGAGGCCGACAAAAAAACCATCCTGACCGCAGGTGTGGCAGCCGGGTTTGGGGCGGTATTCGGCACGCCGCTTACCGGTGCCATCTTCGCCATCGAAGTTATCGCCATCGGGCGCATGCCATATAAGTCATTTTTTGCCTGTTTGATAGCGGGCTACGTGGGCGATGTCACGGTATCGTTGTGGCACATTCATCATACCGCCTATCATATCGATGTTGCCGATACCGGGCAAGTGCTATATGGCATTAGTTTGCCGGGCAATTTGCTGCTTGTGGCAAAGGTGCTTGTGGCATCGGTGGTGTTTGGTATGGTGAGCTATGCCTTTGAAAGGGCGGTACATATGGTCAAAAACTTTTCGCTTAAATGGATCAAGGCTACCTGGGTGATACCTGTTGTTGGCGGCCTTGCCATCATCGGTATTACTTATATTTGGGGTAAGCCCGATTATTTGAGTTTGGGTGTGGATGCCGAATATCCCGGCGCGATAACCATTGTTTCGGCATTCCAACATGCCGGGGCTGATGCCTTTAGCTGGCTTTGGAAACTGATCTATACCGCAATCACCCTTGGTACAGGCTTTAAGGGCGGCGAGGTAACCCCGTTATTTTACATAGGCTCCACCCTGGGCAATACCCTTGCCCAATTGATGGATGCCCCCATTGGTTTATTTGCCGCTTTGGGCTTTATCGCGGTATTTGCAGGGGCTACAAATACCCCGCTGGCCTGCACTTTAATGGGGGTTGAACTATTCGGCGGGCAGTATGCTATCTTTTTTGCCATAGCTTGTTTTACGGCTTACGCCTTCAGCGGCGATGGTGGGATCTATTCGGCCCAAAAAACTGCCTTGTCCAAATCCGGGCTTGCGCAGGGCAATTATCTAAAGCGCATGTTTGCCAGGTACCGCCTATAGGCAATTACATCTTTAATAAAACATATCCTAAATTGATTGTTTAGTAAGGGGAACCAAAACCCTTATAGCCATGAAAATTAGCAAGATACTTATCGGAATAGACGACAGCAAATTTGCCGAATACGCGGCATCGTACGGGTTTGATATCGCCCACACCTTTAACGCCCACGTTGGTTTGGTGCACATTGTAGAGCCGGCCGTAATTGCCGATACCTCAAACGACCCGATGATCGGCTTGCCTACGATAAATTACGATGAGGTGAACATGATAAACATCCAAAAAGATCAGGCTGATAACATCATAGAACGTACTATTGAAAAATATGCGAAAGGTTTGGAGGTTACACACTTTAACGAGTACGGCTCAACGGCTGATGGCATATTAAGTTGCAGCGAACAATTTAAAGCTGACCTGATCGTGATTGGCACCCATGGGCGTACAGGTATAGATCGCCTGCTAATGGGCAGCGTTGCAGAAAGCGTTGTGCGCAACTCGCATGTGCCGGTATTAGTGGTGCCACTTGTGGAAAAAGGGGAGTAGTTGATAGTTCATGGGTCATGGTTAATAGTAGTTCCTGTAAACTATATTAACTTGTAAAATTGATGATCATAGTTTAGGGCAGTTTTCATAAGCTATGAACCATCCGCCATGAACCATTTAATAAAGCAGTCTAAATTTTATCGTTTGCTCAATAGCTTTAAGCTCGTTTAGTACTTCGGTGCCGTAACCGGTATTTACATCTGTAATTACGTAGCCAATCTGTGGGTTGGTTACCAAAAACTCGCCTACTATATTGATATTATGATTTGCAAAAACCTCATTTATTTGCGCCAGTATCCCCGGCACATTCTTGTGAATGTGAATTAACCTGTGCGCATTGTTGATACGAGGCGGCTGCAGGTCTGGGAAGTTACAACTCATGTGCGTTTTGCCTTCATTCATAAAAGCAATTACCCTACGGGGGATAAAATCGGTATTGCGCGGGTTGGCTTTAGGGTCATCGAATATAATGATGCCTTTTTCGCAGGCGGCCTCGGCCAGTTTGCGGTTCACGCGGCCAAAGCAGCCTATTACTTTTAACCGACCTGCATTTTCCAGATGCTCTGGTTTGGGTAAGTTTGCTTCATCGCAAAACAAAACACCGGCCTCGTCCAGGTATTTCTCTTCTATACTATCGCGATGGCGGAAGTTGTAACCCTCGCGTTTCATTTGGCCTAAAGCCTCTTCATCTATATCGCCAATAACCAAACACTTGATGCGGTTTTTTGGATATGATATTGCCCTTGGCAGTTTGTTAATGTATAAAAATTCATCAAAGCTCGGGGTGATATGATCGGCCTTTTCTGCAACAGATTTACGCTCGATATTCTCGGTAAAGGCAAAAAACTTTTTGATCATCCCCGATTCCTTTAATTGGAAATCCGAGTAACCATCGCCAATGCCGAAGATCTCTCCGGACAGGTTTAACTCTTTCAGAAGCTTCACCTTGCCACCCTCTTGCGATAAGGGGTTCTCGCGGTCGTAACCTACAATGTTACCTTCCTCATCAAATACAAAAGTGTTGGCGTAGATATTATCTTTCTTGATATGGTATTCGGTAACAACCGGGATAATAAATTCCTTAAACCCGCCTGATACGATCAACACCTCGTCCTGGTGGTTCTTAAAAAACATGGTATTGCGGGAGAAAGAGGTTGATACCTTTTTCTTTAAATGGGTGATCAGCATTTTCAGATGGTCGCGGTTAGCGCAAAGCAGTTTTACGCGTTGTTCCAGGCTATCTGTAAACGACAGGCGGCCCTCCATAGATGCATTGGTAAGGTCTTCTATTTGTTTATAGATGCCCTCGCGGTCGGGATGATTCTTTAAAGATATGCGGGCTAACTCGTCTAAGGCTTCTACCTGTGTAAAGGTGCTGTCGAAATCAATAATAAAGTACTGCTCCATGGGGGTGTAAGATGCTGAGCTGCAAATGTGCGAAAAATGATTGAGGCATTGTTCAGAAAATCATCCACATTAGGTGTTCATTTTCAACAGGGCTAAGGCGATACAATACTGTAAAAACAAAAAAGTGGGGCCGCACCCCCCGTGCAGCACCCGCTTTAAACTAAATAAAAGAAGCCTTTATTTTGTTGTATTTGCAGCAATGGCCAGTTTGTTGGTCTGTACCAGGTTGTTTATCATTTTCGAGTTGAACGCGATCTCTTGCCTGATGGCGCCAATATTGCTTTTGATGTACATTAACGATTTTAAGCCTTTGATGCCTTTCATCAACCCGGCGCTTTTAATTTCGCCCGGCAGGGTGATCAGGTCTTTTGATGATTTTAGCAGGCTTGAACCCATTGCAAGGCAAAGTTTAGAGAAGCCTAACATCTGGTCGGGCGTTAATGGTTTTACCTCGGTAGCGGGCAGGCCGTCAAGTGTTTGGCCGGTTACGCTGGCATACATTTGTGGCAATAAAGCTCGGTTCTCTTTTAACTGGGTCATCATGGTGGTAACCAGGCCGGCCAATGCATCAACGCCTGCAATACCAACTTCTTTTGGTGCTTTAAGGTTATCGGCTTTAGCCAAAGTTTTTTGGAAGTCTTCAGATTTTAGCATCGCAACCAGCTCGGCACGTTGGGCTTTCAGTTCGTCGATGGTTAAAACTTTGGTGTCTTTAATTTCCGCAGGGTTTTCTGCTACAGTTTCGTCTTGTGCTTTTGCAGAGAAGCATAGGGTTAATGCAAAAACTGCGCTTAGTAATAACTTTTTCATGATATTTTTAGTGTTTAGTTTGTAATTGTAAAGGTCATACAATCAGTGTTTTGCAGCAATCCCGTCGTTATGGTATATTAAAATACGTACTAATACGCATATCATAAACGCACATTGCAGTTATTAAAGGCTTCAAATATCTGTATGGATGACGTAATGTGCCTTTGCAAGTAACTAAGGGCATATTTTAACGGTAAAATAATATTAGCTTATACCACTTTACTCATTTTAAAAACCGTTGCCTTTTTTTATAGTTATAGTAAATAGTATTAAATCATAAGGTTATGAGGTCTATCTGGAAAGGTTCGTTAGGGTTTGGGTTGGTGAGCATCCCGGTAAAATTATATTCGGCAGTGCAAAAAAGCAGTATCGATCTGGATATGCTTGATGCCCGCGACCACGAGCGCATCCGCTACCAGCGCGTTAATGAGAAAACCCACAAAGAGGTGCCTTATGATAAAATTGTAAAGGGCTATAAAATAAATGACAACGACTATGTAATAGTAGAAGAAGCAGATTTTGAAGCCGCCGCGCCCGAGAAAAGTAAGGTGGTGGAGATAGAAAGCTTTGTTGATATAGGCGATGTGAACCCTATGTTTTACGAAACATCCTACTATACCGAACCTGATACTAAAAACAATAAGGCCTATGCCCTGCTGCTACAGGCGCTAAAAAAATCCGGTAAGGCGGGCCTCGCGCGCTTTGTACTGCGCAATACCGAAAGCCTTTGCATTGTGCACCCCATAGATAATGTGCTGGTGATTACCCGCATCCGTTTTGGGCAGGAGATTCGTGGTACCGAGGATTTGAACATTGCCGACGATGTAGCGGTAAGCAAAAAGGAACTGGATGTAGGCCTGGCCCTCGTCAACCAATATGCCGAAGACTTTGATGTATCTAAATTTAAGGACGAGTATAATGATGAGCTGCTGAAGATCATCAAGGCGAAAGCTAAGGGTAAACGCCCTACTATTAAAAAACTTAAACCGCGTGTAACCAAAAGCGATGACCTGTACGAACAATTGATGAGTAGCTTAAAGTCAAAAAAGGGCGCATAGTCAGTTGTAATTAATAAATTATCTTATTAGTAAAACTTTATACCAGATATACGTGTTCATCAATTACACAAATTAAACATTTATTATATGGCAACTACTAAAACAGCACCTGCAAAAAATGCAACTGCTACGAAAACACCTAAGGCACCCGAAACAACCGAGAATGTAGAAGAGTCGGCCCTAAACGAATTGTTTCTTGACGAATTAAAAGATATTTATTGGGCCGAGAAGCATTTGGTAAAAGCCTTGCCTAAAATGGCAAAAGCCGCTACATCTGATGAATTGCGTAACGCTATCCAAACCCACATCACCGAAACCGAAGGCCAGATAACCCGCCTGGAAGACGCATTTGCATCTATAGGCAAAAAAGCAGTGGCCGTAAAGTGCGAAGCGATGGCCGGCTTGTTGAAAGAAGCAGATGAGATTGTTTCTGAAACCGAGAAGGGATCGTTAACGCGTGACGCGGGAATTATTTCTGCCGCGCAAAAGGTAGAGCATTACGAAATTGCATCGTACGGTACTTTACGCACCCTGGCAACAACTTTGGGTTATACTGAAGCTGCCGAACTTTTAGAGGCTACTTTAAAAGAAGAAAAAAATTGCGATAGCCTGCTTACACAAATTGCTGAGGCCGGCATTAATGACTCTGCCAAAAGCGAAAAAGAATAATAAAAGTAACACTATAACTAACTAAACTGAGAAAGGCTGCCTGCAAGGGCGGTCTTTTTTTTTAATTTTTGTTGTCAATTAATATAAATAAGCCGCCGCCGGCATTTGTAGGATATGCTTTGTTTTAAAGCCTAACTTTCAAAGATATTAACCTTTGGGTATATGTATTTTGATAAATTATTTAATTACAAATTAAACTTGGCATGGTGGTTGCACTGGTAGTACTAAACAAATTAGAAAACAACTACCATGGAAACTACCTCAGAAAAATCAGTAGAAGTATTAAACGACTTAATAGAAATCAATAACGATCGTATAGACGGTTTTGACCGTGCGTCAAAAGATTTGGGCGAAGCGGATGCTGATCTTAAAGCTATATTTGAAAAATTTGCCAGCGACAGTCGCACGAATGTGCAGGAACTTAGCGCAGCAGTAGGCCAGGCAGGTGGCGAGGTTGAAACAGGTAACACTGCAACCGGAACCATTCACCGTGCATGGATAGATATTAAAGCTACATTCAGCGGCCACGACCGTAAAAGTATTTTAGAAGAGTGCGAACGCGGCGAGGATGCTATTAAAAAAGCATACAGAGATGCTTTATCAGAAGAGAATGGTTTAGCGCCGCAATTTGCCACTGTTATTGCACAGCAGCAACAGGCCATCAACGAAGGCCACGATAGTATCAAGGCATTAAGAGATGCTCAGGTATAAGCTTAATCAAGTTTATTTTAAAAGCCGCCCGCTATAAATCGGGTGGCTTTTTTGTAATAAATGGATTTCTTAACACTAATTTTAAATCCCTAATACGGTTTTAATCGTATATTTGTAATCGTTATAAATAATACATCCACAATAATTCTATTTTCTGTGATTATATTAATTTTCTTCTTAGGGCACTGGTTTCTGTCGCTGTTCTTTCAAACATTTTTCCTGCACAGATACGCCTCTCATAAAATGTTTACTACCAATAAATTTTTTGAGCGTACGTTTTACATCATGACCTACGTTTTCCAGGGTTCGTCATACTTAAACCCGCGTGCATACGCAATTATGCATCGCGAGCACCATGCTTACAGCGATACCGAAAAAGACCCGCACTCTCCGCACTTCTTTAAAGACGTGTTCCAGATGATGTACTACACGGCTATCAGCTATCGTAAACACGAGAAAAGGATACATGAGCCTGAAGAACGCTTCAAGGGAAACTACCCGGAATGGAAATTTATAGATTACGTAGGTTCATCTATTGTATCGCGTATTATGTTCGGCTTGTTATACATCGCTTTTTATGTAGCATTTGCTACACAATGGTGGATGTATTTATTGATTCCTATCCACCTTATTATGGGCCCGTTGCACGGCGCTATTGTAAACTGGTGCGGCCACAAATACGGTTACTCAAACTTCGATAACAACGATAAATCAAAAAATACAACCCCGTTCGATTTCCTGATGCTTGGCGAGTTGTTCCAGAACAATCATCACAAGCGCCCAAATAGTGCCAATTTTGGTGCTAAATGGTTCGAGATAGACCCTGTTTATCCGATCATGAAACTCATGCATTGGGCAAGGATAATCAGGCTGAGAAAAGCATACTTGTAAATAAGTTAAACATAAATGGAAAGGCGAAAAGTGATAAACTTTTCGCCTTTTTTGTAGCCTCTCCCCGGCCGCATCTGATAAAGATTGACATAACACTTCATTAACATAATAAAGTCTCCCCTAACGGGTAGATCCGATAGCTATCGGATTAGAGGGAGCTTTTCTTTACTCAACTCCATTTTATTTTTTACCCTCTTTGCGTAGCAGAGAGGGTCGACAAGCGAAGCGGTGTCGGGGTGAGTCGACCTATTAAAGCGACAAACATAGTGCGTTTTACAAAACTTCAATTAACCTTTCGCCTTTAACCTTTTACCTTTCCCCGCAATAACCCTATCTTTGCCTTTCGTAAAAATCTACAAATGAAAGTATCAGTATTAGCGCAAAATTTAAGCGGGTCCGAGATCATCAAGATAGCGGGAGAAATTAACGAATTAAAAAAACAGGGACAAAACATTGCCAACCTAACCATTGGCGATTTCGATTCTAATATTTACCCTATTCCGGCTGAGCTTAAAGACGGTATTATTGATGCTTATAACCATAATCAAACTAACTATCCGCCTGCAGATGGTATGCTGAACCTACGCGAAAGCGTATCCGCATTCTTAAAAAACAGGATGGGTTTGGAGTACGCCGCTAATCAGATCCTGATCTCGGGTGGTTCGCGCCCGCTGATCTATTCTGCATACCTTGCTCTTGTTGATCCGGGCGACAAAGTGGTTTTCCCTACACCATCATGGAACAACAACCATTATTGTGACCTAACAGGTGCCGAAGCCATTTTGGTGGAAACCCGCCCCGAAAACAATTTTATGCCTACGGCAGATGATATTGCACCGCACTTAAAGGGCGCAACAATGCTGGCATTATGCTCGCCGTTAAACCCAACAGGCACCATGTTTGGTAAAAAAGACCTGGAAGAAATTTGCGACCTGGTAATTGCCGAAAACAAAAGCCGTAACGCGGATGAGAAACCGTTGTATTTACTATACGATCAGATCTATTCGCAATTAACTTTTGGCGAACACAAACATTACGACCCGGTAACCCTGCGCCCCGAGTTGAAAGATTACACCGTGTTTATAGACGGCGGCTCTAAATGTTTTGCGGCTACGGGCGTACGCGTAGGCTGGGGCTTTGGCCCAACCGAAATTGTAAGTAATATGAAAGCCATTGTTGGCCACATGGGAGCATGGGCGCCAAAGGCAGAACAGGTTGCCATGGCCGAATATTTGGAGAATGAAAGCTACGTTAACACCTACCTTGACAAACTTAAAAGCGATATACAAGCCAGTCTTACAACCTTGCACGAAGGTTTCCAGACGTTAAAGGCTGATGGCTTTTCGGTTGATTCAATTGAACCGATGGGCGCCATTTACCTGACCATCAAAATAGATTACACAGGCAAAACCACCCCGGAAGGGCGGGTGCTAAAGAATAGTGCCGATGTGAATTTTTACCTGATCAAAGAAGCTAAGGTTGCCTTTGTTCCCTTCTCGGCCTTTGGTACCGATGATGATGTTACCTGGTTCAGGGCATCGGTTGGGGCAAGCACCTTGGAAGATATCCAACAGATGATACCACGCATCCGCGAAGCGCTTGCGAAATTGAAATAACAAATAATGCAGTTTTCTTAAAGTCTTCCCTTTCGGGCAAGATTTAGAGGGGGCTATAAAGATAATACTATGGCTTACGGAACCCTTTATTTAGTACCTGTACCACTTGCAGATGAGGCCGCGGCCCAATCGTTTACGCCCTATTTGGTTGATACCATTAACAGCGTAAAAGAATATATTGTAGAGAACGAGAAAACCGCGCGTCGATTTTTAAAACTGGCCGGTTTAAAAACCCCGCAAAGTGAATTGGTGATCCACGATTATGGTAAGCATAACCGCGATGCAGGCCTAAAGGAGTTTTTTAAAGGACTGATAGCCGGTAACGATGTTGGCCTGATGAGCGAAGCGGGCTGCCCCGGCATTGCCGACCCCGGTGCTGATATTGTTGCCGAGGCACATAAAAAAGGCATCAAGGTTGTGCCGTTAGTTGGCCCAAGTTCGATATTACTGGCGCTGATGGCATCGGGGTTTAACGGGCAAAGTTTTACGTTTAACGGTTACTTGCCTATAGATAAAATTGAGCGCAGCAAACGCATCAAGGAGCTGGAAAGCCTTGCCGAGAAGAACAAGCAAACGCAAATGTTTATCGAAACCCCTTTCCGTAACGATAGCATGTTGCAGGAGGTTTTAAAAAGCTGCAAACCTACAACCCGCCTTTGTGTTGCCTGCGATATTACCGCGCCTACCGAGTTCATTAAAACGATGCCGATAAGCGAGTGGCTAAAACAAGTGCCAGACCTGCGCAAACGCCCGGCCATTTTCCTGTTATTCCACGCTTAAAAATGAGATGATAGCCCTGCCAAAACATACTAATGTGCTGATAGTAGGCGCCGGGCCCTCGGGCCTGATGATGGCTGCCCAGTTACTGCGAAACGGGGTGCAGCCAATTATTATCGATATCAAAAAAGGGCCTACCAATCAATCGAAGGCGTTGGCGGTACAAGCCCGTTCGCTGGAAATCTACCGGCAGTTGGGCGTTGTAGATAAAGTGATAAGCGGCGGTAAACAAGCCGCCGGCTTGGCTTTTAATATGGGTGGAAAACAACTGGCGGCTATAGCGTTGAGGGATATGGGTGATACCCAAACGCTTTATCCGTTCATTCACCTGTATCAACAAAGTAAAAATGAGCGCACGTTGCTGGAGTATTTTACTACCGCCTGCTGCCCCGTTTACTGGGAAACTACGCTCATCAGCCTAAAGCAAAATAAAGATAATACCGAAGTTACGCTTCAAAACGGCGATACCACGCGCAGCCTTACCTGCAATTATGTGGTTGGTGCCGATGGTGCGCACAGTGTAGTACGTAAACAATTGGCTATCCCATTTAACGGCGATACCTATCAGCATAAGTTTTTCCTGGCGGATGTTAAGCTGGCAAGTGAAATGCAGGATGATATCCTGAGCATGTATCTCGCTAAAAATAGTTTCGCGGCATTTTTCCCGATGCCGGAAGAGCGGTCGTTCAGGATAGTTGCCAGCCTGCCGGATGGTTTAGAAAGCAAAGAAGAACTGAATATTGAGGATGTATTACCCGAACTGAAAGCTACCACTGCCAAGAATATTGAAATAGAGCAGGTAAACTGGCTAACCATTTACAAATTGCACCACCGCATGGCCGATAGGTTTAGCGATGAGCGTTGTTTTTTAATTGGCGATGCCGCTCATATCCACTCGCCGGTTGGCGGGCAGGGCATGAACACCGGTTTGCAGGATGCCTACAACCTGGGCTGGAAACTGGCCGCCGTAGTAAACGGGCAAATAAAAGAAACTATTTTGAGTAGCTATGCTACCGAGCGTATGCCCGTAGCTAAAGACCTGCTTAACACTACCGACCGTATTTTTAACGTAATCACCTCCCGTACCTGGTTTAGCGGATTACTTAAACGATACGTGGTGCCCAATGTGCTTAAACTATTCTGGAAGAACAAAAAACCGCGCGAATACTTTTTTAGCCGTATATCTCAAACCGGCATTAGCTATCGCGATAGTAAAATAAACCTGCAGCTTAGCCGCGACACTAAAATAAAAGCCGGCGACCGCCTGCCATACCTCAAAATTTTTGACGAAAAGAAAAAGACAGAAACCGATACCCATGCATGGTGTAGCAAGCCGGGCTTTACGCTCATTACCCTTGGCGAGATCAAGGAAGATTACCTGTTTACCCTTGCTAAATGGATAACCCAAGGACACCAAGGTAGCATCAATTTTTTCCACCTGCCGCCATCAAATACCAATTGGCACGTGTTCGACGCCTTTGAGGTAAAAGCCGGCATGCGCAAAGCCCTTATCATTCGCCCCGATCTGCATATTGGTTACATGAATGACCTGGTGGACATTGAGATGATGAATAACTACCTGTATAACGTGGTAGGTTTTATCGCCCCAAAATAAAACCCGACTCTACTTACACAGCCAGGCTAAACACACTAAACATAAAGTTTTCAGGATGCTATCAGGTAGTTTACGCTTGATGCAAACAGGCTAACGTCTAAAGGTTTTACAAACAGAGCTTCGCAGTTATAAGCGTCGTCGCGGGTCTTTTTAGTGTTGTAGGCGGTAACAACTATCAGGGGGACGCCTTGCATTTCGGCGTCTTCTTTAAAATCGCGGCATATCATGGCACACTCGTCATTTAGTAAAAGGTAATCCAATATTACAAGGTCGGGCTTAAGAATTTTGGCTTTATCGAACACCGCGTTTGGGTCGATCATTACGTGGATATCGTAATTGCCAAGGTGCATTATATCATCTACAACAGATAATATGCGGTTATCCTTATCCAGTATCAGGATGGTTTTTTGTGACGTTGAAGTTTCCATGAAAATGAGTTTTAAGTTTCGTCAACGTATCACCATAAGCCGGCTATGCGGTATGTTATAAAGGGGTTAAAATAAGTACCCCGCTCATACCTGCGGGGCACTTAACAAACCTATTATGAAAAAATTACGTGTATGCAGTGTAAATTAGTAGGCCAAAACCTTGTGGCCATTCAGTTTTGGGCTGGTTGCCTCCCGGTAGCTGCTAATGGATAAGCCATCCTGTAGTTTGATAGTGAATGTTTCTTCGCTATCACAGGTGCCTAATACCAAATAGTCGCCGAAGGTGTTCAGCAGGGTAAGGTCGCTGGTGATGTAGTTGAGGGCAACTTTGTGGGCTGCGATGGTTGTGGTGTCCGATTCTATCAGTTCAAATTTTGGCACTTCAAAGGTGATGCTGTTGCCCAGGTTATCGGCAAGCGCCGGGATTTTGTTTTTCAGCATTTCTATAAAGTAACCAATGGCAAAGCTCAGTTTGTAATGCAACGAATTGGCGCGACCATCGTTATTCTTCATCTCGCTGAAAGTTTTTAAACGGTTATCCGGGTTGTATGCCTGCGATTTTAGCAGGAATTCCTGATAGGAAGCAAACAGTACATTCTTTTCAAAATCGGTGCTTGATGACGAGTTGATAACTTGCTTGTAGGTGAGTTTAATAATTGCCTTTGACATAATAGTAAGATTTAATAGTATAAATGTAAGGCGGCGTGATATGCGGGAAAGGGAGTGTCGGTAAATGGGAGATATGTATCGACTATCCGATTTTTTTCATCGTAATTTCATCCAGCGGCGGGCAAAGTTGGCATAACTATCACTGATAGGCAGCTCGATAGCGGGCAATTTCACCTTACGGTTTTGGATAGAGATGATCTTGCTAACCGGCACAATATAGCTGCGGTGGATGCGCTGAAATTTATCTTCGGGCAATTTTTCCAGTACCTTTTTAAGTGGCATCAGGGTAAGCACGGTTTTATCAAACTGTAGGTGGATCTTGATATAATCCTCCATGCTTTCAATATATTCGATGTCTTTGAGGGCGACCTTAACCATGCGGTACTCCGAGTACACGTACAGGTTCTCGTCTTCGCCCTGGGCAGTAGTGGCAGTTTTGTAGCGGTAGTAATCGGCTGCCTTCTCTATGGCTTTGCCGAAGCGTTTTACGTCGATAGGTTTCAGCAGGTAGTCTATAGCTTCCAGTTCAAATCCTTCAAAAGCAAAGTTCTTATAAGCGGTGGTGAATATCACCATGGGCTTATTTTCAAGTGACCGCACCAGGTCTATCCCCGTAATATCGGGCATGTTGATATCCACAAAAAGAAGGTCGACGGAGTTATTCTGCAAATACTCTGCACCGGATATAGCGTCCTCAAAGGTCTGCAATAATTGCAGGGCCGGAAACCGCGAAACATAGTTGCGCATCAATTCGAGGGCAAGGGGCTCATCATCAATGGCAACACATCTTAAAACCATAACTTAGGTGTGCAAAGTTAGTACCACCGTAAACTGGTTGTTATCGTCGGCAATGTTTAGAGTATGCTTGCCCGGGTATATGTGCTGCAGGCGTTGCTTAGTATTGGTGATGCCGATGCCGGTGCGTTCAATATTTTCCTTACGCTCAAATATGGGGTTGGTACACATAAAGGTAACGCTGCCGTTTGCTATTAGCAGGTTTATATCGATAATGCTTTCGTGCTGTTTGCTTACACCATACTTAAACACGTTCTCTACAAAGGTCATCAACAACAACGGCGCAATTTTTTGCTGCGCGATAGTGCCATTGATGTTAAAATTCACCTTGGTTTTACCACCCAGGCGCAAACCTTGCAAGGCAATGTAATCTTGAATGCAATCTACTTCGCTTTGCAGGGTAACATAATCAAGCGTAACATCATCGGTAACATAGTGCATAATGTTAGATAGCTTCATGATGCTTTCGGCCGTATTCTCATTATTGGTAATAGCGAGGGTATAAATATTATTCAGCGTATTAAACAAAAAGTGCGGGTTTATCTGCGCTTTCAGGAACGATAGTTCGGCACTTGCTTTCTCGGCTTCTGCACTGATAACGCGTTGCTCGGTAACCTGCCATTGCTGCACCGTTTTTATGGCGGTACTTAAGGCCATAATCATTAAAAAAAGGAATAAGCTAATGGTATCAAAATGCTTTCGTTTACCACCCTGCCAACGTCGGCCAAACTGCGGTGGCTGATGCTGGCCTTTAAATAAACTATCGCGTTGTGGCATTTGCACGGCGCTGTTTGTAGGTTGCCCACCGGGGCCTGTATTATCACCGGGAGGAGGCCCAAATTGCTGGCCGCCCTGCTGTTGTTGCATAGCTATGTTACTACGCCAGCCTTCGCTGTTGCGTAATAATCTTTCAAAGGGTTTTAAAAAATACAGAGCACTTAGTAAGCATACGCAAATAATAGCATAACCAACATATCTTTTCTTTAGAAAAAACAGGGGGAACATGAGCGAACTATTCAGATAGAATATAGATACGTATGTTAAGCAGAATAACCAATAATATGGTGATGCGAGCAAAACCAATATACTGGAGCTTTCACTGCGCCCATTTACAAAAAGCAATGGCAACGCCATAAACAACAGCCAGCAGGCAATATGGATAATTACCGAAAAGGTTTTTAAACGTAACATGTTCAAAGTAAGTACTAATTGAGCTGTAAGTTACGCAATGTGTCGGTAAGCGGGTGTTTTGTATGGATGAATTACCCGTGGATGGTTTCGCCCTTGCCGTAATTTTGGATCACTTGGGCCTCGTATGCTAGAAATTCTGTCCAGCGGGCATCTACATCAACTTCTACCGCGTGTTTGCGTGCAAGCCTTAAAAACATGGCGTAGTGGGTAGCCTCGCTTATCATCAGCTCGTGGTAAAAAACCGATAGCTCTTCGTCATTAATGTTTTCTGACAGTACTTTGAAACGTTCGCAGCTGCGGGCCTCGATCATGGCCGATAAAAGCAGCCGATCTATTAGCTGCTGCTCGCGGCCGCCGCCAACTATCATGTATTTACGCAATTCGTTCACGTAATTATCGCGGCGTTCTTTACCAAGTACAAAGCCACGCTTCAGCATAATATCGTGCACCAGTTTAAAGTGCTCCATCTCCTCTTGTGCCAGTGCGATCATTTCCTGCACCACATCGCTTAGGTTCGGGTTTTGGATAATAAGGGTGATGGCATTAGTAGCCGCCTTTTGCTCGCAATAGGCATGGTCGGTCAATAATTCTTCAATATTGCTTTCTACCACGTTCTTCACCCAAAGCGGGTCGGTAGGCAGTTGAAGTTTAAGGATGGTTTTCTCGCTCACAGGGACAAAGATAGGGTGTTGGCGGTAATAGACGAAGGATTTAAATAAGTCTGTTAATGACGTGCTGGGGATGTGAATGTTTTAAACCCTGTACAAACTTTTACTCTCTATAAATTTTAAAACAGCGTCGGGCACAAAATATTGTATGTTCTTTTTTTCGGCGATGGATTTACGGATAAATGTAGCCGAAAGCTCCATTTGCGGCGTCATGGTGATGGTAACGGCCGGGTGCGATGCCAGTTCGGCGTTTTCATAACCGGGGCGGGGGTAAACAAAGATCTGGTAGTCGCGCAATATGAGGCGATAGTTTTTCCACTTATGCAGGGTAACCAGGTTATCCGACCCCATGATGAGCGCGAACTCGTGCTCCGGATATTTTTCTTTTAGATGAGTAAGGGTGTCAATGGTATATGATGGCTGCGGCAGTTTAAGTTCCACATCGCTTACGGCTATGTTAGTCGCGTTATCGGTAGCCAATTTTGCCATCTCCAACCTGTCGTAGGTGTTAATGAGGTCGCCGTATTTTTTTAGCGGGTTTTGGGGCGATACCACCAACCATACCTTATCCAGCGCTGTATGGTTAGCCATGTAGTTGGCAATAATTAAATGCCCAATATGTATTGGATTAAACGAACCGAATAGTAAGCCTATTTTCATTACAGTTTGCAGTTATGAGTAAGCAGTTTGCAGTTATAAATAACAGAGCCTTTATTTTCCGGCTCCAAACTTACCCGGGTTTTCTATCATGTAATATATTATTCTTCCTATCTCGTCAGATAATGAGTGAAGTTTCTCATACGTTTCTTGTGTAATGTAATTACATGCTAATGAAAATGTTAGCCATCCCTGCGTTTCACTATTTTCCATATCGGCATCTGTAAGTTTACTTATAAAGTGATTAGGATACCTTCGTTTGCGATAAGCCTCAATTGTACAAATATTTACAGAACGGGATGAACGCCTTATCTGATCAGTTAATGAGTACGTTTCTTCTTTTGGAAACTGTTTTGTAACAGAGAAAATTTCCATTGCAAGAGAGAAACTTTTCTTATACAGCAACAAGTCTTTGTATGTACCCATCTAAAGTGCCAACTGCAAACTTACAACTGCAAACTGTTGTTGATAAAGGTGGTCACCAACTCCTTCGCTTCTTTGCAAGCCGTTTCAAGTTCGTAATTTTTTAGGATAATATCAAATTGAGGGGCGTAATTAAGCTCTTTTTCTGCTTTTGCAAAGCGTTCCTGTAGCTTTTCGTGGCTATCGGTACCGCGGCCGGCAAGGCGTTCCTTTAAAACCTCTAACGATGGCGGCTGAACGAAAATAGCAAGCGCCTGCTCTTTATACTTACGTTTTAAGTGCATACCACCCTCAACATCAATATCAAAAATTACGGTTTTTCCTTTGGCCCAAATGCGCTCTATCTCGGTACGCAGGGTGCCATAAAACGTGCCTGTATAAACTTCCTCAAACTCTACAAATTGTTTTTTGGCAATACGGTGGGTAAACTCGGCAAGGCTGATAAAATAGTAATCCTGTCCATCAACCTCTTCGCCACGTGCAGGCCTGGTAGTTGCCGAAATAGAAAACTCCAGTTCGGGCAATTCGCCAAGCAGATGGTGCACAATTGTCGTTTTACCTGCACCAGACGGGGCCGAAAATATGATGAGCTTGCCTTCTTTCATTATCGTTGGAAAGTTGAAAGGGTTTAAAGTTTGAATGCTGCGGGCTGGGGAGTTTAACATTCCAACCTTTCAACATTTAAACCTTACAACATCTTACAACACATTTAGTAATTGTTCTTTGATTTTCTCGAGCTCTTCCTTCATACCTACTACCAATTTTTGCATGTTGGCGTCGTTTGCTTTCGAACCCAGGGTGTTTATTTCGCGGCCTATCTCCTGCGATATAAAACCAAGTTTTTTACCGTTTGCATCAGCGTTTTTCAAGGTTTCGATGAAATAGTCGCAGTGTGCCTTAAGGCGGGTTTTTTCCTCGGTGATGTCAAGCTTATCTATGTAGTAGATCAGTTCCTGCTCAAAACGGTTTTTGTCGATACTTTCGGCACCAACGGCTTCGCTTAAAAATTGGTTCAGGCGCTCGCGGATGGCGGGGACGCGTTTTGGCTCTTCAACCTCAACAAGCTCCAGGTTTTTTAAGATGATGCCGATGCGCATTTTAACATCAGCCTCTAAAACATTACCCTCATCGCTCCTGAACTGCTGGAAGTTGGCCATAGCCTGCTGAAATGTTTTTTCAACCAGTTTCCATTCATCTTCAGATACGGTATCTTCTTCATACTTAACCACCTCGGGTAAACCAAGGGCCAGTTGCAGTAAATTACCGCCTTGCTCGTTAAGTTCGTCGCTTACACTTTTTAGTTGATTGTAGTAGTGCTTAAGCAGCTCGCGGTCGATACCGGCCGCTTTTACGTTTGAGGTTGCCTGCTCTGTGTTGATAGAAAGGTTCACTTTGCCTCGGTCTATCTGCTTGCTGCAGTCGTTACGTAATTGAAACTCTTTTTCAGAGAAGATCTTAGGTAAACGCAGGGATAGTTCAAGAAATTTACTGTTAAGGGATTTTATCTCAACGGTATATTTTGTTTTGCCCGAGTCGTAGCTGGCAATTCCATACCCTGTCATGGATTTTATCATGTGCAAAGATAATATTTTAGTCGGAAAGTTAGAAAAGACAGAAAAGACGGAAAGACAGAAAAGTCCGCAAGTCCGAAAGACGGGATTTGCTAAGCAACAAAGTAAGCTACTATGCTATTTCATCTTACGGACTTCCCAGACTTTCGGACATCCCAACTAAAACTAACTTTAACACTTTTTCACACTTTGGCAGCTATACATTTTATAAGTTTGCAGCGTTAAATAAATATGCCCTTGAAGTTTTTAATAGCCTGCACTATAAATCTGTTTTGCTTTACCTTCCTTGCTTCGGCACAACAGGTTGCTATTAAGGGGGCTATATTTAAACGAATCTCGTCCGACAGGCTTAACGCCGTTTACATCATGAACATGAAAACCAACAAAGCCATTTATTGTGATAACCTTGGGGGGTTTAGCATTGATGCTACGGTTGGCGATACTTTATTATTTACAAAAACAGGTTATACCCCGCAAAAGCAACAAGCATCAAGCTATGGCATGGTGGTTTATATGCAACCCGAAGTGCAGTTGAACGAGGTACGTATTGTTGGACAAACTAAAAAGCAGGAACTTAACGAGATAATGGGCGATTACCGTAAAAAGGGAACTTTTTATAATGGTAACCCGCCTGTTTTATCCATGCTCACGTCACCGATAACGGGGATATATGAATTATTTGGCAAAACCCCCGGCCGTGCAAAGCGTTTTGCGGCATTTAGCAAGCGCGAAGTAGAGGCTACCGAGGTTGACCGCCGTTACAACAAACCGTTGGTTATGCGCGCAACTGGTTTAACTGATGGCGACAGCACAACAGTGCGCAAATTTATGGAATACTATCGCCCGTCATTTGAAGACCTTAAAACCTGGGGGGATTACGACCTCATCAAAAAGATAAAGGCACAATACGAATACTTCCAAAAAAGCGGAGGCAAGGATAGTTTGCAGAAATTGTATTAAAGTTGGTGAGTGCTCGATTAAATATATTGGTGAGTAGCTCGAATTCTTAAATCGAATATCCGAAATAAACTATATCCCCAATGCAACGCAAGCTTTCTCGGCCGCGAGTTTTTCAGCGTTTTTCTTGCTGAATTCTTTGCCGGATCCCATTATTTCGCCGTCTACACTGGCTTGTACGGTGAAAAGCTTGGTGCTTTCGCCTTCCTGGTTCTCGGTTACATCGAAGCTGATGTCTTTACCGTGGCGCTGGCACCATTCAATTAATTTACTCTTGAAGTTTGTTTCGGTTTGCTCCAGCGTGTGGATGTCTATATGCGATTTGATAATGTGGTTCACCAAAAAATTACGGGTAAAATCGTAGCCTTTATCCAGGTAAACAGCACCTATAAGAGCTTCGAAAGCATCGCCCAAAAGGGAACCCTGCCTGCCCGAATTTAGTATTTTGGTATCAAATTCGATCAGTTTATCAAAACCCAGTTTGCGGGCAAGCTGGTTAAGGTTGTTGCGGCTTACAATTTTAGATCGCAGCTCGGTTAAAAAGCCTTCGTCTTCATAGGGGTAAAGCTTAAAAAGCACTTCCGCCACTACGCTGCCTAATACGGCATCGCCCAAAAACTCCAAACGTTCGTTACTGTTTTTTACGCCCTTGCGGATGTTTTGCGCTACCGATTTATGGCGAAATGCCAACTTGTATAACGACAAATTGCCCGGTACAAAACCGAGCAAATTTTTTAAAACCTTAACGTATTTTCTATTTGGCGAAAGGTATAGCTTATAAAAACGGCTTAATGGCATCCAGGCGAAATTATTGCTGGTATTTTTTAAATATAACTGAAGCATTGTGGCCACCAAAACCAAAGCCATTGCTTTGTACAATGTTTACTTCGCGTTTTTGGGCGGTGTTAAATGTAAAGTTAATTTTAGGGTCAAAGGCCGGGTCGTCGGTAAAGTGATTGATGGTTGGCGGTATAATACCATGCTGCAACGCCAGGATAGAGGCAATTGCTTCAACAGCGCCGGCAGCACCAAGTAAATGGCCTGTCATTGATTTTGTTGAGCTGATGTTGATATTATAAATATGGTCGCCAAAAGCATCGGTAATAGCTTTTACTTCCTGCGGGTCACCAATTGGGGTTGATGTACCGTGTACGTTTACATAATCTATATCAGTCGGTTGTAAACCTGCATCTTCCAACGCAGCTCTCATCACCAGTGATGCACCTAAACCATCGGGGTGTGGGGCAGTCATGTGGTAAGCATCGGCACTCATGCCACCGCCAACCATTTCGGCATAAATTTTAGCGCCGCGTTTAAGGGCGTGCTCCAATTCTTCCAAAATAATGGTTCCTGCACCTTCGCCGGCAACAAAGCCATCACGGTCCAGATCAAAGGGGCGCGATGCAGTTGTAGGGTCTTCGTTACGGGTGCTTAGGGCATGCATAGCGTTAAAGCCGCCAATACCTGCTTCGTTAATAATAGCTTCGGACCCGCCGGTGATAAACATGTTTGCTTTACCCAGGCGCAGGTAGTTAAAGGCATCAATAAGCGAGTTGTTTGATGATGCACATGCGGAAACCGTGGTGAAATTTGGCCCGCGTAAACCATATTTAATTGATATATGGCCCGGTGCAATGTCGGCTATCATTTTAGGGATAAAGAACGGATTAAACTTGGGTGTACCATCGCCTTTGGCAAAGTTTACAACCTCATCTAAAAACGTTTTTAAACCACCGATGCCAGATCCCCAGATAACGCCAATACGACTGGTATCCAGTTTGTCGAAATCTAATCCGGCATCTTTAACAGCTTCCTCTGTAGAATATAAAGCATATTGAACAAACGGGTCAAGTTTGCGTGCCTCTTTCCGGCCCAAAAAACCTTCGGCGTCAAACCCCTTTACTTCACAGGCAAATTTAGTTTTGAATTTTTCAACATCAAAACTCTTGATAAAGGCAGCGCCGCTTACCCCATTGATGAGGCTATTCCAATATTCGGGAACAGTATTACCAATTGGAGTAAGCGCTCCAAGCCCGGTTACTACAACTCTTTTAAACTCCATTGAACAGTTTTGGGGAGCTATAAATTAAGACTTAACGTTTGCTTCTAAATAAGAAACAGCCTGGCCAACAGTGCCAATAGTTTCTGCCTGATCATCAGGGATTGCAACGTTAAATTCTTTTTCAAACTCCATGATCAATTCCACGGTGTCTAAAGAGTCCGCACCAAGATCGTTGGTGAAGCTTGCTTCTGGTGTAACTTCACTTTCGTCAACACCCAGTTTTTCCACGATAATTGCTTTTACTCTTGAAGCGATATCAGACATAGTCTTTATAGTTTAATGATTAATAAATTCAGTGCAAAGAAAAATAAATTATGTTAAATATCAAATCTAAAAACTTTGACAATATTGAATGAACAATTTTTTGTGGCAAAAGGTTTCAGTTTGGTTTTTAACCGGCGTAAAAGTAATGATTTTGAGTAGAACTATTTAAGTTTAATATCTATTTCGGATTTATATTGATAAAGTTACATTATGCTACCGTATCTAATTAATTATCAATTTATTATACCGTATCTTAAAAGTGTTGGAAGGCCATGTTTTTGAAAAGATGAATGCTTTAGAGCACCTCAATACCTCGCGTTTTTCATTTGAAATGGCTATGCCTATTACTTGCCCCCCTCAAAAAATAAACTTGCTGCTATATAATTATGTATATGGTTTACAGTGGCATGCCCGCGTTAACCAATATCGGCAACCCGTTATTTAAAAAATGTATCAACAAAATTTATGGTTAGTGCTTCCATTTTGTATTTTTACCCTTTTAAAATGTAAATGGTTTTGAACAGGAAAGTTTTAAAGTTTGAGATCGATCTGGATTTTGTGCTGATAGCAGTTACTACATCTTTAAAAGATTACCGTATTTGCTACCATATAAACAAATGTTTAAATTTTAATTTTACACGGATAGATGACCTTAAGTTGGAGGCCAATGTTAACGGCGCGCCGCTGCTTTTTTCGCTTTTTCATTTTAGCTGGGAAAGCACCGAAACCGATTTCTATTTTATTGGAAATAAGGGAAGTGAGGGGTATTTGGTGCCTGAAATGCGAGAGGCGGATTATTTTGTGATGATCAAAAATTACATTGATGACGACGACCTGGATAACGTACTTTCGTGCCTTAATAAGATACCCGAAATTGTTGCCGCGGTAAAGATTGATCCGAAAAAAATAAAATCACGCGAAAATCTATTATTTTAGCGGAAATTTAGATGTGTTAATTATACACAATACCAGTAATATTGCCTGAATTTAACCTGAAAATATGAAATTTTACTATAATCGTACTAAGATTGTTGCTACAATGGGCCCGGCCTGCTCAAAAAAAGAAGTGTTATTATCAATGATCCGTGCCGGTTTAAATGTGTGCCGATTGAATTTTTCGCACGGTAAACCCGAAGACCACAAGAAATTTATTGACCTTATCCGCGAGATAAACGACGAATATAAAACCAATGTAGGTATCCTTGCCGATCTGCAGGGCCCTAAGATCCGTATCGGTTTGGTTAAAGATGGCGGTATCCACCTTATTAATGGTACCCGTATCAATATCACTACCAACGAGTGTATTGGCGACGATAACCAGATCTACATTACTTACGAAACCTTCCCGCAGGATGTACAGGCTAACGAGATCATCTTGTTAGATGATGGTAAACTGCAGCTTAAAGTTATTGAGACCAACCGTAAAGACACCGTGGTGTGCGAGGTTGTGCACGGCGGTATCTTAACATCACGTAAAGGTGTTAACCTGCCAAATACAAAAGTATCTATCCCAAGCTTAACGCCGGATGACCTGGTGAACCTGCAATACGCCCTGCAATGGGATGTTGATTGGATAGGCCTTTCATTTGTACGTACCGGTCAGGATATCATCGACCTTAAACGCATCATCCGCGAGAGTGGTAAATTTGCCCGCGTAATTGCCAAGGTTGAAAAACCGGAGGCTATTGATAATATCGACGAGATCATCGCTGCTACCGACGGTGTGATGATTGCCCGTGGCGACCTTGGTGTGGAGTGCCCGCTTGAAGAAGTGCCTTTGCTGCAAAAAATGATAGCCCGTAAATGCCGCGATGCATCGAAACCGGTTATTGTTGCTACGCAAATGCTGGAATCTATGATCACTACCCCTCGCCCCACACGTGCCGAGGTTAACGACGTTGCCAACTCGGTACTTGATGGTGCTGATGCCGTGATGTTAAGCGGTGAAACATCTGTTGGTGAGTTCCCGGTTATAGTTATTGAAACTATGGCTAAGATAGTGCGTAACGTGGAGGACCTTGGTTACCCGTTCAATGCATCCAAAGTAGAAAACACCGACCAAACATCTGCAAACTACCTGAGCGATGCGCTTTGTGGTTCGGCAGTTTATTTGGCAGAGCATACCCATGCAAAAGGTATTGTAAGCATGACAGTTAGTGGTTACACCGCTTTCGAAATTTCGAGCTACCGCCCTAAAGCAGGTACTTACATCTTTACATCAAGCAAGCAGTTGCTTAATGCGCTTAGCCTGGTATGGGGTGTACGTGCATTCTACTATGATAAATCTGACAGTACAGACGAAACCATTGCCGACGTAAATAATATCCTTAAAGCAGAGCAATACCTTGCCGCAGGCGATGTGGTTATCAACACCGCGGCTGTGCCAATTATTAAACAAGGCAAAACCAATATGCTTAAAGTAAGCGTTATTGAGTAAGTCTGAAAGTCAGAAGTCTGAAAGTTCGAAGACGGATTTAAATAAAAAGAGGGGTACGCATTTGCATACCCCTCTTTTTATTTAAATGATTTTCTTTTTTGGTGTATGGTATTGCCAACTATGCCCTAAACGCAACTTAAATGCTATTCCTAATAATTTGTAGGTAAATAATTTTTGTTTGCTTAAACCTTATGTTTAGTTTGATGTCTTATAATAAAATTATTTACGCATCGTGAAAAAAATAATTATAACAGCCTGTTTTATTGTAACATACATAGCAATAACATTCGCGCAGGATAAACCTGTAGTTTCTGTAGATGCGTTAATCTCTGCAAAACACTTTGCATTTGTGGTTACAAAAATGCAAACACGGCCAATTTACGTCACTGCCTATGATTCTTATCCCACGCCTGCCATAACACCGAGTCAAATGAATTTAAGTTTGTTTGCGCAAACGCAGATTGCAGGTGGTAAAGCGTCTAACTTTGATCAAAACCGATATGTTTCTGAAATAAATGTTGATCATAATTACTACAATGCTTATGGAATAGATAAATACCCTCATAATCAGGACAGATACAATACTCAAAAAGGCGAAGCGGTATTTATGATTCAATTGCCTGATGGCCTTTTGTTAAGCGGTGATCAAACTCCTACAGACATCGGTGACATAACAGACAAGGACTTTTATGCTTACCAGAGTAAAGATGTTATTAATAATGTGAGAGCCGACAAAGGAAATTTCAAGCTGACTTATTCTGTGGGTAAAGGCAAGGATAAAAGAAAATTTGATATGGAAATTGCTAATAACGGGGCAGCTATGATAAAATTAGCGCCATCAGGCAATAACAGACAGTATTTATACGGTTACATTGTAGACTCACAATCACTACAGTTTAATAAAGAGCAGTAGGTGTGGTAATCATATAAATAAAAAGAGTTATGCATTATGCACTGCCCCTCTTTTTATTTAAAGCCGTCATTGCTTCTTACTTTGAAATGACGCGCGGGTTTAATTGTCGATTAGCAACTAATCTCCAATCACTAATTAACTAATCTCTGCTTACTAATTCGCTTTCTCTACGTAACTCTTAGGATCAAGCGCCTTTGGCGACCAGTTATCAAAAAACTCCTGTACTTTGGCTTTGCTGTGGCCTTTACCTTCTTCCAGGTAGCCCGAGTTTTGGGTATGCAGGCGGGTGCCCTTGCCATCTAACACCACAAATACCGGGAACCCGAAACGCTGCGGATAACCAAGATCAGCTAATACTTTTTCGTTTTTGTTCTCGGGGCTCCAGTTTAGGTGCACTACCACAAAATCATCGTTCATGGTTTTATTAAGCTCGGCGTCGCCGGTAACCAGGTCGTTAAACCTTAAGCACCAGATACACCAGTTGCCGCCAATTTGCAGCAATACGTTTTTATGTTCGGTATTTGCTTTTTTAACTGCTGCCGCGATATCTGCTTTGGCATCCGCGGCAGGGTTATATAAATGGGGGACTACCTTTTTTGTAGAATCTGTTTTTGAAACCGATGCAGCAGGTGCCGTTTGGGCATTTGCACCAAAGCCCAGGGCAATTACAGATGCTAAAAGAAATATCTTTTTCATGGCGATTTGATTTTTTCTAAATATAGGGATAGTAGCCTTAAGCATAGGTAATAGCAGGGTAAATTATTAGGGCACAAAAAAGACCCGCTTGCCGGGCTTAGAACGTTACCTGCAATGAACGTTACCTGCAATGACATTGGGTCTTGATTACTGGTTCTTAACCTCCTGCACTAAAATCTCCTCAAATACTTCGCATCCACTAACTCCCCGTAGGGGATCCCGGCAACCGTGTTTAGGCTAAACCACGGCGAACCATTTTGCAACACCTGGATGTTTTGCGCGGGCATAAAGCTTTGCGCCATTAGGAACTGCTTTTTGTGGGCGGCGTTCTCGGCCACATCCATCACCATAAAACAATGCCCCGGCGAGCCACCCCTGATGAATACATCGCCTGCCTTAATATCGTTGGCATTGGCAACGGGCTTTAATTCTTTTTGGAGGGAAAGCGTGCCCGCGTAAGAGAATACCAGGGTCATGTACCGTAAGAAGTTGGGGTAGCTGTAATCCTTTTTGCCTTTTAATATCCAACGCTCATTAGCGTAGCGGTAACCATCGGCATAGTGCACATAATCGCATTTAAAACCGCTGGTAAAGTTAAATGCAATGGCTTTATAGCTTTTCTGCTGATATAAATATTCGGCACGCAGGCGCATCACGGCATCTGCACATTGTTGCAGATCCTGGCTGCCAACGCTCATATCTATTACGGCGGCGGTGTAAGCATCGGTACGGGCGATGCTGCCGGTATAGGTTTTGGTATGTGTGCCGGCGGGTTTAAGCGCAAGGCCTTGCAGGTAAGCCCCAAAGCTGCCCGGAGCCACAGCAACATGCGCATAACCTGCCGAAGGCTTAAAACGTGTAGTTACATT
This sequence comes from Mucilaginibacter sp. UYP27, assembly GCF_040547175.1. Lineage (NCBI taxonomy): Bacteria > Pseudomonadati > Bacteroidota > Sphingobacteriia > Sphingobacteriales > Sphingobacteriaceae > Mucilaginibacter > Mucilaginibacter sp. UYP27. The sequence goes on from NZ_JBEPPE010000001.1 coordinate 1,209,307, forward strand.
ATCCGCGGGGATAAATGCAGTTACTACTGCTAATATTATAAAGGCTAAAATGCTTTTCATCTTTTTATTGATTTAACCAGTTGCTGATAAGGGTTGAACGGTACCGGCAGATCGTTCACGATCTTGAATGCCGAAAAGTGCAGATGCGTAGGCGAGCGTTTCTTGTAAGCGTTAAGCCCTGTGCGGCCAACTTCGGCAATTTTATCGCCTGCTTTTACTTCATCGCCGGGCTTTACAAATATGGTGCGGTTGTGGGCATAGTAAGTAAACATATTTGGTGCCGGGTGATACACCCAAATAAATTTGCCGCCGCGCAGGGTGCTTGATGGTTCCCATTCATTAGTGCAGGCTACCACAACTCCATCGGCCACAGCCAAAACATCAACAGGCTTAAGGGTGCGGTCGTCAAGGTTATCTTGGTTGGCGTCTTTAATAAAAATATCGTGGGCGGGGTGCGCGGCGTGTTTGTTGCCATCAAGGTAATGGTAACCCTTATCAGAATAACCGTTGCCATTTGTGCCGCCAATGGCACTGCTTTTATAACCCTTAAGCGGGAATATCCATATTTTGCTTATGGTTGATGGGTTAACTTTTAATTGCCCAAGCAGTGCCTTAAATTGCTTTGCCGCATCAGCACGCTTGATGGTGCCGTTGAGTACACGGTTATTAAGCGCGTTGATTTTTTGGCAGGTGGATGCCCCCTCCTGCGCGTAAGCAAGGTCTGTAAATAAAACAACAATAAATATCAGTAGCAGCTTCTTCATAAATGGTGACTAAATTTAAGTAAAAGCAATGCGGGATGCAAGCGTGTTTGTGTCCGTCCGTTTGGGAGTATGGACATGAGTGGACAACAGCGGACAAAACTACAACTATGTTAAAGCGTCAGTATTCGATAGACTTGCCGTAGGTTAGTTCTTCGTTATTTATGGCAATGAATGATATGAATCGTCAGTGGATGTTACTTTCTTTTCTCCCAAAAGAAAGTAACCAAAGAAAAGTCGCGGCTTGGTAACACCCTGTTTAAGTTAGTGCTTTATCAGTTGCGGTGCCAACCGTGTGTTACGCTATGCCGCATTTTTGACGGTGCCGTTGGGTTTGTCAGGCTCGCTTATCTGAACCGTAATTTATTGATTATGCAATTAGTAAGATTTTCTTGTGAGCCTGATGAACTGAACGTCAGCTCTCTTAATGCGGCCTTAGCGTGTTGCGGGTAGCACAGGCATTGCCTACCAACACCCTTAGACAGCGACACGGTACAGCCGCGTGTTTTTTCTTTGGTTCGTTTCTTTTTTGCGACAAAAAAGAAATGAACATCCACTGGCGATTAATAAAGCAAACCCGTTCCTAACTAAGCACTAATCAAAAGGTGTTACGTATTCTTGTAGTAAATGGAATATGCCTGGTTAACGCTACCGAACTACCCCAATCGCCTTACAAATGCTTTACCTGGTAATTCCTCACTAAAAAACCAACACACGCCAGGGCTGCATTTATAAGCAGGATGATAGTTAAATAGGTGCTGCCATGGGGCATGCTGCCCAGGTAATCTACCACGTCTACCTTGTTGATGATGGCATAGGTAAGCATAAAAAACACCACCTCGAAAAGCTTTTTACCATCGGTTAATATCCCCAGGGTCGCCGCCAATAAAACAATAAGCACACAGCCGTTAATGATGTTTAAAATGGCATCGGTGTTTAACAGTGCAGCGTTACGTATAATTACCGGCAGTGCCAATGCAAGTGCTAACAACACCCCGGCTAAGATCTGCGCGGGCAGCATCCTTAACAATGGTTTGTATGATGCGTAGGCGAAGTAATGCACCCTGTTTGCCTTTTCTTTTGTGACCAGTGCGCTCCACCGCGTTACCTGCAAAAACAACAGTACAGGCAATATATAGCTATATGCAATTGGCAACGGCGCCAAAAACATGGCTACCCAAGCCCCTGCGTTAAGCAGCCAAAGCCATTTGTTGCCCTGCCTTACCAGTAGCAATAATTCTGTTTTGATGAACGGGACAATGCCGTAATTGAAAACAAGCGGCGGCATGGCTTCGCGGGTGATCCCTGCGGGGTTGGTGCTTTGTTTATCAGTTTCGGTAGGTTGCAGGATGGCCTTGACCTTCTTTTTGCCTGCTGATTGTTTTAGATCGAACCGATGGAAAAACAACGAGGAGAAATATACAAGCCCCAAGCCAAGCCCTATCCACAATACCCTACTAAACACAAACACTGCCGACCAGCTGATCCCCTCCCAAACAAAGGGCTTGTATTTGCGGTGTCCGTTAAAAATAAACCCGAAGGATACATCTTTAACGCTTTGGTGAAACTGCGTATTAATTTGCGCGGTGATGCTTTTGGTGACCAGGCTTAAACCGATTGGATCAAATGCCCCCGTGGTAGGGCCGCTTTTGGTTATGGAAGCCATGGTAGCCCCGCATAAAAAAAAGTAAATGATGTATTGCAGGATGCTGCGCTTGCCCAAAAAAACCTCGGCCACTACGGCCAGTGCCGCCACCATAAACAATGCGGGCACAGCAAAAAACAGGTAGGGCAAAATAAAGTTAGACAGCACAAAAGGATGCCCAGCCCCGCGGATGAAAAACAACACTATACTTACCGAAAAAGTGCAGCCCGCAATGGTTAGCAGCACCAGGTAGTTACTTAGCTGTTTACATAAAAGGTATTTAAAATTGCTGATAGGGGTGGTGGCGATAATTAGGCCTACCTCGGTATCGATATCTTTTTTGATACCGCTGTTGATGAGCAGGAAGCCATAAAAGGAGAGCATAACCGTTGTCATGGTAGCGGATACATACCCCACCCATGCCGAATTATATACGCCTCTGAACCCCGAAGCGCTTAATGTGGTATAGTTCGCCGTGTCCGGCGGCACAAAAGAATAAGCGGCGTAAACGGTAACGAACATCGTTATTAAAAACGAATAGCTGCGGGTACGCTGTAAATAATCTGCCTTGATAATATTGTAGAGGTATGGCATATACTTAGGCGTTGTTTTGGGTTAAAAACAAGTAGGCATCCTCTAAAGTAGCCTTAACCGGGGCCGAAGACGGGGCAGCATTGGCCTGGGTGCTAATGTAGCGTGTTTTTATACGGTCGTTTTGGCGGGAGGTATCTATTACCTTGTACCGGCCCTTAAATTCGGTAAGGGCGGCGTTATCCAAAAACGTTTCAAAGATGCGGCCGTCGGCTTGTTTAATAATATCTTGCTGATAGCCTTTAGTGATGAGCATGCCGCCTTGCATAATGGCAACCTCATCGGCAATGGTTTCGATATCCGATACGATGTGCGACGACAGGATGATCACGCAATCCTGCGCCAGGTCGGCAATTAATTGCCTAAACCTCATTCGCTCTTCCGGGTCGAGGCCTACGGTGGGCTCGTCAAAAATTAAAACTTTTGGGTCGTTAAGCAGGGCTTGTGCAATCCCAATCCGCTGTTTCATCCCACCCGAGTAGGTGCCGATAGGCCTTTTGGCATCTGCCGTAAGGTTAACGCCTTCCAGCAATATGTCGATACGCTTGCGCAGGCCTTTACCACCCACGCCTTTCATGGCGGCGATGTATTCTAAAAACTCGTAAGCGTTTAGGTTAGGGTACACGCCAAAATCCTGCGGTAAATAACCCAATACCTTGCGGATAGCATCAGGATGTTTCACAATATCGGTACCGTCTAAAAGCAAAGTGCCGCCGGTAGGTTTGCTGATGGTGGCAATGAGTTTCATAAGGGTAGATTTCCCCGCGCCATTTGGGCCAAGTAAACCTAATATGCCCTTATTGATATCAATGGAAAAATTGCTTAAGGCGGTTTTTTGGTTGTTATATTTTTTGGAAAGGTTGGTTATTGCTAAGGCCATGTGGTTGTTTTGTGGCAGTATGACTGCCCCGCTAATACCAATGTTACAGGTGATGGCAAATAAGGTGATGTGGGTTGATGGGTTTATTCTTGTCTGTCCGTTTAGGAGTGCGGAAATGATGGACAAGGGCGGACAAGTATTGCTTAATGTTCCGTAGGAACTACCGCTTTGTAGGGATTTTATAAAACGAAACCGTGCCCTGTAAGGGCTACCCCTGGATTGCACCTACGGAGCAACAGATTTAAGTCCAATAATCCGCTACAAAGCGTTTGCTCCTACGGAGCAGGGGACTTGCGTTAAGGATTGAAACGGATACCGGCCTTGCGCCTAAGGCCTGCAGGCGTATGAGCGTAAAGCCCGGCCCGCAGGGAACGCCATTGTAAAAGAGACAAGACTAATAGAAGCACTAAACAACACCCGAAACCTATCACCCGGTAAATCTTAGAAATAATACACCCTTATTTTAATTCTTGTTTCTTCATTCTCTCCTCTTGACCCTAACTCCCTTCTACATATTCCTCCTGTACTGCCCACCTACGGCGTACAGCGCATTGCTGATTTGCCCTAACGAACAATATTTACAAGCCTGCATCAGCGCTTCGAAGATGTTATCGCCGGCTATTGCGCGTTGTTGCAGCTCTTTTAACAAGGCAGTCGCATGCTCGCTGTTCCGTTGCTGAAACAGGTGCAGGGCCGCTATCTGGAACTGTTTCTCCTCCTCGGTAGCACGGATAACTTCTGAAGGTACAATCGTTGGCGACCCCTTTTTATTGAGGAACGTATTTACCCCGATGATAGGGTATTCACCGGTATGTTTAAGGGTTTCGTAGTAAAGCGATTCTTCCTGGATCTTGCTGCGCTGGTACATGGTTTCCATAGCGCCAAGCACACCGCCACGGTCGTTAATGGCTTTAAACTCGGTAAGTACGGCCTGCTCTACCAGGTCGGTAAGTTCCTCGATAATGAAGGCGCCCTGTATCGGGTTTTCATTTTTGGCGAGGCCAAGCTCGCGGTTAATGATGAGTTGGATAGCCATCGCCCTGCGCACCGATTCTTCAGTTGGGGTGGTTATGGCCTCGTCGTACGCATTGGTGTGCAGCGAGTTACAGTTGTCGTAAATGGCATACAAAGCCTGCAGCGTGGTGCGGATATCGTTAAAATCGATCTCTTGCGCGTGCAGCGAACGGCCGCTGGTTTGAATATGGTATTTAAGCTTCTGCGACCTGTCGTTCCCTTTGTATTTATTTTTGATAGCCTTGGCCCAGATGCGCCTTGCCACACGGCCTATCACCGAATATTCAGGATCGATACCGTTGCTGAAGAAGAAGGAAAGGTTGGGCGCGAAATCATCTATGTTCATTCCGCGGCTCAGGTAATACTCTACATAAGTAAAACCGTTGCTCAGCGTAAAAGCAAGTTGGGTGATGGGATTGGCACCCGCTTCAGCAATGTGGTAGCCCGAGATAGACACCGAGTAAAAATTACGAACCTTTTGCTGAATAAAATACTGCTGGATATCGCCCATCATCCGCAGGGCAAACTCCGTACTAAATATACAGGTGTTTTGCGCCTGGTCTTCCTTCAAAATATCGGCCTGCACCGTCCCACGCACCGTAGCAATGGCATACGCGCGGATCTGCTCGTACACATCCGCAGAAAGCACCTGGTCGCCGGTTAAGCCGAGGAGCATTAGGCCGAGGCCGTTGTTGCCGATGGGGAGAGGGGCCCCCTCTAAATCTCCCCCGATAGTAGCCTCACCTAAATCCTCTCCAAAGGAGAGGACTTTCCTGTCCTGCTGTTTAGTTAGCGTTTCTTTTATTTTTTCGATTACTTGTTGAGTGCTCGCTAATACCTCATTGTTCGTAAATCTTATTACATCAAAACCTTCATCATTTAAAACGCAGGTTCTGATTTCATCCTGCTCTATTGTAGCGTTGTGGTAGCCACCATCTATTTCAATAACTAAACCCTTTGATAAGCAAACAAAATCGGCAATATAACCATCGATGGCATGCTGTCTTCTTATTTTAAATCCGATCTGGCTATTCCTTAATAATTTCCAAAGCAAACTTTCTGCTTCAGTGGGATTTTGCCTATTGTCTTTCGAATTACTTTTAAGAAATTCCCAAATTTTCAAATCAGCGGTCTCAAAACCATGCCTCTTTACACCTTCTTTTTCAGAACCCTCTCCTTTGGAGAGGGCAGGGTGAGGCTTCTTAATTCCCTCTCTTTCGGAGAGGCTTCTTAACTTCGGAGAGGGCTGGGGAGAGGCTCCCTGATACCTCGGCCGTTCCAGCCCCTTCTCATCATAAACCCTCCTGTAAGCATCCTCTACCAAATGCTGCAATCCATGCTCCGTAATATATTTTTCACATTGCTGATCAATAGCGGCGTTCATGAAGAAGCCAAGGAGCATGGGGGCAGGGCCGTTAATGGTCATGCTTACCGAAGTTGAAGCGTGGCAAAGATCAAACCCGGAGTAGAGCTTTTTGGCATCATCCAGCGTGGCGATGCTTACGCCCGAGTTGCCTATTTTACCATAGATATCGGGGCGTTCGTGCGGGTCTTCGCCGTACAGGGTTACCGAATCAAAGGCGGTAGACAGCCTGTGCGCAGGCTGACCAAGCGACACATAGTGGAACCGTTTGTTGGTACGCTCGGGGCCGCCCTCGCCTGCAAACATGCGGGTAGGGTCTTCACCCTCGCGTTTCAGCGGGAACACACCAGCGGCGTAAGGGAACTCGCCCGGTACGTTCTCGGTAAGTAACCAGCGCAGTATATCGCCCCAGGCCTCGTATTTTGGTAACGCTATCTTGGGAATCTTCAACTGCGACAGCGAAGTGTAGTATAAAGGCTGCTTGATCTCTTTATCCCTCACCTTGTAAATAAAGTTATCGGCCTTGTATTTGGCAACCGTCTCGGGCCACTCTTTTAGCAGGCGTTTGCAATCGGCGTGCAGGTGGTCTTCAAGGTGGTTATAGGCCCCCTCTAAATCTCCCCCGATAGGGGAGACTTTCTTTCCTGCTCCCTCTCCTTCGGAGAGGGCTGGGGAGAGGCTGCTCATGAGGCTAATCGTTCCCCTCACATTAAACATTTGCTGGGCAATTTTACATTGTTCGTTCACCCAATTGGTGTAGGCTGTGCTGCTTTCGGCTATCTCTGCCAGGTACCTTATCCTATCCGGCGGGATAATGTAGATCTTCTCCGATTCGCCTTGCTCGGCACCGGTTACCCCGCTCCCCGTACCAATCAAATCAACGCCGGTTTTTACTTTTACGGTCTCCATCAGGGCGGTGAACAGCGTGTTCATGCCGGGGTCGTTAAATTGGGATGCCATGGTGCCATAAACGGGCAGGTCCTCATCCTTGGCATCAAAAAGCATATGGTTGCGCCTGTACTGCTTGCGAACATCGCGGATGGCGTCTAAAGCGCCGCGTTTATCAAATTTGTTGAGGGCTACCACGTCGGCAAAATCGAGCATGTCAATTTTCTCTAACTGGGTAGCCGCGCCAAACTCGGGCGTCATCACGTAAAGCGATACGTCGCAATAGTCGGTGATCATGGTATCAGATTGGCCTATGCCGCTGGTCTCCACAATCACGAGATCGTACCCTGCCGCTTTGCAAATATCAATAGCTTCCTGCACGTGCTTGCTCAAAGCAAGGTTGGCCTGCCGCGTAGCCAGCGACCGCATATATACCCTCGGGCTGTTAATGGCATTCATGCGGATACGGTCGCCAAGGAGGGCGCCGCCTGTTTTGCGCTTGCTGGGGTCGACAGAAATAATGGCCAGCGTTTTATCCGTCTCCATCAAATAACGGCGAACAATCTCATCCACCAAACTCGATTTCCCCGAGCCACCCGTGCCGGTGATGCCGAGGACGGGGGCAGAAGAAGCCCCCTTTAATCCGATAGCTATCGGATCTCCCCCGATAGGGGAGACTTGCTTTTCTGCTCCCTCTCCTTCGGAGAGGCCTGGGGAGAGGCTCCCCAACTCTGCAGCTGTTATTAACCTTGCAATATCCCCCTTATCCATCATGGGCTTCCTCATGCCTTCTGCTCCCTCTCCGAAGGAGAGGGCCGGGGAGAGGCTCGTTGGCGTTAGAAAATCACACGCCTGCATCATATGGTTTATCATCCCTTGCAGGCCCATGGTGCGGCCGTCATCGGGCGAGTAGATCTTGGTGATGCCGTAGGCTTGCAGCTCGTTAATCTCCTGCGGAAGGAACACACCACCACCCCCGCCGAAGATCTTGATATGGCCCGCGCCACGCTCGGCAAGCAAATCATGCATGTATTTAAAATACTCTACGTGGCCGCCCTGGTAGCTGGTGAGGGCAATGCCCTGCACATCTTCCTGTATGGCGCAATTTACAATCTCGTCTACACTGCGGTTGTGGCCCAAGTGTATCACCTCGGCACCGGTGCTCTGCAAAATACGGCGCATAATGTTAATGGTGGCGTCGTGCCCGTCAAACAACGAGGCAGCCGTAACAAAGCGGATCTTGTAGCGGGATTTATAAGGAGCGATGCTTTCCATGCAGGTATAATTGGTTTATAACAACGGTAAAATTAACCAATTTTTAAACATGCAGAAGCTATGCGTGCATAATAATTGTAGGAGTATTAATTCCCCTCTTGAGAGGGGCATGGGTGTGTTCACCAATCCACAAAGCGCATTACCCCACAATTTTTTTTAACCCCATTAAACCCAGCCCTGCAAGCCCCACTCTAACCTGCAACGCGCAAAAAAACACGCGTACCAAACCATCATGAAAAAACTATTATTACTGGCCGCTATTGGCCTGCTGCCTTACTTCGCTTCGGCGCAACGTTACAACGCCTCACGTGCCGATTCGGTTACTAACACACCCGCCGAAACTTATTGTATTGTTTCCCCCTCGCGCGTAATATTTGGCGAAAAGGTAAGCCTTGATATAGACTACGGCATCGCCGGCGACGAGAATGACGACAAAACACTGGTAGACACCAAAGGCAAGAAAATAAAATTTAACTCCCTGGCCGAAGCCCTTAACTATATGGCCCAGCGCGGCTGGCTGTTTGTAAACACCCTGCGCTACGGTGCCGACGATTACTCCCGCTACCTCTTCCGCCGAAAAACAAGCAACATACCAAGCCGGGTAAACTAATGAAATATTAAACCGGCGAACAAATAAACTAACGAAGTTCGCGCTTGCGTTGCAGGTAAATGGCAGTGCAAAACAGCGCAATAGCGGTAAGGCTAAGCACCAGTACCGCCCATTGCGGCAACAGGTTTTTAAAACTGCTTGTACCCTGCATAAGTATAACCAGCAGCAGGCATACAGCGCCCAATGCCCTAAACAGAAACTCGGTACCGGTAATATTCTTCATGGCTGTTGCGGGGTTTGCGTGTAAATCAAAGGCAATATAAGTAATTACCCACACGGGTTAAAATTGAATTTTCCCGAAAAGCAATCGCAGTGGTGCTTCGCTTGTGGCAGCCCCCGCTATCCGCTTATACTGCACGATGCCTTAGCCACAAGGCCGGTATCCGCTGCTATCGGGTTTAGGGGGGAGGGGTCGAATGATGAATTTGTCAGTACCAAAACACAGATAATTTTAAGATCGGTAAACCTGTACTAAAGGTATCTAAAATCTAAAGCCCCATTTGCTCTTTAAGTGCTTTATATAAACTTGATTGCCCGCCTGAGCCTGGTATAAAATTAGTTCTGTTGAAATCTTGATCAACTAAAGTGGTACGATCAAAGTACTTCATATATTCATCAGACGTAATTACTTCTCCTAATCTGTTGAATGTCAAATATAAATCAAGGAAAAGATTCATCAATGCGATAAAGCCTGTCGATTTATTTAAAATCATCTCAGCTTCAACGACATTCCAAGCTACAGGCCATTTTTGTTGTATTGCTTTAAAATATTCTAATATAATTTTTGCAATTGTACTATCTTGTTTGTCAATAAAGAGGTGTCTTAATGGCCTTGACAAAGCATCCTTTCCGTCATATTTTGATGGTGTCTTTCCTCTTTTGTAAAGATCTCTATCGGTCATAGGATCTTTTGAAAACAACTTCATTAAAGCATCCGCAAAAGTAGCTTGAGTAATTGTTTCCTTTTGTTTATCATTAGCAGTTCCCAGGATTTTAATTTTATGCTGAAATGGGCTTCCCTCTTTTTGATTAAGTGCTCTTACGATATTATGAGCTGTTTTTTGTGGACTTCTATGAGTAGCAAATTCAAAAAGATCGGCTACCAATGATTTATTTACCGCCGTTTGAGTTTTGTTAATCGTAGCGAATACTATTGCTTGGTCTTCAAGTTCCATGCCCACAAAAATCGTAATATTAATCTGAAAAGTGGTTCCTCCATTTATGTGATGTTCTAAACCAGCAATCCTATGTTGCCCGTCTAAGACTTTAGCAATATTGTCTTTAAAAGGAAGTCGCATTAATCCTGTTTGCGCATCGTAGTTTATTATGTCTTTTGGATCGATATGCAAAATTACACTTGTTGGAAAGGTTGCATCAACCATATTGACATATTTTCCAATTTCTTTTGTTCTATTTGTAGATAGTTCTCTTTGAATGCCAGTATAAACTTCTACTTCACGCATTTCATTTCCTGTCTCTAATCTTCTTATATCCGCGTAAGAGATGGTAATTAGATCTTCATGATTCATTACCCCAACATAGAACTCACCTATTGGTTGAATGCACTTTAAGCAAGGGAAAATTATTTCCTGATCCATATTATATATTATTAACTATGTTATCAACATCCTGCTTACTAATTTGCTCTACATCAATTTGAGGATATATTTTAAGGAAATCAATAAATACACTTCTATAGCTTGCTAACACGGCGATTGAAAATATTATAATGGAATAAATTCTAATAAAGGATAAATCAATATTTTTGAATACATCTAATATTTGGAGGCAATAAATTATAGCGTATGAGCTTGAACATATTATTAAAAGCCACAAACATGTTGCACTTAAAAATTTATCATATCCTTTTTTAATTGAATTGGAATTTTCGCCAAATAAAAACAAAGCTCCGGTATATAATCCTGCAGCAAATATTAAAAACTCTCCCTCATCTAAAAAGGCCTCTATTTTATCGTATTTTTTTAAAATCAAAATAGGAATTAATGAAAGAATGAATGGCAGAATCACTCCCAGTACATTGTAAGAAAGTGCTTTAATTGTTTTTTGAAGATGATTCTTTTTATGAACATTCATTTATTTAATAATTTTTAATAATTAATTCCTCCACAATTTTCCGTTCTGACTTACAATTCACATATCGATAAGTACTGATTTTTTCAATATTCCAATTTTTATACAATGTTTGTATTGAATTTATATTGGCGTTAGATATCATCACGTTAACACCCTTTCCGCTTAATAAATTAGCATACTCCGCCAATTCATATTGTTTTGTCGCTGAAAATTTATCAATTGTATAGTGTTGAAAGAATGAAGTGTCGTTTAATGGGGGATAAGGTGGATCAAAATAAATAAAATCATTAGCTTTTATTTTATCTATAATATCTTCATACATACAGTTAATCATTTCGCAACCAATCAACCGGCTTTGTGTTTTTTTCAAATGCTCTAAATTTGGTAAAGCAGGATTTATTTTACCAAAGGGTACGTTATACTCCCCCTTTTTATTGACCCGAAAAATTCCATTGAATGAAGAGTGAACCAAAAAAATAAATATTGCAGCTTGCTCGTATGTGAAAGTTTCCCTTTCGCAATTAAATTTCGACCTTAAGGTGTAATAATAGTCTTTGGAAATATGCTTTTTATAATATACCAATCTTTCAAATACTTCCTCGGGAGAATTTTTGATGCATTCATAGGCATTAATCAAATGTGGATTAATGTCCGAAATTACACTTGATTGAAAATTGTTGTGAAAGAATAATGAGCCAGCACCTACAAATGGTTCGTAATAACGGTTAAATCCTTTGGTGGGTAAATTTTCCGATAAAATCTTCACCAGATTTTGTTTACCGCCGGCCCATCTGATAAATGGCTTGAGAGGTTCAAACGGCAGATTATCAAGGTTGGATTTATTTACTTCTTTCTGATCAAGATTTAGCATGTATATTTTTTAAAGGAGTAATCGGCTCCTTTTATTTAGAGTAGGTGGATTATAAAGGTGGCGATTTTAAACAATTTTAAACTTTATAAAACTTGTTGGCATAAAATTAACTTTAATCTGTTAAATAGACAATACGTATTTCTACCTGTTTTTCAATTAACTAATAGCTAATTTCCCCAACTTCATCACTCCTCCACCATCCCAATCTCCACATAAAAATCCCTGCAAACGATATCGTTTACAATAATAAGGTGGCCGTTGGTGCCGGGGTCTGGGGCATCGGTTGCTACGGAGTGTAAGCAGCGGGTATAGTTATCCACCCTAAGAGTTCAAAAAAAAGGGTGTCTCACGGTGTTCCATTTTTTACAAAGTGGTACAGGCATGCAAAAATGTTTAGTCGCCTATTTTACAGAATATTCTGTATTTTAAATAAAGAAATACTTGAGTTCAAGTCGAAATTAGCGAATTTGTTATCGGTTGATAGTCAGGATGTTGTAAGTGTACCACACGTTATGTCTCAAAAAGTGGGACAGTACGGGTTTGGTGGGTGGATGAGAACTTCTTCAACTTCCTTGTCATTCTGAGTGAGTGAAAGAATCTATCAGCTGGCACGCTACATTTACCTATTGCTTTTACAACCCCTCCCTAACCCTCCCGTGGGGAGGGAATTAAGAGGCTTCTGTACATGTGTAATCGTCATTGCAGGTTCAAAACATCTGCATATCTGCACATTCGCATATCTGCACATCAAAAAACCCTATCTTTGCGGCAATCATGATGTTAAGTAATCAGGCAGGGGTACAGTGGGAGAAGGGCTATAACAACTATGGCCCGTGGCTTAAGGAAAAATACCCCGGTCACCGGGTGTTTAAGGTTATTGTTGATGGTGGCTTTACCTGCCCCAACCGCGATGGCAGTAAAGGCTATGGCGGCTGTACGTATTGCAATGTAGATTCGTTTACGCCCAGCGTGAGCCGTAATGCCCCAACGGTTAAGCAACAGGTGATAGAGGGTATGGAACGTGCCCGCAAGGGTAACAAGGCCGATAAGTTTATCATTTACTTTCAGCCCAATACCAACACCTACGCGCCTGCGCACTACCTTAAAATGATGTATGACGAAGCCCTGAGCTACGGTACTGAAGACATTGTAGGCCTTAGCGTAGGCACCCGCCCCGATTGTATAGATGCCGAAAAGATTGCCCTGCTGGAAAGCTATACCGACCGCTTTGACGTTGACCTGGAGATGGGGATGGAAAGCATCTACGATGAAACGCTGAACCAGATAAACCGTGGCTGCAGTCATGACGAGTTAATACAAGCCCTTAAGCTTACCAAAAATACCAAGCTGGATGTTTGTGTGCACACCATATTTGGTTTCCCCTGGGAAACGCACGATATGATGCTTAAATATGCCGACGAGATAAACCGCCACGCGCAAATAAAATTTGTAAAGTTTCACCACCTGCACATTGTGGAGGGCAGCGTTATGGGCGTTAAATATAAACGCGAGCCATTCAAGCTTTTCGGTATTGACGAGTACGCCGACTTTTTGTGCGAACTGCTGCCAAGGGTACGCCCCGATATCGTGATCCAACGCCTGTTTGGCCTAAGCGACCGCGAACTGCTGATAGCACCCAACTGGGGCCTCAAAAAATCAGAGATCCAATACTATATAGACCAACGCATACTAAGCCGCGGCGTGGTGCAGGGGAGCAGCCTTTAGGCCCCCTCTAAAACTCCCCCCGATAGGGGAGACTTTCTTTTTTGCTCCCTCTCCGAAGGAGAGGGCTGGGGAGAGGAAAGCCCCCTCTAAATCTCCCCCGATAGGGGAGACTTTCTTTTTTGCTCCCTCTCCGAAGGAGAGGGCTGGGGAGAGGCTTCCTTCGGAGAGGGCTGGGGAGAGGCTTCCTTCGGAGAGGGCTGGGGAGAGGCTTCCTTAATTCTCAAAATTCGGGTTCAGATAGCAATTGGTATTTGCTTTGCTTAACAATAGTGTACGTTTACACGTAAAAACATACTCAAACTACAATCTTGGCGCAAAAACCTTTACCCAACTATATTCCTGCGCTTACGGGGGTGCGTGCTTTGGCGGCGTACCTGGTGTTTGTATCGCATTACGCGTACGCGTTTGATGAGAGTTTTCCCCGTGCTGTGCAACGTTTTCTTAGCGAGTTCCATATCGGGGTAACCATTTTCTTTGTTTTGTCGGGGTTTTTAATTGCTTTCAGGTATTTCGACAGTTTTAAATTAACCGGCGATTGGTTTAGGCAGTACCTCAAAAACAGGGTGGCGCGCATCTATCCCATGTACTTCCTGCTTACGCTGGGGGCATTTGTTTCCTACTACTTCACACACGATCAAAAGGTAACCAACGGATTTGCAAGCCCTATAGGGTTGTTTTTTATGCACATCACTTTTTTACGCGGCTTTTTCGACCAACTGAAGTTTACGGGCATAGCCCAGGGTTGGAGCTTAACGGTAGAGGAGTGCTTTTACTTTGCGGCACCGTTCATCTTTTACTTCGCGCAAAAATACCGCAAGTTTTATATCCAACCGATAGTGATAACGCTTGCGGGCGCTACGCTTGTGTTAATATTTAGCCATGTAGATTGGTATGGTTTCTTTGGCAACTTTACATTTATGATGCTGTACACATTCCTGGGCCGCTGCTTCGAATTTTTCGCGGGGATCCAGCTGGCGCTCATCGTACGCAAGAAAAACCTGGACGGACGGAGCAAAAGTAATTTTACCTACCTGGGCTTCGCGCTCATATTTGTTTGTGTGGGTATCATGAGCGTACTGCCTATCCCAAAAGGGGAAGTTGCAGGCTTGCATAATCCGTTTGGCATCATCACCAATAACTACCTGCTTTCATCATCCATCGCATTGTTCTTCTATGGTTTGCTTACGGAGGCTACGGTACTAAAGAAGATCTTATCTAACCCCTTTGTAGAGCTGTTGGGCAAAAGCTCGTATATCTTTTACCTGATCCACCTGGGGTACATGTACGATTTTCTGCATCACTACTTCAACAAATGGAACGACGGTATTTTTGAACTGTACGATAAATGGGGTAAGGACTGGATCTCGCCTTTCCAGTACGATGCCCTGAACGTGTTATACGCCTTTATCATCCTAAACGGGGTATCTATACTGTTGTTCAAGCTGATAGAGGAACCTTTAAATCAATATATTCGTAAATCGGATTTTTTGATCAAAAATAAG
Source organism: Mucilaginibacter sp. UYP27 (assembly GCF_040547175.1). Classification (NCBI taxonomy): domain Bacteria; kingdom Pseudomonadati; phylum Bacteroidota; class Sphingobacteriia; order Sphingobacteriales; family Sphingobacteriaceae; genus Mucilaginibacter; species Mucilaginibacter sp. UYP27. The sequence goes on from NZ_JBEPPE010000001.1 coordinate 1,224,526, forward strand.
CCCCGCAATGCTGAACGCATGTAAGCATCTATCCGCTAATGCATGTCGATAAATCCTACCCTATCGCTCAGATAACAAATTAAGCCTACATCTTCCCAAACAACTCGTCAACCGCTTTTACCCGGTACTCGAATATCTGCTTCACTTTTTTACCCACAAATACATTATTGGCTATGGTGCCAAGCACACTGTAAGGCATGGCATAATGCAAAATGTCGGTCATCTCTACACCGCCGGGTATCTCTTTAAAATGGTGCTGGTGGTGCCATAGCGCGTATGGGCCAAAGCGTTGCTCATCCACAAAATACTTCCCGTCTACAACTTGCGTTATCTCGGTCATCCAATTCATTTTGATGCCAAGCAGGGGCGAGATCTTATACGTGATGATCATCCCCGCGTACATTTTGGTTTGCGCCGTATAATCTGATGTTACCACAAAGCGCATATCTGCGGGCGTTATTTTTGCCAGGTTTAATGGCGACGAGAAAAAATCCCATGCCTTATCAAGGCTGATGGGGATGTTCTGTTTAAATTTCAAGGCGTATGTTTTCACAAATAATAAACAGATTAAACAGCTAATTGTTAGGTGGTTTTGTTGCTAAAGCGACTGGAATTGTAATACAATAGTAAACAATTCAGCACTTATCAAAGCCCATTCGCTTCAGTAGCAATTGGCAGATCGTTACGGCTCCATTCGCTCCACGACCCTACATAAAGCTTTGGCCCTTTAATGCCCGCATGCTCCATGCCCAGCAAGGTATGGCATGCCGTAACGCCAGATCCACAATGTACTATCACATCTTCGGGTTTTACATCGCCAATAGTGCCCTTGTAAAGGGTAGCCAAAGCCTGCGACGTAAGGTATTTCCCTTCGGGCGACAGGCTGTTGCTGTAGAAAAGGTTTACCGCGCCGGGTATATGGCCCGCCACCAGGTCTAAAGGTTCGGTATGGCCCAGGTAACGTGCACCCTCGCGTACATCAATAACTACCCGGTCATCGGCTTTGGCTGCTGCTTTTACTTCTTCGATATCTACCGTGTGGCTGTATTGCTCTGGGATAGGATAGGGGCCGGTAGCGGCGGGTTTGTAATCATCGGTACTAAGTTGCACCCCTTCATCAGTTGCGGCCTTTAAACCGCCGTTTAGTACCTGTACATTGGTGTGGCCTATCGAGCGAAGCATCCACCAAAGGCGTGCGCCGCCCATGGCCGCGTTTTTATCATCATAAACCACCACATGGTTCTCTGGCGTTACGCCCCAACGGCTTAAGGTAGCTGCAAAATCTTTTAACGAAGGTAACGGGTGCCTGCCGCCATTTGCTGCATCTGCAGGGTGCGAGGCCAGGTCATCATCAAGCGTAGCTAAAATGGCATTTGGCAGGTGGCCTGCCAGGTAGCGCTCGTGCCCGTTGGCGCCTGCGCGTACATCTATCAATATGGTTTTAGGGTCAAATACCCTTGCGTCGGTAATTTCTATAAGTGGGGACATGTTTCAGAGATTAGCTATCAAATATAAAAATGATAACTAATAATCAAGGAAGTCAATAACGAATATCGAATGCCGGCACCGGATGCCGAAGTACTTCATTATTTGAAATTCGTTATTCGATATTTTGAGCCCCTACTGTACCATTTTATTGGCGCAGCAAGAACTTGCGAATGCCTCCGGCTTGGCTTTAAATACAAAACCCATGCTCATGATATAACCCATTGCCTCGTGCAGGGCGGCGTTGCTTTTAAACATAGGGTTGGTATTAATGTCGGCGTGTACTTCAAGCCCTACGTCGTAAAGATCCAGCAGGTCGCAAAGTTTGTAGGCAATATCTATAGATTTTTGAACTTCGTGCAACATGCGTTCCTTGATGGTCATTTTTTGAGAGGTGCGCTCCTGGTGAATGAACATGAATGCCCCACGCTGCTCGCGAATGAAAACAATCACGGTGGCAAAGTCGGTAACCGAGCCTTTCACCTGCGAATCTGTACCGATGCAGACTTTTAATTTATTGCCAAGTGCTGCTTCGCGCTCAATGGCGGCTTCAACCTCTTCCAGTATGGGGGTTTGGATAACCTCACCGCTAAATTTTCTCCAGGTCATAAAAAATCGTTTTTGGTTAATTTTGTCCGACCCGTTTTATAGGTCTATAAAAATAAGCGATAAACTATTTCATAAACGTTAATATACGGTAATTTATTTGTTAACATTTAGCTGAATATTAACAGGTTAGAGGCCTCTCCCCAGCCCTCTCCGAAGTAAGCCTCTCCCCAGCCCTCTCCGAAGGAGAGGGAGTAAAATCAAAAGACTATTAAGTCTCCCCTATCGGGGGAGATTAGAGGGGGCTTAACGGTTTAGGTGAGGCCAAAAAAAAAGCCGCTTCCTTTTCAGAAGCGGCTTTATAATGGGTCAAGATTGGATCTTTTTATTTGGCTTTGTAATTTTTAGCCTTTTTAACCGGGTGATGCAGCTTGCCATTAGGGTTAATTTCGGGCGCACCAACCATTGTCATGGCGCAACGGAAACCAATATCCGAGCTTGCGCTTTCCTGGTCGGCAAAGCGGCGTGTAGCAGGGTTTAACCAGTACGATAAGTCGTTCCACGAACCGCCCTTGTACACTTTAGAGTGATTATTCACTAAAGTTGTGTTGCCGTATAAAGCTGTACTAACAGTATCGTTAAAATCGCGGTAATCTGGCGTGTAGGCTTTACCGGCTAATGGGTCTTTTACAGATGCTGTGGTTGCACCCGGCGCTGTGCTGTTAGCGGGAGTACCTGCCGGGGCGTTGTTAATTGCTGACTGTGCCTGTTGCTGTGCTAACATATCCGCGTACTTCAGCTTCTTGTTTGAAGTTGCAGCGTCTTTAATAGCACGGCCATATTTATCTTTCGCGTATAAACCCTTGGTTGGGTCGGCAAGGCGTTTGTTGGTAAATTCGTTACCACGGAAAGGGTTCAGGTCATCCACCTCTTCAAATGAAGTTTGGCGGTAAGTATCGGCAACCCACTCGTTTACGTTACCTGCCATATTATACAAACCAAAATCATTTGGCGGGTAGGAACGTACTTCTGCTGTGATAATAGCTTTATCATTTAAGCCACCTCCAACACCGGCATTATCACCGGCGCCGCGTTTAAAGTTGGCTAATATCAAACCACGTGTTTTTCTGTTTGGCGAACGTACGCCAAGGCCGTCCCAGGGATAAATGCGGCCATCGTTAATGTTTTCGAACTGCGTATTACCGGCAAGGGCTAAAGCGGCATATTCCCACTCAGCTTCTGACGGTAAGCGGTAACCTTGTTTCAAGATACCATCCTCTAAACGTACAGGCCTGCGCGCGCCGTCTTTACCGGTGCCACCTTGTGCGTTAGGGTTAAGGTCTTTTATCATTTTTTTACCATCAACACCCTGGCCCTTTATTTGTCCGTTCAAATAAATATCTGTGTTGAAAGGCTGACCTGCAGCCGCATTTGCGCCTGCTGCGCCGCCTTTAGCCTGGTCTTTCCAGGTTACTAAGTTGCCGCGTTCGCGCAAAATGTTTTCGTTGGTACGGTCGGTACGCCATGCGCAATATTCCTGTGCTTGCTCCCAGGTAACACCTACCACCGGGTAATCCTGAAATGCAGGGTGGCGCAGGTAATTATCTACATAAACATCATTGTATGAAAGCGGGCTGCGCCATACAAGTGTATCCGGAAGGGCGTTATAATAAAGCTCGTTATCATTAGGGAAAGTAATATTTATCCAGTGCAGGTAATCCAGCCAATCCTGGTTAGATACCTCGGTCTCATCCATATAAAACGAAGGTACAGTTACCCTGCGGCGCACATTGTTGTACTCGTAGGTAACATCCTGGTCGGCACTTCCGCCTAAAACAAAGGTACCACCCTCTATAGGTACAAGGCCCGGCCCGGGGGTAGGGTGGCTTTGGCGATACCTTAAGTACCCGCCGTTTGTCCTATCGTTGTAACTTAGACCTGTTTTTTGCGATTGCTGTTTTTTATTACTACAGCTGCTAAGCGTAACAACTAATCCCAACATCACTAAAGCAGTATTAGTAAGTACTTTCATGTTTGCAAAATATATTTGGAGGTAAATTTAAAAAAAATCAGTTATAAAAAACAGGTTATTTATATGCGTTTTATAACAAGTATAAACCTATCAGCTTATTTAAACGTATAAATTATTAACGGAGTTACAATAATTTGCATTAACAGTGGTTTAATCGCGATTGCCTGAATGTTTTAACCCGGATAATAACCGTTGTAAATTTTATTATTTTTAAATAATAAGACTAAATTGCACCCAATGAAATTTTTGAGTACTAAAAGCCTTACCGTATATATTTTGCTTGCCCTGCCCGTTTTTGCAGCGGCGCAAAGCAGTACTACTACCAATGGCAGTGGCACTAACGCTATACCAACGGCAGTGCCATTTTTAAATATCTCGCCAGATTCGCGCTCAGGTGCAATGGGCGATGCCGGTGCGGCCATATCGCCGGATGTTAATGCCAATTATTGGAACCCTGCAAAACTGGCGTTCCTGGAAAACGACAACGATATATCCTTATCATACAGCCCGTGGTTAAGGCATTTAGTGCCCGATGTAAATCTGGCCTACTTGGCCTACGCACATAAAATTGACGACCGTAATACCTTTGGCGCATCATTGCGTTACTTTAACCTGGGGTCTATCCAGCTGATAGATGCCAACCAAACCGATCAGGGTGTTTACAAACCAAGCGAATTTTCGATAGATGCATCATTTGCCCGTAAGTTTGGCCCCAACTTATCGTTAGGTTTAACGCTGCGTTATATCTACTCTAACTTTAGCAACGGCTCATTCGTAACCGGATCAGGCCAGCAAAATAAGGCGGGTAACGCGGTATCGGCAGGGATATCTATGTTTTATAATAAGCCTTACGGCGATGGCTCCAACTTTGCTTTCGGCGCGCACATCTCCAACATTGGTAACAAGATAAGCTATACCAGCACAGGGCCAAGCTACTTTTTGCCAACCAATTTAAAACTGGGTGTAGCCAACACCTGGCAGATTGACGAGCTGAGCAAGTTTACCGTTGCTTTTGATGTAAATAAACTTTTAGTGCCAACACCGCCGTTGCGCGATGCAAGTGGCAACATCATCAGCGGCAGCGACGATAACGTATCTGTACCTTCGGGTATCTTCCGTTCGTTTGGTGATGCACCGGGCGGCTTTAGCGAGGAGTTGAAAGAACTTAGCTTTTCGCCGGGAGTGGAATATTTATATAACGACATGCTTGCTATCCGCGCGGGTTATTTTTACGAAAACCCCGATAAAGGCGGCAGGCACTATGCCACAACAGGTATAGGGATCAAATACGATATCTTCAAGTTCGATTTTTCTTACCTGATAGCCAGTCAACAAAACAGCCCATTGGCTAATACACTCCGTTTTACCCTGTCTGCCAGTTTTGGCGGGGTTAAAAATGTTTCTAAAAAATAATGGCTAAAATTAAAGTAGGCTTTGGGTTTGATGTACATCAGCTAAAGCAAAACCACCCCTTTGTTTTGGGCGGTGTAAACCTTGAACATACCAGCGGCGCGTATGGTCACTCTGATGCCGACGTAATGCTGCACGCCATTTGCGATGCCCTTTTAGGCGCCGCCAATTTGCGCGATATCGGCTTCCATTTTTCTAATACTGATGACCGCTGGAAAGGCATCAGCAGCCTGGTACTACTGCAACATGTGGTAGCCCTGCTTGCCGAAAAAAACTGGCAGATAAGCAATATAGACGCCATGGTGTGCCTGGAAGCCCCAAAGATAAATCCCCATATCCCCGCTATGCAGACCAACATAGCCAAAGCCGCGGGTATAGATATCGAAGACATATCTATTAAAGCCACCACCAATGAGCAATTAGGTTTTATAGGCCGTGAAGAAGGCGTTGTGGCCTATGCGGTTTGTTTGATAGAGAAGATTTGATTTGGATGTGCAGATAAGTAGATGTGCGGATATTCAGATGTGCAGAATTTAAATGTGCAAATATGCGGATGCTAAATGGGTGGTTTAAAGTCGTTTATCTGAATTTTTAGACTTGTCTAAAAATTAAGTGCCTAATTATCAGCTTATTGTAAAATATCTGCAAGCGTTCACGGTCGTGAACGTGAACACGCGAACAGGTTGCCACCTTTTTTACGATTTAAACATTACGATTTGATACGCAATCTGCACATCCACGTATCTCCACATCTGCATACCCACGCATCTGCACATCTATTTATCCCCCTGCAATTCACTCTTCTTCATCTTTACGTTACCGGTACGTTTTAGTACGCCCCAGGTATTTAGCTCCCCTTTAAGGGCCTTGCGCATAGATTTGAACAGTATGTAATACATCAGCTGTCGCCAGATGAAACGTTGCGGTATAAGGTACACCAATTTGTAATATTTCTCTTTTTCCATACGGAAGGCTACTACGCCCACCAGGAAATCTACCAGCAGGAATGCCACGTAAAACACCAGCATTTTCTCCGGGTGGCTGCCAAACAGTCCAAGGATCATGATAAGATCCGCCAGCGGCGAAAATAGCGGCAATATGATCTGGAAGATGAGGATATTAGGCATCCCAACCATACCGAAATATTTGTATTTTTTGTTGAACAGCGCGTCGCGATTTTTCCAAAAACTTTGAATCACCCCAAAACTCCAGCGGAAACGCTGCTTCATCAGCATGTTCAATGACTCTGGCGCTTCGGTGTAGGCAACGGCCTCAGCACAGTTCTTTATCACGTAGCCTTGTTTCAGGATGCGCATGGTAAGGTCACAATCCTCGGCCAGGGTATCATAGGTAAATCCACCGGCCCTAAATATAGCCGACTTGCGGAATGCCCCGATCGCCCCCGGCACTACCGTGATGCTGTTGATGATATCAAACGCGCGGCGGTCCATGTTTTGGGCGGTAATATACTCTATCGACTGCCATTTGGTAATGATGTTGGTTTCGTTACCAACCTTAACCGTACCTGCCACCGCGCCAATTTCCTCATCAGTAAAGTACGCCATCAAGTGGAAGATAGCATCAGTTTTTAACTGTGTATCGGCATCTATACAAACCACATAATCGTGCTCGGCGTGGGTAATGCCAAAATTTAATGCAGATGCCTTGCCGCCGTTTGGCTTGGTAAACACCTTTACCAACGGGTTATTTGCATAAGCCTCAGAAACCACCTTGTAGGTATTGTCCTTAGACCCATCATCAACAAAAATAATGTTGAAATTGGGGTATTCGGTTTTTAGCAAGCTATCTATTGTGCGGATGGCGGTAATTTCTTCGTTATAGGCAGGTACTATAATACTAACAGGCGGCTGCGGGTGTGGTGCCTGATCTATATTTTTGTTTATGGCGAACTGCCTTGAAGCCATAATGCCTATCAATATAATACGCCCCATTGCCAAAAATATAGCGGATAGGAACAGGTAAAATATAAACCGGTTACCTATGAAAAACCCCACTACCACTACATCATAAAAGCGGCCCCAAAAGGTTTTGTCGTCGCTGGTTGGCATTGGCATCAGGTCGTCTTTGTTTTTGCCAAGTATATCGGCAATAGTAGTAAACTGGTAACCGTTCTTTTTAAAGTAATGGATAATAGCAGGGAGTGCCTTCACGGTTTCTTCGCGGGTATCGCCACCGGCATCGTGCAGTAGTATCATACTCCCATTATCTTTTTGACGGATGGTACGGGCTATGATACTATCGGCTGTCACACCCGGCTGCCAGTCCCACGGGTCAATAGACTCACCAATGGTGATGTAGCTTTGCCTGCGGCTTTCTGCCACGGGGATAACCTCGGCCAGGGTTTGCGGCTCGGCATCGGCGTTAAATGGCGGGCGGAACAGGATAGTGCTACGCCCGGTAACAGATTCTATGAGTTTACGGGTAGCATTAAGTTCCAGGTTAACGCGCTCTATGCTGATGGTAGAAATATCCGGGTGCAGGTAGGTGTGGTTACCAATCTCGTACCCCTCGTCATAAATACGTTTAAGCAATGGAATGTTCTTCTCCACCATCGACCCAACTACGAAAAACGAAGCGGGTACTTTTTCTTTTTTAAGTATATCTAAAATTCGCGGTGTAAATTCAGGATCCGGCCCATCATCAAACGTTAAAACTACTTTGCCGCGTTTGTAGCCATATTTACGTATAACGTATTTGGTTGGGATGGTAACGTATTTTTGATTGGTGATGGTGTAGTTGGTGGTATCGAGGTTTACATCTATACGGCCTTTGTTTGGCACTGTGATCAGGTCCAGCACCTCGCCATCGCCAGCGTAGCTGATGTTGTTACTTAAGCCAACAGTGGTAAGCCGTTTAACATCTATACCTGTTTTCCTGAGCGAATCTATTGAAAGATTTTTTTGAAAAAACGTCCATAAGCGAGGGTCTTCCCCGCCTAAACGCCATAATGCCACGCCACCTGTAGCCCAGTCATCAGCCAGGCGGATAATATTAAAATTTGTAGCAGCATCGGTAAAGTAAACAGTATGTTCTACACCGTCATTCCCTAAATAAGTATAGTGCAGGTTTGCCGATAGCGGGTCATAAATTATCTTTTGTTTTTTCTGGTCTGCCGTACTAATGGCTTGCTGGTAACCTATTGGCTGGCCAAGGCTACCTTCGGGCCAGTCAAAACCTTCACCTGCAACGGTAAGGATTACTTTCTCGCTTGGGATAACAGAACAAACCTGGTCTAAAATTTCTTCTACCCAATGTTGGTGAGATACATCGCCTGCGTTGCTACCTTCTGTATGCTCATCTATGGCCATAACAAACAAAAAGTCGTTTAGGTACTGCAGGCGTTTTAAGTCGTAATCATCATCGTTAGGAATAACGTTTTGGGTAACCATTAGCCCCCGTGCATGAAATATATTATAAAGGTCGTTTTGAAACGCGATGTAATCTTTAGTGTTACGGTTTTTAATATCTTCGATATCTACGTTAATGCCATTGAATTTGTAATGCTCCAGCTTATCGGCCATGCTATTGATGAAAGCAGCCCTTAGCTTTTTACTTTTAAAGATCCGCTCAACATCTTTAATGTCGTATCCGCCGCTTTTGTTATCGTAATTAACGTAATTGGATAGGGTAATCAGTACCTGTTTTTTATATCTTTTATTAAGATTTATCAGGCCAGTATCAATAATGGCTTTTAGCGTATCGGCATTTGGCGAGAACGAAAAACCTTCGGATATGACCATATCTAAATGCGGCAGGTTTTCGGCAAGTGAGGTATAAGCCTGTGCTTCCCAAGCTTTATAAAATGCCGCGTTTATACGATTTGCATTGTTGGGGTGCTTAATCTGATGTAAATGGCGGGCGCGTGCCATTACAGCAATTTCGGCCTTTTCTATCTTGAAATCTTTATACTTTTTAGATTTCTTTAAGGCATCCATATCGGATTTAGAGATTCTTTGGGGGGCAGCATCCAAGTTCGGCAACGCGGGGTATTCTGTCGATGTAATGGTAATGGCCGCGGCTATTGCGCCAACTATAAGGATAATTAATAAAACGCGGCTAAGCCATTTAAAACGGTTCCACCTGCCGGGGTTATCGGCCTGAAATATCTGCTTATTAGAAGACATGAAGGGGATTTAATACTATAATATGATTGATAAAGGTACGGTTTTAGAACAGCGCAATTATTTCAACTGCTTGGAGGGTTCAACGTTCGAAAAATCGACCCCGCACTTGCAATTGCTGCCGCAGCTTTTTTTAGAGAACAAGCTATTGTACAGTAAGCGGCCAACGTAACAAACTGCTGCAATAAATAATACAACGATAATAATTGCCTGTATGTTCATGTCGCAAAATTAATACTTTATTTATATACGTACAGACTGCAAAAATAGTATAATGTTTATTTGTGCATAAAGGCTACGGTGCCGCCAACCCAGTCAAAATCTTTATTGTACCTGACGCCTATCATTTTACCGCGGCTAAGCCTGGCAAGGTTTACGGCAAGGGTAGGTTTGGCATCGCCATCGGGCCATAAATACAACAGGCGGATCTCTATTTTAACCCCGCCATCCGGCGATTGCAGTACGGGCTCGTAAGTTACTTTCTCCTGCAAGATCCAGTTATCGGGGTCTTTTATATTTTCAATGTCGCCATCCATGATATCGATGATGACGCCCTGACCGGCAAAGCTAAATAATGGCTTAAGCACGTAGTTCTGCAGGTCTTCGGGAATTTGCTTTACCTCGTGCAAAAATTGTGTTTTGGGAATGTAGTCGCCTTCCAAAAAAGGCATGGTAAATTTGCTGATGCGATAAAACCAGTTGGGGTGTGCTATCCATTCCACATCAAGCGGCTTGCGGATGTCGACCACCTTGTTGAAGATCTCCGGGTCGCTTTCTATCTCGTCAAATATCAAACGGTTATAGATTCTGCGGATGCGTTTCTTTTCGCCTGATGCCTGTTTGTAAAAAAGCCGGTCGCCTTCCTGTATCAGGTCGGCAAGGGAAACTACGGGTGTGCCAATGTAGCCTTCGGTGATGTAAAAATCTACCGCCGTTTTTTGGTTTGGGGCATCTACATCCATGATGACCACCTCATCCGGCTCGTAAGGGCCTATGATGGTTTTCTTTAACAGATCCAGGTAACCGCTTTTGCTTAGTCCGTTAAAAAATATGGTTTGGTTACCGGGTATGTTAAACGCGTGCCTGTAATTTTCTGCCAAATGCACCTGAAAACCGTAAAGCGACGGGAAGCCCTGCATTTCTATCAGCTTGGGTACAATGTTGCCCGCTTCATCCTTACAAACACCAAAGTCTAAAGCGATAAAATGGGAGTGGTCGTTCTCGTTTGCTACACGCCATTTATCGGGAATGGCGCGTTCACTTTGTTCCTTAAAATGGGGGTTTAAAATGGTGGCCACTATTTCCTCACCAGCTTGTAACAGCTTATCCCTAAAATCGTCCGTTAAAAATACCGGCGTTTCTGCAATGCGAAACTCGATCGGTTTTTTTAGGCCCGCGTTAAGGTCCACCAAAAAATCAGCATACTTTTCTTCTGTGAAGTTTTGGTTGAATATTTCTCTGGCTGATGGGTTCATGGGTTAAGCAATTTAGAGGTCCTTTTTGTCATCCTGAGCGATAGCGAAGGATCTAATCGCCGACTGATGTACCACCCTAATTAATGTGCGTATTTATCGGCGGCCATTCCATAATATTATTATTTAGGAAAGTCCAGTTCGGGTTTTCTTGTTCTATTAAATTTATCTTTTTCGCCCTTGTCCAACCCTTAATTTCCTTTTCGCGTTCGATGGCATGATTTACATACTGATGCCTTTCATACCAAACCAAATAAAAGCATTTGTATTTCGAAGTAAAACTGCTTCCCTGATCTACACCGAAATAGTGTTCATATAGCCGTTTTTCAATATCATTAGTAACGCCTGTATATAAAACTTTTTTCGTGTAGTTGGTAAGTATATATGTGTAATAATTATGCTGTCTCATATGTCAGGAGTATACCTATCGCTCGTTTATTAGATGCTTCGCTATCGCTCAGCATGACAAAAGCTCAAGATCGCCTCATCCAAAAAATTGGGGATAATGGTATTTTGGGTATGCACTATTTTGTCCGGATCTTCCAGCCGTTCAAGCATTTCTTTATATTTGGCTTCGCCGTGCTCATTTATCACATCCTCTTTTTTATCCTCGCGCAACAGCATGGTTTTTATACCCGATGCATCCGCCTCGGGATGAAACTGCGTGGCGAAAAAGTACTCGTTAAAACGAATAGCCATAATGGCACGCGGAAGGTCAACATAAGGGCGTTCTTTTTCCATCGCGAGTATCTCCATGCCTAACTCTTTAAAGCGGACCAGATCGGGGTTGGTTACCTGCCAGCTGCGCGAATCTACAGTATAGAACGGTTCTGCCAGGCCATCAAAAACCGACTCATGGCGGCCCGCTTCAGTTAAATGAACCGGCAAGATCCCGAACGATGGCGAACGCCTTAACGTGATATCGCCAAGGCCATATTTGCGGCACATTAGCTGGAACGAATGGCATACAAAAAATACATGCTTTTTTTGAGTGCCTTCCTGTTTGTTATGTGCTTCCAATTTGTCTATCAGGCGAAAATACTTTTTTTCCCACTCGGTACCTTCGCTCTCCAGCGGACTACCCGGCCCGCCACTTGAAATGTACAGGTCGAAATTGGTATCGGGTACCTGGCCTTTTAGGCGTACGTCAAATGTTTGGTAACTTAATTCGAGGCCGTGTTTAGTCTTATAGCGGTCCAGTATATCCCGGAAACCCCGCATCCCTTCGTTAGCCACACCTTCGTAGAGGTCTAATATGGCTACTCTCACTTCCGGTTTATCTGTGTTCATTAAGCCCCCTCTAATCCGATAGCTATCGGATCTCCCCCGATAGGGGAGACTTTACTTTTTATTTTGTTGTTAAAACTATTTAATTCAGCCCTCTCCTTCGGGGAGGGTTTGGGTAGGGCTACTATATTCCCTTTAAAGTTTGCGATGTAATGTAATCTACCACATCTACAAAGTTATTATTTTGGTTGTAAATAGCCAGTTGCCTATCAGCGCCGGTACCATTCTCCAATATTTTGTGTACGTATTGCAGATCGTCGCGGCAGCCAAGGTCGTCAACCACGTCGTCAATAAAGTCTAAGAGCTCCAGTATCAGCGCGCGGGTATTTACTTCAAGCTCCTTACCAAAATCAATCATTTTACCATCGATACCGTAACGGGCAGCACGCCATTTGTTCTCGTTGATAAGCGCACGGTTATAGGTTATAAACTTCATGTTGCTAAGGCGCAATTTGTACAGCTTGGCGCAAATACATTGAAACAGTGCCACAAAAGTCATGGTCTCGTCTATCAGCATGGGGCAATCGCACACGCGGAACTCGATAGTTTCGAAGAAGGGGTGCACCCTAAGGTCCCACCAGATTTTTTTGGCGTTGTCTATACAGTTGGTTTTTACCAGCAGCCTGATATACCTGTCGTAATCTTCAATACTATCGAAGTAATCAGGGATGCCCGTCCTCGGGAATTTATCGAACACCTTAGTACGGAACGATTTGTAACCTGTATTCCTGCCTTCCCAAAAAGGGGAATTGGTTGATAATGCGTAAACGTGCGGTAAAAAGTAGCGCGCCTGGTTGGCAATATGGATAGCCATATCGCGCGATTGGATACCCACGTGCACATGTAAGCCAAAGATCAGATTGGAGCGTGCGGCTTCCTGCAATTCGTCCACTATCTCAAAATACCTGGGGTGGTCGGTTATCAGCTGGTGTTGCCAGTGCGAAAATGGGTGCGTGCCGGCAGCGCCAATGCGCAGACCGATATCCCCTGCTAACTGCGCAACGGTTGTACGCAGCTTGCCCACTTCTTTACGTGCTTCTTCTGTATTGCGGCAAATGTGGGTGCCCACCTCCACAACTGCCTGGTGCATTTCGGCCTTTACCTGGTCCTCGTGGATCTTTTGCGCGCTATCCACAATTTTTTGATCGTGCGATTGCAGTTCCCTGGTTACAGGGTCAATCACCATAAATTCTTCTTCAACACCTAAGGTGAACTTGTTCATAACTGGTTAGGGGTTATTGGTCTGTAATAAAACAAATGTCATTTCGAACGAGATACGAGGAGAAATCTTCTACATCATCAAAGCGGCCTTGCAAGTTCGTTATATCGCTTGTAGAAGATTTCTCACTATCGTTCGAAATGACAATTAGGTAATCTTATTTCTTAGCCACCTTCTTCGGGGCAGCTGCTTTCTTTTTTGGTTTTTCTTCTTCTGTTATAGCGTGGTCAACGTTGCCGGCACTAACATCGGCTTTAGCTGTTTTTGCTGATGCTACCAATGGTTTACCGTTGACGCCCGTGCGTACATATTCGCCCCAGGTTAAGTTGTCCTTATCATCTTTTTGTGCCTTGGCGCGTTCTATGGCATAGCTTGCGGCAGTTTCTACTACCCACTCAAAGTTGTCCTGACCAACGCTTGTTACTTCGGCATCCGGGGCGGGGTTACAAAAATCAATAGCGTAAGGGATGCCATCGCGCACAGCAAATTCTACGGTGTTAAAATCGTAACCCAGGTATTGGTTTAGCTGCAACACGTACTTGGTGATGGTATCCAGCATTTTTTTAGATGCAGGGGCTTTGCCATGCTCGTAACGCAAATGGTGCGGGTTGCGTGGCTCGTACTGCATAATGCGCACGTGTTTACCGCCAATGCAATAACAACGGAAGTAATCGTCAAAAATGATCTCTTCCTGCAATAGCATTACCAGTTGCTTGGTTTCGGCGAATTTCTCCCAAAGATCATCTTTATCGCTTATTTTGTAAACATCGCGCCAGCCGCCGCCGTCAAACGGCTTCATATATGCCGGGAAACCAACGTAATCAAATATAGCATCCCAATCCAGCGGGAACGCCAGGTTACGGAACGAACGGTCGGTTGTGCTTGCCGGGTGGTCTTTTGATGGCAGCAATGCAGTTTTTGGTACAGGTATGCCAAGCTTTACGGCTAATGCGTTGTTAAAGAACTTTTCATCAGCGCTCCACCAAAAAGGGTTATTGATAACCGCAGTGCCGGTAATAGCCGCGTTTTTTAGCGATGCCCGGTAAAACGGTACATCCTGAGAAATGCGATCTACTATGACAGAGTAGCCCAGTGGCTCGCCCTGCATCATTTTATCGATGCGTACAAATTCGGCAGATATGTTTTTTTCAGCCTTCTCGTTTATTTTGTCAACAAATGCCTGCGGGAATGAATTTTCCTGCCCGAATAAGATGCCTATTTTCTTTTTCATGGTAATATGTTTAGTATGCAGTTGGCGGTTTGCAGCCGTACCGCGTTTTACTTTTTATGTGGTTAGTTTTTTGTCTTGACTCTTAATTCTTGCATCTATTTAATTGTGCTCAAATAATGCGGGAACATCTCTTTCCATATCGGCCAGTCGTGGTTGGCAAACGGGCGGACATCCAGCCAGTTGTTTATACCCTTTTGATCCAGGATGCCCGACATCCGGAAGTTGTAATCCTTGCACATATCATGTTCTGATGTGCCGAGGATGATATTCATATTCCATAGGTCGGGCTTATTGCTGCCTGACAAAAAATCAACCGGGTTGTTATAAAATATATCGTCGTTATAAAAGCCGTCGGTAAACATTTTAATGTCGAAGGCGCCGCCCATGGTAAACAGGTGGGCAACCAATTCGGGGTGTTTAAACGCGAAGTTTGCCGCGTGGTAACCGCCAAAGCTGCAACCGGCCACGGCCACTTTGCCAACGCCGGTTTCGTGCATAGCCCAGGGGGCAAGCTCATTTACCAGCATTTTATCATACCACGCGTGGTTGCGGGCACGGTCGGCAGGGTGGATGCCTTTATCATACCAGCTTAGGGCATCAACAGTGTCCGGGCAATAGATCTTCACCAGGCCTTCATCCACAAACCATTTAACGCTTTCTATCAAACCAAAATCTTTATTTTGATGATAACGGCCTTGGGTAGTGGGGAAAAGTATCACCGGGAAGCCCCTGTCGCCAAAAACCAACATTTCGAGGTCCATGTTTAAGTTTGGGGAGTGCCAGCGGTGATGTTGTTCAGTCAAAATGTTGTGTTTAAGATGGTAAGATAGCAGGATTGTGTGTAAATGTCAACATCGTGCCAAATAATTATGTTTTCGATAATTTTTAAAACTATAAAGGTATTTTTGTCCCCTTAATTATTTTGATAACAATGCCTTACTTCGCCCGCTTTAAAAGAAAGAGCTTTGGAAAGTGTCTTAAAGTCCTCTACTTTGAAGAGAATTTAGGTGAGGCCAAATTATTTTTACCCCTATGTACTACAGTACAGATTTTGAAATGAAAATAGCAGAACAGGAACTTACCATACCCTCAACAATACTTGAACGCGACGTTACCTGCACCCTGCTGATGCCCGAAGATGGCGGCGTAGCCGAACCCCTTAATTTACTTTTACTGAACGACGGACAGGAACTCGAAAATCTAAAAATGGTTGACACCCTGGAGAACCTATACGAACGCAACTGCATAAAACCGATGCTTACCGTAGCTATCCACGCCGGCGAGGAGCGTATACAGGAATATGGCATTGCCGGCATGCCTGACTTTAAAAAACGCGGCGCCAGCGCTAACCTTTATACGCAGTTTATTACCGAAGAACTTTTACCATATATCCACGAGCATACCGGAATAGATGATTTTGAGACCACCGCTTTCGCGGGATTTTCGCTTGGCGGGTTAACCGCTATGGATGTTGCGTGGAACAACCCCGCGTTGTTTGATAAGGTTGGTGCCTTTTCGGCCTCGTTTTGGTGGAGAAGCAAAGACCTGAGCAAAGGCTACACCAACGAGGACCGCATTATGCACAGCATGCTAAGAAGCAGCACCGGCAAACCCGACCTTAAATTTTGGCTGCAAACCGGCACAAAAGATGAAACCGCCGACCGTAACAAGAACGGCATCATAGATTCTATTGACGACACCATAGACATTATAAAAGAACTGCTTGCTAAAGGCTATCAGCGCCCCGCCGATATCCAATACCTGGAAGTTTTAGGCGGCACCCACGACCCCGAAACCTGGGGAAAAGCCATGCCTAAGTTTTTACAATGGGCGTTTGGGAAGTAAGGGGGAAACAAGGTGCAAAGTATGTGTCTATAAGTTTGCATATATTGTAGAGACGCGAACTTCGCGTTTCCGATAAAAAGGTGACACTGAATTTTCGTAACCTTCCCATTACCTAACAATTAAGTAATAATCAGTTAATTGTAAAAAGCCGCTTGCCCTTTCAAATGCCATTTCTAAAGCGTATCTTTGCGCCAAATTTAGAGGCCGCATTTTATGCAAAAAATAAGAAATATCGCGATTATCGCACACGTTGACCACGGTAAAACCACATTGGTTGACAAAATTTTACACAGTTGCGCCATCTTCCGTGATGGGCAGGAAACTGGTGAATTAATCCTTGATAACAATGACCTGGAGCGTGAACGTGGTATTACCATCGTATCAAAAAACGTTTCGGTAATGTATAAAGATGTTAAGATCAATATTATTGATACCCCTGGTCACGCCGATTTTGGTGGTGAGGTAGAGCGTGTATTGAAAATGGCTGATGGCGTTCTTTTACTTTGTGACGCGTTTGAAGGTGCTATGCCTCAAACCCGCTTTGTAACCCAAAAGGCTTTAGCATTAGGCTTAAAACCAATTGTGGTTGTAAACAAGGTAGATAAAGAGAACTGTCGCCCCGAAGAAGTTTACGAGCAAATTTTTGAATTGTTCTTCAACCTTGAAGCTACCGAAGATCAACTGGATTTCCCGGTTATCTACGGGTCGTCTAAACAAGGTTGGATGAGCACAGATTGGAAACAACCTACCGAAGATATTTTCCCGTTGATGGATGCTATTTTGGCAAAAATCCCGCCGGCACCTATTAATGAAGGCACATTGCAAATGCAGATCACCTCGTTAGATTATTCATCTTTCGTAGGCCGTATCGCGGTAGGCCGTGTTGCTCGTGGTGTTATTAAAGAAAACATGCCGGTATCATTGGTAAAACGCGATGGTACTATCCAAAAATCACGTATAAAAGAACTTTATACTTTTGAAGGTTTGGGTAAAGTGCGTGCTACTGAAGTTAGCGCAGGCGATATTTGTGCTGTAGTTGGTATCGAAGGTTTTGACATTGGCGATACCATTGCCGATTTTGACAAACCGGAACAACTGGCAGTTATTAAAATTGACGAGCCTACCATGAACATGTTGTTCACCATCAACACTTCACCATTTTTTGGTAAAGAGGGTAAATTTGTAACATCGCGCCACTTACGTGACCGTTTGTACAAAGAGATGGAGAAAAACCTGGCGTTGAAGGTTGTTGAGACCGAATCACCGGATTCATACTTAGTATATGGCCGTGGTATCCTCCACTTATCCGTATTGATCGAGACCATGCGCCGCGAAGGTTACGAGTTACAGGTAGGCCAGCCACAAGTTATCGTTAAAGAAATTGACGGTGTTAAATGTGAGCCGGTTGAAACACTAATAGTTGATGTACCGGGTGATGTTGCAGGTAAAGTAATTGAGTTGGTAACACAACGCAAAGGCGACCTGTTGGTAATGGAGCCTAAAGGCGACTTACAACACTTAGAGTTTGATATTCCTGCACGTGGTATCATCGGTTTACGTAACAACGTATTAACTGCAACAGGTGGCGAGGCTATTATGGCCCACCGCTTTAAAGCATATGAGCCCTGGAAAGGCCAGATCCCTGGTCGTTTAAATGGTGTATTGGTATCTATGGATACCGGTAAAACTACTGCCTTTGCTATTGATAAACTGCAGGATCGTGGTCGTTTCCACATCGATCCGGGAGTTGACGTTTACGAAGGACAGGTTTTAGGCGAGCACATCCGCGATAACGATTTGGTTATTAACTTAACTAAAGGCAAGCAGTTAACCAACATGCGTGCATCCGGTAGCGATACCAACGTACGTATTGCACCTGCCATTAAATTCTCGTTAGAGGAATCTATGGAGTATATCCAGGCCGACGAATACATTGAGGTAACCCCGCAAAGCATCCGTTTACGCAAGATCTACCTTAACGAGAACGAACGTAGAATTAACGCTAAAAAATTCCAGAGCCAGTAATTGGTTTAGGAGATTCAAGAACAAAGAATCAAGATACAACACAAAGGGCTTTCCTAACGGAGAGCCCTTTGCTTTTTATATATTTGTGCAAATTATGCGCATACCTACTATCCCCGGTTTTGATAAGGAAGCTTTAGATAAGTATTTTAAAAATACCGGGATGGCGCTTGTTGGTAAAATTGGCAGCCTGTTCATTAAAATGCTTGTGAGTATTGAGGTTGCCAGATACTTAAGCAAGGCCAACCTGGGTATCATAACAGGGGGCATCACTTACATTTATCTTTTCTCGGCATTAGCCACCTTGGGCCTCGATCAGTTTATTGTTAAAGAGCTTCACCAGTTCCCCCAAAACCGCGACCGTATTTTAGGTACTTCTTTTTGGATGAAGCTTTTTGCTGGTATGGGTTGCATCCCCCTGATATGGCTGGCTTATCAGGTTTATCCTGCACACGGTACGCCATACACTTATGTGCTGATCTTCTCCATAATAGGCATCGTACAGGCTTTTAACGTTATCGATTCATATTTCCAGTCGGAGGTGAAATCGAAATACATTATGCAGGTGCAAATTACCGGCACGCTGCTATCTGCTGCCATAAAACTGGTGTTAATTTATCTTGAAATGCCGCTGATAGCGTTTGTGTATGCTTACGCATTCGATTTTTTGCTGTTAGCTGCCGGGTATTTTATTACGTATAACCGCAAAGGTCGTAATATATTTAACTGGGCTTATAACAGCGAGCTTGCCAGGAAACTGCTGCATTACTCCTGGCCGCTTATTATCTCGGGCGTAATGGTGTCCCTATATATGAAGATAGACCAGCTGATGGTACAGAATATATCGGGTGTAAAAGAGGCAGGAGCGTATGCAACCGTAGCCACCCTAAGCGAAGCTTGGAATTTCATACCAACCGTTATCATCACCACGCTTTTCCCGGCTATATTAAATGCAAAGCGGGACGACATCAACAGATACAAGAAACGGATCCAAAACCTGTACGATCTGATGATCTATCTCAGCCTGCCTGCCGCTGTTATAATCACCTTTACTTCGCATTTAATATATAAGGTTTACACACCCGAGTATGCCTATGCCGCGCCGGTATTATCGGTGCATATCTGGTCGGGGGTATTTGTATTTTTAGGGGCGGCCAACAGCCAGTATTTAATAGCAGAGGGGTACGTAAAGCTCACTTTTTGGCGCACAGGTTTTGGGGCGATAGTAAATATTATACTTAACCTTGTCCTTATTCCTAAAATGGGGATGATGGGTGCAGCCATAGCCACGCTGATAGCTTATGCAAGTTCGGCGTTTTTTGTGCTGTTAATTCCAAAAGTTAGCCACCAGGGAGTGATGATGTTAAAATCATTATTCTTAATTTCACTTTTTCAAAAAATCATAAAGCGTTGAGCACATTTTCGTCATTAATAAAAGTATTAACTAACCCGTCGCATTTGCGTGCGCTGCTATCTTTTGATAAAAAAGGTTACCTGGATGATATTGGCTGGTTCAAAGCATTCGACACCCGTTCGCCGGTAGATCAGGACGGTAACCCCATACCATGGGTAACTTATTCGTTTATCGATTTTATAAAAACAAGGCTTACCAAACAGCATACGGTATTTGAGTTTGGATCAGGCAACTCCACTTACTTTTATGCAAAATATGCAGGTAAGGTAGTATCGGTAGAACATGATAAAGAATGGTTTGATAAAATAGAAAAATCGGCCGTTAAACCTGGTAATTCTGAGCTGATATTTTGTGAATTGATACGCGATGGCGATTACTGCCGAATGCCTGTGAAGCTCAACCGAAAATTCGATATAATTATAGTTGATGGCCGCGACCGCGTTAACTGCTGCAAGCAAGCTGTTGAGGCTTTAAGCCCAAACGGCGTTGTCGTATTGGACGATTCGGAACGTGGCGTTTATAACGAAGGTGTTGATTTTCTGATAGGCAAAGGCTTTAAACATTTGCTGCTAAGCGGGATTTCGCCGGGTCTTTTCTATCGTAAATCAACCTCGATATTTTACAAGGCCGATAACTGCCTGGATATTTAAAACTATGGCAAAGGATATTATAAGCGAAAACGTAAAAACCGCGTACGACGAGTTTTACAAAGCCCATGACGAGGCCTGGCGTATGCTTGGTGCCAAGTATAAAGCCTATCATATTATTGATGTTTGTAAAGGGCTGGCGTTTAAAAAAGTGCTGGAAGTTGGCGCGGGCGATGGTAGCATATTACAAAAGCTATCCGGCTATAATTTCGCGCCTGAGTACCACGCCGTAGAAATCTCTGATAGCGGGGTACAACATATCAAAGCACGTAATATAAAGGACCTGGTATCCGTACAGGAATTTGACGGTTACAAGCTGCCGTTTGAGGATGATAGCTTCGACCTGATCATCCTGTCTCACGTGTTAGAGCATGTGGAGCACGAGCGCCTTCTGCTGCGCGAAATTAAGCGCGTGAGCAAGCATTTTGTGATAGAAGTGCCCATTGATTATAAAGCAAATGTAGATAAGCGTATAAAGCATTTCCTGGCGTATGGGCATATTAATATATACACGCCAACCTCACTAAGGTACCTGTTGCAGACCGAAGGCTTCGAGGTGCGTAAAGACCTTACCTCTATCATTGGCCCCGAGGTTACCCGTTTCAATACTTTTATCAATCAAAAAAAGCCGAAGAGTTTTGTCAACAGGTTTAAAATACTTGCTCAATTCGCTGTGAAAAATACCCTTGTTGAATTGAGCGATAAATTAAGGGAACGTTTTGCAAATGCCTACACCGTGCTATGCACCAAAACGGATAAGCAAGCAGATATCTTCTAATTGTAAATAATCACCATCCCGATAGTTATCGGGACAATAAATCACTAATTGAATACTGCACCTATAGCGCTATTTGTTTACAACCGGCCCGATCATACGGGCCAAACGCTGAGCTATTTGCAGAAAAATTTTCTGGCTGCAGAGTCTGACCTGTTCATTTTCTCTGACGGAGCTAAAACTGATGCCGATAAGGCGGCGGTTGACGAGGTTAGGCAAGTTGCGGCAGCGGCCACCGGGTTTAAATCGGTGCGGGTTGTAGCCCGCGAGCAGAACATGGGGCTCGCTAATTCTATTATCGCCGGGGTAACGCAGTTGGTAAACCAATATGGTAACGTAATTGTATTTGAGGACGATTTAATATCATCGCCCTACACACTTCAATATTTTAATGATGCCTTAGCTCGTTATGCCTATGAGGATAAGGTGATGCACATTAGTGCGTATATGTTCCCATTAGCGGATGTTGCTTTGCCAGAAACTTTCTTTTTTCGGGCCGCATTTAGCTGGGGATGGGCTACCTGGGCAAGTTCCTGGAAAAACCTCGAGCCAGATATTGATAAACTGATGGCCGCTTTTGATGATGAGAAGATAAATCAATTCTCGATAGAGGGCACCATGAATTTTTGGAAACAGATGCAGGCTTTTAAGGCCCGCAAAAATAATTCGTGGGCTATCCGCTGGTATGCTTCCATTTTTCTGAATAACGGGCTTACGCTTAACCCAAGCCAATCGCTTATCCACAACATAGGGCATGACGGCACCGGCGTTCATTCAAATATCGAAAACATGTACGGTGTGCAGGTGGCAACACAGCCTGTTAAATATTTCCCCGACATATTAAAGGAAAGTAAGCCGGCTTATGAAGCTATAAAATATTTCTTAAAAAATCGCAAAGGCACCCTTTTACAACGCGGTTTACGCTTTGCCAAGCAACTGTTGTTTAAAACAGCACCCCTTAAAAGGTAGTTTATAAACAATTTACCAAACTTTATTGCTGTTGTTGATAAAAAATATCATTTAAATATTGTCTACTTAGTATATAGATATTATATTTGGTCAATTATTATATATCCTACCCAACCAATTGTTCTTTATGATATAATGAGGTCAGTAAAAACACAAAAAGAGAGAGCCCAAAAAGTTTTCTCTTTTTTGTTTATGAAACATTGGTAAGCTCTTTGGTGTTATATCTAATATTAAAGGAACTAAACCATGATTGAAGAGAAAGACACTACCCCCGCAGATAAAGACGGCAAATACGAGTTTGATATCCATTACTCGGGCCGCGAAGTGCCTTGTCGCGTAGAAAAGGCTCAAAATAAATTAACAGTACACATCGATGATAATATTGAGGCCGAACTAACAGTTCAGGAAGACGGCTGCCTGGTGCAAACCGGCGGTAATGACCTGGCCGATTCTGCCGTAGATTATATCAAGAAACGCATATTGGGCTAACCAACTTTTAATGAGTTTCACAAAGGGCGCGGGGTGCGGCGATTAAATATCTGTTAATGTTGATATCGCTACATAAACTCAGTGCCCTTTGTGATTTTATTTCTCGTGCGCATCTTCAAACTCCCTTACAAATGAATATTGCCTACCTTAACCAAACACTACGCATCCTTCTACTTTTTGTATTAGTATTTGGCATCCTGTATTTTGCCTCGGCCGTGCTGATACCGTTAACATTTGGTATGGTGTTATCCATGCTATTGTTACCCGTATGCCATTGGCTGCAAAACAGGGGTATGGGTAACGTGCTGGCATCCATTTTAAGTGTTGTTGCCCTGCTTTTGGTAATTGGGGGCTTGGTTGCACTATTGCAATACCAATTTAACGACCTGGCAGAAGACCTGTCTAAAATAGAAGAGCGGGTACAAAATATCATAGCCGGCCTTAAAGAATACGTAAAGCAGCATTTCGGCATCTCGCACCGCGAGCAGCAAAAAATAATAAAGGAGCAGCAGGGCAGCACCATGGGCCAGGCGGCGGGAATGGTAACCACGCTTGTTGGGTCGTTTGCGGGTATTTTGATTGATACAATTTTGGTGCTGGTTTATACATTCCTTTTCATGTTTTACCGGGCGCATTTCAAGAAGTTCATCCTGCGGTTATTTAAGCCAGATAACCGTAAAGAGACCGAAGTTGTGCTGAATAACGCTGGTAAAGTAACCCAAAGCTATCTGGGTGGATTGGGCCTGATGATAGTAATACTTTGGATAATGTACGGCATCGGCTTTACCATTGCAGGTGTAAATAACGCGCTCTTCTTCGCAGTGCTATGCGGTATATTGGAGTTGGTGCCCTTTGCGGGGAATATTACAGGGACATCCATAACCGTTTTAATGGCACTTGCGCAAAGTGGCGATACACGGGTTGTAGCAGGGGTGCTGATAACTTACGGGCTGGTACAACTCATCCAAACTTATTTTCTTGAGCCACTTGTAGTAGGCGACAGGCTAAACATTAATCCGCTGTTCACCATACTTATTATTGTAATAGGCGAGGCGGTTTGGGGCATCCCCGGTATGATATTGGCCGTGCCGCTATTAGGCATGTTTAAAATAGTGTGCGACCATGTGACACCCCTGCAAGATTATGCCTTTTTAATTGGCCCGCCAAAAGAAAAAAAAGGCGAAGAAGGTAATTTTATTACGAGGCTTTTTAAGCAAAAAAAGTAGGCTTTTAATCACTTTTATCGTCTCCAAAACAACCGTGAACGCTTTTTATTGTATGTGCTTGGTCCTTGATCTGTCAATTATTTTGCGGCCACAAAACCCCTAACTCTTACCGAAATAATACTGGCATGTTTCATCCCCAAAGTTTGGCCGGGTACGGTAGTAAGGAATAACTTCAGATAGGTATTCATAATAACGGTTGATATACGGATGAATGAGGCTTCGGCTACTTTATCGTCTAAAAAGCCACGTAAAGGTTTGTTATAGTGCCAGGCGCCGGCAGAATCTACGGTAGCCTCAAATGCATAGTCAAAATTCTGATAGGCCTTGTGGATGTCAATATTGTAAACGGGGTTCAGGTAATCATCGTCGGTACTATATTTATTGTCCAAAAGGCTTGGTGTTGCCTTCTCTTTCTCAACCGTTAGGTTTGGGTTTTTGCTGATGAGTTGTACCGGCTGGGATGCCGCGAATGCCTTTTTGATATCTGCATTTGCCTTGGCAACCAAACCCCGTACATAAATGCTATCCTGCTTGCCGGCACGTTGCAAGGTAGCAAGATCGGTATGTAATTTATTTTTGATGTAATCTTCCGCGTAAAGCTTCATGGTGACCCGCGATTTATGCAGATTTATGGAGTCGCCCTGTGCCTCTAATAACTGGAACACCAGGCTATCTTTACTTAATACCTTCATCTTTAAAAAGGCATGTGCTATGTTAAAAACCGAATCGGTACCCAGGGCCAGGGGGAAGTTAAAGAACTTGCCTTTTACCGGGCTATACAACGCTGCCGAGTCGGCAGATGTAAAGCGAAGCTTCCAGTCAGGTGTTAGGTGGAAACCATACTCGTTGTAAGATAGGCCATTATTCTGCTTACGCGATACCTCTAAAAAGGTAATGCCTTCGATGCTTTTGAACGTTATTTTAGATTTCTCGGGCTTGCCCGGGCCGCAAGCCGCAAGCGCAATGGCTACGAAAAATGGAATTATTACTTTTAAGTTTAGCTGCTTATTCACGCGGTCAATTTAGTAAATATCTGTCAATATCACCCCAATACCTCTTCCAACACCTCGTGCGAGCGGATATTGCCGAAGCCTTCAATGTGCATGGCGTAATACTCCAATAATTTATTGATTAGGTAACGCCGTTCGTCGTTGCTTAGTTTTACTTCATCGATATTGCCAAAATTGCTTTTTAGCAGAGTATATAAATTTTTGGTATGCGGCGGCGACAGGTAACTTACGCTGTCGGGTTTGTAATTGGTGAAGACGCCATCTTTCATGTCAAAAAAATCAGCCTCGGCCAATAGCTTACCGTGGGGGTAAAAACCCAGGTATCGCGTTAGCTGCACCAAAAATAGCAGGTGGAAATTTGCCAACCCGCGGGTTTTATGGTCCAGCAGTTCAATAGCATTAAATACAAAATCGAAGGTAGCCTCATCGGGCGTTTGCTGCTTTATGGCTTTATACAGCACCTCGTTCAGGAACATAACGATGCAGCTTTTGATCACATCGTACGAGATGGTTTGCAGGTTGGGCGAGTTCTTCAACTCGGCTATTCGCTGCACGTTGCCGTTGCTTTTGTGGTAAACTACCAGATCTAACAAATGCAGGGGCTGCAGCATGTTGCGGCTTATTTTGGCCTTGGGCTTTTTTGCCCCGTTGATTATGTAAGACTGCAAACCAAACTTCTCGGTAAAGATCTGCACTACTACGCTGCTTTCACTGTAGTCAGTGGTTTTAAACACAATGCCACGGGTTTTATGCAGCATGGAAAAGCAGAAATATTTTGGGTAAAAAAATGATGGCGCCGGTCACTAAAGTAAATATCGCCACTATTAATACCGCTGCCGCGCTCACATCTTTAACATGCCCGGCCAGTTCGTTATACCCCGGCGATACCAGGTCTACCAGAGCCTCCATACCGGTATTAAAAAGTTCCATCATCAGCACCAGGGCAATACAAAGAGTTATCCAGTGCCATTCGCTCGCGCTGATGTCGAAATATAAACCCATCGCGATAGCAAGCAACGCGACAGAGGTTTGTATCCTAAAATTTAGCTGTGTAGCAAAGGCATGCCCGATACCTTTAAGTGCAAAACCGACACTTAGGATAAATTTTTTCATTAGCGTTTTTTAAAGTTTTGGATCAGCAACATCACAAAGCTGATGCAGCCTGCAAGCGCGAAACCTGCCGAGCCGCCGTTCATAAAATCCTGAATTTTGCCGGGTGGCACAAAAAGCGCTGCGCAGGCAAATAGTATTAGTGCAATGCCGAGCAATAAATATGTACGGGCAACCTGGTTTTTCATATTAAAGTATCAATATTGAGTAAGCCGTTAAGCTTAGTACAAATATATTTTATTTATGTTAGCAACGGTTTAACATTAGTAAATGGACTTAAAACTAAATAACAAGGTAGCCATAGTGCTGGCTGCAAGCAAAGGTTTAGGCAAAGCTATCGCGATGGCTTTATCTGCCGAAGGCGCTAAAGTTATCATCGGCTCGCGCGATGAAGTAGCATTAAATAAAACCGCCGACGAAATTACGCAAGCCACGGGCAACAAAGTGGTAGCCATACCTGTTGATGTGGCTGACGCCGCGCAGGTAACCGAATTTATCGGCAAAGCAGCCAATGCATTTGGCCGGATAGATATTTTGCTGAACAATGCCGGCGGCCCTCCTTTTGATAAGTTTGAGAATTTTGACGACGCGCAATGGCAACAGGCGTTTGATCTGAACTTGCTTAGCATGGCGCGTGCCAGTCGTTTAGTATTGCCCCATCTGCAAAAAACAGGTAGCGGGCGTATCATCAATGTTATAAGCGGCTCGGTAAAATCGGTGTTGGGTGGTTCGGTACTATCCACCGCTATGCGGATGGGCGTAGTGGGGATGGCAAAGCTTATGGCCGATGAGTTTGGACCCTACAACATCACGGTGAACAACGTAGCGCCGGGGCTGATCCTTACAGATCGCATCAAGCACACCATGCCAAAAGATATGGACCCCGACGAGGCTATCAAACAAAAAGCTAAAGCCATACCACTTGGCCGCATTGGCAAGCCAGAGGATTTTGCCGCGTTGGTAACCTTCCTGGCATCAGAACAGGCAGCCTATATAAGCGGGCAAACCATCCAGGTTGATGGCGGCGCGGGGCGGAATATTTATTAAGATTTTTTATTTTGAAGCCGTTTCTTCTTCATCAAGCGGAAACCTATAGCAAGCAGGCAGCCAATGGCCGCGCCTATGAGTACGCTGCCCCATTGTTGGTTTTGCGCGCCAACGGCAAACAAGCTAAAGGCGGCAAACAATATAATGAGTACCCCTACAAATATCACCACGTAGATCTTTAAATTCATACCGCGAAATTACAAATTCCCATCCATCCACGCTATGCGTTGTATAAGCCATGCTTTAAGCTGGTTCACTTCTTTTGGATAAGTACCTAAAACAATAGGGTTAGGCCATACATAAGTGTTCAGGATATCCCATTTGGTAAAATTTTGCTCTGCCGGCCGGGTTAAATAGGTTTGGGTATCATCAATGCTTTTAAACATAGCCGGGATGCCATTAGCTTTAAGGAACTGCCAGCGGGTACGCACTTTGGTAACAAAAGCAGGGTCCTGGAACAGGCGGCTAAACCACGGGCCATCTTTCACCCACCAGCCGTTTGGGTTAGTTGCATCGCTGTAATCCACATTGCCGGCAGCCAGGTCAAAGTCCCACGCGGGGCCCATGCCCAGTTTACCATCGCGGTCTTTATAATAAAACATGCTGCTATAGTTGGCGGCATCCTGGTTCTTAAACAACTCGTTTACTAAAAACCAATTGATGAACGAATCTGAATTGATGTATTTGGAGTAGCCATTAACCGGGTCGGCAAAATTCGCGGCAAAAATGGCGTTCTCGGTTTGTTGCATGTAACCTGTAATATAATCCATCTGAGCCGTGCTTGGCACATCCGGCGATTTAATGGTGAACGGCAGGTTACCCGCTGTTTTAAACCTGTAAGGGTCTTCCTGGCGCTGGTCCAGCTCCAAAAGGTAACCGCCTGTTACAACAGACGCGCTGTTATCGGCCGGTTTAAGTTCGGGGATATTTACACGGGCGGCATTAACTTCAACTTGCTCGGTAAGCATATAAGTGCCAAGATATTCTCCATTCATTACCACCTCTACAAAAATGCCATGCGGCGCAAAATCACTTTTAAGGCTTTGAGCCACACCATCGGCAATGTAGTTGCGCATTAGGGTTTTATCAGAATAATTGGCCAGCAATACCCAGTTTTTTGCAGACGGCATGCCTAATAATTGAGCTTTGGAATCAAATTTTAAGCGATAAGGTTTTTTAGGATGTAATGCCCAGGTGGAGTTACCGCGGCCTTTTATCTGCAGCTTAATATCATTGGTTTCCTGGTCGGCATAGCCATTGGCATTTATGTTTAGCGCGCCGGTAACGTAATCATCTTTCGAAACCACCGGGCTTGCCGTGGTTATCTTAAATATGGGCAGGCCTGTAAAGTTGTAAATGCTTACCGTGTAATTTATACTTGCGCCCTTGCTATCGGTAATGGTGTAAACAATTGGCTTTGTAAAATCGTTTACAGTAACACCGCTTACTTGAGCTATATCTTTAATTTTTACGGTTGATGCCGCATCCTTGGTTTTAAAAGTAACCGCAAAACTGTGGCTTTCGGTAGTACCCGATGTGTAACCTTTTAGGTTAGTACCATCTAAAGTAAGTGCTATATCATTGGTTATTTTGCCTTTGTTTTTTTCTTCCTCTAAACTGAAGGTAACAGGCGGGGTGGTGTTTACAACAACCGGTGGTACAACAACGGGCGGGGTAACGGTGCTATCTTTTTTACAGCCAAAAACTAACAATAGTAAACACAGGCAGGTAAAGCTTTTTTTCATGAAAGTATTTATAATTGGTATGCAATATATTAAAAAAAGGTTAACACCATGTTAACAACCTGCTAACTTAAACATTACAAATATGTTTGAAGGTTTATATATACTTGCAGCCATGATGGACCAGGCAACTTCAATAAAAAAATATAAGGCGTTAAACAAGCTTTCATCCGGGGACTTTAAAGCGTTTTTATATGATTGCGACGGCACCCTTGCCGATAATATGGGCGCGCACAAGGAAAGCTACATTCGTGTTGCTGCCGATGATGGCTTTGTGATCGAGGGTGATATCATTGATGAATTTGCCGGCTTGCCTATCCTGAATGTGGTGGGCGAGATAAATAAACGGTACAACACTACATTCGATCCTGTTGATTTTGCCGCGCGTAAACACAAGGTGTTTTTCAGCGAATACATCGAGAAAACCCAACCTATTGATTATGTGGTTAACCACCTGATAAACCATGCCGGTAAGGTACGTATAGGTGTGGTATCCGGCGGGAGCCGTACTTCGGTAGAAAAAACATTAAGCGTTTTAGGGATCTTAGATAAAGTAGAAGTGCTAATATGCGCCGGCGAAACCACCCATGGTAAACCCTACGCCGACCCGTTCCTGGCCGCTGCGAAAAAGCTTGGCGTAGACCCTAAACATTGCCTGGTATTTGAAGACGGCGAACCCGGCGTACAAGCCGCCGAAGCCGCAGGCATGCAATGGATTAGAATAGATAAGGTGTAAATAAGTCGTCATGCTAAACTTGTTTCAGCATCTCTCAAGCAAAGTAAAAAGAATGCTAATTGCCTGTCTCGTGGGATGCCGAAACAAGTTGGGCATGACGGGCTATATAACTATTATTTCGCCATTACTTTATCCCCTATTGGATAGATTAAAGCATTACCTTTAGTGCCTCCAATTTATTGTTTAATAGCGTAATAATTTGGGAAAGTTGTAATTCATCAGATCTAAAGCCATGATGATCATTTGTACCACTATTACAAAAAGTTAACTCCATCGCATTTGAGGTGCCGCAGTGCAAGTCCATACTTCTTTTTCAGTAGAAGATAAAAATCCTTTTTTTAGTCCTATAGTAACTTTCGATGGAAATGCTTCCTTTAGATGAACGATCGTTTTTTCTAATGCGGCTATATCGTCAATATTATAAGTTGGCTTATCAGCTTGCAATATATTTAAGGCAAGTTTTCTTTTCTTTAAATCGCTATCTAAAAGTTGATTTATGAAGTTGTAATCTACAAGGTCATTGTTTTTTATTAATTCTAATACCTTGTTCAAGTAATGGCTTTCTGTCTCTGATAGTAAGTCGTTGTAAAATAATGGTATGGCATCTTCTGCGTTTAATGTCGAAAAATAATCATTGTACAGTTTAACCGCCTCTTTATAATCATCATTATTATTGAAATTTACAGAATCAAGTTTTTTAAATTTACTTAATAATATGTCTTTGAACATCGCAGAGCGGGTATCTACTATTATTTGAAGATCTTTTAATAAAAGTTTAAATGAATCGCTTGCCGAGGCCTTGGCAAGACGAATAATATTAGCCCGTTCGTTTATTTTGTCTTTATCAATTTCTTTAGAATTTGAATGCTGAATAGGGTTTACAGCGTTTTTCACAATAACGGCTGTTCCCCATGCGGTTATCATAAACATCTGCATGTTTTTACCACTTACTTCGTCAACATCTACTTTTAACCCAAGTATGCAGTTGGCGCCTAATCCGCGCGCTTTAACTTTTATAAGTTCAACGGCTTTTTCGTTTAAAAGCTGTATGCTTTTCTCATAGCGGGTTGCCCTGCCTCCAAATATATCTGTAAACGAGGCCCCAAAGTCGCTAAAGAAATTTGCGCCAACCATTAAGTTGGAATATATGGGTTCTATATAATTGACAATTTCCCAGCCTTGCAGGCTTTCTGTTGTGGTGACTAATACTTTTTCATAATAAGGTTTGCATAAATCTAATACTAAACTGTATAGAAACAAAAACCCGGCTGATTATTGAGCCGGGCTTAGTAATTGGGTGATTCTCAATCAAATTTATTTCGCCATTGCTTTATCCCGTATCGCTTTAAACTCCGAGCCTTTTTTCCAACCGGGGAAGGTAGTTTCGTTGCTGAGTTTTACGCCGAGTTGGTACATCAGGTTAGCAGTTTGGGCCATGCCTTTGGTGTCCATCGCTTCGCTGTACTCGTCTGATGGTTGGTGGTAGTGCTGCTCGTTATATACTTTGGCTTGTTCCTTGCCAAATTCTTCGCCACGCTGGATGCTTTTTGAGCCGTTGTGGAGATCAAGCGCTGGTACGCCAACCTTGGCAAAGTTAAAGTGATCTGAGCGGTAGTAGCTGCCCGAGCCGGGGTTTTCATCGCCCACAACATCCCAGCCCTTTGGTTTGGTTAAGGCTACCACGTAATCGTCCAGGTCGTTTTGGCCCTTGCCCGTGATAGAGAAATTGCTGGTTTCGCCAAAGTCGGATAGGGCGTCAATGTTAAGATCGGCCACGGTTTTATTTAGCGGGTAAACAGGATGGGTGCCATAATATTCAGATCCTAAAAGCCCTTGCTCCTCGGCAGTAACGGCAAGGAAAACAATGCTGCGTTTCGGTTTATCTTTTTGCAGGGTAAACTTTTTGGCAACCGCCAATATCGCTGCAACGCCGCTTGCGTTATCTATGGCGCCGTTGTAAATGCTGTCGCCTTTTGCATCGGGCTTGCCAATGCCGAAGTGGTCCCAGTGGGCGGTGTATAAAATGGTTTCATCCGGCTTAGCCGTGCCTTTTAACGTGGCAATCACATTGTGAGATTTTGAATATTTAAGCGTGTTTTTTAACGATAACGATACTGTGCTGTTCAACGCTACGGCCTTAAAATCTTTTTTACGGGCGTAAGCGCGAATATCGCCTGTGATGCCTGCCGCCAACAATAGTTTGGTAGCGGCTTCTTCGCTCATCCAACCTTCTACCTGGCAGCGGTTCATGTGTTTATCGGCTTGTTGCAGATAAAGTTTGGCACCGCTAAAGCTGTTTTGTATTACCTGCCAGCCATAGCTTGCCGGTTCGGTTTGGTGTACGATGATCACACCCGCGGCGCCTTGGCGCGCGGCCTCTTCGTACTTGTAGGTCCAGCGGCCATAGTAGCTCATGGTGTCGCCTTTAAAAAGTTTTTCCCTAGCTTTAAAGCCCGGGTCGTTCACTAAAACCACAACGGTTTTACCTTTAACGTCAAGGCCTTTGTAATCGTTCCAGCTGTACTCGGGGGCAACAACGCCAAAGCCTGCAAAAACAAGCGGGGAATTTTTCAGGCTCAGGCTATCCACCTCTTGGCGGGTAGCGGCAACAAAATCAACACCCGGCTTTAGGGCAACGGTAGCCGCGCCGCTAATGTTCATATCCTGCGCGGCAGAAGTTATTTCTACCAATGGCACTTCCTGGAAATAGCTGCCGTTATTACTCGGCTCAAGGCCTAACTTTTTAAACTCGTCGGCTATGTAAGCTATGGTTTTATCCTCGCCTTTGGTAAAGGGCTTGCGGCCAAGCAGGCTGTCGTTCGCTAAAACGGCAATATGCTGCCTTATATCTGCCGCCATCCCGGTATCGGGAGTAGTGGCAATTGTTGTTTTCTTTTCGTTACCGGCGCAGCCCGCTAAAAGCGCGGCAGCAGCCAAAACGCTTATGAAGTTTAATTTCATGAGTTAGATGTGTTTGTTAGTCAAATATAGGAAAGAAAGATATTGTTTGAAGCCGGCTATTTACTCACCCCGACTTCGCTATGCTCGTCGACCCTCTCTCCGCAAGCGGAAAGAGGGTGAGAATAAAAATATATATTTTATCCCCTCTTTGCCGCAGCAGAGAGGGGGCAGGGGGTGAGTCGACTCGTAAAGCGGACGGCCAACAAGTTTAATCATTTATGTTTTTACTTCCTCTCCTTCGGAGAGTAGCGGTGAGAGGCTGAAATCTCTCCGTCATAATTAGGCAATTACTATCATTTAATAATAAAATTCGCTATTTTTGCAACCTTTAAAATTCGACGCGAACACATTGATGTACAAGGAATATAAGCAGTTAAATCTATCCCAAACAGGTAAAGACGTGCTGGATTTCTGGAAACAGAACAGCATATTCGAAAAAAGTATCAGCAGCAGGCCGGCAAGCAAGCCGTACACCTTTTATGAAGGCCCGCCCAGCGCTAATGGTATGCCCGGTATCCACCACGTTATGGGGCGGAGTATCAAGGATATTTTTTGCCGTTATAAAACCCTTAAAGGTTTTCAGGTTAAGCGTAAAGGCGGCTGGGATACCCACGGTTTGCCTATAGAACTGGCTGTAGAAAAATCGTTAGGCATCACTAAGGATGATATCGGTAAAAAAATCACGGTTAAAGAATACAACGATGCCTGCCGTAAGGAGGTGATGCGTTACACCGACGTTTGGAACGACCTTACCCTTAAAATGGGCTACTGGGTAGATCTGGACAACCCTTACGTTACCTACGAGAACGAATACATAGAAAGCCTTTGGTGGATCCTCAAGCAGCTTTACAATAAAAACCTGCTTTACAAGGGTTATACCGTACAGCCATATTCGCCAAAATCGGGCACGGGACTAAGCTCTCACGAGCTGAACCAGCCGGGTACCTACAAAATGGTAAAGGATACTACCATTGTTGCCCAGTTTAAAGTAAAGAACGATAAAGATTCGGCATTTTTATTTGACGGGGTAAGCAGCGATGTATTTATACTGGCCTGGACCACCACCCCGTGGACGCTTCCGTCAAACTGTGCTTTGGCCGTTGGCGAGGGCATCAACTACGTACAAATAAACACTTTCAATCCTTATACTTACGATGCGGTTAGCGTTGTATTAGCTAAGGACCTGGTAAAAAAATATTTTAAGGCCGAGGGCGAGAACGCTTCTTTTGAAGACTACAAGGGCGGCGATAAAATTATCCCCTGGACTTTAACCCGTGAGTTTAAAGGCACCGACCTGCTGGGCATCCACTACGAGCAGTTAATGCCGTATGTAACCAATGCCGATCTGGAAGCAAATGCTTTCCGTGTTATCCCGGCAGATTTTGTAACTACCGATGACGGTACCGGCATTGTGCACACCGCCTCTATTTTTGGCGCGGATGACTTTAGGGCATGTAAGGAAAACAACGTGCCATCGGTACTGATAAAAGACGAGAATGGTAAAGATGTGCCTTTGGTTGATAAGCAGGGCCGCTTTGTAGACGAGGTTACCGATTTTGCAGGCCGTTACGTTAAAGAAGAATATTATACCGACGCGGACCGCGCAGCGGAAGGTTTTAAACCGACGGATGTACTTATTTCCATAAAATTAAAAACAGAGAACCGCGCGTTCGACGTTAAAAAATACGAGCACAGCTACCCGCACTCATGGCGTTCTGATGAACCTATCCTATACTACCCGTTAGATAGCTGGTTCATCCGTACCACCGCGGTAAAAGATAAAATGGTTGCGCTTAATAAAACCATCAACTGGAAACCCGAAAGTACCGGCACAGGCCGTTTTGGCAACTGGCTGGAAAATTTGGTAGACTGGAACCTGTCGCGTTCACGCTACTGGGGTACCCCGCTGCCTATCTGGCGCGAGGAAGATGGTAAAGAAGAAAAATGCATAGGTTCGATAGAAGAGCTGAATGCTGAGATAGAGAAATCTATCGCCGCTGATTTAATGCCTGCGGGCTTTAAGCTGGAAGATATGCACCGCCCTTATGTAGATGATGTGATCCTAACCTCATCAACCGGCAAACGCATGTTGCGCGAACCCGACCTGATAGACGTTTGGTTTGATAGCGGCGCCATGCCATACGCGCAATGGCATTTCCCTTTCGAGAATAAAGAGGAATTTGCTGCCGCCTACCCTGCTGATTTTATTGCCGAAGGTGTAGACCAAACCCGCGGCTGGTTCTTTACCCTGCACGCCATTGCGGTGATGCTGAGCGAAGCCAGCGACGAGGTAAAAGCCGTTAACGAAAAAGTTGGCAACAAAGGTGTGGCGTTTAAAAACGTGGTGTCAAACGGCCTTGTGTTGGATAAGAACGGTAACAAAATGTCTAAACGTTTAGGGAATGGTATCGATCCGTTTGAAACTATTGAGCAATTTGGTGCCGATGCTGCCCGCTGGTACATGATCAGCAACGCATCGCCATGGGATAACCTTAAATTCAATATCGATGGTATTGACGAGGTGCGCCGTAAGTTCTTCGGTACGCTGTATAATACCTACTCGTTTTTTGTGCTTTATGCCAATATCGATAAGTTTAAATACGAAGAAGCCGAGATCGCTTTAGATAAACGCCCGGAACTTGACCGCTGGATCATATCATTACTAAACACCCTAAGCAAAGAGGTTGACGGCTATTACGCCGATTTTGAACCAACCAAGGCAGCCCGTGCCATACAGGAATTTGTTGACGCACACTTTAGCAACTGGTATATCCGTTTAAGCCGCCGACGTTTCTGGAGATCGGATAATTCTGAAGACAAGCTATCGGCATACCAAACGCTTTATACGTGTTTGATAGCCATCAGTAAATTAATGTCGCCAATTGCGCCATTCTTCGCAGAGCGTTTATACACCGACCTGAACAGCGTTACCGGTAAAGAGGAGTTTGAATCGGTACACCTGGCCTATTTCCCTGAGTATCATAACGAACTGGTGGATGTTGCCCTTGAAGAGCGTATGCAAATGGCGCAGGATATTTCATCACTCGTATTATCGCTTCGTAAAAAAATAGAGATCCCGGTTCGCCGCCCGTTAAGCAAAATTTTATTGCCTATACTGGATAAGAACTTTAAGGAGCAGATAGAAAAAGTTAAAGAACTTATCCTTTCTGAAACCAACATTAAGGATATCGAATACATTACCGATGCTGCCGGTTTTATCAAAAAGAAAATCAAACCAAACTTTAAGGCCCTGGGCGCTAAAGTTGGTAAGGATATGAAGGATGTGGCTACTGCCATCAATGCTTTTGGCCAGGAAGAGATCTCTGAACTGGAGTCGAAAGGTATTATCGCTGTACTTGATAGCAAGTATGAGATCCTGATTTCAGACGTGGAAATTATCGCGGAAGATGTTCCGGGATGGCAGGTTGCAAATTTAGGCAAACTAACCGTGGCTTTAGATGTTACGATAACCGACGAGCTGAAAGAGGAGGGTATTGCCCGCGAATTTGTAAACCGAGTACAAAACGAACGTAAGGCTAAAGGATTTGAGGTTACCGACAGGATAAATGTTATGGTAAATTGCAGCCCCGAAATCTGGAAAGCATTGGAAAATAATTTAGCCTATATTTGCGCCGAAATTTTAGCTGACAGCCTTGTGCTTGATAATCAGTTAACTGAAGGCACGAAAGTGGTTATTGACGAATATGAAATTTTGATTGCTATAAGTAAAAGTTAAATGGAAAACCAAAAAACAAGGTACTCTGATTCGGAATTAGTAGAATTTAAGGACCTATTATTAGAAAAACTACGCAGCTCTAAAGAAGAGCTGAGCGCGCTGGCTACTTCATTAAGTTCGCCTAACGCGAACGGTACAGATGATACCGCCGGTACTTATAAAACACTGGAGGATGGATCTGCCACGTTGGAAAAAGAACAAATTAACCAGTTAGCTGCCCGCCAAAAGAAATTTATTGAGCAGTTAGAGGCTGCTTTGGTGCGTATCGAAAACAAAACTTACGGTATTTGCCGCGAAACCGGTAAGCTTATCCCTAAAGAACGCCTGCGTGCTGTACCGCACACAACGCTAACTATGGAAGCAAAATTAAAGCAATAAATGAAGGCTGCTTATACAAAACCTTTTTTTACTGCCGCTTTAATTATCCTGCTCGATCAGATCATCAAGATCTGGGTGAGGAAACACATGTTCCTGGGCGAAGAAATTCATTTCCTGGGCAACCGCGGGATGTTGCACTATACTGAAAATAACGGTATGGCCTTTGGTATGGAGCTGGGCGGGGAACTGGGTAAACTGGTTTTAACTCTGTTTCGTATTGTTGCGGTTTGTGGTATAGGCTATGCACTGGTATTTTTAATAAAGCACAAATATCATCGCGGTTTAGTGATGATGGTAGCTTTGATATTGGCCGGCGCATTGGGTAATATTATAGATTCAACCTTTTACGGCATAATTTATAATTATGCAGGCATCTTCCACGGCCGTGTGGTAGATATGTTTTACTTCCCGCTGTTAACAGGTCATTTCCCGCACTGGGTGCCGATATGGGCTGGCGAGGAGTTTATCTTCTTCCGTCCGGTGTTTAACCTGGCTGATGCTGCCATATCTGTAGGGGTTATTATGATATTGCTAAATCAAAAACGCTACTTTAAGCAAGAAGAGCCTGAGGTGAGCAGCCCAAATAGTGAAATGGTAGAGGAGTAAAGCCTTATTTATATTATTTGAAGCCCTCTTGACGATAGTCTTGAGGGCTTTTTTGTGCATTCATCTCACGGCTGTAAAAACGCGATACTTCGCGTCTCTTGCATTAGAAGGGCGCATTAGGATTGCAGCGGATACCTGAAGTGTGGTTAAGGCCTGCGCAGCGTGAGCGGAAACGCCCGCCCGAAGGGCACTCCTTGATGAAATTAAACCAATCATACATATTCCGGTCTGATAAAAAATGCTTTTAAAATTCTGTTAAATCCTAAATTCTGTAAATTCTGGTTCAGACATATTTTATTAACTTGCACATATAAACCAAATACTCCTGATGAAAAGAATATTTATAATGATAGCTATGTTATCACCTGTTTTAGGCATCGCGCAGCAAAAGCCTAAAAAATCGCCATACCCAAAAACCTTTGATATTGTTGTTGGTGCTTACACCAGCGGCGCCAGCAAAGGTATCAGCGTATACCGTTTTTATACCGAAAGCGGCCGCATGGCGTACCTTAACCGTATTGATGATGTAAGCAATCCGTCGTACATAGCAGTATCTGCCAACAACAAGTTTGTTTATGCGGTTAACGAGAACGATAACGGCGAAGTAAGCTCATTTAAATTTGATGGTAAAACCGGCGAATTGACTTTTATTAATAAAGTATCTACCCTGGGCGGCTCACCTTGCTATGTATCGGTTGATAAGAATCAAAAAAACCTTTTTGTGGCCAATTACTCGGGTGGCAACATCGCGGTGCTTCCTATTAATGTAGATGGCTCTATAGGCGCTGCAGTGCAAACCATTAAAGAAGATGGACACGGCCCTAATAAAGAGCGCCAGGAGAAACCACATGTGCATACGGCGGTATTATCGCCCGATGAAAAATACGTGCTGTACACAGACCTGGGTACCGATAAAATAAACATTACTAAATACAAGGGCGGTAACCAAAATCCTATTGTACCTGCAAAACCGGCGTTTGTAAGTGTAACTCCCGGTTACGGCCCACGCCACTTAGCTTTTTCTAACGATAAAAAATACCTGTATGCCATTATGGAGATGGGAAGTGCTGTTTTAGTTTACGATTATAACAACGGCAAGCCCAAACTGAAACAAGACATTACTTTATTGGCTGATGGCTTTAAAGGTGCAACAGGTGCTGCTGATATCCACATAACGCCAAACGGAAAGTTCTTGTATGCTACCAACCGTGGGGATGCTAACGATATATCGGTATTTGCCATCAATCAGGAAAATGGCGAACTTACTTTTATAGAACGCAAGCCTACAGGTGGCAAAGGCCCGCGTAACTTCGCTATAGACCCAAGCGGGAGGTTCCTGGTTATAGCCCATCAAAATAGCGATACCATTATTGTTTACAAAATAGATGAAAACACCGGCAAGATATTACAGGCCGTTAACCGTGTGGTAGTTGGTAACCCGGTTTGTGTGAAATTTTTATCGGCTTTATAAGTCAAAAGTTAAAGTTAAAAAATCAAAAAACCTCAAAGGTTTGAAACAAAGAAGCCGAAAGTGGATAACACTTTCGGCTTCTTTGTTTTACTTTTTAATTTCGACTTTTAACTTAACCCTTACTGCGCTTTGGTAAACGTGTAAACGATGTAGCCCGTGCCACTGTTACCAATTGGTACAGGTGAGCGTAAGGTCATGTTTGCATTATCAATGCTGCCAATATCTAACCGGTAACCTTCGGCTACGTTTTTAGCTTTATCGCCCTGGAAAAGTTTTTTGAACTGGAACTGTGTACCGGTGCTGCCACCGCTAAATACCGACCAGAAAATGGTTTGCGATGCGCCGTTTTGAAGTGTGTAAACACCGTTACCGCTGTTAGTGAATTTCCAGGTGCTGCCTACAAAATCTGCCGGCGATGCCTGATCAAATACGTTTTGTACAGCGCCGGGAACAAGGCCATCGTAACTTACGTTAGTAATAGTCCAGGTGCCTGTAAATTTACCGCGGGATACATTTGGAGATGATGTTGTACCGGCATTGGTTTGCTGCGGCGTTGAACAAGCCGAAAAAATAAAGGCTACAGCTAAAATGGCAATGGTTGTTTGGAATATCTTTTTCATGGTATATTTATTATAATATATGTTGATTGGTGTATGAACACAAATCAGGCCAAAAGGTTATAATAATATCATACTATTTATTTGCGCAAGCAGCTATATCCAGTTTGTTTTTCTCAATTACCTCTTTATAGAAGTTTTCATACAGGGGCATAATGTTGGCAAGTTCAAGTTCCTTAGCGCGTTTAAGGGCGTTTTCTTTAAATTGATTAAGCCTGGCCTCGTCCTCTAAAATGTAAATCGCTTTCTCGGCCATGCCATCAATATCGCCGATGTCAAGTAGAAAACCTGTTACACCTTCAATATTCAATTCGGGTAAGCCACCCGCGTTGCTGCTTATAACAGGTACTTTGCAAGCCATGGCCTCTAACGCTGCCAAACCAAAACTTTCTGACTGTGATGGCATCAGGAATAGATCTGATACCGACAGGATCTCTTCAATAGCATCCTGCTTACCTAAAAAGCGTACGTGCTCGGCAATACCCAAGTCGCGGCAAAGGCGTTCGCATAAAGAGCGTTCGCCGCCATCACCCACCATCAGTAGTTTCGCCGGGATCTTTTCAATAACCTTTGCGAACATTTTTACTACATCTTCGGTACGTTTCACCTTACGGAAGTTGGAGGTATGCACCAAAACCTTTTCGCCATTTGGAGCTATGGCTTTTTTGAAGTGATCTTTTGGTTTAAGGCTAAAACGGGTAAGGTCAATAAAATTTGGGATCACCTTAATGTCCTTCTCTATCTTAAAATATTTATAGGTGTCGTTCTTTAAATGTTCGGACACCGCCGTTACGCCATCGCTTTGGTTGATGGAAAACGTAACCACCGGCTTATAAGTGCTGTCCTGCCCAACAAGGGTAATATCTGTACCGTGCAGGGTGGTAATAAACGGAATAGAAATGCCGTAAGTGGCCAATATCTGTTTAGCCATAAACGCTGCCGAAGCATGCGGGATAGCGTAGTGTACGTGCAAAAGGTCCAGTTTTTCAAACCTTACCACATCTACCAGGCGGCTGGCCAGGGCCAACTCATAGGGGGGGTAATCAAACAACGGATATTGCGATACCGATACTTCGTGGTAAAAAAGATTCTCAGAAAAAAAATCGAGGCGCGCAGGTTGGTTGTAGGTAACAAAGTGAATTTGATGCCCGCGGTCTGCAAGGGCTTTACCTAACTCTGTAGCAACAACCCCGCTTCCGCCAAAGGTGGGATAACAAACTATTCCTATTTTCATTTTGTGTAATACGCTTTAAGCCCTTGCCACTATTTAACGCGGATATTGAGCATGCAAGTTTAACAGCAATTTGTTGTAAAAGTGTTACCCGTATGTAAAATGATTGACAGGAGGGAAATTCAAAAGAATTAAAGATGACAGTAAAGTGATGCTAATCCGCAATGAACAAATGAATAAGTACTCAATGAACTATTACGCCACCCCGGCAATCAGCTTTAAAAGGGAAGCGTTTACCAAGTTATGGATAGTATTTATCGCAACATTTCCTTTAAACTATTGTTAGTGAACAGATTGCGCGTTTGCGGTATCATTGGAGTTACGCTCTACGGTTACAACTTGTATAGTATCCAATCGCAATCTAAAAGGGTTAGCCTCTGTCTTAGGCCCTTTTGCTACAGTATCTGTAGTTGTAGTATCGGCCGCTGAACTGTTACCGTTACTGCTGCATGCAGCAATAACCGTAGATAACAGACCAGCCACTAACAAGTATCGCAAAGCTTTCATATCAAACTGATTTTATAAGTTCAATGAACAGGTCGCGCGTTTAGCGTATCGCTCGCGCCACGGCCACTTGGGTCGGCGTTGCCTTTATTAACGCTATCCATTTTAGTAGAATCTGCCGCATGGGTGTTGTTTGGGTCACCTGTGCCCATTTTGGCAACGGTATCTGCCGAGCCACCCACGGCTTTGCTGCCGCTATCTTTACAAGCGGTTATCGATGCTGATAATAAAACTACGATGGCAAAATATTTTAACGCTTTCATAATGGTCAATTTACGTATAATAATAACATACCCGTAAATTAAATGTTTTATAGCCCTAAACAAAAACAGCCCCGACTATGCGAGGCTGTTTTACTATATATAGGGTCACTTATTTTATCTCGAAAATGGCGTTGATCTGGAAGCTTAGTTTAATCTTCTTAACGTCAATGTCAGATTCAGGAGCTGCACTATCAGCCATCGATGCTTTAGCCATGTACATTACGTTACGCGGCTGCGGGAAACTGCTGTTGTCGCTTTCGGTAATGTTTAAT
This sequence comes from Mucilaginibacter sp. UYP27, assembly GCF_040547175.1. Taxonomy (NCBI): domain Bacteria; kingdom Pseudomonadati; phylum Bacteroidota; class Sphingobacteriia; order Sphingobacteriales; family Sphingobacteriaceae; genus Mucilaginibacter; species Mucilaginibacter sp. UYP27. Next base: position 1,266,421 of record NZ_JBEPPE010000001.1, read on the forward strand.
GCGCTGCCCAGTTTATCGCCAAGGCCATTTACTAAAAATGCTGCTTTATCGCGTGCGGCTATTAGGGCTTTCAACTTCAAGGCATTTTTGATCTCATTTATCTTAGAGTAATCGTAGCTATCGATATTGGTGCTTTGGATGCCCTTTGCATCAACCTTGCTTAAAATCTGATCAAACTTATTCAGGTCGCGAAATTTAATGCCATATTGTTTGCTGGCCAAAAAGTCCGGGTTTTTCTTTTTCTCGGTTTGGTAATTCCATGATGATAAGCTGTTGATGGTAAAGTCCTCTTTGGCAATACCTGCCGCTGCAACAGCATTTTCAAGTTGTTTCTCTAAAGTAGAGATGGTTACCTTGGTTTTACCATTCATATATTCCCTTAACGAGATAGATACGTTGATAATATCGGGGGTAACTTCCTGCTCGGCAATGCCGGTAACTTCAATTTTACGGCGCAGATCTGCGTTTTGAGCGAACGCCCCAAAAGTGGTGGCTACAAGTGCTGCTATTAAGAATAATTTTTTCATCGTGTTTAATGTTTGTATAATGTAGAGTGGATTACGTGCCGATAGTTTAATGTGCAACAGGCAATAAATTCAAATGTGTAACCGTAAACACCAATTGGTGTTTTAATAAGGTGATAATAAAGACTTAAGCAGATAATATCGGGCGAGAAATATTTAATAATATATTTTGAATACTCCCGTCATTGCAATGACGGGCGGGAGAAAGTTCGTAAACAAAAAAGGCATCACGTAAATGATGCCTTTTAATATTATGTTGATGATCCTTATTTAATCAAATGTTTCAACTGGATCACTTCTTTCTCATCAAGGTATCTCCAACGTCCACGCGGAAGATCTTTTTTAGTAAGGTTAGCATAAACCGAACGGTCAAGTTTCACCACATCATAACCAAGCGATTCGAAGATACGGCGCACAACACGGTTTTTACCGCTGTGGATCTGGATGCCTATATCTTTTTTAGTGCCACCTGTAACGTACGATACGCTATCTGGTTTTATAACACCATCTTCAAGCTCTATACCGTACTCTATCTTGTTCAGATCGCCTTGTGGTAATGCCTTGTTAAGTTCTACCAGGTAAAGTTTGGTAATGCTGTTACGCGGATGTGATAGTTTGTCGGCAAGGTCGCCGTCATTGGTCATCAATATTAAACCGGTTGTATTACGGTCAAGGCGGCCAACAGGGTAAATACGTTCTTTACTGGCTTTATCAACCAGTTGCATAACGGTACGGCGCTCCTGAGGGTCGTCGGTAGTGGTGATATAATCTTTTGGTTTATTAAGTAGAACATAAACCATTTTCTCGCGTTTTAAAGCTTCGCCGTTGTAGCGTACAAGATCTTTGATCGGGTCAACTTTGTGGCCCAGTTCAGAGATCACCTCGCCGTTTACCGACACAACACCTGCTGCGATCAATTCATCAGCCTTACGGCGGCTACAGATGCCTGCATTGGCAATGTAACGGTTAAGGCGTATCAGGCCATCGTCTTTAGCTTTTACAACCGGGTTTTTACGGCCGCGCATTGTAGGTTTGGATGGTGCATCGTCGCCCTCGCGTTTGCGGAAACCCGTTGATGTACTCGGGAAATCTTTTGTGCCGCCACGTGTGCCTGCAAATTTCTTGTCGCCACCAAAGCTTTTCTTTGGCCCGCCTTCGCGGGTTCCGTATGGTTTTTTATCAGCGCCTTCGGTTTTTGGCCCGTCGGTACCGGCTGGTCTCCTGTTAAATGGTTTATCGCCTGCGGCAGCGTTTTTACGCGGGCCGTATGATGCTGGGCCTAAACTTGGCTTGCGGTATGTGCTGCCACCTTCGCTATCGCCACCCGGTGTGCGGCCGCTGTATGGTTTATCACGCGGGGTGAAACTTTTACGGTCGCCTTGTGGCGCATCGCCGCCAAAACTGCGTTTTGGGCGGTCGTTATCTGCCGGCCTGCCGGTGTATGGGCGGCCTTTTGGTGTGAATGATTTTTTTTCGCCACCGCTAAATGATGAGGACTGGCCGTAGTCTTTCTTTGGCCTGTCGCTGCCTTCAGCATTTGAATTACCGGTGTTTGGTTTTGAGTAGGTGGATCCGCGTTTATCTACCGAGAAGTTTTTTTTGCCATCTGTACGGCCTGCGCCGAATGATTTTCCTGTAGAGGATGATGATGGCCTTTTGCCGTTTTCGCCACCACTTTTAGAGCGGTTTTGAGAGTTGTTCGGCCTGTCGTCGCGACTACCTGCTGGTCGTTTAAATACCATAATTTTTTGTTTTGCGCTTTCGCAGCGTGAGGGTCAAAAGTACAACTTTTTAACTAAAAATACAACTTTTTAATCGGGTGCAAAAAGCAGGTTTAAAGCAGTTTAAACCACGATTTTCGCGCTATTTTAAAATTCTCAAAACACTAAGGTTTTACTAAGTGTTTGACAATCTGATTTATATAGATTACCTTTGCCGCACATCATACCAAAAAGTATAATTAATGAGTAAAATTGAAATGACTAAAAAACACCTAATTACGTGCTCCGTAATCTTCGTGCTGGTTATCATTTCCAGGCTTAACATTTACAGTACAAACCCTGTTTTCGTCGCCAAAACTATCGTTAATAAATCTTCAAATTACATCTTCAACAAACACACCGAAGATGCTGAAGCAGCGTATAATTTTGCCAACGAAGCACTGCCTGTAAACGATAAAAAAGTAGATTTTAAATTAAAAAAATCAATAGCAAAGCACGGGTACAAAACAGTTCAATCGAACGTTTTGCATGCAAAAGCCGACAAGATGTTCCCAATTATTGAGCCTATCTTAAAAGCCTACGGCATCCCCGAAGATTTTAAGTATGTGCCGTTGGTAGAATCGGGCTTGTGCGAAGGTACATCACCAAAAGGCGCACGTGGCGTATGGCAGTTTATGCCGGGCACCGCACGCACTTACGGTTTGAAGGTTGGCAACGGTAAAGATGATCGCTTAAATTTGCGTAAATCTACCATCGCGGCCTGCAAGTACATTAAAGAACTGTATGGTGAGTTTAACAGCTGGACATTAGCCGCTGCTGCTTACAACAACGGTTCAGTAAAACTGGAACGCGCCATGAACAAGCAAAATGAGGATAACTATTTCCGCATGGTGCTTAACCGCGAAACCGGTTCGTACGTTTACAAGCTTATCGCGATGAAAGAGATCATCAATAAGCCTGCAAAATACGGGTATAAAAACTTTTATACCTACATGCATAAACCACTGCCACTTTTGGTAGCATATAACAATTAAAGTAATTTAATATTACGGAGCACATTTAAAAGCCATCCTTGGTTGGGGTGGCTTTTTTTTGGATATAGGGGGTACAAAAAAGCCCCTTCCGTGCAAGAGGGGGCTTAAAATAAGGGGTAATATCTTATTATAACTTCAGCTTTACAAAGTATAACCTGTTATGGTCTACAGTTTTTGTAGCAGGGAGTACCTTTCATAAGTCAAGATCCGCAGCACTACCGAATTTGCAACCGCGGTCTTTGTTGGGTTGTACTTAGGCGATTGCATAATGCCCACCAGGGTTTTACCATCGGGTGTAATGGTCAACCCTCCCATACCACGGTTAATGGTTTGGCTTGTTTATTTGCCGCAAATGAAGCCATGTATTATAAATACACTGTTAACTTAAAAACATTTGTTTAACGGTATAATTAAAGCGTTGATGGTGAGGTTAGAATTTTACATTAACAGGTACTTCATATCTGGGCGAAGCGTATAAATCGACCTCGTTTTTGCGTATATTTGCGAACTTTTTTAGTAATAACGCGGCCAATTAAAACCAAGCCGCATCTGTCTTGTTTTCTGGAAGAATATATGAGCGAAAAAACATTAGACCTGGGCGAGCAAAGTGAAGTTGAAGTTTATGGTGCCCGGGTACATAATCTAAAAAATATAGATGTTTCTTTCCCCCGCAATAAGCTGGTTGTAATAACCGGGCTTAGCGGCAGCGGCAAGTCATCCTTAGCTTTCGATACCATTTATGCCGAGGGGCAGCGCCGCTATATGGAAACATTTTCGGCCTACTCGCGCCAGTTTATGGGCGGTATGGAGCGTCCCGATGTTGACAAGGTATCGGGCCTTAGCCCGGTAATTGCAATCGAGCAGAAAACGACCAGCAAAAACCCTCGCAGTACCGTTGGTACCATTACCGAGATCTACGATTTTATGCGTTTGCTTTTTGCCCGCGCGGGTGATGCCTACAGCTACACCACCGGCGAAAAGATGGAGCGCATGAGCGAGGAGCAAATCCTGAAAACCATTTTTGAAAAGTTTGACGGGCAGCCCGTCAACATTTTGGCACCCGTGGTAAAAGCCCGTAAAGGCCACTACCGCGAGCTTTTTGAACAGATCCGCAAGCAGGGCTACCTGAAGGTTTATATAGACGGCGCCATTGCCGACGTTGAACCAAAAATGCAGGTAGACCGTTACAAGATCCACGATATTGATATTGTGGTTGACCGCCTGGTGGTGAGCGAAGCCGATAGCAAAAGGTTATACACATCGGTACAGTCGGCCCTTAAAATAGCCAAGGGCATTATCCGCATTGGCGATAAGGACAATAACGTAGCCTACTTTAGTAAATATTTGATGGACCCGGTGTCGGGCATCTCGTATGATGAGCCGCAGCCAAATACTTTCTCGTTTAACTCACCCTATGGTGCCTGCGAAAAGTGTAATGGCCTGGGTTATATTTTTGAGGTGGATGAAGCATCGGTAGTGCCAAACCCGAAACTGAGTATCCTAAATGGTGGGCTTGCCCCTATTGGCGAGTACCGCGAAACCTGGATCTTCCAGGTGTTAAAGGCACTGGCTAAAAAATATGAGTTCTCGCTATCTACCCCGATAGAAAAACTGACCCGCGAACAGCTGGATATGATATTGAACGGCACGCCGGAGATGATAACTGTTGCTGTAGAATATAATAAATGGAATGTTCAAAACTACCAGGTAACCTTTGATGGCATCATCAGGATGCTGGAAGAGCAGCAGGAACGCCGTAACGACGAGGGTATGGACGATATGGAAAACTATCGTGTACTGCGTACCTGCCCGGTTTGTAACGGCGCCCGTTTAAAGAAGGAGTCGCTGCATTTTAAGATTGACGAGAAGAATATTTTTGAACTGGCCTGCATAGATATTACCACGCTTAGTAAGTGGTACACCGGCCTTGAAGACCGCCTTAACGAACGCCAGAATATTATTGCTAAAGAGATCCTGAAAGAGATCCGCGCACGTATTGGTTTCTTGTTGGATGTGGGCTTAAGTTATTTGACTTTAGACCGTACCGCTAAAACACTTTCTGGTGGCGAGGCGCAACGCATCAGGTTGGCAACTCAAATTGGTTCCCAGTTGATGAATGTAATGTACATTTTGGATGAGCCAAGTATCGGCCTGCACCAGCGTGATAACGAACGGCTTATTAACGCTCTTAAAAACCTGCGCGACCTGGGTAACACGGTTTTGGTTGTGGAGCATGATAAGGATATGATACTGGAAGCCGACCACGTAATTGACATGGGCCCGGCAGCAGGCGTACACGGCGGCACTATCGTAGCGCAAGGTACACCTGCCGAATTGATGTTACACCACACGCTTACTACATCGTACATCAACGGCGAGCGCGAAATTGCAATCCCCGAAAAACGCCGGGAGGGTAACGGTAAAACCTTATCACTTAAAAAAGCTACGGGGCATAATTTAAAGAAAGTTTCTGTCGATTTCCCGTTGGGTAAACTAATAGGGGTAACAGGGGTGTCAGGCAGTGGTAAATCGAGTTTAATAACCGAAACATTGTACCCGATACTGAACCACCATTTCTTCCGTGCAAAGAAAGTGCCCCTGCCTTATGATAAAATTGAAGGCCTGGAGCATATCGATAAAGTAATCGAGATAGACCAAACGCCAATTGGCCGCACACCGCGTTCCAACCCCGCCACTTACACGGGGGTGTTCTCGGATATTCGTAACCTGTTTGTGGCACTGCCCGAGTCGAGGATTCGCGGGTATAAGCCGGGCCGTTTCTCTTTCAATGTAAAAGGTGGGCGTTGCGAAACTTGCCAGGGTGCAGGCCAAAAGGTTATCGAGATGAATTTCTTGCCGGATGTACAAGTGCCCTGCGAAGAATGTGGAGGCCGCCGTTACAACCGCGAAACACTGGAAGTGCGCTATCGTGGTAAATCCATTAGCGATGTGCTGGATATGAGTATCGAAGATGCTACGCCATTCTTTGAGCATATCCCATCCATCTATCGTAAGGTTAAAACCTTGTTTGATGTGGGTTTGGGTTATATCACACTTGGGCAATCATCAACCACATTATCCGGCGGTGAGGCGCAACGTGTAAAACTGGCAACCGAACTGAGTAAAAAGGATACCGGCAACACTTTCTATATATTAGATGAACCAACAACCGGCCTGCACTTCGAGGATATTAACGTATTACTTGGGGTGATAAACCAATTAGTTGATAAAGGGAACTCGGTATTGGTTATCGAACACAACCTGGATGTTATTAAAGTTGTAGACCACGTGATTGACCTTGGCCCAGAAGGTGGATCTGGCGGTGGCAAGATACTCTTTAGCGGCACCCCAGAGGGTTTGTGTAAAGTTAAAGATAGTTTTACAGGGCAGTTTTTGAAGAAGGAAATGAAGATAAAGTAATTTACATTTGTCATACTGAACATAGTGAAGTATCTAATCGTCGGTTTGCATTCATGATTAAATCCTTCGTTCACTAGAATGACAAATCTTTTTCTCCCCAAACAAAACCTATAAATCCTATCTTTAGGATATATGCTGCCTTTACTCGTATCCAAGCATATCCGTGAAGCCGACGCTTACACTATAGCTCATGAGCCAATAAGTTCTGTCGACCTGATGGAGCGCGCCTCAAAAGCCTTTGTGGGTTGGTTCATCAATCATTTCCAGGATAAGAAACAAACTATTGCGGTTTACTGCGGCACTGGTAACAACGGTGGCGATGGTTTGGCTATCGCCCGCATCCTGTGCAATCATGGTTACCGCAATATTGGTGTGAAGATCTGCCGGTTTAGTGATAAGGCCAGCAACGATTTTAATGAGAATTTAAAGCGCTTAAAGGCGACTAAAATCGCCATTAAAGAGCTAAAAACCGCCACAAAATCGACCGTAGAAAAGGCTGATATAATTATCGATGCCATGTTGGGCAGTGGGCTAAACAAAGCCCTTGCCGGCGATTATAAAACGGTGGTCGACTACTTGAATGGACTGGATAAAACCGTTGTGGCAGTTGATGTGCCTACCGGTTTTTACACCGATGGTGAGATACCCAAAGATGCCACAGTTTTAAAAGCGGACCTGGTAATTACCTTCCAGCAACCCAAACTCAATTTCTTGCTACCCGAAAGTGGCCTGTTTATCAAATGCTGCGAGGTGGTAAAAATAGGATTAGATGAAGACTTCCTAAATACAGTTGCCACACCTTATTACCTGGTAGAAGAAAAAGACGCGCAGCGACTTATAAAACCACGCCATCGCTTTAGCAATAAAGGTACATACGGCCACGCTTTGATTATTGCAGGTAGTGATGAAACCATGGGGGCTGCATTGCTGTCGGCCTCGGCTTGCGCGCATGCAGGGGCTGGTTTGACTACGGCATGTATCCCGCGGAGTGGATTGGTTGCCTTGAATAGCTCTATTCCCGAGGTTATGGCGTTCGTGCGCGATGAAAACAAGCTGCCCAAAATTGAGTGGGAGAAATTTAGCACCATTGGCATTGGCCCGGGCTTGGGCCGGGAGACCGACACATTAAAGTTGCTTAAAGCCATATTAAAAAATTATGATAAGCCGATTGTGATAGATGCGGATGCGCTGAATGTATTATCTGAGAACCAAAGCCTGCTTAAAAAACTACCGGCCGGGAGTGTAATTACCCCACACATGAAAGAGTTTGACCGCTTGTTTGGTAAACATACCAGTTGGTGGCAACGGCTGCAAACGGCGAAAGCCAAGGCAAAAGAATTAGGCATTTACATCATCCTGAAAAACGATTATACGATTACGGCTACGCCAAATGAAAAACTATATTTTAATTCGACAGGGAACGCGGCTATGGCAACCGGCGGGATGGGGGATGTGCTTACAGGAATCATCACCTCGTTATTAGCGCAAAAATATTCGCCACTGGATGCCTGTATTTTAGGTGTGTATATCCATGGTAAGGCGGGCGATGAGCTGGCTCTTCCTAACAGGTTGAATGTGGTATTGCCTACAAATATCATTAGTCAGTTGCCTATCACAATGGCAAAATTAAAGGCATAAAAAAAGCGAATGTCAGTATCAAACATTCGCTTTTCAAACTATTAACTGATCTTATAAAGAACTATATACTTCTAACTAACTATACATATGACGTGTGAGTCATGTATTAGTTACACTAACAACGCTAAATATTTATTTGTTTTATATAAGATGCCTTTTTTAACAAAACTTTAACAAAAAACCCGCTCTGCATAGGGCAAAGCGGGTTTTATTATATTAAAATACCGTTGTTAAAACGTGCCTATAACCACCATTTGATCCATGGTTGGGTTAATGCTGCCACCATTTGGTTCCAATGTTACGGCAAAGCCCTGTGCGGATGCTATAGCCTTCATTTCCTTAACACCGGCAGTATCTGCCTTTGGGAGATCGAATACACCCATATCTACAGGTTTGCCATTTACAAGTGCCCACAACTGATACTGGTGTTGCTCGTCATGTTGTGGTAGCTTAAGGCTTGGTACATCTACCATTACCTTTTTACTTATCGAGTTCCATGCCAATACCATAGCAGCGGATGGCGTTTTGGCAGTACCTTTAAGCTTTAATACTTTAAAGGCGGTATCGCGGTAAACCTGTAATTCGTTATCGCGCAGGCTAACCTGGTTGGCAATCTTAGTATTGTCGGTTTGTAAAGCGGCAAGCTGTGTGTTAGATTCCTGCAATTTGCTATACAGGTTTACCAGGCCATATACGCTAATTAATAATAAGGTAAGGCAGGCAGCAAACGCGTACTTGTAAAAGCTGGTTAAACGCGCAGCAGGGATAGTGCGTATGTTATCATCATCCTGGCGGGTTACAGTTTTAGAGAACGTGTTATCATCGCCAAGGTTAACAATAAGGCTGTTTAAAACCTTTGTGCGTAAATTTTCTGATGGTTCAACGGCATGCTCTTCCGCATACAACTCCATTGATTTTTCTATTTCGGTAATTTCGGCTCTTATCTCAGGATATTTCGCAGCCATCTCTTCCACCTGCGCTTTCTCAGTAGCGCTGGTGTCACTCAGAACATAAAGCTCTAAGATGCCTGATTCGATATATGCCTTAACGTTTTCCACTATTCATTAAAATGTTTTCTGAGTTGTATTATGGCCATCCTTAATCGTGTTTTAATGGTGCCCAGGGGTATGCCAAGTTCTTCGGCGGCCTCTACGTGGGTATAACCTTTAAAATACACGAGATCAAGAATCGACTTTTGCTCAGGTTTAAGGGTAGATACTAATTCCCTGATGCCCAACAATTCAGGCTTGTAAACTGTATTTCTTTGTTCGTCAATGAAAGTTACGTTATTTTCAAGCTCATGGTTTTTGCTCTGGTTCTTAAAATCCTTCGATCTAACCTTGTCTATAGCTAAATTGCGTGCGATATTTACCATCCAAGTGAATAAACGCCCTTTTTCGGCACTATAGCCGGAAAACGAATGCCAGATCTTTACGAAAGTTTCTTGTAAAACATCTTCGGCGATGGCCTCATCTGTAATGATTCGTGAGATAACACCGAACAGGGATGCGGAATACATATCGTACAATGCCTCAACCGCGATCTTCTCTCGGTTGCGCAAAGCAAGGACTAAATCCTCTTCAGATAATGATATTTTACGTTTGGGGCTCAACTCGATGAAGATATAAAGGATAACTTACATTTCAAACAAATGTTTTTCGGCATGATAAGAAGAGCGTACCAGCGGGCCGCTTTCTACATACCTGAAACCTTTTTTCAATCCCCATTCCTTGTAGCTTGCAAACTGATCCGGGTGGATCCAGTCGATAACAGGGTGGTGGTTACGTGTTGGCTGCAGGTACTGGCCTAACGTAAGGATGTGTACGCCAGCTTCCAGTAGGTCGTCCATTGCTTCCAGTACATCTTCCTCGCGCTCGCCCAGGCCAAGCATAATGCCCGATTTAGTACGCACGCCTGCAGCCGATGTTATTTTAAGCGCCTCGAGGCTGCGGTCGTATTTTGCCTGGATGCGTACTTCGCGGGTTAGGCGGCGTACAGTTTCTAAATTATGTGACACTACCTCCGGGCATGTTGCTAATACGCGGTCAAGGTTGCCCCAAATGCCACGGAAATCGGGCAGTAAAGTTTCAAGGGTGGTATCCGGGCTTTCGCGGCGGATGGCGTTGATGGTTTCGGCCCAGATGATAGAACCACCGTCTTTAAGATCGTCACGGTCAACAGAGGTGATAACGCAGTGTTTAACCTGCATTAGCTTTACTGAGTTGGCTACGCGGTTTGGCTCATCGGCATCAACAGCCAGGGGCCTGCCGGTGGCCACCGCGCAGAAAGAGCACGAGCGTGTACAAATATTGCCAAGTATCATAAACGTAGCTGTACCGGCTCCCCAGCACTCGCCCATGTTAGGGCAGTTGCCGCTTTCGCAGATGGTGTGCAACTTATGTTCATCAACCAAACCACGTACATGGGCGTATTCCTTCCCTACCGGAAGCCTAACCCTTAACCAATCCGGCTTGCGCTGCGGTTGGGTGGCGGGTACTACTGGCAAATCTATCATGAAACAAAAATAGGTAAAAACACCCTAACCCCCTAAAGGGGGAATAGAATTAGTACAATATTACAGTTTGTTGATGCAAAATCAATCAGACACAAAAAATCCGCAGAATAACTTCTGCGGATCCGATATGTATTTCAGATTGATTCAGGACTCTTATCTTGATTCTGATTAAGAAAGCACACTCATGGCCTCGTCTACCGAAATAGAACCGTGAGATTGATCAAGTACACATTCGCCATCTTTTACTAATAGCATCTGTGGCGACTCGTGGTGTACCATAAAATCTTGCGCTACTTTGGCAGATAGGTCGCGGTGTTTTATAAGGTCTAAAAAGTATAACGGCATATCCGATGGCAGGTTCTGCCAATCCATCTCAAAGCGCCTTTTTGCCATCATGCTGATAGAGCATCGGGTGCTGTGTTTAAAAATTAAGCTGTAGCCAGCTTGTTGTTTAATATTATCTATCTGTTCTGCCGTGTCCAACGATATCCATTCCATGAAACAAAAATATAAGTAATTGCCTGTTTAAAAGTAAAGACAATGTAAAACTGCTTTTAGTTTTAACTTAAAGGTAAAAAAAATGACAAATTGCTGTGTTAGCGGCGGCTGGGGTATGAGCCGTATGCAGGGCATAACTTGTTAGAGCATGACGACATGCTGCCAATTGCAAGTGCTATGATTGCTATGTATAAGATCTTTTTCATGTGCTTGTTAAACTTGGTATTTATACGGGTTTACCCAATTAAAGTTTCGTTCAATTTGGCCATTTTAATGGCGGTTACAGCAGCTTCGTCGCCTTTGTTGCCGTGTTTGCCACCACTGCGGTCAATAGCCTGCTGCTGATTATCAGTAGTTAACACACCAAATATAACAGGTTTTGAATATTTTATAGCAACATTAGTTACACCATTTGCAACCGCGGCGCAAATAAAATCAAAATGTCGGGTTTCGCCCTGTATCACACAGCCCAATGTAATTACAGCATCAAGCTTTTTGTTTTTCAATAACAGTTCGGCACCGCTGGTTAATTCAAAGCTGCCCGGCACCGGGAATGAGTGTATATTTTCGGGCTTAGCGCCGTACTTGATGAGGCTATCGTAAGCGCCCTGGTACAACGCGTTGGTTATTTCTGCGTTCCACTCGGCAACCACAATACCAAAGCTATAGCCTTCGGCCGATGGAATCTCGCTCGCGGTCGAAAAATCTGACAGGTTTTTTAATTGAGTAGCCATTTTTTATTTTGGATTTCGGATGTTCAATTTCGAATTGCTATACTATCGGTCTCGGATTTGCTTTTAAACAAAAATGTCCGATTTCTGATCTATTGTGAATGTATGCATTCAACTTATAAATCCGAAATCGAACATTTGAAATTCGATATTGATGTTTTATTACTTTGTGTCAACGCGTGCAATGTACTCATCAATGTTTTGAGCCTCGGCACTTTCAAAATAATCAGCTTTTATTTTTTTATATGTATCAGCAGCGGCTTGATTGTCTTTTTTTGCCTCGTAAACCAAGCCCAGTTTTTTAAGGTAAAACGGGGTAAGGAATTTGTTGCTTGCTTTATCAGCAGCTTTTTTGAAAAAGGTCTCCGCTTTTTCTAAATCTTTCAATTCAACGTAAGCATCGCCTGTGCTACCTAAAGCTTCAGCAGCAACCATATTGTCATCGCCACGGTAGTTGGTAAGGTTATCAATTGCCTGGCGGTATTCGCCTTTGTTTAAATAAGCGGTGCCTAAGTAAAAATATGCAAGGTTAGCAACCTTAGTGTTGCTGTAATCAGTTATAATTTTTTTGAAACCAGGGTAGCCGGCATCGCCATTAATAGCTTTGTCCCAATCTTTTTTAGCCCAAAAATCTTGTGCTACGTGCATTTGGTTTGCAGCGGTAACTTCCCTTGGTGCAAGGTAAAGTTTAAGGTATGCTATGTAAATAACAATCATCACAACAATAGCTGCTGCAATAAATAATAAGCTTTTTTGGTTCTCCTGAACAAAACTACCGCTCTTTACAACACTTGTTTTCTCTGCTGTAGTTTTTGTATTCACCTCGGTTGCTGACATCTGTATTTAAAAATTAAGTTTGCAAAAATACGGTTTTCAATCCTTTTAGCAAATTTAAATTTTGGATAGTTGGTATATACGTAATGGGTTTGTTATTAGTGGATAATAGGGCTGAAAACAGGGTGGAAATTGCCTTTCTGCAGTGAGACGCAAAGTGTCGCACCTCTACATTGTTCATCCCGTAGAGGCAAGATACTTCGTGCCGCCAACTTCACGTCTATAACCAGAATGGCTGCAGAATCCCCAATAAACTAATGAACCATTGAACAAATAAACCAACCAAAAAACACTAAATTTGCTCCCCGCTTATGTACTTGCAGCACCTATCATTCATCAACTTTAAAAACTATACCGAGGCCGAGATTTCGCTCGCCGAAGGGGTGAACGCCTTTGTTGGTAATAATGGCGCGGGTAAAACCAACCTGTTAGATGCGGTGCATTACCTGTCGCTTTGTAAAAGTTATTTTAACCCGATAGATACCCAGCAGATAAAGCAGGGCGCCGATTTTTTCATGATAAATGGGGTGTTCCAAAAAAATGGGAACAAAGAGGTTGTGGCCTGCGGGGTAAAGCGCAATCAAAAGAAACAATTTAAACGAAATAAAAAAGATTACCAGCGCCTGGCAGATCATATCGGGCTGTTACCGCTGGTGATGATCTCTCCTTATGATATTAGTATCATCATTGAGGGTAGCGAGGAGCGCCGCAAATTTATAGATAACGTTATCTCGCAAACCGACCATAACTACCTGGACGAACTAATTGTATATAATAAGGTATTAACCAACCGCAATGCTCTGCTTAAGCAAATTGCCGATACCGGCCGTTATGACCCGGAATTGCTGTCCGTTTTCGACGACCAACTAATCGCATCCGGTACCCGCATCTTTGAAAAACGCAGGGCGTTCATGGAACTGTTTACCGGCATCTTTAATAAACATTATCAGTTCATTAGCGAAGATGCCGAACAGGTAGCGCTGAACTATGAGTCGCAATTGCTGAATGAAAGTTTTGCCGTACTGCTCAAGAAAAGCATGGAGCGCGACAGAATCCTGGAGCGTACAACCATGGGTATCCATAAAGATGATCTGCAGTTTAACATCCACGGCATGCCTATGAAAAAGTTTGGCTCGCAAGGGCAGCAAAAATCTTTTTTGATAGCATTAAAGCTGGCGCAGTACACCTTCCTTACCCAAAAAAATGGTTTTAAGCCATTGCTTTTGCTGGATGATATTTTTGATAAGCTGGATGATAACCGTGTTACCAAACTGATGCAAATGGTATCCAATAACGATTTTGGGCAAGTGTTCATCACCGATACCAGCAGTGCAAGGGTAGAGGGGATCTTTGAAAAGATAGCTGTGGGCGTGAAATTATTTAAGGTAACGGAGGGTAGTATAGATGCGTAAAGCAAACGATAAATCGTTAAAAGATGCAATTGAGCAGATGCTCAATGTTTACAAAATAAAACGAAAGTTTGACGAAACCGCTATTGTAACCCTATGGCCTGATCTGGTAGGCAAGTCGGTAGCTAACCGCACCAAAGAATTATTTATAAAAGATAAGAAACTGTTTCTGCGGATAGAATCATCGGTTATTAAGCACGAACTTGTAATGATGCGTGAGCAGATCATTCAAAAAATAAATGAGTTTGCAAAAACCGAACTGGTGGCAGATATCGTGTTCCTATAAAACTACCTGCCGCGTGAGGTGCGTAAACTGTGATTAACCAAACGGTAGCTATCGTCCATGATCTGAGAAAAGGCCAATAAGAAGATACCGGGGAATATAAACGCGAATTGAGCCTCCGGGTGGTCACTGAAAATATCCATTGAAATTACAATAATAGCCACGATAACTATAGAATAGATAAGGTATTTAATAAGTGACTTCATAGTAATCGCATTTAATAGGCATACGTTAAGTTGCCCTGATATGAAAGATACATACTATTTGTTTATTAGCAAGTAAACAACAAAAAAGCGCTTTGTAATTAATAGTTTACAAAGCGCTTTTTTATTTGAGCCTCAATAGCTTAGAAACGTTCGAAGGCCGAGAAAAAGAAGTTGCCTTCTATCGCTGCGTTTTCGTCAGAATCTGAACCGTGTACGGCGTTTGCATCTATAGATTTTGCAAATAAGTTACGGATAGTGCCTTTGTCAGCCTTAGATGGATCTGTTGCGCCAATAAGTTTGCGGTAGTCGTCGATAGCGTTATCTTTTTCTAAGATAGCCGCAACGATAGGGCCCGATGACATAAAGCCAACAAGGTCTGCAAAGAAACCACGCTCGGCGTGTACCGCGTAAAACTCACCTGCTTTTTCAGCACTAAGTGATGTGTATTTTAATGCTACGATTTTAAAACCTGCTTTGCTTATCTGGTCTAAAATAGCACCAATGTGGCCGTTTGCAACTGCATCGGGCTTTATCATTGTAAAAGTTCTGTTATTTGCCATTGTATAATGTACTTTGTTGATTAAAGAGGCGCAAAAGTAGCGTTTTATAACTGAAACTTAAAGCTTTTGCCACAATTATGCTATACGTATTTAATTAATTTACTTAGCTTTGCAACTCTTTTAAAATTGATGTTGGATTTAGCCTCGCTTACTGCACTTTTAAGTCAGCCCCGTAAAATAGTAATTACTACCCATCACAAGCCCGATGGTGACGCTATGGGCTCGTCGTTAGGGATGTATAACTACCTAATACAGCAAGGGCACCACGCCAAGGTGATTGCACCTACAGATTATCCTGAGTTTTTACACTGGATGCCGGGCAACGAAGAGGTGATCATTTTTACCGAAAACCGCGATCTTGCTGCCACGTTAATTGCCGATGCCGAGATCATTTTCTGCCTTGATTTTAACGCCCTGAACCGCATTAACGATATGGGCCCGCTGGTTGGCGAAAGCAAGGCCTACAAAGTGATGATAGACCATCACCTGGAGCCGGAAGATTTTGATGATTACCGCCATTGGGATATCAATGCTTGTGCTGCTGCGCAATTGGTTTATACATTTATAGCAGACCAGTTACAGCACGCCGAATTAATTAATAAAGATGTAGCTACCTGTTTATACACAGGTATCATGACAGATTCTGCATCTTTCCGGTTGCCAAACACCACATCAACCGTGCACCGCATAGCGGCACATTTGATTGATGCCGGCGCCAATAACTCACGCATCCACGAATTAATATACAGCAGTTCGTCAGAAAACCGTTTGCGCTTTTTGGGCCATTGCCTTGCAAATTGTTTAGAGATACTGCCCGAATATAATACAGCCATAATGGCCGTTAGCAAAGCCGATATCGCCAGGTTTGATGTAAACACCGGCGATACCGAAGGAATAGTTAACTATGCACTTTCAATTGCAAGCGTGCATTTGGCAGCATTTATAGTTGAGCGTAACGATAAGGTTAAACTATCCTTACGTTCAAAAAATGTGTTCCCGGCAAATGAGATCTGTAAAAAGTATTTCCAGGGGGGCGGTCACCGCAACGCGGCAGGCGGCCAGTCTGATGAATCGCTGGAGGCAACCGTAGCAAAATTTAAATCAATATTACCCGAGTATAAAACACTATTATTACAATAAGAACTAACAGAAAAAATGAGAAAAAACTTAATGATCATAGCAGTTGCGGCATTAGGGCTTGCAAGTTGCAAAGGTGGTTTTAAACAAGGTGCCGGTGGCATGTTGTACAACATCCGTACAGATAAAGCCGGGCCAACTATTAAGCCGGGCGATTTCATTAGCCTTAACCTGATATTAAAAACAGACGGCGACTCGGTATTAGGCAGCACCTATGAATTAGGCCGCCCTGTACCACAGATAATGGAAAAAGAAAGCCGTAAAGGTGATATTTCTTCTTCGTTTTTGTTGTTGAGCGAAGGCGATAGCGCTACCGTAAAATTAGCTGTCGACTCAATGTTTAAGAAAGGCGCACCAAGGCCTCCCGGCATCAAAGGTAAATACCTTATTTACGAAATTAAGGTTGAAAAAGTAATTGCAAAAGGTAACCAGTCAGATCCTGTTTTCCAAGCACACGTTACTGATTACTTTAAAGCTCAAAGCGAGATCATCAAGAAAAAAGAACCTGCTAAGATCAAGAAGTATGTAGACGATAAAAAACTTAAAACTACTACTACAGCATCTGGCTTACAATATGTAATTAAAACCCCGGGTAGTGGCCCTAATGTTGCTGTTGGCGATACCGCTGTTGTCAATTACACAGGCAGGTTATTAGATGGTAAACTATTTGATACCAGCGTTAAAGAAGACGCTAAAACCGACACTAAAATTTACGATGCACGCCGCACATACGAGCCTATTAAGGTGCCTGTTGGCGAAGGCCGTGTAATTGCAGGTTGGGAAGAAGGCTTGCAGCTTTTAAACAAAGGTGCTAAAGCAACTTTCGTGATTCCGTCAAGCATTGGTTACGGTGAGCAGGGTTACCCGCCACGTATCGGTTCATTTACGCCAATAACTTTCGAGATAGAGTTATTAAAGATCATAAAACGTGACCCTAACGCGCCAAAACCGTTACAACAACCGGCAATGCCACAACCACAAGTAAGATAATTTTGTAAAACTTATACAGCCTTCCGGAGTAATCCCGGGAGGCTTTTTTTATTATGAAGAATAGTATTTTTTTAAGTTTGATGCTTTGCCTGTTTGGCTTTAATGCCAGCGCGCAATCTCAGCGTACCGCAAGGGGCGTGCAATATCAGATCATCAGCACAAACCCGGGTGCAAAGTTAAAGCAAAACGATGTAATCACCTTTAACGCCACCCAAGCAACGGAAACAGATTCGGTATTGTTTAGCACTTATAAGCAAGGCCAGCCAATAAAAACTCAGATCATCCCATCTACCAATATGGCCGACCTGATGGACATTTTCCCGCTAATGTCGGTTAATGACAGCGCGATAGTAAAAGTACCGGTCGATTCGGTATTTAAAGGGCACGAAACAGAGATGCCGCCAATGTTTAAAAAAGGGAGCAACCTGGTTTTTAAACTGCGGATACTTTCGTCGCAAACATTAGAACAAGCCATGGCCGAGCGTAATGCCGCTATGGAAAAAATGAAGGCCGAAGGTGAAAAAGTTAAAGCGACCGAAATGGCAACTTTATCAAATTACATTAAAACCAAAGGCCTTGTTGCTAAAACTACGCCATCGGGTTTGCATTATGTGGTTAAAACCGTAGGTGCAAAACCTAAGCCGCTTAATGGCGATACCGTGTATGTAAACTATACAGGCCGCACGCTGGAGGGTAAAATGTTTGATAGCAGTGTTGAGGCCGATGCAAAAGCAGGTGGCTTAAACCAGCCGGGCCGCAACTACGAGCCCATTAACTTTGCATTAGGCACCGGCCGCGTTATTAAAGGCTGGGACGAAGGTTTGGCCCTGCTCTACGAAGGTTCAAAAGCAACGTTCATCATCCCATCGGCATTAGCTTATGGCGAGCGTGGTGCCGGCGAGGACATTAAACCATATTCTACCTTGTTATTTGATGTAGAATTGGTAAGGGTAGCGCGGATCAAGCACGCTGTGGTAAAACCGGCGGGCAAGGCATCGCTAAAGAAAACGCCGCTTAAAAAGCGGACCACCGTTAAAAAGAAAAATTAATTCAATTGAAAAGCCTTCCGCAAAGAAGGCTTTTTTACTTTTGTACCATGGTATTTACTGACACACATACCCATTTATATTACGAAACGGAAAAAGAGAAGCGTACCGCTTTGATGCAGCGTTGCCTGAATAGTAACGTAAGCCGTTTGTTTTTGCCCAATGTAGATGCTGCTTCGGTACCGCTGATGTTTGATTTGCTGGCGGCTTATCCCGACAATTGCTACGCGATGCTGGGCCTTCACCCATGTTCTGTAAAGGATGATTGGGAACACGAATTGTCGCTTATTGTAGCATCCTTACATAAATACCCCGTGTATGCCGTTGGCGAAATTGGGATAGACCTTTACTGGGATAAAACCTTTTTAACCGAACAGATCCAAGCGTTTAAATTGCAGATAGATTGGGCCAAAAGCATGGAAATGCCGATAGTGATCCACTGCCGTGATGCTTTTGATGAGGTTTACCAAGTTTTGCAGGAAACTAAGGACGAAAATCTGCGCGGAATATTTCATTGTTTTACCGGCACGCTGGAGCAAGCCAATAAAATCACCGAAATGGGCTTTTATTTGGGTATAGGCGGTGTAGTTACCTACAAAAATGGAGGACTGGATAAGATATTACCACAAATTGATTTAAAGCATGTGGTTTTAGAAACCGATTCTCCGTACCTTACACCCGTTCCGTACCGTGGTAAACCTAACGAAAGCTCTTATTTAACTTATGTAGCCCAAAAAGTGGCGGAGCTATATCAAATATCTATCGAGCAGGTGGCTGCTATCACCACTCAAAATTCGAAAAAGATATTTGGTGTATAAAAGGACGCGAGACTTAAGCCTGAAGAATTAAGAAAACAAGTTGACAATTGAGTTTTCTTGATTCCTGCTTAATTCAAATAAATTAATATTAACAGCATAAACCTGACCTGAATGAGCCAGATACTGATCATCTATACCGGAGGGACAATAGGTATGATGAGCGACCCGGTTACAAAAACACTGGTGCCCATTAACTTTGAACAGATAATGGATAACGTGCCCGAACTGGAAAAGCTTAATTGCAAAATTAAGGTGCACTCGTTTGAGCATATCATCGATTCATCAAACATGAACCCCGAGGTTTGGGCAGAACTTGCCGCGCTTATAGAAGCCAACTACAACGAGGTGGATGGCTTTGTGATACTGCATGGATCTGACACTATGGCCTTTACTGCATCGGCGCTTAGCTTTATGCTGCAAAATTTGGATAAGCCGGTAATATTTACCGGGTCGCAGTTACCTATCAGCGCGGTACGTACCGATGCCAAGGAAAACCTGATGACCTCTATCGAGATTGCCAAAGCCAAAAAGAACGACAAGGCGCGCGTGCCCGAAGTTTGTATTTACTTTGATTACAAGCTGTTCCGCGGTAACCGTGCATTCAAATATAATTCTTCAAAGTTCGAGGCCTTCCGCTCGCCCAATTACCCGATATTGGCAGAGTCTGGCGTACACCTGCGTTTCAGCGTAAATGACATTCGCGAACCCGGAGAAGGCCCGCTGAAAATTCATAATACTTTAGTTAATGATGTTGCTGTATTAAAACTTTACCCGGGAATCAGCCCCAAGGTTGTTGAAACCATTTTGGGTGCCGATGTGCGGGGCATTGTGATGGAAACATTCGGCGCGGGCAATACTACCACTGATCAATGGTTTATCGACCTGCTTAAAAATGCTATCGATAGCGGTAAGGTGATCCTGGATATCTCCCAATGTAAAGTGGGTACTGTTGAACTTGGCCGTTACGAAACCAGCAAGCAACTTAAGGACATTGGCGTTGCTAACGGTTACGACATGACCTACGAAGCAGCCGTCACCAAAATGATGTACCTGCTTGGCGAACTTGATGACCCGCAAGAAGTAAAACGCTGTTTAGAAAAAGACCTAAGGGGCGAGTTGACGGAATCGTAAAGAGCATTATTACCGCTTTACTCCACCCAGCGCGTCATTAAAATGACGTGTATAGACAGATTTCTACCCGCTTTTAAAACAAACGCTTCCTAATCAGCCCCATAAACCCATCCCTAAACTTTTCGCTTACGGGGATCTGTTTATCGCCAATGTAAATATGATTGTCCTGCACCTTGCTTAGCAGTTTTGTGTTGACGATATACGAGTTATGTACACGCACAAAGGGTGTGGACAGTTGCTCTTCTATATCTTTTAAACGGCGGTAGATGAGCAGTTCATCATTTCCCGTAACCAGGCGAACATATTCTTTTTCCCCCTCGAAATAAAGCACTTCATCCAACAGGATCTTGCGTAGCGTTTTACCCGATTTTACAAAGAAGTAACCCTCATCGGCCTTGCTTTCTGCCTTTTCAACTACCGGTTGCATAGCAAAAGCGGCCTCAATTTTTTGCGTGGCTGTTACAAAGCGTTTTAGGGTGATAGGTTTTAAAAGGTAGTCTATAGTTTGGAAAGCGTAGCTTTCCGCAGCATGTTCTGCGTATGCGGTAGTGAATATGATCTTGGTTTCTTTAGGTAGCAATCCCGCCAGTTCCATCCCGGTTAGGTGCGGCATATTGATATCCAGAAAGATAAAATCTACCGTGTGTTTTTTAGGAAATTCATTGCTTCCAACGCGTTGTAGCACTTGCCTAAAAGCTGCCATTGGGTGGTTTGCCCTATAAGCACCTCCAGCAGGTTTACCGCATTGGGTTCATCGTCAATAATGATACACCTTAAATTCATGCCAGCGGGATATTTAGGTTTGCCACGTAAATATCGCCTTTATTTTGCACCTGCAATTCAAAATTGCTGCCATATAATAGCACCAGCCGTTTGCGCAGGTTATCAATCCCAAAACCTGTCGAGGAGATGCTTAGCGGGGTTTGCGGTAGCGTATTGGTTGTAGTAAATATCAACCTGCCATTTTGCTGTGTTAGCGAGATCTCTATTTTATTTTCGTTGCTGCTTTTATCAATTCCGTGCTTAAAAATGTTCTCGACGAAGGTCATCAGTAACATGGGCGGCAGGCTTTGGGCGGTACTGGAATCCTTATGGAACGTGAGATCGATATCATACCTAATGCGGATCTTTTCTAACGCGATGTAATTCTCCAGAAACTGGATCTCGGTACCCAGGTTAACCTGTTCTTTGGGGCTTTCGTCAACAAAGTAGCGCATAATATCGCTCAAACGTTCTATTAACGCAGCCGTGCGTGGTGCCTCGAGGTAGGCTTCGTAATAAATATTATTGAGGGTATTGAAGAGAAAATGTGGCTGCACCTGTGATTTTAGCAGGTTGATTTCTGCCTGTGTTTTTTGGGTAAGGATCTCTTCCGACTGCCGTTTAAGGGCGAAATAAGCTATAGCTATCCTGAACACAAAGCTGAGCAGGAAGATCATAATGCCGCCGACAATCATGCTGATCACGGCCTTCATGGTCATAGGCTCGGGGTGTTTGGCGAATAAAAGGTTGTAAATATTTAAGGTGATAAATGCACGCATAGCGCCCATGGCAAGCAGGAAAATAATTACCGCCAAAATATAAAGCGCTACTTTTCCCTTTAAATATAGCCTTGGGAACAGCCATAAAATGTTACCATAAATAATAGTCGCATAAAAGCAAGTATTCAAAAGCGCGTAGGTAATGGCCTGCCAAAAGCTATCCATTGCCAGTAACGATAGGGTAATCACCACGAAAACAAAACCCCAAACCATCCATTGCAATTGCACAATGGTGGGTTTACTTTTAAACGATAACATGCTTAAAAGTACAAAGCTTTTTCTTGAGAAGCCTACCTGTTTAAACAATAGCGGCATTTAATTAAATGCATGCCGCTTTTTCTTAAACGAATGGGTTAAAAGGCAAATATCACAGGAGTACATGACATCGTTGAAAATATCACTCTATTAATTAAATACATAGCCAACAAGGTTGAAACAGTTTCATGTGATGGGTGATGAATTGCAGATTTGTAGCAACATGCAAAACTTAAACGCACACAACATGAAAATTCAAACATCAATAACGGGCATTATGATATGCCTTTTAACTACATTGTTTTTATCTGCAAACCCAAAATTTGCATTGGCACAGGTAGATACCATAAGGCTTAAAGATCATCGCTTGAAAACAGCGACATTAAAACCCGGCTTGCGCCAGTACCTGGTTTACTTTCAATCGCGCAGCCAAAGCCAAAAGCCTTGGCTTTTGGCTTTGGCTGCGCGATACCAAAATAGCAACCCGCAATGGCGAACAGGTATTAGTTACCAGCCAGCACTGGTACGGCAGCGATAGCAGCAGTCATCGCACGGTGTATTCCGTAAACCGGATGAGCGATTTTGCGCCGATCTATCACGCCGAAAAGGTTGGCGGTAAAAACCGCGCTTACAATTGGGATGCAGATAAAATTAAGGGCGCCGATACCGTGGCTAACAATATGAACAAAGATTTTTCGCTTGATTTTACCTCGCCAAACTTTAACTGGAACCTGGATATGGAAACCTTCCAGATGCTGCCATTAGCTGCCGGTAAAACCTTTGCCATTAACTTTTACGATGCCGGCATTGGCAAACCCGATTATATTATTTACAAGGTCATAGGCAGCGAGGTGATCATGACCATGGATAACCAAAAGGTAGATTGCTGGAAACTGTTTAACGAAAGTGACTACAAAGGCCAGCATGCTACCGAAACTTTTTGGATAAGTAAAAAAGGCCACGAGTTTATAAAAGAGGAAGATGCCTTTCCGGGAGGCTACCGCTACAAAGTAAAGCTGCCTGCGGCTGCTTATAATGTTTTATCGAGGTTTGGTAAGTAGAACAATTTGCCCTTAAAGCATGTTTTAAAGCCATGCATCCCAAAAGTATAACGCTTATTTTTCCGCACCAGTTGTTTCAGAAACACCCGGCCGTGAAAAATGAGCGTTTGGTTTACCTGGTAGAGGAAGAATTGTATTTTAACCAATATACCTTCCACAAGAAAAAGCTGGTGCTGCATCGGGCCTCTATGATGTTTTATGCTGATTTCCTAAGCGAAAATGGCATCCAAGTAAAGTACATTGAAGCCACAGATGAACTGTGCGATGTACGTAAACTTATCCCTTATTTAGCAGGGCAGGGAGTGGATAGCATCCATTATGCCGATGTAGCCGACGATTGGCTGGAGAAACGCCTGGATACTCATTGTGCCAAACACAACATCGCGTTAGCAAAATATCGCTCACCTAATTATTTGAATAGTGCCGGTGATGTGGCCGAATATTTTGATGGGCGCAAAACCTATTTTCAAACCGATTTTTACATCGCGCAGCGAAAGGAGCGAAAAATCTTGTTGGAAGCCGACGGCAAACCCCTCGGCGGTAAATGGACCTACGATAGCGAGAACCGTTTAAAGTTCCCAAAGAACGAAGTTGTTCCTGTGTTGGATGTTCCAGCCGACAACAAATATGTAACCGATGCACAGCAATGGGTAGATACCTACTACCCCGATAATTATGGCAGCACGGCATCGCCATTTGGAAACCTTGGCGGGTTTTATCCCGTTACTTATAAAGAGGCAGAGCATTGGCTTGGCAATTTCCTGAAACAGCGTTTCCATAGTTTCGGAATCTATGAGGATGCAATGGTTGCGCAGGAGGGTTTTCTGTATCACTCCGTACTTACCCCGATGCTAAACATTGGCCTGCTAAACCCGCAGCAGGTAATTGATAAAGCCCTTGATTTTGCTGCGGATATTGAGATCCCCCTCAATTCGCTCGAAGGGTTTATTCGGCAAATTATGGGCTGGCGCGAATTCATCCATATTGTTTACAAGCGCGAGGGCGTAAAACAACGTACCAAAAACTACTGGGGCTTTAAACGGAAGATCCCAGCATCGTTCTGGAAATGCGAAACCGGGATTTACCCTATAGATACTGTAATTAAACGGGTACTAAATACGGGTTACAGTCACCATATAGAACGGCTAATGGTAATGGGCAACTTTATGCTGCTTTGCGAGTTTGATCCGCATCAGGTTTACCAATGGTTTATGGAGATGTACATCGACGCCTACGATTGGGTAATGGTGCCCAATACTTATGGCATGACGCAATTTGCCGATGGCGGCCTCATGATGACCAAGCCCTACATCAGTGGCAGTAATTATCTTATGAAAATGGGCAATTGGCCCAAAGGCGACTGGCAGCAAACTTGGGACGGCCTGTTTTGGCGGTTTATGCATGTGCACCGCAACTTCTTTTTACAAAACCCAAGGCTGGGAATGCTTATCAAAACCTTTGATAAAATGCCTGTAGATAAGCAGGAGAAACATCTTGCGAATGCCGAATTTTTTTTAAAAGAACTTGATAAACAAGGTGGTTACATTAAATGAGACGAAAATATTTCCTTCAAATAATTTTGAATGCTTGTTTTATAATCGCAATTTAGTTAACCAATTATACCTAAGTCCTTTTGAAAAAGCTGATAGCTATTTTTTTGCTACATGTGCTCCTGTTTAATATAGGCGGGCATTTGGCGTTACATCAGTATGTTACCTATCAGTCAAACGAGTTGTACAACCACCAGGTTGCCAGTAACAAGTATAACATTAAGGACCTTACAGAAGTGAAGATCCCCATGAGCATGCCTGGCATCACCGACCAGGTTAGTTATGAAGCGGTTTCGGGCCGTGTGAATTTCCAAAATGCGAGTTATAATTACGTGAAACTTCGGGTTACCAGCACCGGCATATATTTAATGTGTGTGCCTAATTACGAAACCACTACGCTAAGCACTCAAAACATCATTGATGCTAAAAACATAAATGATATCCCCATTCAAAAGAAAGACCATGTGCCATTTGGCAAAATCATATTAATCGCGTACAGCCATAAGGATGTTCAATACAGGTTCTCTACCCCGCTGATAGTTACTTTTAAGAAAGTAACCGCGCTGTCCCAATCACATATTTCGGAGTCGGTTATCCAGGGGCCGGGCCAGCCACCCGATGCAGCGTCACTGTCTTAGATAATTCCGCGCGCACTTAGCGCAGGGAAATCCATTCAACTTAACGTAAGCTTTAGTAGTAATGCACCTTGTGTTTACTGTATAAGCGTAACCCATCCTGCTGCCGGCTATGCCGATAATTATTCATATATCCATGAAAAGGAAGATCTTTTACATAGTAACATTTGTTTTGTTGCTTGTAGTAACCATAACTATTGCATCATATCATCACCGGTCATCGCACCAAGAGATGGTAGGGCTGATTCAACAACTCATCAACAGGAACAATAGTCTCGAAAACTCCTTTAACCCCGAGGCAAAGTATCATCTGTATGATTCGCTACTAAACTCAAATAACGACAGTCCGCAAGAGCATATGAACTATCTGTTTGCCAAAGCCGACCTGGCCCTTAAAGTAGGCAAAGAACAGGAATCGGTTGATTTGTACGAGCAACTGGCCGATAAAATCGATTATATGTCGATGCCCCAGTTGATGCCCGACTTGGGTATAGCTTACATGCGACTTGGCGAGCGCAGCAACTGCATGTTAAACCACACCGGTGCGTCATGTATATTCCCCATAAAAGAGGATGGTGTGCATACCATCCAAACCGGGTCAAAACAGGCTATTAAAGCATACCAGGCGTTATTAAATTACAAGCCCGACGATTATGAATCGCGCTGGTTATTGAACATCGCTTACATGACGTTAGGGCAATACCCGGGCAAAGTGCCTGCAAAATACCTGATCCCAAATTTAGACAGCGATAATGGCAGTAAAATAAAACCCTTTGTTGATGGAGCCGCGGGGCTTGGTTTAAATATACACGGAAAGGCCGGCGGCGTAGCTATTGATGATTTTAATAACGACGGGTATATGGACATCATAACATCGGGCTGGGACCTGCGTGATGCCATGCACTACTTCCGCAATAACAGGAATGGTACGTTTAGCGATGTTACCGAACAAAGCGGCCTTGTAGGAATTAAAGGCGGCTTAAACATCCAGCAAACAGATTACAATAACGATGGTAACCTTGATCTTTTTGTATTGCGCGGGGCGTGGCTTAATAAAGGTTACGGTAACCAGCCAAGTTCGTTGCTGCGTAACAATGGCGACGGTACCTTTAGCGACGTAACTATCGAAAGCGGCCTGCTATTTTACCACCCTACGCAAGCCGCAACCTGGGCCGATTTTAATAATGATGGCTGGCTGGATGTGTTTATAGGCACCGAAAATTCGCCGGGCATGGACGCGGGTGGCGAGCACCGTTGTATGCTGTTTGTAAATGACCACGATGGTACATTTACAAACGTTACCGGTAAAGTCCACTGCGATATACTTGGTTATGTAAAAGGCGCAACATCTGCCGATTATAATAACGACGGTTTGCCGGATGTTTTCCTATCTACAATGGACGGGCAAAAGCACCTGCTTAAAAACATTACCAAACCCGGTGGCCAAATCGATTTTG
This sequence comes from Mucilaginibacter sp. UYP27, assembly GCF_040547175.1. Classification (NCBI taxonomy): domain Bacteria; kingdom Pseudomonadati; phylum Bacteroidota; class Sphingobacteriia; order Sphingobacteriales; family Sphingobacteriaceae; genus Mucilaginibacter; species Mucilaginibacter sp. UYP27. The sequence continues at coordinate 1,293,415 of NZ_JBEPPE010000001.1, forward strand.
TTGACGCTATAGCGGCATCGGGTATTAACGACAATAAACAGCGCACCTTTACCACCTGGTTTTATGATTATGATAACGATGGCTGGCAGGATGTCCTGATAGGGAATTATAATTTTAGTACCACCCTTGGGTATTATTCAGCTGCCGCTGCATTGGGTAAACCTGTTAAAGAAGCAGGTAATATATACCTGTACCATAACAACCAGAACGGCACCTTTTCCAATGTTACCAACCAGGTGGGCTTAAATAAAGTGGTTTATAGCATGGGCGGCAACTTTGGCGATATTGATAACGATGGTTATCTGGATATGTATTTGGGCACAGGCAACCCCGATTTTAAATCATTGGTCCCAAATAAACTGTTCCATAACCTGGGTGGCAAAAGGTTTGAGGATGCCACAACGGCGTCGCGCCTGGGCAACCTGCAAAAGGGCCACGGCGTAGCCTTTGCCGATCTGCGTAATAATGGCAACCAGGATATTTATGCCGAAATGGGAGGTGCTTACAGCGGTGACTCTTACACCAGTTCGCTGTACTTAAATCCCGGCCAAGGCAGTAACAACTGGATCAGCATTAAGTTCACGGGTGTCAAAGCAAATAAGGCGGCTATTGGCAGCCACATCAAACTCACCTTTATCGAAGGTGGCGTAAAGCGCAGTGTTTATAAAGATGTGAACAGTGGCGGTAGCTTCGGCGCATCGCCCTTGCAGCAGGAGATTGGGATAGGCCAGGCAACTTCTATCGACGAGATAGAAATAAAATGGGCGGGTAGCGGCACTATTCAAAAGTTTAAAAATATATTGCCCCGCCAATTTTTACACCTTACAGAAGGGGGTAGTTATTTACAAGCCCAAAATCTCACGAAGCTTACCTTTAAAGATAAAAAGGGCGTTGCCGTTTGCATGCCCATGACGGCCCACGTTAAGTAATATAATGGCAGATATTATTGCTATATTTAAAAATATTTGAGACTAAAAGGTAACTTCACTTATTATTTAATAACCATAAACCAACAACATATGAAAAAATTAATGTTAATTATCTGCATGTTTTTCGGCCTTACTGTAGCCGCTAATGCACAAACCAAAGTATCTACCGCCGACCCGGTTGTAAAAGCAAAAGAGTTGCAAGGCAAGTTAAAGCTAACCGATGCCCAGACAACTAAAATTGCCGCCATTTACCAGGAATCGGCACAAAAGTTTGAGAAGATCAAAGCCGAGCAAAAAGGCAATAACGATAAAATGTTAGTAGCTATCCGCCCTTTGCGTGCAACTACTATCCAAAAAATTAAAGCCGTTTTAACCCCCGCCCAAAAAGTAAATTACGAGAAAATGGTGAAGGGTAGTAGCAAAACAAGCACCGGTTGGAGCGATGGCTGGAGCGCAACATCTTAACTAAGATCCATTAGTATCAAAAGAAGCCACCCAAACAGGTGGCTTCTTTTGTTTACATGAAATTGAGTTAACAGATGATAAAATAAATAAAAATAAACTTTCAATATATTTTGAAAGTTTAAAAAGATATGTACATTTGTATATGGAATTACCGGAGGCAAAACAAAAGTTTATTGAAGCATGGGGCAGGTTGGGATCTGAGTGGGGGATAAACCGCACCATGGCGCAGGTACACGCTTTGCTATTGGTAACCCCCGGCGAGTTAACTACCGAAGAAATTATGGAAAGCCTGAGCATTTCTCGCGGTAATGCCAACATGACCCTTCGCGACTTGATGAGTTGGGGCCTTGTTGAAAAATTACATAAAGCAGGCGAACGTAAAGAATACTTTTTTGCTGACAAAAATACCTGGAATATTGCCCGCCAGGTTGCCAAAGAACGCCGCAAACGCGAACTGGAACCCGTACTTAAAATTTTAGACGAACTTACAAAAGTAAAAGGCAGTAGTAAAGACCCGGAATTTGCAACTTTTAATAAATCGGTAACGGATATAAATAAGATGGCTAAAAACGTAGACAAAACTTTGGAGACCATGCTTAAAGCCGAAGAGAGTTGGTTTTGGGGATCTATTTTTAAAATGTTCAAGTAGCATTTTTTTTTGTTTTTTAATTTCAATTATTACTGAAAATATAAATAATACCATAATGAAAACCCTTGCCAATTACACCATACTTTACGATGCGGAATGCCCCATGTGCAAACTTTACACAAACGCTTTTATACAAACCGGCATGCTTGATAAAGATGGCCGTGAAGCTTACCAGCAGCTAACACCCGATGCCTGCCCACTGGTTGATAGGCAACGGGCTGCAAACGAGATCGCACTGGTAGACCGCCAAACCGGCGAGGTTACTTACGGGATAAAAAGCTTGTTCAAAATTGTTGGCAATGCTGCACCGGTTTTTAAACCGCTCTTTAATATCAGTCCGTTTGTGTGGATAATGAGCAAGGTTTACGCCTTTATTTCATACAACCGCCGTGTAATTATCCCAACAGGCGGCGATGGGGCAAATGTACAGCCCACTTTTAAATTGAAATATCGCATTGCCTACCTCATATTTACCTGGGCGGTTACCTCATACGTGCTAACTATTTATGCAGGCCTGCTGCAAGGCATTATGCCCGTTGGTAATTTGTACCGCGAGGCTTTGATATGCGGTGGGCAGGTACTGTTCCAGGGAATTATCATAAGTGTAGTAGCCAATGATAAGAAATGGGAATACCTTGGCAACATGATGACCATTTCTTTTGCCGGCGGGTTGCTGTTGCTGGTGATGTTACTTGTAGCTAAAATAATTGGCGCACCCCCTTTTATTTACGCTGCCTACTTTATGATGGTAGCCGGGCTGATGTTTTTAGAACACATCCGCAGGAGCAAACTACTTAACATTGGATGGGCGTTGACTATCACCTGGGCAATCTATCGAGCGGCTATCCTGGCGGTTATTTTATTCCTTTAATTATACACGATTATGAAATACCAAAAAATAATATTAGCGGGTGGTAATGGCCAGTTAGGCAAAGCCCTTGCCGAGCATTATAAGTACGATACCGAACAGATTATTATTTTGAGCAGGCGGCCCCAGCCGGATAAAGGGAATATTAAAACTTTGGTGTGGGATGGCCGAACCATGGGCAACTGGGTAACAGAACTGGAAGGTGCCGATATACTGATAAACCTTTGCGGTAAAAATGTGAATTGCCGGTACACGCAAAAGAATAAAGAGGAGATCATCAGTTCAAGGGTTGGGCCTACTATGTTGTTGGGCAAGGTTGTGGACGGACTGATAACTCCGCCAAAGCTTTGGATAAACGCGGCATCTGCAACCATATACCGCCACGCAGAAGACCGCCCGCAGGATGAGGCGACCGGCGAAATTGGTTATGGTTTTTCTATCGAAGTTTGCAAGATTTGGGAGAAAACCTTTTTCGACCAGCAAACGCCAAGCACCCGCAAAGTAGCCTTGCGTATTGGCATAGTGCTTGGTCGTAACGACGGCGCTTTACCACGGCTGGTAAACCTGGTTAAAACGGGTATGGGTGGCCGGCAGGGCAACGGGCAGCAGTATGTATCATGGGTGCATGAGCAAGACGTGGTAAAAACTGCCGAATGGCTAATGCAGCACCCCGAAATTGATGGTGTAGTAAACTGCACAGCACCCGAACCCGTTAAAAATACCGAACTGATGAAAAAACTGCGGCATGCTATTGGCATCCCGTTCGGTTTACCTGCACCGGCCTGGCTGCTGGAAATGGGCGCAGCAGTAATAGGTACCGAGACTGAGTTGATCTTGAAAAGCCGCTGGGTGTTACCCAAACGTTTGGTGGATGCGGGCTTCCAATTCCAGTTTGCCAAAGTGGAGCATGCCCTTAAAGATATCCTAAGTATTCGTTTTTAAATTATTCCTAAACATGAAACCTACACAAGCACAGTTAACAACAAAAGCCCGACGTTGGATCATCTTCCTAATCGTCGGCCTGGTATTAAGCGGCATAACCGCGTTCCCGATAGAGAGCGAACTGGCCATTGCAATGAACAACCTTGCTGCCTTTTCACCCAAAATGCAGCATTGGCTAACCACTATTTACACAGCGATAAAAACCACCAATGCCCAATACCCCTATTTAAGTTACGGTACCGACTGGCTTGCCTTTGCCCACATCATTATCGCGCTGGTATTCATAGGCCCACTGCGCGATCCGGCACGTAATATCTGGGTGCTGCAGTTTGGGATGATCGCTTGCGTGCTCATCTTTCCACTGGCATTTATTGCCGGGCCCATCAGGCATATTCCGCTGTTTTGGCAACTGATAGATTGCTCCTTTGGGGTGATAGGAATTATTCCTTTGTATATTGCTTACCGGTACGCCCGGAAACTGGAAGATATTCAAATTACAACACAAACGGTCAAATAATTTAAACATACTTCAGTAGCTGCTGTTCTAATTACTCAACTAATCAAAATTATATGAGTGTTACATTAGAACAGGCAGAACAATTGTCTAAAGCTGCTAAAGAAAAAGCAACTGCGATTGGCGTACCTATGAACATAGCAATTGTAGACGAAGGTGCAAACCTGGTAGCTTTTCACCGTATGGATAACGCGTGGTTGGGGTCGATAGATATTGCCATTAAAAAAGCTAAAACCGCAAGATTTTTTGACATGAACTCGGGCGAGATAGGCAAACTATCGCAGCCGGGCGGTCCGCTTTATAACATCGAACACTCAAATGGCGGGCTAATCAGCTTTCCGGGTGGTGTGGTTTTAAAGGATGGCAGCGGTAAAATTGTTGGAGCCATTGGCGTATCAGGTGGGTCGGTAGATCAGGATCACGAAGTAGCATCAGCAGGTGCCGGCGCAATATAGGTCCGCTTAAACTGATAACGAACGCTGCCCAAATGGTGGCGTTCCTTATTTATACAGGCTCAGCATTTGGTTTAAGATGTTATTTATCTTATCCAAGGGCAGGTCTTCAGTAGGGTTAAGCAGTAGTATTTTCATTCTTGCTCTTCTCTCAATAATTAAGTCGTGATCGCAGATCAACTTGCCATCTACAATACCTAAATACGGGAGACGGTGCTTTTTGTGCACCCATAGGTAACACATCATTTTGCTTTTATAACAAAAGAAAGGCATGCCATATTTCCAAGCCTCGGTAATATTGGCATCCAATTGAAGTATATGGCCGCGCATATATTGCAAGCAACTCTGCATTGGCTCGGGATGCTTTAAATAGTAACTATCTATAGGGCGGAGCATCTATAAAAGTATTGAATTAAAACTTACTAAGTTAACTCATAAAACTAAATATGAGTAATAACACTCAAACGGCGGGCTAATCAGTTTCCGGGTGGTGTGGTTTTGAAAGATGACAGCGGTAAAGTTATTAGCGCCATCGGCGTATCCGGTGGTTCGATAGATCAGGATCATGAAGTGGCATCAGCTGGCGCCGGCGCTTTACTATAGTCGTCTACAAAACTTGTTGAGGTCATTTTGATTAAGAGCTTGCCCAAAAAAGCCCCGGCAATAATTGCCGGGGCTTACTATTAGTACTTGTCGCGGATTTTAGCGTTTAGTTGTTTTAGTACCAAGCACGTAATCGTAAGGTGGCTCTGCACCTAAAAGGTTCTTTACAAAATAATCCCAGCGGCGGCGCATCATGTAGTATGAGTATTGGCCGTAACCATGTGCGCTGTTTGGGAATATCACCAGGTCGAAGCTTTTGTTGGCTTTTTCTAATGCTTCGGCAACTAATAAGGTGTTGTATGGTGGTACGTTGTTATCCATCATACCATGTGCAAGCATTAGTTTACCTTTTAAATTTTTAGCTAAGTTTTGGTTCGCTTGCGCATCGTAGTTTGAGTTTTTTACCAAACCGTTATAGCGTTCGCCCCAGTCATCCTCGTAATTACGATTTTCGTGGTTGCCCGATTCTGAGATACCTACTTTAAAAAAGTCAGGATACCTAAACATAGCGTTAGCGGTAGCAAAACCACCACCCGAGTGGCCCCAGATGCCCACTTTTGTAGTATCGATAGGGTATTTTGCCGCCAATTGTTTAATGCCCGTTATTTGATCAGGCAGGGTATTATCGCCCATGTTGCCATAGCTCATGTCGTGGAAACTTTTTGAACGCAGCGGGTTGCTGGTGCCTTCTATCAACACCACTATAAAGCCCAGTTCGGCAAGCGCCTGGTGGTCGCCACGAGATGCGGAGAACGACCAGCTACCAACGCTACCACCCTGCGGGCCCGGGTAGATGTAGTCTATAACAGGATATTTTTTACCGGCATCCATTTTGGTAGGCATAAATACCAAACCGTAAACGTCGGTTGTGCCGTCATGTGCTTTTAACTTAACAGGAGTGGGGGCTTTCCAACCGGTGGCAGTAAGTCTCGATACATCTGTTTTTTCTAAAGTAGCCAGCAGGCTACCTCTCATATCGCGCAATACGGTAACCGGCGCTACATCTGGCTGTGAGTAGCTGTCTACAAAATATTTATCATCAGGAGAGAAGCTAACGGTGTGGTTGCCATCTTCGGGCGTTAAAAGCGTTAAGCCTTTACCGTTAAAACCTATTTTATATAAGTGAGAAAAGTAAGGGTTGCCCGGCTCGCGGCCGCCTGCAACAAAGTATAGGGTGCGGGTTTTCTCGTCAACCTTAAGCAGTTTGGTAACTACAAAGTCGCCTTTGGTGATCTGGTTTTTTAGTTTGCCGGTTGTGGTATCGTAAAGGTATAAGTGCCCCCAGTTATCCCGTTCCGAGAACCAGATGATCTCTTTGGATGCAGCGAGGTAACGCCAGTTGATAGCGCCCCAGCCAGATTCGTATTGTGTTTTAACAGTTTCTTCAAATACCTCACGCACCGCTCCTGTAGTAGCGTTAGCAATGCGGAATTTCTCATTCTTGTGATCGCGTGAGGTTGATAAGAATGCAAACTCGCTGCCGTCGGCTTTCCAGTCGGCATCATCAAAACTGCCGCTGCTGGCAATATCATCGCTTAGTGTTGCACGATGCGGATCAGGCGCGATGTTAAAGCGCACCACTTTTGGGTTATCAATATCAATAATAACACGTTGTATAGTAACAATGTCCTTATCGCCCGGCAGTGGGTATTTCCATGCCATCAAAGTTGGTTTGCCTACGTTGGTGGTAACCAGGTACATATCGCTTACCTTACGCTGGTCTTGCTGAAAGGTTGCCACTCTTTTAGAATCCGGCGACCATGAAACAATCGGCCTGTCGCTCATGGTCCAGCCCGCGTTATCGGTAGCATAACCAAAATCTTTTACGCCATCTGTAGTCAGTTGGGTTTGTTTGCCGCTGGCAACATCACGCACCCAAAGATTGTAATCTTTTATAAAAACAGCTTTGCTGCGGTCTGGCGACATTACTTCGTTGCCACCACCACGTGCCGCACGGCCGGTTAAGGCAGCGGTTTTACCCGCAATAGCTTTTGAGGTATCGGCACTTACCTGGTTGCTTACCGGGTTATAAGCCCATTTTTTAGCATCCGCAGAAAATAATACCGATTTGCCATCGGCAGAATAGCCAATGCTTTGGAATGGCAATTTGTTTGCATCATAAGTTTTGCCTGATGCAGTTGATAAAGCGGAGGCAAGTTTTTGCGGGTCGAAAGCCGAGGTACGGGTTTTTTTAATTGGGTCTACCAGGACATATTCGCTGCCCTGCGCGGTTGATACGCGGTACCAGAATTTATCGCCGGAGAGCCAGTTAGGGAAAACGTTTGCCCTATCAACCAAGCCGGATGTGTTGTAGCTTAAAAAGCTTTCGGCACGCTCATAATCTTTAGCGGTTATTGGAGCGGTTTGCTGCGCGCCGGCTGTTAATGCCATCGCGAAAGCAGATACCGTAAGTAAGTATTTATTCATTTTTAAAGTCAGTTTGTAAAACAAACCAAGGTAAGGCAAATTCTTAAATTATGCGATAGCTGTATAGTATAATGTATGTTACAGAGGGGGCAGCGTTTTACAGCTTGTAATAATTGTTGATCGGGCCTAAACAGGAGATAGGCGACTCAAAGTTTCGCGCGATACACCGAGATAAGAGGCTATCATGGCTTTTGGGATGCGTTGAAAAAGAGAGGGGTATTGCGCAAAAAGTCGCTTGTAACGGGTTTCGGCATCGTTACTTAATAAGGAGAGGATGCGGTGCTGTAAAGCCACGTAACCACCGGTTGCTTTTATCCTGAAAAAATGCTCCATTTTATGGCTTTCGGCGCAAAGTTTATTTTTATTTTGGATAGTGATGGTTAATAGTTCGGTGTCTTCAATGCAATCAATATAAAAAGCTGATGGTGTTTGGCTGTTGAGGGCCTTATAGTCAGACACCCACCAGTTTTCCATTGCAAACTGCAGTATGTGTACTTTGCCTTGCTCGTTTATAAACGATGATTTAACAAGGCCGCTTAATACGAAGTAATCAAGCGTTACCAAATCTCCGGCTTGTACAATGTACTGGTGTTTTTTCAGCTTCTTGATTTTAAAAAAAGATAAAACGTGGTCAAACTGCGCATCGGTAAGCGTTATTATTTCTTCGATATGATGTCTGAATGCCTGGCTCATTTAATTGGTATAAATACCCCTGCAAATTAAGTATAATCTGCCATTGCCCCAATATTCATGTGATATACATCACATTTTATTAGTGACTTACTTCCTTGTAGTGGGTAGCCAAAAGCAGCACCTTTGGACAATAAAAGTTATGAAAATTTTATCCAATATTTTACTGGCAATGCTGTCGCTTATTAATGTGGCGGCTTACGGCCAACTAACAAAAATTACCATGAATACTCCAAAAAAAGTACTGATTGTTGTTACCTCTTTTGATGAGGTAAAAAGTGTGGGCAAAAAAACCGGCCTTTGGCTGGAAGAATTTTCTACCCCGTATTATTTATTTACAGGTAAAGGTATAGCGGTTACCATTGCATCGCCAAGGGGTGGCAAATCGCCAATTGACCCTAAAAGTTTATTGCCTGATTACATTACCCCATCTGCAAAACGTTTCCTGGATGATAAAGAAGCGCAGGAAAGGTTAAACAATACGGTTGAACTGACATCTGTAAAAGCTAACGATTACGATGCTATATTTTACCCGGGTGGCCATGGCCCAATGTGGGACCTGCCCGAAAACGAAAAGTCGATTGAACTGATAGAAACCTTTTATAACACCGGCAAACCTGTTGCCATGGTGTGCCATGCGCCTGCGGTACTTAAAAATGTTAAAGCTAAAAATGGCGATCTGCTGATAAAAGGTAAAACTGTTGCCGGCTTTACCAATACCGAAGAAGCAGCAGGCCAATCTGAAGATATGGTGCCCTTTTTATTAGAAGATATGTTGATAAGCAACGGTGGCAATTATAAAAAAGGCGAAGACTGGAAAGGGTTTATGGTGAACGACGGCTTGCTGATAACCGGCCAAAACCCGGCTTCGGCAGAATTAGTTGGCGAGAAAATTGTTGAATTGCTAAAAGTTAAATAAGCTTGATTAACAATTAAGAAGGGCCGGTTTATATTATAAACCGGCCCTTCTTTGTTTACTAAATTATTGATTAAAGGGTATTGGGGGTGTAAACTTTTATAACACCATCATTTTCGCTGCTTACAACCAAAAGGCATTTTTTGGTAGGGCTGTTTTTTGCAGGGATGATCAATACACCTTCGGGTGCATCGCCGCATTTTAGAAGTTGTAAAAATGAGGGTTTGGTTGGGTCGGTAACATCATAAACGGCAACGGCATCGGCACGTTCCATACCTACAAATGCTATGTATTTATGGCCAATTTTTCCAATAGTGATACCCTCCGGTTCAACAGATTTATCGTCGCTACGGCCATCATCATAAGCATTTGCTGCAATGGTTTTTGTATCAAGTTCGTTCTTGCTGTCAAATACTTGTTTACCATCAAGCCCGTTCCATACGCTGAAAGAACGTGCGCCTAACGAATATAATGCGTCAAAATCGCCGTCGCCATCGGTATCACCTAAGGTAGTTGTAATATTTAAACGGCCAAGTTGCGCGTCTTTTTTCAGGTCGGTACCGTTAGGGAACAATACGGCATCAAGCTTAATATCTTTAATACGTTTTATCTCGCTAAAGCCTGCGTACTCTCTTGCATCGCCTTCGTTAGCGGTAAATAGGTAGGGTATGCCACCTTGCTCTAAAATAGCGATACCATCGGGCATGTAAATACCTTTTACCGGCCATTTTGCGGCAGCTATTTTATCATCCTTATCGCTTGGGTCTATTTCGTTACCAGCTACGTTATAATCTTTAAAGCCCAGCGGGAATATGTTGGTGATGATTTTGGTAGCTATATCAATTTTAGCGATACCATTGTTTTCTTGTAGCGTAACCCAGGCGGTTTTAGAATCCGCAGATATGGTGATGTACTCGGGTTCGATGTCTTTTACAAAATCGTTACCCAAGCCAAATATCCTGAAACCTTTAGCCACCAAATCGGCCTTTTTACCTGCAAACGACGAGAAATCTATTGTGGTAACGGCATAATCATTAGCTACCGATACAATAGATACCGTACCGGCAGGGTCATTAGTATAGGCATCATTCGGTTCGCCTTCGTTAGCTGTTAAAATAAATTTACCATCGGGCGAGTAGGCGATCATATCCGGCAATGCGCCAACATTTATCACTTTTACTTCGCTAAGGTCGTTCGTTTTAAAAACAGCAACCTTGCCGTTTGCCTGTTTATCGGTAGCTTCTATAGCCGCGGCTAATTTACCGCCAGATACAGCTACGCTGTTAACCGCGCCACCGTAAGGGGCAACACCGATAGAGTTAATGACCGACATGTGCAACGGGTCTTTAAAATCGATCACGTCAATTTTATTTACAACGCCATTGTTAACCACAAAAAGGCGGTTGGTAGCAGGGTCAAATGCGCTGATCTCGGCCGCGCCTACATCGCCAATATCGAGAGAGCCTATTTCTTTGAAGGTGGCTGGGTCTTCGTTTACAAAAAACTCAGGTTTAACCGGGTCTGGTGTGGTGCTGATCTTGTCTTTTTTACAACTAAATAAAAAAAGGCACAGGAATGCCGATAGTAAGTAATGCTTCATAGTATTTGTTTTGTTTGAACCGCAAAACTACCTGTACAAGGTTAATACAACTTACGGCCTGTGTTAAAGATATGTTAACACACCTATGTTAAAAAACAGGAAAGGCCAACGGATGATTTATACGTTGGCCTTTAATATTTATAACGTGTTCTATTACTGCACCTGTTTTTGCTCCCCTAAAAATTATTTATTTTTAAAATGCCAGCGTAACGCCGCTTTTAAGCCCCTCGTCATATTTCTCTTTATCAAATTTATATAGGAATGGCGAACGATGGGCGCCTATCTTTTTGGTTTCTTTTAATTTGATAATGATACCGGTAGCCATTAAACGTTTAGCAAAATTGCGGTCATCAAGCGGTTTGCCTAATATGGTTTCATACAAGTTATGGATTTCGGGAAGGGTAAATTTCTGCGGAAGCAACTCATAACCTATCGGGTAATGCGCAATGTGCAGGCGCAGGGCACGCAAAGCCTCGTTAATAATATGCTGATGATCAAACATCATAACGGGCAGCTCGTTTACTGGCCACCACCTGCAATCTGCTTCATGCTTATCTTTTTTCGGCGCCACCAATGAAAACTCTGTTAGCGTATAAAACCCTACCGAAACAAAATAATCAAAGGCAAAAAAATCGTTAGGAACTTTAGTGCCCAAGAGTTCGCTTAATCGCTTTGCATTAAAATCACTGTCGTTTGCCCTATCCGGGTTGCCAAATGCCCCAAACTGCTGGAAGTAGAGGTTATCTAACCCTGTCCTGGTAAGCGCGATCCTGTTGGCGGCTTGTTCAATGGTTTCAGTCCTTTTGATGTACCCCCCGGTAACTGTCCATTTAGATGATGTGAAAGGTTGCTGCAACAACACCTTCAGTTCTTTATCGTGATAGCCAAAGATCACGTTATCAACTGAAACGTTGCGCAGATATTGTTCAGCGTCTTTAGTAAGGTCCTCAAATTTTAGTGCTTCCATTGTTATTGCAAAGCTAAATAAAATCCATTACGTAAAAAGTACGGAATAAATTTGATTTGTAAATTTTGTTATTTACATTTAATCCGTCATTTCTACGGAATGTAACCAGCCAATTCTTAACCTTTAATAAACCAGTATGAAAAAGATCGTTTTAATTTTTGCGGTATTTGCCTGTATGTGCTTATCTATAAGTGCAAAAGCGCAATCAACAACCGACTACTTTGCCGGGAAATGGAAGATAACCATTTTAGGCACCCCCAATGGCGATGCCACCATGAACTTTTTGTTTGAACGGAAAGATGGTAAATTAACCGGCAGCATGCGCGACTCTACCGACAAGGAAATCTCTAAAATTATGCAAATTGATGAAAAGGAGAAAACGATAACCGCTTACTTTAATGCACAGGGTTACGATGTAAACCTATTGTTGGAGTGCATTGATGCCGACCGCGTAAAAGGTAGCCTGATGGGCATGTTTGAAGCCAAAGGCGAACGCGTAAAAACCAAATAGATCATCATAAAATATAAACTAATGTCGACTATACACCTTCGTAAAGCATTGCTTTGCGCATTCGTACTTTATGGCGTATCAGCCCAGGCGCAAAAAGCACCGCAGTTAGGTAAAAGCCCTATACAACAAATTATTAAAGCCATGACGCTTGAGGAAAAAGCAAAACTGGTAGTAGGTAATGGTTTCAGTATGCCGGGTGCAGGCCCCACAATTGGCCAAACGCAAGACAAAGTGCCAGGTGCAGCCGGTACAACCTATGCTATACCACGCCTTGGCATCCCTTCTATCGTCGTATCAGACGGCCCAGCAGGTGTACGTATCGATAGCGTGCGTAAAGGCAACCCCGGTAAAACCTATTATGCAACCGCATGGCCGGTTGGTACTTTACTGGCCTCGAGCTGGGATACCGCCCTTGTTAGAAAAGTGGGCGCAGCTTTTGGGCACGAGGTAAAAGAATATGGTATTGATGTATTATTGGGCCCTGCCTTAAACATCCACCGTAACCCGCTTGGCGGCCGTAACTTCGAATACTTTTCTGAAGACCCGTTAGTGGCGGGTACAATGGCCGCCGCAATGGTAAACGGGATCGAGTCTAACGGTGTGGGCACCTCTATTAAACACTTCGCGGTAAACAACCAGGAAACAAACCGTAACACAGTTAACGCTATTGTAAGCGAGCGGGCGTTAAGGGAGATTTACCTTAAAGGATTTGAGATTGCAGTGGAAAGATCACAACCGTGGACAGTGATGAGCTCTTATAACCTGCTTAACGGTACCTATACATCAGAAAGCCACGACTTGCTATCAACCATCCTTAGAAAAGAATGGGGCTTTAAAGGATCTGTAATGACAGATTGGTTTGGCGGTAAAAACGCGGTTGCCCAGATGAACGCCGGTAACGACCTGCTTATGCCGGGCGGCAAAGCCCAAACGCAAGCCATAATGGATGCAGTAAAAAGCGGCAAGTTATCTGTTGCGGTACTTGATAAAAACGTAAGCAGGTTGTTATCGTTAGTGTTAATGTCGCCAACGTTTAAAGGCTACAAACACTCCGATAAACCCGACCTTAAAAAAGACGCCTTTATTGCAAGGGCTGCAGCTGCAGAAAGCATGGTGTTATTGAAGAACGATGCACAATCGTTACCGCTTAAAGCAGCCACGCACAATGTAGCTTTATATGGTATAAACGGTTACGAACTGATTGCCGGTGGTACCGGCAGCGGCGATGTAAATAAAGCATATAAAATTTCGTTGGAGCAGGGCTTAGCCAAGGCAGGCTATGCAGTGGATAAGGATATAGAAACAGTGTATACTGCTTATTTAACCGATTATGCTAAAAAGAACCCTAAGAAAGGCTTTTTCCAGGAGTTTATGAACCCGACGCCGGCAGCGCCAGAATATGCAATGGATAAGGATATGATGACTAAAAAAGCCGCTACATCTGATGTTGCGATATTAGCGATTGGCAGGAACGCGGGTGAAGGCCGCGACCGTAAAACAGAAAACGATTACGAATTATCCGGCGTAGAAAAGGATATGATAAAAGACCTTACCGAGGTGTATCATGCGCAGCATAAAAAAGTTATTGTAGTACTTAACATAGGCGGGGTGATAGATATACAGCCTGTTAAAAAGTATGCTGACGCCATATTACTTGCATGGCAGCCGGGATTAGAAGGCGGCAATGCAAGTACCGATGTACTAAGCGGTAAAGTTAATCCATCGGGCAAGTTAGCAACTACTTTCCCAGCCAATTATAAGGACGAGCCAACTGCCAAGAACTTCCCGGGGAAAGAGTTTCCTGAAAAGGCAACAACCGGGATGATGGGTATGAAAGCCATCCCTGCCGAGGTAACTTACGAAGAAGGGATTTATGTGGGATACCGTTATTATAACACGTTTAAAAAGGCTACGGCTTATGAGTTTGGTTACGGATTATCTTACACAGGGTTTGCTTACAGCAACCTTAGTCTAAGCAACCCAACTTTTACGGGTAAAATTACGGTTAGCGTAAAGGTTACCAATACAGGCAAGGTTGCCGGTAAAGAGGTAGCACAACTGTATTTAAATGCCCCGGCAAAAAGCATGGATAAACCCGCAGAAGAGCTTAAAGGCTTTGCCAAAACTGCTTTACTACAGCCGGGCGCTTCGCAAGTGTTAATGTTCAGTATCAATGCCAAAGATCTTGCTTCGTTTAACACAAAGCAATCGGCATGGGTTGCTGAGGCGGGTACTTATAATGTAAAGATCGGAGCATCGAGCGACGATATTAAGCTGCAAAAGATATTTAAACTGGCTAAGGATATCACGGTACAAAAAGTGAATAAAGCATTAGTGCCACAAATAGCCATAGACGAGCTTAAAAATTAACAGCTATTATATTTAGTACTAAAGGCCTGCGTACTACGAGTATGCAGGCCTTGCGTTTAGGTGGATATTTAATGAATAGCAAACCATCTGTGTAGCAACGGTGTTACCTGATTGGATAGCAAGCCATTGCCGCTATTATTAAAATTGACAAAAGCCTTTTATTATGAGCCAGATCAACAAAGAAGATATTAAGCAGGAAGTGTTTGACTTGTATGATGATTATGCGCACAACCGCGTAGATCGCCGAATATTTTTAGAGAAACTGTCACTTTATGCAGTTGGCGGATTAACTGTTCCTGCCCTCATGGGTTTCCTGATGCCCGATTATAAAAATAACATACAGGTAAAGGCAGATGACCCGCGATTGGAATCCGGATATATCAACTACGCTTCGCCAAAAGGCGGTGGCAGTATAAAAGGGTTGCTATCAAAGCCTAAAGGTGCAAAAGGCAAATTGGGTGGTGTGATAGTAGTCCACGAGAACCGCGGCTTAAACCCTTATATCGAAGATGTGGGCAGGCGTGCTGCTGTTGCAGGTTTTATTTCGCTGGCGCCGGATGCGCTTACACCGCTTGGCGGCTACCCCGGTAACGACGATGCAGGGCGCGATTTACAAAGCAAACGCGACCCAAAACAAATGCAGGAGGACTTTATAGCCGCTTATGAATACCTTAAAAACCATACGGACTGCAACGGCAAAATTGGTGTAGTAGGTTTTTGTTATGGTGGTGGTATAGCCAATATGATGGCTGTACGCGTACTTGATTTGGCTGCTGCAGTACCTTTTTACGGTGCACAGCCCGAGGCTGCCGTTGTACCCAAAATTAAAACTCCGCTAATGTTGCACTATGCATCGCTTGATACAAGGATAACCAATGGCTGGCCCGCATACGAAGCCGCCCTAAAAGAGAATGGTAAAAAATATCAGGCGTTTATTTACGAAAACGTAAACCATGGGTTCCATAACGATACCACACCACGGTATGATAAAATCGCTGCCGAACTGGCTTGGAAACGTACAATAGATTTTTTCAGCGAGAATTTGAAATAAGCTATTCGGATCTAAATAGAAAAATAGCCGATGTACAGTTTAACGGTAATTCGGCCATTGCAGATAAAAGCCTTTACACCGTGCTAAGCGCGAGCCTACCAGTTAGCCATGCAACCGGCGACTTGCTGGCCTACCTCGACCAAAACAGTATTTCGGTATCAGGCGGAAGTGCGTGTTCAACAGGTTCGGCTTCGCATGTTTTAAAAGCAATTGGTGCCGATGTTTGCAGAAACACAGTCAGGTTCTCATTTAGCAAATACAATACGGTACAGGAAATTGATTATGTAGCAGAAACGTTAGCAGACCTGTACAAAGCCGTAGCCGCATAATACAAAGCATAAAGAATTAATAATTGGCGAAGCCTTATTACTTACCGGATTTTGTGGCAAATGCACAGATCTTATCTCCGGACGGGAAAGTCTTTTGTTCCATCTTCCATTGGCTGGAAATAATGTTTATAGGTAACGATACTTCGAAGTTTCTTATGACAATTGTTACTTTGAAATCCGAATCATATCAGTGTGCGTAACAATTAAGTTATTTAACCCTTCAAATCAGTTATAATTTTTAGACGGTAAACAAATTAGGTCGTCAAAACATTAACTTTACGATATGCGAAAATTTAAGGCGAGGCAACTGGCTTTACAACTTACGACCGAAATTTATAACCATACCTATCGAAAAGTTATTTCAGGAACAAGTAAAATTGTATAAATTAGAGTTAGTAAAATAAAGCGGCCGAATGAATCACTTAAACACTATTGGTAAAATTGTTAGTTTATCGTTAATATTAAGCTGGGCCGGTATGGAAATGTGCCCGGCCCAAGCCGTTAGGGGTGCCGTGCTCAATAAAATAAATAATAGCACCTTAAACGCTAATTATGTAAGCAACCGCGCACCATTGCAAAAGGCATATTTTATTAAGTTGCCTGTAGGTAGCATACAAGCTGGCGGCTGGCTAAAAAAAGCGCTTGAATTACAGCGCGACGGGCTTACCGGCAACTTGGGCGAAATAAGTATCTGGCTGTCTAAAAACAATAATGCCTGGCTCAATAAAGAGGGCAAAGGAGAATATGGCTGGGAAGAATTGCCATACTGGCTTAAAGGTTACGCCAACATTGGCTACATGCTGGGCGATAAAAAAATCATTGCCGAAGCTAAATTTTGGATAGACGCCGTATTAAGTAATCAGCGCGACAATGGCGATTTTGGCCCCGCCGTTGAACATGATGGTAACCGCGACCTGTGGACAAATATGCCGATGCTTTGGTGCCTGCAATCGTATTACGAGTACAGCAAAGACCCTCGCGTTGTCCCTTTTATGACCAGGTATTTTAAATTCCAGTTGTCGTTGCCTGATAATAAATTGTTGCAGGATTACTGGGAAAACAGCCGCGGCGGTGATAATATTGCCAGCGTTTACTGGCTTTACAACCGTACGGGAGATAAGTTTCTGCTGGACTTAGCTACCAAGCTCGATAAAAATACCGCCAACTGGCGCCAAACTAACAACCTGCCCAACTGGCACAATGTAAATGTGGCACAATGTTTTAGGGAGCCAGCCACTTTTTACCTGCAAAGCCACAAACCGCAAGATCTTGCGGCATCATATAACGATTTTAAGCTGATTCGTAATGTATATGGGCAGGTGCCGGGCGGCATGTTTGGTGCGGATGAGAATGCCCGCAAAGGCTACGATGACCCCCGCCAGGCCGTTGAAACTTGTGGTATGGTTGAGCAAATGACATCAGACCAAATGCTGCTGGGTATTACAGGCGATAGTTTTTGGGCGGCAAATTGTGAGGATGTGGCTTTCAATACATTCTCGGCAGCCTTCATGCCCGACTATAGATCGTTGCGATATTTAACAGCGCCAAACATGGTGGTAAGTGATGGTAAAAACCATAACCCGGGTATTGATAACAGCGGTCCGTTTTTAATGATGAACCCTTTTAGCAGCCGTTGCTGCCAGCACAACCATGCTGCAGGTTGGGTTTATTATGCAGAAAACAGCTGGATGGCCACACCCGATAATGGCTTGGCAGCCCAACTTTATACCCAGGGGCAGGTAAACGCAAAAGTTGGCGATGGCACAGCTGTAACTATTACCGAAACTACCCGTTACCCTTTTAGAGATCAGCTGAACTTTACGGTAAATACAGCCAAAGCCGTAACCTTCCCTATGTATTTACGCGTGCCCGAATGGTGTAAAGGAGCATCAGTTAAAGTAAATGGCTTGGCGGTAAAAGTTAGCAACGTAAAAGGCGATTATATACGCCTGGCAAAAACCTGGAAAAACGGCGATAAAGTAACCCTGCATTTACCTATGCAGATTGAAGTGCGCCAATGGGCTAAAAATAAAAATAGCGTTAGCGTAAACTACGGCCCGTTAACATACTCACTAAAGATCGACGAGAAATACATTAAAGAGGATAGCAAAAAAACAGCCATTGGTGATTCGCGCTGGCAGGCAGGTGCCGATCCTGAAAAATGGCCTTCGTACGAGATCCACCCGGCATCAGCATGGAACTACGGGTTGGTAATTGATGAGCAGCACCCCCAAAAGTCATTCAAAGTTATAGAGCAGGAATGGCCTAAAGACAATAACCCATTCACCAACACTGGCGCGCCAATACGCCTTGTAGCCACAGGTAAAAAAATCCCGCAGTGGACCGTTGACCAGTATGGTTTATGCAGCGTACTGCCTCAAAGCCCTTTTAAAAATACCGAACCTTTAACACGGTTAACGTTAGTGCCTATGGGCGGCGCAAGGCTAAGAATTTCGGCTTTTCCGGTAGCGGAATAATTGTTAGGCTTTAACACGTTTAGGAACCGTTTATTGATGAAGTAAATGTTTGATTAAAAGGATCCTTTTTTGTTACGCCTATTAATTACTTTGAAAGTAAGTAACGAAAGCTTTTAACATCTATAACCGTTTTAGGCGGTTTGCTTTTAGTGAATGACGCTTTAATGATACGCCTGCACTTATTCTCATTTTCAGGAGATCCCAAGTATTCGAATAACACCCAGCCACTTACTAACCCTTTTAGGTTATTACAAATAGCGTTGGGCTAAGATGTTTATTTCGAAATATCTATTATGACTTTTAATTATATAAAGTAGCTGTTTTCGGCCCACAAAAAAGGGTATAATTATTAATTACACCCTTTTCAATTTTTAATAAATTATTGTACTAATTTATTTCCCCTTTAACTGGGTCATAACTTTTATGGTTTTAAATATCAAACGCATTTCATTATTAAAATTAATATTATTTAGGTATAACAGATCATACCGTACACGATTACACATTTGGTCAACATTTTCAGCGTATCCGTAATTAACCTGCCCCATTGAGGTTAATCCTGGTTTAAGGCGCAATAATTTCTTGTAGTTTGGTGACCTTTGCATAAGCTGATCAATAAAAAACTGGCGTTCTGGCCTGGGCCCAACAACAGACATATCACCCTTTAATACATTCCAAAACTGTGGCAATTCATCTAATCTGGATTTTCTGATCATACGTCCCCATTTAGTGATTCGTGGATCATAATCACTTGAAAGTTGTGGTCCAAGTTTTTCCGAATCTATAAACATGCTTCTAAATTTATAAATTTTAAAAGGCTTATTATTTTTACCAATTCTCTCCTGTGCGTAAAAGGCCGGGCCTTTTGAAGTTAACTTGGTGGCCAACATTAATAAAATAAAAATAGGCATACCGGGAATCATCACAGCTAACGAGAAGACAACATCAAAACATCTTTTAAATACAAGGATATTAAAACTAAGTTCAACGTTGTTAGATAATTGTATAACCGGGAAATTGCCGTAATTAATTATTGTTGGATTGGCGCTTTCAAGCATCAGGTCTGGTATAAACTTTACTTTAATCAAGTTTTGATCTCCAAAATCTACAAGATTTTTTAAAAAGATCTTATCCATTGATTTGTAGCATATAAATACCTCATTAACACCGGTGCTAATAATCTGTTCAAATAATTCTTGTTGAGTTAAAAGTGAAAGTTCCTCTTCAGAAATATTTTTCGTAAAGCTGTACCCATACTCGGGATGTTTTTTGAATGAATTTCTTACTCTGGTAGCGATGTCGTTATTACCAAGGACTAAAATGAATTTGTTGTTAAACCCTTTTTTACGGACATAGTCCAGAATTTCAAAAATCAGTGAACGTTGGATTATTATTAATAAAAAAAACAACAAATAAGTAGCAACCATCTGTAGCCTGCTCACCTCGAAAATTTTAAAAAAATAAACTACTCCCAATACAAGTACTAGATGGTAAACAACTGTTTTCAAAAAATAGTTAAGATTCTGGCTTAATACTAATGGCCTGTTAATAGTGTAGTTTCTTGTTAATGAGGCTATAGAAATCCAGGTCAAATTAACCAATAAATAAAATTCGCTTGTCTCTATCTCTGCTGAATAGTATTTTAGAACCAGCAAGCTGGATATAGATAAGGAAATATTTAATATTAAAAGATCACATAAAAATGTAAGGGGCTTAAGCAATTTCGAGTAGCGCATTTTGAGGGGGTAAAATTTTTGCAAATATAAGTTTCTTAAAATGACTTTAAATTAAAAAGTACGATACTTATTTAAGTATATACGGTGGTTTAACTCGAAACGCTACAGCGCACTCAATTGTTTTTCATTATTTTATCGATGTAGTTAACTATCTGATCTTTAAATACTTTCGTTGAAAATGATTTAGCATGGCTTACAATTTCATGATAGTCAAATAAATTTTTATTTGATTCGAACTTTATAACCGCACTTTTTATTGCTTCTGTAGTCTGTTCATAGAAGAATATGCCTGTTTTATTTTCTACAACACTTTCTAATGCGCCGCCTTTGCCGAACGCAATTACAGGCGTCCCGCAAGCCTGTGCCTCGACAGGTAAAATCCCGAAATCTTCTTCGGCGGCAAAAACGAAAGCCTTTGCTTCACCCATGTATTTTTTTAAAACATCAAAAGGTTGGTAACCTAACAGAATTGTATTTGTGGCTGCCAATTTACTCACTTTTTTAAAATCAGGGCCTTCGCCTATTACATACAGTTTTTTATCGGGCATTTGTGCAAAGGCCTCAACTATAAGATCAATTTTTTTATACGGTACAAATCTGGAGCAGGTAACGTAAAAATCTTCTTTGGTAAATACGGGCGAAAAGTCGTTAGTAGCAACGTTCGGGTGAATCACTACACTCTCCCTTCCATATATTTTTTTTATTCGTCTGGCTATGTAATTAGAGTTAGCTATAAAGTGGTCTACCCGGTTAGTGCTGATAATATCCCACGTACGAATACGATGAAGCAGGTATTTTGCCAAAAAACCTTTTAGGCCTTTGTTAAGCCCCGATTCCTTTAAATACTGGTGATGCAAATCCCACGCGTACCTGATAGGCGAGTGGCAATAACAAATATGCATTTGGTTTGAATGTGTTAATGCGCCTTTGGCCACCGCGTGAGACGACGATATTACCAAATCATACGAAGAAAGGTCAAACTGCTCTATGGCCAGCGGAAAAAGCGGAAGGTAAGACCGGTATTTAGTTTTTGCGAATGGCAGCTTTTGTATGAACGAGGTAGTTATCTTGTGGCCCTCAAGGTTAAGTTTTTTAATGGTTTCACCGCGGGCCACAAGGGTGAAAATATCAGCATCGGGGTAGATGGATGCAATCTCTTTAAATACGTTTTCGGACCCGCCAATAACGGTAAGCCATTCGTGTACTAATGCTACTTTCATTATTAGCTATATATCAATTTGTTAAAAAGGTTGATGTGTTGTTGCGCACTTTTGTCCCAAGTAAAATATTTCACACGTTTTGTGCCATTTGTTACCAGGCTGGAATGCAAGCCTTGGTCTGATAACACTTTTTCCATCTGGGCGGCAATATCAGCCGGATCATGTGGGTCGAAGTACAAGGCTGCATCGCCGCATACTTCAGGTAGGCTGTTTTGATTGGACACCAGCACGGGGCATTTATTAAGCATAGCTTCAAGCGGCGGCAAGCCAAACCCTTCATATAAGGATGGCAAAACAAATACCGACGCTTTGGCATAGATCGTGTCCATATCATCGTCATCAACAAAACCTGTAAACACAATACTCCGTTTCAAAATATCGTTGTTGTTGATTATGCGTAGCAGATCTTCGTCACCCGTTATAAAACCGTCAATTTTACCAACCACTACAATTTTATATGTTTCTTTTAATTCTTCTGAGAGTTTTAAATAAGCCTCTGCAAGCGTTTGTAGGTTTTTATGGGGTTTGACATTGCCAACATATAAGATGTATTGTGAAGGTAGCTTATATTTAGCTTTAACATCTTTCCAATTTCCAACCATTGGATATTGTTTAACACCATTGTAAATCACGTTTATATCAGCCCCCTTGGCGCTGCCAAATCTAATTATCTCATCTTTAGAGAAATTAGACACAGTGATAATTTGATCACTTGCACTTAATGCCCTGTTTATTACCAACTTAGCGTATATCTTTTGTTTGATGCTGAGCTGTTTGATGAATGCCAGGTGGAAAACATCATGAATTGTTGCCACCCTTTTACGGGCTTGTACAACAAAGAGCGGAACATTATAATGCGGCGACCAAAAAAGATCACATTTTGGGATCAGCTTTCTGTATTGTTTTTGCTCGCTTATGGAATAAATAGGCGGCAGGAAAGAAATTATTTTGGCCGAGTCACTGTATGCCGACAATAACGCTGGGTCTCCAAGTAATATACTATTATACTTTGGTAAAATTATTGGCAAAAGCATACGCAAGTACATGCCAATGCCCGAATGTTGTATCATCCTGGCATCAATACATAAGGATGGTTTATTTGATAGTAAGCTTGAGGTTAGTTTCATGTTTATCAGGCAGGCTATAATCCTATTTTTTACTATAGTCTTTTTTTCGCGGACTGGGCGTTAAAACGAACTGAGGATACTATTATATTGATCAGTCATCGTATCGATATTAAATTTACGAAATACTTTCTCTCTTGCATGTTCGCGCACATGGTTCAGGTAACTAAAATTCCCTATAACGTATTCCAGTTTTTTCAAAAGCGCGTTTTGATCGTTGCACTCAAATAAATAACCGTCGGTATTGTCAGTAATAATCTCCGGGCTACCGCCGGTGTTTGATGCTATTACTATTTTCTTGATCGCCATTGCCTCGTAAATGGTTGTACCAAGTGGCTCACTGCCGGTTAAATTGCTATTATTAATAAGAATATCGCAGCCGTTATACATTTCGGGCATGTCGCTTATTTTACCCAGATATGTGACGTGCAAGTCACTATTCACCGCATTTAAAACTTCATTAACATATTGTTGGTGGTCTGCCGAAGGTGGGCCCGCTAACACCAAGCGCGCCTCAGGACTTGTTTTATTTAAGTTTTCGAATATCTTGATAAGTTGCAACTGACCTTTACGTGGCTCGATGGTTCCTGCAAGCCCTATAACGATTTGATGTTCTGTAAAGCCATGCTTTGTTCTGAACAAATTCTTACTCGTCTCATTAGGCGTAAATTCAGATAGGTTAATGCCATTATATAATGTTAACACTTTTTTACTATTGGCGTATTTTGCCTTTACTGCGTCAGAAACTACCAGCGTGCGGTCGAAAATTTTGAAAGCTAATTGGGCCAACTTATTTTCGAACGCCGAAAAGTATTTCAGGTCGTGATCTGACCATATAAATTTTATTTTTTTATTGAATACTTTGAAATATGTAACTGCCGGGATCAGGTAAAATGCAGGCACTATGGTATTGGCATGCACAATGTCGATTTGATTTCGGTTAATGTATTTTATAACCTGTGCAGCAACTTTGAGATTGTTTGTTATAGCCTGCCAAAAAAAAGTAAATTTAGCCGAACTGCTTCTGTTAAGCTTTTTCAAAGGGTTGACAATAGTAATCTTAATATCACCGTTACGGCTAACCAGCTCGTCAGCATAACTTCCGGGGGCCACAAATAAATGTGGTTTTACAACTTCTAAATTGTGATTAATAAGGCGTTCGATCACTTTCTCGGCACCGGAGGCTTTTTCGCCGCCAAACACATAAAGTATATTCAGCATTATAAATATTTTAGAACTTTAGCCGGGTTACCTGCTATTACACAATTAGATGGCACATCTTTAACGACAATAGAACCTGCGCCGATCATTACATTATTACCAATAGTTATGGGGCCTATGACACACACATTTGCCCCTATATCTACATTGTCACCAATTACCGGGCAGCCGCTATTATAATCCCCCTCGGCGCTTTTTTTATTGCCCAGGGTAGTGCAGTGCCTTAAAATGCAATTTTTACCTATTTTAACCCCTGGGTTTACCACCAATGAAAAGCCGTGATGTAATTGGAGGTTCTCGCCGGGCCTCACGTGCCATGATAATTCAATGGCCATAAACCATTCTACTACAAAAATATATATGATGAGATACCAAAAAAAAAGTATGGTGATCAACTTATTGCTTCGCACCCAAACTGCGAGCCTATATAGTACCAATACAAATTGCCCTTTTACGTTTTTTGAGTTAGCTCTAAAATCTTGAAATATATTGTAATTGACGGGCATGTTCTTTTTATTTTTAAGTATTGGCGCGTATCCGTTTATATGCAACGTATGGGCCGTAAATAGAAAATGGTAGAATACATACCGCCGATGCCAGCACAACCCCTGCAGAACCCAGATTTAAATGGATAAAATATATACATAAGGGTATGTTGGCTATAATGGTAAAAAACAGATAAGGCAGCTGTACGCGTATGGCCGAAATGCTGTTTAGAAATACCGAATAGTTGTAATTCCAGGCATAAAGTACGTGATATACCACCATGCCTGTTATTAATAATACTGGTATATCGTAATTTTTTTGTACCCATAAGTAAAGGATAGGATTTATAAATACCCCCATTAAAATGAATACTATAGCAACCCCAGCCACAAAATAATTAAATCGTGTAAATACGTTTTTTATCCAAACGTTGTCCTTTTTTTCAAATGCTTCAGTAAAAACTGTCCACAAAGGCATAGATATAAGGCTCAGCATTACTATAACAGCATTAAAGAGTTTATATACCAGGCTATATTTGGTCACCTCAATGTTGCCAAGGTATTTATTAATGATGATGGTATCGGTAAAAGATATCACTATCACCTGGATCTGCACAATAAAAAAACCGAAACTTAATTTCAGTATATTATTCAAATAATCAGACCGAAAGTGCCTTAAAGCGGGCAATAGCGAAGGGTTTTTTTTGTAAAATATAATATTGGCTGTTACCATACTTACAATGAGGGATATAACCATAACTTGAGCCATCATATTGATGTTTGCTTTTATTTTTAATACATTGAACGCAATAAGGATCAATACTGTAATTAAATTATTGAGCACCATACCAAGGTTAGAGAACGATATGTTTTGCATAGATGCTGCAATGTTGTACACAAAGTTGAGTGTAAAGGAAATGATAATGATTGTCCCTATTGTTAAAATAGATCGTTCCACATCTT
Organism: Mucilaginibacter sp. UYP27; assembly: GCF_040547175.1. NCBI lineage: Bacteria > Pseudomonadati > Bacteroidota > Sphingobacteriia > Sphingobacteriales > Sphingobacteriaceae > Mucilaginibacter > Mucilaginibacter sp. UYP27. The sequence goes on from NZ_JBEPPE010000001.1 coordinate 1,318,924, forward strand.
TAGGAGAAATACCCGCGGTATCGATAAATGATTTTATATCAATCAATTTGGTGGTTAAGAATAAGCCGGCTATAAGTATTAGTGATAATGAAGCAAACACAATATATCCTGTACTGATGTAGCGCTTCACCTCTTCTATCTCATTGTTGGCCAAGGCTACTGTAATTTTATTTTTTAAGCCGTTACCAAGCCCAAGATCAAAAAACAAAAAGAAGTTCACTAACGAAAATATGGTTAACCAAAGCCCATATTCAGTTGAGCCCAATAAATTTATTGATAAAGGTACAATAGCAAAACTTAAGATCATGGACAGGCCCTTATATCCAAAAGATAATCCTAACTGCACCAATAATTTAAGATTTCTTTTTTTGCCATCAATGACGTGAATCCCATCATTGTCTTTTTTGAAAACTTGCCGTAAGAGGCTTTTAAACTTTAACATTACAGGCATGTCAGGACTGCTGACTTTTTTGAGTGAAAAACTTCAGTGCAAACCACGCTGCAGCTAAAAAAGCGAATAACATAAAGCCGGCAATAAAGGCGATCTTTTTTGGTATTTTATTGCTTTCGAGCGGAAGAATAGGTGCATCTATCACCTGTATAAGTGGTGTTTCTTTCAACAAGCCAAGTTTTGAAATTTCCAGGTTTTTCACTATTTCCCCATATACAGCCACGCTTGCCTGAACGTCAACCTGTTTACGTTGTGATGGAACCCTTAACGTTAGCATCTGCGGGTTAGCATTGGGTGCAGCGTCAAGTGAGCTTGCTACCCCGCCTATAGATTGATTAACAACGCGCTTAACGCTATCAGCTTGCTTTTGCAAAAGCTGAACATTAATCGTTGATTTTTTTGTTTTAGTTTGCACATAAAAATCATTTACATCTTTTACAATTTCGTTTGCGAAAGCCTGAGCAAAAAGCTCGTCCTTAGACTTAACAGTTACGTGGATAATGGCAAGTTTTTTGTCAGGTTTTATAACAGTTAATGCTGTTTTATTAATACGTTTTACAATATCTGTCATCAAACTATCTTGAACGCGCGAGAATCGATCAACCGGGGTATTGAAATTTATATTGCCCAACTTTTGATCCGCCCAAATTTTCCTAAATTTATTTTCATCAATGTAGCGGTCAATCAATAATTGGGGTTTGCCATTAAATAACACCTTTTTTAATAGTGTTTTCTCAAGCATCGTGCGCGATTTATACAATTCAAAAATATTATCGCCCTGGAACAGTCCGTCGCCGCCGCCATCAAGGCTTATTCCAGCCAGGGATGCCAAACCAGCATATTGTCCAAGGCCGCCTTTATCTCCGTCCTGTAAAACGAAAGTACATTCAGCCGAGTAGGTGTTTCGTTTAACTTTAGCAAAAAAATACCCTGAAGCTGCGCCTATTGACCCGAATACCAAAATAATAAGCCATTTTTTTATTAAGTAGGCAAATAACAGTTTTACCCTGAGTATAATGTAACTTAACGAAATTACATCTGAGTGTTTATTATCCATTTTCTTACAGGTACTAATCGCTATCTGCGTAAACTTAATATGCCCAAAATTACAGCGCCTAATGAAGCCAGCCCTGTTGATAACCCTAAGATTGTTTGCAACGAACTACCTCTGCTCTCAGGTTTTTTTGGCACAAATATCTCGCTGCCGGGCTTTACTTCGGGGTGGTTGTTGAAAAATAAAAATTTGCGAGTGCCTTTTACTGTACCGTTAGGATACACAACGTACGCAGCACGCTTTAAAGCTTGTGGTGCATACCCTCCAGCATTAGAAACAAAATCATTAAACGATTTTGACTTATCATAAACAACCGCGCTTGGGTATAACACTTGGCCATTAACACGCACCACTTGCTGTTGTTTTGGGATTCTCAATACGTCGCCATCTTCTAATAAAAGGTCTCCGTTCGAGCCGGGTTTTTTAAGAATCTTATCAAGTTCTATCCCTACATAATTATTGCGCTGCTGATTATCTTCGGTATTGGTAGAGTCGCGATATGTTCTTTTTAACCGATTGTTTTGGTTGGTACGTTCAAATTCAATTGCTATGGTATCAGATTTATTTTTATCAATACCCAGGATCGCAATGTTCTCTCTTTTCAAAGAGCCACCTGTAGCATCGGCAGAGGCAGTGAGCCCGCCTGCTCTTGCTACCAGATCCGATACTTTTTCGTTTTTATTTTTTATGGTATAGCTACCCGGATACAATACCTCACCCTCTACTTTAACAGTTTTTTGTTTTTCATAACCAGGCAGGTTGTAAACAGAAACAATATCGAATGGGGACAATACAAAATTCGCATCCGCGGGCTTAAGCGCGCCATCAATATTTACACTAAACACTTGCGCAACCGAGCTGTTTTTTGAATTAGGATCGGCATCAGATATACGGCGTGCCACCTCAACTCGGTTAGTGCTGGCTCCTTCTGTAAAACCGCCTGCTTTTAAAATCAGATCCTCTACCTTCATGTTTGCGGCAAAAGCGAATTTCCCCGGCCTGCGTACATTCCCGTTGATCGTAACAACGTATTTATCCCGCAGATCAAAAATGGAAGATATGTTTACCACATCTTCGCGCTGCAACGGGATATTAATTTTTTTATTGATCACATCACGTACGTTAAAGCTAATTATCTCGGTACTATTGTCTGGTTTCAAGCGGGTTATTACGCCACGTTCGGTAAATGCGTCTTCTTTTAACCCGGCAGCGTTTGTTATTAATTGCAGCAGGGTCAATCCGTCTTGCAATTCGTAAATGCCGGGTCTGAAAACCGCGCCATCAATAACCACTCTGTTTGAAAACCTATTTAAAATAGGCTCCACAATATATTTGTCTCCCCGTAAGGGCATGTAATTTTTATAGTCGGCTTCAACAACATCCGTTATTTTACGTTGCTGGTCACTTATTTGCGAAACCTTGATACGTGCGGTGTAAGCGCTGTCTGTAAATCCACCGGCGAATGCAATCACATTGTCCAAGGATTCGCCAGGTAAAACCTCAAATAAAGCCGGGATTTTTATTTCACCAGAAAACTCTACCCTTGTGCGGTAAGTTGGCACACGCACAATATCCTGGTCCTGAAGTGTGATGTTATTTTTTTGATCAGCTTTCAAAATAAAATCGTACACATCAAGGTGTCGGATGATACGATTATTTCTGATGATCTCTATCTGTCTTAAACTGCCGTTTTCATTAGGGCCGCCTGCAGCATATAAGGCATTAAAAACACTTGCTAAAGACGGTAAGGTATAGGTGCCGGGTTTTACAACTTGCCCAATCATAATAACCTGTATGCTCCGAATATTTCCGAGGGTTACCTGTACGGTTGTTCCCTTATCAACTGAATAATTATTGGCCGCAAGTTTATTTTTTATGGATGCTGTAGCCTGTTCAATAGTTTTACCGCCAACGTTTAAAACACCGGCACCAGGTATGTTGATATTTCCTTCCGGGCTAACCTCCAGTTTCCAATTTACCAGCGAGCGCCCATAAACATTTATATTTAATTGGTCGCTTGGCCCCAAGATATAATTTACAGGTGTAGCCAACTTTAAGTTGGGCTGAAACGTACTGTTCTTATTTTTGAAAATATCTGCACCAAATATTTTAGGTTTTAACTTCTCTGACAAATCTTTTCGGTTTCCTGTATTATCCTCTAAACTATCCGGCTGATAATTTAAACGCCTTTGAGTGAAGCCAGTGGTATCGCTGTTATTTGAACCCCGGCCGATGTTATTATCCCTGAAGGCTTTGATGCGCGCCTGTAATTTTTGTACCTGGCCTTCTGACAGGCCCTTTGCCTGTGCTTGCTGTAGTATATCCGCATCGCTTAAGCCGGCTTTAGAAGCCTGTTGCAATATTTGGTTAATCTGCTGGTCTGAAAGATTATCTACATTAACAGATGAGATGTTTTGCAAACTACTTTGTGCGTGAGCTTTTGAAAATATTCCGCAAGAAATATATAGAGCAAATAAAAGTACTAAAAGTCTATTCATGGATTGGAGGGTATCATGCTCAAACAAACTTTAGTTAAAGGTTGTTTTGTGCAAAAGTAAATCAATTTATCTCTATAATTAGGGTGTCAATTTTTTTAATTGGAAAATACATCGTGAACCAAATAATAGTTTACTACGGCCTGTTGTCCGTTTCAATCAATAAGTTATTTTCATAATGTGATACAACGTTACGCCGCAATAAATTTATTAACTTATATGATAATAGTTTAATATTTATTCCTTAATTATCTCTATTTTAGAACGAATATTACCAATCCACAATAAAGTTGAGTTTTAATTCTTTCGAATACCTTGTATTTTTAATCACCGTATTCCTTCTTTACTGGAGTTTTCAAAAAAACATCAGGGTTCAAAATTTTCTATTATTAGGATTTAATTATTTTTTTTACGGTTGGTTCAATTACTTGTTTTTGTTTCTAATCATCGGTTGCTCACTGATAGATTATTTTTTGAGTTTCAAGATTTACAAGGCGCGCCGGTATAAGTCTTGGTTTCTGGGGGCAAGTTTATTCCTCAATTTGGGCATACTTTTTTTTTTCAAGTATTGTAATTTTTTTATTCAAAGCACTGTACAAATGCTCGGCTTTTTTCATGTAAAGGCAGATATACAACTCCTTCAAATTATTCAACCCATTGGGATCAGTTTTTTTACTTTTCAAACACTGGGTTACAACATTGATGTTTACAAAAGAAAAATTAAGCCTGAAAAGGACATCGTCGCTTTTCTGAATTTCACCAGTTTTTTCCCACAAATATTTGCCGGCCCCATTGAACGGGGCGATCATCTTATTCCCCAATTTTTAACGGGTCGTAAGTTCAATTATCAACTCGCAACTGACGGTGTAAGGCAGATTACCTACGGACTTTTTAAAAAAATGGTTATAGCAGACCGTTTGGCGCCTAAAGTAAACTTTGCTTTTATGAACTACAACGCTTTATCATCTTTAGAATTGCTGTTGGGGGCGATGTATTTTTATATTCAGATCTATTGCGATTTTTCAGGATATTCTGATATTGCTATAGGCACTGGTAAATTATTGGGATTTAACTTAAGTACGAATTTTAAAACGCCATTTTTTGCTAAAACTTCACGCGAGGCATGGTCAAGGTGGAACATAACTTTAACCGCTTGGTTTAGGGATTATGTTTACATGCCATTACTTTATAAAAATCGTAAAAGTACAATTTGGCGCATTTTCTGCACCCTTTTGCTGCTTGTGCTTATTGGTTTGTGGCATGGCGCTAATTTTACATTTATAACATTTGGTTTTTTAAATGGGTTATACTTTGTACCACACATTCTGTCTAAAAAAAATCCGGCTTTAAAAAAACTATTCAAAAAGTTGAAAAATAGCCGGTTCTGGTCTGCAATATCTATCGCATTTGTGTTTGTGGTAGCATCTGTTACAACCGTTTTTTTTAGATCTCCAGACATACCTTCGGCTTTAGGATACCTGAACAGAATGTTCCAGTTTGAATTTATATTGCCAACAATGGTTTTGCTTAAAGTTCTCCCTTTATTAACCTTATTTTTCATCTGGGAATGGTTTCAACAAGAAAATGAATACCAATTTGATATACATCATTACTCACCCTGGTTTAAGGTGCCACTTTATTATATCCTGTTATTTATGATATTAATAACGGGGCTTTTTATCGATCCATCCTTTATATATTTTAATTTTTGATGAAGCGGTTTATAAAAAAGGTGCTTGTTTATCTGTTGCCCGTATGGCTCTACTTTGGCGTATGCGAATACCTGCTTTACTTAAATAAGGAGACTACGCCGATCAATCATGTTATTGATAACCAAATAAGTAGCAAACAAGAATTGTACTACATGAGGGCGTTTTTTGATAATTCGCCGACAATGTATAAGTTGGGGATGATGAAACGAACCTCTCCGGATATCCTTGTTTTAGGGCAATCTATCGTATTGCAATTTCGGAAAGAAATGTTTCATCCTTATCAATCAGTATTTTACAATATGGGGTATGCCATAAATAATGCCTATGATCTTCAGAGCGTTGTGACCCAGATTCAAGAAAAACGCTTACATAAACCTAAACTTGTGATTTTAGGGCTCGACCTTTCCCTTGTAAAAAAAACGAACACCAACTACCACGTGAACATGATTGATGATCCGCATCCCGATGAGATATATAAGCAAAATTTCATGCCGCCGCATCTCAATTACTCGTTAAAACTATTTATAGCTATAGCAAAATTTCATCGGCTACTTCCGTTGATTTGGGTTTGGGTTTTTGGGGCAAACGGGGTTCAGGGTATCGGAGAGATGGCAGTATGCATTATGCCGAAGACATTGCCAAGTACCTGAAAGACCCTAAATTTAGAGACCCGGGGGGGTATAAAGATCTGCTCAAAAACAAAGATTATATATTTACTTATCCTTACACGCTTGACCAAGAACTAATAGTAAAAGTTTTTGCCTGCTTAAATGAGCTAAGAGCTATGGGTATCCAGGTTGTGGTGTTTATTCCGCCGATATCTGATGACTTTTATGATTACTTTACAAAAGTGAAAGATTTCAACAAGTTCTTTAAAAATTATTTAGATCTGCAGGACTCTTTAAAAGCGCGTAAATTTGACTTCATTCCTTTCACCACACCTCGAAGAGCGGGCCTCAGCGACAATTATATGCTTGATGGGATACATCCCGGGGAAGTGTTTGTTGGAAAACTATGGTACAATTACCTAAGATCGAAACCCTTGTCCGGAGTTTTAAAAAAAATAGACACGTGTTATCTTAAAAACATGATTGGCGCAAAAAGAACAATTCCTTTGTCTTTAATGATTGATACAATGGTTTTCAAAAACCATAAGCGGTTGTAAATAATATATTAAAAACACCTCACTATTCAGCATGTCCCTCTTTTTTTATTAATTTGTAATCTTGGCTATGAATGCCACAATCAGTTTAATTAGAAATTTGAATAGTCGTATATGACAAAGCTATTGGGGCCGGTGTTTTACAGGTCAGAACTTTGGATCGTTTTGCTTTGTACGGTGTGCCTTCAGTTGCCCGATTTAAAGATAGCGGGGCTGCAACTGGCAGAAATTATAATGCTTGCGTTATTCCCGTTTTTTCTTAAAAAAAATTTAAAAAGTAAAACTACAATATATTTTATATTATACTATGTAGCTTTTTTTTTAAAGACTTTGATATTCAATTATTTCACTGATTTTTACATCAACGATCAGGAACTAACTTTTATCAAGCATCCAGGTTTTATAAGCCTGGCCAGGCTTATAGAAATGTTTGCCTGCGTTACTTTTTGTGGCTTTATCGCAAGCGTGTTTTCCAACGCGAAAGATCCGTATAATTTGCTCAAGACAGTCTTGTTTGTACAAATGTTTATTATGGGGACTATATTTATCAGTGTTTATCTACTGTATGCTGCACGTTTGCTATCTACAACAGATTACGAAAACCTGATTGTGTATGATGCCAGTCAGGGCGACGGAATTTATCGTTTAAAAGGCTTTTTTGTAGAGGGGGGGCCTTTCGGGCTTTTCTATGCGTTTCTGTTTACAATTTGTATCGCTTTTTATAAAAAATTAAATTTAACTCCTTGGTACTTGGTAATCAGTTTGTTATTGATAATATTGGCGCAGTCTAAAGCCGGATATATGCTGGTGCTATTAAATGCTGGCGTATTTTTAATAACAAAAGTCAACGCACTTTTCAAAAACTTAGGCGCGAAAATCGTGCTGTCAATACTTATTATTGCGGCATTAACGGCTGGTACTATTTCTGTATTCAAGATATACATCAACAGTTTATCGGAAATAGAACAGCGGGCTGCATTTTTCGGTCCGGGGGAAATAGACCCTAATTTTATGATGGGCAGGATATCAGCAACGGTTATTGTGCCTAATATGCTTAAAAGTAACGTTGTGAAAGGAATAGGTTGGGGGAATTATCCTTTGACACGTAATAACCCTGCTTATAGGGATTTTATGCCAGAAATTCCGGTAAGTATGTGGGACGCGACCGGGTTTGGTGGAATTACGGACATGTTAATTGAAGCCGGGCTGGTCTTTTTTCTGATTTATATAATCCTTTATATTCGGATAAGTAAGCTTATAAGGCAAAACCTACAACAGCCAAATTACCTGATTTTGGCGCTCGTAGGCCCACTATTATTAGGAGTTTCTATTTACTTTTTTTACACATGGTTTTTATTAGGGGTTTTGCTATTTTCTTTTCAGTATAATAATGCGGATTCTTACCAACTTGTAACCTCAGCCAATAAACTTTCTGAAGATGACTTTCCTGCTTTATAACAACTAATAACTTTGTAATAAGAAGGTGTTAAACAGCAGGAACTATGCAAGGTTGATTAATTAACATTTCTACCTCAACTTTCCCAAGGTCAATAGCACTAATATTTGAGAATAATATTAGTCAACTACTATCTGCCCAACTTTCTTAAACACATAAACTGGACAGTACCGGCCAACTGAACTTTAAAAAGCACTGTTGGTTAATTTAATAAATAATCACACAGCGGCAGTTCTATTTCAGGACGCGCAGGTCTCATCGTATATTGAAACAACTATTTGCGAAATTGCACCCGAATATGGTAACCTCTCGTTCTGATTTATTTATTTCCTTTAATGTAATATGCTTCCAGCTCTTTTAGCCGCTTTAACTGGCTCGGTCTCGGATTAATGAAGGGACGGGCTTTCCGGATTAAGACCAAGGCATCTTCAACAGTCAGGCCGCTTTTTAACAGATAAGCAACCGTCATGGTTGGACCGCGCCCCAGTCCCTGGCGACAGTGGATATAAACCTTGCCGCCTTTTTTAATTTCGGTATCAGCAAAGTCAGCACCCCGGATTAATGTATTTAGCGGCGGAGGGGTGTTGTCTGGTGTAGGCAGGTGCAGGTAATGGAAACCTTCATATTGGGCTTCGGTATATACTGAATGCATCCGCATATTGATAATGGCTGTAATACCCAGCGCTTTCATTTTTCGCAAACCCACTCGATTATATTGACTACCTAAAAACAAATTAGCTGTTATCTCGCAGCGTTTCAGTCGGGGCATCCCGAATATTACCCGGTAGGTATTATCATAACTATACTGTAGGAAAAGCGAGCTTAATTTCAACAAGCTTTTGATTTTAGTTAGTACCATGGTTCATTTCGTTTTGGCAGGTACCAGCATCCGGATTGAGCCTGGCGCAATCTCCAGTTTAAGCGTTTTCGCAAATTTTTCGGTGTCATCACAAATATAGGATTGTTCTTTAGGCATCTTGATCACCACTTTTTTGGCTTTCCAATGCTGTATGGCATCGGTTTCCTGTTGCATTAGGGCACTGCCAGCTATTTTTAAAACGGAGGAAAAGTTATTTTCTTTCATCAGAATTACGTCTAAAAATCCGTCGGTTATACTAATCCCGGGCTGTAATGCAAAATTACCGATCCCTATATTTCCGGAATTGGTTACAGTTAAAGAAACGCCGGTTGCTGAGATTTTTTCGCCGTCGATATCGAGCTCATAGTTAATGCTTTTCGCCTCGATCAAAGTTTTTACTGCCGTTACACCGTAAGCCAGTTGACCAATGCTATCCTTTAAGTCTCGGTCGGCGCTGGTCACCATGGCTGCCATAATTCCCATGTTAATCCGAAGAAGGAACGGCGTTCCGTTCACCAGTCCCATATCCACTGCAATGATGCGATGTTTTCCTTTACCCAGCAAAGCTAATGCTTCAACAGTATCCAGGGGAATGTCAAGTTCTTTAGCCATTACATTTGCGGTCCCTCCGGGTATAATAGCTATGGGCAAGTTGCTTCCAAGCAACGCCGATGCCACGGATGTTACGCAGCCATCGCCGCCATAAACCGCTACGAGATCCGTTTTACCGATCAGCTTCCGGGCAAGTTCACCGGCATTAAGGTTTTTTTTAGTGACCGAAATATCCCAGTCGACTTGAGCCCCAGCCATCGCTTTGTTTATATATGACAAAATGGGCTCTTCCTTACCGCTTGCCGGATTAATGATAAAATGAATATGTTTCAACTTCAACGTTTGCTATGTATTTACTTACGCAACAGGTGTGTGACAGATAAGTTTAACCAAGTTCTTAAATTCATTGAATGGTAATGTTAAATTAATTTTTTACCCCCCTTTTTAATTATTTGGTGCAGATAATTGGAGCCGAGCCTTCATTATTCATTCGTGGAAACATAAATAGGGGGCAGCACCGATGCCTGCCCCCTATTTATGGGTAGATATTGACCACTATTAATTTATTTACTGCCGGCAAACAACGGGTTCTTCCTAAAGTAGCTTCCATCAGCAAAGCTGATGATGTAATCAGACTTAAAGTGTGTGCTCTTTTTATAGTAATCGGTAGAGATGATCTGCGCGCCTGATTGCTGAGCTGCTTCAAAACTGCTTTTATCATTAGCCCTTGCTTCCTGGGTATCACTATCGGCGCGGGTACGGATGATGTAGCCTTTTTTCACAAGGTTCTTAATTTGAGCCAGTTGTTTTTTTGCGTCATTCATTACGTAAATGGCGGCCTCCGGTGTACCAGGCTCCGAATTGGTAAAGAAAACCCTTCCTTTAAGTGAAGGATGGCCGCTAATATATATGGCTGTTTTAACAGGCGGCTCGTCCAGCAGGAAAATGAATTTTCCTTTTGCTTGTTTTAAGGTTGGCCACTTTTGGTGTAATACTGCCTGCTCCAATGTTTTGTAGGTACCACGTACATTGTCTGGCCTTAGCACATGATCTATTCCTAAATTATCAGCGATCTCTTTATCCAGCTTATCATAAATGCGCGAATCAAATTTATCAGGAACGGTAAAGCCCGGCTTTTTCATTGCCTCGTCTTTGGCATTCATAGTAATGTAGATAGGTGGATGTTCCGGGTGCGCGTCCGACCACCTTTTGAGTTGTTGCAGGCATTGTTTGAATGTGGCACACTGGCTTCTGAAATCTATATCCTGGATATGAAAAACTTTAAATCCTGGTTGCTTCATAACACCTTCAGTATCAAAAGCAGGTTGGCCGGGCACCCAGTCCAATCCTTTGGGGTGTGCATATTTACCGCCAATGGTGTCGGCATAAACATCTATCTCAAGGTCCAGCAGCCCCAGGTCCAATTGGTCTGTAAGGCTGCTGTGCTCGTAATCGATCTTGCTCATCGCAACAGAATCCCGGCTCTGCAACATTTTAAACAGTCTTGGGTCGATAGCCTTTTTGTAGCTGTTATGAGAGCCGATTAACTGTATATGGTTAATTGGGGTGTCGTCGCCCGGTACGTTGGTGCCGATGAAAGAGCTTGCTGCAATTAGTAATAAACTGAATGTAATTTTCATAAAATTATAAATTTAAAACAGCCCTAATATTATCAAGAGGGGCTGTTTTTATGTACAACTTAATTAATAACCCGGGTTTTGCACCAGGTTAGGGTTTAGTTTTATTTCTTGTGCAGGTATAGGGTAAAGCCTGCGGTTAACATCTTTATTTAAGGTTAATACATCATTAGGCAGCGGATATTCTTTTTCGAACTGGCCAAAACGTATCAGGTCGTTTCTGCGCCACGCCTCCCATGAAAACTCCCGGGCACGTTCATCTAATAAACCGTTCAAGTCTATACCGTTAACACCCGGCGCACCAGCACGTACACGGATCTTGTTTATCAACACATCAGCAGTTTGTAACTCGCCATTAACATTTGTTGCCGGTGCACCGCGCAAAATGGCTTCAGCTTTCATCATCATCACATCAGCCAAACGGAAAACCGGTACATCGTTACCGTTTAAACGGGTAGCCTGGATTATGGTTGGGTCTGGGTAGTATTTTAATGAGCGTACACCTTCGGACTGGCTGGCAATGGTGTTACCCAGGTCCATAGGTTTGCCCGGTACCAGGGTCAACTTAGGCTCTATAAAAATCTGCGTGGTTGTGCTTGGATAATAAACCGGCTGACTGGTAAAGCCACCGTTGCCATCAGGAAAGAATTGGGGGCCTGCTAACCATGTCTTATTTCTAACGTCATTTGGCAGGTTAAACCGTGCATAAAACTCGGGCGTAGTGCTCATGGCAATACTTAAACCAACATTAAAGCCGTAAGCATTAACCAAATAGTAAAAGAAACCAAAACGGGTGAACTGGTTACCGGGAATTTGCTGATCGTAAGGGATAGCGAAGATGGTTTCATTGATCTGCGGACCGTTATTGGGTAAAAATATGTCGCGGTATTTGGTATCCAGGCTATAGTTATTATTTTTTAAAACACTATCAGCCATGGCAACGGTCTCGGTGTATTTGGCAGTACCTGTATAAACCTGCGCGTTCAAATACATTTTTTCTAACAAAGCAAATACAAGCCCTTTGGTTGGGCGGCCATAATACAATGTAGCGTTTGCGTTTGTTTTTGCAGGTAGCAAAGGCAGCACAGCTTTCAATTCGGTCTCTATAAATTCAAATACTTTTGCCCGTGGCTGTGTAGCCGGCTGGGTGGTTACCGGGAACTCGGTAATGATGGGGACGTTACCATACAAGTCCATCATAAAATACATGTATAAGGCACGCATGGCTTTAACCTCGGCAACAGAGGCAGCTTTTTTTGCATCTGATGACGGGCTGGCGTTAATTACACTAATAATACGGTTACAAGTATTTACACCACCAAAACCCCACTGCCAAATGGCGGTAACGTTTGGATGATCAAACGTCCAACTGTGGTAGTGTAACTGGCGGTACTGGCCACCATCGTCAAAATTACCGTCACGGGCCGGCAGGATAGCCTCGTCTGTAGAAAGCTCCTGCATGCGCCAGTAAGGCACGGCAAATTGTGAAGATAGGTTAGAATATATAGTACCTATCAAAGCGTTATAATCTGCATCTGTTACCGGGAAGTTTGATTTTACGTACTGCGATTCTACAGGTACATCTAATTTGGTGCACGAGTAGCTGCTAACCAGCATAGCTACCGTGGCAAATAATATGAATATCTTTTTCATCTGTATAGAGTTATTGGATGTTATTAAAATGTAGCGGTTATACCTGCGCTGAACGTGCGGGTTTTAGGGTAAAAGTCGCGGTTATCAATACCCGGAGTTAAACCGCCGATGTTGATCTCCGGATCTACACCGCGGTATTTGGTGATAATAAAGATGTTGTTGCCTGAAAGATACAAACGGATGCTTTTAACACCTTTAAATGTTGGCCTAATGGTGTAGCCTAAAGTGGCATTATCTAAACGCAGGTATGAGCCGCTTTCCAGAAAACGGTCCGATACCAGGTAGCCGTTAACATCCTTAAACGATTCGCCTAAAGTAAATCTTGGGATGTTTTGGAATTTTGAATCGGCCGGGTTATTTAGTGCTGCAAGGGTAGCATTCAGGATCTGGTTTCCGTAAACACCGCGTATCAGGAAGTTGAAATCAAAGTTTTTGTAGTTGAAGCTGTTGCTCCAGCCGTATATTAATTTAGGCTGAGCGCTGCCGGTGATTCGCTGATCTGTAGTTAACGGCTGGCTGGAGGTTGTTGTGCCATCGGCCTTTTGGTACGTACTTACGCCATTTGCATCTTTGCCAAGATAGTGCCACAGATTATAAGTGCCTATAGCGTACCCCGGTTGAATAACCTGGCTGCTAAGGAACGACTGGCCTTTACCGCCAAGTTGCGCGGTAAGAATGTTATTGATGGTAAATTGCGAATTCGACAAGCTTTCCACAATGTTTTTGTTGTGTGATGCATTGATGGATGTGCGCCAGGTAAAGCTGTTTGTTTTTACCGGTACTGCGCTTAATACCACCTCAATCCCGCTATTCTTTATTTTACCCACATTGGCAGTTAACAAAGGCACAAAGTATTGGGTGGTTGATACCGTGTAATTGGTGATCAGGTCGGATGTTTTCTTTACGTAATAATCTACCGAACCGGTTAAACGGTTACCGAATAAACCAAAATCCAAGCCGATGTTGGTAGTAGCTGTGCTCTCCCATTTAAGGTCGGGATTATCGTTACGCACAGGGCCAATAGGGTTGGTAATAACACCATTGCTCAAAAATTTGCCACCACCGGGAGGAATCCCATAGATCAATTGTGCGGTAAAGGCATCAAAACCAAGGCTGTTGCCGGATACACCGTAACCTGCACGCAATTTCAAATCGCTTATGACAGGAAGTTTTTCCATGAATTTTTCGCTGATGATCCTCCAGCCTGCCGAAACGGCAGGGAAGTAACCATGGCGTTGGTTTAAACCGAATGCCGATGAACCATCTTCCCTTAGCGATGCTTGCAATAAGTATTTATCATTATACTGATATTGCGCGCGGCCATAGTAGGATATTAATCTTAAAGTAGAAATATAATTTTGATTAAATGCTATTTGAGAAAGATTGGTTGGATTAGATAAGTACAGGTTGTTATAAGTAAGATTATCATTTGAAAAACTTTGAGTTTGTACACCAAACCCATCGTTAGTACGATCTTGCTGGTAAGAATAACCGCCTAACAGTTTAATAGCGTGCAGGCCAAATTCACGGTCGTAATTTAAGAAAGCCTCCACCACATCGCTGGTGCTTTTGTAGGCCGTACGGTTAGCTACACCCCCTAAGTTTACAGCCAGGCCCGATTTGCTGTTGTAATAAGTATTAACATTATTCTGATCTTTTTGGGTAGACCCGTTTAGCGTAAATTTCAAGCCCTTTAATATATCAACGGAGGCAAAGCCGTTAATTAAGGTTTTATTGTTATCGGTTTTAATAAAGTTGTTATCTATTAATGACAACGGGTTTAAAGTACCGCTGCCTGTACGGGCGAAGTTCTCTTTATAACTGCCATCCGGGTTAAACGGGCTTACAGTTGGAAGATAAAATAAGATACCCGATAAAACCTGGCTTTGGATAATATCATCGCTTTTTGTACCGCTATTGGTAAGGGTGATGCCCAGTTTCAACCTATCGTTAAAGAAACGTTGATTGATATAGCCTTTAAAAATGGTACGCTCCAGGCTGGTGTTTTTAAGTACACCATCATTTTTAAAGTAATTTACACTGGCCCCGTATTCGGCATTGTTGCCTGCGCCGCTGTATGATAGGTTATGGCTTTGTGAATAGCTGGTTTTCTCGGCCAGCTTTTGCCAGTTGGTGTTAGACCCATCATCATCCAGGGGTTTTGCCAAGGGAGCCACGCCATTGTCTGAGAGGTATTTGCGCAATTCGTCGGCGGTTAAAACATCTATATTTTTTGAGATCTTCTCCACCGCGCCATATGCACTGTAAGTAAGCCTGGTTTGGCCGGCGCGAGCTTTGCGCGTTGTAACTATGATTACGCCATTTGCAGCACGCGAGCCGTAAATAGCCGTTGAAGATGCGTCTTTCAATACATCGATACTTTCGATATCAGCAGGCGCAAGCAAATCGATAGAGGCACCGGGCACACCATCAATTACATAGAACGGCGACTGTGCTGCACCTTCGCGCAGCGTGGACGGGCCGCGCAGAATAGTTGTTGGCTGCTTGTTTGGGTCGCCGCTTTTAGTGATATTTAAACCGGCAACTTTACCCTGCAAAAGCTCGGCCGGGGTAGTCAAAACACCGGCGTTAAACTCTTCGGCCTTTATCGAAGTAATAGCACCCGTAACATCCCTTTTACTGGATGTACCGTAACCTATCACTACAACATCTTTAAGTTGCCTTGCATCTGGCAGCAAACTGATGTTTACAGTGTTATCGGCACCAACTTTTATATCCTTTGAAGTATAACCTATGAAGCTAAACCTTAAGGTAACAATGTTGCCAGATACGTTTAGGGCATACTTACCGCTTGCATCGGTCATTACCCCGGTGGTGCTGCCGGTGAGTAATACAGAAACACCCGGAAGGGGCTGGTTTCTTTCGTCGGTCACGGTACCACTTATGGTACGCCCGGTTTGGGCAAATGCAGGCAATACGCTAATGAACATAGCGCAGAGCAACATTACCCATTGCCTTGAATGATAGTTTTTACCATTAATAAAGCGCTGGTAGATTTGTTTCATAAATTAAATGGTTTGGGGTGATGAGTGTTCGATTAAATTAAATGTAAAGTAACTGCCAGGCTATTATCAAATTATCAACTGGTGGTTAGCTTATTAATAACATTTGCAAAGAAGGAAGCAGCTTTTTTTTAAGTGACCCTGCTGGGTTAACATTATTTTAATATCTAATTAAGATTGTATACAGCTGATGGCATAAAGCAAAACAGGCGGCCATTCTCATGCCCGCCTGTTGAAACGTCTGATGCTGCTTAGCTTAGTCGTCAGTATCTTTGCCCGCTAAATTTGCCGGATAAGCTTTTTCCCCTTTTGCGGCAAACCACAGTATTCGATTCATTATATCGTCGTTCCCGCCGTCTATATGATCGTACTCCGGCCGTAAGGATAGTTTGGCATAATGCAGATCAGCCCCTTTTAATTTCACTATACTTGGATTGATCTGGTCTAAGGCAACTTTGTTGGGCACGCTTTTATAAGGTGTTGTAATTTTCCGCTGGTTAAAGCAGTTAAACATAGGGAGCGCGGTTGCATCCATAATGTTCATAGGGGGAATGCCAAGGATTTGTTCAATAGAGCGTAGCATGCTTACCTGGTTGTAATTGGTGCTTACTTTTTGTTGAAAAACGCTGTACGGACTAATAACAAACGCGGTAGTGCGGTATGCGGATACATGGTCCCATCCTGCTTGTGAATCATCTTCGGTTATAAAGATCACCGTATTTTTCCAAAAGCGGCTTTTAGTTACCGCTTCTACTATCCGGCCCACGGCCAGATCATTATCAGCCACCATTGCATTAGGTGTGGGCAGGCCGGGGCGGGTACCCGCGGTATGGTCTGCAGACAAGGCCATTACCATCAATTGTGGCAAAGCATCGCCGGGCTGGTTCTCGTAATCCTTTAGCTCCTTAATAAAGGAAGAAGACCTTACTTGTTCAGGGATACGATGTTCGTCAGATCCGGGAAAATTTTGAGATAGCATGGGCCTAACACGAGATATGGTACTGGTATTTATAAATTTAAGTGGCTTGCCTGCTTTGTAATCGTTATAGATAGAGGTCCAGGTTTGGGTGTTATCCATGTGGGGCTGGCAAGCTTCGCCATAAATGCGAACGGTTTTACCATGGTCAGCGGCGTTATTCCAAATGAAGCCGTTGCTGCCGTATACCAGCGCGTCCTCCTGTACATGCGGATAGCTGCGAAACCAAGCCCTTACGTTCTTCTCCACGTAATCGGTCACCATTCCTGCGTCCGTCCATTGGTGCCCCTCTGCAGAACATTTTCCGGACGCATAATAATTATCTAATAGCAGGTATTTGCGAGCCAGGTTATGCTGGTTTGGTGTGATACTATCTCCATAGATACATAAGGATGCGTTGCCATTGCCCTCCGGCATATCGCCTAGTACCTGGTCATAAGTGCGGTTTTCTTTGATGATGTAAAGCACATGGTTAAAAACCGATGGCTCGCCTATACGCTCGGGCATAGGCTTGGGTGCCACGTTTTTCCGGGGAAGCAATCTGGCTATTTCCTGCCTGAAGGAGAGATTAAGCTCCTTTACCTTTTTTGTATAGGCCTGTAAAGTACTGCCATCAGGGATGCCGATGATTGATACAGTAGCTTGTTGGTGGTGCGAGTTGAAATACGCTACGGGACTGTCGCCCGATTGGTCGCTTCCGCTTAGCTCTTTACTGCTAACGCGTGCACCTTCACCTTCAAGGTTGGTAACAAATAGGTTGTTGCCACCTATCGCCAGTCCGCCCGGATAGGCTTCAGTTGGGATAAAACCTTGAACCCGGCTTGCGCCGGCGCCCTTTGTTGCCGCCTTGCGGCCTAATTTTACAACAGCAACGGCATTATCCATTCCATTGGCAACATACAATATAGTGCCGGCGGCGTTAATAGCCAGCGCGTTTGGCGTATCACCAATAAAACTTTTTTTGCCGGGCATTAGTTTGACAGGTATCGATTCGGTTGGTTGAAGTGTGTTGGTTGATATAACAGACACATCGTCGCTATTACCATTGGCTACGTAAACATGCTGCCCATCGCTGCTCGCGATAATTGCATTGGGATGGAGGCCAACAATTATATGCTTAACAGT
Source organism: Mucilaginibacter sp. UYP27 (assembly GCF_040547175.1). Lineage (NCBI taxonomy): Bacteria > Pseudomonadati > Bacteroidota > Sphingobacteriia > Sphingobacteriales > Sphingobacteriaceae > Mucilaginibacter > Mucilaginibacter sp. UYP27. The sequence goes on from NZ_JBEPPE010000001.1 coordinate 1,337,079, forward strand.
GGCGCCTGTTAATGAATTAATCACAGATACTGTGCCCATTGAAGTAGCCCCGGTTTTTGGATCTATATAACTTTTACCATAAGGTATACCGGCGGTTTCTTTTATATCTGTGCCGGTAGGCACCGGGCCTGCCCAATTGGTAACAAAAGCTTTGTCTTTTACAATCACCAGCCCATATGGAGCAACACCTGTAGGTGCCGTGTAAATTGTTGCGTTGGTGGCTAAGTCGGTTTTTACCAATTGATTATTGCCGTTCAATACCACGTAGAGATAATCTTTGCCATTTTCTTGGGTAATGGTTATTTCATTCGGCAGTGCCAGCGGTGCTGGGCTTTTAGGCATAAATACAATGCTGTTGATGATACTTATCTTTTTGCCTTTTAATGCCGCCCGGAAAACAAGTGATCGCGAATTTTTGCCATCAGACAAAGCGGCGCTCCAGAATATATTGGTCTCCCCGTTTATTTGGGCAACCTTTAAACCGGAGTAGGTGCTCATCAGTCCGCGGTATTTGCTGTCAGTATTGTAGGTCCAACGGCTGGCAAGTGTTTTTGTAACAGTGTCTATTATGGCTATACCATACCTGTCTTCTATAGCCAAAAATGTTGTGCCTTCTATCAATTTAACGTCTAAACTGTGATTTTCCTCTTTCGGGTCGCCGAAGCGTACTACTTTGCCCGCAGGATCTATTAACCTGTTATAAGGCATCATTACAGGAAGAAGTTTATTAGTTAATGTGCTATCGTCATATGGGTGATGCATGTTCAGTACATCGTTGTTAATACTGTTGATATTATTTACAGATGATTTGCAAGCTGTTAATAATATTGCTGCAATAATTACCGAGGATACTGTTAAGAATGTTTTATGGCCCATAATTGAGTTACAAATTAACGTAACTAACATGTTGATAAAAAGTTATTAATGTTAATTTATAGTTAGTTGATCACTTTTTATTGAACAATCCGGATTCGTTTAGAAACAAAAACGCCTTAAATGATGCATTTAAGGCGTTTTTGAATTATTATAGGCGAAGAAGGAGGGAGAGCAAAGACGATTATCTTGCGCTCTATAAATCAATGCTTTATTTATCTTAAAGTTACTCACCTCATTAAAGGCGAGAAAATTTTAATTAACACACATTTAAATTTAGCCTTTAAGTGCCTTATCTAAATTCTACCCCTTGCCAGATTCGTTTGGCGAAGCCGCCTTTTGTATTGACAAATACATTATTCCTGCCGTTAACGAAAAAAATAGTGCGGCGATTAATTTTCCTTGGTTGTATCCGGTTCAATAGTGGTATCCCCAGCAACGGTTTTAGCTTTGTCCTCGACCAAAATTTAGCGACAGCCGTGACCTGGGCGAACAAAATTGATATGCATACGCAAAAAAGGTTGTCAGAATAGAGTTTCTTGAAGAATAGACGCTTTCCTGAATGTAGCAAAATTCCGGGATAAAGCTTACTTTAACCGGGAATTAATATCTTATTCTTGAAAAATCGCACTCTTATCATAATGGAACAAAGTAAAACCTGGCATGGCACTCACAATAAAGCTTCTACATACGGGCAACGCCTGGTTGACTCGGTGGCTAACGGCATGGGCTCATGGCGCTTTATTATTATTCAAACTATTATTATCGTCCTTTGGATGGGACTTAATGCGGTCGCTTTTGTGCATCATTGGGGCGTGTACCCGTTTATCCTCTTAAATCTATTATTTTCCACACAGGCAGCCTATGCGGCGCCGATCATTATGATGGCGCAAAACCGCCAGAGCCAGCGCGACCGTGCACAAGCCGAAAAGCGATTATAAGATAAATATCGCAGCGAAAGAGGAGATCGAGGAACTCATGGCCCGGCTCGATAACATCGAACTCAAAAAACTGGACAAGATCATCTCAATACTCGAAGAAATGGAAGAAAATAGAACCAAGGCTTTTGCCAAATAATACACCAAACGATGGAACTTAAAAATTTTACCGGCTTGCCTTTTTATATTAAACTTGCAGCTGTGCTGTTCAGCCTCTTCGCCATTGGCTACCTGGTCATCCTGGCCAAGGATATCCTGTCACCGCTAATCTTTTCCTGTTTATTTTCTATCCTCCTGTTGCCTGTTGCGCAATTTTTTGAGTTCAAGCTCCGATTGCCCCGAAGCGCGGCTTCTATGATTTCCGTGCTTCTCCTATTAAGCTTAATTGGAGCCTTGATCTATGTTATCGGATCGCAGATAGCCGACCTCGTAAAAGACTGGCCTGAATTCCAAGCGCAGATAAGCCGTTCGCTTTGGGAATTAAGGGGCTGGGTACAGGATCATTTCCATATCACCCGGGGTAAACAATTAAAGGTCGTTAATTCAGCGACCAGTAAAGTCCTTTCGCCGGACACGGCGGCAGTGGGTGCTACCATACTCTCTTTATCATCAATCCTTTTGTTCCTCATATTTACTTTTATTTATTCATTTTTCTTTTTGCTTTATCGTAGCCTGATCTTGAAATTTTTGGAATCAGTTTTCTTAAAAGAAAACAAAGCGACGGTTTATGAGGTCATAGAGCAGGTACAGTACATCATTCGCAAATACATCATCGGTTTGCTCATTGAAATGGGTATCGTGGCAGCGGCAGTTAGTGCAGCCTTTTCATTGATGGGTATTCAATACGCTATCCTGCTGGGGCTAATCACCGGCCTGTTTAATATCATTCCCTATATCGGGATATTTACCGCGCTGGTCATTAGCGTGCTGGTTACCCTGGGCACTTCACCCGATAGTACCAAAGCGATCTGGGTTATTGTAACACTGGTACTGACGCACTTGATCGACAGCAACGTGCTGCTGCCCCTGGTAGTAGGGTCCAAGGTCCGCATTAATGCGCTTATCACTGTATTGGGCGTCGTTGTCGGAGAAATGATCTGGGGCATACCCGGCATGTTTCTGTCCATTCCCGTGATCGCCGTTTTAAAGATCATCTTTGACCATGTTGAAAGCCTTCAGCCCTGGGGCATTATTTTGGGTGATGAAGAGAAGAAACAAAACAAACTGGCGGCCAGGCTTCGGGCCAGAAACAAAAAAGTAAAGATTGGTGGAGGTTAGTATCGTGCTTCAAACTTAAATCTACACCATGTTCCGTGAGTGCGAATCGCCGCATGAAGGGCTGCCTTTTTAATATCGCTACAAAGCAATTAATTATTAATATTGACAGCAAATCAGTGCATTTCCATTATGGAACGGAATCATAATTGATATTTCGCGCCTTTCTTGGGTCAGTAGTTAATTCGAATGTTCACTCTAGCAGGTAGTTTTTGCCTTTAGTGAATTATTACGAAAAACAATTAATTATGAGCTGAATTAACACTCTATTGAACCATAAACATATATTTTTAAATAGTTCATTGATTCTTTATGATAACAGAGCCGGTAAAAAGAAATAACGTACAATTAATTGGTAGTGGCGACCAAATCTTGATTTTGCACATGGCTTCGGTTGCGACCAAAACGTATGGCGACATCTCGTCGCTGCATTTCAAACCAATTATACCTGCGTTATTTGCGATTACGTAGGGGCTGGAAAATCAGATCAAGCACCTATCAATCAAGAAATATCCTCACTTGAGGGACGCTTAGTGCTATGGCTGTTGTAGCCTTTACTTTTAAGAAGTTAACGCTTACATTGGGTGATAAAGATTTAGTTTATTCACCAATTTGGATCAGGTTCTTTTTATTCAGCCAGCCTTTGCTTACCTCCCCCTGTTCGTTTTTATAAATCACGTATATGTAACCGTTTTGATCATCTATAGCCGTTAGGCGGGCATTATTCCAGCGGTTAATATTAGCCTTTCTGATACTGGCTTCATCAGGGCGGTCATGAAAATAAGCGTATGTCGAAAACAGAGTGAACTTTTTACCCACGTCGCTGCTGTTAGTAGCAGTAGCGCTAGGTTCAACTACTTTTTTAACAACAGGCTTTGTTTTTAAAGGATTGCTTTTTTTCAAAGGCGCTCTTTGTTTTTTTGTAACAGTTGCTATAACAGGTCCTTCGCTTTTAACAGTAGCTATCGGTGTAGTTGCCGGTTTTGAAGAAAAAAGCAACCGCCCCGCAAATGCGCCGCATCCTAATAGCAATAATCCTATACCGAACATTGCTGCTTTCGGCATCGCCACTGGCGGTTTTATATTTCCGGTGCTAGCAAGTGTTGTCTCCAGTCTAACTATCTCCAAATGCAGCATTTTTACTTTATTTTGTTCCTTATAAAGGGTAGTCAGTAAGCTTTTGTTCTCATTCTCCAGTACTAATGCCCTTTCTGTGTCGTTTTTTATGGCAAGGGCGCTATTCTGCAACAATATTGCCTGTTGTAGTTCCATGCCGTCAGCATAACGGTCCTGAGGTTTTTTCTCCAGACATTTTCTAATCAGTTCCAATAACCATTCAGGTAAGTGCATTTCCCTTTCTCGCTTTTCTTCGGGCCATTCTTGCGGTAGGTTTCGCCTGCGTATTTCCAGGAGGTCCGGAACTGGCATTTCTACATGCGCTATCATTACATTGTTGCGTGCCGAATTACCGTTATCTGTTAAAGGGAAGGGGACAACGCCGGCCACTAACTCGTATAAGATGATTCCGTAGCTGTATACGTCCGACTGGGGAAGCATATTTCCCTCATTCTGTTCGGGGGCCATAAATTCAACTGCGCCGGCATTTTTCAGGCTGTCGCGCCGCTGTTCATCAGACATGATAGCCAGGCCAAAATCGAGTAATACATAGTTTCCGGTGTGTATATTAAATTTAACATTATTGCTTTTAATATCGCCATGTTTAACCGATACTTTATGGCAATGTGCCAAGGCGCCGGCCAGCTGGTTAGCCACCTTTATAATTTCTGGAACAGTAAAAATTGGGTCATGCGGCTTTTTTAATAATTCTCCCAGATCTGGCCCTTCAATAAATTCCATCTCAATAAAAGGCAGTGAACCGCTCTCGGTTATGCCGGAATTTAATATTTTAACCACATGCGGGGTAGGGTTCTCGTTAACCTTTTTTAGTTTTTCAACCTCATTAATAAAGTCTTTAAAATTCTTATCATCCTCGCTTTCGGCATGGATAGGGGTAGGAAGAATCTTAACTGCCACAAAAATCTCTCCGATACGGCGGCCTTTGTAAACAGAGCCTTGGCCGCCTGTACGCAGGGCACCCAAATTTTCAAGGCCCGCTGTTATTGTAAATATTTTACCCATCAGTAGCTATTTATGCTCATTAATGTAAACGGTGCTACAACTAAATAGTTTGTGTTATTGATCAATCTGCGCAGGGCATAGATACATCTTAAACTTAGTCGGGTCACCGAATTGGGTACCTGAAAAAAGTATTAAAAATTCGCTAACGCTTATAAAGTAAATGTCGTTATAGATTTAAAGACTATCAAGTATTGCTCCGTATCTTTAGTATCAACCCCAACTTACTTAAATCTTAATATTATCAACGCCTGCTTTCTACGGTGTACACAAAGCTATCTGCCTTGTAATAACCCAGGTTATATTCAAGCGGGCGCTCGCCCTGGTCAAATACAAACCTTTTACGTAATAAAACGGGGCAGCCTTCTGTTATGCGCAGTTTTTCGGCAATATCTTGTTCGGCGGCATGGGCGCTTATTTCTTCTTTTGATAAGGTAGCTACTGTAGAATATTCCATCTCCAGCAGTTCGTAAAGCGGTCGTTTAAAATCCTCGTCGCCGGTTAGGCCAATACGGGGGTGGAAGTAGGAAACGAAATATACGAACGGTTCATTGGGTTTACCGCGGACACGTTCCATTTTAAGTACTTTACGGTCTGCTTTTATTTCAAAAAAATTAGCCAGTGCTTCATCAGCATCAACCCAGGTAACGTGTAGTTCGAAGTTTTTTATGGTGATGCCTCGCAATTTCATCTCTTGCGAAAAACTGCGGGTAACGGTACGTGGGATATCGAACACTTGTTGAAAAAAGCACCGTTGCAATCGCACAACGTGAGCATTACTGGTGGTGGCGAAACCAACTCGTACTACATATCTGCAGGTTACCAAAACCAGGGCAGCAACCTGATAGGTAACGGCGGCACAGGTGCCGATTTTGGCTACCAGAAGTACAACCTGAGGTTAAACCAAACTTCGATAATTGGCAAGTTCAGGACCAACATTATCTTAAACTACACCAAAACGCGCAACAAAAGCAACAGCGTTGGCGATAACAATATTTTTGCCGATGCAAACCGCGTACCTCATAATTATAGTTGGAAAGACGAGAATGGAAACTATCTGACTAACCCCGTTGCATCTCAATACAACGAGTATGGCGTGCTCGAAAAGGGCGGTTACAACCAGGCTGATAACGATGAGATCTTCGGTGCGTTCAACGGTCAGTTAAGTATCACCAAAGATTTGAAACTTACTGGTGAGTTTGGTGGAACCATACAAAACAATGGCACTTTCTTTCGCCGTACACAGGTTAATTACCTGCCTGCCGGTGTATACGGTAACGACCTTACCGTGTTAGACGGTAACAGCAAATCATTACTTACCAACACAAAACTTTACGCAGAGTACAACAAAAAAATAAGCGACCACACGTTTAAGATCCTTGCAGGTGTATCAAGCGAAACGTATAACCAAAAGGGGTTTCAATTGCAAAAAACACTAACAGACCCGTTATTAGGCACGCCTACCACGGGTACTATTGTTGATACGCAAAACTCAAATAACAGTATCGCGGTAAACTCAACCAGCTTGCTGTCAGCATTTGGACGTGTAAATTATTCGTACAAAGACAAATACCTGTTAGAGGCGATGTTCCGCGAGGATGCCTCGTCAAAGTTCGCTACAGGAAACAGGGCAAGTTTCTTCCCGTCGGTAAGTGCCGGCTGGATAGTAACCCAGGAAAGTTTTATGGAGCCTGTTAAAAACACATTGAGTACTTTTAAAATAAGGGCATCATATGGTATTGTAGGTAACCAAAACGTGGGTAACTACCAATATCAAACTACCTACTTTAACTACGCCAATGCATATGGTTTTGGTAATAATATAGTAGGCGGTGCAGGTACCAATATTGCTAACCGCGATATCACCTGGGAGAAAGCAGCTAAACTGAACATTGGTTTTGATGCCGGCTTATTTGACGACAGGATAACCGCTACCTTCGATTACTTTAGGGCTACTACCAGCAACATCCTTGCACCAAGGGCCGATGTGCCGTTCATTTTTGGCGCGGGTTCTCCAGACTATAACGTAGCCAAGGTACGCAATACCGGTTGGGAAGCATCTTTAACCTATAACTTACGCAGTAAAGATCTTACCCAAAGCTTTAGCGTTAACATTGCCGATAACCAGAACAAACTGCTGCAACTAACCGGCGATGCAACCCAGACCATCTACAATCAAGATGTGTTTCAACTGATCAGGAAGGTAGGCGAGCCTGTAACACAGTACTATGGTTACGAAACAAACGGTTTTTTCCAAAACCAGGATGATATAAACAACTCTCCGAAAATTGCAGGTAACTCCGTACAGCCCGGCGATTTGAAATTTAAAGACCGCAATGGCGATGGCATCATCGACGAGAAAGATAAAACTGTTTTGGGTAACCCGTTCCCGCGTTATACGTTTGGTTTTACCTACCGCGCGTCTTATAAAGGTTTCGATCTTTCGATATTCATCCAGGGGGTTGGCAAACGCGACGAGTTTTTGCGCGGCGAACTTATAGAGCCGTTCCATTACGGGTACGGTGCAACAGTTTACGAGCACCAAACAGATATATGGTCGCCAACTAACCCCAATGCCCGGTACCCCATATTGGCTAACATTGGGTCGCCGTCAAACACTAATAACTGGCGTACAGGATCTGACTTGTATAAATACAATGCAGCTTACGCGAGATTAAAGAACGTGAACATAGGCTATACTTTTGGCAAAGGCGTCACCCAAAAACTGGGCATCCAGCGCTTAAGGATCTCGCTTATAGGCCAAAACCTGGCGACGGTAAGCAAGCTTAAATTCATTGATCCGGAAACCTCAGAGTTTGGCAACAACCTAAACCCGGGTTCGTCATCTAACAGTGCAAGGCAATACCCGCTGCCGGTATTTTATGGTGCAGGCCTCGACTTAACATTCTAAACAGATAATATTTAAAACATATAGATATGAAATTTTTAAAAAAGCTTTTGATCGTATCTGTTGCGGTTTTTGCGGCACCGGGTTGTAAAAAACTCGACATCGCGCCAACAGACCGTTTCTCTGACCTTACCTTTTGGCAGGTAGAAGCAAACGTTTACAACGCCCTGTATAATAATTACAGCCTTATTTATAACAGCGGCTTATATTTTGATGCCGAGGCGATATCTGATAACGCTTATTCGCCATCGGGCGACCTTAACCTTATTGCCAGCGGTAATGCCACATCGCAAACAGGCAAGTTTGCCGGCGATTGGAACAACTATTACTCGGCCATAAAATCGTGTAATATTTTCCTGGCAAACGTGGATAAAAACACAATTATATCAGCGGCAACTAAAACAAGGCTAAAGGCCGAAACTCGTTTTATCCGCGCGTTTGAGCACTTTAACCTCGCTAAATGGTATGGCGATGTACCCATTGTTGACCATGATGCCACACCCGAAGAAGCGCAAACCATTGCCCGTTCACCAAAGGCAGAAGTTATAAAATTTGTGATGGATGAACTGGAAGCAGCAGCTAACGATCTGCCGTCAAAAGATGCTATCGCTGCTACAGAAAATGGCCGTATTACTAAAGGCGCGGCACTGGCTTTAGAGGCCAGGGTGTTGCTTTACCAGGGCGACCGTATGGCCGACGTGGTAACCGTGTGCGAGAAACTGATGAACAACCAGGGCACCAACGGTAACTACGCTTTAGAAACCAGTTACAGCGCGTTATTCAGTGACCCTAACGTAAATAAAAACACTAAAGAGAGCATCCTGTCGCTGCAATATGTGCCTACGCTTCGTACATGGAATAACTTTTGGGATTTTGCGCCACGCACAGTGGGTGGCCGCGTCAGCAATATGGCCCCAACGCAAGAGCTTGTTGACGATTACATTATGCTGAACGGTAAAGCCATCAAGGAAACAGGTTCGGGCTATGTGGAAAGCAACCCGTATGTAAATCGCGACCCACGCTTAACCGCTACCGTTGTGTATGACCGTTATACCTGGGTAAATGCAAATAACTCAACAAAAACCATTTACATAAAACCGGGTACAGACCCTGTACAACCCGGCCTGGATGAGTACAACGCGGGTTCGCAGGCGGCATCTGCTACGGCTTACTACTGGCGCAAATATTTCGACCCAAGCGCGCTGGCAAACTTTGTATCTGGTAACAACCTGCACCTGATAAGGTATGCCGAGATCCTGTTGGATTACGCCGAAGCCAAACAAAGCCTTGGCCAGATGGATGCAACCGTTTGGAACAAAACCATTGGCGCTTTACGTGCAAGGGCCGGCTTTAACGAAGCCGGTGCATTAAACTACCCCGGCGCTGCCGATATGACCAACATCATTCGCCGCGAAAGAAGGGTGGAACTCGCCATGGAAGGCTTGCGTGTTGACGATATCAGGCGATGGAAAACCGCCGAAACTGTTATGAACGGTTATGCGCACGGTGCCAAATTCTCGGTAGATCAAAATACCGATAACGGGTACATCCGTACGCAGTTACGCAAGTTTAACCCGGGTAGGGATTACCTGTGGGCTATACCCGCGCATGATATCGACCTGAACAAAAACCTGAAACAAAACCCGGATTATACCAACTAAACCAATTAAAAAATTACAACGATATGAAAAAATTGATGAGGGCAGGTGTAATGCTGCTTGCCGTAATTGCAGTAAGTTCCTGCAAAAAAGAGAACCGGCCCCTTGACCTTAGCCTTACCCCGGTTGGTACACTGGCTACGCCTAATGATAATGCCGATGTAAAGCTCGACCCTACCAGTGCGGCAAATGTGCTGTTCAAATAGGATGCCGCGTCTACAGATGATGGCGGGGTGATCTTATATGAAATTGCGTTTGACAAAGAGAGCGGCGATTTTAGCAAACCGGTTTACAAAGTAGTATCAGACGGTGGCGGTGCAAAAACGGAAATAACGCTAACCCATAAAGATCTTAATAAGATCGCTAACTCGGCAGGCATTGCCTCGTCAAGCACTGGCAAGTTAAAATGGACGATTATCGCATCAAAAGGTACCAATGCGAAACCATCATCGGCGTCGCGTACACTACAATTAGAGCGCCCGGCAGGTTTTGCAGAAAACCCTGCGGAACTTTATGTAACCGGTTCGGCGACCGAAGGTGGGGCAGATATTTCTAAAGCTGTAAAGTTGAGAAAAATAGAAGACGGCATTTTTGAAGCCTATACCTCTTTAAAAACAGGCGATTATTACCTTACGGATAAAAACACAGACGGCGGTAAAAAATATTATATCGAGAACGGCCTGATCAAAGAGGGTACAACTGCAACTACCGTAACAGGCGCGCAAAAAGCGTTTCGCTTAAATTTTGATTTTACATCGGCAACTGCCAAATCTGTCGAGATCCAGTCTGTCGGGTTGTTTATGTCTGCCTACAATACCGAAATAGGTACATTAAACTACATTGGTAACGGTACATTCGAAACGCCTAAAACCGCTGTAGAATTCTACCAGTTTTCGTGGGGACGTGATGAACGTTATAAGTTTATTATACATACTGCAGCCGGTCTGGAGTATGTAGGCAGCAGCGCTCAAAACAACGATGCGCCGGCAGGTAAACCGGCTTCTTATTTTTACTTATTACCGGTAACCAACGATCAGTGGAACAACACCTACAAGTTTGATCCATCTGCCGATAAGAAAAACGTTAAGGTAGATGTAACCTTTGGCCCAGATGCTTATACACATAAAGTAACGGTTATATAAACCGTTGCAAACCAAAGCGCCTGCGGCCTAAAGCTGCGGGTGCTTTCTAATTCTATCATCAATGAAAAAAATATTATTTGGGTGGATAGCCGTTGCTTCGTTGTTAGCGGTATCGTGCAGTAAGGATAAACAAGTTACACCTGGTAACGGTGGTGGTACAAAGCCGCCCGTTGTTGTGCCGCCGGTTACAACCACTTCATACCTCGACCTGGCTAAGCAAACGCGCAGTTTCATTAGCAATAACCTGCTTACCTCAAGCTTTAGCTACAGGGCAAATACCACCACGGGTGCCAACGCGTGTTACGAGTGGTATAACGTAAGCCAGATATATGCCGATGCTGCTTTGGTGGCGGCAGGCGATGCATCGGCATTAACGTACATGAACAAAACCTTTGCTTTTATGGATGGCTTTTGGGATAAGGCCGATCTGCGTGGCGGTTACTTTGCATCTGTAAACCTGAACGGTACAGGTGCCGCCGGCGATAAATATGTTGATGATAACGGCCTTACGGGTATGGTTTACCTGGAGGCTTATGAAATTACTACCGGGGCAGATAAAGCAGCGTACCTTGCCAAAGCAAAGGCATGTGCCGATTGGCTTATCAACAGCGGCCTTTGGGATAATACCTATGGTGGCGGATTTTGGTGGAACACCGCCAAGCCGGATAAACCAACACAATCAAACGGTGTAGCCATGCAGTTATTTGCCAAACTATATACCATTACCGGCGAAACCACCTACCGCGACTGGGCAACTCAGGTAAATAACTGGCTGCGCAATACCATGTACGATTCGGCAAGCGGCTTGTACATCTGGAAGATAGACGGCAGTGGCGCAGGTACCAAGTATTTCGAAAAATTTACATATGATAATGCAGTTATGTTAGAGGCCGATATACTTTATGGCAAGGCGGTTAATGATGCATCCTACCTAACAAAGGCACAAGCCATTGGCAATGCTATGAATACTGTTTTATGGAACGCCCAATACAAAGGCTACATTTTTAATACCGACCCAACCCAAACCCGTGTTAATCCTGCCTGGTGTGGTTGGGGATCGCAAGGGATGATAAGGTTGTACGAGCAGGATAAAGATGAAAAGTGGCTTACCTTCGCCCGTAATAATATTGACGCTTTGAACAAGGCGACCCGCAATGCCGATTCGCACGCCTACTACTTTTTTGCAGCCTTTAACGGTAGCAACCGCTCGCCCGAAATTGAGGGTGTAGATCAGGCATGGATGCAGCGCGTGCAGGCAATGATGGCAAAATACGATAAGTAAATACCCGGTGGCCGCGGCCGCTGTTATAAATAACTACAAATGAAAATAAAGTTCGGTACGGGTGTTGCTTTGATGGCGCTGGCGTTGTCTGCATGCAGTGTAAAGCGTGAAAATGTTTCACGATACGTAGATCCTAATATTGGTACGGCACACAGCCGCTGGTTTTTTTATACGCCTGCAGCCGTGCCTTATGGTATGGCTAAACTGGCGCCATCTACCAACGGGCATTACGGTAACCCGTCTGGCTGGGAAGCAGTAGGGTATGATACCCGCCAAAACTCGATAGAAGGCTTTGTGCATTTTCATGAATGGCAGGTTGGCGGTGTAAGTTATATGCCAACAACGGGGACATTAAAAGTCCGACCTGGTGAGTTGGAAGGCCCCAATACCGGCTACCGCTCAAAATTCGACCGGAAGAACCAGGTTGCCGAACCCGGATACTATAAAGTGCTGCTTGATGATTATAAGATAACAGCCGAGCTTACCGCGACAAAACGCGTAGGCTTTCAACGCTATACTTTTCCTAAGAATGAGTTGTCGCACATTATATTGGATATTGGAAACAAACAAGGCGAAAGTAGCGATGCTACCGATGCATCCATAAAAATGATAGATGATACGCACTTTGAAGGTTTTGTAAACACTTATCCCAAATATGTAAACATTTACGACCCTCAAGGCACGGTGAACATGTATTTTTACGGCGAGGTAAGTAAGAAACCCGCAACTGTTTATGCTTTTGTGGGCGATGATGTAAAAGAAAACACTGCCGTTGCTAAAGGTAAAGGTGCCGGTTTGGTGCTCAATTATAAAACAGATGATAATGAAGTAATTGAGGTTAAAACAGGCTTATCCTATACCTCAAATGCCAATGCCAAAGCTAATTTTGTAGCCGAAGCTAATGGCCTGTCCTTTGACCAGGCCAAGATAAAAGCACAGGAAACCTGGGAGCAGCAATTAGGCAAAATTACGGTTGAGGGTACCGATGTACAAAACAAGACCAAGTTTTATACAGGCTTATTTCATTCGTTATTAGGCAGGGGCATAGCCAGTGATGTTAACGGCGATTACCCGAAACATGGCGGGCAAACAGGCCGCTTACCTACGCAAACGGACAAAAAGCTTAAAGCAGAATTTATAAACACCGATGCCATCTGGGGTGGATTTTGGAACATCACGCAGTTATGGTCGCTCTCTTACCCGGAATGGTATGGCAGCTTTGTGAACACCCAGTTACAGATCTATAAAGATAAAGGCTGGTTTAGCGATGGGGTTGCCAATAGCGAGTATGTATCTGGCGTAGGTACCAACTTTGTGGGGCTTGCCGTGGCCGGAGCATATAATGTAGGCATCCGCAATTACGATGTTAATTTGGCTTACGATGCTGTAAAAGCTAATGAATTAAACTACAAGAACCGCCCCGTAGGCTCGGGTAAGTTAGATACCAAGGCATTTGTAGACCACGGCTATGTGCCGTTCCTTGACCAGAAAGGCCGGGATTTTGTGACAGACTCTACAGGATCGAATTTTGCAGGCTCGCACACTTTGGAGTACAGCTACAGCGCGTTTGCTGCGGCGCAGATGGCCAAGGCGATGGGCAAAACGCAGGATTATAACCAGCTTATAAAGCTATCAAATGGCTGGCGACAGATCTTTAATCCGCAGAATAAATTAATGCAGCCAAAAAGGGCGAACGGAAACTTTATTGAAAAATTCGACCCTTACCAACCCTGGAGAGGTTTCCAGGAGGGCAATGCCGTGCAATATACTTTCTATGTTCCTCAAAACCCCGCAGGTTTAATTGATGCCATAGGTAAGGATAATTTCAACAAACGTTTGGATAGCATCTTCACCGTGTCAGAAAAATTGGGCTTTGGCGGTGGTAAAACTATAGATGCATTTGCAGGTATCAACTCCATCTATAACCACGGTAACCAGCCCAATTTGCATATCAGTTGGTTGTTCAACTTCTCGGGCAAACCATGGCTAACCCAAAAATGGACAAGGTTGATAGGACAGGAATTTTATGGAATCGAACCCATCCATGGTTACGGATACGGGCAGGACGAAGACCAGGGGCAACTTGGATCGTGGTATGTAATAAATGCTTTGGGCCTGTTTGACGTGAAGGGCTTTACAGATCTGCGCCCTATTATTGAATTGGGTAGCCCGTTGTTTGATAAAGCTACCATCACCTTAGGCGATGGCAAAACACTAACCATCGAAACCAAAAATAATTCAAAAGACAATGTGTACATCCAGTCGGCAAAGTTTAACGGCGCGCCACTTAACAATTGCTGGCTGTACCGCGACGAATTAATGAAAGGCGGTAAATTAAGTTTTGTGATGGGCAACCAGCCAAATACCAACTGGGGCACCAAAACGCCGCCACCATCGGCACAATAAAAACAGCTTTTTAACATGGGCAGGAATAAGATGAAGAGGGCTTGTACGTAGAAACAATTTAACCTATATAAACATCTATTTATGAAAGCTAATCAAAACTCAAAACTGCTCGCGGCATGTTTGCTGATGGGGGTATGCCTTGTTGCGTGTAAAAAAGACCAGGTGCCATCAACCGCAAAACCAATTGTTGAAGCAACGGACGTAACAGGCAAAAAGCAAAAAGTGCAAAGCACATCATCTGCTTATTACATTAAAGCGAACGAAACGCACAATTTCATCTACGGCAACCTATTAACCAGTTACAACAGTTACCGGGTTAACACTACTACCCAAACCAACACCGCTTACGAGTGGTACAACATCAGCCAGATCTATGCCGATGCTGCCATGGTAAAGGTGGGTGCCACGGCATATGCCCCGTACATGAATAACACCTTCACGTGGATGAACAACATGTGGAACGGTGCAAACCCCAACGGTGGCTACTATGCCTCGGCAAATGTTAGCGGTGCAGGTGCCTCAGGCGATAAATATACAGACGATAATGCTCTTTCGGGTGTGGCCTACCTGGATGCCTACGCGGTTACCACGGGCACTACCCAAACCAATTACTTAAACGCTGCAAAGGCTTGTGCAAACTGGCTTATGAACAGCGGCCAGTGGGATAATACCTACGGCGGCGGCTTTTGGTGGAATACCGTTAAAGAAAGTAAACCTACCCAAACCAACGGGTTGGCCCTGCAGCTATTTCTAAGGCTTTACCAGATCACCGGGCAAACTTTTTATCGCGATTGGGCGGTATCGGTAAAAAGCTGGCTTTTGGCCAACATGTTAGACTCCTCCACCGGCTTGTACATCTGGAAAATAGATGGCGCCGGCGCGGGCACAAAGCACTTCGAGAAATTTACCTATGATAACGCCATTATGATAGAGGCCTTTTTGCTGTACGGGCAAATTATGGCCGATAATACTTTTATAACCAAAGCGCAAACCCTTGGCAGCAGCATGAATACCACGCTTTGGAACAGCACCTACCACGTTTACATCTTTAACACAAACGACGGCCGCATAAATCCGGCGTGGTGCGTATGGGGGTCGCAAGCGATGATAAAACTCTACCAGCGCGATGGCAACACCGCCTGGCTGGATTACGCCCAGCAAAATATTAATTATATGAACAGCAAGTTGCGCAATACTGCCAACCTGGGTTATTACCACTTCTGCAATTTTGATGGCAGTAATGTAGAGACCAGGCAGGAGGGAGTAGATCAGGCCTGGATGCAGCGCACCCAAGCCATGCTGTCTGATTATAGATAAGTTATAACAATAGACTGATGATTTTCAACAAGAAATATTTTCGTTTGATAGTTTGCGCATTAGGGATGGTTGGGTTTTTCCAACCATCCATCGCGCAGCAAAAAAACAATTCGGTGCTGTATAAACAACGTGCCGAGGCAATGTATGCCAATATCTGGAAGCATTATCGGGTGCCAGGGCAAAAAGGCTTGTTTACCGAAAACTATCCGTCCAATAAAAAGGCTACGCTCGACTATTTCCAGGGGAGTGGGGTAAAAGAGAAGGAAGTGAGCTTTTTATGGCCGTTTTCGGGCGTTTTCTCGGCTACCAATGTGCTGATGAAAGTGCCGGGGCTAAAAGCCAAATACAATATCTATCAGGATAGTTTGGTGATGGGGATTGAGCAGTACCGCGATACGGTGCGTAAGCCGGCGGGCTACCAGGCATACCCGGTTAAATTTGAAAAGGCCGACCGCTATTATGACGATAACGGGCTGGTGGGTATCGATTACATGGAATCGTACTTTAATACTAAAAACCCGGTTTACCTGCAACGTGCTAAAAATGTTTTCAAGTTTATTTTAAGCGGTTGGAACAATGATGCAGGCGGCGGCGTGACCTGGTTAGAAGGGCATAACGACCAAAAACCCGCCTGCACAAATGGTATGGCTACTTTAACCGCGCTAAAGATATATAAAGGTAGCAAGGATAAATACTATTTAGAGCAAGGAAAACGGTTTTACAGTTGGATGTATAATACTTTGCGCGATAGCACTACCGGCATTATTGTGAACGATATTAAATTAGACTCCAAACAAAACCGGGTGTTTTGGACATATAACACCGGGTCGTTATTAGAGGCTGCCGTAATGCTTTACCAATTTACAGGCGAAAAACAATACCTGCAACAGGCACAGCAACTAGCTGCCGATAGTTATAAATATTACCGCGCCGTGCCACATGATAAAAATTTAACCTTGCACATTGATTTGCCGTGGTTTGTGACCGTGCTTTTTAGAGGGTACGAAGCATTGTATAAAGTTGACGGCAGCTATAAATACATAGCCGCAATTGAGCATGATGTTAACTATGCCTGGAAAAACGCGCGCGATAGAAGTAATTTAACAACCCATAGCTGGCTACCCAAGCCGGATGAGTTAAGTAAACCCAAGTGGCTATTAGATGAAGCCTGTATAGCGGAGCTTTACGCCCGCTTATGTATCCTCAAACGAAATTAATATTGGTTGTATAATTTGATTAGTGTGAACCGTCGGTTGTGAGAGCCGGCGGTTCTTTTTTTTTTATTATTTGCAATGGCGTAAGGCATAATCGTTACCTTCATTATCTTTCAAAAATCATGAAATTACTGTTCAGATTGAGTTTTTTGATGGTTTTGTTTTTCATTTTCGGCAACCTCAAGTTAGTTGCAAAAGTTCAAGCCATTACTATCAAAAGCCCAGATCAAAATGTAATAACAACGATTTTTTTGATAATACCTTATTAAAATATTATAAGCCCATATATCCGTGTCTTTTTTAACAAGTTAAGGTTCCACCTGCCGGATATTAAGTAATGACAAAAGTAAGAACGGGATTGATGGCAAAATTAAATGCGTTAAGGGCAAATAATAGTCGACTTAATCCGTTGATGGACTTACGGCGATATTTAACCCTTTAAAATATTAAAAGACACCTTCTACTAAATTGCTGTATGATTATATTTTAGTTAAATATAATCCTATCAATATATTAAATTAAACATGAGCGGGATGGATTTAAACAGTTTTCGCTAGTTGTTGTATTACAGGGTTTTGTAATTCACCGTTACGTACAGGTCTCTAATAGGTCACTTGAGGGGAATTATAAACTGTTTTCTCTAAACTGGACCAATTTTGACAACCATTTCTATACATGGTACCGGTTCCTAAAATCAACAAGGTTTTATTAGCTTTGGGTTATGCAGGAAACTATACAGTCCCGGTTAGAATCTTCCAGAAAAGAATTGCTGGACCTGGGTCTTAGAAACCCTTTACTCAACTTCAAGATAACAAAAGGTAAAGGTGTTCATATTGTTGATGAAAAAGCGGAGTTTATTTATGATATCCTGGTAAGGCAGCAAAAGTCGATGACCTTCTTGTCACTAAAAGAGGGTGAGAGTTTCCCGGAAGGCGAAACTAAATACCAGGACACCAAATTGCAGACCGCTGAGGATGAGCAAAAACTGCAAAGCCGTTTATTAAATACTTATTATTTTGCCCGTACCAGTATCGAGGAACAGGGTGTTAACCTTTTGTATATTGCCCTGGGGATGTTGCGTTGGTATGATGCGGGCGATAGCGAAACAATGCGTTCGGCGCCATTGGTTCTGGTGCCTGTAAGTTTGGAACGGTCAAGCGCGCAAGAAAGGTTTCGCCTGAGATATACTGGTAGCGAGATCGGTGCCAACCTGTCTTTGCAGGCCAAAATGAAAAGCGACTTCAACCTCACCATTCCAGATATGCCGGAAACGGAGGAGTTTGTTTTTAACGACTATATTAACGAGATCCGGTCGCACACAACCAAACAGACTAATTGGTCAATTGATGCGGATGCTGTGGAACTGGGCTTTTTCTCTTTTGGGAAGTTTTTGATCTATAATGATCTGGATACCGGCAAGTGGCCTGCAACGGCCAAACCTGAAAATCATCCAAACATAACAGCGCTGCTTGAAAGAGGGTTCCATGAAGATGTACTGGAGGATGAGCATGACCTGGATGCGGATACTAAAGCCAATGATCTGTTCCGCGTGGTTGATGCCGACAGTTCACAACTGATGGCAATGCTTGCAGTACAGGATGGTGGTAACTTGGTTATCCAGGGCCCGCCCGGCACGGGTAAATCGCAAACGATTACCAATATAATAGCTAACGCTGTAGGGCATGGCAAAAAAGTTTTGTTTGTCGCTGAGAAGATGGCAGCGCTTGACGTGGTAAAACGCCGGTTGGATAATATTGACCTGGGCATGGCCTGTTTAGAATTGCATAGCCATAAAACTAACAAGCGAGATGTATTACAGGACATAAGGCGGGTAATGGAACTGGGTAAACCTCAAACAGCGAAACTGGAACTGGAGATCCAAATGCTGGAGATTTATCGCGTTGAGTTGAATGACTACTGCCGGGCAATAAACCATCAACTTGCCGGAAGTGGATTAAGCGCACAGCAGGTGATCGGTTTTTTGTTAAAGATTGACGAAAAGGCGAAAAACCGCAACCTGGTTAAACTCCCGATTGACAACATTACGAACTGGAACGCAGAGAAGATACGGCTGGCAGAAGAGTGGGCTGACCGTGTCCAGGCCAGGGTAAAAGATACCGGTGCCCCGGCTGATCTGGTTTTTTACGGTAGTAAACTGATGCTGGTATTACCGCACGACAAAGGCACCATTTTACAACGGATGGAAGCTGCCCTTCGCTCAATTTCTGAACTGCACTTGCTACTAAAAGGCATTCAAGAAAAAACAGGGTTTCCGTTGCCTGCCGACGCTGCTGAATTGCCCGCACTGGAGAGTTTGCTAAAAAAAGCTGCCGAATCAGCTGATTTGAGCGGGTTAAAAATAGAGGATCCCGCCTGGCAAACCAAAACTGAAGATATTAAAGAACTTATTGCTACGGGAGAAGAACTAGAAAGCTTGTATCGCAATTATAAGGAAACATTTGTCGCCGAAGCGTGGTCGCAGGATATCCTGGAGATCCGGCGCAACATTGTTACTTACGGCGATAAATGGTACCGAAACTTAAATGGTAATTACCGCAAAAGCAAGCAACAATTAGCAGCATTACTTAAGGTAACCTTGCCTGATGAAGCTGGCGAAAAACTAAGGCTGGTGGATGCAATTTCAGAGGCAAGGCGGCTGGAAAATTTCTTGCAGCAGTTCGATGCTTTTGCAGGTAGTTTATTTGGAAACAGATGGTTAAAACAACGTTCCGACTGGCGTTCGTTACAGTCAGCAGCAACTTACCTTGCAGACGTTAAAGACACCGTTCTGTTGCGGTACTTAAGCAAACAGGAAGAGCCATCTGCGGCTGCCGGTTACCTCTCGGCAGTACAGAACATGATGAAGATGGTAAACGATCTGAATACGCAAGCATCGGGCGCTTTAGATATCGAGACGTTACCAGCGGTTTATAAAGATCAGGAAGAAACGTGGAAACACCGGGTTGAACATTTTGCAGAACTGCAATTGGTGATAGACTGGAACCAGTTGTGCGCACAGGCTGACAAGGATGGATTTGGGTTTCTGACGCAGGCCGCTATTGCCTGGCAAGAAGCAGGCGATCTGCTCAAGATCAGCCTGCAAAAAACGTGGTATGAGTATTTGATTGGGGAGGCTTTTAAAAGAAGTCCGGAAATATCCAGGTTTGAGCGGGCAAGCCATGAAGAGGTTATCGCCAAATTTAAAAAGCTGGACCAGGTAAACCTGTATTATAACCGGGCAAGAGTAGCCCTTAAACACTGGGAGGAACTGCCCAAAGGCAATGCGGGTGGGCAGGTGAATATCCTTAAAACAGAATTTAATAAAAAGGCCCGGCATATGCCTATTCGTAAACTGGTAGAAGAGGCAGGCAAGGCCATGCAGGCTATTAAACCTGTATGGATGATGAGCCCCATGTCTATAGCCAATTATTTGCCTCCTGGGGCAATTGATTTTGACCTCGTTATATTTGATGAGGCCAGCCAGGTTAGGCCGGTGGATGCTATAGGTGCAATTGCGCGTGGGAAGCAACTTATAGTCGTTGGGGATACCCGGCAATTACCGCCAACCAGTTTTTTTGACAAGTTCAATACAGATATTGACGAAGAAGAAAATGTAACCGCAGATATGCAAAGCATCTTAGGGATGTGCGACGGACAGGGTGCCCCAACACGGATGCTGAAATGGCATTATCGGAGCCAGCATGAATCGCTTATTACCCTATCTAATCATGAGTTTTATGAAGATAAACTGGTGATCTTCCCCAGCCCGGGTTCAAGGCAAAATTTAGGTCTACGCTTCCACCATTTGCCGGATGCTGTTTATGACCGGGGTAAAACAAGGACCAACCCGCTGGAAGCGCAGACTGTAGCCAAGGCCGTTATTGAACATGCCGCCAAATATCCGGCGCAAAGCCTTGGTGTGGTAGCTTTTAGTACGGCCCAAGCCCAGGCAATACAAGCCGCACTGGAAATTGAGCGTAAGGCCAGCCCTGGTACCGAGAGCTTTTTTAACGGTAAGCCGGAAGAGCCATTTTTCATTAAGAACTTGGAGAATGTTCAAGGCGATGAGCGGGATGTGATCATGATCAGTATTGGTTACGGCCGTACAGAAGAAGGTAAAGTGCCGATGAATTTCGGCCCGCTGAATAACGAAGGGGGCGAGCGCAGGCTGAATGTACTGATAACCCGTGCAAAAATGCGCTGCGAAGTATTTACCAATATCACTTCGGAAGATATAAAAGTAAGCGAATCGGCCCGTTTTGGCATCCGGGCACTAAAAAGCTTCCTTTATTTTGCGCAGTACGCCAAATTTGATAAGCCCGATACCATTGTTTCTTATGAGATCAGGCCGTTCGAGGAAGAGGTTGCAGCACAGCTTACTAAGGCAGGGCACATTGTTCGCAGTAAGGTTGGTTCACCTGGTTTTTATTTAGATCTGGCCGTTGTCGATCCGGAAAACCCGGGTCGTTATCTAATCGGTCTTATCTGCGATGGGCAAGCCTATGATAGTGCAGCTTCTGCTACCGACCGTGATCGCCTGCGTTCGCAGGTGCTGGAACTTTTTGGCTGGAACCTATATCAGGTATGGAGTGCCGACTGGTACCGTAACCCTTCCCGTGAATTAACCAGATTATTAGCTGCTGTTGAGCAAGCGAAACAAGTTACAGAGATCATTGATGAAGAAAATGAGGCCTGGCAGCAGGAGGTAAGCCGTGAAACAGTAGCAGATATCAACATATCTACAGATGAATATCGGTTAGCAGATATCCATATCGAACACATTCGGGAAGAGTTTCAACTATATACTTTTGCGGAGCTGGGTGACTGGATAAGTGAAGTTGTACAAGTGGAAAGCCCGGTACATTTTGACGAAATGGCCAAACGGATTACTGATGCCGCGGGAATTGCTAAAGTAGGGTCCCGGATCCGCTATACGCTAACTCAGGCATTGCAGCAGGCAAAAGATGAGAATAAAGTGGTTGTCCGCGGTGAGTTTTTGTGGCAACCGGAAATGCAGGTAACTACAGTACGAGACAGGAGTAAGTTGCCAGCGGCGTATCGGAAATTAGCCTTGATTGCACCTGAAGAAATTTACGAGGCGATACGTCAGGTCGTAGGCAGCGCCATTGCGATCACCGAGCAGGAAGCGATTCCGCTGGTTGCAAAAATGTTGGGTTTCTCACGGGTGACGGATGAAATGCGGCAACAGCTTTCGGAAGCTATAGGCAAAACCATACAGGCAGACATATTGACTTTTGAGGGAATTAATTTAAAGATCGGCGGAGAAGGAGGGAACAAGTTCCCGATACCTTAGCTCTGTCGCTCAGCGTATTGTATATCAGAACTTCACTCAGGTCACCGAATAGGTCACCTAAAAAATAGTTCAATTATCGCTAATGCTTATGGTGTAAATATCAGAGTACAATTTATTGTTCGAAATAAGATTTTATTGTTAATTTTGCACTTAATGCGCCTACTTTATAGCCTTATCATTGGAGTTTTTTTCTGTTCGTTGTTTGCGAGTTGTAAAAAAACGATCGAATTTACGGAGTTACCGTCTAAGACTAAGCCGACCGATACGACTGTAGCTGCCGGGCCAAACTTACCCGATGATATTTCTGCTACACTGCCCAACGATCTTTATCCGAACGGCATTCCTAATTCAAAGCCCACGCCGGCGACATACCAAGAGACAATCGATCAGAATTTCTTCATTACTAATGTGAGCGTGCCCACACTTACTCCGTACTTACCAGCAAAGGGAACTGCGAATGGCACTGCTGTAGTGATCTGTCCGGGTGGCGGTTATGCGGGATTGTCATCAGTCCAGGAGGGTTCGGATGTTGCACAGGAGTTTAACAAGATCGGCGTGACAGCATTTGTACTCAAATATCGCCTGCCAAGCGATATCATTATGATCGATAGGAGCATTGGTCCATTGCAGGATGCCCAACGCGCTATTCAAATGATAAGGCGAAACGCTGCCATATGGGGCATCAATCGTAATCGCATTGGCATTATGGGTTTTTCAGCAGGCGGACATCTG
Source organism: Mucilaginibacter sp. UYP27 (assembly GCF_040547175.1). Taxonomy (NCBI): domain Bacteria; kingdom Pseudomonadati; phylum Bacteroidota; class Sphingobacteriia; order Sphingobacteriales; family Sphingobacteriaceae; genus Mucilaginibacter; species Mucilaginibacter sp. UYP27. Next base: position 1,360,274 of record NZ_JBEPPE010000001.1, read on the forward strand.
GCCTCCACGGAAGGAACTCACTTTAACAAGTTACTTATAGATAATAAAGACAATACCAGCGTTCGTCCGGATTTTATGATGCTCATCTATCCGGTTATCACATTTGGCGATAAAACGCACATAGACTCGCGCGAAAATTTAATTGGAAAAAACGCTAGCCAAGAACAAATAGACTTGTTTTCAAATGAAAAACAGGTGACTTCAACTACCCCCCCAACGTTCATCGTTTTCGCCGAGGATGATGGTAATGTATCAGTTGAAAATGGCCTGATGATGTACCAATCGCTTCTTCAAAATAATGTACCTGCAGAGTTGCACCTATTTCCTAAGGGCGGCCATGGCTTTGGCTTATATAATCCAACAAGCGATATACAATGGTTTGATTGGGCCAAGGCTTGGTTGGATAGTAACGTACACTGAAGTTGAGGCGGCCGATTTTGTTTATCTGTGTGATTTTGTTTAATAATCATAGGTAAACAGGAAAGATTTACATCCAAATGTTGTTAACACCTTATTCAAAAGCTGGTACTATCCCTGAAATTATGAAATGATATCATATGGCCGAAACATTTGATTTTCTTTTAAGAACCACCATACATGACATGGAAGAATAAAACAAACTTTTGGTTGAAAACTCAGCAGCTTTCCGGAGATAGCAAATATGCAAAGTTTTTCTTAATTTCCGAGGTAATGCGTTGTCAGTAGCTTTGTATTTCCATAAAAGGAAGTCTTTAGTGTGCTTCAGGCTTGTTTCATAACGGTCATAGGTGCCTTTAGCGAATTCTTTTCCGATCAGTGCTTTAACTTGTTTGTTATGCTCTTCAAAAATTGGTATGAGCATTTTGTCCGGTGTGGCCTCTTCCTTGCCAAGCAAAATGCTTTTAAGGTTGGCTGCAGTCAATTGAATTTTCTTTTCGAGCATCAGCTGGTGCACTTCGTAAACCTGGCGCTCCAACGTTTTAAGGTAATCGTTAAAGGAACGAATTTGGTCGCCCGTGCCAACTAGCTTTTGTGCGGCAGTGTTCCATTTGGATGGAATGACCTGCCGTTTAGAGGAGATCTCAATGCGTTTACCGTCGATGGTAATGCGTAGATAAATAGGGGCTGTGCCGTCGGCACTGAGCTTGGAGCTTTTTACGTAAAAAAGCAGAGAAAATGATTGTTCATCACAGGTCACCTTTAAGTGGATAAAATTAGTTACTTCCTATGCTATAAATCAAGATGTTCGTCTATTTAACAGGTTGATATATAGCAACTTATAAGCTTTCTGGTGACCTGTCGGTCTTTACATGCAATAGGTCACCAAAAGGTCACCAGAACAATGCGATTTATTGAATATTTCGGATAGGTCTTAAAACAAAAACGCCTTAAATGCATCATTTAAGGCGTTTTTGAATATTATAGGCGGAGAAGGAGGGATTCGAACCCTCGATACCCTTTTGAGGTATACACACTTTCCAGGCGTGCTCTTTCGACCACTCAGACACTTCTCCGTATCTATTAAATTCCTTAGTAAAATTGGTGCTTCTGGAAAAAGACACTTCTTTGTTTTTTTTTAAGGATTGCAAATGTAAAAATAAACCCCAATAAAAAAGCGGAACCTTTTGGGTCCCGCTTTTTAAAACGAAAACTTTAACTCACAAAAACTAAACTTATATGCAGTTATTACTAACTATTATAATAGAGCGTAAAACCGAGTAAAGGTTTAATGGGCGTAAAAGTATTTGTGGTTTACGCATATATATCTTTTAAAGCTTATGTTTGCTGCGGATTGCCAGGTAAGGTAATTGCATAAAAAGCGTGTTTTGTTTCAATGCTGAACATCAACGAAATTAAAAAACCTATTGCTGCGGAAATTGATGTTTTTGAAGAGAAGTTCAAAACTTCTATGCAAAGCTCTGTGCCTTTGCTTGATCGTATTACCCACTACATCGTAAAGCGTAAAGGCAAGCAGATCAGGCCCATGTTCGTTTTTTTCTCGGCAACCCTTTGCGGAGGCATAAACGAATCTACCCACCGCGGGGCAGCCCTTGTTGAATTGCTGCATACCGCCACCCTGGTGCACGATGATGTGGTTGATAATTCTTACCAGCGCCGTGGTTTTTTCTCTATCAACGCATTATGGAAAAATAAGATAGCTGTTTTGGTAGGCGATTACCTGCTAAGCAAAGGACTTTTGTTATCCATTGATAACGGCGACTTTAAATTGCTTAAAATAGTATCTGAAGCGGTTAAACAAATGAGCGAGGGCGAATTGCTGCAGATAGAAAAAGTGCGCCGTATGGACATCAGCGAAACGGTTTACTACGAGGTTATCCGCCAGAAAACGGCATCTCTTATCGCATCTTGCTGTGCCTGTGGTGCGGCATCTGCAAATGCAGATGAGGAGACCATCGAAAAAATGCGACTTTTCGGTGAAAAGATTGGCATCGCGTTCCAGATCAAAGATGATATGTTTGATTTTGGCACCGATGATGTAGGTAAACCGCTTGGCATCGATATTAAAGAGAAAAAAGTTACACTCCCGCTGATATACGCGCTTAATAATAGTGATAGCAGCGAGAAAAAGCGCATGATCCAACTGGTGAAAAACCATAACGACGACCCTAAAAAGATAACAGAGATAATCAACTTTGTTAAACAAAAAGGCGGACTGGAATATGCTGAGACCCAGATGAAGAAATACCAGGACGAAGCCTTCGCTATCCTAAATACCTTCCCCGAGGGCGAAGCAAAAACCGGCCTTGAGCAATTGGTACGCTTTACTACCGAGCGCAGTAAATAAAAAGCCTCTCCGCTGGCGAGGGAGTAATTACATTTCTAACAGTGAAAAGTAAATGTCCTGTACGTTCGAGAGATTTACGAGAGGCAAATGAATCTTTCCTAAAACTTGTTAACTTCGTAACATGCCTTCGTTTGATTTCAGTAGCTTAAAAATAACGCCGTTTGCCATATTGGATGTGTTGCTGTTAGCGATAATTATTTATCAGCTATATAATCTTATCCGGGGTACCATCGCGGCAAATATTTTTATTGGGTTAGCCATCATATACGCGCTGTACTTTATAGTGCCCGAAAGCCGGATGCCCTTACTGGCGGGCATCCTTAAAAAGGTAGCCGATGTAGGTATTATAGCCGTTATTGTGCTATTTCAACAGGAGATCCGCAGGTTTTTATTGCTAATGGGGAAAAACGCATCTTTGCAACGGAACAAGGCCTGGTGGCGCTATTTCTTTGGCAAGGCAGAAACCGAGAAGAACAACTACGCCCGTATCAAACCCATCATAGATGCATGCAAAAGCATGAAGCAAACCCGAACGGGAGCACTCATCGTTTTCGCCAAATATTACGACGAGCAGTTTTACCAAAATAGCTGCGAAGTGCTAGATGCCAGGATCTCTAAACGGGTGCTGGAAAGTATCTTTCAAAAAAACAGTCCGCTGCACGACGGGGCAGTGGTGATATCAGAAAACAAAATCAAATCGGCCAGTTGTATCTTGCCCGTTACCGAAAAATCTGACCTGCCTGCCCAGTTTGGTTTGCGCCACCGTGCCGGTATAGGTGTTACCGAGGCTAACGATGCCACAGCTATTATTGTATCCGAAGAAACGGGCGAGATCTCGTACGCCAAACAAGGCCGTATAAAAATGGATATCAGCTTCGCCGAACTGGAGAAACTACTTAATAAAGATTTTTAGTTAGGGACAGGCGTAGCTAAAGTAACCCTTTTTGCTTTCGTCATATCCTTACCCGCCACAGGCATATTGGAATAACCCTCCAAAACCACAACAGGCATTTTAGATGTATTATTCAAGTTGAGGATAGGCATCTTATATCCTTCAATAACGATAAGAAAAGGCTTCAGGTTTTCAAGCCTAAGTTTGCTCAAATCAATATCTTCCTGATTGAAAAACTTGTCATTAGATAACGCCGGAGGATTAGTACGCCATGTGCTGTCCGTTTTAAAGGGCTGGAATAATTTACCACCAAAGGTAGTATCAAATGGCGCGGGCGTTGTTGCCTTTTGAGCAATTAGCCGGCCTACGCAAAAAAACAGGGCTATAAATAGTAATGATTTTTTCATAACAGTTTTTGTTAGCACTAAGTTAGCAAATTGTACGCCCATTATAAAAACCGGCAAATGTTAAATAATATTATTTAACATTTGATCATAAGCACAAAAAAAGCCGCCCCGAAACGGGGCGGCTTTTCAATTATATTTACCCTGAATTATTCGGGTTTATTCAGTTCGATAGTGGCTTTATCAATAGCAGCAACTGTTACTGTATCGTTTAGCTTGGCGCGGTCGGCTTTTATGCCGGCTAATATGCCCACCACTTGTGGGGCAACACCATATTTTTTATATTTTGCACCAAAATCAATCATGGCGTTTGTACCTTTTAAAGCTTGTTCGTTGCTTTTAACACGGCCGGTAAAATCAGCAAACTTTTTCATGATGTTAAACTGGGTTTGTGGCTGGCCTTCGGTAAAGGCCTTAAAAACGTAATCGTATTGGGCATCGGTACCGCTGGTGGCATACACGTTCAAAATAGCTTGGGTTAATGCACCTTCGCTGTCTTTCTCGTAGGTTTTAGCCAGGATCAAAGCATCAGCAGGGTTTAACAAACCAAGCGCAGTTAAGGCCGAACCTTGTACCGCGTATGATTGGCTCTTCAATGCATCTTTAAACAAGTTTGTATTGCCCGATGCTTTTAGCTTACCTAAAACCGTAATTGCAGCAGCCCTAACCAATGTGTTTGGATCTGTTTGTGCCAGTTTGATCAATACCGGTTGTGCGGAGTTACGTACATCATCATTGGTCATATCCGCACCGCGAATGGCTTTGATCTGTAACTCGTAGTATTTATCGTTCAATGCAGCAATAACCACTTTACGTGCGCCGGCATTGCTCTGTTGTTTAACAGCAGCAGTAATCGCCTCAGAACGGTCTAAGTATAAAGGTGCGTTAAAGTACTGGAAGGTAAACTCATCGATTGATTTGCTATCTGTTTTTTTAACCAACAGCATTTTATCACCGTCTACATTTACCAGGCTTGGTTTTGTAGCCGAGTGGAACACCAAACTATCAGCTTTACTACGGATCCAGAATTTGCGGCGGTCCATTTTACCACCTGCGTAAACATCAATAGCAATTGGTAAAATAAACGCGTTACCATCTTGCGTTTGGTTCATATAAACCGTTTGCGTTTTGGTAGCGTCATCCCATTTGTAGGTGATGTTCAAGATAGGGTGCCCTGCGCCGAAGTACCATTGGTTAAAAAACCAGTTCATATCGCGGCCGCTTGCTTCTTCCATCGCTAAACGCAATTGGTGGGCTTCACCGTTTTTAAACGCGTTTGTTTTTAGATAGATGTTTAAGCCTTTGTAAAATGCTGCGTTACCAAGGTAATTGCGCATCATGTAAAGGATGCTTCCACCTTTTTGATAAGTAACGGCATCAAATACTTCCTCTTTATCTTTATAATGGAAACGAACCAGGTCCTTAGTTTTAAGGTTTGGCTGGCTTAGATAGTTTTGCCTGTCATCGTTAATGTGCGCATCACCTGCATCTTTACCGTATTTGTGCTCGGCCCAAAGGGTTTCGCTAAAATCAGCGAATGATTCGTTAACGGTTAGGTTGCTCCAGCTTTCGGCAGTAACATAATCACCAAACCACTGGTGGAACAATTCGTGCACGATAGTGCTGCGGCCCTGGCTGTAGTAAGCATCAATAAGCTCGCGTTTGGTAGCTTGTACATATTCGCCGTGCAGGGTAGCGCTGGTGTTTTCCATCGCGCCGCTTACGTAATCGCGGACTACAATTTGAGAGTACTTATTCCACGGGTAATCAACACCCAAAGTTTTCGAATAAAAATCGATCACCTCTGGTGTAAAACCGAAAATGTCCCTCGCGTAAGGCGCGTATTTAGGCTCCAGGTAGTAGCTAACTTCTTTGCCTTTCCAGGTATCTTTTACAATTTTAAAATCGCCAACAGCCATCATAAACAAGTATGGCGAGTGTGGTAATTCCTGTTTCCAGGTATCGGTACGGGTACCATCGGCATTAACTTTTTGCGAAGCTAAACGGCCGTTTGATAGTGTAACGTATTTAGCCGGAACGGTCATCACTATCTCGTCGGTAGTTTTTTGGTTGGGCTTATCAATAGTAGGGAACCATGCAGATGAACTTTGGGTTTCGCCCTGCGTCCAGATCTGGGTTGGCTTATCTTTTTCGGTACCATCCGGGTTAATAAAATACAAACCTTTGGCATCGGTAATAGCCGCGCTACCCTGTGCTTTAAGCAGGTTTGGTTTTGAGGTGTAATCGATGTAAACGGTATAAGTTTCGTTGTTACGGTAAACCCTGTCTAACTGGATGTTGATGGTAAGGCTATCGTAAGTAAATTTAAGCGGGGTATTTTTGCCGGCGTTAACAATAGATACGTTTTTGATATCCATACCCTGCGCATCTAAACGAAGCGAGTCGGTTGGGTAAAAGTGTGGTTTTAAGGTTGCCCACTCTTTACCATACATAAAACGTTTTTTGTAATCGAAACGCACATCAAGTTTAGTGTGCACCAGGTCGTTATATTTCGGCGTGGTTTCGCGGTAGATACTTAGGGCCGGGTCTGCTGCCGGGGCCGCAGTTTGCGCTACGGCAGTGCTTAGGGCACAAGCGCTGATACTACCGATAAGTACGGCAGCGTAAAGAGTTTTCATATATTTTAGTTTGATTGATATGCATGCATAATAAAAGCTAAAATATTAGTTTTTATTTGATTTAAGACTGCTAAATAATATTAATGTTACAGGGAGATTAATATTAAACTCCTAAATTAGCCATTACCAATTATTGCGCTAATACATCACCAAATACCTATTTGTTATGCAACGCAGAAAATTTATTCAGAACATGGCTGTTACAGGCACCAGTTTATTAATAGGCTCTAACTTGGCTGTGGCCGGCATTTATAAAGGATCGCCCGCTAAAAAAGTAGTGTTAGGGGTTATGGGCGTTAACAGCCGTGGTGCTTTTCTTGCCTCAAAACTCGCCGCTTTAGCCGATGTGGAAATAGGCTATATATGCGATGTAGATAGCAATGCAATGAACAAATGCATTGCTGATATTGAAAAGATAACCGGCAAAAAACCGCAAGGCATAACCGATGTGCGCAAGCTTTTAGAGAAAAAAGACCTTGACGCGCTGGTAATTGCCGCCCCCGATCATTGGCACGCCCCGGCAACCATCCTGGCTTGCCAGGCGGGTAAACATGTGTATGTAGAAAAACCCTGCAGCCATAACCCGCACGAGGGTGAGATGGCAATAGCGGCTGCCGCTAAATATAACCGACTGGTACAAATGGGCAGTCAGCGCCGCTCATTTGACAATGTGCAAAAGATGGTGAACGAATTGCATAGCGGTATTATTGGCCGTGCTTATTTTGCACGTGGCTGGTATGTAAACAACCGCAAAAGCATTGGCATTGGTAAACAAGTGCCTGTGCCTGCAAATTTAAATTACGATTTGTGGCAAGGCTATGCCCCACGCAGGCCTTATGTAGATAACCTGATCCATTACAACTGGCACTGGCACTGGAACTGGGGAACCGGTGAAGCACTCAATAACGGCACGCACGAAATTGACGTGATGCGATGGGGCTTGGGTGTCGATTTCCCGGATAAAATAACATCATCTGGCGGGCGTTTTGCTTTTAAGGATGATTGGGAAACCCCCGATACGCAGACGATATTGGCCAACTTTCCTAATAACACCGCGCTATCCTGGGAAGGACGCAGCTGTAATGGTTTTAACTCTGAAGGGGTGGGCCGCGGCGTAGTTTTTTATGGCGATCACGGCACCATCAACTATGGTGGCGGCAATGGCTACCAGGTGTTTGATTATGATAACAAACTGGTGAAAGAGATAAAGGACGAAACCCCGGTGGATGCAACAAACAAGGTAAGCCCTACTGAAATGCTGGACCGTGTGCACCTCCAAAATTTTGTGAATGCTATCCGTGGGGATGAAAAACTGAACCAGACCATCATCAACGGGCACCGATCTACCCTGATACCGCAGTTGGGTAATATTGCCCAAAGGGTGGGCAGGGTGCTAAACCTCGACCCAACCAACGGCCACATCCTGCATGATGCCGATGCCACCAAGCTTTGGGGCCGCGAGTACGAACCGGGATGGAATTTAAAAGTTTAACACATCAGCCTGATATAAATATTATGAAGAACCTGAAAACTTACCTACTGGCGATTGCAATTGCTGCCGGCATGCAAAATGCATCAGCACAAACTAAAGCCGGCTATACCAATTTGTTTAACGGCAAAAACCTTAACGGCTGGAAAATACTTGCCGGCAAAGCCGAATACAAGGTAGAGAATGGCGGCATTACCGGTACGGCGGTGCTGAATAGCGGCAACACTTTTTTAGTTACCGAAAAGCAGTACGGCGATTTTATTTTAGAGCTGGATGCCAAAACAGAAAGCACGCTCACCAACTCGGGCATACAAACGCGCAGCCACTATAACCCCGCCGGGCACGAAGGTAAAGGCCTGGTCTACGGCCGCCAATGCGAGATAGACCCAAGCGACCGCAAGTGGACAGGTGGCATTTACGACGAAGGTCGCCGCGACTGGCTGTACCCAATGGAGTTAAACGCCAAAGCACAATCTGCCTGGAAGAACGGGCAGTTCAATCATATAAAAATTGAATGTATCGGCAACACCACTAAAACCTGGATAAATGGCGTTGCCACCGCTTGCGTGATAGACACGGTAGATACCAAAGGCTTCATCGGGTTACAGGTGCATGCTATTGATAACGAGAAACAAGCCGGTAAAAAGATCTATTTCAAAAACATCCGGATAAAAACCACCAACCTTAAACCGCAGCAATTTGCTAAAGATGTTTATGTGGTTAATCTGCAGCAAAACATACTTTCTACTTACGAAAAACACGATGGTTGGAAATTGCTGTTCGATGGTAAGACCAATACCGGCTGGCATAGCGCTTCGGCAGCTACATTCCCGGTTAAGGGATGGAAGGTGGAGGATGGTATGCTCTCAGTTATCGGCGCTAATGGGGGCGAGGCTACCAACGGCGGCGATATAATCAGTGATGGCCAGTACAGCGCTTTTGATATGTCGTTCGAGTTTAGGATGAGCAAAGGGGCTAACAGCGGGGTTAAATATTTTGTTACACTCGACGAGAAAACGCAAGGCTCGGCCATTGGGTTGGAGTATCAGGTTTTGGATGATGCCGTACACCCCGATGCCAAACTGGGCAGGGACGGCAACCGTACCCTGGCATCTTTATATGACCTTATTCCGGCAAAAAAACAGCCGCGGTTCGTCCATCCGATAGGGGCATGGAATATTGGCCGTGTAGTGGTATCGCCCAACAACCACGTTACCCATTACCTCAACGGAATTAAGGTATTGGAGTATGATCGTGGCTCAAAAGAATACCGCGAGTTGGTAGCACTAAGCAAGTACAAGATCTGGAAAGATTTCGGCGAGGCAAAAGAGGGCCACATCCTGCTACAAGACCACGGCTTTGATGTGAACTACAGGAATGTAAAGATTAAAGTGTTGAAATAATGTCAGTCTGAGCTTGTCGAGGACCTTTCAAGCTAATGGTGCGAAAAGCGAACCGGGTTTGTTATTTCGATTTGTCCGGCATCAGTTAACCTGTTCATTACTACGTTTATAACCGCACAGTTCACCGTCCGTTTACGAACGGTTGTTAAATTCTTAATAGTATTAATTAATTGATTATCAATAGTTTATTAAATTGGCACGTATGTTATTATATACCTTGCGTAGCAAGCTTGCTTGCTACGGTTTGCCAACTAAACTATTACTATCATGTTCAAAAATTATCTGAAAATATCGTGGCGCAACCTTACTAAAAACAAGGCGCACACATTTATCAATGTAACCGGCCTCTCGGTGGGTATGGCGGTTGCTATGTTGATAGGCCTCTGGATCTGGGATGAGTTGCAGTACGACAAGAACTTTGATAACCATAGCAAAATTGTGCAGGTATGGCAGCATCAAACCTTTAACGGTAAGGTAGGTAGCCAGATAGCTATGCCTATCCCGCTGGGTACGATGCTTAAAAGCGATTATACAGGAAAAGATAAAGATTTTAAATACACCGTAATGTCCAGCTGGAATTACGAACATATACTGGCCCTGGGCGATAAAAAGATAACCCAGCAGGGCAGTTTTATGCAGGCTGATGCGCCCGACATGCTGTCGCTAAAAATGCTGAAAGGTACGCGCGCAGGCTTATCAGACCCATCATCTATTCTCCTGTCAGAAAAAGTTGCGAAGATCATTTTCGGGAACGACGACCCGTTGAACAAAACCTTAAAACTTGATAACAAGCAACTGGTTAAGGTTACGGGTGTGTACGAAAATATCCCGCATAACAGTTCCTTTAACGAACTGACGATCATCCTGCCGTGGGACCTGTACATTTCGTCTCAAGATTGGGTGCAACGTGCGTTAACACGTTGGGGAAACAACTCATTCCAGATCTTCGCGCAGTTAAATGATAATTCCGATATAGCGAAAGTAAACGCACGTATAAAAGGCCTTAAGGAGAAAAATATCGCCCTTGCCGGCGATAAGGTTGGTGCTTCATTTAAACCGGTTGTGTTTTTACACCCTATGGATAAATGGCACCTGCACAGCGAATTTAAAGATGGTTTAAATACAGGGGGCGCTATCCAGTTTGTTTGGATGTTTGGTATCATTGGCACGTTTGTATTATTGCTGGCCTGTATCAATTTTATGAACCTTAGTACCGCCCGGTCAGAGAAGCGGGCGAAGGAAGTGGGCATCCGTAAAACGGTAGGCTCGTTACGCAGCCAGTTGATAGCCCAGTTCTTCAGCGAGTCGTTGATGGTGGTGGCGTTCGCGTTCATCTTATCGATTGTATTGGTGCTACTGATACTCCCGTGGTTTAACCAGGTGGCAGATAAAACAATGAGTGTGCTTTGGGCAAATCCTATGTTCTGGCTACTGGGTTTAGGCTTTAGCTTGCTTACCGGGATTATTGCAGGGAGTTACCCTGCATTTTATCTTTCGTCGTTTCAGCCGGTTAAGGTTTTGAAAGGCACATTTAAAGCAGGCCGTTTTGCCGCGCTGCCGCGTAAGATATTAGTAGTGCTGCAATTCACGGTTTCGGTTACGCTGATCATTGGTACTATAGTGGTTTTCCTGCAAGTGCAGCACACCAAGAACCGGGCGGTTGGGTATGATCGTTCAGGTGTTGTGCAGATCAACATGAAATCGGACGATATCCACCAAAACTTTACCGCTGTACGTAACGATCTGCTGCAAAGCGGCACCATCGAAGAAATGGCAGAATCGGGCAGCCCGCTTACCGATGTTTACTCAAACAACAGCGGTTTAAACTGGCGCGGCAAAGCCCCCGACCTGCAGGACGATTTTGCCACCATTCGCTTAACCCACGGTTACGGGAAAGTTGCTAAATGGAAAATATTGGAAGGCCGCGATTTTTCTACCGCTTTCGTAAGCGATAGCACAGCCATGATCGTTAACGAAGCGGCGGCTAAGTTCATGAACTTTAAACACCCCGTGGGCGAGATAGTAGGGTGGGACACAAAATTTAAGATAATTGGTGTAGTAAAGGATATGGTGATGTCGTCGCCTTATGAGCCCGTTAAACCCAGCATTTATTTCTTGAGTAACAGGTTAGAGGGCATGGCACTTATCCGCATCAAACCAAACGTAAGCACACGCGATGCCCTGGCTAAAATAGAAAGCGTTTTTAAACAGTACGACCCCGGCAGCCCCTTCGACTATAAGTTTGTAGATGACGAGTATAATAAGAAATTCGCTAACGAAGAGCGTGTGGGCAAACTGGCTGGCTTTTTTACCCTGCTTGCTATTTTTATCAGCTGTATGGGCTTGTTTGGCATGGCATCGTTCATGGCCGAGCAGCGCGTTAAAGAGATAGGGGTGCGCAAAGTATTGGGCGCATCGGTGTTTAACCTTTGGCGTTTAATGTCTACAGATTTTATTATCCTGGTGAGTATCGCCCTGCTGATAGCCATCCCAACCGCTTATTACTTTATGCATGGCTGGCTGCAGGATTATAAATACCGAACCGAACTTTCCTGGTGGATCTTCGCCCTTACCGCGGTAGGCGCAATCGGTATCACCATTTTAACGGTGAGCTACCAAAGTATAAAAGCAGCGCTTACCAACCCGGTAAAAAGTTTAAAAACGGAGTAAGCGGATTTAAATAAATAGCTAAAATTTTAAATAGTATGATTAAAAATCATTTAAAAATAGCCTGGCGGATCTTGTTGCATCAGAAAGTTTTTTCGCTTATCAATATAGCAGGTTTGGCTATCGGGTTGATGGCCTGTTTGCTAATTGTGCAATACATTAGCTTTGAGCTTAGCTACGATAATTTTCAGAAAAACGGGGCTAATATTTACCGGGTAAAACACGAGGCTTATAGCGATGGTAATTTAACCGAGAACCTGGCCAAAACCTATTCGGCGGTTGGCCCGGCGTTAAAGGCCGATTTCCCGGATGTACAGGAAGTTGCAAGGGTGTCAAAGCTGGAAGGCCAGGTAAGTGCACAACAACCTAACGGCGAAGTGACGGCTTTTAACGAACGCCGCCTTTACATGGTAGATGCATCGTTCCTAAAAGTGTTTACCTTTCCTATGATTAAGGGGACGTTGGCCGCCCTTAACAACCCCAATTCGGTTGTGCTGACGGAATCTGCGGCGAAAAAATACTTTAGTAACCAGGATGCCATAGGTAAAACCGTCAAAATACAGCAACAGATCTCGGGCACAGATATTACGGCATCGGTTACCGGCATCTGCCGCGACGTGCCTGCAAACTCGCACCTGCAGTTTGATTTCCTGGTATCTCAGGACCTAAAAGCAGGCGACTGGATCTATCCCGACTTTTATAGCTACGTTTTGCTTTCGCCCAATACAACCCGGCAGGCTTTTGAGGCAAGGTTGCCGGCTTTTATGCACAAGCACATTAGCGATGGCAACCCAAGCGCTAGCTTTACTTTAGGTAAAACCAATATTGGCAATATCCGCCTTTCTTTACAGCCGCTAAAGGATATTCACTTATACTCCAATCTTTCGCAAGATATAAGTGCAGGCGGTAACGGCAAAATGGTGTGGTACCTGGGTATTATTGCGGCCCTTATCCTGCTTATCGCCTATATAAATTATATAAATCTTTCTACCGCTAAGGTAATCGAGAGGGCCAAAGAGGTAGGCATCCGTAAGGTGCTGGGTTCGCGGCGCATCCAACTTGTAATCCAGTTTTTGTTCGAGTCGGCACTTATCAATGTATTTAGTATTGTAATAGCCGTTATTGCAGTGGTTATAGCCATGCCATGGTTTAGTGCTTTGTGTGGTGTACACATGCAATTTACCCTTTGGAAAGGGCCTGTATTTGTTTTAAGTTTTACCGGCATTATTATAACCGGCATTATACTATCGGCATTATACCCGGCGCTGGTGCTGTCTAATTACAAACCCATACAGATCTTAAAAGGCAAGTTCCCGAATATGGGGGGTAATATCACCCTGCGTAAATCATTAGTTGTTTTCCAGTTTGCTGCCACTATAACTTTTATGATAGGTACGCTAGTAGTATACCGGCAGGTTAGTTTCATGAAAAATGCCAAACAGGGCATGGATATGAAACAAACCCTGATTGTACTGGCACCGCAAATTGTAAGGGCAGATGATGCCGCGGCCACTAATTACGCAGCTAAAGACAGTGTTTTTCAAGCTGAACTTTTGCGCAACCCGCGTATCCAAAGCGCCACTTCATCATCAAGCATACCGGGGCAAAACATTGATTATGTTATGTCGTACAGCCGCCCGGAGATAGGTGCGGAGGGAAAAAATGTGAGGTTGCCGACATTTGAGATCGGTGGAAAATTTATTTCCCAGTTTAAAATGAAATTAATTGCCGGCGATAATTTTAAGTTTGATTTTATGGCCCGCCGGCAGCCCATGATGCTTAACGAGGCGGCCTTGTTATCATTAGGCTTTAAGAGCCCGCAGGATGCCATTGGTAAAATAGTACGAACAAAAAATGGCAGGGGCCGTGTGTTTGAAAATGAAGTTGTGGGCGTTATCAAAAACTTTCATCAAACATCATTAAAAGATGCGTTTACGCCTATTGTGTTCCGAGAGATAGACCCATCGAGCATTACACATTATGAGTTGAAAGTAAATAGCGCCGATATGGCCGGCACTATTGGCCAGGTACAAAAAACTTATAAAGGCGTTTTTACCGGTGCCGCCTTCGATTACTTTTTCCTGGATGAGTTTTTTAACCAGCAATATAAAACCGAACAAAGTTTTGGGCAGGTGTTTAGCCTGTTTTCGGGGTTCGCGGTTTTTGTGGCCTGTTTAGGGTTGTTTGGTTTAACGCTTATTACCTTATCGCAACGCATAAAAGAAATAGGGATCCGTAAGATACTGGGGGCATCGATACCTAATATTTTAATGCTGATAACAAAGGATTTTATTGGCCTGATAATTATAGCAAACCTTATTGCCCTGCCGCTGGCATATTGGGGCAGTTACCAATGGCTGCAAAATTACCAGTTTAGGATTCAGTTTAGCCTGTGGTTTTTTGTATTGCCCATGTTAGCCGTTTTATTAATAGCTTTAGTAACCATAAGCTTCAGGGCTATAAAGGCAGCTTTATCAAACCCTGTTAATAGCCTGCGGGCAGAGTAGTCATAACCTTAAATTATAATTATGAAAAAAACAGGATACGCCTTGCTGCTGCTGTTGGCCGTCGCATCTGCCGCAAATGGCCAAACGGCAGTTAACGATTCGGTTCAGAAAAATATAAATCTGGTTGAGAAAAACCTGGTGGGTTTGATCCAAACCGAAGGTGACGGGCCATGGACCATACAGGACCGAATGGTTCATTATAAAGTAAATGGTATTTCCATCGCGGTTATACGTAATTATAAAATGGAATGGACTAAAGGCTACGGCTTTGCCGACGCTACCCGTAAGGTACCCGTTACCGATAAAACCCTTTTTCAGGCGGCATCCATCAGTAAATCGTTAAACGGTGTTGGTATATTAAAGCTTGTGCAGGATGGTAAGCTGGATCCGGATAGAGATATAAATCAGTATTTAACCACCTGGAAATTCCCTTATGATACTGTCGCTAAAGGCAAGATCATCAACACAAAAAATCTGCTGAGCCATACCGCCGGGTTAACCGTGCATGGCTTTGAAGGCTATAGCACTAAAGATACTTTGCCAACTATTGTACAGATCTTAAATGGTAAAAAACCTGCAAACTCAGACCCCGTCCGCTCCATGTTTGCACCAGGGTTACGCTCCGAATACTCGGGTGGTGGCATCACTGTATCACAACTTATGCTGATGGATATAAGCCGCCAGCCCTATGATCAGTTTATGTATCAAAATGTGCTAAAACCCTTGGGTATGGTAAGCAGTACCTACGCGCAACCACCTGTTGATGTCAAACCCGAATTACTGGCTAAAGGTTACCGTGGTGATGGCAGCGAAATGAAAAGTAAATACAATGTTTACCCGGAACAGGCTGCCGCCGGTTTATGGACCAACCCTGCCGATCTGTCGAAATATATTATCGAAACACAATTGGCCTTGCAGGGCAAATCAAGCAAGGTACTTAACCAGGCCAACACAAAACTACGGCTTACACCTTACATGGATAAGTCGGCAGCCTTGGGCGTTTTTATAAATGACATGGATGGAACTAAGTATTTTGAACATGGTGGTGCGAACGAGGGCTTCCGTTGCCAGTATTTCGGTAGTTTAGAGGGCGGTAACGGGGTGGTGGTGATGGTGAACTCTGATGATGGCGCTATTATGAACGAGATCATAAACAGCGTAGCCAAAGTCTATAACTTTAAAGGTTTATACCATTCTAAAGTTTATAAAGAAGTAGCGGTAGACAGCACAATTTTGCAAACATATGTAGGGAAATACGAAATGAACCCGGGCCGGATCCTTTCTATAACCCGAGACGGCAATAAATTATATGCACAGGCTACAGGGCAGGGCAAACTTGATATTTTTGCAGAAGCGCAAAATAAATTCTTTTTGAAAACTGTCCCGGTTGAGATAGAATTTATTAAAAATGATAAGGGTGCAGTTGTAACCTGCCGAATTTACCAAGGCGGTGTAAACGATGCAAAAAGGATAGAATAAATACAACGAATAACTTACCATCATGAAAATATATAAAACATTACTGGTTGCCGCAATTATACTGTGTGCCAACAATTGCTTTGCCCAAATAGCATTGCCAAAA
Source organism: Mucilaginibacter sp. UYP27 (assembly GCF_040547175.1). NCBI lineage: Bacteria > Pseudomonadati > Bacteroidota > Sphingobacteriia > Sphingobacteriales > Sphingobacteriaceae > Mucilaginibacter > Mucilaginibacter sp. UYP27. The sequence goes on from NZ_JBEPPE010000001.1 coordinate 1,376,642, forward strand.
GTGGGCGACCTAACCGTTGTTAATCGTCAATTAAGTTTTGGTGCCGATGGAAGCCTGCACTTGAATGAGGTAGACAATGCCGGTTTTGCGTGGATCAATAACAGGCATTTTAAAAGCGGCACAATTGAGTTTGACGTTAAAGGCAACGATAAATTGCAGGGCAGTTTTGTAGGGATAGCTTACCACGGCTTAAACGATAGTACGTACGAGTGCATTTATTTTAGGCCGTTTAATTTTAAGGCTGACGATGCTGTAAGAAGAAGCCACGGCGTGCAATACATTGCCACCCCAAAATACGATTGGCCTCTACTCAGGGAGAAATTCCCGAATAAATATGAACAGGCGGTTACCCCGGCGCCCGATCCTAACGGATGGTTCAATGTGCGGATCACCATCGACCCCAAAAATGTGAAAGTGTATGTTAACGGTAACCCCAAAGCTATGCTACAGGTGGAGCCATTGGTAAGCACCGGCGGCACTAAAATTGCCTATTGGGTTGGCAACGGCTCGCCCGGCGATTGGAAGAACCTGAAAATAACCGACGCTAACTAAGCAGAATGTAAGAACCAAGAGACAAGAATCAGGACTGAAAAATAAAAAGCCCGGTGCAATCGCATCGGGCTTCCTTTTTTATCTTGTTTCCTGACTTTTACAGTCTTGATCTAATTAGCAGTATTGCTCAAACGCGCCAATAAGGTTGTCGGCAATCATTTGTGCAGGGCGGCCTTCAATCTGGTGGCGCTCTATAATGTGAACCAATTTACCATCTTTAAACAAAGCCATTGACGGCGATGACGGAGGGTAAGGCAGCATCAAGTTACGGGCGGCATTAACTGCTTCGGTTTCCATACCTGCAAAAACAGTAACCAGGCGGTCGGGGTGTTTTTGGTTAGCAGCAGCGGCACGTGCAGCAGGGCGCGCGTTAGCAGCAGCACAACCACAAACCGAATTTACCATTACAAATACAGTTCCTTCGCCTTTAATAGCTGTATTAACTGCATCAGCATCTTTTAACTCTTCGAAACCAACTTTGGTTAATTCTTCCCTCATTGGGGCAACTAAATATTCTGGGTACATAATTTACTTCGCTTATTTTCAGCACAAAAGTACCAATTTCAAAATAAAAATAACCCTTGTTCAGAATAATCCGTAATAATTGACGTTTCCGTTATAATAGCAAGAGGGAGTAGGCGAGCAGGATGTTATGACGGAGATCGCTATATTGCATACTAAGTGTTTTAACCCTAATTAAAACTATAGAATGAACTTAAAATTAAAGATTTAGGTATGGGATTTATTACGAAAAAAAACGACGCCCAACCGCGTATTGTACAAGTAAAAGCCAAGCACTTTAATTCGTTAAAAGTAACTGTAGCCGCCGTACTAATTGTAGTTATGGTACTAATGACGGCAATCACGCGCTTAAACACACAATCGTTACAGCAAAGGCAGGAAAACAGCAGGCTGCAATCGCAGGTAGCTGCATTACAAGGGCAGATCGACAAAGAATCGGAAGACGCATTGCTGGTAAACGCCGAAAAAGAAGGCAACCGCAGCAAGGCTGTATCTTATATTCAAGATATTCAATCCAAATTAAAAACGATAAATAATTACATGAGCAAACGCGGTTTGCGTGGTTTGTCGTTCCGTAACCTTAACGTTGCCGAGAAACCAAAAAGCGACACTAAGTTATACTCGGATTTTAGCAACTACCTGGATAAGCTGGTAAACAACATCGCTTATATGCCTATGGGCTACCCAAGGCTAAGCTCGTTTACGTCGTTCTTTGGGGCGCGCGGTAACCCTTTTGATTTTGGCGGGCGCGAGTTTCACCCCGGGATAGATTTTGCCGGCCATCGCGGCGACCCGGTTAAATGTACCGCAAGCGGCAGGGTAGTATTTGCAGGCAAGGCGGGCGGTTATGGTAACTGCATCAAAATACGCCATGCTAATAATATCGAAACATGGTATGGCCACCTGTCAAAAATTAATGTGAAAGAAGGCCAGCGGGTAACCGCAGGCGACCTGATAGGTAAGGTAGGCTCCACAGGCCGCTCAACCGGGCCGCATCTGCATTACGAGATCCGCAAGGATGGGCACCCGGTTAACCCCAAACAGTATTTAAGCTTAAATATGTAAACAAAAAACCTATCTGTAATTATTGCAGATAGGTTTTTTGTTTTATCACTATTGAGGATACTGTAATTAGTTATATTAGCTGCGTAAATTAATACCCTCATAAAATGGAAGACAACTCAAAACAAGAAAAGCCTAAAGAAACAGGCAAGGTAATCGTAGTATCTGCAGAACTATTGGCTAAAAACAAAGGCGATCTTACCCCCAAGGAGCGTTGCGAAGCAGACCACGCCGGCCGTTGCGGTAGCTGCGACAACGACGGTTACTTTACCCCCTGCGCATAATGAGGATAGCTGTACTTTGTTTTTGGATAATACTAACCCGTGTTGGTTACTATTTTTTAATACAAGGTAGCCACAGCGGGTTATACTACATTCAAATGAGTAACCTAAAGGACATTTGCCAATACCTTGGCATTGCGGGTTGTTTATTTTTGCTGTACAAACGGCAGCTATCGGCGCCAATAAGGTATTTGATAGTTTTAGCGGTGGCTTATTGTATCTCCTTTGCCTGTGTAATGCTTTACCCTTTCTTAGATGGCGAGGCCCGCAGCAATAGCGACCAGTTTTTATTTGCGTTTAACATTTTTTGGGCTGTGGCATCAAGTGTGATGTTCCTGTTCATGATTTTTTATACCGAGCAATTCTCTACAAAGAATGTAAGCAGCTAAGCATATACCTGTTGCATTTATTAAAAGCTCATTTGCTACCACAACAGGTTGTGCAATTGCCCTGTAATGTTATTGTATCCAATTTCTTTTGGATATTTATATTCACTACTTTTGCATTTCATAAAAACTAATATTATGTCGACAGTAGAAACTGCATACGTTAAGTATAAAGTGAAAGATTTTTCACTGGCCGAGTGGGGCCGTAAGGAGATTGAATTGGCCGAGGCAGAAATGCCGGGTTTAATGGCTTTACGTAAAGAGTACGGCCCGGCCAAAATATTAAAAGGCGCACGTATTGCAGGCTGTTTACACATGACCATCCAGACTGCCGTTTTAATTGAAACTTTGATAGAACTGGGTGCCGAAGTTACCTGGTCGTCATGTAATATATTTTCTACACAAGACCACGCCGCTGCTGCAATCGCTGCCGCTGGTACTTCTGTTTACGCCTGGAAAGGTATGAACGAGCATGAGTTTGACTGGTGTATAGAGCAAACATTATTCTTTGGTGAAGACCGCAAACCGTTAAACATGATATTGGATGATGGCGGCGACTTAACCAATATGGTTTTAGACCGTTTCCCTGAGCTTATCGGCGAGATTAAAGGTTTATCTGAAGAAACTACTACAGGTGTACACCGCTTATACGAGCGTATGAAAGCCGGTACATTGCCAATGCCTGCCATCAACGTAAACGACTCTGTTACCAAATCAAAATTTGATAACAAATACGGTTGCCGCGAATCATTGGTAGATGCCATCCGCCGTGCTACTGACGTGATGATGGCCGGTAAGGTTGCTGTTGTTTGTGGTTATGGTGATGTTGGTAAAGGTTCTGCAGATAGCTTGCGTAACTCTGGCGTACGTGTAATCGTTACCGAAATAGATCCTATCTGTGCTCTACAGGCAGCTATGGAAGGTTTCGAAGTGAAAAAATTAGGCACTGCTATTAAAGAAGCTGATATTGTTGTTACTGCAACAGGTAACAAAAACATCGTTCGCGAAGAGCATTTCCGCGCGTTAAAAGACAAAGCTATCGTTTGTAACATCGGTCACTTTGATAACGAGATTGACATGGCTTGGTTAAACGGAGCTTATGGCAACAGCAAAATCGAAATTAAACCACAGGTTGATAAATATACTATAGACGGTAAAGATGTTATTGTATTAGCAGAAGGCCGCTTGGTAAACTTAGGTTGTGCTACAGGCCACCCAAGCTTTGTAATGAGTAACTCTTTCACCAACCAAACTTTGGCCCAAATAGAACTTTGGACTAACGGCGCGGCTTACAAAAACGAAGTTTACACCCTGCCTAAATATCTTGACGAAAAAGTTGCCCGTTTACACTTAGAAAAAATTGGTGTTGAATTGGAAGTTTTAGACCAGGACCAGGCGGAGTACATCGGCGTGACTGTTGAAGGTCCGTTTAAACCGGAATACTACCGTTATTAAGAAGAAATAGGTGCTAAATGTTCACGTTCACGGCCGTGAACGCCGGTTAAGTTTTGCAAATAGCTTATAATCAGTTGTTTCAAAATTTCGTGAACTGACAAAATAGCGCCACCAATACATATTAAAAAAGGGATATGGCCTAAGGCTATGTCCCTTTTTTGGTTATATCCTCTTTGTCATGCGGAGCGATAGCGAGCATCTAATAGCCTACATGTATTTCAAAGATGCAAAGTTCCAGGATAGATCCTTCGCTATCGCTCAGGATGACAAACTTGATTACAACATCTCATACGATCCCCTTATCCACGCAAATAACTGCGGGCGCAAATCATTTACATTGCTTAGGCGGATGTGGTTTTGGAAGCGCTTTGATGTGGCTGCTATGCTTTTGATGATGGGTGGTTCGTCTATTTTAGTGGCCGAGTAAAATTTCAACTCCAGCTGCTTTTGCATGGGGCGGATCACGAAGAAGGTTTGCCTGTGTACAAAGGTAATGCAGTTTGGGGTAACGCCTACCAATACGTTGGGCCAGTCGGCAACCTCGGCAAGGAGTTTATCAAACGTAAGTACAAGCTCGTCAGATTTTCCTTTAAAAAGGTCATCAAGATTTATGCGGGCGCAGTGGTGCCACTGGCTTTCCCTGGTTAATTCACGGTCGCATTTTGGGCAGGTGTAGGGCATTAAAAAACTATGGTAAACTTCGTGCCAATATTTGGCTCGCTCTCTACGCTGATCTTCCCGCCGAAGGTTTCTATCTGGGTTTTGGTCATGAACAGGCCAATGCCCTTGCTATCGTGCCCGGCGTGGAAAACGCTGTTCAGTTTAAACATATCGTTGCCGTGCTTAATTAAATCTATCCCTAAGCCGTTATCCTCAAAAGTTAGGGTAACGTGGCCGTTTACCAATGCCGAGGTGATGTTAATAACAGGCGGCACATCCGGCTTGCTGTATTTAAGCGAGTTGCTCACCATATTGTAAAAAATACTCTCGAGGTACATTTTAGGGAACTGCATGCTGGTTACCCCAAAATCTGTAGTGATTCGCGCTTTCTTCTCCATCATCTGGCCTTTAAGCATGGCATCGGTAACCTTTACCATTTCGTTTAGGTCGCAGGTATCGTAAGCGATGTTTTTGCTGTTACGCACTTCTAATACGCGCATCAACTCATTCAGGGTTTCATTCAAGGATTCGCTGCTTTGGTTCAGCATCTGCAAAAACTCATCCTTCTCCTCATCGTCCGCACTATCGCCAATCATGTTTAATATCATGCGGATGCTACCTGCCGGGCCGCGCAGGTTATGCGCCACAATCCGGTTAAAATCTTCATATTGGCTAATGCGGTTCTCGAGATCCAGCGCGCGTTTGTATTCGTCAATATCATAGCAGGACCCAAACCATTTTAATATCGTACCATCCGCGGCAAGCATGGGTTGCGCCATAGATTTATGCCATTTATAAACGCCATCCTCCGCCCTGCGGAAACGGACTTCGGATTTATAAGGCTCGCCGGTGGCTAACGAATGATGCCAGTCTGCATAATCTTTAGGTGCATCATCAGGATGTATCACCGGCTCCCAACCGTAAAGCAAGGTGTCCTCCAGGCTAAGCCCGGTATAATCAAACCAATGCTTGTTATAGTAATCCATGGTGCCATCAGGGCTCGATGTCCAAATGATCTGTGGTATGGAATCCGCCAGGAACTTAAACTCCTGGATCTTTTCGATGGTTTTATCCTGCTCCTGAACAAGTTCTATCTGTTTTATCAGTGCAAGGTTAAGCGCCTCTTGTGTTTCTATCGATTTTTTGAGGGCAAGCTCGGCATTCTTATAATCATTTATATCCTGGAAAGTACCGTATAGCCTAACACAAACACCCTTTTTAAATTCGGCGTTGCCCAGGGCACGTACCCAAACTTCTTTGCCATCTGTATTAATTATCTGCAGTTCCTCGTTCCATGAGGTGCCATCGGCAATAGTTTTATTTAAAGCGGCGGTTATCCGGTCGCGGCTGTAGCCTTCCTTATAAAAGTTAATGCCGGTTTCTAATTGGGGTTCATAGTATGCAGACACGCCGTGAATCTCTTTGGTAACAGATGTCCAGTAAACCTTTTGCTGTAAAATATCAACCTCCCAGCCACCTACGCGGGCAACCTGGTTGGTTTGCTCCAGCATTTCTTTGGTACGCTCAAGGTCTTTTTCAAGGCGATAGCGTTCGGTAATATCAATGGCATTGCCAATAATATAGGTTCCCTCGCGCGGGGATATTTGCAGTGTATTATTATATAACCAAACCTTCAGGCTGCCATCTTTGTGCTTTGTAAGCATCTGGCCCGACGATTTGCCCGTTGTGGTTATTTCTTTTAAATAAGCGTTTAAAAATCCGTGCCTGTCTTTAGGTACAATATCAAAAAGGCTCAATTCAACTATTTCATCTGCCATATAACCCAATATACCTGCGCCCGCTGCATTCACCGACAGGAATTTACCGTTCACATCATGCGTACACATTAGCCCTTGCGAATTTTCGAAAAACACACGTAGTTTTTCTTCGCTTTCCGCAAGAAACTTATCTTTTAGTACAATGGCAGTTACATCGCGCCCGATGCCAAAAATATGACTCGTTAAAGCTTCGGGGGTAGATGTCCATTCAATGGTTTTATAATCGCCATCGATGGTTTTCATGCGCTGCAAAAAGTTGGTGGTTTCCTTCCCGCTCATCATGCCCTTAAGCTGAGCTTCGGTTTTTGTTAGGTCATCTGGGTGGATAAACTCGAATGAAGACGTGGTAAGCATATGCCGCTCGCTCCATCCCAAAATTTTGGTAAAGGCCGGGTTAACGCGCTTAAAAAAGCCATCCATACCACCCACAAAGATCAGGTCGTTTGAGTTTTGAAAAAGCTTCTCAAAGTTCTTCAGGTCCTGCTTTTTACGGCGCTCAACTATCAGGGATATAACCTCTTCAGATAATAGCTGCAGCGCGCGCTTTTGGTTTTCGTTTAGCGTGCGTGGTTTACGGTCTATAACGCAAAGCGTGCCCAGGGCGTAACCGTCGGGGTCTATCAGCGGGTAGCCCGCATAAAAGCGGATCTCGGGGCCGCCGGTTACCAGGCTGTTGTGTTGAAACCTGATATCGCGAGTGGCATCGCTCACTTCTAAAAACTGGGCATCGGTAATGGTGTAGCGGCAAAAGGAAACATCGCGCGGGGTTTCTTTTACCGGCAAACCCACGGCCGATTTAAACCACTGGCGGTGCTCGTCCAATAACGAAACCAACGAAATAGGTACCTCGCAAATTATAGAGGCCAGCTCGGTAAGGCGGTCAAACTCGTGTTCGCTTAACGTGTCTAATATATCATAGTCGTCCAGCGCCTTTAAGCGTTCAATTTCGTTGGCTGGTTTAGGGGAGTTGCTCACGTTGCTGCTGCTGTTGTTAAGGTATACGAATATATCGAATCAATAGTTTCCAATATCCATTGGGGAGATTAATTAATAGTTAAACGCCGCTTGCTTTACGTTATTATAGATTATCATTAGGCTATCGGCATAGTTTGATTTTATTTGTAACTTGATCCCGTTTTTAACACCTTATTACAATGAAACTGATCAATAAAAAAACTATCGTAGCGGCAGTATTGTGCCTGGGCGCGGTAACGGCATTTTCGCAGGAAAGCCAAAACATCCCTAAAGATTACCTGACCAAAGAGTTCCATGCCGGCAGGCGCGAGGCTTTGCGCAAAATGATGCCCGCAAATTCGGTAACGGTGATATTTTCCTACCCCGAGCAGGTTTTCTCTAACGATGTAAATTATGTTTTTCATCAAAATCCCGACATGTATTATTTCTCGGGCTATAAAGAGCCGGATGCCGCGTTACTGGTTTTTAAAGATCTGCAGGGCGCGGGTGATACCAGCTATAACGAAGTGCTTTTTGTGCGCAAGCGCGATGCGCAACGCGAGCAGTGGACAGGCCGCCGTTTAGGTGTTGAGGGTGGTAAAACCCAGTTAGGCTTTAAATGCGTTTACAATAGCGGCGAGTTCGCTAAATTCCCTATAGACTTTAAAAAATTTAAAACCGTTATTTATGATGACCTTAATGAAGATGCCGGCGGCGATCTTAAGGAACTGATCAGCACCTTCAAAACCAAAGCGGGTGTAGTTGCTGTTGGTAAAGGCTTAAAGGCCGATCTGGATATTATTACCAAATATGCCCGCCCTGCAAACCTGCCGCAAATAGTGGCCTACATAAAACCACGCGCTAATGACGAAGCGCATAAGAATAGCGCCATCATCCAGGAGTTGTTAGCCAAGCCGGACTCTGCGACATTAGCCGGCGTTAAGGCGAAAATAGCGGCGACATATGGTGATGCCGGCTTATTTGGTGAATACACAACTGCTTTACGAGGTGTTAAACAGCCCCAAGAATTAGCGCTGCTAAGCAAATCTGTACAGCTGTCATCTATTGCACATGCCGAAGTGATGCGTGCCGTAAAACCGAGCATGAGCGAGCGCGAACTGGAAGGCATTTTGCTATACGTGCACAAAAAATATGGTGCCGAAGATGAAGGTTACCCGCCAATTGTTGGTGTAGGCGCAAATGCCTGCATTTTGCATTACGAAGAGAATAACGAAACAATGCTAAACAACCAGTTGGTACTGCTTGATGTAGGTTCGGAATACCACGGCTACTCGGCAGATGTTACCCGTACCATTCCGCCAAGCGGCAAATTCAGCGAGGAGCAAAAAGCCATTTATCAGATAGTTTACGACGCGCAGGAAGAGGTGTTTAAAATGTGTAAAACAGGTGTGCCATATTCTTCGCTTGAAGCCAAAACAGGGGAGGTATTAGCGGCCGGACTTATCAAACTGGGTATCATAAAAGATGCCAAAGAACTGCGTACCTATTACCCGCATGGTGTATCTCACCATTTGGGGCTCGATGTACACGATAAAGGATCGTATGACGGTAACCTGGTAGAAAACATGGTGATTACCGTTGAGCCCGGCATCTATATACCTGCCGGCAGCAAGTGCGATAAAAAATGGTGGAACATCGGTGTACGTATCGAGGATGATGTAGTTATTGGAAAGGACAAAGGCACCATATTGTCATTAGATGCCCCAAGAAAATGGGACGAAGTGGAGAAAATGGCTGCCGAAAAAAGTATCTTTGACGGTGCGAAATTCCCGCCGCTTAAATAGGATTACTTATTATATTAGCAAGCCCCGGTGCAAACCGGGGCTTGCTTGTTTATGGGCCAATCATAAATATGTTTTTATTGTTACTTATGGAATAGTGATATTTGCACAAACACTGCATACTATGGCCCGCTTATCTGTCAACATCAATAAAATTGCTACGCTGCGTAACGCACGCGGCGGCGATAACCCGAATTTGGTACAGGTTGCTAAAGATTGCGAACGCTTTGGGGCGCAGGGCATCACCGTACACCCCAGGCCCGATGAAAGGCATATCCGCTACCAGGATGTGTTCGACCTGAAGAAAATAGTGACCACCGAGTTTAATATTGAAGGGAATTGCCAGGAGCAAAAATTTATTGACCTGGTACTGGCCGCCAAGCCCGAGCAGGTAACCCTGGTGCCCGATGTTTTGGGGCAGATAACATCTAACCATGGTTGGGATACTATTAAAAATCAGGATTATCTAAAGGATATCATTAAGGTGTTTAAAAATGCCGGCATCCGCGTATCCATATTTGTAGACCCGGTTACTGAAATGGTAGAAGCTGCCGCCACAACGGGTACAGACAGGATAGAACTTTACACCGAAGCCTACGCCCATCAATACCCGGTAAATAAAGAAGAAGCCGTTGCGCCGTATATAAAAGCTGCCGAAGTCGCTCATAAACTTGGCCTCGGCATAAACGCCGGCCACGACCTTGATCTGCAAAACCTGCAATACTTTGCGCAAAACATCCCTGCGCTTGACGAAGTAAGTATAGGCCACGCCTTGATAAGCGACGCTTTATACTATGGGTTAGAAAATACTGTGCAAATGTACCTGCGCCAGTTAGTTTAACAGGAGGTGTTTTACGTACAAAGATCTATAGGATAGTAGCTTGTAAAACCAGTGTCACTATCGTATTACCCAATTGTTATTCAACCGCTAATTTGTACCTTTGCGGTAAATTTAAGGGATACCCATTTCAATGAAGCTGAACATAGATTACCAGGAAAAATTCCAGCAAAGGCACATAGCGCCCAACCAGGCCGATACTGATAAAATGCTAAAAACTATCGGTGTAAATACGCTTGACGAACTGATAGACGAAACTGTGCCGGCTAAGATCCGGTTGAAAGCCCCGCTTAACCTGCCGCCTGCCAAAAGCGAGTTCGATTATCTGAACACGCTTAAGCAAACAGCTTCAAAAAACAAGGTGTTTAAATCGTACATCGGTCAGGGTTACTATGATGTGATCGTACCAGGTGTAATTCAGCGGAATATTTTGGAAAATCCGGGATGGTACACCCAATATACCCCGTACCAAGCGGAGATTGCGCAGGGCCGTTTACAGGCTTTGTTAAACTTCCAGACCATGGTTATTGACCTTACCGGGATGGAAATCGCGAACGCATCGTTATTAGATGAAGGTACCGCCGCTGCCGAGGCCATGTTTATGCAATACAGCTTGCGTAAGAATACCGCTGCAAACGTTTTCTTTGTAAGCGAAGAAGTATTCCCGCAAACCATCGATATTTTAAAGACCCGCAGCGAGCCTTACGGCATAAAACTGCAGATAGGCAACCATGCCACTACTCAGCTAACCGACGATATGTTTGGGGCTATGGTACAATACCCTGCAGGTAACGGCGCGGTGTATAACTACACTGATTTCGCTAACGCGCTACACGCCAAAAACATTAAACTAACGGTTGTTGCCGATATTATGAGCCTGGTATTGCTTACCCCTCCGGGTGAGTGGGGTGCAGATATAGTTGTTGGCAGCACGCAACGCTTTGGTGTACCAATGGGTTTTGGTGGCCCGCATGCCGCGTTTTTCGCCACTAAAGAAGAATATAAACGCTCTATTCCGGGCCGTATCATAGGTGTAACTATTGATAGCGCGGGTAACTACGCTTTGCGTATGGCTTTGCAAACCCGCGAGCAGCACATCCGCAGGGATAAAGCAACCTCAAATATTTGTACCGCGCAGGCGCTGCTGGCTATTATGGCCGGTATGTATGCCGTGTACCATGGCCCGCAAGGCTTAAAACTGATTGCCCAACGCATCCACGGCTTAGCGGTGTTGCTGGCTAACTCGCTAACCGAACTTGGTTACGAGCAATTGAACGATACATATTTTGATACTATTAAAGTTGAGCTTGGCGCATTAGCCGGCCCGGTTAAATCCGAGGCGTTAAACAATGAGCTTAACCTTAACTATAAAGGTACGGTAGCTACTATTTCTATCGATGAAACTACATCGCCGGAGGATATCAAAACCATTGTACGTTTCTTTGCTAAGGTTAAAGGCAAAAACTTTGCATACTCAAACTACGAAACACTTAAGAAAAACGTTGAGGGTGTTATCCCTGCCGAATTGCAACGTACTTCTGCTTATTTAACCCACGGTTTGTTTAACTCGCACCACTCAGAGCATGAGATGCTGCGTTACATTAAAGCGCTGGAGGCGAAAGATCTTTCGCTTTGCCACTCGATGATAGCCTTAGGTTCATGTACCATGAAGCTGAACGCTACTACCGAGATGGTGCCCGTTACCTGGGCCGAGTTCAGTAAAATGCATCCCTTTGCACCAACCGACCAGGTTGGCGGCTACATGCAATTATTTGACGAACTGAATAAATGGCTAAGCGAAATTACAGGCTTTGCAGCCATGAGCTTACAGCCAAACGCAGGCGCGCAAGGCGAGTATGCTGGCTTAATGGTTATCCGCGCTTATCATAACGATAGGGGCGACAGCCACCGTAACATCGCATTGATCCCATCATCGGCACATGGTACCAACCCTGCATCAGCCGCTATGGCCGGGATGAAAATTGTTGTGGTGAAATGTGACGATAACGGTAACATCGATGTTGCCGATATGAAAGCCAAAGCCGAGCAATATAAGAATGAACTTTCCTGCTTAATGGTAACATACCCATCAACTCACGGTGTGTTCGAGGAAAGCATCATCGAGATCTGCGAGATAATTCACCAAAATGGCGGCCAGGTTTATATGGATGGCGCAAACATGAACGCGCAGGTAGGCTTAACAAGCCCGGCTAATATTGGTGCCGATGTTTGTCACCTTAATTTGCATAAAACTTTCTGCATCCCACACGGTGGCGGTGGCCCCGGCATGGGCCCAATTGGTGTAGCTAAGCATTTAGTGCCTTACTTGCCAGGCCACGCGGTTGTTGATATCGATAACGGCAAAGCCATCCACGCGGTATCTGCCGCGCCTTGGGGTTCTGCATCTATCTTGATTATATCGCATGCATATATCGCCATGATGGGCAGCGACGGTTTAACTAATGCTACCCGTTACGCTATCCTCAATGCCAACTATATTAAAACGCGCTTAAAAGATCATTACAGCGTGTTGTACACCGGCACAAAAGGCCGTTGCGCGCACGAGATGATCCTGGATTGCCGCTCGTTTAAAACTTTTGGCGTAGAAGTGGTTGATATCGCGAAACGTTTAATGGATTACGGTTTCCACGCGCCAACAGTATCGTTCCCGGTTGCGGGTACGGTAATGATAGAGCCAACAGAATCTGAACCTAAACACGAGCTTGACCGTTTCTGCGATGCCATGATCTCTATTCGTGGTGAGATTGAGGATGTACAGAAAGGTGTATCTGATAAATTAGATAACCCCTTGAAGAACGCGCCACACACCGCCGCTGTAATTACTGGCAACGAGTGGGAGCACCCTTATACCCGCCAAAAAGCAGCATACCCACTACCTTACGTATCGCAGTTCAAATTCTGGCCATCTGTTGGTCGTGTAAATGATACTTACGGTGACAGGACATTGATCTGCTCTTGCCCGCCGTTAAGCGATTACGAGTTTGAAGAAACTGAAGTAACCACGCCCGAATACGGAACGTGATTATAGATGTGCAGATGCGGGAACGTACAGATGTGCAGATAAATAACTAAATTGAGGCTCCTTTATTAAAGGGGCCTTTTTTTATGAAAGTAGCAATGACCGGAACAGACAAAAGACTTTTGATGGATGAAGCAATCAAAAGTCTTTTTATTCCTTTTTTACGAACTGTGGGTTTTAAAGGTTCTTACCCTCACTTTACTCGTATTAAAAATGACCGCATTAATCTACTTACATTTCAATTCAGTTCGTATTCATCAAAATTTGTAGTGGAGATTGCGAACTGCCCAACTACCGGCTCCATTGTAACGGGAAAAGAAATTGAGCCTTCAAAATGTAGGGTTCATTATGAAGGTAGACGTTTGAGAATAGGCAGTATTAAAAATAAAACTGACTATTGGTTTGATTTTAGTAAAGAATCATTTTTTATAAATATTTACAAAAGGCGCGCAAAGGAGATCATTTCTCTATGGCCTGAAGCTGAAGAATGGTGGTTGGATAATCCGGCATAATAAATACGGTGGTATTTTCTGCCCTTGTTGGTGTTGTCACCAACAAGCCGCCAGTGCATTAACGCATGGATAATTTGCAGTCCTAAATGTTGTTGTGACAACACCAACAACGGCGAAAGTTAGTTTTCATTCCTGTAATTACTGTCATTCCAAGCCGCAGTATTTACTTTGTATTTGTCCCCGTTTTGGATGTTGTTGGGTGAGGGTGTCAACAACAGAGAATTAGTAGCTTTGTTATTAAGAAGACATTGTCGTATATTTAATAACTGTAACCTCAGATGCCGGTTTTTCGTAAACTACTTTATATTTATTGGATACTATTGGGTGTTAGATAAAGTTGCCTGGTAATCGATAATTGTATTTTTAACAGTTGTGCCCCAAAATTTTACAGAAAAAATAGCGTTACAACTTTAAGGAATATAACCTTTTTATTTGCATTTTCGTATAAGAGAACATATGAGCCCTAATAACGACAAAACAGTAAGTGTTTTATTGGTTGATGACGACGAAATAAACAACTTTATCTCTATAAAATTGATAAAGAAGGCTTTGACCAACACGGATATTATGGCCTGCCTTAACGGTAAATTCGCGATCGATACCCTGGCTGACATTCAATACAAAGACCCTGCAAAACTGCCGGATTATATCCTGCTGGATATTAATATGCCGATTATGAACGGCTGGGAATTTTTGGACGAGTACAAGCGCTTAAACCTCGATCCATTGGGTAAAAGCAAGATCTATATTATTTCTTCTTCGGTATTTAGCAACGATATTAACAAAGCACGCTCATACCCTTTGGTTAAAGATTTTATTTCTAAACCGCTTAACGTGGAAAAAATAAAGGAACTTTTCGGCGTATCGTCTAATTAAACCGGAATAATCGCAAAAGTTTCATCATCGTATTCAACCTTGCCGATGGCGGTTGCGCGCGCATGGTAAAACAGGCATATATCGCCATCTGCCGCTGCTTTTTTGCCATACGCTATTCTCAGTTCTGCCGAGCGTTGCCCATCGTAGTCATACTTAGCTACAAATTTTCTGATCAGTTGCTCAGGCTCGGGTAGCTCATCGCCACCAAAAAATACTTTCTGGCCTTCAATATCAATCCAAAAAACCTGGTGAAACTTGCTGTGCCCACCGGATAGCTCATATTTAATGCCTGGCTTATATTCACCATTGCCCTCTACAAAATCTATTTTGACAGTATTTTGCAAAGCCTGGAAGATCTCTACATGATAGGAGCTGGATTTCCCCGTCAATCCGAATTCAAACTCATCTTTTTGGATCACGTGTGTAGCCTGCGGGAAACTTGGTTCAAACTTACCGCTGCGTTCTACCACCAACCCACCCGAATGGTCATAATGCAGGTGCGACATCAATACTAACGTAACATCCTCCGGGTCGAACCCCGCGTTGCGGATATGTTGGTGAAGCAGTAGTTCGTCGCGGGTATCTTTATAACCAAGGCCGGCATCAAGCAAGATAAGATCGTCGGCAGTTTTGATCAGGAAAGGGTTTACGTGAATAAAAAGTGAACCCGGACGGTCGCGTTTGCTATCGGTTTCAGGATTAAAAGGAATGAATTTCTTAGTAGCATCAACCGAATACGAGCCCTCGCCCAAAGCAAAAATTTCCATATAGAATGTGTTTGTGCAAATATAAACTACAGAATTTAAGCAGGCGAATATGGGCGGCTTAAGTACGTTTTTGTGACTAAATTGTAACGTTTTAAATCCCGCAACGTCTGTTAATTAAACAAAAAATAAAAAATATTTAAATAAAATTTTGATATACGAAAACTATCGTACATATTTGTACGAAGAAATTCGTATAACTTTATAACATGGATCTGAAACCGACCGAAAGCGAGCTGGAAATATTACAAGTGATTTGGAAAACGGGGCAATGCAGCGTTCGTGATGTGCACGAGGAACTGGCCAAGAATAAAGATGCAGGTTACACCACAACCCTTAAACTAATGCAGATAATGCACGAGAAAGGTTTGGTAGAGCGCGATACAACCGCAAAAACGCATTTGTATAAAGCCCTCATCAGCCGCGAACAGGCACAGCAAGGCGCGCTGGATAAAATATTGTCCACCGTGTTTAAAGGTTCCACATCGGATCTGGTGATACAGGCCCTGGGCCAGCACCGCGCTTCAAAAGATGAGATAGATGCGATAAAGAACTTTTTAGATCAGTTTGAGAAGAGAGATTAGTGGCCCGATAGCTATCGGGAAGAAATTAGAGATTAGGATTGACATAGCTCGATAATTTAGGTTTTGAGTTTAGGATTTAGCTTTTATCATTTAAGACAATGGAAAATATACTGTACAACATCAGCCAGGTTTTGGGGATCACTATCATCCATTCGTTATGGCAGGGGCTGCTTATCTATTTCCTGTTAAGGGTGGTTTTGCTGTTAGTTACCGGGCTTTCATCCTCAAAAAAATATTTGTTTGCGGTTAGTAGCCTGTTGGCCATTACCGGATGGTTTGCCTATACGCTTGTCACCGAGATACAACTTTACGACTGGCTGGCTAAACCAACCGATCTTAAAAATATGCCGCTGCTTGCAGGCTTTCCGCAAAACATACAGCAGTTTGGTAACCAAACCGTGCGCTACTATTACAATATCGAAAAATACCTGCCGTACGTAACCGCTGTATATATATCAGGGCTGTTATTGAACCTGGCAAGGGTAGTGCTTGCGCATCGTAAAATACAAACCATTAAACGTACCATGAGCCTTGGCGTGCAATTGCAGCAGCAAATTAGCGCCTTCGCTAAAAAACTGGATATCAGCAAAACGGTAAAAGTTGGCTTTAGCCAAATGGTTGATGTGCCTTGTATAGTAGGGTACTTCAAGCCGGTTATCCTGCTGCCGTTTACCTTGTCTACCTACCTTGGGTCCGAAGAAATTGAAGCCATATTAATGCACGAGCTGGCTCATATTAAACGTAACGATTACCTTATTAACCTGCTGCAGCAAGTTGTAACCACGTTGTTATTCTTTAATCCGTGCGTGTTACTTATCAATAAAATAATAGGCGAAGAACGCGAGAACAGCTGCGACGATGTGGTTGTAGATGCTACGCAAAACCCTGTTATTTATGCCAAAGCTTTGTTCAAGTTAGAGCAGAGCCGCCAAAACGGGTTACAGTTAGCGCTGGCTGTAACCGGTAAAAAGTACCATTTATTAAACCGAATCGAAAGAATCATGAAAACAAAAAAACAAATGCCAAGCGTGAGGCCAACATTAGTGGCCATGCTTATACTAACCTTAAGTGTTTGCGGCTTAGCGCTGCTTAACCCCGAAATTGCACAAGGTAAAATATCAGTAAAAAAGATAACTCCCGAAACAATAAAAGCTATCATAGCAGATACCATCCCTGCAAAAAAAGCGGTTAGATTTCAGGCGAGGGCTGCTAAAGCCACCACCCATAAGGCAAAGGCCGAAGCCAGGTTTAGTGCCAAAGTAAGAGCCGAAGACAATGTGACGATTAACTTTGGCCATATTTACAACAACGGCATGAAAGACCCCGAGTTGGACCGCCTGAGCAAAGAAGTATCAAAACATGGCGACGCTATAGGCAAGTACTATGATAGTCCGGCATTTAAAGCCCAAAGCGATCAAATGGATAGGTTGGGTAAGGATGTTGACGCTTTTTATAATAGTGCTAAAGTGAAACAGGCTACCGCCGCGCAAGGAAAGGCCGCCGCCGAGTTTGAGAAGCAATGGGGCAGCCGTAGCGGCAAGATAGACGAGTTAAGTAAGCAAATGGAGGCTTCTGGCAATGTGATGAGCAAGTATTACGAGTCGAAAGATTTTAAGGATATGAACGCTAAGATCGCGAAGAAATATGGCGTGCCGATGGATGGTGTTTTTAGCCGGGATGATAGCAAAAATGACGAAAATTACCGCCAGTACCAGGCCGAGTTAAAAAAGAATATCCCTGCGGATGTATTGCAGCAGCAGGATAAAATGAAGGAACTGGGCAAGCAAATGCGCACGTACACCAACAACCCCGATGTTAAAAAATCGCAGGATGAGATGCGTGCAGCTGGTGATGAAATGCGTAAAGCTTACAACAATCCCGATATTAAGGCTAAACAAGAAGAGATGCGTAAAGTAGGCCAGCAAATGCGCCGTTTTGCTGCCAGCCCCGATATTGAACGAGAGAAAAAATTATTACACGAAGCATCAGAAAAATTAAGGGCTTATACCCAATCGCCGGAGTTCAAAAAGAAGGCAGCTGAGTACAGGAAAACGCACCCCGAGAATGTTTACAACTGGAACAACAGCGAGGATGTAGAAAAACCCGAAGCGCCCGAGAAACCTGAAGCCCCCGAAAAACCGGAAACACCTGAAAAAAATTAAGTTATAGTGCATAGTGTCCCGAGCTATCGGGATAACTCAATCAATCACTCACAATTCCTATTAAAATTAGTAATTTAGTATCCTCAAAAAAGGGGATACTTTTTTTATGCTTCAAAGGCTAACCATACAAAATTACGCACTGATAGATAACCTCGAGATCAATTTTGATGAGGGGTTAAACATCCTTACAGGAGAAACCGGCGCGGGTAAATCGATAATTTTAGGTGCGCTATCGCTGATATTGGGGCAACGTGCCGAGAGCCGTTACTTTTTTAATCAGCAAAAAAAATGTGTGATAGAAGGCGCTTTTAAAATTGCCGGCTTCCACCTCAATACATTTTTTGAAGATAACGACCTTGATTACGAGGGCGAAACCGTTTTGCGCCGCGAGATCTCGGCAGACGGTAAATCGCGGGCTTTTGTGAACGATACCCCGGTTAACCTTACCACCCTAAAACAACTTGGCGAAAGGCTGATAGATATCCACTCGCAGCACGCCACTTACGAAATAAATAACCCCGAGTTTCAGCTGCTGGTGGTTGATGGCGTATGCCGCCACGATGAGCTGCTTACGGGCTATCAAACCAAATATCGCGCGTATAAAAAATCGCTGAAACAATTGGATGACCTGATAGCCCAAAACGATAAAGCAAAGGCGGACTTGGATTACTACCAGTTTCAATTTGATGAACTGGACAAAGCCGCCATTGCCGCCGATGAGCAGGAAGGGCTGGAGAAAGAACTGGCAACCCTAAGCAATGCTGAAGAGATAAAACGCAACCTGCTGGGTGCCCATCATCTGATGCACGAGGGCGAAACGTCTGCCATTATACAGCTGCGCGAGGCGGGTCAGCAACTAAGTACTATTGAACAATATAACCCGGAAGTAGAAGACCTGCACGAACGCTTGAAAAGTTCCCTGATAGAACTAAAGGATATTGCCGCCGAGCTTGAAAATATAGAACAGCGCACATTTACCAACGAGGCCCGCGCCGAGGAAGTAAACACGCGACTAAGCATGTTGTATAACCTGCAAAAAAAGCATCGGGTTAACACCAATGCCGAGCTACTGTCAATCCAGGACGACCTGTCGGATAAGATCCAGCAGGCTGTATTTGGCGACGAAGCGATAGAGAAACTGCAAAAACAGATTGCTGCCGATAAACTGGAACTGAAGGGCATAGCTACCGAGCTATCCGCCAACCGTAAAAAGGCTATCCCGGTTATACAGGACAAGGTACTGGCTAACCTAACCGAAATGGGGATGCCGAACTCGGTGTTACAGATAGAGCAAACTGTCGGTAAGGCAGAAAGTCAGGAAGTCGGAAAGATAGCTTCATCTGCGGACTTACGGACTTACGGACTTGCGGACCACCTCACCAAAAATGGCATCGATACCATCCGCTTTATGTTCTCAGCTAATAAAGGCCATGCTTTGGCCGATATGAGCAAGGTGGCATCAGGTGGTGAGTTGAGCAGGCTGATGCTGAGCATCAAATCCATCATTGCCGAGTACACCGCATTGCCAACCATTATTTTTGATGAGATAGATACCGGTGTAAGCGGCGAGGTTGCTAACAAGGTAGGCCAGGTGATGGAACGCCTGTCGCAAAATTTGCAGGTGATTACCATAACCCACCTGCCGCAAATTGCCGGCAAGGGCAAAAGCCATTACTTTGTTTACAAGGACGATTCGGAATCTGTAACCAAAACCCGCATCAAAAAACTCAACGATACCGAACGCGTTTTAGAGATAGCCAAAATGCTAAGCGGCGATAACCCCGGCGAAAGCGCGTTGCAAAACGCGAGGGAATTGTTGGCAGGATAGGAGTTGGCAGTTTTTAGTGGCAGTTGGCATGCCGGTAAATATTAACTGCGAACCG
This sequence comes from Mucilaginibacter sp. UYP27, assembly GCF_040547175.1. Classification (NCBI taxonomy): domain Bacteria; kingdom Pseudomonadati; phylum Bacteroidota; class Sphingobacteriia; order Sphingobacteriales; family Sphingobacteriaceae; genus Mucilaginibacter; species Mucilaginibacter sp. UYP27. Next base: position 1,396,753 of record NZ_JBEPPE010000001.1, read on the forward strand.
CCCACTGTAAACTGCAAACTAATTTTATAACTTTGCCCCACTCATAAAACTAAAAACAATGGCTTACAATTTATTAAAAGGTAAAAAAGGGATTATTTTTGGTGCGCTTAACGAGCAATCTATCGCCTGGAAAGTGGCGCAACGCTGCCACGAAGAGGGTGCCGAAATAGTTTTAACAAACTCTCCGCTGGCCTTGCGCATGGGCGAGTTGAACAAACTTGCAGAGGAGTGTAATGCCCCTGTTATCCCGGCGGATGTTACCAGTAACGAGGATGTTACCAACCTGATCACCAAAAGCATGGAGCATTTTGGCGGCGGTGTAGATTTTGTGCTGCACTCGATTGGGATGAGCGTTAACGTTCGTAAGAACATCCACTATACCGAAAACAACTACGATTTTACCCACAAAGGGTTAGATATATCTGCACTAAGCTTTCACCGTGTATTGCAAACAGCCATGAAGCTTGATGCTATCAACGAGTGGGGTTCTGTTGTGGCGCTTACTTACATAGCAGCACAACGCGTATTCCCTGATTACAACGACATGGCCGATAACAAGGCTTACCTGGAAAGCATAGCGCGTAACTTTGGTTACCAGTACGGTGTTAAAAAACACGTGCGGATCAACACGGTATCACAATCGCCAACCCGCACTACTGCAGGGAGCGGTGTAAAAGGTTTTGACGGTTTTGTAAATTATGCCGAAAAAATGAGCCCGCTTGGTAACGCCGATGCAAACCAATGTGCTGATTACTGCGTGAGCTTATTTAGCGACCTAACCAAAATGGTTACCATGCAGAACCTGTTCCACGATGGTGGTTTCTCTTTCACCGGTGTAACTGCTGCTGTGATAGAGCAAATGGAGAAATAATTTTAGTACTTTGATGCTGGTCTTCGAGCGGATCAGACTAACATAGCTTTATAAACAGAAATGGCCTTCGAATTATTCGAAGGCCATTTTTTGTTTCTTGAGGGTAACTTAATCTACCAACACAATTTTTAAGTTAAGCGTGCCCGGCTTTGTAATAGTACCGGTACCGTCGCTACTTTGCGCGTAGATGAACACGTGGCCGCCTGTGTAAGTAGGCCTAAAGGTAATGCCTTCAAAAACATTTGGTAACAATTCGTATTCACCATTGCCAAGGTCGTTATAAACTAATACGGCCCCATGAGCATCAAAGTAGCTGTCGATTTCGGGCATCGCAACGTCGGCAGTATAGCTGTTGCCACCATCGGTAGTAACCCAGTTATTGGCTTTTGTAAAAACAGTTTGTGCACCCGGCGCTACAACAGTTTCTTTTTTACATGATGCAGCCGTAAGTGTAATAACAGCCACGCATAGGATAGATAATAATTTTTTCATATGAGATTTTTGTTTTTTGATCATAAAATCAATTATGAACTTTATCATAACGCTTTTACAACACGATTATATATCTCAGAACAAAAATATAGCCAAAGGTTTAACCAACTAATAAATTAGTTTTATATTTATCTGTGAAAATTTTTGTACTGGCATTTTTACTTTTACCGTTTAGCTGTTTAGGCCAAGTAAGCATAACCGGTAAATTGATCAGCACTGCTGATAAAAACCCGGTGGTAGATGCCAGTGTGTTTTTAAGTAATGCAACAGTTGGCAATAAATCTGCAGCCGATGGCTTGTTTGCTTTGCGTGGCGTAAAGCCCGGGCAGTATGAGTTGGTGGTAACCGTAATTGGATTTGAAACTTATCGACAAACGGTATTGGCCGCAGGCGAGAACATTAAACTGCCCGATATTAAGCTTGTCCCCAAAACAACCGTTTTAAAAGAAGTTAATATACGGCCCGATGCCGATTGGGACCGCAAATATGCCATTTTTAAAACCGAGTTTTTAGGCTCATCGGCCATGGCTGCCAAGTGCAAAATACTTAACCCGGAAGTGTTGAGCCTCGAGTATGATAAAACCACGCGTAAACTTACCGGCTCGACATACGACTTTTTGGAGGTGGAGAACAAGGAGCTGGGTTACCGCGTAAAATATTTACTTAATAAATTTTTGAAAGACTCTAAAATTAATATGGTTTATTATGATGGGTCGGCTTTGTTTGAGGAGGTGAAAGGTTCGGCAAAGGATAAAAAACGATGGATAAAGAACAGGCGCCTTGTTTATGAGGGTTCATCCATGCAGTTTTTACGGGGATTGGTGGCAAACGATATAGATGGGTTTGGCTTTAAAGTATTAAGGCTGATCAGGAAAGCCAACCCTGCTTATAACGGGCTTAATGATAAGTATCTTCAAACTTTGGTAAATGTGCCCTAAGCCGTAACCGATTTTACTTCCCTTACCGATCAAAAAGGCCTTTACGCTTTAAAATATACCGATTGCCTTTACGTAATGAATACCAAAAAGCGGGATAACGACCAAGGTAGCAACACCTATCAATCGTTATCAATGCCCAATTATTTAACATCTATCATTTATTTTGCAGAGCCTTACGCACTTTTTGACAGCAATGGCATCATCATAAACCCCGCGGCCATAAATTTTGAATGCAACTGGGCTAAAAGCCGCTTTGCAGAAATGTTGCCGGTTGATTATACGCCCGAAGAAAAGTAGTTGTATATTAGGGATACATAAAATCATGAAACACTTTTTACTTTTCCTGTTTTTGTTTCCTGTTGCATGTTTTGCCCAGTTAAGAATAAAAGGGCGCGTGGTAAGTGAAGTTGACGGCAAGCCCATAGCAGACGCAAGCGTATTTTTAAATAATTCTACTATTGGTACAAAGGCAAATACTGATGGTGCTTTTACGCTATATAGATTAAATCCCGGGCAATATGAATTGATCGTCAGTGTAATTGGTTACGAAACCCAACGCCGGGAAATTATAATTAATAACAACCTGATAGTGGCTGATATTAAGATGCGGCCAAAAACCACGACTTTGAACGAAGTGATTATAGGTGGCAAAGACCCAAAACGTGACCGAAAATTACGAATGTTTAAAGAACAGTTTTTGGGCAGGGCTCTTTTTTGGCGTGATTGCAAAATACTTAATCCTCAAATTTTGAAACTGACTTTTAGTAAGCATGATCAGGTGCTCACTGCAACTACCGATGATTTTTTAGGAATAGAGAATGATGCATTGGGTTATAAATTAAAATACCTGCTCAACACTTTCGTATTAGATAAACAGGCCTTTAATATGAAATATGAGGGCTTTGCATTATTTGAAGAAATGGATGGTTCTGCGGCTCAAAATGAAAGTTGGACGAAAAATCGTCATCTCGTGTATTATGGTTCTCCCACACATTTTTTGCGTGCTGTATTATCCAACACGGTTGATTCTGATTTTGTTGTGCGGCCTTTTTGTATTAAATATATTGATGAAAATATCATTCCATATCGTATTGAGAGATATGATACATTGAGAAGTGCAAATTATGTCCATCGAACAGATAAAAGGGGGATATACGCTATCAACTATCCTTCCGATATTGATGTTTTTTATTTCCCGCCGGGTAATAAGCATTTCCGTGATTTAATTTTCGAATACGGTAACCGTGGCCAGGTAGGAAGTATTGATTTTATCGATAAAAGTTTATTTTTTGATATTAATGGAACTATCCTAAACCCTACAGGTGCGTTTTTTAGGTATAAATGGGGGACTAACCGCATAGCCGAAATACTGCCGATAGATTACTGGCCCCCAACGAGGGAACCTAAAGGTAAAAAACTGAATTATTAAATTCTTTTGAGATTTTAACGAAAAGCCCCGCCTGCAAATGCAAGCGGGGCTGTAATTTATCCCTTATCCGGTGAAGATTATTTTTGTTCTTCTTCTTCGGGTTTGGCTTCGTTCTTTTTGTCAATCACCTTGATCTGGTCGGCTTCTTTGTCGTAGTCCACCATTAGGGTATCACCTTCGGTCATTTCACCTTTCAGGATCTCTTCGGCAATTGGGTCTTCCAGGTATTTCTGTATGGCGCGTTTAAGCGGCCTTGCACCAAACTGCGAATCGTAACCTTTCTCGGCAATAAACTCCTTGGCAGCTAAAGTAAGTTCGATCTTGTAACCCAGGCTGTTTACACGGCCAAATAAGAAACCAAGTTCGATATCGATAATTTTGAAGATCTCGTCTTTACCCAATGAGTTAAACACGATAACATCATCAATACGGTTCAAAAACTCGGGAGCAAAGGCGCGTTTCAAAGCGTTCTCTATCACACCACGAGAGTGCGAATCTGCCTGGGTTGTTTTAGCGGCGGTACTGAAACCAACACCTTGTCCAAAATCTTTCAACTGGCGAGCGCCAATGTTAGATGTCATGATGATGATAGTGTTCCTGAAATCAACCTTGCGGCCTAACGAATCAGTCAGTTGGCCTTCATCCAATACCTGTAGTAAGATGTTAAATACATCAGGGTGGGCTTTCTCAATTTCATCCAGCAATACTACAGCATATGGTTTACGGCGTACCTTTTCCGTAAGCTGGCCGCCTTCTTCGTAACCTACGTAACCCGGGGGCGCACCCACTAAACGTGACACCGCGAATTTCTCCATGTACTCGCTCATATCAATTTGTATCAGCGCGTCTTCGGTATCAAACATAAAGCGTGCAAGCTCTTTGGCAAGTTCGGTTTTACCCACACCCGTAGGGCCCAGGAATATGAACGAACCGATAGGCTTTTTAGGGTCTTTTAACCCGGCACGGGTACGTTGTATGGCACGGGTAAGCTTTTTAATAGCTTCATCCTGCCCAATAATTTTGCTTGCAATGGTATCACCCATGGCTAATAGCTTAGCGCTATCGGCCTGGCCAACACGTTGTACCGGGATACCGGTCATCATGCTTACAACTTCGGCAACGTTATCTTCTGTTACAGTGTAACGTTTAGATTTTGTTTCGGCTTCCCAAACGGCTTTAGCCTGTTCAAGCTCTTCAAGCAAATGTTTCTCGGTATCACGCAGTTTGGCTGCTTCCTCGTATTTCTGGCTGCGTACAACTTTGTTTTTCTCCAGTTTTATTTGCTCAATCTTTTGCTCAATATCCAAAATTTCCTGCGGAACGTGGATATTGGTCAAGTGCACACGAGAACCAGATTCATCCAGGGCATCAATAGCCTTATCAGGTAAAAACCTGTCGGTAATGTAACGGGTAGTTAAAGAAACACAGGCGTTTATAGCTTCGTCTGTATAAGTTACACCGTGGTGTTCTTCGTATTTCTCTTTAATGCGGTTCAGTATCTCTACAGTTTCAGCAGGGGTGGCAGGTTCTACCATTACCTTTTGGAAACGACGGTCTAAAGCGCCATCCTTTTCGATGTATTGTCGATACTCATCAAGGGTAGTCGCGCCAATGCACTGGATCTCGCCACGAGCCAAGGCAGGCTTAAACATATTTGATGCATCAAGCGAACCCGATGCTCCACCTGCGCCAACAATGGTATGGATCTCATCAATGAACAAAATAACGTCCGGAGATTTTTCCAATTCATTCATCACAGCTTTCATACGCTCCTCAAACTGGCCGCGGTATTTTGTACCTGCCACTAATGAGGCAAGGTCTAAGGTAACCACGCGTTTGTTAAACAATACACGCGATACCTTACGCTGTACAATGCGCAAGGCAAGGCCTTCGGCAATGGCACTTTTACCAACGCCCGGTTCGCCTATCAAGATAGGGTTGTTCTTTTTCCGGCGCGATAAGATCTGCGATACACGCTCGATCTCTTTTTCGCGGCCAACAATAGGGTCAAGCTTGCCATCTTCGGCAGCCTTCGTCAAATCGCGGCCAAAATTGTCAAGTACCGGTGTTTTTGATTTAATGTCAGATACTTTTTTAGGCTGGCTGAAAGAGTCATCTTCTTTAAAGTCGTCATCGCCGCCAGTTGATGAACCCGGCATTTCGTCTGTAACATCATTTTTGTTAGATTCTACTTCGCTTTTAAATACCTCGTAGTTTACATTAAACTGCATCAGTATCTGCGAAGCTATGTTATCCTCGTCGCGCAGGATAGACAGCAGCAAGTGCTCGGTGCCTATCACATCACTTTTAAAAATTTTAGCTTCGAGGTAAGTTATCTTCAAAACCTTTTCGGCCTGTTTGGTTAACGGGATACTGCCAATATGTACATTAGTGCCAATTGTACCTTTAACAGCATCTTCAACGGCGCGGCGTAATTTAGCTGTATCAACGGTTAGCCCCTTTAATAGTTTTATTGCCACCCCATCGCCATCGCGAATAAGGCCAAGCAAAAGGTGCTCAGTACCAATATAATCATGCCCAAGGCGCAACGCCTCTTCCCTGCTGTACTGTATCACATCCTTAACCCGTGGCGAAAATTTAGCTTCCATATATACCTTTCTGATTATTGATCGTCCTAATCTATAAATTTGTTTTTATCTGTCAAGACGATTGTTGTAACATTTATCAACAATATTGCCAACTTTTTTGCTTTATCGTAAACAGACAGTTTGATGATATAACCCCTGGCCAAATAAAATTTAAAGAATTGCAATTTTGCCTTTAAAACCCACAAAACGCCTGATTACTAACATTAAACGGTTAAACCCCAACTATTTGATAAGCCCGCCATCAAATAGTTTAACCCAAATCGAATTATATATAATTACCCTGATAAAGCAGGGCAATTAGTCATTGTTTATGACAATACGGCATACACTGTAGAAAGGGTTGCCAGTATAAATGCACTTTTAACAAACCAAGCGATTTACATTGAAAGATACAAATTATAAGATGAATTTGTGGTGAAAATTACGTACCGCCTGTTAATAACGCTCTTTTGATTATAAGGGCCTGCCTTGCACATAAATTTTGCGGGCAGTTTTTAATCGTGTTTTAATAAAAGCCCCGTCCCGTATGTATAGGGTGTTGTGCTCGGTTTTACGGTTGGCATTAACTAACTCCCTTTTAAATGGGAGGTAGGCAACTACTTTAAAGCCATGTGTAAGCAATAGCTCATGTATCGTTTCTTCATCAAAGCCAAAGTTACTACCGGCGCCGTTTAATTCAATAATAATCGCTTTTAAACCAGTTGATTTTAAGGTATTTGCAGCACCATTTAAAACTTCGCTTTCAAAGCCTTCAACATCAATTTTTAATAATACAGGTGTTTTTCCTTTAAGGATGTTATCGAGGGTATCAACATTTACTTTAACAACATCGGTATCGGCATCTGTTGCTACATGGTTAGCGGTATCGTATGTTTTGGTGAATTTTAGTACGCCTTTCTCTTTACCAAGGCCTATATTTAATGCCGTTGCTTTGTTGCCGATGTTATTTAGCGCGATATTTTGTGTGAGATATCCAAACGTTTGCGGGATTGGTTCTATAGCAATAGTATTCGCCCCCGCTTCGGCAGAGGCCAGCATGGTGTAGCTGCCGATGTTGGCGCCAATATCTATAAACAAATCATCGGGCCTTAACAGGTGCAGCAAAAAGGCCATATCTTCAAACTCGTGCAGGCCACAGTAAATATTGCCTGTTGCGCCGGTTAGGCCTTTCCAAACCCATAACTTACTGTTTTTAGTAAATTGATAAACAACAGGTTGTTTGCGTAAACGCGATAATAATTGCCATTTGAAAAAGTTTGCCAGTGCAGTAATACGGTGTCCCTTTGTAAATGGATGGTTTAATACAAACTGTATTGTCCTTTGCATAGCGCAAAATAGAACTTTATACCTACTCTTTAATTAAAAGAATATTGGCAATGCAAAAAAATCACTTCCCGTAGTATTATTTATGTTTTTAGGTGATATTTGCTTCCTCTAAAATTATAACCAATAATGGCTGACGAAAAGATCATATTTTCAATGGCAGGGGTAAGCAAAGTTTACCCGCCGCAAAAAACCGTGTTAAAAAATATCTACCTATCGTTTTTCTATGGCGCTAAAATCGGCGTTATCGGATTAAACGGATCGGGGAAATCATCGTTGTTGAAAATTATTGCAGGGATAGATAAGACAAATATTGGCGAAGTAGTGTTTTCGCCGGGCTATACTGTTGGCTACCTGAGCCAGGAGCCCGAGCTTGACCCCGACAAAACCGTTAAGGAAATTGTAGAGGAAGGCGTTGCTGCCACTACTGCGCTTTTAAAAGAATACGAAGATATCAACGAAAAGTTCGGCTTAGAAGAATATTACGGCGATGCCGATAAAATGGACAAGTTAATGGCCCGCCAGGGCGAATTGCAGGATCAGATAGATGCTGAAAATGCCTGGGAGCTTGATACCAAACTGGAGCGCGCCATGGATGCCCTGCGCTGCCCTGAGCCGGATACCAAAATTTCGGTTCTATCGGGTGGTGAGCGCCGCCGCGTAGCATTATGCCGCCTGCTTTTACAGGAGCCGGATGTTTTATTGCTGGATGAGCCTACCAACCACTTGGATGCAGAATCTATCGACTGGCTGGAGCAGCACCTTAAACAATATAAAGGAACCGTTATTGCCGTAACGCACGACAGGTATTTCCTGGATAACGTTGCGGGCTGGATTCTGGAGCTTGACCGCGGCGAAGGTTTACCATGGAAAGGTAATTACTCGTCATGGCTGGATCAAAAATCGAAACGTTTAGCACAAGAAGAAAAAGGAGAGAGCAAACGCCAGAAAATTTTGGAGCGCGAACTGGAATGGGTGCGTATGGGGGCTAAAGGCCGCCAAGCGAAAGGTAAAGCACGTTTATCAAACTACGAGAAACTGGCCAGCGAGGAAACCAAAGAAAGGGAAGAAAAGCTGGAGCTGTTTATCCCGCCGGGCCCGCGTTTGGGTAACATCGTTATCGAAGCAAATGGCGTGACTAAGGCTTATGGCGATAAAGTATTGTTCGAGAACCTTAACTTCTCGTTACCGCCTGCGGGTATTGTGGGCATCATTGGGCCCAACGGTGCGGGTAAAACCACGTTGTTCCGTTTAATAACCGGGCAGGATCAGCCGGATGCAGGTACTTTCCGTGTAGGAGATACGGTTGCCCTGGGTTATGTCGACCAGATGCACGATGACCTTGATCCTAATAAATCTGTTTGGGAAAACGTTACCGATGGCCTTGATAATATTATGGTTGGTAATCGCCCGCTTAACTCGCGTGCTTACGTATCCAAATTCAACTTTAACGGTGCCGATCAGCAGAAGAAGGTTGGTGTACTATCCGGTGGTGAGCGTAACCGTGTCCACCTGGCTATCACGCTTAAAAAAGGGTCGAACGTGTTATTGCTGGATGAGCCGACCAATGATATCGACGTAAATACTTTACGTGCGTTAGAAGAAGCACTTGAAAATTTTGGGGGCTGTGCCGTTATCATCAGTCACGACAGGTGGTTCCTTGATAGGGTTTGTACCCACATCCTGGCATTTGAAGGTAATTCGCAAGTGTACTTCTTTGAAGGTAACTACAGCGATTACGAAGAGAACTACAAAAAACGTGTAGGCGATGTAATCCCAAAACGTTTGAAATATAAAAAGCTGACGGTGTAGGTTAGAGCCAAGAAGTTAGAATCAAGAGATAAGAAAGCCCGGTTGTGTAAGCAGCCGGGCTTTCGTTATTTACACCTTTAACGCAGGATATTTCTTTTTGTACTGCTTATAACCTATCCATAACGCCGCACCGGTTAATAAGAACATCCACACGTTAGCTAAACCTAAAAGAATCTCCGAAAATACATACCAACCATTTGCCAGCGCCATTAACAGGCGACTAAAAAAGGGAGGATGATAAGCTGACGGATCATCATTGGCAACTAATTGCTTGCTGATAGTTTTGTCTTGATAAAAACTCAGGATAATAGTGCTGTTTTTTACTGCCGCATCCGTTTTTAAATTGTTTACCTGGTCATCAACCATATTATCTTTTAGTGCTAATACCACGTCGGGGTCTTTGGCCGATTCTTTATCCATCGTTTTTGTTTGCGCTACCCATTCCTTACGGTTTTTAACCTTTAATTGAGCGGAAGCATAGTCGAAAGTTTTGTCTTCAATATCCATTTTTCGGCTAATGGTAAGTAGTGCCATACGGCCTACCTGGTTCATGAAATCTTCCAGTTTTGCTGATGGGACTTTTACCGTCATGTCGGCAGTGGTTTTGTAGACGGTAACCCGCCTTATCGAGTCGTTACTTACCCGTATATTTTCAGAGTCTTCAACCTCAGATCCCATTTGGTGGTGCATTACTAAACCACCATATTTGTTAGTTAAAACTGCAATTGAGTCGCCGGTTTGCTGGGCGTTTTTTACCTTAAAATTCATGTCGGCCGTTTTTACAAGTTTGGCCGTTTCATTATTGGCTTTGCTTTCTGGAGCAATACTTGTTGTGTCGGTCATTCTTTTGTCCTCGTAGGTAGGGTTACTTTGTTTACAGGCTGCAAATAAGGCCACAGCCATTATCGCGATAAAGATCTTAGTTTTCATAATTGTTTGATTTAGTTGATTTAGTATTTATACCGATCATCAAACAATAGTAACCCTCTTAAATATTAATAGCCACAATGTTACAAAGATGGGGAGGGGAGAAAGAGGGGTATGAAACAATAAAACAAATTATGTCGTTTGCAGCGATAGCGCGGTAATCTAAGTGGAAAATCGGATATGCTGAGATTGCCACGTTGCTAAGCTTCTCGCGATGGCATAGTTGAATAAAATAGATTAAAAAAACAAAAAGCCCCGCATCTCTGCAGGGCCTTCGTAAATCTAACAAGCCGCTATTACGACATTTTTAGTTTCTTTTGAATATCGGCTACGTAGCCTTTGAATTTTTTATCGGTATCTATCAAATCTTCAACCGTTTGGCAGGCGTAGATAACGGTAGAGTGGTCGCGGCCGCCAAAAAAGCTGCCGATAGATTTTAATGAGCTTTTGGTGTGTGCCTTTGCAAGATACATAGAGATCTGGCGGGCCTGCACAATCTCGCGTTTGCGGGTTTGTGATTTAACCATCTCGATAGGTACTTCAAAGTACTCGCAAACCAGGCTCTGGATGTATTCCATCGAAATTTCCTTGGCAGAATTTTTTACAAAATTCTTAAGCATCTGCTTAGCCAGGTTCAGGTCTATCTCTTTACGGTTTAGAGTGCTTTGGGCCAATAATGATACCATGGCGCCTTCCAGTTCACGTACGTTATTATCAATGTTATGGGCAACGTACTCAATCACATCGTTAGATAACTCGATGCCATCCTGATAAGTTTTGTTTTTAAGGATAGCCATCCGGGTTTCCAGATCAGGTATCTGAAGATCTGCAGAAAGGCCCCATTTGAAACGGGATAGCAAACGTTCTTCTAAACCGGCAAGGTCCTTCGGAGCTTTATCTGATGTGATGATCAGTTGTTTGCCACTTTGGTGCAGGTGGTTAAAAATATGGAAGAAGAAATCCTGTGTTTTTTCTTTACCTGCAAAGTTGTGCACATCATCCATGATCAATACATCAATGGCTTGGTAAAAGTTCACAAAATCGTTTATGTTATTGTGCTTTAAGGCATCAACAAATTGCTGGGTAAATTTCTCGCAGCTTACGTAAAGTACAAGCTTATCTGGCAGGGTACGTTTAATTTCGTTACCAATGGCCTGGGCAAGGTGGGTTTTACCAAGGCCAACGCCACCATATATCATCAACGGGTTAAATGATGTGCCGCCAGGTTTGGCAGCAACAGCATAACCTGCAGAACGCGCTAAACGGTTGCAGTCGCCCTCAACAAAATTCTCGAAGGTGTAGTTGCGGTTTAGCTGCGGGTCTACATTCAGCTTTTTAAGGCCCGGTATTACAAACGGGTTCTTAATGTCTTTATTAATCGAAATTGGTATTGGCATAGACTGATTTTTTGATTCAGCACCATTTCCATTCGAGGGCATGTTGGTAGTGTACGGTTTGCTTGATGATTGCTCTACAACAATGTTATACTCTAAGCGGCCTTCGTCGCCTAATTGTTTCTTTATTGTTTTGCGCAGCAAGCCTACGTAATGCTCTTCCAGCCACTCATAAAAGAATAAACTTGGTACCTGTATCGTCAAAACGCTACCCTCCATACGCAAAGCTTTTATTGGTTCGAACCAAGTTTTAAAGCTTTGTGCCGGTATGTTGTCTTTTATTATCTGAAGGCAGCTATTCCAAACGTTAGTACAAGTTTTTTCCATATAAGTATTAAGTAATATCCTGATTTACAGTCCCCGAGCAAGCCAAATTTTCAGCCGTTTCTGAACATCGAATATTCTAAAAAAAAGCGGATAAAAAAATAAATTTTAAGAAATATATTTATAAAAATTACGCCCTTTTGTTGCAAATATTAAAGTTATTAACATTATATTTCGCATGCATAAACCCGTTTTATGCGTCAGTTTCGCAGAAATGAGGTTTTAAAAGTTTAAACATCGTTACTGCTAAAAATGTGGATTAAAACCCGATAGATAGTTTCAGGAATTTCTTAATTAGCATGACAAAAATTATCAATATTCTCCAAATATTTCTCGCAGGGTATCGGCTATCTCGCCGAGGGTTGCATAGCACTCAACGGCGATTAAAATATAGGGCATCAGGTTGTCTGTTCCGCGGGCTGCAACTGCTAAATTCCGCAATGCTTTTTCAACTTCTTCATTGTTCCGCTGCTCTTTTAAACGAATAAGTTTATCCATTTGTTGCCTGCGGATGGAATCGTCAACCCTAAACACCGGAGGGTTTACTTCCTCGGCTTGGGTAAATTTGTTTACACCAACCAGTGTTTGGTCGCCGCTTTCTATATCGTTTTGGTACTGGTAGGCTGCCGCGGCTATTTCTTGCTGAATGTAATCCTGCTCAATGGCTTTTACCGATCCGCCCATCGCGTCTATCTTATCTATATATACTTGCGCGGCGGCTTCCAGTTCATCGGTCAATGCTTCTATAAAGTACGAACCTGCCAGCGGGTCAACGGTATCGGTAACGCCGCTTTCAAAAGCAATGATCTGTTGGGTACGCAATGCGATCTTAGCTGCAGCCTCGGTTGGTAAGGATAATGCCTCGTCGTATCCATTGGTATGCAACGACTGAGTGCCACCCAGCACCGCCGCCAGTGCCTGCATGCTTACGCGCACTATGTTGTTCATAGGCTGCTGTGCGGTTAGCGTAGAGCCACCCGTTTGGGTATGGAACCGAAGTTTCTGCGCCCCCGGGTCTGTGGCGCCAAGTTCTTTGGTGATATGCGCCCACATGCGGCGCGCCGCACGGAACTTTGCAATCTCTTCGAAAAAATTATTGTGGCAGTTAAAGAAGAACGAAAGGCGCTTGGCAAATACATTTATATCAAGCCCTTTTTCTAAAGCAGCCTTTAAATAGGTTTTGCCATTGGCTAAAGTAAAGGCCAGTTCCTGCACCGCGGTTGAGCCTGCCTCGCGGATGTGGTAGCCCGAGATAGATATGGTATTCCACTTGGGCACCTCCTTGCTGCAGTATTCGAAAATATCGGTGATCAGGCGCATGGATGGGGTGGGCGGGTAGATATAAGTGCCCCTTGCCGCGTACTCCTTTAATATGTCGTTTTGTATAGTGCCCGAGATCTGCTTAAGATCGGCCCCTTTTTTTTTTGCTAACGCGATGTACATGGCAAGCAGGATGCCCGCCGTGGCATTGATGGTCATGCTGGTGGTAATATCCTTTAATTGAATGCCATCGAACAATATTTCGATATCCTTTAAGGAATCTATCGCTACGCCCACTTTGCCTACTTCGCCATCGGCAAGGTCGTGGTCGCTGTCATACCCTATCTGGGTCGGCAGGTCAAACGCTACCGAAAGGCCCATGGTGCCCTGGCTTAATAAGTAATGGTAACGCTTGTTGCTTTCTTCGGCGGTAGAAAAACCTGCGTACTGGCGCATGGTCCACGGTTTGCCGCGGTACATATCTTTCTGGATACCCCGGGTGTAAGGGAATTGCCCCGGCAACTCCGTCATGCCCGATGGCTCTGTGTAAACCTCTTTTAACTCGATGCCTGAAATGGTGGTGAATTTTTTATCGGCCATTTGCAGTTAAAATAAATGTTCAAGGTCTTTCCTGATCATATCTATCGCGATATCGTAAGGGCTATCTTCCAGTTTGCTCAGGTGCGTTAGTACAACTTTGCCCAGGTCTAACCCGGTTGCATTTTCGGGCAGGCCTTTAACGGCGTTGGTAACCAGGTTTAAAGTGTCATCCTTTACCCGGCGAATAACTGCCCAGGCTTGCGGGCTCACATAAATTTGCTGGGTAACGTTATGCTGATACTCGGTACGTACTTCGTTTAATATAATACTGTGCAGTTCGGCGGCGCTATAGCCGTTCCCGTTCAGGCGGATAAGCATGTTCGAGGGGTTTATCCTGTCGGCAAATAAAACCAAACGCTCGTAAGCTTGCAAACGCAGGGGCAGGGTTTGGGTTGTCATGGCTTTTTTAAACTCCAGCACCTGCAGGTTTGATGTTTTATCCAGGTAGGGTTTAAACAGGTAAAAGGCTATATATACAACACCAATGCCGGCAATGGTGTATTTTAAGATATCTAATAGTAAACTGTATAGTTGCATTTTTATAATGTTATGCGGAGGTCATAAATAAATCGGTCGGTGCAAAAATCCGCATTTTACATTATATTTGTGTAGTTAATAAAAAATAAGATGAGCGCGATTGTTGATACCCTAACTGCCCCGGTAACTTTCTCAGAAGGTGCCGTTAAAGAACTTTTTAAATTAAGAGACCAGCAAGAACTAAACGATGATTTTGGCCTGCGCATTGGCGTTGAAGGCGGCGGCTGCTCCGGCATGAGTTACGTTTTAGGTTTCGACCAAAAGAAAGACGGCGATCAGGAGTTTATGATTGATGGTATTAAAACTTACATGCATAAAGCGCACGGTTTATACCTTGCCGGTATGATGATAGATTTTCAGGATGGATTAAATGCCCGTGGTTTTACTTTTAATAACCCTAATGCGGCAAGCACCTGTGGTTGCGGTACTTCGTTTTCGGTATAACCATCTGCTATTAAATATTAAGAAAGGCCTTCGTTATTTAACGGAGGCCTTTTTTTTGACTTTACTTTTCGTTTTTAATAACCTCGATGGTCTTTCTCATCCAATCGATATAATTGCCGCCGAAACCTACCGCGCTGTATTGAATAACGCCTTTCTTATCGATGATCACATTTGTGGGATACAGGGTGATGCCATACGCATCGCAAAAACGGCGGGCATCGGCAACCTGGCGGTAATTAAAAGGGTGTTGTTTTGTAAATTCTTTGATCTCGCCGGCATCATCAAGGCCAACCGCTATAAATATAACGTTCGGGTCGGATGCGTTTTCGGCCATTAATTTGTTTAGCTCAGGGATCTCTGCCTTGCAGGGCGGGCAGCCAATAAACCAGAAATTTAACACCACAATTTTACCTTCGGCCATTTTATTATCAACTTTTTTGCCGTCCATGTCGCGAGTGGTAAGCATGTTTAGTTTATAACCTATCGGGAATGCATCTGCCGCGCGGGGCTGCTGGCCTAAGTTTACCGATGATTGTTGCGCCGGGCTTAATGCTGGGGCTGTTCCGAGTGCGAATTGGCCGCCCGTTCTCTCTATAATATGCCGTTTTTCTTCAGCTGTTAAACGGTGCAGCATGTGGGTTGTATCTTTAACAGTATATCTGCTGTGGATGGAATAATCGCCGGATTGGATGAGTGGCTTCCACTCCTTATACTCCAGCATGCGCCCGGTAGAGTCTTTTAGGTGGAGGTTTTCATCCGTAAGGATGTTATGCGGCGCCTTTTGTTGGGCATTAGCCGCAAAGCAGGCAAATAAAATTAACATTGTTGTTAGCAGACGTGGCATAGGTAGATTGTTTCTATGAAATTAAGTTTTGTTTTTTGAAGATGCAAATGCTGCAAATAAAATTAACAATTTGCGTGTAACAAACCGTCATATCTCATAGTCATACAGCCGAGTTTTTTTATATTTAAGGCATGCCGGTAAAAACCACCTACAAAGAAAATATAGCCATTGCGTTGCAATCCATTAGTGGCAACAGGTTGCGTACATCGCTTACCGCGTTAATTATTGCTATCGGCATAATGGCCCTTGTGGGTATCTTAACAGCTATCGAAGGGGTAAAGCAATATACTAATGATGCCTTTGCGGGCTTGGGTGCCAACTCATTCACGATACAAAACCGGGGCAGCGGTATCAATTTTGGTAACGGTGGTCACCGTAAAATATATCCTGCCATTAACTATGACCAAGCCGAGCGTTTCGCCAAGTTGTATAAACTACCCGCCCGTATCAGCATTGATATAAGCGTTACCGGCACGGCCATCGCCAAATACAACAGCATAAAAACCAATCCTAATATATCTGTAACCGGTAGTAATGATAATTACCTGGCTATTAAGGGCCACAAACTGGCACTTGGCCGTAATTTCTCGTCGTCCGAACTTGAACACGGGGCTAACGTAGTTATTATTGGCGATGAGCTAAGGCTTAAACTTTTTAAAAGCGAGGACCCGATAAATAAATCGATATTATTAGGCAGCAGCAAATTCCGGGTTATAGGTGTTGTTGCGCCAAAAGGTAGCAACAGTTTTGGAGGCGATAAATTTTGTATCATCCCGGTGCAAAAGGCCAGGCAAATTGCGGCTACCTCAAAACCATCTTTTGGTGTAACGGTAAACGTGAACAGCCCCGATGTGCTTGACGCCAACATTGGCGAGGCTACATCACTGATGCGCAACATCCGCGGCATCCACATAGGCCAGCCCGAAAATTTTGAAATATCACGAAGCGATTCTATTCAGCAGGAATTATCAGGCCAGCTGGCGGGTATAACTGTGGCAGGTTTTGCCATTGGTGCTATTACCCTTATTGGCGCGGCCATAGGGTTAATGAATATTATGCTGGTATCGGTAACAGAACGTACCCGCGAAATTGGTTTACGTAAAGCCATTGGTGCCACACCATCCGTAATACGCAAACAGTTTTTGATAGAGGCTATTGTAATTTGCCTTATTGGCGGCGTTATGGGCATTATATTAGGGATGGCTATAGGCAATCTTATAGCCGTACAAATTAGCGGCACCTTTGTAGTGCCATGGTTCTGGCTGTTCTCGGCACTTATATTGTGTACTTTAATAGGCCTGTCATCCGGTTTTTACCCCGCCAAAAAAGCATCCAAACTTGACCCGGTAGAGGCGTTGAGGTACGAGTAGTAACAGAGGCAAGAATTTTAGCGTCAGGAATCAAGAAAAAATAAAAGGGCTTAGATAAATTATCTAAGCCCTTTTATTTTCCATTGTTCGATCCTGTTTCTTGATTCGTGCTGTCTTTTCCCTACAGCATTATATTTTTCAGCGGATAATCAACAAGTATTTTTTCGAGGTAAGGCAGGCTCAGCACATTCTCAAAAGCTGTGGCATGGCGGGGGTGGTGCATATCACTCGAGATAAAATCAACCATTTCGTTATCTATCATTTGTTCGGCTATCTTCTTGCTATGCTTACCATAATAACCTGCCAATGATATGATGTTTAGTTGCAAATCGCACCCCCAGCTACGGATGGTTTTCATTTGCTCAATATCCATGTATCCGTACCTCTCGGGGTGCGCAAGAATGGGCTTGTAGCCCTTATCCTTCATTTTTTGAATAATTGATATGACGTTTGGCGGTTGATTGACGAACGAAAGCTCAAACAATACAAAGTTATCGCCCATGGTGAAAACTTTGCCATCATCAATACGTTTTTCGAAAGTCTCATCAAAGTAATGCTCGGCTGCTGCTGCTATATCAATGTCGATATTTTGTGCTGTTAACTCTGCCTTTAATAAAGCGAGCGCATTGCCAATAGTGGTTTCATCGTTGCGATAGTAATCTATCATAACGTGCGGGGTGGCAATTATTTTTTTGATCCCCAGCGACATCATTTTTTTTATCAGGAAGATAGATTCTTCCACATTCTGTGCCCCATCGTCAATACCGGGTAGCACGTGCGAGTGCATATCTGTTATAATGCTGCTGTAGTCTAAATTTGCAGTTCTTGCAACTTCTTTCTTCTTGAATAATCCGAACATTTTTAGCGATTAGTGTACTGGCCGTTATAATAATCCTGGTAGTGGCCAGTGGTAACATCATTTAACCATTGCTCGTTTGCAAGGTACCATTCCACCGTTTTTTCCAGGCCTTCTTCAAAGGTAATAGATGGTTCCCAGCCCAATTCGTTTTTAAGCTTGGTGGCATCTATCGCGTATCTTAGATCGTGCCCGGCGCGGTCTGTTACATAGGTTATCAGTTTTGCCGAGTCACCTTCGTTACGCCCCAGTTTTTTATCCAGTATAGCACACAACAATTTAATAAGGTCAATGTTTGTCCACTCGTTATGGCCGCCAATATTATAGGTGGTACCTATAGCTGCTTTATGAAATATCACATCAATTGCCCTTACATGGTCTTCCACCCAAAGCCAGTCGCGAACGTTTTCGCCCTTGCCGTAAACAGGCACAGCTTTGTTCTGCTTAATGTTATTAATGGCAAGGGGTATAAGCTTCTCGGGGAAGTGGTACGAGCCGTAGTTGTTTGAACAATTTGATATTACTGTGTCCAAACCATAAGTGTCATAATAAGCACGCACAAAATGATCTGAACTTGCTTTAGATGCCGAATATGGGGAATGCGGGTCGTAAGCGGTTTTTTCAGTAAACATATCCGTATCGCCCAGGGTGCCGTAAACCTCATCGGTTGATACATGGTAGAAACGCTTTTTATCGTACTGGCCTTTCCAAAGGTTTTTGGCAGCGTTTAATAAATTCACCGTACCCACAACATTGGTCATCACAAACTCCAGCGGGTTGCTGATGGAGCGGTCCACGTGCGACTCTGCCGCCAAATGGATCACCGCGTCCGGCTGTTCGGCTTCAAACAGGTTGTTTATAAACTCAAGGTCAACAATATCGCCTTTTACAAAGCTGTAGTTGGGTTGGTTCTCAATATCTTTTAGGTTGGCCAGGTTACCTGCATACGTAAGCTTATCCAGGTTGATAATGGTATAGTCGGGGTAGTTGGTTACAAAACGGCGTACCACGTGCGACCCAATAAACCCGGCACCACCTGTAATAATAATCTTTTTCATAACGCTGTGTTATTATAACGGATTCTCGGCAATGTATTTTTCCCATGCCCATGCCGATGACATCATGGTGCTCAGGTCAAGTTCTGCCGTCCAGTTCAGTTTCTCGGTCGATTTAGTTACGTTGCCCCAAACTTTTTCTATATCACCACCACGGGGGGCACCTATCTGGTAATTGAGTTTAACGCCGGTAGCACCTTCAAAAGCATGTATCACTTCTAAAACCGTTGAGCCATTCCCTGTACCAATGTTAAATACATCGTAACCGGTAAAAGTTGCTTTCTCCATTAACCCTAATGCAGCAACGTGAGCCTTAGCCAGGTCAACCACGTGGATATAGTCGCGGATGCAGCTACCATCAGGTGTATCGTATTTATCACCAAACACGGTAATTTTTTCGCGTTTGCCAATGGCCGTTTGGGTGATGAACGGAACAAGGTTTTGAGGCACGCCGTTTGGCAATTCGCCAATTAAAGCGCTATCATGCGCGCCAACCGGGTTAAAATAACGTAATGCTATTACTTTATAGTTAGTGCCGGCAGCAACCATATCTTTCAAGATCTCTTCGGCTATTTGCTTGGTGTTACCGTAAGGCGATTCGGCCGGTTTAACCGGCGCGTCTTCGGTTACCGGTAAAACATCCGGCTGGCCATAAACTGTACAGCTTGATGAGAATACGAAATTTAAGGTTTTACCATCGTATGCCTTAAGCAGGTTTATAAGCGAAAAGAAATTATTGTAATAATATTTCAACGGGTTTTCTACCGATTCGCCAACCGCTTTTGAAGCAGCAAAGTGGATGATGCCTGCAACATCGGGTTGTTTTGCTGCAAAATCTTTTACAGCGGCTTCGTCACACAAATTAAATTCGTAAAAGGCGGGTTTGTATCCAATAATGCGGGCCAGTTGGTCAAGCATTTTTATATTGGAATTTGATAGGTCGTCGATGATGATCGGGTCGTAACCTGCGTTAACTAACTCAACAACGGTGTGGGTGCCAATAAAACCTAAGCCGCCCGTTACTAAAATTTTCATAGGGATATTTTTAATAGATTTAAGGATAGGCGCATACTTTGCAGTACGCGCCCTATGAAATGCCGAAAATACTATTGTTTATTGAAGTACTTGAAATCTTTATGCAGTATTTCTTTCTCAGGCAGCGATTTAAAGTATTCGTAAGTTATTTTTAAACCTTCGCTGCGCGATACTTTCGGCTCCCATCCCAAAATTGCACGTGCCTTTGTAATATCCGGGCGGCGCTGTTTAGGGTCATCGGTAGGTAGGGGCAGGCTTATCATTTGCTGATCAGTACCGGTAAGTTTAATGATCTCTTCTCCAAATTCGCGGATGGTAATTTCATCGGGGTTACCAATGTTCATCGGTTGTGCGTAATCGCTGTGCAGCAGGCGGTATATACCTTCCACAAGGTCATCAACATAACAAAACGAACGGGTTTGTGAGCCATCGCCAAACATGGTTAATGGTTCGCCGCGCAGGGCCTGGCCAATAAAGGCAGGCAAAACGCGTCCGTCGTTAAGGCGCATACGCGGGCCGTAAGTATTAAAGATGCGGATGATCCTGGTTTCTAAACCATGAAAAGTGTGGTATGCCATGGTAATAGCTTCCTGGAAACGCTTAGCCTCATCATAAACCCCGCGTGGGCCTACGGGGTTTACATTACCCCAGTACTCTTCTGGTTGCGGGTTTACGTTAGGGTCGCCGTACACTTCAGATGTTGAAGCAATAAGCATCCTTGCGCCTTTGCTGCGTGCCAAACCTAACAGGTTATGTGTACCTAATGACCCTACCTTTAATGTTTGGATTGGGATCTTCAAATAATCTATAGGGCTTGCCGGCGAAGCAAAATGCAGGATATAGTTAAGCTCGCCGGATACATGTACAAATGTGGATACATCGTGGTTGTAAAACTCAAAATTCTCCAGTTTAAACAAATGTTCGATGTTGCGCAGGTCGCCGGTTATCAGGTTATCCATACCAATAACGTGGTAATCTTCCTTAATAAACCTATCGCACAGGTGCGAGCCTAAAAAACCGGCTGCGCCGGTTATTAATATTCTTTTACGTTCTTCCATTAGCTAATTATTTTTCTGCCTATACTGTTGTAATAAAAACCAA
Source organism: Mucilaginibacter sp. UYP27 (assembly GCF_040547175.1). NCBI lineage: Bacteria > Pseudomonadati > Bacteroidota > Sphingobacteriia > Sphingobacteriales > Sphingobacteriaceae > Mucilaginibacter > Mucilaginibacter sp. UYP27. Next base: position 1,417,974 of record NZ_JBEPPE010000001.1, read on the forward strand.
GGTCAACCATTTTTTGCAGGTCGTATAGGTTACGCCCATCAAATATAACCTTGTTTTTTAAGCGATTAGTTATTTGATCAAAATTAGGATTGCGGAAAGCCGACCATTCGGTAACAATAAGTAAGGCATCAGCATCATCTAAAATTTCGTAGGCATCAGTACCGTAGGTGATCTTATCGCCCACCAGTGCTTTAACATTTTTCATCCCTTCAGGGTCGAACACGCTGAGGGTTGCCCCTTCTTTCAAAAGCTCATCAATAATGTATAATGCAGGTGCTTCGCGGATATCATCCGTTTCCGGTTTAAAGGCAAGGCCCCACATGGCAAATTTTTTGCCTTTAAGGTCGCCGTTGTAATATTTTTTCAGTTTTTGAACAAGTACCTTTTTCTGGATCTCGTTAACTTCCATTACCGAGTTAAGGATCTTAAAGTCGTACTTGTTCTCTTCGGCCGATTTTGCCAAAGCCTGTACATCTTTAGGGAAACAGCTGCCGCCATAGCCAATACCCGAGAACAGGAAGCGGTTACCAATACGATTATCGGCACCAATACCACGGCGCACCATATCAACATCGGCACCAACCAGTTCGCAAAGGTTGGCAACCTCATTCATGAATGATATTTTGGTAGCCAGGAAAGAGTTGGCGGCATATTTTGTTAATTCGGACGAGCGCTCGTCCATAAATATCACCGGGTTGCCCTGACGTACGTATGGTGCGTAAAGCTCCGCCATTAATTTGCGTGCGCGTTCGTCGGTAGTACCAACAACCACACGGTCGGGTTTCATAAAATCTTCTACAGCTACACCTTCCCTTAAAAACTCGGGGTTTGATACCACCGCAAATTCTACGCTGGTGTTTTCGTTCATTACCGCGGTAACTTTATCGGCAGTACCAACCGGCACGGTGCTTTTTGTTACTATAACTTTATAGTCGGTAACTAACTTTGCAATGTCTTTAGCTGCGCCCAAAACGTAGCTAAGGTCGGCAGAGCCGTCGCCACCCGGAGGGGTTGGCAACGCCAGGAAAATGATTTGCGCATCGGCAATTGCCTCGGCCAGGTTATTGGTGAATAATAACCTTTTTTGGCTGATGTTACGGTGAAAAAGTAACTCCAGGCCCGGCTCGTATATTGGAAGCTGACCTTCCTGCATCATTTTAACCTTTTGTTCGTTAATATCAACACAGGTTACCTCATTACCGGTTTCTGCTAAACATGTGCCTGTTACCAGGCCCACATAACCTGTTCCAACAACAGCTATTTTCATAAATACTTTTTGTTATTAATGTTATTACTTTTATGCCGAACGAAGATAGGAATACAAATTAAAAAATGCTTGTACTGTACAACATCGGCATCAACTTATACTACACACTTGTGTATATGGTTTCACTTTATAAAAATAAAGCCAGGTTGTGGATAAACGGCCGCAAAGATCAGCAGGTACAACAGTTAGAATCCAGCATTTGGTTCCATTTTGCGTCGTTAGGCGAATTTGAACAGGGAAGGCCGGTTTTAGAGGCTGTTAAAAACGACCACCCACAGTACAAAATTGTACTAACTTTTTTTTCGCCATCGGGATACGAGGCACGTAAGAATACCCCGCTGGCCGATGCTGTGTATTATTTGCCTCTTGATACGGCGGGCAATGCCCAGCAGTTTGTGGATGCGATTAAGCCCGTAATGGCCATATTTACCAAGTACGAATATTGGTACCACTTTTTTAACGAATTGCATAAGCAGCATGTGCCTTTATACATGGTATCGGGCATCTTTAGGCACAGGCAGGTGTTCTTTAAATGGTATGGCGGCCTGCACCGCAAAATGCTAAAAATGGTAACCTGGTTTTTTGTACAGGATATACCCTCGAAACATTTATTGCACGATGCGGGCATCACCAACGTAACAATTAACGGCGATACCCGGTTTGACCGGGTATGGGCAAACGCAGGGCAACCAAAATCATTAAAATTTATTGCCGAATTTAAAAACGGACAAAAGCTATTTATAGCGGGCAGTACCTGGCCGCAGGATGAAAAATTGTTACCACAGCTTATCGCCCAACACCCCGACTGGAAATTCATTATTGCCCCACACGAGATAGGCGAGGATAAGATAGCCGGATTGATGAGCTTGCTGCCGAAAGAAACAACCGTAAGGTTTTCACAATTACCGCCGCAATCCGCACCTTACACTACGCTCATCATCGATAACATCGGCATGCTCTCCTCGCTTTATGAATACGCAGATATTGCTTACATAGGCGGGGGCTTTGGCGCGGGTATCCACAATACATTAGAAGCCGCTGCCTTTGGGATGCCTGTTATCTATGGTCCTAAGTATCATAAATTTAAAGAAGCCCGTGACCTTGTGGAACTTAAGGCAGGGTTTGCTATTAATAGTCCGGACGAATTAAACGCCATTACAAGTTTGTTAATGAACGACGAAACCGCCCGCTATGCTGCTGCTGTAATCGCGAAAAATTACGTAGCGCAAAATGTGGGTGCAACCGAAGCAATAAGGGCGTATATAAAGGAGAGGCACTAAAAGAGTATAAACAAGAAGTGTCATTTCCAACGAGGTACGAGGAGAATCTTTTACCATGCAAGTCTGCTCAACGCTTATATAAGATTTTCTCTATCGTTAGAAAATGACACGCATATTAAGAGAGTAATTCTTAATATTGCCGCTATGGGCTTTTTGGACATCCCCGGCTTAGGTAAGGCACACTTTCATGAATACGGCAGCGGCAGCAAACCCCTGTTGGCCTTTCACGGTTACGGGATGACGGGCAGGCAGTTCCATGTGCTCGAAAAATCCATCCTTAAAGATTACCACGTTTACGGTTTTGACCACTTTTTTCATGGCGAAAGCAAACTGGGAGACTGGACCGAGCAGCAAATTGTAGCCGGTATGCCCAAGCCAATGGTAAAGGCCTATTTGGAAGAGTGGTTTAAACTGTACGGTAAGCAGCGGTTTTCAGTAATGGGGTATTCTATTGGTGCCAATGTAGCCCTGATATTGGTTGAAGAATATGCCGACCTGATTGATGAAATTATCCTGATGGCGCCCGACGGTTTATCGGTATATAAAGGCTTCAATTTTTTAACATTTAAGCCAATAGGTAAGTACCTGTTTAGGCGCGTTACCAAAAGCAAATGGCTTGCACCAACACTGCTTAAAAATCTTAAAAAAGTAAAGTTTATTGACGAGAGCCTGTATCACATTGCCTACAATGAAATTGATACCGAACAAAAACGGCAGGATGTTTATTATACCCTAAACCTTATCCGTTTGTTAAAGCCCGATACCCATAAAATAGCAGCGCTCATCAATCGGCACAATATTAAATGCAGGCTGATATTTGGCAAGCATGATAATTTGTTCCCGATGAAGGCCGCAAAGCCGTTTATTGATCTGCTGCCAAATGCCGAAGTGCACGAGGTAAATATGGGGCATTGGCTGGTTACCAAACAACTGGATGAGTATTTATTAAATTTACCGCAATGATACCTGCCCGCCGCGTAAAACTTTTTAGCAACTGGTTTGCCATGTATATGCGTTACCGTATGCGCAAAGCTTTTAACCGGCTGGTGGTTGCAAATAAAGTTGTTATAAAACCAGGGCATTCTATCTTGTTGCTATGTAACCATTTTGGTTGGTGGGATGGTTTTTTGGCCAACTACCTGGCGTATTGGCACCTGTTTCGTAAATCGTATGTTATGATGCAGGAAGACCACCTGAAAAAGCGTATGCTGCTGAACCTGTTCGGCGGATTTTCGATAAACAGATCATCGCGTGAAATGGTTAAATCCTTGCAATACGCTGCCGGTTTGCTCAATAATCCCGAGAACCTGGTGGTGGTATTTCCGCAGGGCGAATTGATATCCAACCATACCAACGAAATTAAGGTAGAAAAAGGCATCGAACGCCTCATTAAAAATATAAAAGGCCCCTGCCAGATCGTGTATAACTGCGCGCTGATAGATTATTTTGAAAGCCTTAAACCGTCGGTATTTTTCCACCTGTTTGATTGCGGCATAGCAGGCGAAGTGCCCTTTGATGAGCTGGTAGAAAAAATTAATACCTGTCATCAACAAGCCCTGAAAGCTCAGATAGATGTGGAGCATTAATCTATAAATCCGAAATTTCATGATCTATCCGCAGAAAAATAAATTAATCACATGGTTCTTTCACAATTACATCCTGCGGATCGTAAAGGCGGATTTCCACGCGGTAAAGTTTAATGCGGTAGAGGTAGAGAGGGGTAAGTCGGTATTGCTATTAGCTAACCACTTTAGCTGGTGGGATGGGTTTTTAATGTACTACATAAACCATAAAGTATTTAAGAAGCGTTTCCATGTGATGGTGATCGAAGAAACGGTTAAAGAGGTATCTTTTTTTAAATATATGGGGGCGTTTTCGGTAAGTAAAAGCTCCCGCGAGATGCTGGCTTCGCTTGATTATGCCGCGCAGTTACTGAACGACCCTGAAAACCTGGTGCTGATATTCCCGCAAGGTAAACTATATTCCAACTTTGTTGATGAGGTTGATTTTCAAAAAGGCCTCTCGAAAATAATGCAACAGGCTGCCGGGAAATTTCTAACCATAATGGCCGCGACATTTATTGAGAACCTGCAATATAGAAAGCCGACGGCAAACGTTTACTTAAAAGTGGAGGGCGATCTGTCAGACGTACAAGCCGCCTATCAGCAACATTACGACAACGCCAAACAGCAGCAAACCAAAATAGTAATATAGTGATAATTGCCCTATTAGTAACCTTTATATTCCTGATACTGCGCTTTACGGTTACGCTGTTCAATTTTATTTCGAACCCAAAATTACCGCGGATAGGCAAGCATTATGAGGATAAGGTTTCCATCCTCATCCCGGCCCGCAATGAGGCGGAAGACATTATCACCTTACTGCAATCCATTGTTGAGCAGGATTACAGCAGCTATGAGGTAATTATCCTGGATGATAACTCAACGGATGATACTTATACGCTTTGTGACAATTTTGCGGCGAAAAATAAGCGTTTTAAGGTAATAAAAGGCGATGTATTGCCTGCCGGATGGCTTGGTAAAAATTATGCCTGCCACCAACTGGCCCAACACGCCACCGGCGATTATTTCTTGTTTTTAGACGCCGACGAAAAGGTTTACAATGGCTTAATAAATAGTGCGGTCCACCGTATTAACTTGCGCGGGTTAAGTTTGCTGAGTTTGTTTACAAACCAAACCATGATAACCCCCGGCGAAATAATTGTGGTGCCCCTGATGCATTATATATTATTGAACCTATTACCGCTCAGGCTGGTTTACCTGGTTAAAAGTGCCGCTGTAGCGGCAGCCAGCGGGCAGTTTATGCTATTCAACGCCGGCGATTACAAACAATACCAATGGCACCAACAAGTGAAAAATAAGGTGGTAGAAGATGTAGAGATCATGAAACTGGTAAAGGCATCCAAGCTGAACGGCGAAGCATTACTTGCCAACGGGATGATAAGTTGCCGCATGTATAAAGGCTATAATGAAGCGATAAACGGGTTTGGAAAAAACTTTTTGGCCGCTTTCAACTACAATATCATTGGCTTTTTGATTTACCTGCTGTTGATTATTGGCGGGCCCGCCATTGTGGTCATGACCATGAACCTTAATTTTATATTGATGATGGTTGGATTGATTGGGTTAACCCGTATCATGATCTCGCTATCAGCCGGGCAAAATGCTTTGCTCAACCTGTTTTTACACCCGGTACAGATGTTTAATTTATTGCTTATAGGCATAACATCCATACAGAAATACCTCACTAAAACTACAGTATGGAAGGGCCGCCGCATATGAGCATCCCGCCACGGATAGCCATCGGTATCATCATCCTGTTCCACATAGTTGGGTTGGTTGGCTTATCATTGCCGGTAAGCAGGCCGTTGTTTTTACAGATAGTACCTTTCCATTTATTGCTGATGCTTGGCGTTATTGTATTCAGTCATCATAAACTGAACAGTAGCTTCGGGATATTTATCTTACTTATATTTTGGCTCGGCTTTTTAGCCGAGTGGATAGGGGTGCACAAAGGCTGGCTTTTTGGTAATTATACCTATGATAGTACGCTCGGCATGAAACTATTCGGCATCCCGCTGATGATAGGCGTCAACTGGTTTTTACTAATCTATGTAACCGGCGTAACGCTGCAACGCAGCCGTTTAAGAAGCATTTTTTTTAGAGTGATAGCAGGTGCCGGTTTGCTAACTACACTTGACGTGTTGATAGAACCCATCGCCATTAAGTTTGATTACTGGCATTGGCTTGACGGAAGCATCCCGCTAAAAAATTACCTGTGCTGGTTTTTAGTAAGCGCAGTAATGCTGTATATTTTTGAACTGTTCCGGTTTAAAAAGCAAAGTGTTGCCGCACCTGCTTTGCTGGTAACGGAGTTTGTATTTTTTGGGCTGTTAAATTTGTTGGTGCTTTAGTAATCTCGTCAATCCTGAAAATCGGCGTAATTCCGGTTTAAAAACAATGACCAACCTTTTACCGTTAACATTTCGCCTTTCACTTTATAAATAGTTATTTTTGTACTACAATGGGTGATTATCAGCTACAAGTTACTATAGACCAGGATTCGGGCTTTTGCTTCGGGGTGGTTTACGCTATTGATATGGCCGAAGAGATATTGGCCGAAGATGGTTACCTGTATTGCCTGGGCGATATTGTGCACAACGACGAAGAGGTGGAGCGCCTGAAAGCTCTTGGCCTGCGTATTATTGAGCACGAAGAACTGGTTAACCTGCGCAACGAGAAAGTACTTATCCGCGCGCATGGCGAAGCACCCGAAACTTACAGGATAGCTTTAGAGAATAATATTACACTTATTGATGCATCGTGCCCGGTAGTTTTAAAACTGCAGAACCGCATCAAAACATCATACGATAATAACGAGAAAATCCTGATCTTCGGGAAGCATGGCCATGCCGAAGTGGTAGGTTTGCAAGGCCAAACCAATGGCGATGCCTTGGTTTTCCAGGATATTACCGAGCTTGACGATGCTGAACTGCCCGCCAGCTTTACGCTTTATAGCCAAACTACCAAAAGCATGGAGAAGTTTTACAACGTAAAAGAGCAATTGCTATCGCGCGGGTACGAGGTTAAGGCCAACGATACTATTTGCCGCCAGGTGAGTAACCGTGATAAGGACCTGCCCGCTTTTGCGGTAAAGTTTAATAAGGTGGTATTTGTATCGGGCAAAAAATCCTCAAATGGTAAAGTGCTTTATGAGGTATGCCGCAAGCATAACCCGAACACTTACTTTGTATCATCTATTAGCGAGTTGAACCCAACTATGTTTAGCCAAGGCGATAAAATAGGCATTGCCGGCGCTACATCAACCCCTATGTGGTTGATGCAACAAGTAAAAGCCGAACTGGAAAGCTATTAGCAGCACGCTTATTGCTTTATAAAATTGTGGTTCAAAAATCCCCATCATATACCGGTTTATTTATTGCCCTGCTTGTGCTCGGTAGCTGGATTACGTCAACTGTTTTACTGATGCAATGGCAGATTGATTTTACAAATCCGCTGCTGTATTTGATGATCCTGGTGCAAATGCACCTTTACACCGGCCTGTTTATTACCGCTCACGATGCCATGCACGGTACTATTGCACCTAATAATGTTTTAAATAATAGTATCGGATTTATTTGCACGTTCATGTACGCCTCGTTCTGGTACCCTAAACTATACACTAAGCACCACCAGCACCATAACCATGTACACACGGATGCCGACCCGGATTACCATAAAGGGACGTTTTTGAGATGGTATGTACAATTCATTCGTAACTATCTGTCCATCTGGCAAATTGTGATTATGGCGATTGTATTTAATGTGCTAAAGATTTGGATCCCGCAGCTTAACCTTTTATTGTTTTGGGTGGCGCCATCATTACTAAGCACATTACAGCTATTTTACTTTGGTACCTACCTGCCACACAAAGGCGAACACGATAATAAACACCAATCGCGCAGTTTACGGCGCAACCATTTCCTGGCATTTTTTAGCTGTTATTTTTTTGGTTACCATTACGAACATCATGATGCTCCCTGGATGCCCTGGTGGAGGTTGTGGCAAGTGAAAAAATAACCAATACGTTTGTTAGTTATCTTTCTAAATTAACATTAGCCTGATATTTAACACTTACAATCACAAATACTTATTTTATTTTTGCACCCGTATAAATTATGGCAAAAAAGGGAGTTTTACTGGTAAACTTAGGTACGCCGGATAGTCCGTCGACAGCGGATGTACGCAAGTATTTGAACGAATTTTTGATGGATGGGCGCGTTATTGACGTTAATGCAGCGCTACGCACCGTATTGGTAAAAGGCATTATCGTCCCGTTTAGGGCGCCAAAATCGGCTAAACTTTACCAGGCTATCTGGGATAAAGAAACCGGCTCGCCGTTATTACACTACAGTTTATTACAACAGGCAGCTTTACAGCAACGCCTTGGCAATGGCTACATGGTTGAGCTGGCTATGCGTTACCAAAGCCCTTCTATAGAATCTGCCCTGCAGCGTTTAAAAGATGCTTTGATTAGCGACATTCAGGTGATCCCGCTCTTCCCTCAATATGCATCAGCAAGTACAGGGTCTGTACAAGAAAAAGTGATGGACCTGGTTAAGGAATGGCAAACCATCCCTACAATATCATTTCTGAATTCGTTCCACGATAACGAACTGATGATAGAGACCTTTGCTGATAATGCTGCGAAATATCAACCCGAAACTTACGACCATATCCTGTTCAGTTTTCACGGTTTGCCACAGCGCCAGCTAAAAAAATGCGACCATACGCACAGCTACTGCCTGCAGGTTGATGGTTGCTGCAATACTTTAAATGATACCAATAAATTGTGCTACTCGGCGCAATCGCACGATACCGCCCGCCTGATTGCCGGCAAAATGAATTTGCCAAAAGACAAGTACACCGTTTGTTTTCAGTCGCGCCTGGGCAGCGACCCATGGGTGCAGCCCTACACCAGCGAGGTGATTGCCCATCTGGCTAAAGAAGGTAAAAAGCGCCTTTTGGTATTTTGCCCCGCCTTTGTTGCCGACTGCCTGGAAACCGTTTTTGAAGTAACCCGCGAATATGGCGACGAATTTAAAGCGCTCGGTGGCGAACATGTGCAATTGGTAGAGAGCTTAAACGACTCCCCAAAATGGATTGAAGCGCTTGCGGGGATGGTTGAAGAATAGAACAAGAGATAAGAATCAAGAGATAAGAATCAAGAGCCAAGAATCAAAACAAGTGCCCTTTCCCCCTCGCGTCATTGCTTCGTAACTCGCAAAAATGGGTTGTTGAAATAGATTGTTATTTTATAATATCCGCAGTGATCTTCGCTGATAATAAACAAAGCGGTATCCCGCCGCCCGGGTGGACACTTCCTCCGCAAAAATATAACCCCTCCACTTTTGACGATTGATTGGCATGCCTCAAAAATGCCGCGAACTGATTGTTGGAACTTGTGCCATAGATAGACCCTTTATAAGAAGATGTTTTGCTTTCGATGCTGCGCGGATCAAGGATGCTCTCGCTGACTATTAATTCGCTAATTCCTTCCCCCAAAATCCGCGATAACTTTTCAAGGATGTTTGCTTTTGCATACGCTATGAGCTTATCCCAATCCTGCCCGTTATTAGCGGGGACGTTGATCATCACAAACCAATTTTCGCACCCGGCGGGCGCATCGTCTGTTTTATATTTCGAGCTGACGTTGAGGTAAACGGTAGGGTCGTGGTAAATATCCTGCTGTTTCCAGATGTGGTCGAACTCCGCCTTGTAGTCCGCGCTAAAAAATATGTTATGAAGGTCCAGTTCAGGGAATTGCTTTTTTATCCCCCAGTAAAATATCAATGCCGAACTGCTGCGCTCCTGGTTTAAAATTTTCTGCGGATGTAGCTTTGGGTATTTGCCAAGCAATTGCTTATAGGTAAACCAAACATCCATGTTAGATACCACAATATCCGCTATAATATTTTCGCTTTTGGCGCGGATGCCTTTTGCATTGCTGTTGATGACAACAATTTCATCCACCTTATAATTGTAATGAAACTTTACATCCAGTTCTTCGGCAAGCTTCACCAGACTTTGGGTAACGCTGTACATACCGCCGTTGGGGAAGTATGCGCCAAAATGATGCTCGAGATGTGGGATAACATTCAACGTGGCCGGCGCCTGGTACGGATCCGAACCATTGTAAGTGGCGTATCGGTCAAAGAATTGCACTACCCGCGCATCCTTAAACCCCGAAGCATTTGCCTTGTGCATGGTACGGAACGGGTCTATCTTAGGAAACCTGATTATAGACTTTATTGTATCCCACCGCAAATAAGTCTTTAACTTATGCAGCGACCGCTCTAAGAAAACGTGATTGGTAATGCTGTAAATATCGCTGCTGTTTGCCAGGTGTTTAATAACGGCAGTAGCAGGTTCGCCGGTTTTATCCTGGATCTCTTGCGCAAATTGTTGGGTATCGGCGTAGGCGCTTAAGCGTGTGCCATCCTCATAAAAATATTTGCAAACTACATCCAGCTTTTGGTAGGTAAAGTAATCGGCCGGGTTTTTACCGGCGAGGTGAAAAAGTTCGTCCACGTATTGTGGCATAGTAAAAAGGCTTGGCCCGGCATCAAAGCGGTAGCCGTTCTGCTCAAATTGGGAAAGCTTGCCACCGGGGTAACTGTTGGCCTCGTAAACCTCCACCGCGTAACCCTTAGCCGCCAAACGGATAGCTGTTGCTATACCAGCTATACCGGCACCAATAATTACAGCTTTTTGTTGAGGCATGGGGTAAAGATAAGGAAACCCCCTAACCCCCTAAAGGGGGAATAGAATTTAACTTTTTACCTTTTCAAAATATTGTCCGTTGAATTTATAAGTAATGAATTTGCTTGTTACTTTACCGTTTAAAGCAACCAATGGGATGCTGATGGTTTTTGTAACGGCATCAAAAGTAATAGTTGGCCTTTTTTCAAATGCAATATCCACCACCGAAAAGAAATCATAGGTGTAGTTTATTTTACTGCGCATGCCGGATTGCGTTTTAATCAGTTTAACATCCTCATTCAACTTCCCGTTTTCTATTGCAAATATTTGGATGCCTCTTCCGGCGTCTTTAGAGGAATAGATGCGGCCATAAATGCCCAGGTAATATGTTTTACCACCGTTTTTAAATGTGTACAGATTATTAAAGAGCGGTATGTAGTTACCTTCCGTGCTGGTCCATAATATGGATTGTGTTTTTTGCCCAATCTTATATTGCAGCATATTTGCAAAATCGTGCATGGTGCCGCCCAGCCAGGTGTCCCATGAGTAGATCCTGAAAAGCCCGTCTGCAGAAGTGAATATGTCCAGGCGCTCGTTTTTTAAGGATGCAAACGGCTCATTAATAGTAGCGGGATATTGTTGCGTGTATGTTTTTAACTTTTTTTCGAAAGTGCTGTTTGCCTTGATGAGCGAATCGTCCGCTCCGGCAGTGCCTTTGCGTTGTTCATCATCCCAATAACTTATTTTTTTGAATGATTTTAATAGATCATTCTCAACTGTATTTGCGTTTTGGGCAAAGGCTGCCCGGGCAAAAAATAAAATGACAGTGAGTGGGCACAGCTTTAGAAATTTCATCGTAAAATAAAAATAGGGATAATCTAACGACTATCCCTATTTGTTTATTTTCTTAAGCCCTTTCCTTTGGAGAAGGTTGGGTGAGGCTCTACACTTCTACAGCCTGTCCTATCAAATGCTTTTCAGCTAAATACTCTGCAATTTGCACCGCGTTTGTGGCGGCACCCTTACGCAGGTTGTCAGATACTATCCAGCAGTTAAGGGTGTTGTCCTGGCTTTCGTCGCGTCGAAGGCGGCCTATAAATACATCGTCTTTATCGTGCGCGTCAAGCGGCATTGGGTATTTCAGGTTAGCGGTATCGTCAACCACAACAATACCCGGCGAGTTCGCTAAAAGCTGGCGTACTTCGCTCAGGTCAAAATCATGCAAAAACTCGATGTTAACCGACTCCGAGTGGCCGCCCATAACCGGGATGCGCACAGTGGTTGCGGTAACTTTGATGCTATCGTCGCCCATGATCTTTTTGGTCTCCAATATCATTTTCATCTCCTCTTTGGTATAACCGTTCTCGGTAAACACATCAATCTGAGGGATCACGTTAAGATCGATAGTGTAAGGGTAAACCTTTGGCCCATCAATGCCCTTACGCTCGTTGAAAAGCTGTTCAACCGCTTTTACGCCTGTACCGGTTACCGATTGGTAAGTTGATACCACAACGCGTTTAATTTTATAAGTATCGTGCAGTGGTTTTAAAGCCACTACCATTTGTATGGTAGAGCAATTTGGGTTCGCGATGATCTTGTCATCAGCGGTAAGTACATCCGCGTTAACTTCGGGCACAACCAGTTTCTTGGTTGGGTCCATACGCCATGCCGATGAATTATCGATAACAGTAATGCCTGCCGCTGCAAATAAAGGGGCCTGCTCTAAAGATGTGCTGCCACCGGCACTGAAAAGTGCAACGTCCGGCTTTTGCTTTATCGCATCCTCAACAGAAACCACCTTAAATTGCATACCCTTAAAAGTGATCTCTTTACCAATACTTTTTGCGGATGCTACGGGAATTAATTCTGTAACGGGGAAGTTGCGTTCTGCAAGAACCTGCAACATTTTAGTGCCTACCAACCCGGTGGCACCTACTACGGCGACTTTCATTTCTGTTTTTAAATTATGTGTGTATGTTGATTAAACTCCAAATATGCGATTTTTTTCGGAAATGTCTACTAAATTGGTATGCAAAATGTCTGAACCTGAATTTATAGAATTAAGTGAATTTTTGAAATGAATAGTGATCGCAGCCTATTTCTAACTTCAATAATTCAATAAAGTCCCTCAAATTTCATCAATTCGGGTTCAGACAAAATTCGGGTTCAGACAAAATAATTTACCTTTGTACCCAAACCTGTGACTGCATGAGCGAAAAGATTTTAGTGATTGGCGCCAATGGCCAAATAGGTACCGAACTGGTAACGGCTTTAAGGAATATACATGGTGCCGAAAACGTCATCGCGTCAGATATAAACAGCCCAAACTATGCATTGCGCAATACCGGCCCGTTCGAGTTTGCCAACGTGCTGGATAAGGATAACTTGCACCATTTATTTGACAAGCACCGCCCCACGCAAGTATATTTGCTGGCCGCCATACTGTCTGCCGTAGGCGAACAAAAGCCAAAAATGGCCTGGGACCTTAACATGACCGGCTTGCTTTACGTACTTGATTTTGCCGTTGAGTTTAAAACTTCAAAAATATTCTGGCCAAGTTCCATCGCTGTTTTTGGGCCACATTCGCCACAATATAATACGCCGCAGTATTGCGTTATGGACCCTAACACGGTTTATGGCTTTAGCAAACTGGCCGGCGAACGCTGGTGCGAGTATTACTTTACAAAATATGGTGTTGATGTGCGCAGCATCCGTTACCCCGGCCTTATTGGCTGGCGTGCAAACCCGGGAGGCGGCACTACAGATTACGCGGTGCATATTTTCCACGAAGCGTTAAAGCAAGGAAAATACCAGGGCTTTTTATCGGCACAAACGGCATTGCCAATGATGTATATGGACGATGCCATCCGCGCTACTATTAATTTGATGGATGCACCTGCCGAAAACCTGAGCATCCGGTCGAGCTATAACCTGGCAGGAATCAGCTTTACACCAGAGCAACTGGCCGAAGAAATTAGAAAGCATATCCCCGATTTTGAAATGAGCTACGCCGATAACGACCCGCGCCAGGCCATTGCCGATAGCTGGCCAAAATCGATAGATGATACGCAGGCACAGCAGGATTGGGGCTGGCAGTTAGATTACGACCTTCCTAAAATTACGGAGGATATGCTAACCAATTTAAAAAATGTAATTTAGAGCCCCCTAACCCCCTGAAGGGGGAACAAGTAGGCTTATGGTATAACAATAAAAAAATATCCGGCTCCCCCTTTAGGGGGCTGGGGGGCTAATATGGGAAGAGCATTCGAATTCCGTAAAGAAAGAAAATTTAAGCGTTGGGCCAAAATGGCCGTGCAGTTTACCCGTTTGGGGAAAGAGATAGTAATGGCGGTAAAAGCCAACGGTGGCGATCCTAATACCAACTCGCGGTTGCGCACGGCTATCCAAAACTCAAAGGCAGTTAACATGCCTAAGGATAGGGTGGAGGCCGCTATTAAACGTGCCACAAGCCGTGATGAAAAAGATTACGAAGAAATTGTTTACGAAGGATATGCACAGCATGGTGTGGCTATTTTGGTAGAAACCGCTACTGATAACCTTAACCGTACCGTAGCCAACGTACGTAGCTATTTTACTAAATATGGCGGTACGCTGGGCAAAACAGGTTCGCTGGATTTTATCTTCAGCCGCAAATCTGTATTTACGTTTGACCCGGGCGACCGCGACCTGGAAGAACTGGAATTTGAATTGATAGATGCCGGATTAGAAGACCTTTTTGTGGAGGCCGACGAAGAAGGAAATGATATTGCCGTATTACACACCGCATTTGAAAACTTTGGCAAGATGCAAAAAGCGTTAGAAGAGATTGGCATCGAAACCAGATCTGCTAAGTTGGAGCGTGTTGCACAATCAAATATATCGGTAACCGAAGAACAGTCTGTTGATGTTTTCAAGATCATTGACCGTTTAGAGGAAGATGACGACGTGCAGGCGGTTTACCATAATATGGCGGAGTAATAAATTTGAAGATTTGAAAATGAGGTGATTTGAAAATTGCCTATTCATTTTCAAATTTTCAGATCAATAAATTTTCAAATTTAAAACATGCCACTATTTTCATCAAGCAAACAAAAAAAAGAAGTCAAGGTAACCTTTGCTAATGGTTTGCTTTTTGTGGAACGTGCCGATGGCAAGCAGCAAGCTTTCCCGCTGGAGTGGTTCCCAAAACTGATGAAGGCTACGGACGAGGAACGCGGGGACTGGAAACAAACAGCAACCGGCATCCATTTTAATACGCTGGATGTGGATGTAGCGCTGTAGATGTGAGACATTAGATATGAGATTTGATACGAGAAGGCTTCTGTCTAACATCTAAAATCTCATATCTCAAATCTAATATAGAATGACTTTTGAAGAGTTTTTTAATAAGAAGCGGATAGACCTTGTTGCCTTAAAGACAGCAGAGCCGGGCCTGTTTGCCGAATTTGAAAAACACTTTACCCAAATGGGCGAGAAAAGCTTCGACCATACCAAAAAATACTGGTTCAATAAGTTGAGGCTGCAATATCACCTGGCACCCGAGCAAAAGCCGGAAAAGATACACCTTGAAAATCAATTGGCCGAGCAAACCATTGTGGAAACGCTTACAGAAAGCATCCCCGCGCCATCCACGGGCTTTAAACCAAGATTTAAACCGGGAATGGTAAACAAGCCTGCGCAAACCAGCGATGTAAAAGACCTGCCCTTTACAGATAGCGCTACTTCAACGCCTGAAGTTAACGAGGCTGCCCAGACGAAAGACCAAGATCCTCCGTTTCAACAAGAAAAGGCTGCCATGCAAGATATGGCGGATAATACAGCACGAACAACTGATACAGGAGAAGTAAAGGCGGAAACACCTGCATCCAAACCAGGGTTTAAACCACGGTTTAACATAAAAATGACCCAGGGAAATGGGCCGCAAACTAAAGATTTTGATAAGGAAGTTGAGCCGGAAAAGAGTACCAACGAGCCGGAGGGGTCATCTGAACCTTCTACGCCAAAGCCTGCATTTAAACCACGCTTTAAAATGCAGATGGCCGCGCCCAAATCTGCGGACGCGGAGGAAGTAAAACCTGAAGCAGAACCTGCTAAAGAAGCTATCAAGCCAAATCCCGAAGTAAATGAAGCCACACCAAAACCGGGTTTTTTTAAGCCGCGGTTTAATATGAAGGCCCTGGCACCGAAACCTGACGAAGCCGAAGCGGCAAAAGTAGAGGAGCTTGCCGAAGAAACTATACCTATTGAGGAAGAAAAACCAGTTGTTGAAGACGCACCAGCTGCAACCAAACCTGCCTTTAAGCCAAGGTTTAATGCCAAAACAACCAAACCACGAACTCCACCCCAAGAATAATAAGATATACTACTGATATGGAAGCTGAAGAACTTTTTAACAAAGACAGGGGCGCAGAAGATAAACAGCCGAAGAAGGATAGCCCGCTGGTAAGTTTAGAACGCGACCTCAAATTTTTTAACGAATCTATTCGGGAGGTAGCCGTTGAAATTAGGGTTGAAGGGTTGTCGCTACACCCAATATTCATCGCGCATCAGCATGAAATTAAACTGGGTGAATTGATCCTTGACAGGATTGAACTGAACACCGCCTGGAGCATCCACGCATCAACCATTGAAGAATTTACAGAACGCGGCATTATCAAAGCCGAATTAAAAGAACGTTTTCTAACCACCTACAAAAACCCAAACGACTTTATGTGCCTGTTTGTGGTAGTTCCGGAGGGCGCAAATTTTGTATATTATCCGTACGTGAAAGGGTAAAAGCCAATGTCAATTAAAACGGTGAAGTTTAGAGATTGGATATTTGAAGTTGATGTTGAATTAACACAGCAAACGTATGCTAATGTTGAATTTGGCGGGGCCTACTCTTGTACTTGTGGTAATTGTAAAAATTATTTAGCATTTCGAGAAAGTGTATTTCCGGATAAAATAAAAGTGCTTTTTACACAATTGGGAATAGATTACACCAAAGAGGTTGAGATAATGACAAATCAAAAATTTTCAAATGGTTTTTATGACACAATTGGCTGGTTTCATTTTAAAGGTAGTATTGTAAGCGGAAAAAATGCCTATACACCTTTATTAGGAGGTGGTTATACTGTCGAGCTTACTTCCATAACGGATAATTTTCTGATTGGTTTTGACCCCGGCGATTTTATGGCATTTTTCGAAGATAAAGAAGGTTTAATAGAAGTAACTTTTCAAACAAATATACCTTGGGTAATTGACCCTAAACTTGAACAAGAATAGTTCCTACCATAGAAACTATTAATATATATTTGTTTTCAATTACAAATGCCATGTCTGATAAAAAGATCCTGATATTAAACCAGCAGCAAATACAGCAAAAGATAGATCGTATTGCTTACCAGATACTGGAAGATAACTTTGATGAGACCGAGATCCTGATCGCAGGCATTCTGCCTCGCGGCAACCATATAGCACAACGATTAAAAACCATTTTAGATAAAATTGCACCTTTTACAAGCCGTTTATTAACTATTGAGCTGGATAAACAAAGCAGCCAGCTTCATGCTAAAACTAATTTTTATGTGCAGGAGTGCAGTGATAAAGTAATTGTTTTGGTGGATGATGTGCTTAACAGTGGTAAAACCCTTGCCTATGGCTTCGGTGTGTTTTTGGATGTGCCACTTAAAAAATTACGCACAGTGGTATTGATAGACCGTAACCACAAGAATTTCCCGGTAACTACTGATTATGCCGGTATAGCACTTTCCACTGTTATAAAGGAGCATGTTGATGTTGTAATTGACGTGGAAGGACAGGAAGATGCGGTTTATCTGAGATAGAAAAGCCATATTAAGTAAATTGTCAAACGACAAGGTTAAATTATTTTAACCCCAAAACTTCTATCAATCCTTCTACACTCATGTCAATACCGCTAACCGTGTGGGTAGCCTGCAAATAAAAATCTTCGCGTTCGGCTAATTTGTGTTCAATAAACTCTACCAGTTCGTCGCCTTTTTTGCCTTGCAGAACAGGGCGTGGGGTTTTAGCGTTTTCCAAGCGGTTGCCTAACGCTTTGGGAGAAAGCTGGATATAAAGGGTTTGCCCATGGCTGTTCATCCAGTCCATATTATCAAAGAAGCAGGGCAGGCCGCCGCCGGTTGATATTACGGTATTCTGGGGATAGTCAGTTGTTTTTAAGATCTCACATTCCAGTTTGCGGAAGGAATCCTCGCCATGCGATGCGAAATACTCAGCTACAGTGGAGCCAACTTTTGCTTCGAGCGCATGGTCAAGATCAATAAAATCGTAGCCTAAGCCCGCTGCCAGTTTGCGGCCCCAGGAGGTTTTGCCGCAGCCCATAAATCCCACTAAAAATATCAGTCCCATTATTACTTGCTTAGGTAGGTTTTAACAATATCGTCGTACTTGGGCATGTTATGAAAATGCCATTTATTTACCACCACGCCATTTTTTATCAGCATAATACCGGGATTAGATCGCACCATACTTTTCAGCGGAACGCCATCAGCATAAAATAATTCGCTAACCAATTTATGTTCTTTGGCGAATTTTTGTGCACCCTCGGGCGCGTTAGAGGTAAGGAATATGGTACGGGTATTGTAATTCTGGGTTAGATTGGCAGCCAACGCGTTAATGCGGTTCACTGCTTCGGGGTTGGTTTCATCCAGATTATACGCTACTACCCACAAACTATAGAATGGGCTCGACAGCAATTCTTCATTATAATTATTCCCCTGCGCATCCTGGATGTTCAGGTCGCGAATCTTAGGTTCAAATCCTTTTTTGATCAGTTTGCTTTCCGAGGTACCCTGTACTTTCCAGGTGGTATCCTTCCAAATGCCCGATTTAAGGTATTCCTTGTCTGACATCGTTTTGGTATCCTGGGTGTTCTTGTTTTTCAATACATAAGTAACCTCAAATTCATCGGGTGCGGCACCCGGCGGGGTTTTCATTTCCTGCAAAATATTAGCGCCAAGCTTGTAGGGTAAAAAATCTAAAACTGGCAAAAAGTTATAAGTGTAAAGCCCGAAGCTTATGGAAATAATGGTAGCACCAATTAAAAGCCTGTCGCCGGTTTTGGTATTGGTTAAAGCTTTTACACTTTTGCGGTTTACAAATAATACGAGAACTAATAGCAGTAGTATCAGATCTTTAGTGAACGATTGCCAAGGCGTAAGCGGTATAGCATCACCAAAACACCCGCAGGTTTGCACCACTTTAAAGTACGCCGAGTAAAAGGTTAAAAACGCGAAGAAGATAATGAGCAACAATAACCCCCAAATAACCTGTATGGCGCGCGCACCAACAAGCAGGGCAAAACCGAGTATCATTTCCAGCGCGCAAAGCAATATGGATAAACTTAAAGCAAACCCGTTAAGCCACGTCATGTGGAATACTTCGAAATATTCTTCCAGCTTATAAGAAAAGCCAAGCGGGTCATTAGCTTTTATCAGCCCCGAAAAAATGAATAGCAAACCAACCGCTATACGGCAAAACCAGATCAGTTTGTTTCTCATTGCACCCCCAGTTTTATCAGCGCGAACACCGAGTAATTCAGCATATCCTGGTAGTTGGCCTTTACGCCTTCGGATGCAAGGGTTTGGCCCTTGTTATCTTCTATTTGTTTTACGCGGAGTATTTTCATCAAAATCAGATCGGTAAGGGAGCTGATGCGCATATCACGCCATGCCTCGCCATAATCATGGTTTTTTGCAAACATAAGCTCTTTGGTTTCTGTCACCTTGTTGTCGAAGATCACTTCCACCTCGGCAGCATCCAGTTCATAGGGTATCTCGGGGCCGCAATCCAGTTGCATCATAGCAATAACGCAATAATTTACAATGCCAATGTATTCGCCTGTAATGTCCTCGTCAATTTTAGAAACCTTTTTTTCTTCGAGCGTACGGATGCGCTGGGCTTTAATAAAGATTTGGTCTGTGATAGATTCTGGTCTTAGGATGCGCCACGCGGTACCGTAATCGCGGGTTTTTTTGACAAAAAGCCCCCTGCAAATATTAATGACCGCTTCGTATTCTGCTGCTGTGTTGCTCAATTTTTGTTGTAATGTTTTAATGTTACAAAGTTGAAATGTTGACGTTGTGAGATAGGAAAATTTGAATAAAGTTCACTTAACTTTACAACTTTCAAACCATTCAACGTTTCAACAAAACAAAGTGGCTAAAGATACATTTTTTCAGAAAAAAGTAACCGTAAATGCGGGCGGTAAATTGATAGACCTGTCCACTCCAAAAGTGATGGGCATCATAAATATCACGCCCGATTCTTTTTTTGCAGAAAGCCGGAAGATAACTGCCGAAGATGTGCTTTTACAAGCCGAAAAAATGCTGTTGGAGGGCGCTACATTCCTGGATATTGGTGCCTATTCGTCGCGCCCCGGTGCTGAAGATATTTCGGTACAGGAAGAAACTGATCGCCTGCTGCCCGCTGTTGAAGCTATCTCAGCTAATTATCCCGAAGCCATTATTTCAGTAGATACATTTCGCGCAAGCGTTGCGGAAGCGGCCATAAAAGCAGGGGCGCATATCATCAATGATATATCCGGCGGTAGCCTTGACGAAGATATGTTTGCCACCGTTGCCCGCCTGCAGGTACCGTACATTTTAATGCACATGAAAGGCAACCCGCAAACCATGCAGCAACTGGCCAATTATGAGGATGTTTTTGCCGAGGTGTACGACTACTTTGTGCAGAAGATATACCAGTTAAAGCAGTTAGGCGTGCACGATATCATCCTTGATCCCGGTTTCGGTTTTGCTAAGAAGGCCGAACATAGCTATGAGCTGATGAACCGGATGCAGGGATTTGAAAGTTTGCAACTGCCAATACTCGCCGGCATCTCCCGCAAAAAAATGATCTACGGCTTGTTAGATACCAACGCCCAACAAGCCCTTAACGGCACCACCGTTTTAAATACCATTGCGCTAATGAATGGCGCGAGTATTTTACGGGTGCATGATGTTAAAGAAGCTGTTGAAGCTGTGAAACTATACCAGGCAATTACTTCTTGATCCTGATGAACTGATAGGTTGGCCCGTCAGCTGCTGAACTTCCAATGTTAATGGTGTCGGCTTTAACGGCAAAAGCATCGGTATAATCAGGATTTGTAAATGTAATTGAACCTATTTTGTAGCCCTTATATTCATCTGTAAGGTTTAGTCTGTACTCGCCACGTGTTTCAGTTTTAGCAGCATCTGTTTTAAGGTACTTGCTGTTAATAGTGAATTGATAGGTTACTCTTTTATCAGCCTCAACTACTACAGCCGGGCCAAAGCCGCCGGATACCGACCTTAATTCCCATGTTCCATTAAGCGGAGATAGAGCAGGGTGATCTTTTTTGCAGGATGCCAGGCAGGCTATCACCGCAACCACTAGTAAAGCTTTTTTCATTTTGTTTAGTTTATATAACCCTTACGGCTACAGCCTTTGCAATGAAACAGGTATAATATTAAATGATAGTGAACTTTGTGTTAAATAATTGCAAGAAGGGGATTCGCAATACACTAATTTTTAATAAGCTCTGTCATTTTTAGAATAGCGTCCACATAATCGCGGTTGTTGGCGAGGCGTGGTACTTTATGCTGACCGCCGATTTTTCCTTGATCTTTCATCCAGTTAAAAAAGGTGTTTTGAGCGACGATCTTTACCTGTGGGCGGCGCAGGGCCATATCTTTAAAGCGTTTTGCGTCGTAATCGGAGTTTACGCGGCGCAGGGTTCCATCCAGCAGGTCAACAAAGCGTTCAAATTCGGCGGGGCGTTTTTCAAATTCTATCAGCCACTCGTGCGCGCCGCATTCTTTATCGTTGAAGTAGATAGGAGCGGCGGTATAATCCCGGATGATGGCACCGGTTTGCGAGCACGCTTCGGCAAGTGCACGTTCAGCATTGTCGATGATCAATTCCTCGCCAAAAGCATTTATAAAATGTTTGGTGCGGCCGGTTATCTGGATGCGATAGGGCACAAGTGAAGTAAAGCGCACCGTATCGCCTATCATATATCGCCATAAACCGGCGTTTGTAGTAATGATAAGCGCGTAGTTTTTATTCAGTTCAACCTCATCAAGCGTCAGCGTATTTGGGTTTTCCTGATGCAGGTTTTCAAGCGGTAAAAACTCGTAGAATATACCATAATCAAGCATCAGCAGCAAGTCGCCGGGCTCTTCCAGGTCCTGGATGCCAAAGAAACCTTCTGAAGCATTGTAGGTTTCCAGGTAATACATGTCATCATTCGGGATCAGTTTCCTGAATTGCTCGCGGTAAGGGGTAAAGTTTACCGCGCCATGGAAATAAAGCTCGAGGTTGGGCCAAACTTCCAGCAAGTTGTTTTTGCCGGTGATCTCCAGGATGCGTTTAAACAGCAGGATGTTCCACGTAGGCACACCGCTGATGCTGGTCACATTTACATCCTTGGTAGCATAGGCCATCTTTTCAATCTTCTCTTCAAAATTATCCAGCAGGGCGATGTCCAGATGTGGCGTACGGTAGAATTCGGCCCAAAGGGGCAGGTTTTTCATGATCACGGCAGATAGGTCGCCAAAAAAAGTGTCTGAATTTAACTGACCTATTTGATGGCTGCCGCCAAGTGTTAAACTTTTACCGGTAAAAATGCGGGCATTTGGGCGATTGTTAAAGTAGAGCGTAAGCATATCCTTTCCGCCCTTAAAGTGGCACTCCTCTAACGACTCTTCACTTACCGGAATAAATTTACTCCTATCGCTGGTGGTGCCCGATGATTTGGCGAACCAGCGGATCTCTGACGGCCAAAGTACATTTTGCTCGCCCTTTAGCATTCGCTCGATGTAGGGTTTTAGCGTATCGTAATTTTGGATGGGCACGCGCTCTTTGAACGTGGCAAGGTTTTCAATGCTTTTATAGCCGTATTGCTTGCCCCACTCGGTGTTTTCGGCACCGGCAATAAGCTGCTCAAACCATTCCTCCTGTACTTCGTTGGGGTATTTCATAAAAAGCTCTATCTGGTGGATCCGCTTTTTCATGAACCAGGTAAATACGGAGTTAAAAATGGTCATAGTAGAGAGTCAAGATGTTAGAATCAAGAGTCAAGATATAAAAAAATAAAGTTAATCCTAAAAAGGTTTATCAGCCAAGGGTGTTTACTCTTGATTCTTATTGAGGGAATGTTTTTCTTTTCAATACAAAATTGGCACCCAGATAAACCTTACGTACCATTTCGTTTTCGGCCAATACTTCGGGCACGCCCGATTCCAGGATCTTGCCTTCAAAAAGCAGGTAGGCGCGATCTGTAATGGATAGCGTTTCCTGTACGTTGTGGTCGGTGATCAAAATACCGATGTTGCGATGCCTCAATTTGGCAACCATCGCCTGGATCTCTTCTACCGCTATCGGGTCAACGCCGGCAAAAGGTTCATCCAGCAGGATAAAGTTCGGTTCGGCAGCAAGGGCACGGGCAATCTCAGTACGTCGGCGTTCACCACCAGATAGCAGATCGCCGCGGTTACGGCGTACTTTGTGCAGGCTGAACTCGTCTATCAACTTTTCCAATTTATCCTGTTGCTGATCCTTGGGCATTTTACCCATTTCCAACACCGCCTTGATATTATCTTCTACAGAAAGCTTACGAAAAACCGATGCTTCCTGCGCCAGGTAACCAATTCCTTTTTGCGCGCGGCGGTACATAGGGTCGGTAGTTATATCCTGGTCATCCAAAAATATCTTGCCTTCGTTAGGTTTTATCAAACCTACTATCATGTAAAACGATGTAGTTTTACCCGCGCCATTAGGCCCAAGCAAAC
Organism: Mucilaginibacter sp. UYP27; assembly: GCF_040547175.1. Taxonomy (NCBI): domain Bacteria; kingdom Pseudomonadati; phylum Bacteroidota; class Sphingobacteriia; order Sphingobacteriales; family Sphingobacteriaceae; genus Mucilaginibacter; species Mucilaginibacter sp. UYP27. The sequence continues at coordinate 1,441,597 of NZ_JBEPPE010000001.1, forward strand.
CCACAATTTCGCCCTGTGCAACATTAAAAGTCACATCGTTCACAACAGCACGTTGCTTATATTTCTTGATTAAATTCTCTGCTCGTAATATCATGTAGCCCCCTCTAAATCTCCCCCGGCAGGGGAGACTTTTTGAAATAATAGTTTTAAAGCCCTCCCTCTCGGGGAGGGTTTGGGTGGGGCGCAATCCCCTTTATATTTAATTGTATGCTGCGTTGTTCGCGCCACACGTTTTCTTCAATAGTGTAACAAATATCGAAAGGTACGCCCGGTTTTAATTGCGGCAGCAATTCGCCCTGGTTAAAGGCAATGCTGCTAAACGCTGCAGAGCCTGGTTGCATTACAAACATTTTAACATGCGCGCTGCCAACTAAACCCGCATTTCCGCTAACATACACATTTTTGCTCAGGAAAACAGGCGCCATGTTCTCCGGTCCGAAGGGCGCAAACTGGTTCATCACCCGGAAAAATTTGGAGTCGATATCCTTCAATTCTATCTCCGCATCGATGCTTACCTGCTGTACCAGTTGCTCATCGGTAATGGTTGAACCAACCACTTCTTCAAATTTTTTGATAAAGGCAGGGACGTTCTCCGGGTGCATGGTTAAACCAGCCGCGTATTTATGCCCGCCAAATTGGATGAGCAGATCGCTGCATCCGCAAAGGGCTTCGTACAGGTCATAACCCAAAACCGACCGTGCCGAGCCTGCCACATGCCCGTTTGAGCGGGTAAGCACCACGGTTGGGCGGTAATATTTTTCGGTTAAACGCGATGCCACAATGCCAATAACACCCTTGTGCCAGTCTTGGTTGAACACCACGGTAGATTTACGGGCGATCATCACCTCATCATTATCTATCATGCTCAGCGCCTCGTCGGTAATTTGCTGGTCGTGCCCTTTACGTTCGGTATTGCGGACGTTGATCATGTCGCCTTTTTCTTTGGCGGCATCTTCATGGCAGGCTATCAAAAGTTCAACGGCATGTTTAGCATCGTCTATCCGGCCGGCGGCGTTTATCCGCGGGCCTAACAAAAATACCACATCACTAATAGTATAAGTGTTGCCACGGCCTGCAACCTGCATCAGGGTTCTTACACCGATGCATGGGTTTTCGTTGATCTTTTTTAGGCCTAAATGTGCAAGCACCCGGTTTTCGCCGGTTAGGTGAACAATATCGCAGGCTATGCTGATGGCTACCAGGTCGAGGTACTCGGCAATGCTTTCAAAAGGCAGGTCGTGCTTTTCTGTCCAAGCCTGGATCAGCTTAAAGCCGATACCCGCACCGGATAATTCTTTATAAGGATAACCGCAATCGGCACGTTTAGGATCGAGCACCGCTACAGCAGCAGGCAATACCTCGCCGGGTAAGTGGTGATCACAAATAATAAAATCTACCCCAAGGGTGTTGGCGTAAGCGATTTTATCAACGGATTTTATACCACAATCCAGCGCAATAATTAAACTGAAGCCATTTTGGGCAGCATAATCAATGCCTTGGGTAGAAATGCCGTAACCTTCTTTATACCTGTCTGGAATGTAGTATTCTATATTTTTGTGGATCTTTTCGAAAAAGCTGTAGGTAAGTGCGACAGCTGTAGTGCCGTCTACATCATAATCGCCGTAAACTAAAATTTTTTCTTTTTGGGTGACGGCTTGCTCGATGCGTTCTATGGCTTTTTCCATATCCAGCATCAGGAATGGATCATGCAGGTGTAGTTCGGTAGGGCGAAAAAAGTATTTGGCTTCATCAAAATTATTGATGCCACGCTGTACCAATAGGGTCGATAAAACAGGCGTTATGTTGAGCCGTGCAGCAAGTTCCTGTACGGTTACCGCATCTGCCGCATCTTTTAACACCCAACGTTTAGTCATAAATAATCTGTCGCTTAAAAAGAGTAAAGATAGTTAATTCGCCTGAACCCGAATTTCCAGAGTTAACGAATTTTTGGAATTTACGGTATCGTTAATTTGACAAATTTTTCGAATTTTTTGATTCGAGATCCGGTAATGCAAAATAAATTAGGACGCTACTGATCTATGAGGTATGTTTGCATACATACTAATTAGTATTTTAAATATGTCGAAAGCCGCCAATACCCGTACTATGATCCTGACCAAGTCCTTCGAGCTTATTTATAAGCAGGGTTACCAGGCTACGAGTATTGATAATATTTTGGCTACTACCAAGGTAACCAAGGGCGCTTTCTTTTACCATTTCAAAAATAAGGACGAAATGGGCCTGGCGATGATCAACGAGATTATTTACCCCGGTATGTACACCTCGCTTGTAAAACCGTTGCTTGATGCTAAGAACCCAATAAACGATATCCACGAAATGATGCGTGTGGTTTTGTTAAAGGTGCCATTTCTTCGCGCTAAGTATGGCTGCCCCGCGGTTAACTTAATTGAAGAAATGTCGCCGCTGAATGAGTATTTTAAAAAAGCCCTTTTAAAACTTACTGATGGTTGGCAGGACGCTATTAAAGAAAGCATCAGCCAGGGAAAAGCTACGAAAGAGATTCGCGAGGATGTAAACCCCGAGTATGTGGCTTGTTTTGTGGTGGCCGGCTATGGCGGCATCCGTAACATGGGCAAGGCAATGGGCTCGGCGTGTTATAATATTTATTTGCAGGAGTTGAAAAACTACCTTAAACAACTGGGATAGTATATTTTTTTTAATTGTAACATACCAATTGGTATATTAATTACAATTTTATGCATGTTCGATACGCTATTATTCTTTCATTCGCTTTTCCGTTGGGCCGTGTTGGGTACGCTTGTTTATTCTATTTATAGGGCGTATATGGGGTACAGTAACAATAAGGTTTTCACCAAAAAAGATGACCAAATACGCCACTGGACAGCCACTGCCGCGCATATCCAATTGATGCTGGGTATTTTAGTTTACACACAAAGCCCCAATGCTAAGTATTCATTCCATTCCGTTGGGCCAAACGGGCATATTACCCAGCCATTCTTTTTTGGTGTGCTGCATTTAGTGCTGATGGTATCCGCAATAATAATTATATCATCGGCTCGGCTATAGCTAAACGCAAAGTTACCGATGCCGAAAAGTTCAAAACTATGCTGATATGGTTCGGATTGGCACTGCTTATCATATTCATTGCTATACCCTGGCCGTTCTCGCCATTGGCACAAAGGCCTTATCTGCATTCTTTTTAACTCATGAAACAGCTACTATCAACAAATATTGGCCGCCTGCGTATTACCGCTTTCCTGGAAGGGATCTCTTTGCTTTTATTAATTTTTATCGCCGTCCCTTTAAAATATTTTGGGCACGATGCTTCCATGGTAAAAGCGATAGGGCCAATACATGGCGCATTATTCTGCTGTTTATAGTGAACACGGTAAGCGCAGGGGTAGAGCAAAAATGGAAATGGGAAACAACGGGCAAGGTATTGCTGGCCTGCATCATTCCCTTTGGGACGTTCTATATCGACAAGAAGATCTTAAGGAATATCAAGCCGGTTTAAGATCGTGGTTATTGGTACGGGGAGCGGTATTCTGGATTTTAAAAATGTATCCCGCTTTCAAAAACTCGCTCCCCGAAACTACTTTCCTTTCAGCGCCTGGTATTTCCCGCCGTTAGCAGGGTCGGCAAGGGAAAGGGTATTCATGGCCTGCAATCTGTCCTGCGGTGATGCATTGCTAAATATGGAGACAAACTCCGCATTTTTAGCCGTAAAAAATGCCAGCGGAAAGTAAGAGCCTAAGCGTTTACGATCTACCTGGTTTAGTACGGGCAATATGCTGCTGATGTATTTACGGCCTTTGGTGGCATTATCTGCCATTATATCCAAGCCGTTACGGTGATAATTATAGATAAACTCGCGCAGGTTACTGTAAATCTTATTGTTAAGGTTCTCTACTAACCAGTAACGGTTAAGGTTATTGTCAAAGCCTTTCCAACCTTTAAAAGATGTAGTTTGCGCATTAATGGCAATGTTTTGTGCATTAGCAAAGTACTGCGTGCCGCCGTATTTAGAGAACGAATCATAGTCCATCCCCACAATAATATAAGCGTAAAACGCCATTACCGAACTTAGATTACTCTGAAAGTTCTGGTCGCTGTAGTCAATGGTTTGGCCTTCGGTGTAAGTAAAATCAAAATCCTTGTCATTTATATTAACCAGCGTAGCGGTGTAAGTAGAATTAAAAACCGGCCTTGACGATTGCACTTGCAGCTCGCCGCTGAAATTGCTGCTGCCATCCCATGCGGTCACATTCAGCACAAAATTACAATCGATACGTTCTTGGGGGGCTATCTCATCTGCGCTCCACTTGCGTCCGTTCAGGAAATCTTTCATGGCGGTTTCCAATGTTTGCAGGGCCCGCTTGTTGGTCACCTGTATTTTTGGCGCTACAATCTTTACACGTGCGTTCAAATCCTGGGCTTTTGCAGCGCAACAGGCGAATAATAACAGGGTAAAGGCTATATAACTTTTCATTTTTTTAGAAGTTCAATCAGCTTAATACAAATATCGCGGGCCACTTCGGTTTTGTTTTTAAGGCCGTAAGTAGTTTTATTGAGGTCGCGGTCTATCAAAGTTACTTTATTAGTATCACTCTTAAAACCCGCGCCGGCATCGTTTAACGAATTTAACACAATAAGATCCAGGTTTTTCTTTTGCAGTTTACCAATGGCATGCTGTTCTTCGTTCTCGGTCTCTAAGGCAAAACCCACTAAAATCTGCCCTGGCTGCTTTTGGGCGCCTAGGGTTTTAAGTATATCTGTAGTTTTCTTCAGTTCGATGGTAAGGCCGCCATCCTGCTTTTTTATCTTTTGTTTGGCAACTTCGGTAGGGGTATAGTCGGCCACGGCAGCGCACATCACACAGGCATTTGCTGCCGGGAAGTACGTTAAACACTCTTGCAACATATCTGCCGCGCTGGTAACGTTTATCCGTTTAATGCTTTGGTATTTGTTGATTTGCGCGGTTGGCCCGGCCACAAGCGTAACATCAGCACCAAGCGAAGCCAATTCATCAGCCAAAGCAAAACCCATTTTACCGGATGAATGGTTCCCTATAAAACGCACCGGGTCTATAGCTTCATAAGTTGGGCCGGCAGTAACTAGTATTTGTTTGCTAAATAAAGGGAGTTTCTTTTTGATGTCATCTGTCAGGAAGGCGACTATTTCCTCCGGCTCGGCCATGCGGCCTTCGCCATGCAACCCACTTGCCAGTTCGCCATTACCCGGTGGGATAAGGATATTCCCAAAGCCCTTTAACACGGTAATATTGTGCTGCGTAACGTCATGCTTCCACATATCCAGGTCCATAGCGGGGGCGAAGTACACCGGGCACTTGGCCGATAGGTACACGGCTGTAAGCAAATTATCAACCAAACCGCCGGCCATTTTTGCCATAGTGTTTGCGCTTGCCGGTGCTATGATCATGGCATCGCCCCAAAGCCCAAGCTCTACGTGGTTATTCCACTCACCGGTATCTGGTTTAAAATAGTCGGAATATACGGGGCGTTTAGATAGGGTAGATAGCGTAAGCGGAGTAATAAAATTGGTAGCATCGGGCGTCATCACTATCTGCACCTGCGCGCCGGCCTTAACCAGCAGCCTCCCCAGCGTTGCCGATTTATAAGCCGCTATACTTCCGCAAACCCCTAAAATTATCTTTTTACCTTCTAACATACACCCTAATCCCTAACGGGACAATTAAAATCAAATATATAAATAAGCCAACGTTATTAAACAAATAAAGCCCCCGTCGATATGACAGAGGCTTAAAATGTTGTGATCCCGTAAGGATATTACTCCAAATCCCTTGCTTCTTTAGCAGGGTTGCGGTAATAAATTTTGTTATCTAAAAATTCCTGCACAGCTACCAAAGTAGGTTTAGGTAATTTTTCGTAGTATTTAGATATCTCAATTTGCTCCCGGTTTTCAAATACCTCTTCAAGGTTATCGTTAGCAGATGCAAACTCAGAAAGTTTTTGGTGTAACTCTTCTTTTATATTGTTAGAGATCTGGTTCGCCCTTTTTGACATAATTACCAACGACTCGTATATATTGTCGGTTTTCACATCCAGTTCACGCAGGTCACGGGTAACTGTACTGCTGGCTACAGCTGGCTTGTTAGTTGGGTTGTTAACGTTCATGTCTTTTATTATCTATTATTAATATGGTATTTTCTGATTATCTCTGTCCTTAATTGACGGGGGTTGGCCGGTATTGGTTGTGTCCTTCTTAGCTAATTTCTCGGCCAGTTTAGAATCAACGGCAGCTTCGGCTAAAACGCGTTTAGCACGTTCAATACCTTGTTGGCTGTTTTTCTTGTAGTTATTGGCATCACCCAAAAACTTGCTTGAGGGGTATTTCTCTACAAATTGATCGGCGTAACCTATTGTCTGCTCAAAACGCTCGGGCTGTTTACGCTCAAGGCTTACTTTAGAAAACTCGTATTGTGCACGTATAGTTAAAAACTCAAGCTCTTCGGCATATTTGGTATCAGGGTAATCGCGCAGGGTGTTGCCAAACGCAATAACGGCAGATTGATAATCGCCAATGGTTAAGTATAACTTAGAGTTAGCATATGATTTTTGCTCCAGCTTATCGCGTAAATTTTGGATCAGTTTGCTTGCCTCGGTAACACGGTCACTTTTAGGGTAAAGGTTAATAAACAACTGTAAGGACTCTATTGCTTTGGTGGTGTTCTCCTGATCTAACGAATAGATGGGCGAATCCAGGTAAAAACAATAAGCGGCAATAAAACGGCATTCTTCAGCACGCGGGCTGGATGGGTAAGTATCTGCAAATGTTTTAAAGTGGAACCTTGCCGATGTGTAATCCTTAAGTTTATAGTTAGTATAAGCGTAATAATAAAACAAATCCTCGGCTTCTGCCCGGCCACGGTAACGGGTTACCAGGTCTTCAAATAAGCCAAGGGCTTTGGTATAGTCCTTTTTATTGTAAAACTTAACCGCTTCCTGGTATTTTTTAGCGTTATCGTTACTTGCTTTTAACTTTTCGTACTTGCTTTTACAACTGCCAAGCGTAACAATAAGCAGGAACATTACGCCCGAAAATATGAGTAGTTGTTTTTTAAACATTTTGCAAAGATAGTTGAATATTATAAATCAGTCAATTATTTATTTAGAGGACGAATATATAACGACAAAAGTGCTCCTTATATATATAATGCATGTATTTAACATCTTTTAACGTTGTGGGATTTTAAAAGGATCATCCGGTAATGAAATGCTGCTGTAATTTACGGTTATATATAGTATAATACTGGATAGCTTTATACAGAGGTGTAAGCTGCCAATTAGTAAATATATAGTATGTACAAGCATGCTGTTTTATAGTAGCTGTACTATTATAGTATAGCAAGCTAAAGCCACTGTACGTGCCAAAGGTGTAGAGTAATTATATACTATATAGTATGACTCTATAATTTTTAGTTTTGGCATGTAATATATAGGTATAAGGTAAACCGTGATATGTTTAATAATTGGGGCGTTGCCTGCGGCCCGGGCTATCCGTTACAACTCCTCATCCCAGGCTGCGGGTAAAAGCAGCCTTTCATTCCGGGGTTTCCACTACTATCCCTATCGCGAAGAAGTTGCAAGTGTAAATCAATTGGTATGCCCACATTTATAAATTACCGCTATGGCACAGCTTTCCCTTAAATGGGAATACTTCCGTAAATTACAAGTTGCAGATGCGTTGATAAGGATAAAGCTATGTCTGGACCATGATCACTCAATTTGGAAGATTCTCACGATTTATGCTTTGCCACAGCTATCACTGTGTATTTACACCTATCGCTACTTCAAGTTTTATAAGTAATATATAGCACTAATAACCGCAAATGTGCCTATTTGCAACCAATAACGATATTACTCATCATTATAACGCATTAAAAGTGAATTTTTGAGCCTCATTTACTGTGTGTTACAAATACACTATCAATAAAACATTCAAAGCATTTGCTTAAGTAAAATTTGTACTTACCTTTGCAGCCCGCAAACGAAATAGCGGGACGTTCTCTGAAAATATAGCACAACATTTATTTCAAATAAAGTTTGCAAAATCAACAAAGGTTAATACCTTTGCAGCCCGCAAAAGAGGAAACAAAATTGCGGTTGTACATTGAAAAAGCAGCTTTAAAATATTAAAAAATAAAGTTTGCAAATTTAACAAAGGTTACTACCTTTGCAGCCCGCTAAAGAGGAAACGATTTACGGTTTGTACGTTGAAAAAGCAGCTTGAAAAATAAAAAATAAAGTTTGCAAATTCAGAAAAGGTTTCTACCTTTGCAATCCCAAAACGAGGGAGAAAAAATCGGAAACGATTTTAACAAATAACGTTAACAAACTAAAAGCGATTTTTAGTTTAAAACATTGAGAGTTTAGACCGCAATGGTCAACAACATAAAAGCAGAGCCGCGAGGTGAAGCGCACAGTTCTTAAAAGAGATAGAGAATAAATTATGCAGCGTAACGGCAGGGAATTCGAGAGAAGGAACTGATTGTTATTAAAGCGAGCTTAAGATAGTGGATAATGTAAGAGAATATTTTTTTTTACAGATTTCTATTGATGAGTTAATAGGGTCTGGATTTGAACAAACACATTATACAATGGAGAGTTTGATCCTGGCTCAGGATGAACGCTAGCGGCAGGCCTAATACATGCAAGTCGAACGGGATTGAGAAGCTTGCTTTTCATGAGAGTGGCGCACGGGTGCGTAACACGTATGTAACCTACCTTAATCTGGGGGATAGCCTCTCGAAAGAGAGATTAACACCGCATAACATTATCGGATAGCATTTTCTGATAATCAAATATTTATAGGATTAAGATGGGCATGCGGAACATTAGCTAGTTGGTAAGGTAATGGCTTACCAAGGCTACGATGTTTAGGGGATCTGAGAGGATGACCCCCCACACTGGTACTGAGACACGGACCAGACTCCTACGGGAGGCAGCAGTAAGGAATATTGGTCAATGGGCGCAAGCCTGAACCAGCCATGCCGCGTGCAGGAAGACGGCCCTACGGGTTGTAAACTGCTTTTGTACCGGAATAAACCTTTTCACGTGTGAGAAGCTGAATGTACGGTAAGAATAAGGATCGGCTAACTCCGTGCCAGCAGCCGCGGTAATACGGAGGATCCAAGCGTTATCCGGATTTATTGGGTTTAAAGGGTGCGTAGGCGGTTCTTTAAGTCAGGGGTGAAAGACGGTAGCTTAACTATCGCAGTGCCTTTGATACTGAAGAACTTGAATACACTTGAGGTAGGCGGAATGTGACAAGTAGCGGTGAAATGCATAGATATGTCACAGAACACCAATTGCGAAGGCAGCTTACTAAAGTGTCATTGACGCTGAGGCACGAAAGCGTGGGGATCAAACAGGATTAGATACCCTGGTAGTCCACGCCCTAAACGATGAATACTCGATGTTGGCGATATACGGTCAGCGTCTAAGCGAAAGCGTTAAGTATTCCACCTGGGGAGTACGCCCGCAAGGGTGAAACTCAAAGGAATTGACGGGGGCCCGCACAAGCGGAGGAGCATGTGGTTTAATTCGATGATACGCGAGGAACCTTACCCGGGCTTGAAAGTTAGTGAATGATTCAGAGACGAATCAGTCCTTCGGGACACGAAACTAGGTGCTGCATGGCTGTCGTCAGCTCGTGCCGTGAGGTGTTGGGTTAAGTCCCGCAACGAGCGCAACCCCTATGTTTAGTTGCCAGCATGTAATGATGGGGACTCTAAACAGACTGCCTATGCAAATAGAGAGGAAGGAGGGGACGACGTCAAGTCATCATGGCCCTTACGTCCGGGGCTACACACGTGCTACAATGGATGGTACAGCGGGCAGCTACCTGGCAACAGGATGCCAATCTCGTAAAGCCATTCACAGTTCGGATCGGGGTCTGCAACTCGACCCCGTGAAGTTGGATTCGCTAGTAATCGCATATCAGCAATGATGCGGTGAATACGTTCCCGGGCCTTGTACACACCGCCCGTCAAGCCATGGAAGCTGGAAGTGCCTGAAGTGCGTAACCGTAAGGAGCGTCCTAGGGTAAAGTCGGTAACTGGGGCTAAGTCGTAACAAGGTAGCCGTACCGGAAGGTGTGGCTGGAATACCTCCTTTCTGGAGCATTATCCAAAATTACTTTGAGTACGCAAATGACAGTTTAACTGTTACCTGCATGATTATTTTCTTATTTATTCTCTAAAAAAACAACCCGGAAGATGAAGCCATCGGTTGTGGTGCAGCCATAATAGTGGCAAGATTGTAAAAATAACACACAGTCCTGTAGCTCAGTTTGGTTAGAGCACTACACTGATAATGTAGGGGTCAGCAGTTCAAATCTGCTCGGGACTACGAGGTGAAGATACCAGAATAACATGGTATTGATAAACATCTGAAAGGGGGATTAGCTCAGCTGGCTAGAGCACCTGCCTTGCACGCAGGGGGTCAACGGTTCGAATCCGTTATTCTCCACCACACCCTCCGTTTCCTTAACAGGATAGGATATAATGCAAGTTACTGTACACGTTGTGTAGTATAGGGTAAAGTTCTTTGACATATTGGAAGAAGTAATTAAAAAGAGAAAACAACAGTAGAGACGTTGTTTGGCTTTAAATACTTGCAAAAGGAAGAAAGAAACAAGATAAAAGACTTCGGTCCAAGTCTTGGCTCGGATCTCCCGGCACATTTATTTGAACGAACAACATATCAAAAAGCATACAGTGATGAGCAAAAGCATCACAAGTATAGAAGAAAGTAAGAAAGGGTACACGGGGGATGCCTTGGCTCTCAGAGGCGATGAAGGACGTGATAAGCTGCGATAAGCCGCGGGGATTAGCAAATATGAATTAATCCGCGGATTTCCGAATGGGGAAACCTAACTATTTGAAGAATAGTTGCATAAATGCGCAAACCTGCTGAACTGAAACATCTAAGTAAGCAGAGGAAGAGAAAATAATAATGATTTCCTGAGTAGTGGCGAGCGAAAGGGAAGAAGCCCAAACCAGTTATGTTACGGCATAGCTGGGGTTGTAGGACCACAACATGAATATCAAAATGAACCGGAAGGGGGTGGGAAACCCCGCCATAGAGCATGAGAGCTGCGTACGGGTAAGTAATGATAGGATAGTGGTATCCTGAGTACCGCGAGGTCGGAGACGCCTTGTGGGAATCTGCCGGCACCATCCGGTAAGGCTAAATACTCCTGAGAGACCGATAGTGAACCAGTACCGTGAGGGAAAGGTGAAAAGAACCCCGAACAGGGGAGTGAAATAGAACCTGAAACCGTGTACTTACAAGCGGTCGGAGCACCTTCGTGGTGTGACGGCGTGCCTTTTGCATAATGAGCCTACGAGTTACTCCTCTCTGGCAAGGTTAAGTGTTTAAGACACGGATCCGAAGCGAAAGCGAGTCTGAATAGGGCGTATAGTCAGAGGGGGTAGACGCGAAACCTTGTGATCTACCCATGGACAGGTTGAAGGTGCCGTAACAGGTACTGGAGGACCGAACCGATAAACGTTGAAAAGTTTCCGGATGATCTGTGGGTAGGGGTGAAAGGCTAATCAAACTGGGAAATAGCTCGTACTCCCCGAAATGTTTTTAGGAACAGCGTGGTGGTTAAGTTATATAGAGGTAGAGCTACTGATTGGGTGCGGGGGAGTCAAATCCTACCAAATCCAGACAAACTCCGAATGCTATATAATATACACTGCAGTGAGGCTATGGGTGCTAAGGTCCATGGCCGAGAGGGAAAGAACCCAGACCATCAGCTAAGGTCCCCAAATTAACGCTAAGTTGAACTAACGAGGTCCGATTGCACAGACAGCTAGGATGTTGGCTTGGAAGCAGCCATTCATTTAAAGAGTGCGTAACAGCTCACTAGTCGAGCGATCGGGCATGGATAATAAACGGGCATTAAGCGTTATACCGAAGCTATGGATTATATACTATGTATATACTGGTAGGGGAGCATTCTAATTGCCGGTGAAGCAGGAAAGACAATTGACTGTGGAGGAATTAGAAAAGCAAATGTAGGCATAAGTAACGATAAGGCGGGAGAGAAACCCGCCCACCGAAAGACTAAGGTTTCCTGATCAACGCTAATCGGATCAGGGTTAGTCGGGGCCTAAGGTGAAGCCGAAGGGCGTAGCCGATGGACAACTGGTTAATATTCCAGTACTTTTTATAACTGCGATGCGGTGACGGAGTAGTGACACTGACGCGAACTGACGGAATAGTTCGTTAAAGGCCGTAGGTATAGGAGAGGTAGTTAAGTACGCCACTCTTGCTGAAAGCTGATAGTACACTGAGCCTTCGGGTAAGGTGATAGTTCAGGTAATCAGACTTCCAAGAAAACCCGCTAAGCTTCAGGTTATAAAAACCCGTACCGTAAACCGACACAGGTAGTCGAGGAGAGAATCCTAAGGTGCTCGAGTGAATCATGGCTAAGGAACTCGGCAAAATGGCCCTGTAACTTCGGGAGAAGGGGCGCTGGTAGCAATATCAGCCGCAGTGAAAAGGCCCAGGCGACTGTTTAACAAAAACACATGGCTATGCAAAATCGAAAGATGACGTATATGGCCTGACACCTGCCCGGTGCCGGAAGGTTAAGAGGGGATGTTATTCAGCAATGGAGAAGCATTGAATCGAAGCCCCGGTAAACGGCGGCCGTAACTATAACGGTCCTAAGGTAGCGAAATTCCTTGTCGGGTAAGTTCCGACCTGCACGAATGGTGTAACGATCTGGGCGCTGTCTCAGCCATGAGCTCGGTGAAATTGTGGTATCGGTGAAGACGCCGGTTACCCGCAACGGGACGGAAAGACCCCATGCACCTTCACTACAACTTAACATTGATATCGGATACAGGATGTGTAGGATAGGTGGGAGACTGTGATCATGCTTCGCTAGGAGTATGTTAGTCAACGTTGAAATACCACCCTTTCTGTATTTGGTGTCTAACTCGATAATGTCGAGAACATTGTTTGGCGGGTAGTTTGACTGGGGTGGTCGCCTCCAAAAAGGTAACGGAGGCTTTCAAAGGTAAGCTCAGTACGCTTGGTAACCGTACGTGGAGTGCAATAGCATAAGCTTGCTTGACTGTGAGGCAGACAAGCCGAGCAGGGTCGAAAGACGGATATAGTGATCCGGTGGTTCTGCATGGAAGGGCCATCGCTCAAAGGATAAAAGGTACGCTGGGGATAACAGGCTGATCTCCCCCAAGAGCTCATATCGACGGGGAGGTTTGGCACCTCGATGTCGGCTCGTCACATCCTGGGGCTGGAGAAGGTCCCAAGGGTTGAGCTGTTCGCTCATTAAAGTGGCACGCGAGCTGGGTTCAGAACGTCGCGAGACAGTTCGGTCCCTATCTGTTGTGGGCGTTGGAAGTTTGAGTGGGGCTGACCTTAGTACGAGAGGACCGGGTTGGACTAACCTCTGGTGAATCTGTTATGCCGCCAGGTGTACTGCAGAGTAGCTACGTTGGGAATAGATAAGCGCTGAAAGCATCTAAGTGCGAAACTAGCCACAAGATGAGACTTCCATTGAGGATCGTAGCAGACTACTACGTTGATAGGTTACAGATATAAAGGTGGTGACATCAAAGTCGAGTAATACTAATAATCCGAAGCTTTCTCATAGCAGGTAATGAATGGTGTTAGAGATCCGAGGCCGTAAGAAGCAAGGACCAGGAGCAATCCCGGTTCCCATATCCGATCCCTTGCCTCTAACACCGAGCAAAACAAAGCTGTTGTTTTCTCTGATACTTACTTCTTTCAATTATGTTTAAGTTTGCTATAGTAGCAAGTATATCGTATCAAGTAGCAAGACATGGTCTTCTTCCTGAACATATGGTTACTATACTTACAAAATAAAATATTGGTTAGCTTAATAGCGCGTTTAAAGTCTTGATACTTGATACACGCTACTAAATACTAACTATAAAATATTCAGGTGCCTATATCGGCGGTGTCCACCTCTTCCCATTCCGAACAGAGAAGTTAAGCCCGCCAGAGCCGATGGTACTGCAGTAAAATGTGGGAGAGTAGGTCGGTGCCCAATCTTAAAGTTAAACCCTTCATCCAAAAGATGAGGGGTTTCTTTGTTATATACTTTTCTCATCCGCACACCTCCGCATATCCCCCCACATATGCACATCCTAATGCCTCCCCTTGTTCACGTTAACGGCCGTGAACGCCACAACTTTTCCACATACTGGTCTTAATCAGCTACTTCCGTTTTTGTCACTACTGACAATATCGTGTCACCATTAGTCTGGATCATACCCGTTATATTTGTGTATCAGGTGCTGCCTGCACCGTAACAGGCCTGGCTTTCGTGCTTCGGCCTTCCGTTTCATACACACATATCATTATCAACACACAAAATGACTGAGAACCAGCCCGCCCACCGCCCGGAGTTTATTGAGAAACTGCGTGCCGAATCCAGGGGCCAGGTGTACCGCCCGGCTAAAAGGTTAAAACTGATCGCGCCCGAACCGCCCGACCCTGACGATTGCCGCTACCTGTTTACCGTTGCCACCGGCAACCGCTGGATGGAACTTGGCGAACGCGAGCCCGCGCCTAAAATGCTTTTCGGGGAGTTTTGGCACCGGGGAGAATTTTGTATCCTGTTTGCCGATACCAACGTTGGTAAAAGTGTGCTGGCCGTGCAAATTGCCAACAGTATAGCAACGGGCATAGCTATAGCGCCCTTCACCATGAATGCAAAGCCCACCACAGTGCTGTATGTAGATTTTGAGTTAAGCACCCTTCAGTTTTACCGGCGCTATACACACGAGGGCCATCATCACAACTTTACAGATAATTTTATCCGGGCCGAATTTAATATAAACAGCGACATTGATAATGGCAGTAATAACGACGATCAGATTTTCGCCGCTATAGAATACAGGCTTAAGCAACTCAAAGCCACGGTGCTGATTATTGACAATATCAGCTGCCTGCGCGGCGGGATCGAAAACTCGACCGTTGCGCTTAACCTGGTTAAAAACCTCAAAGCCCTTAAAAAGGATTATCACCTGTCCATCCTGGTGCTGGCCCATACACCCAAACGCCGTAACCAGGGCTCGCCCATCTCTACCGACGATATGCACGGCAGTAAGCTATTGATAAACCTGGCCGACAGCGCCTTCTCCATTGGTACAAGTGCCGCCGACCCGCGCCTGCGTTACCTTAAACAAATAAAACAGCGCAGCAGCGGGCAGATCTATGGCGAAGACAATGTATGCCTCTGCCGGATTACAAAGCCGGGTAATTTTATGCAAATGCAGTTTGAAGGCCACAGCCACGAATACCTGCACCTGCGTACCCGCATGTTAAACCAGCATATCTTAACACCAAAAGTAGCCGAACTCGCGGCCAAAGGTTATAACCAGCGGCAGATAGGTAAGGAACTTAGTATTTCTATAGGGTTGGTTAATAAGTTGATGGCGAGGTGATACGGGTAATAATGTGCATCTTGTGCTAAAAATCATCCCTCAATAATAAACTTTGTAATACCTTAGCAGCATAATTATGACTGAGAATATTACTCCGTGGCAAAATGAAAAGCCTTCCGAATATGCGGATCGATTGGGCGCATTTTATAGCAAAAAAGTCACTTCTGAACATAAAAAAAATTTAGGGCAATACTTTACACCGATACAGATAGCGAAATTTATAGGTGAACTTGCTAACAGTAACAAAGAGATTGTTAAAATACTTGACCCGGGATGTGGGATTGGCATACTTTCAGCTGCTATGGCTGAGGAACTAATTGTTATAAATCCGAGAATAAAAACCATTGAATTAGTCGCATTTGAAACAGATGTCAACTTACTTCCACTTGCAGATAATTGCTTGAATTATTTAAGACAATGGTTGTCAACTAGAAATGTCGAGTTGAGTTATTTTCTTTGTAAGAATGATTTTATTTTACATAACACTCATATTTTGACAGGAAAGCAAGATTTTCATGAGCAATATGATTTGATAGTTTCTAATCCGCCATATTTTAAACTGGCTAAAGATGATCCTAGAGCAAAAGCTGCGGAGACTATTATTTATGGACAAACAAATATCTATTCCATTTTTCTTTTACTATCTGCTAAATTGTTAAAACCTGGAGGGAAGCTAGTTTTTATAACTCCTAGGAGTTTTTGTTCTGGGAACTATTTTCGACTGTTTCGTGAACAATTTTTTTCGTTAGTTGATATAAAAAATATTCATTTATTTAAATCTCGTACAACAACATTTAAGAGAGATAAAGTGTTACAGGAAACTCTTATTATAGCAGCAATAGCTAAAATGAACATTTCGTCCAATCAGTTACATTTACCATTTGACCAGCCATCGCAAGGCTCTGTTATTATCTCTACATCGAGTGGGATTACTGATATTGATCAACGTACTTGGATGTTTTACTCGTTAGAATCGCTGATAGATAAAGAAAGCTTTCAAAAAACTCTTCATTTGCCTGTAAGCAGTAACGATGATCGGGTTATCAAAATATTTAGCAAATGGCATAATTCACTACATTCGTTAGGTTGGGAAATTTCTACAGGTAAAATCGTGGATTTTAGGAATGAAAAATTCATTTCATCAGAACCAACTGAAAGTACTGTGCCGCTGTTTTGGCTTCATAATGTTCAATATATGCATTATAAATGGCCAACCGAACAAGGCACAAAGGGGAAACCAAAATTGCAATATTTTATATCAACCGATGACTCCTCAAAATTATTAGTTTCAAATGTAAATTATATACTTTTACGGAGGTTTAGTTCTAAAGATGATGCAAGAAAATTGGTTGCATCGCCATATCTAAGTAAATCATTGAAGGCTTTTACCAATATAGGAATCGAAAATCATTTGAACTATATCTATAAAAGACAAGGTTCTTTAACTGATGACGAAACAATGGGATTATCGGCTCTGCTAAACAGTACACTGTTCGATAGATATTTCCGTACTTTTAATGGAAATATAAATGTCAGCGCAACTGAATTGAGAGATATAAAGTTCCCAAGTATTAAGAGCATTATTAAAATTGGGAAAGACGTTTTAAACAAAAGTGAAATAACTCAAAATAATATTGATGAAGTTATTTCTACACATCTTAAGATAAAACTTTAATGGATACTAAAGAAGATATCGAAGCTAAAATCAAAGAAGCGCAAGACATTCTAAAAAGTTTTGAGCTCCCTGGAGAACAGCAAGGGAAAATTCCTGCATTAACATTTCTTGCTTTATGTAACATTAAGCCAAGTGATTCTTGGGAAGATGGTGAAAGAAAGAGTTTGACTCTCTCTAAAGATATCATGGAATTTATTAACAAAAACTATGACGTAGAATACAAACCTAATACAAGAGAGTCGTTTAGAAAAAGTGCTCTTAAGCCATTTGTTACATATAATATAGCAGAATTAAATCCTGACGATCCCAACCTGCCAACAACAAGTTCTCTTACCCATTATGCAGTATCTTATTTGGTCTTAAATACGATCAAAAAGTACAATACCCCAGACTGGGAGTTAGCATTGGAAAACTATATCAAATACCGTAATCAAAATCCGACTGATGTTTCGCCATCTGTTTTTCTGAAAAAAATTAGCATTAATAGTTATAAATCAATAGTTAATGACACTATTGATTTAGGTAGATTTAATGTATTCATAGGTGTTAATGGTTGCGGAAAGACAAATATCCTTGAAGCTCTCGCAACAGTAGGTGCCGAACGTGCAAATGATTTAACCTTTGAGGGATTATACAGTAGAGGAGTACGTATTGCAAGACCGGATTTGATTTTAAGCTCATTTCTAAGTGACAGTCAAAAGAGTAGTATTGACATAAATCTTGCTTTTGAAAGTAACAATAATCAAGAAGAGTATAGATGTTCTTTAACTCCCGCTAATTTAAATGACATTTATACAAAATGGATAAATCTAGCTGAAGAAGAGTTATACCCAGATTTGTTATTAGAATATTTTGGAGAAATTGCGAGAAGTAATCCAGGGATTTCGGGAGATAGCTTGTTATTAAAAGTAAATGAATTAATTGCTACAAGGGGACTTAAAAAGGATAGAGATTTTGACTCGGTTATTTCCGATTATGCAATATTTGATTTAAACACGAAATCTTTAAGAGGAATAACATCCACAGATAGTAAAAAAACTCCATTAGGATTGAATGGCGAAGGACTTGATATTCTAATAGGAAGTTTTAACAGAACTGAAAGATCGCACTTAAATAAATGCCTTAGTTTTTTTGATTGGTTAGGTGAAATTATAGCAGATAAAGATGATAAGCTTAAGATGTTAGGTTTAAAACCAGGAAGAAGCATCTCCACTCTTTATTTTAGAGATAAATTTATGCAAGATAACAACAACACATTTTCAGCAGAAAACTCAAATGAAGGTGTTCTACATGTGTTGTTTTATCTAACATTATTTATCAGCAATAAAACACCAAAATTATTTGCAATCGATAATATTGAAACAGCACTTAATCCACGCTTATGCCAAGTCTTAATTTCAGAATTAGTTAAGCTTTCCAAAGACATGGGTAGACAATCATTAATTACTACCCATAACCCGGCTGTTTTAGACGGTTTAAATTTATTGGATGATGAACAAAGACTTTTTGAAGTTTTTAGAGATAGCGAGGGGAAAACAAAAACTAGGAGAATAAAATTCAAAGCCGATTTAAGTGATAAAAAATTCAAACTCTCCGAGATGTGGTTAAAAGGATTACTGGGCGCCGTTCCTAAAAATTTTTAGAATGAGAATAGGAGTGATTTCTGAAGGACATGCAGACAGGGCAGTTATTTCGAATATCTTAACTGGATTAACTGGTTTGGATATAAGTGCTTTTGAAGCTTTAAGACCGATATATACTATTGACGAAACAGACAAAGCCTATAAATCTCCACAAACATTTAGTTCTTGGTCTGTAGTAAAAGAAGAATGTGAGAATAGAGAATTAATCGATGGTTTTTTAGCTTTCGAAGGTCAGGACTTTATTGTAATTCACATTGATAGCGATAAAGCACATGAATATGGAATTGTTAGGCCCGACAAAAAATCTGAAACATATTGCGAAGATTTGAGGGGACTTATTATTCTGGAAATAAATGAAGCATGGTTTAAAGAAGATTTATCTGAATCAATTTTATATGCGATTGCTATTGAAGAAATCGATGCATGGATTTTAGCAATTTTTGAAGATGGTGACACTTCAAAACCATATGATGCAAAAGGCAGACTTGTTAAATTACTTAATAAAAAAGGAATCAATACAGCATCGAATTATGATAATTATTATTCTATTAGCAAACCCTTATCAAAGGTTAAGGTAATAGAGCGGGGTAAGTATTTAGACAAGAATTGTAGTCTAAAAGCATTTTATGAAGAAATTGAAACAAAAGTTTTACCTAAACTTCAACAAGAAATTACCTAAACCCGATAGCAGCGGATACCGGCCCTCGCGGTTAAGGCCTGGTGCAGTATAAGCGGATAGCGGGGCTACCGCTTCCGAAGTACCACTACAGCACCTTTACTTGTTGGTTTATTGGTTCATTAGTTTATTGATAAATAGTTTTATAGATAATGGTTAATTGACTTGAAGCCTTAACTACTAAGATCTACATGCCGTTCTTCGCAGGTACCATCAACCATAACCCGACACAATACCATCCACCACCAACCGCAGCTACTATTACCTCCCGATAGCTATCGGGAAACTAAGATCCAACCCACCCGCCATCTCCCGCAGCTACCATGAACTATGATCCATCAACTATCAACCTCCGCAACTACCACCAACTTTCCGCAAAATTCCTTACCTTACATCATAAACCAATTTATGAACAGAAGAGCATTTATATACAGCGGTGGGATGCTGGCGGCATTGTCGGCGTCGGCTGCACTGGCGGCACCCCTTAACGGACGGACGAAACCCGCGCGCGGCATACAGCTTTACATGGTTAAAGAGGATATGGAGCGCGACCCTGTTGGCACGCTGCAACTATTGGGCGCAATGGGCTACACCCGGATAGAAAGTTACGGCAGCGATAAGGGTATTTTTTGGGGCAAAACCAATACAGAGTTCAAAAAGATAGCGGCGGGCTACGGCCTTAACCTGGTAAGCACCCACTACAACCCCTGCACCTTACCCGAGTTTGATAAGCTGGCAGCAGATGCCGCGGAGATAGGGATGAAGTACCTGGTATGCCCATGGCTCGGCCCCCAAAAAAGCATCGGCGCTTTTAAAACCTTCGCCGATGATTTTAACCAGCGGGGTGCCATCTGCAAAAAGCACGGGCTTCGGTTTGGTTACCACCCGCACGATTACCCCTACAAACCGGTAGACGGGCAGCTGCCTATTGACGTATTGCTTGCCGGTACGGATAAGGACCTGGTAGATTTTGAGATGGATGTGTACTACACCGTAACCGAGGACGCCGACCCTTACGCCTACATGCGCAACCACAAAGGCCGCTTTAAACTGGCACACTTGCGCGATGTGTTAAAGAAACGCCTGCCGGCAGGGAGCAAAGAAGAATCGGCATGTGATATAGGCGAGGGGATCATCAACTTCAAAAAGTTTATAGCCACCGGGCAGGATATGGGTATGCGGTACTTTTTTGTAGAGCAAAGCCGCTTTCACCACGAAACGCCCCTGCAAAGCGCCAGTAAGAACGCGGGGTATTTGAAGAGAATGAGTTGAAAGTTAGGATTAGAGTCAAGAATCAAGAGACAAGAATCAAGAGTGAAAATAAAGAAAGCCTGTACAGCTTTTAACTGTACAGGCTTTTTGTTGTCTTGATTCTTGGCTCTTGTTTCTTAACTCTCTACAACAGGTAGATCTTAAAGAAGCGTTTACCGTATTCGCCCCAACCTTCCATGGCTTTGGTGAGGGTGGTTTTAAGGGCGGCAGATGTGGTTACTTTGCCTTTTACTGGTGCACGCAGGGCGGCTTCGGCAACGGGCAGGTCGGTAACTTTGGTGGCAAACCAGGTAACGTTTTCGTGCGGCAGGGCAAGGCCGAGGATCATCCCGGGTAAACCGCTAAATGATTCGGGGCCGCCGGATAGGGGGATCTCGTCGCTGTAAAAAGCCACCACATATATCGAATCCATCACAATGGCATTGGCGCGGCGGCACATGTAGCCTGCAATTTCGCGGGTTTCGTCGGTGATTTTCCAGTTGATCTTTCGTGCGGTATCTTTCACCAAAAAACCTTCGTCGAAAACCTTTTTAGCGGTAACGCTTAGGTTGGTATTAAGATCTGTTTGGGTGGTGTTAATTTGCTGCGCCAGGGGCATATCGCTAAACCAGCTGTTTGATGCCGGGGCGTTATCTGCAACCGGCGAATACAGGGTTTTGTTACTGCCGAAGGTTAGCGTGCTTTTAAGCACTTTAAACTGCGGGTTGTTTTTCTTGTATTGCTCAAAAGCGGGGGCGTACCAGCTTTCGTTATCCTTGTTAATTACGGCTTTAATTACACCGTACATATTCACCCTTTTCTCAAACTCGATAGTGCCGGATGTGGTGAAATGCGCGTTTTGTGCAAATAATGCGTTGCTGCCTATGAGGCAGGTTAGTAGTAATAATAGTTGCTTCTTCATCGCTATATATTTCTTATTGTTGATGCTTAACTTATTTTTTTGCAGGCGTACCGCCGCCCATTCCGCTAAAATCCCAGCTTATCGATAGCATATAATACCTGCGGATGGTAGTGTAACGGTTCTCGGTAATATAGGTGCTTGATGCGCTGCGGGTAAAGCCCTGGTTTTGGTTCAGTAAGTCGTTACCGCTTAGGGTCACTTTTAAACCTTCACCTTTCAGGAACGATTTGATCAAGCGGGCGTTGATAATGGTTTGGCGGAAATCGTTTGCGAACGATTGTGTAGCCGCCGTGTATTGGTATTTTCCATCGCTGCTTACTTCTATCTTCCACGGCAGGTAAACCTGCATCCAGTAACTGGCACTAAAGCCACGGCCATTGTTGTTGATATCCTTATTAATGGATGATTGCCCAACGGTATAATTAGGGCCGCCACTCAGATATAGCGAATATTTTTTTTCTTTATTTTTAGACAGTCCTAACTCGCCGCCGTAAGTATTTGACTTTGTTTTGTTGAGCACGTTATCCTGCAGGCTGTAATAGGTGTTACCATCGGTATTAAGCCTCGCGTTGATGTTAAGTCCTGCAAAACCGAGTTTACGGCTCATATCAACGTTCAAGTTAAAGTTGTATGGTTTTTCGCCGGGTAGGTTAACTGCCTGGGTGGTGCTTTTACCCAATGTTTTATCGGTAACAACGTTGTTAATGATAGGGTTTGTAGTGAATCCGTAGTTGCCATTCAGCCATACCGATTGATCGCTCAGTACCTTGTACATATTGTAATAACCGTAAAAGTTGTTGCTGAACGATGGCTTTAAGTTAGGGTTACCAATGGTGATATTCAGTGGGTTGGTATTTACCACAATAGGCTGTAACTGATCTATAGTTGGTTGTTGCTGGCTACCGTAATAACCAAGGTTAAACCCACTGTAGGTAGAGATCTTGTACGAGTAATTTGCCTGCGGCGCCCAGTTGGTAAAGTTACGGCTTACCGCCATGTTGGTAACCTCGTTCTCCTGCTTGTAATCTACATTGGTAACGCGTGTGCCAAAGCGCAGGTTGCTTTTGCCTTTTTTGTAGTTAAAGTTAATGCCACCCTGGTTTGAGGTTTGGTTAAAAATGTAGTGGTTGCTTAGCGCGGTATTTAGCTGGTCGTACCCGGTGCCTCCCGGGGCTTTATCGAACGATTTCCGATCCGCATCGCTGTTATTTAAACCGAAGCCATAGTTAAACACAATAGCCAAAGCTTTGGTGAGGGGCTCGGTATAGGTTATATTAGTATTTAACCTTGATGTTTTGGTGTTATCTGTTTTACGCTGATCAATGATCTCCTGGGTGGTTGGTAAGCCGGTAAGGCCAAAGTAATCTATCTCCGATTTCAGGAAGCCATCCGCTTTGTTTTCGGTGCGGCCCGCGGTTACGTTAAATGAAATGGTACGGCCCGGTTTCTTAAACTTTTTATTGTAGAAGATAGTGGCATTGTACAATTGCTGGTCTACGCTGTTATTGATGCTTTTGCTGTTGGTATTCAGCAGGGTTTCATCCGCGCGTCTGCTGGTAGAAGTATCCCTGGTGTGCGTATCGCTGTTTTTTTGCGTTGCATCCATTGAGATCTTTAGGTTTGATGTAGTATCCAGCTTTACAGAGTATGTAGCATCCAGCTTTTGCCTGAAAATGCTGTTGTTGAAGGTATTGTCGGATACGCTTTTGATCACCCGGTTTGCTGTTGGGTCGGCAGGGTTTTCGGGTAAGTTTTGCTGCGTCCTGTCATTACGGGTACCGTCAACCTCTAACGAGCCTGCTTTGTAATTGGTGTTTAACGCGTATTTATCGTTCTTCCATTTATCATCATAGTGCACACCACCTGTATAGGCCTTAGGGATCCCCTGGTTATTATAACGACCATCAAACGAATCCAGTTCGTCACGGTTACCGCTGCTAAAGTACATACCGCCGTCATCACTAAACTGCATGCCATCACTGGTGCCCAGTTTATTGTTATCCTGCCAACTTAGGCCTACCTTACCGGTGTTTGCACCAACGCCGTAAACACTAAATTTCTTTTTACCCTTAAATTTATTGTAAAGGCCTTGTACCTGGTAGTAGCCATCGGTACCAATACCGGCATCTACCTTGCCAAAGTAGCCGTTCTTTTTATCTTCTTTTAGTTTTATGTTGATGGTTTTGGTTTTTTGCCCGTCATCAATACCGGTAAAGGTAGCCTGGTCGCTTTTTTTATCATAAACCTGCACCTTATCTACCATATCGCCACGGATGTTTTTGGTAACCAGGGTAGGGTCGTCACCAAAAAATTCTTCGCCATCTACCAGTACCTTTTGTACGGTTTGGCCCTGGGCGGTTATTTTGCCATCCTTATCTACCTGTATACCGGGGAGTTGTTTCAGCAGGTCCTCAACCTTAGAGTTGGGTTGGATGGTGTAAGCCTTGGCGTTAAACTCGGTTGTATCGCCTTTTATCTTTATGGCGGCAACCGTGCCCTTAATAATAACTTCGTTCAATAACCTCGATTTAAGGTTCATGGCGATGCTGCCAACGTTAAAAGTGGTTTTTGCAGAATCAAGCGTAAAGTGTTCTACGTAATCGGCGTAACCGGGGTAGGTCACTAATAGGATGAATTTGCCTTTGTTAAGGTTATTTAAACTAAAAGAGCCGTTTGCCGACGCCCTTGTAAACTTACGAAGGGTGGAGTCTTTAGCATTTAATACGCTGATAGATGTATTAACCAGTTTTACATGGGCAACGCTATCAACAGATACTCCTTTTACGGAATAGTTGGTTTGCGCAAGCGCAGATAGAGAGCACATGAAGCAGATTACAAGTGCTGTAATTGTGAATTTCATACTTAGGTTTGTAAGCTACTAAGATATAACTAAAATCTTAGTAGAAGATGTTAAATCTTTGTTAAAAAGTGTTAAATCTGCTTTTAGAGTACACAGTCACACTTTTGTTACGGAGCCTTGATTACTTTAGCACTAAAAATCACTTTCCCTTTTTGGGTGATAACACTGGTATAAACGCCCGGCATTACGTTTATAGGCACGGTGTTTTGCAGGCCGTTAAAAGTTTTGGTTAAGCTTAACCGCCCTATCGAATTATAGAGTTTTAACTCATAATCGTTTGCTTCTCCGCTTAAAATAGTAAGCTGTGTGTTAACAGGATTGGGGTATAGCGTAAACTGGTTACTTTGCAAAAGTATGGCGCTTGCAAGCTCAGAGGTAACATTGAAACCATCGGCGGTGGTAAGCTTTGCCCTGTAATAATTAATACCCTTTTTTGGCGATGCATCGGTAAACCTATATTCAAGTAACCCATTGTTAACAGTGCTTGTGCCGAAGGCCGTGTATTGACCTGTGCCGGTCAATTTCTCCCAGGTGATGGTTTTTAGGTTTAGTGTACTACCCACCTGCAGGCTAAGTTCAATAGTTTTATTATCGGTAACCTCGGCCAGCAACGTACGGATGTAACAGCCTACCCCCTGGTTGGTAACGTCAATAGTCACGCTTCTTACACCTTCAAAACCGTTACCCCGTGCGCTAACGGCAAAGTATGTTGATGATTGCGCATCTGCCGGGATAACAATGGAAGTATCTGTAGCTGTAGTTAGCTTTTGGAGCAAATTGTCTTTTATGGTGTAAACCACGTAGCCTGTAGCGCCGGGTTGCGGGTTCCAGTGCAGTTGCGTGCCTGTGGTACAGTTATAGCCCACCTGCATGGTTAATGGTTTAGAGATGGTAAACTCCCTGCTAATGTGATCTTGGTTGTAGATGCGCATCCTTAGCATTGCCTGTGTAAACTTATCGGGAGTTTTCCATCGGTAGCTGTTGCCACGTAATGATACCCCGTTTGCCAGCACCTGCCAGGTAGTGCCATGATCATAGCTCACACTTAAATTGCCTGTAGCATTGCCAAAAGTGCTTTGCCAGCGCAGGTAATTCTCGTCATCGCCCAAAAACTCATTTTTACCTGATGGCGACGTCCATTCAAATTGGTTGTTGAGCTTGTTTTGATACGCCACATAAAAAGCTTGCGGGCCTTGGGTTACCCTGCTGCCGTTAATGGTGATGGTGTAAACGCCTGCCGGCGGATCTTGCAAGGTTACCTGCTCGGTATTATTCAGCGTGTCGCGTTGCCTTTTGGCAGGGGCTAAAAGCGAGTCGGTAAGTGGGAAGGTGCTTAGCGACCATGGCAATAACTTTGTGCCACCTGCTGTTTTAACCGTTAGGTCGAGGTCATTTATCAATGCATAAGGCGCATTCAGCTTCGCCGGGGCATCATTCCAAACTAAAGAAACTTTTAGCAGGTTACAGTTTGCGGGGACGGTTATTTGGTAACTTGTTTGGCCCTTATCAACTACGTTGCCGGTTTTAAACCTGCCGTCGGTTATGGTTCTGATAGCTTCCAACCCATTCAGTTTGCCATAGCCTGTTTTAAAATCAACAGCAGGTATGCCAATATCATCGGCACTGTTTATTAAAACAGCTTTTATTAGTGCTGATGAAGGGAGTAACGTAAACCGTTTTTTATAAGCCTGCTGCAACAAAGCCACCGCGCCCGATGTAAGGGCTGCCGCACCCGATGTGCCGTCTTCACCATCGGCAACCAACTCTGGTTTAACACGGCCATCATAAGCCGGGCCTGCCGAACTTAATGTCTCCGGTACATCTGTGCGGCCTGTGCCACCAACAACCAATACATTTTTAGCCTGCTTAAATGTACCGGACAGGTTGGCCATATTAGCTATTCCATTGTACAATCCTGTAGAAGATGTAGTTGTACCGATGTTACCAGATGAGAATACGTGGACGATATCATCATTCTCATATACCTGTTTATCGTAAGCCCCGGCTTCGATACCGTAATAGTTTTCAATACCGGTACCGTAAGAGTGGTTTTGAAGACTGATGTTAAAAGTTTTAAATGCGGTGATGGTATCGGGCAAAAGCCTCGCAAAATCCGACGAGGTAAATTTTACCGCCGGGGCCGCGCCTTTGCCTTTAATAAACGAATTGCCATTACCACCTATCAGCGTAGCCATAATGGTAGCATGACCGGAGTTGTTTTCGGCAGGGGTAACGGAGGTAAAAGAACGGCCAAGCAAGTCAAGATCGTCTGCATCATAGCGTTCTTCTTTTACGCTTACGTTGATGCCGTTGCCGTTTATGTCTGCAAAATTGTCTGTTATTGCCGCCAGGTTATTTGCGCCAAGGTCAAGGTCGTCTATAACCAGTTCGGCGTGCGGTTTCCTGTCCAGCCCTGCAAAAGTGATGTCGGGTTGCTGTAGCAGGGCGGGCAGTTGTTTCAACTGTATTTTTATGTTGACCACATTGCCATTTTTAGAAACAATTGTGCCGTATTTTCTTATTTGAAGGAGGGTGCTGATGCTTTGGTTTTTAAGCACCAGGTTAACAACCTTGGTTGCATTTGGGTGGCTGCTGTTTAACAGCGCCAGGTTGTCGTCGGCTTTCCATAAGGCGTTTGCCGGTACTGCGCTAACAATGTTTTCTGTAGTGGAGATCGCGCCGCGCGATGATGCGATGTAATAGTTGTAGGATACCCGTTTTACAAGGCTTAAGTTTTTTAATTGGGAGGGATGGTTTACTTTGATAAGGTAGTATTGTAAGCTATCGGCTTTAAAAACCCCCGCCACAGGTGAGGCATACATTTGGGTTACCGATAAGTCGCTTAATTTTTTTTGGGCGTATGATATGTTAAAGCAGGCAATAAAAAGAAAAAGGCAAATGGTCTTTCTTATCATATCTATACAAAACAAGGGGGAGCCGGTAAAACTCCCCCTTAAAGTAAAACTATTTAGTTGATCTCGAAAGCTTAGTACAAATAGTTAAGTGCTATTTTATCATTAGCGTTAAAGGTGCGGTCGCCGCCATTAGAGCAGGCCAGCATCCATGAAGCAGCATCAGCTGTAGATGGTGTGCCCGGGATAAGGATAGCACCTATGTTTGATGCACCTTCGTTTACGGCAGTACCACCACAGCTGTAAGCGCGGTTAAAGTAATCGGTATGGCGGAAACCAATGCAATGGCCCATCTCGTGCTGTAAAACAGATGTTAAATAGTTAACATCCGGGTTACTGCCATAAGCCTGCGCGTTAGTGTTCATTTGGATCTGGCTGTATGGGTTTCCTTTTCTGGTAGGGAAGCCCGATGAGCCTAAAGTAATGTAACCACCGCTTGGACCCTCATTAAACCCAATGATCTGGATTTGCCCGCCGCTGCTTACAAACTGGAATTTTAGGCTTAAATTAAGCGCATTGTAACGTGTAATTGCGTTTTGCGTGGCCGTGGCATACACAGTAGGCAAGTTAGATATTGAAACCGTAACCGTGCGCGGCAGGTTTTTTACCAGGTTGGTGGTTCGGTACTGCTCAGTTTCAGCAATTCGAACATTTGGGCTGGTACTTGCCTCGGTCAGGTTTTCTTCAGTTAGTAATATGTCGCCTTCTACCAGGTAACCATCATTTACTTTACGCACCTGGTCTGTACTAAATCCAAGGTCGTTGATGTTTTTTAATACGGCTGCAGAGACCTCGGTTTTTGACACCGCGGATACGTCGTTAGTGGTTTTGTTGTCTTTTGTACAGGCAAATAAAACGGTTGCGCCAAACGCAGCGATAACGCCTGTTTTAAATAATAATCTTGTTTTCATGTGTTTGAAAGTTGTTTAGTGTTTCGATAAGTTAATTATAGATGTATTGTAGCCGGCCAGCTATGTATTGTATACGAAAGCAATATAACAAAGTTTCATCTGAGTTAACAAATAATTAATTTATTTCTTGAAGAATAAACAGTGGGGTTGTGAAAAAATCGTAGAGCGAAATATAAAAGAAATACGTCATATCAATTAATTCCGAAATAAAACGAATTAATTGATATGAAATAATGTATTGACTGATAAGTGCTGCTTTAAAACTTAAAAGGGCTTTTGAAAGATGCGAAAGACGGTAGGGTTTGGTCTTTAGCAGATAGTATGGCATCCATTTCATTTACGCCCCAGCCAATAGCTAATTCAGGGTCGTTCCATGCCGCCGCGATCTCCGAGTCTTTATGAAAAAGGCCACCGCTAACTTTGTAAACAAAAATAGTATTGTCCTCCAGGGTAGCGAAACCATGCAGGCAGCCGGGTGGTACCCAAAGCTGTAATTTATTATCGGCACTAAGTTCTACCGCAACATGCCTGCCATAAGTAGGCGAGCCTTCGCGTACATCAACCGCTACATCTAACACCGCACCCTGCACTACCCTAACCAGTTTGCCCTGGGCATGAGGAGGTGCCTGCGCGTGCAAACCACGTACTGTATTTTTTTGAGAAAATGATTGGTTATCCTGCACAAAATCGGCTTCGATGCCGGCCTCTGCAAAAGAACGCTTGCTATAGCTTTCATAAAAATAGCCGCGTTCATCGCTTATTACTTTTGGCTCAAATATTAGTACGCCGGGAATAATGGTTTCGCTAAAGCCCATGGTTAGTCTACGGTTTTCATTAATGTATTGAATAATACAAACCGCTCGTTAAATTGTTGTTGGTGAAGGTCCTGGTGTTTAAACAAGTGCTTGGTATAATATTCCTGGAATTGTTCAATGGTATCGGCATTAAATTGTACGCAATAAGTAATACCGTCATTTGGCGAATCTACAATGGTAAGCAAACGGTACGAGCTGAAGTAACCGGTAGCCATCACTAACGGGATGTGTACATTCTTCATCCAGTCCAGCCATTCCTGCTCAACGGTATCATCTAAAATTACGGTGTCGTTATATACAATCATGGGGCAAAAGTAGTAATGATTTTTGGATTGTGCAGGTGATTATTATATCACGTTAATGAATACTCATTGCCGTTGGCTTCAGCCAACGGGAGTAATGGTGGATGCTTGGCTTTAGCCCAATTGCGACTATTTTGGCTAAAGCCGGATTTGCATTTCTTGAATCCGTCCCATAAATGGGACGGCAAAGAACTTTTGAGCCCTTGTTTTGCCGAACAAATATTAACTAAGGCCTATTACTTTCTCTATCTAACTCGCGTCATTCTTGTCGCCCCTTAAAACCCGGAATCTTTTTCGCGCATCGTTTATCCAAAGGCTGGCGGGGTAATTCGTAATTATTTTTTGGTAGTAGCTTTTGGCGATGTTGGCATCATTTAGCTTGGTTTCGTAGATGTCGCCAAGCATGTAAACGGCGTCATCTGCCCAAAGGTCATCTGTATGTTTTTCGGAAATGGTTTTTAGTATTACCACTGCGTTGGCAAACTCCTTTTGCTGGATCAGGATGCGGGCTTTTGCCATCAATATATCAGCTTCTAAAGCATTACCCGGATATTTTTTGTCGATGCTATCCAACGTGATCATAGCCTTCGCGGGCTGTTCGGCAAAGATCTGCAGATCTGCACGGGCGTAGATCTTCAGGGCGTTGCCACTGCTATCGGCATGCAGGTTATCAGATATCAACAAGGAAAGATTAAGTGCATCGTTGGCTATCAATTGCGTAGTGGCGGCCTTCAAAATATCAAGCTGGCGGCGCGCCCAGTTAAAATCGCCGGTATAGTAGGCCATTTTGGCGTTACGTAAAAGCGCTTCCTGGGCAATATTACTGTTAGGGTTATCTTTTTCCACCTGGCTGTATAATAGGGTAGCATCCCAGGGTTGGTTGTTAAGCAGGTAAACATCGCCAAGGTCAAGCTTGCAAGCAGCAATGAGGGCGGGCCTTACACCCTGGATGGCAATAGCGCTTTCCAAAAGTAATTGCGCGTCTTTTAGTTTGTGCAGTTTAAAAGCCTGCAGGTTAGCAAGCCTTTCCATCGCGAAAACGGTGCCGCGGCCACGGCCAACTTCATCAAGCAGGCTCAGGTAATCTTTTTCAAGCCCAAGCAAATCTGCCTGTACATATTTGCCCGATGTTACTTTAAGGTTTTTGGTGTTGATAAGCTCTACCTTGGCCGAAATGTAGTTGGGGCTATCCTTATCACCTTTGCCAATAATATACTCGTATCCACGGATGGCGGCATCATAAGCTTCGTTAGTAACCAGTGTGCGGCATAGTTCAAAAATGGCGCTGCCATCATCATTTT
Source organism: Mucilaginibacter sp. UYP27 (assembly GCF_040547175.1). Classification (NCBI taxonomy): domain Bacteria; kingdom Pseudomonadati; phylum Bacteroidota; class Sphingobacteriia; order Sphingobacteriales; family Sphingobacteriaceae; genus Mucilaginibacter; species Mucilaginibacter sp. UYP27. The sequence continues at coordinate 1,472,340 of NZ_JBEPPE010000001.1, forward strand.
GCCTGCGGCTTAAGGCAAGCGACTGATTAAGCGCCATGTCATACTCTTTTTGTTGCAGGTATTGCCAGGTAAGCAGGTTAGGGTATATGATCTGCTGCGGGTCTTTCTGGATGCGTTTCAGCAACGCAACTTTCAGCATCTCATAATCTTCGGGGCCTTCGTAAACGCTGGCCAAGGTACTTTCGGCCTGGCTGATGAATACCGGGTTGGTTGGCAAAAAGTTAAGATATTCTTCGGTCAGTTCCTCCTTATCGCGCTTGTATCGGTAAAGCGTTATCAGTTCAAAGGCAAAGGCCGATTCGTTATGAATAAGTTTGCGCCCCTGCAAAAATATCTTAATGGCATAATCGGCATTAGCGCTCTGGTAAAACTGTGATGCAATGCCGGCAATAGCATTTTGGTCGGCGGGCAGGTTTTTGATCAAATCGTTATACAACGCATCTGCTTTAGCAGTATTTCCCTGTTGGGTATAAACAGAACCCAGCGCAATGGTGTACTCGTTATTGCCCGGATATTTACGCAGCATTTTTTTGGCGATGGTTTCGGCATCATCGTACTTTTTAAAGTTTAAAAGCACGTTAAAGTACTGTTGAAAGTAAGCTTCGCCATCCTGTTTAAACAGCTTTTGATAGATCTCGAGCGCTTTTTGCTGTTCGCCGTTTGCGGCGTACTGGCGGGCCAGCTGCAAGTCGTTATTTTGGGCAAAAAGCTTTGTGCTGCAAATAAACAGTGCCAGCAATAATACGCTTAGTTGCCTGATAGTTTTTTTATAGTTTAGTGCAGCCGGCATATATTATATGTAACGTAAAAAGCGGGTAAAATTGTAGTGACATTTGTACAAAGGTTAACTAAAATAACTAATTTGACCACTCTTTACAATTAGGATAAACCAAATGTTGGGTCGTTTAAGATCATTTTTATTTGTTACCATAATACTATTTGCCTGCGCATGTAAACAAAACAACGTAAGGCAAATACCTGTTAATGATTTTTTTAAGACACCCGAAAAAAGCTTTTTCAAGATCTCGCCCGACGGCAAGTACATTTCTTATTTAAAGCCTTATAAAGATAAACAAAATATATACATCAGATCGTTAGAGAGCGGGGCCGAGCAAATGGCAACCACTTTTACCGATTACTCGGTACGCGATTACACCTGGACGTATAATAATCAGATCGTTTTTACGCAGGATATTATCGCGGTAGATGAGTTTAAGATCTACACGCTTGATGTTGCTACCCTAAAAATTAAAAGCCTGGTAAATTTGGATAAGGCACGCATCCGCATTCTTAACCGCAACCGCCAGCAGCCCGATGTTATTACCGTGGCCATGAACAAGCGCGACCCGGTTAACTTTGATGTGTACCGCCTTAACGTAAAAACCGGCGAACTAAAACCATACTTGCTCAACCCTGGCAACATCACCAAATGGTACCCGGATCCGAACGGTAACATCCGCCTGGTAAAGGTATCTGACGGGGTAAACGAGAGTATACTTTACCGTGCAAATGACAACGTCCCGTTTAAATCTATCATCAAAAGTAACTTTAATGATAAGGTAGAACCCATTGCCTTTGCCGGCGATAGCGATAATTTCTATGCGCTATCAAACGTTAACCGCGATAAAACCGTACTGATAGAGATAGACGCTAATACAGGTAAAGAAAATAAGGTAATATATGCCAGCGATAAAGCAGATATTTTAGATGTAGGCTACTCTAAGATAAAACGCCGGATAGAGCTGGTATCATGGGAAGAGGCTAAAACGCAGAAGCATTTCCTGGATAAGGATATCGAAAAGCTTTACAGCAACCTATCTAACAAAATAAAAGGCAACCAAATAGATATTGTTGACCGCGACAGCGCCGAAAATAAATTTATTATTTCGGCCTCTAATGATAAAAACCCCGGTTCGTACTTTTTATACGAACGGAATGCAGATAAGCTAACCAAACTGGCAGATATAAACCCGGAGATTAGTTCGGCGGAGTTATCTGATATGGAGCCGGTTTCATTTAAGGCGGGTGATGGTATGTTGATAAACGGCTATTTAACCATTCCTAAGGGAAAAGACAGAAAGAACCTGCCTGTAGTAGTGATGCCGCACGATGGTATCTGGGGCCGTAATTCATGGGATTACAACGCCGAGGTGCAGTTTTTGGCTAACCGTGGTTATGCAGTTTTCCAGGTAAACTTTAGGGGGTCGGCAGGGTATGGTAAGGCGTTCCGGACGGCCGGCTTTAAACAGGTTGGCGGTAAAATTCAACAGGATATTACCGATGGCGTGAAATGGCTTATTGCAAACAAAATAGCCAATCCTAAAAAGATAGCCATATTTGGTGGCAGCTTCGGTGGGTTTTCGGCACTTTATGGTGTATCGTTCCACCCCGAATTATATAACTGCGCTATCGTGAAGTACGGGCTGATCAATTTTTTTACTTACTTAAAGGATGCGCCGCCATTTTTTAAGCCTTTCTTAAAAATGACCTACGAAATGGTGGGTAACCCCGAAACGGACGCCGATCAATTGAGGGCTATATCGCCGGTTTTCCATACCGATAAAATTAAAAGTCCGTTACTGATATTCCAGGGTGCCAAGGACCCGAGGGCTAACATCAGCGAGCTAAACCAGTTTGTGCGCGAACTTAAAAAACGTAATGTGCCGGTAACCTATCGCCTAAAAGAAAACGAGCGTGCCTACTTTAAAAGCGAGCACAACCGTATGGAGATGTACGCCGAGATCGAAACTTTCCTGAACGCCAATATGCAGGTTAAACCTTAACCTGTTATGCAAGGGCAGAAAAATCTATATCGCAAAAATTTCTCGCTGATAACCGCTTTTCTGGTGTTGATAACAGTGAGCCTTGTTATAGCGGTTATTATCTCATACAACCTTACTGCCAAGTATGTAGAGAATGAATTTGCATCCAAAAAAATAGAGGTGCTCGATCAAACGGTTAAGCCCTACAACGATTTCTTCCAGATCAAGATCCCCGAGATAACCTCTTACCAGGGCTTTATGGATTCGGCCATTGCGGCAAGCTACTCGGCAACCGTATTTAAAAGCTACCCGTTTGTGCGCCGTGTTTTATTTTACGATATGCAAATAGGCAACCCGGCATCCAAGGCAAAATTTAGCAACAACGCCGGGATCTCTGTAAAGGCGATTTATCAATACAAACCTAAACGGGGCAGTGTAAGGGGCGTTAAAGATATGGCCTGGTCCAATACCGACGATTTTAGGCAGATGGCCTTAAAGCTGGGCGATTTTATCAGCGTGGCAGATACATCAAGATTGCCAACACAAGACGAGATCTTCCGGACGTTTTACAATGTAACGCCCGATAAAATTAGCTACCTGAATATTCCCCGCCGCGAAGATATCCGCATCTACAAATCGTTGCTCAAGAACCAGAATGTTAAGGCTTTTTATAAACAAAATATGATGACCTTTTTGCTGGATGCGCACCAGTTAAAAGTAAAAAATACTCATCCCGAACTTTACCAGCAGGTAACCATACAACCTGTGGTTTATGACCCGCTTGATGTTGAGGGCGGCCGTAAAGTAACCGAGGCCGCGCTTACCGGGGCATTCTCAAACTTTAAGCTCTACTTTATATCCACCCAGGAACACTTGAACCATGAGATAGACCGCCGCTTTTTACCAATCGGCGCTATCGTATTACTTATATATTTCTTTTTGGTGTTGATTGGTTGGCTGATATATCGCAACCTGAACATCAACTTAAAGGTGTTTAAACTGCAGTACGACTTCATTAATAACTTTACCCATGAGTTTAAAACCCCGGTAAGTGTTATAAAAATAGCAGGATCTAACCTGAAGGGTGATGCCGAATTGAGCGAACGCCAGCGCCGCCATTACGGTAAAATATTGGATGAAGAAGCCGATAAGCTCAACGAATTGATGAACAAACTGCTTTCGTTTACCCAGTTAGAGAACCGCTCTATAACCGTAAACCGCGAGGAAATATATGTTAAGGAGTTTGTGAACGGTTATATAGATACCTTTAAAATAAAATACCCCGATTTTAAACTGGAGTTTAATATAAACGGCGTCACAAAGTTCCACAGCGATCCGGTACTGCTGGGCAGCATTTTCCAGAATTTGATGGAGAATGCATACAAATATTCGCACCCGGGCAAAAAAGAATTAGTTATAAATATTAAGCCCGAAAAACGCAATATTGTATTTTCATTTGCAGATAAGGGCATAGGCATGGCCCATTATGAGCAAGGCGATGTATTTAAAAAGTTTTACCGCATAGAAAACCAGTACAACCAAAATGGAAGCGTTGGATTGGGGCTTGCTTTTTGTAAAGAACTGGTTAACTTTATGAACGGAGAAATTGACGTTACAAGTAAACTTAATGTAGGTTCAACTTTTATAGTAACGTTACCGTTAGATAATTAGACAATCATTATAACAATGAATAAAGAAATTAAAATAGCATTGGTAGAAGACGATGAGAACCTTAAGTTTTTAGTATCAGAACGCCTGCAAAGCGAAGGATATAAGGTTTTAGAAAGCGGCAATGGCGAAGAAGCCGAAGCGATGATACTTGCCGAGCAACCCGATATTGTACTTTTAGATTGGATGCTTCCCGGAAAACAGGGTAGTGAGGTATGCGCCAGTCTGCGCGAAAAGGGTTTCGACAGACTGATTATCATGATGACAGCCAAGGCCCAGGATATTGACAAAATTGGCGCCTATAACTTTGGTGTAAGCGATTACATTACCAAGCCATTTAATATGGATGTATTGGTGGCGATGATTGATAGTAAGATCAAATTCTCGCTTAACAACGAGAAGGCAGAATCGCACAAGTTTGGTAATATGGAACACCTGCCAAATACCCACTTGCTGATACGTGACGGCCGCAAAACCGAGCTTACCATTTTAGAGAACCGCATATTGCTATACTTCCTTAAAAACAAAAACAAGGTGATAAACCGCGAGGAACTGATGATGGAAGTTTGGGGTTACAATGCCGATGTAAATACCCGCACGCTGGATATGCATATTGTACGCCTCCGCAAAAAGATAGAGAACAACCCCGATTCGCCAACCTACCTGCAAACGGTAAGGGGTATTGGGTATAAGTTTGTTTATTAGGAATAATGTCCGTTACGTCATTGCGAGGTACGAAGCAATCTCTTTAAGCATATCCATATTGCAAGGTGAATAATTGTCCTAAAGAGATTGCTTCGTACCTCGCAATGACGCTCTTTTATAACCCCTGGTCACTATAAAATCGCCGAAAACTGTTTTCTCTTCTATAACCTTATAGCCATTTAGGTTAAACTGTTTTGCCACATCCGGTAAATGCCGGGACTCAACATCACATACTATTTTAAAAAACAACAACATGCTTTTTAGCATAGCATATTGCCACCACCTGCCCGTTAATTGAAAATCAGTATTAAACCAAAGGCCGCCGGGTTTAAGCGTTTGATGGACGTGGTTAAATATTACGGGTAGATTGTCATCTGTAAAATTATCAAAAAGAAAGGGGGTTATCACCACATCGTATTCTTGTGATAGCCCTGCTTCTTCTACAGGTTGGTTAATAAATATTACTTTATTCCTGCCGATGTTTCTGTTTCGGGATAGTGCCATCATATTGGCCGAGATTTCTACATAGGTGATGTTTAAGCCCGAAGAATGTATCTTAGCAACCTCTTCTAGGATCCACCCGGTGCCGCCACCAACTATCAGGATGTTTGAATTTGGAGGGATTTTTGGTAAAAGATAAACTTGGGCATTTACCAACGCCTTGCCAAAAACCAGCCGCGAAAGGCGGTCGTAAAAACTTGCCGAGTTATCGTAGTTAGCCGGCATAGCTGCCGTATATCAAACCAAACCCTATCATGATCACATATTGCAAGATCAATACACCATCCAGGTAAAAGAAATAGTAATACTCATCTTTTTCCCTTTTCGATTTAAATATCAGCCAGCCCATCAATACGGCAGTGACCGTTAAAGACCAAAAATCCACACTAAAACCATTGTTCCTGAACAGGAAAAGCAAAACGATATAGCCGGCAAGCAATACCTGGCAAAAAAGGTAGGCGTTCTTTTCGCCCCAGGCAACGGGGATGGTTTTAAGGCCGGCCTGGCGGTCACTGAACAGATCGCGGATATCAAAGGGGATTGCCAGGGCAAATATCAGCAGGAAACGTTTGGCTACAAGGATGGTAATGTCCCTTACAGAAACCTCGGCCATATGCAGGTCTTGCGCTTCTAATACGGGTAGCAACACACAACTCATGGTCCATACCAGGGTTATTAAAAATGTTTTTAGCCCCGGGATATTGCGTAATCCGAATTTTTGCTCGCCAATGCTAAAAAGTGGCAAGCTATAACAAAACGACAGTATCGCTGAGAAGATCAGCAAGATCCGCGACTCCATCGATAGCATAAAGAATAGCGGGATAAGCGACAATAGGCTAACCATGGTAAACGTTACCATCAACCTGTAATGCTCGAAAAACCAGCGCACGCGTTTGTAGGGCGACCGTTCGGGATGCTTTGGCTTGCTTAATAAAATGCTGAAATTGTAGATACCGAGCGTGGAAGTGAACAGCAACGCCAATACGGCATAAACCGGTTTAGAATCGATCAGATGGAAAGTGACCAGAGCCTGCGCCACCGCGCAAAGCGACATGAAGATGTTACTGAACAGCAAAAAATCAAACGCGCTTTGGAGAGCTTTTTTCATCGGTTTTTGCTAAAATACGGCAATGCAGGTGAAAAAGGAATAATTATTTATTGAAGTGGTGCTATGCTTTCAACGCCGGGTCATCGCCGGCTTTTAGGGTGAACACGGTTATCTCGGGCAGCATACCTATCCTGCCGGGGTAGCCTAAAAAGCCGTAGCCAACGTTTACATAGATCTGCTGGTGTTTTTCGCGGTACAGGCCTGCCCATTCGCTGTAAACATATTCAATAGGGCTCCATTGAATATCCGGTGTGCGTACGCCAAACTGCATGCCATGTGTATGGCCGCTAAACATTACATCGATCTGCGGGTATTTTGGGATAACCTCGGCGCGCCAGTGCGATGGATCGTGAGATAATAAAAGTTTAACAGGCAGGTCGTCGGTCCCTTTTACGGCCTCTTCCATTTTGCCGTATTTAGGGAAGCGGCTCATTGCGCCCCAGTTGCCAATGCCTAAAATGCCCAGTTCGGCACCGTCAATTTTAAGGCGGCGATGCTCATCTGTCAGCAGGTCCCAACCCAAGGTTTTGTGTGCCTGATGCATATCGTGCAAGTTTTTAGCTTTATCGGCAGGGGTGGCCCATTTGCCATAATCGCCGTAATCGTGGTTGCCTAATATAGAATAAACGCCCAAAGGTGCTTTTACTTTTTTAAACACGTCCATAACCCGGTTCACTTCTGATGATTGGCCGTTAACCAGGTCGCCGGTAAAAAATATTACATCGGTTTTTTGGTTTAGCAACATTTGCACGCCACCCTGCATGTTGTGCACGCTATGGAAACTGCCCGAGTGGATATCAGAGATCTGCCCTATGCGCATCCCGTCAAAGGCTTTTGGCAGGTTAGGCAGGTAAAGGTCTACGTTGAGTACATGGTAATCATATAAGCCCTTGCTCATGTTGTGCTTGATGAGATAAAGCGGCACAGCGCCAGCCAATATCCCGGCCTTCATCAAAAACTCCGACCGCGGGATGGTCTTAAAACCGTTATCCTTTTCAGGATCTGGCGCGGTTTTGTTTTTGCGGATGAGGTAAATGATAAACCTGCGCAGGTCATCAACGGCGATGAACAGCACATAAAATATCTTGAATATGAATGTAATAAAAAACAGGAACAAGAACGCCCCGCGTACCCCAACCGGCATTTTGCTGTAAATACTTAACAGCAAAATAGTGATCAGGAACAAAGAGCTAAACCAGTAGAAGCCTAAAAACCACCTTTTACGGGTAAATTGCTTTTTAATAAAGGCAGTTTGGATTCCCCGTAAAATGTAGTAGTCTATGATAATAAGTACAAGCGGTACAAGTATAAAATATAGGGCGTTTCCCTGCATCACGTTTAAGCTGGTGTATAAAAAAGTTAGTAACGGTCGTCGATGTCAAGGTCATCTTCGTCCGGCTCTAAGTTAAACAAGCTGTTGAACATATCCGAAAAAGCAAACCCATTATCTAAAAAGCCTTTACTCAGCTGCGAAAACTCGGCCAAACCATGCAGGATAAATTCCATAAGCAGTAGTGTTTGGTTTTCGCTCAGTTTTGGATGGAACTTTTTCACCACATCGTTTAATCCCGGTACTGCGTTAAGCGATTTTTTATAATCCACTAACGACAGGTCATCAATCAACGATAAGGTATTGCCATCACTAAACCAGTTAATGATCTCGGCATACGGGTTTGGTGTTTTTGCTTTCTTGGATTTCTCCGGGTCGGGGAAAAATTGCAGCAGCAATGTTTTAATGGCTTTGCCGATAAGGATGTTTGCCACCTTGCCCGGGCCTTCCAGCTCGCCTTCGTAAACCAACTCAATTTTACCCGTGATGGCAGGGATGACACCAAGGAAATCGGAAATCCGGACGAAAGTGCTTTTCTCACCATTAATGATCATTCGACGCTCGGCGTTACTGATCAGGTTCTCGTATGAAGAAATGGTTAATCGCGCAGATACCCCCGATTTTTTATCAATGTATTCGGAGTTACGTGCTTCAAAAGCGATCTGCTCTACCATGTCCTTTACTAAACCATCAGCTTCAATTGTGCTGCGTTGCTCATCACTAAGTAAAGCCTCCTGCTGGGTTATCTTGCGCGAGATCTCTACCGTGCGCGGGTAGTGGGTAAGTATCTGGCTTTCTATACGGTCTTTAAGTGGCGTTACTATCGAACCACGGTTGGTATAGTCTTCCGGGTTGGCGGTGAAAACAAACTGGATATCCAACGGTAAACGCAGTTTAAAACCACGGATCTGGATATCGCGCTCCTGCAAAATATTGAACAGCGATACCTGGATGCGCGCCTGCAGATCGGGCAGTTCGTTTATCACGAAGATCCCCCTGTGTGCACGCGGAATCAATCCAAAGTGAATAACACGCTCGTCGGAGTAGGTAAGTTTCATGGTGGCGGCCTTAATCGGGTCAACATCGCCAATTAGATCGGCGACGGTAACATCCGGCGTAGCCAGTTTTTCGGTATAACGTTCGCTGCGGTGGATCCAGCCAATAGGGGTATCATCACCTTTGCTTTCTACCGTGCTGTGGCCAAACCAGCTGATGGGCGCCAAAGGGTCGTCAAATAACTCTGATCCTTCGATGTACGGCACATATTCGTCCAGCAGGTTTACCAGCAAACGCGCGATACGGGTTTTTGCCTGTCCGCGTAAGCCTAATAATAATATGTTGTGGCGCGATAGGATGGCGGTCTGCAGATCTGGGATAACCGTATCCTCGAAACCAATAATGCCTTCAAAACCACCTTCTTTTTGCTGTAACTGTTTAATTAAGTTAGCCCTCAACTCATCCTTAACCGAACGGCTCTTGTAACCGCTTTTCTTAAGCTCACCAAGGGTTTTTATATTTTTTGTATCCATGTTGTTTATTTTGTCCGAAAGTCCGCAAGTCGGAAAGTCCGGGATATATTCTGTTGTATTTATTTAATGTCGCTTCTTTCGGACTTTCGGTCATTCCGACTTCCTGTCTTGAACCTACTTCACATTCTTCCTTCTGTTCTTGGCGTAATCTTCAAAAATGTACTCGCCAAGGTTGTTTAAAGAACTGTAGAAAGCCTTGCCGCCATTAGTCTCGGTAAATTGGCGAACGAACTGCTGCAGGTAAGGGTCTTTAGCTATCATAAACGTGGTGATAGGTATTTTAAGCCGTTTGCATTGCGCGGCCATATTAAGCGTTTTGTTCACCACCTTTCTATCCAACCCAATGCTGTTTTTATAATACTTGGTGCCTTCCTTTAAGCAGGTAGGCTTACCATCGGTTATCATAAATATTTGCTTGTTGTGCGTTTTACGGCGGCGAAGCAGATCGGTAGCCAGCTCCAGCCCCGCGTAAGTATTGGTATGGTACGGGCCTACTTGCAAATAAGGCAAATCCTGCAAAGTTATAGGCCAGGCATCATTACCGAACACCACAATATCCAATGTGTCTTTAGGATACTTGGTGCGGATAAGTTCGGCCAGGGCCATCGCCACCTTTTTGGCGGGGGTTATCCTGTCTTCGCCATAAAGGATCATGGAATGCGAGATATCTATCATCAGCACGGTAGAAGTAAGGGTTTTGTAATCCATCTCCTCCACTTCCAGGTCGCGCTCGGTCATCATAAAATCGCCGCCAATGCCGTGGTTAACCTGCGCATTTTGGATAGATTGCGTCATGTCTATCTGGTCCAGGCTGTCGCCAAACTCAAACTCGCGGCGTCCGGCATTTTTTTCATCGCCCTGCCCGCTTTGCGGCGAACGGTGGTTACCCTTTCCAGATTTTTTAAGCTTGCCAAAGATCTCCTCTAACGCCGAAGTTCGGATGCTTTGCTCTGTTTTGGCCGTAATATTGAACTCGCCGCTTTTGTTATCCTCATTCAGGTACCCCTTTTGCTTTAGCTCGTCAATAAAATCGCCCATGCCGTATTCATCATTGGTGATGTTGTACTGCTTATCCAACTCGTTAAGCCACGATAAAGCCTCCCCGGCATCACCGGCGGTGTAGTTCAATAATTCCAGGAATAGTTTTAGTAATTCTTCAAATCCGCCTTTCGGGATCTGGTCTGGTTTAAACTCTGAAAATCCAAAACCACGCATATGTTACCCTTTCGTATGAGTATAAAGTAACGGATTATTTAAGCTAAAAGTTTGAACGCGCGCCAAATTAGCGCAATTGTTAACTAAGCATGACAATACATCCCTAAACTGCTTTGGTAGTTTAGCTTTTTTTAATCCTAACGATCTCGTCCTGGTTATAAACCGGGTTTGCACCGCGTTTGCTGGTTACGTACGCGCCAATAGCACAAGCATTCAGCAATATTTTGGGGATGGGTTTATTAGCGATAAGCCCTTCAATAAAGGTAGCCAGAAAAGCATCGCCGGCACCAACGGTATCGGCAACATCAACGGTAAAGCCCGGGTGTTCAAAAAACTCATAATCGTGCCAAATAATGGCCCCGTGTTCGCCGCGGGTTACGCAGATGGTTTTGGTATGATACTTTTTCTGAAACTCGGTTATCTTGCTTTTAAGGTCGCCGGTACCGCCCCCAATAAGCAGGTCGGCCTCTTCCTCGTTCATTTTTATTACGTTGGCGCGGGCCGCAAGGGTCTCTATTGTTGCCAGAGTGTAGTGCGGGTGGCGCAGGTTTACATCAAATATTTTGGTAGCGTCCGTTTCGTCGAGCAAGTTAAGCAGGGTATCGTGCGTGGTTTTTTCGCGGCAGGCCAGGCTGCCAAACACAATAATAGACGCATCCTTACCGCCATCTTTAAGATTATTATCCAATTGGATTTTGTCCCATGATACCGGTTGTGGGATGATGTAGGTAGCCTGGTTTTTATCGTCGAGCTCCACAGTAACCTCACAAGTTGGCAGGTTATTATCTCTTTGGATCATAGGCGAGTACAGGCCGTTGTCTTTCAAAAATTTCACCAGTTCATCGCCCGAAGCATCGCTCCCAACACGGCTGGCAAAAGAAACGTTAACATGCTGCTGCACCAGGTGCCTTGCAACATTCATTGGCGCGCCGCCTGGTTTCTTTTCATCACCAAAGGCATCCCATAAAACTTCACCAAAGCACAAAACCTTATTCTTCATATAATAGTGGAACAGTAAGGCGGTAAAGCTAAAAAGGATTTATGGTAAAGCATGTTAAATTTTTAATAATACGTTGTAACATTTGTTAACAATTGTTTAACACAAAGGTGTAGTATGCATTGGTTGTTCACCTGAACAATAGTGTGGTGAAGCTTATAAATCATCTACCTGCAAAGCCCTTGGTGCAAATCAAAATCCCCCTAAACCTTTTAAATCTGCTAAATCCCGGTTATATTTAGGCTATGAAAAAGTTCCTCCTAATTTGTTACCTGCTTGTTGTTATCTGCTTTGTTGTTAACGCGCAGGATAAGCAGGCGATAGTGAAACTGATGCACGATCAGCAAGTTGCCTGGAGCAACGGCGACCTGGATGGTTTTATGCAGGGATACTGGAAGTCGGATTCGCTAATGTTTATTGGCAAGCGTGGGCCAACCTACGGCTGGCAGCAAACGCTTGACGGCTACAAAAAAGGCTACCCTGATAAGGCGGCTATGGGCAAGCTTACTTTCAGAATTGATAAGGTACAACTTCTCAGCAATACCGACGCCTTTGTAATGGGTGCCTGGAGCCTTGCCCGCGAAAAAGATGCCCCCGGTGGTTACTTTACCCTCTGGTTTAGAAAGATAAACGGAGCGTGGAAAATAGTTTGCGACCATACAAGTTAGGGGAATGTTAGAATTACATTGGGCAACTGGATTGGAGGTTTGCTACGCATAATTGGGGTATGCGTACTTTATTTGCTTGGACACATTGGGAAATTTTTCCAACCGTCAGCGGTCGCATATTCATTCAGAACTATTTATAGGATGGATTATGATAAAAACGATAGCTATAAACGAATGATGGAGCGTGCCGGGCAGCAAATTGTGGGCGCAATGTTTATAGGGTTTGCGATATTGATTTGTGTGGCATTATTCGTCGTGCATTAAATCCAGACAAGCGTATATTTTTTAATTTGTTATCTACATTATGCATTATGAAAAAGCTCTTTACCCTCATAATTCTCATCATCATAACCACCTCTTTTGCCCCGCAAAAGCAACTTACCTGGACGGCAATCGGTGATTCGATAACTTACATGAACGGCAGGCCGGAACTCTCCAAAAATCGGATCTCGAGAGGGTATATGGATGATGTGGTAGATAAGTTGCCCTATGTGAAGTATGTAAATAACGGGCACTCCGGCTGGACAGCGAAAGGCATCGCCGACAATATTAATAATCTCGGCCTGGTGAAATCGGATGTTTACTCGGTGTTCCTGGGCACTAACGATTGGTGGACAGGCTTGCCTATAGGTACCTTAAGCGATTATCAAAATAACACGGGAAGCAAAACGGCGTATGGCTCTTACCGGATCATTATCGATAAGATTCGAAGTTTGAATGATAAGGGTATGATAATTTTAATGACGCCATTACACCGTACTGATTATGTGGACTTGAATAGCCCCGCGGTTTTCCTGCATGGAGATTACAAGGATAAGGACGGCGTTTACCTGTCGCAATATGCAGATGCCGTTAAGGTTATCGCGACAGCAGAACATTTAAAACTGGCAGACCTGTATTATAAAAGCGGAATTACTACCGAGAATGCTGTTAAGTACCGCCGCCTGCGCGATCCTAAAACCAAGGAGTATAAAAACTACAATTACCCGGAGTACACTACTATCCCCTATAACCCCGCTACCGACGACTACCCATACCCGGTAGAAGCTATGAACATGACCTACGACGGCCTGCACCCTTCAGACCAGGGGCACCGCATAATAGCGGATATGTTGATTAGGATAATGAAGTATTATTAAGCAAAGGAATGCGGCGAAATTTGCCCACAGGCTGAATATTATTTTATCTTCTTCGCAAATAGTTTCTTCCAAACTCGTGTTGATATTTTAAACTGACTCGCCCAATAAGCATTATTATCTCGTGCTTTTCTTCTAATTAAGAAACATTATAAATTTCGCTAAAGCGCTTAATTTGAAACATTTGTTTTTGAATTACCGTAAACGTTTCAGCCAATATAGTCCAATTTAAAGCATAGCCGGTTCAATTAAATGTGGCAAATACTTAATATGTTTAATATTTTTCTGACCTATTATTAATGACCATATCATTTTTGCGAAAACTGCCTGCATTTGCTTTTAGTGTTTCCATTTTTCTCTTTTTAATACCCACTGATATTTATGGACAATATCAAAATGCTTATAAATCATCGTTAACCATCAGCGAGGGCCTTTCGCACAGCAACGTTAAATTTTTATTGAAAGATAAAACCGGCTTTATGTGGTTTGCCACAGATGACGGACTAAATAAGTACGACGGCTACTCATTTAAAATATATCGCCATAATGCAAATGATAATAGCAGCTTAAAAGCAAACAACATTAATGTTTTATACGAGGACAAAGCGGGCCACTTATTAGTAGGTACAGGCGGCGGCGGCTTAAGCATTTATGATAAAAATAACGACTCCTTTGATAACCTCAGTGCTAATAAAAATGATGAAACTACTCTTTCAAATGACGATATAACGAGCATATGCCAGGACAAAAAAGGCAATATTTGGATCGGGACTTACTCCGGGTTAAATTTATATAACATAAAAACTAAAAAGTTTAGGCGCTATTTCTATGAAAAAAACAAAGATTATTTTCCGGATCGCCACATTTATTCAATAGCTGAGGCACAGGACGGAAAACTATGGTTGGGCACAGAGGGGGGGCTAATTTTATTTGATTATAAAAATAATAAGCATACGAAATTCACGCATAGCGGTGGCGACGCTAATAGTTTGGGTAGTAACCACATTCGGTTTTTGCTAACAAAAAACAATGGCGACTTATGGATTGCTACAGCTGACGAAGGAATAGATCTTTTTAACGCAAAAAAACAATCATTTAATCATTACAGCCACCGCGCAGGTAACAACAACACAATTGTAAATAACTCCGTTTTTAGCCTAACTGATGCGGGCGATAATAAAATGTGGGTGGCCACCGAAGAAGGGTTAGAGCTCTTCAACGAGAGCGAACAAGCCTTTGAGCATAAATACAACAGGTTTAATAATACAGTAAATTCCATCAATTACGTATTGGATGTTGACAGAACACTTTGGGTTGGCACATTCGAAACCGGAGTTATAAAATACGACAATAATATCCCTTCTTTTTTGCAGTTTTCTAATCAAAAAAGTTTGCCAGATGCACTTACTAATAACCATGTTTTAAGTTTTGCAGAGGCCGGTAATGATATTTGGATAGGCACC
Source organism: Mucilaginibacter sp. UYP27 (assembly GCF_040547175.1). Classification (NCBI taxonomy): domain Bacteria; kingdom Pseudomonadati; phylum Bacteroidota; class Sphingobacteriia; order Sphingobacteriales; family Sphingobacteriaceae; genus Mucilaginibacter; species Mucilaginibacter sp. UYP27. Next base: position 1,487,422 of record NZ_JBEPPE010000001.1, read on the forward strand.
GATGGCGGCGGATTGCATTTTTTAGATAAATTAACACAGAAGATAACGCATGACAATGCTGGCGTAACCGGGCAAAAGGTTCTTTCGATGTTAAAAGATGATCATAAGGTTTGGTTAGGAACGTATGGGGATGGGCTTGATCTGCTGGGAGATAAAACTCACAGGATAGCTCACTACAGAAAAGGAAGTTCACAAAGGGATCTTAGCAGCAACGTAGTTTTCGCGTTGCTAAAAGATGACGCCGGTGATATTTGGGTGGGCCTTGATGAAGGCGGTATAAACATAATTCATAAAGGCATCGTGAACGAGCGCTTTAATTATAATATCAAAGACACCGTAAATAGTTTAAGTAATGATGATGTACGGGCAATTTACAGGGATAGAGGCAACCATATTTGGGTAGGCACTTATGATGGATTGAACTTATACAACCCGCACAGTAAAACCTTTAAACATTTTAAAGTGTACAATTCAGGGTTAACCAATAATACTATTGCTGATATTTTTGAAGATAGCAAGGGGAACTTGTGGGTGGGTACCATAGGCGGGGGGCTTAATTTTTACAACCGTAAAACTCAAAAGTTTGAGGGCTATCGTTTTGTGGATGGCTCGGTTTATTCCATTATAAATAGCATCACCGAAGATAAAAATGGTTTTATATGGGTTAGCACTACAAACGGGTTAGTACGCTTTAAGCCTGGCAACTCAGACTTTAGGCATTTTACAATACTTAACGGATTGCAAGGCCCCGAGTTTTCTAAAGGTGCAAGCCTTGTTACCCAAAATGGCAAATTGTTGTTTGGTGGCCTTAATGGTTTTAATATTATAGATCCCGATTTTCTTCCTGTAAATCACATTGTGCCAAAAGTGGTAATAAGCGGGTTCCAGTTATTTAACAGAAATACCGGGATAGGTAAAAAATCGCCGTTAAGTAAAGCCATTTCACAAACATCGGAGGTGAAGCTGAACTATCAGCAATCTGTTTTCACAATAGAATACACCGCGCTCAACTTTACGCTGCCATCCTTAAATCAATATGCTTATAGGCTTAATGGCTTTGAAAAAGATTGGAACTATTTGGGTGCACAACGGAAGGCTACTTATACTAATTTAGATCCGGGCGACTATATATTTGAAGTAAAGGCTGCCAATAACGATGGTATCTGGAACAATAACCCGATGCAATTGAAGATTACAATTATTGCCCCGTTTTGGAAGACCTGGTGGTTTAAGGTGCTTGTTTGTGTACTAATGCTCGCCGTATTATACGGGTATTACAAATTTCGTGTACACGATATACAAGCTACAAAATTGAAGCTGGAGAGTGTAGTTAAACAACGAACCGCCGAAATAGCAAAACAAGCAGAAGAACTCCAGGATCAATCTGAAGAATTAACCGCAATTAACGAAGAATTGCAAGCCCAATCTGAAGAGCTTAGAAACCAGCGTGAACAGGAATTGGAAGCAAGGATGGAGGCAGAAAGGGCTAATAAAGCGAAAAGCATATTTTTAGCCACCATGAGCCACGAAATAAGGACCCCAATGAACGGGGTTATGGGAATGGCATCCCTGCTTTGCGAAACTAACCTTGACCCGGAGCAAAGGGAGTATGCCGATACCATCCGCATAAGTGGCGAAAGCTTGATCAATGTGATCAACGATATTCTTGATTTTTCAAAGATAGAATCGGGAGAAATGGTTTTAGATAATCACGAATTTGATTTGCATCAATGTATCGAAGAAGTTTTAAAATTATTTAGCGGGCAGGCAGCCAAACAAAATATTAAGTTGTTATGCAATTTGGAGGGCGCTATACCCGGTAAGATAATCAGCGATAAATTGCGGTTAAAACAGGTGTTAATAAACTTAATAGGTAATTCTGTTAAGTTTACAAAAGTTGGCCAGGTGTGTGTGAATGTAAAGCTCCTTAATATGGAAGCCGATCAGTTAAAGCTTTTATTTGAAGTAGTGGATACCGGTATTGGTATTTCTACAGAAAAATTATCTCGTTTGTTTAAGCCATTTTCGCAGGGCGATTCATCTACTACCCGCAAATATGGCGGTACGGGATTAGGCCTTGTTATTTGCGAGAGGCTTGTTGAGTTGTTAGGCGGGTCAATGAAGATTGAAAGTACAATAAGTACCGGCACTACGGTAATTTTTAGCACAGCGTGCAAAGTAAACCAAGTACAGTCAATAAGCCACATTGATCCCATTGTTCCCGATCCGAAACCGATAACCGCGGAGTTCGCTTTAAAATTCCCAATGAAAATTTTGGTTGCAGAGGATAATATAATCAACCAAAAAGTTATAAAGCAAGTGCTTAACAAATTTGGCTACCAACCATTTATTGTAAATAACGGACGCGAGGCTTTCGACATTGCTCAGCTTGAAAAATTTGACTTGATTTTAATGGATGTACAAATGCCAGAAATGGATGGCTTAGAGGCAACCCGGAAAATTAGACGCGAAGGGGTTGATCAACCAATAATAATAGCTATGACAGCCAGCGCAATGCCGGAAGACAAGATAGATTGCTTAGATGCTGGGATGAACTATTTTATGTCTAAGCCAATAGGTTTTGCAGAATTGATGACAAATCTCGAAAAGTCATTCAAAGACAATTTAAGCGATAGCACCACCAAAAATAGGTCTTAATAAGGTTTCCCTGCTGCAAGTTCCTGCTCGGCCCATTTAATGGCAATGTGCTCGCGGTATTTGGCGTACTTTTCTTTGAATGCCATTTTTAGCAAGCTATCTATACCGCCTTTAACAGCAAGATTGTAAATGCTTGCAGCTTTGCGGGTAATGGATGCATCCCAGGCACGTAAACTCAACGAGTAGGAGCCATCAATATACTTCATCCAATGCCAGTAGCCGGTAGGCATAAACAGGGTGTCGCCATGTTCCAGGAACACCTCGGTGCCTTCTACACCTTCAAGGGCAGGGAATTTTTTGGTATCAGGGTTTAATACATCATAATCCTCAAGCGCATAAGTCGCATTGGGGATACAGTATAACCGGCGTTTCCACTTATTTTCGAACAATATTACGTGCTTGCGGCCGCCGAAATGGGTATGGAAGATGTGCGGAAGATCAATATCGTAATGTAAAAACGTAACGGAGTTTGAGCCACCAAAAAACATAGATGGCATGCTTTCCAGAAAACCACCCATCAGGTCTTTCGGGAATACAATATCATCCAGTAGTTGCGGTGCTTGTTTAAATATATTGAAGAAAAAGATGCGCAGTTCTGTCGGTTGCGATTTTATAAGGTCGATATAATCATCAAAGGGCATCTCTGCAGCCGATGAGTTGATAGGCTTTGATGGGTCGGCTTTTGAGTTATCGTATAAAGGGACTACCTTTTTGCCAACAACCTCTTTGAGGTATTCGGGCGTCCATTTATCGCGGGCGGGCCAGCTTTTGGTCATGCCTTTAATAACCAGCGGGCGGCGCGGGTCCAGGTAATTTTTCTTAAAATCTTCGGGGCTTATGTTATCAACAGTATCTATCGGGTGCAGTATAAAGCTCATATCTCTAAATATCGGATTTTTATCAATAGCTGTATTAGGACGCAACTATCACCATAAAGTTATCAAAATAACAAAATAAAAACCGTGGTACTGTTAAACGCAGGTAAATTTATAAACCTACTTGGGCTGGCCGGCAGCTAAAGTCTTATCTGCACGTTTAATGGCAAGCTTTTCTTTCCAGTCCATATATTTAGAATGCTAATTGTGATTTGGTAACTGACAAAAAAGAAGCCCGGCGCTTTTGCAACCGGGCTTTCATAGGCAGTATAAATAAGTTGCAGTTAGGAGTTTACAGTTTTGCATTCTCGCCTCACACATCTACTTAGGCTAACTGCTTACCACTAACTGCCAACTCATTAGTTTGGCATCAACACAGTGTTCACTACGTGGATAACACCGTTGCTTTGGTTAACATCGGCAATGGTTACCCAGCTTTTGCCACCTTTTTCGTCAACAAGGTATATTTTTTTACCATCCATCATGGCTTTTAAAACGCCGCCGCTAACAGTAGTTAACTCGGCAGTACCATTACCAGCTTTGATTTTAGCTGCTAATTGCGCTGCGCTCCATTTACCTGCTACTACGTGGTAGGTTAAGATTTTTGTAAGTGTTGCTTTGTTCTCTGGTTTTACCAAAGTTTCAACAGTGCCTTTTGGCAATTTGTCAAAAGCTTCATTTGTTGGTGCAAACACGGTGAACGGGCCTGCAGATTGCAAAGTTTCTACTAAACCCGCGGCTTTAACAGCAGCAACCAATGTGGTATGGTCTTTAGAGTTTACAGCGTTTTCTACAATGTTTTTTGTTGGGTACATTGCTGCGCCACCAACCATTTTAGTTTGAGCATTTGCATTTGGGGCTATTGCTATAGCTGCTAAAGCAAAGGCCGCGATGATTAATTTTTTCATGTTTTTTAGGTGTAATTATTTGAAAGAAGATACGCCGTAAAATTGCAGGCGGTTTTAATTGCAGGATATAATTCCAACAACCATTCGCTATTGCTAAGTTTTTTGAATGTTAAAAGAATAATGCCGCCGCTATGTTATCTGCGTATAATTTGCCGTGCGGGGTAAGGGTAAGTACAGTGCCATTTTGGGCGATGCTGCCATCGTCAAAATATGGCCTGGCGGCCTTTAAAACATCGTTTTTAGCGCCGGATGCAATGCAATCAAGCTTGTCCAGGTCCATGCCCCAAATGGTGCGGAGCGCGGTCATGATATACTCGTTCAATCGGTTGGTTTCCGTCAGGATCTCCACTTCGGCGGGGATAGTGTTTTCTACTAAGCTTTTAATGTACTTAGTGTTATTAGCTATATTCCATTGGCGGGTATCGCCATTAAAAGAATGTGCCGATGGGCCGATTCCCAGGTATTTTACACCCCGCCAGTAATTGGAATTATGGCGCGAATATTGGCCGGATTTGCAAAAGTTCGAGATCTCGTACTGCTCAAACCCGTTGCTTTCCATGGCATCCAGCATTATGGTGAACTGCCCGGCGCTTTGAGCCTCGCTCATGGGTTGCTGCTTTTTTTTGCTGATGAAGGTAGCCAGCGCGGTTTGCGGCTCAACCGTCATGCTATAGGCAGATACATGGGGGATGCCCAGTTCAAATACCTTATTTAGGTTGTGTTTCCATTTTACATCGGTAAGCATGGGATAGCCATATATCAGGTCGACAGTAATGTTTTCAAACCCTGCATCCTGTGCCCGCTTTACCGATGCTTCGGCTTCGTTGGCGCGGTGCACACGGTTCATCCATTGCAGGTCCTCATCAAAAAACGACTGGATGCCAATGCTGAACCTATTTACCGGCGTATGCCTGAAGGCGTTTATTTTTTGCTGGTCCAGGTCATCGGGGTTGGCCTCGAGGGTTATCTCCGCATCTGCCGATACGGTGTGCAACTCGGTAATGATATTGATAATGCGGATGATCTCATCCGCAGAAAGCACCGACGGCGTACCGCCACCAAAATAAATGGTTTCGATGGTTTCGTTATTGAGGTAGCCTTTTTGAAGGGCTATTTCCTTTAAAAGCGCATCCACCATCTCGTCCTTGTACTTAGCCGATGTGCTGAAATGGAAATCGCAGTAATGGCAGGCTTGCTTGCAAAAAGGGATGTGGATGTAAATACCGGCCATGCCGCAAAGATAAGTAATTCTGTTTTGTACGATGATTGGCGCATTTGCCCCGTTAAGTTGTCATAATAACCCCCGTGGATATTGTGGGGAGTGCTTAAGTTTGCTTAACTTACACCAACGGATAATGAAAACTATATTTGACAAACTCACCCGCGACGGTTTGATAGATCGTATCAACAGCTTAACCGAGGACACCAAAGCTGAATGGGGCAAAATGAATGCCTATCAAATGGTGAGACATTGTGCTTTGTACGAGGAGATGATGCTCGGAAAAACGCAATTTAAACGAGCCATCATCGGCTATATATTTGGCAAAATAGCGCTAAGATCATTAACCAAAGATGAGAGCCCACTTAGTAAAAGTACCCCAACAGTTCCGGCCCTTGTAGAGGCATCAACCACCGGCGATTTCTTCGCGGCCAAAAAATATTGGATAGCACTGTTAGAAGAATATGGCAATTCGACTAACACAAGTATTACGCACCCCTTTTTCGGGAAGATAGAGAAAGAGCAAATTGGCTATTTGGTTTATAAACACAGCGACCATCACCTAAGGCAATTTGCTAAGTAGTTGAAATTTCGCATGCTTTAGCCTAACCGCTTTTATTTGCCTAAATTTGCCGCCATACACGGGTTATATTTACATGCGCTGGTTTATTTGTTTGGTATTTATGGTTGTTACAGGATGCACTGCTGCTTACGCGCAGGCCGATTCGGTACAAAAGCCTGCAGATAGCGTCCGCATACGCTCAAGGTTTAAAGGCCCGTTGCCATTTTTAGATTCGGTTGCGCATGCTACAGCGGCACGTGAAAAATTCGAGTCGGACTCCCTTGCGATGTTATATGTTCAGGCACCAGATCCTAACCGCCCCAACATGTTCGTGGATAGCATTTTAAAAGCCAATGCTTACAAAGGCGACCTGTATTTTAGCTTATCTACCAAAGCGAGAAGTAAGCAGGGATATGGGCACACAAGGCCATCGCGCGATATTTGGGTTATTGCCATTATTATCATTTTGTTATTATTTGCATCGGGCTTAAACATATTCTCCAGCAAGGATATGAGCAACGTTTTCCAATCGTTTTATAACCGAAAAAGCAGCACCCAGGCAGGAAAGGAGGATAGCCCCATAAACTTTTGGACATTTGTAGGTTTGTTCCTGCTATTTGGTTTTACCTGCGGCCTGTTCCTTTATTTGTTAACCACAGGTTATTATAAAGTTTATTATACAATTGCCGGTTTCCAGCTTTTTGCAACCCTCTCGTTTGTTATTATAGCGCTGTTTGCCAGTAAGTTCCTGGTATTAAAGTTCTTAGGCTTTGTGTTTGATATCAATAAGTTAGTGTCCGAATATATCTCGGCCTTATCACTTACATATTTTAATATAACCTTTGTTTTTTTACCCGTAGCGCTATGTTTCAGCCTTATAGCCGATAAATTTATTCCCTTTTTACTGGTACTTACATTACTATTTGTGATAGTGATATTTATATGGCAGTACTTGCGTAGCAGCGTAAGTATTATTTCAAATTTTCGATTTCATAAATTTTATTTATTTGTCTATCTTTGTGCCCTTGAAATTTGCCCCATATTAATATTGATTAAGGCACTTAATATAGGATTTAGGTAGAATTAAACATGGCATTGGAAGATAGAAAGAAAAAGGTTAAAAGCATATTAGTTACGCTGCCGAAACCCGAGAATGATAAAAATCCCTATGCTGAATTAGCTAAAAAGCTTAATTTAAAAATTGATTTTAGGTCGTTTATCCACGTAGAAGGTGTGCCTGCTAAGGATTTCCGTAAGGAAAAAATTAACTTGGCCGATTTTACCGCCGTTATATTTACCAGCCGTAACTCCGCAGACCATTTCTTTCGTATTTGCGAGGAGATGCGCTTTGAGGTTCCGGTAGAAATGAAATATTTCTGCCTGTCTGAAACCATCGCCCTTTACCTCCAAAAATACATCCAATACCGTAAGCGGAAAATATTTTTTGGTAAACAAACCGCCGCCGACCTGGCCGAGGTTTTAAAGAAACATGCTGCCGAAAAATTCCTGTACCCCTGCTCTGACGTAGCGGCCGAAGAAACCCAAAAGTTCTTATTAGATAACGGTTATAACTTTACACCCGCTGTGCTTTTCCGCACTGTATGCAGCGATCTAAGCGACCTTGCCGAAGTGTTTTATGATGTTATAGCGTTCTTTAGCCCGTCAAGTATCCAGTCGTTGTACAAAAACTTCCCCAATTTTAAGCAGAATAATACCCGTATAGCAGCTTTTGGCGCAACTACACATAAGGCTGTTTTAGAGGCCGGACTGATCCTGGATATCCCCGCACCTACACCTGCCGCACCCTCCATGACCATGGCGATAGACCAATACGTTAAGCAAGCCAACAAATAATTAAAATTTAACAGTTGCCAAACCGCAACATTTTTCAGAATAGCCCGTATAACGGTGAAAGTATTTATGTAATAACGAAATATTTTTTATCGTACTCTTTGATGTACTATCGAAATCGAAGGGCGTTTTTTTTAACTATTAGCATTGTTTATTAGATTTTAAAAACATTTTTTCTGTTTGGTTACTGTAAAAGTGATATATTCGGGGGTACGTTCTGTTACATAGGATTAATAGATATTGACTGATTTTGGATACAAAATGAAACAAGTATACTTTTTAATAATAGTTTTGGCCGGTACTATATTAACCGGATGCGGGATAGGTGGCGGCGGTGGTGCTTCAAGTGGCGAGGTTATAGGGGTTAAGCAACGTTCTTTCAGGGCAACAACTCCCCTTAACATGGTTTATATTAAGGGTGGTACGTTTTTAATGGGTCAAACAGATCAGGATGTAACATTTGCACAAACAGCACAAACCAAACAAGTTACAGTTCCTCCGTTTTTTATGGATGAAACGGAGATCTCTAATACCAAATACAAGCAGTTTGTATTTTGGGTGCGAGATTCTATTGCTATAACCAACTACTTAAACGATACAAAATATTACTATCAGCCTAAAAAAGGCGCAGCTGCAGATCCAAACGGCAGGAAATACATCAACTGGAAATATGTTGAGAACAACCCGGTATTTAGTACACGTGGCAAAAACGCCTCGGCGAACCAACAAAAATTACAAGGACTTTACTACCAGGGCGATGACCGTGTGTTTGACCGTAACGAGATAGACGTACGTATGTTAAAATACAACTACGCGTTATTTACACTGCGCGATGCATCAAACTATCGTAACGATAAAACAAAAAAACGTTCTGATTTCATTTTACGCGATACCGTAGGCGTTTACCCGGATACATTGGTTTGGCTTAACGATTTCTCGTATGCAGCCAATGAGCCAATGGTTGAGGGTTATTTTTCTCACCCTGCTTACCGTAACTACCCGGTTGTGGGTGTTACCTGGCGCCAGGCCCGTGCATTTACTGCATGGCGCACACGGTTAAGCGATGGTGCTAAAGACAAGCGCCACATCCCGCACAATCAACCATTTGCATTACCAAACGATGCTGAATTTGAATATGCAGCACGTGGCGGCAGGATAGGAACCGACTACCCCTGGGGCGGCCCTTACATTAAAAATGCCAAAGGATGTTTGATGGCCAACTTTAAGCCGGGCCGTGGTAATTATACTGATGATGGCGGTGCTTACACAGTTAACGTAAGATCATACTTCCCTAACGATTACGGTTTGTACAACATGGCCGGTAACGTTGCCGAGTGGACCTCATCTGCTTACGATGAATCTGCATCAACATTTGTGCATGACCTTGCGCCAACATTTGATTACGAAGCAAAAGCGAGCGACCCCGAAGTACTAAAACGTAAAGTTGTACGCGGCGGCTCTTGGAAAGATATCGGTTACTTCCTTCAAAACTCAACCAGTACTTTCGAGTACCAGGACACCGCGAAATCGTATATCGGTTTCCGCTGTGTAACCCCATTCCTTGGTCGCGATATCAAGGACAAACGCTAATTCAAAACAAACTAACAAATACAAATCATCTTTACTAAAGTTTATGGCTGGTAAAAAGAAACCTTTCGGAATTGGGAATATTATATCAATTGGAGCTACAGTTGTTATAATTGGGTTGCTGTTTAAAATTCAACACTGGAAGTTCGCTTCAGAATTTATAACACTTGGATTAGGTACTGAGGCTATATTGTTTTTTATCCTCGGTTTACAACGAGAAGATAAAGACGTGGATTGGGTACGTGTATATCCCGAATTGAATGAAGATTTTTCTGGCGAATTGCCAAAATCGTCTTCAAGGCCTGCTATATCTGGTGGCGACAGTTTTTCAAACACTGCTGCTTTAGACAAAATGCTGTCTGACGCTAAAATAGGCCCCGAGCTTATTGGCAGCTTAGGCGAAGGCTTGCGCACATTTGGTGATAAGGTTAACGCCATTTCAAGGGTGACCGATGCAGGTGATGCTACAATTGCTTTTACAAACAAAGTAAAACAGGCAACTGCAAGCTACGATGGTTTAAGCAATGCTTTTGAGAAAGCGTCTGCTAATTTAAATGAAATGGCAGGCACTAACATCGATTCTAAAGCTTACCATGATCAGGTTACTAACCTGGCTAAAAACCTTTCATCGTTAAACGCGGTGTACGAACTGGAGTTGCAAGACTCGAGCGCGCACTTAAAAGCGATGAACAGCTTCTACAAAAACCTGTCGTTAACAATGAATAACTTTAACGAATCGTTAGACGATTCTAAACAGTTTAAAGATGAGGTTGGCCGTTTAGCTAAAAACCTTGCGTCATTGAATTCGGTGTATGGTAACATGCTTACAGCAATGAACCAGCCAAGGGTTAACTAACATATTAAGTATACCAACACAGATAATATAAAGCATGGCCGGAGGTAAAGAAACCCCAAGACAGCGGATGATAGGTATACTGTACCTGGTACTATTAGGGCTTATAGCCTTAAACGTACCGGACAGCCTACTGGACTCGTTCAAGAATATCACAAACAGCTTAGACCAATCGCGCGTAAACGTTACTACCGGTTTAGATAATACCTACTCGGCATTTGTGGCAACAAAGGTTAAAGAGCAACCCGAAAAAGCAAATAAACTTTTAGCTACTGCTAAAGAGGCAACTAAGGTCTCTGCTGAACTTAACGGGTATATTGAAGAACTCAAGAAAGAGTTAGTTGAAAAAGGTGGTGGTATAAACCCCGAGATCAATGACGTTAATGCGAGAGAAAGCCTTGACATATCATCAGAAGTGATGATAAACGATAAAAAAGCCGATGTGTTAAAGCAAAAAATTGAAGCTACAAAGGCTAAACTGATCGGGTTGTTAGGTAAAGATGGTGCGGGTGTTAATTTTTCATTAAATGCAAACGATCCACCAAAACGTCCTGGCTATCCATCTAAAACCTTCCAAACCGGTTATTTTGGAGAAGGCATCCCGTTAGGTGCTGCTTTAACCACTTTAGCAAAAATACAGGCAGATAATAAAAACGCCGAGAATGAAGTAGTTAAAAAGATATTAGGGAAAGTTGACCAGGCACAGGTAACCTTAAACGAGTTTAGGGCAGTGGTAGTACCATCGAGCAATTATGTGCTATCTGGCCAGCAATATAAAGCAGATATCTATTTAACCGCTTACGATTCTAAGTCTGATCCTACAATTACTGTAGGTGGTTCTGCTGTACCAACTACAAACGGTGTTGGTACTTATACTACAACTGCAAGCGGCGAAGGTGTCAGGAATTGGACAGGTAAATTGTTTGTTAAACAAGTAGACGGACCACCAAAATCTTATGATATTAATGGTAGCTATATGGTTGCAAAACCATCGGCAGTGGTGTCTCCTGATAAAATGAATGTATTGTACATTGGTGTACCAAACCCATTGTCGGTTTCGGCACCAGGCGTACCCAAAGAAAGTATAAAAGTAAGCATGAGCGGTGGCTCGGTATCTGGTTCAGGCGGGCACTATACAGCAAATGTAACTTCGCCGGGTGTTGCTAAAGTTACCGTACTGGGCGATAAAGGCATGGTATTAGGCGCGATGGATTTCCGTGTAAAACGGATCCCGGATCCTAAAGCGATGTTTGCCGGCAAAAGCGGTGGTAAAACCAGTGCTGCCAATATCCGTGCGCAAGACAGGCTTTTTGCAAAATTGGATAACTTTGAGTTCGACGCTAAATTCAACGTTACCAGGTTTAACTTAATTATTATCAAACCACGCCAGGATGCTGTTAGCTTAACAACCACGGGTGGCGAGTTATCTGGCGCAATGCGCTCTGCTATGAACGGTGTTACGCCGGGCACTACCGTTGTATTCCAGGATATAGTTGCTGTAGGCCCCGATGGCACACAGCGCGGGCTTGACCCGATAATACTATTGGCTAATTAAGAAGATTATGAAAACAAGATTTTTGATCATTGTACTTTGCCTTGCTTGCAGCGCTTCATTCGCTCAAACCAAAAAAAGAACAACCAAAAAAGCCGGGACAAGGGCAAGGACAACAGCCCCTGTTACTTTGCGTGTTAACCCTGATAGACAGGCGACAGGCACAAATTTAACGGCTGTTGATACTAACAGGAAAAAACCTTTTGACCGCCCGATGGATGGTTATTACAAGAAAAACAATATCCTTAGTGCAAAGGTAACCCCTTATGCTAACCTGCGCGAAGCTGATGTAATGTTTGCAAAACGTGTGTGGCGAGAGATTGACCTTCGCGAGAAGATGAACCAATATCTTGGCTCGCCAAAAGGCAGGCTGATAGATGTGTTAATGAATGCTATCGATCTTGGTGAACTTACAGCCTATGACCCATCGCCCACTAAAGATGACCCTAACGGTGATAGCTTTAGCAGGCCTTTAGGTGTAGGGCAGGCACGTGCCCGCATGGCAGATAGCTCGGTGGTAGATAAGTTTGATAAAGACGGTAACAAAATAGGATCAACGATCCAGGCAGGTGAATTTAACCCGGATAGCGTTGTTAAGTTCCGCATTAAAGAGGATTGGTATTTTGACAGGCAGCGTTCTGTATTTGAACCACGTATCATTGGTATCGCACCACTTTATAAACCTAAAGCAGCAGGTTTAGAGTTGGATTACCAACCGGCTTTTTGGATCTACTTTGATGAAGCAAGGAAAGTATTGGCAGTTAAAGAAGCGGTTAGCCGTAACAATGATGCAACAGGCTTAAGCTTTGACGATTGCTTTGTGAAGCGTATTTTTACCAGCTACATTGTGAAACAATCAAACGATAAAGACGAACGCATACGCGATTACGCGCAAGGTATTGATAAGCTTTATGAGTCTGAAAGGATCAAAAAAACCATACTTGATTATGAACTTAATCTTTGGAAATACAGCGAGTAATTTAGCATGAAAATATTGAAGCCCGTATGCGTTTGCATATGGGCTTTTTTTATGTCTCAGTGCTTCCTTGTAATCCTACTGACCCTTAATTGGAACGTGGCGTAGCAATCCCCGGTTTACACAGTCGCTGATGTTTCTATCGAAGATTGCCCGACGTCGCCATCTCTACTCGCGACGACGTGTTAATTGCATGTATGACCTTATTGCAAACCCGTCACATCACTAACCGATGGATTAAAGTACTGTGTAATAGATTTAGCCTGCTTCAAATTTACCACCTCCTGCAACTCGGTTTCAGTTGCTTCGCGGATTTTTTTCACGGATTTGAAGTATTTCAAAAGCTTGTCGGCGGTGGTTGTACCTATGCCGGGTATTAGTTCAAGTTCGGTGGCTAAGGTGCCTTTGTCCCGTTTTTTACGGTGAGCGGTAATACCAAAACGGTGGGCCTCGTCGCGCAACTGCTGGATCACTTTAAGCGTTTCAGATCGTTTGTCAAGGTATAGCGGATATTGGTCGCCGGGATAGTATAGTTCTTCCAAACGTTTGGCAATGCCTATAACGGTTACCTGTTTATCTATACCCAGTAACCTCAAGCTTTTCATCGCTGATGATAGCTGGCCTTTACCACCATCAATGATGATGAGTTGTGGTAGCTCGGTACCCTCATCAAGCATGCGGCGGTAGCGGCGGTGCACGGCCTCTTCCATAGTGGCAAAGTCATCAGGACCGACAACGGTTTTTACATTGAAAAAGCGGTAATCTTTTTTTGATGGTTTACCATCCTTAAACACTACAATGGCCGATACCGGATACGCACCCTGGAAGTTGGAGTTGTCAAAACATTCTATATGGCGAGGCAGGGTGTTCATCCGCAGGTCCTTCATCATCAACGTAAGCAGGCGGTCCACGCGAACATCGGGGTTCAGCCTTTCGTACTGGTCTATCTTTTCCTTTTTGAAGAACATCACATTCTTTTGCGACAGATCTAATAACTTGCGTTTCTCGCCCAGTTTAGGCACCGTAAATTTTAGCTTCTCATCTTCTACATCGATATTAAAAGGGACGATGATCTCTTTAGAAGTGCTGTTATATCTGGTCCTGAACTCGGTTATAGCGATGCTTAACAATTCCTCGTCGGTTTCGTCAAGGCGTTTTTTAAGTTCGATAGTTTGGGTTTGAGTGATGGTGCCGTTCATCACTTTCAGGAAGTTTACAAACGCATATTTCTCCTCGGATGCAATGCTAAACACATCCACATCGGTGATAGAAGAATTTACCACAGTAGATTTGCTTTGGTAGTTCTCCAGCAGATCTTGTTTACGTTTTAAACGATGGGCCAGCTCGAAGTTAAGCTCGCTTACCGCTTTGTCCAGGTCGCTTTTTAAGCCACGTACAACGTTGCCTATCTTCCCGTTGAGCACGTCGGTTATCTCGCCAATATTATTGTCGTAGTCGGCCTCAGATTGGAAATCCTGACAAGGGCCTTTGCAGTTGCCTAACTGATATTCCAGACAAACTTTAAACTTGCCTTTTTCGATATTCTCGCGGGTAAGGTTAAGGCTGCAGGTACGCAGGGCATAAGTTTCTTTTATCAGCCCCAAAATGGTATGCATCATACTTACAGAGGCATAAGGGCCAAGGTATTTGGAGCCATCCTTAATGATGCGGCGGGTCCAGAATATGCGGGGATAGTTCTCGTTCTTGATAATGATCCAGGGGTAGGTTTTATCATCCTTCAGCATCACATTATAGCGGGGCTGATGCTTCTTGATCATGCTGTTTTCCAGCAGCCAGGCATCCACCTCGGTATCTACAATAGTGAAAGTGATGTTACGGATCTTGGAAACAAGCACCCGCGTTTTGGCATTTATTTGGGTGTCTTTATTAAAGTACGAACCCACACGGTTACGCAGGTCTTTTGCCTTACCAATATAAATGAGCTGTTTTTCGCTGTCCCAATATTGATATACACCCGGTTTGTGCGGTATATTTTTTAAAGCTTCCTTGTAATCGAATTTCTCCATCTTTTGTTGAAAGGTTGGAACGTTTTAAGGTTGTAATGTTGAATCAATCATAAAGACAACCTTTAAACCTTACAACATTTCAACTTTATAACAAGTTCTAAAAGTCTAATTTTTTATCCACCTCATTAGTGCCTTTTTGCTGTTGGCTGTAGGCCCCACAATCCAGCGTGATAGATACGCCGGATTTTGGCGCTACAAAGTCTACATTCTTTTTGATCCCTAAGGATGGGTTGGCGTAAACTCTTTTCATGTAACCTGCAAATATAGGCAGTGCGGTATTGGCACCTTCGCCAAGGCGGGTAGACCGGAAGTGGATGTCGCGGTCTTCGCAACCTGTCCATACGCCGGTAACCAGTTGCGGAGTAATGCCCATAAACCATCCGTCGGAGTTGTCTTGCGTAGTGCCTGTTTTGCCGCCGATGGGGTTGGTAAGGCCATATTTGGCACGTAAGCGATAACCGGTACCCTCGTCAATAACGCCTTTTAGCATGTAGGTCATCACATAAGCGGTTTGCTCGTTCATAGCTTGCACTATGCGCGGCGTATTGTTATATAAAACGTTCCCGTTTTTATCTTCGATACGCAACAGGTAGGTAGGCTCTGTCCATACACCCTGGTTGGCAAATGCCGAGTAAGCACCCGTCATATCAAAAACCGATGCATCGAACGTACCTAAACAAATAGAAGGATAAGGAGGGACGTTACTGGTGATCCCCATTTTTTTGATCAGTTCCATAACCGGGACGGGCTTAACCTCGTTCATTACATAGGCGGTAACCCAGTTTTGCGAACGGGCAAGCGCGGTGCGCAAGGTGATTACACCCGGCACAGTTTCGCTTGGCGACGAACGTGGCGTCCAGTCGGCACCATAGCCGGTAATGGTGATAGGCTCATTGGCCACTTGCTGGCAAGGCGAAATCCCATCATCAATAGCCACGGCGTAAGTAAATGGTTTAGCGGTAGAACCTACCTGCCTGGTACCCATTTTTACCTGGTCGTATTTAAAATGTTCAAAGTTGGTACCGCCCACCCAAGCTTTGATGTAGCCGGTTGTTGGATCCATACTCATAAGCGCGTTACGCAGCAGCATTTTACAATACACAATAGAATCGATAGGCCTCATTAGTGTATCGATATCGCCACGCCAGGTAAATAAATTCATTTTGGCAGGCTTATTAAAATCAGCACGGATCTCTTCTTCGGATGCCCCCTGCGATTTTAGGGCGATATATCTGTCTGACCTGTACATGCCTTTATCAAGCAGTGATTTAAAGTTTGGGATGCTTTTCCAAAGACTAATCCCTTTCCAGTGGGCGTTAAACTGCGCCTGCAGGGTACGCATATATTCTTTCTGCGCGTCCTCGGCATATTGCTGCATGGTGGCATCAATGGTAGTGTATATTTTTAGGCCGTTGCGGTCGAGGTCGTAAGGGGTGCCATCGGGTTTCATGATCGATTTATCAACCAATATTTTTTGCACCTCTTTTTTAAGTATAGCCCTAAAATAGGTTGCAATACCGTCGTTATGGTCTATAGGGCTAAAGGTTAAACCAAGTGGTTTTGCTTTATATTCATCTGCCTGTCCGGCGCTTAAAAAGCCCTCTTCATCCATACGGCGAAGAACAAAATTACGGCGGTTTTTAGCGTTATCGGGGTGGTTTATGGGCGAGTAAATACCAGGGCCATTTATCATCCCAATCAATAAAGCAGCCTGGTCCGGCGTAAGTTTATCTGGTGTAGTATTAAAGTAAGTACGCGATGCCGAACTGATGCCATAAGTGTTATAAGCGCCAAAATCTACGGTGTTCATGTACAGGGTAAGGATCTCTTCCTTAGTGTAGTTACGTTCTATCTTAACCGCGGTGATCCACTCCTGTAGTTTTTGAATGACGCGTTTAAAAGGGTTGTGCGACCGCTCCGAAAAAAGGTTTAACGCCAACTGCTGGGTAATGGTACTACCACCTTGTTTTTTGCCAATAAGGTTATAAAATATTATGCTGAACGTACGCTGAAAATCTATCCCCGAGTGCTGGTAAAAGCGGGTATCCTCGGTAGCAATTAATGCATTGATAATGTTTGGCGAAATCTGTTTATAAGTAACACTTGTGCGGTTCTTGATATAATATTTGCCAATAACCCGCTTATCTGACGAGATGATCTCTGATGCCTGGTCGCTTTTAGGGTTTTCCAGCTCGGCGAATGACGGCAACGGGCCAAACACCTGGAACGCGATAAGCAGTATCATCAGCACGAAAAAAGAGAAACAGGCGATCACAAAACGCCATATATACCAGTTGTAACGTTTAATATCCTGTTGCGAAACTTTATTGATCATCTGTTTTTTAGTAGTTTTGTTGATAATAGTCTGTATAACTATCCAGTTTTTTTCGGTCGGCTAATTTATTCAGATTTTCTTGTGTTATAATAAAAAAGCTGTATTTATCCTGCGGCACCTTCATAATATCCGGCATCAGCGGTAAAATCTTACGGGCATAATCTTTAACACTTGCAAGATTGGCAAAGCGCCCAATATATATCAGTTGGTTATCGTATCCAACGGCTTTTAGCTGGTGTTTGATGCCGGCGCTGTTATAACTAACCCTGTTGAACTGCCCAATACCAAAACGAGATGACGACAGATTGATTGCGCCGCTGCTTACATTTATCACCAGGTAATAATTGGTACTATCGCGCAAGCTAAATATCGATGGGGTTTGCTTAACAGGTGCAACCGCAGGTAGTGTAACAACAGGTGCAGTAACCTGTGCCGATTGCGTTACCGGTGGCAAAATATCAGTTTTAGTTTCAACAGTCGTTTCTTTTACAGATTCTTTAACAACGGCAACCTCTGCAGGTTTTTCAACCTTTGGCGTAGCGGAAGTTATTTCTGAAGCTTTTGGCTCTTTTACCAAAGGTGGCGTAACCGGTTTCGGCTCTGGTTTGCGCACATCGGGTCGCGGTATATATTTTTCTGCAAGTACCCTAAATTCAGTTTCTTTTTGGTAGGGGATAGGCAGGGTAAACTGTGAGTCGTTTGTTTCACGATCAGATATTACCACGCTACGTAATGATAGTTCTGAACGGTTGGCAACGATGTACGCCAAATGCTGATTAACCAACGGGGTTATCAGTTTATCGTTGGGGTATTTGGTTGCGATGTTTTGCAGATCGGTATTAAAAGGAGTTAATGGCCTCAAGTGACCCGCAGCAAAGGCGCGCAGATAATAGATCTGCGATGCAAACCGGTTGTTTGGATATTGCGCCAGCAAAGCCTCCGATGCGGTAATAACCTTTGCATACTGCCTGGTTGCATACAGATCGTATATATTATTATATAGTATGCTGAAGCCGGTATCCTCATCATTGATGTGCTTACTGTACTCCGGGTCGAGGATGATCCTGGCAAATGGCGTTTGCGGGTAGTTTTTCACCAACAGATCTTTATACTTATTTGAGGATGCAGGGTCTGTATCGCTGTACAGGCGGTATAGGTTATAATATATTGCCGCGGTATTATCGTTATTTGGGAAACGCCTTAAGATAAGTTCGTAGGCTGCAATAGCTTCTTTTTTATCATCCAATATATCGCGGTAAAAGTTGGCAATATCCAGATAAGCATCGTAACTGCGCTTGTTAGACTGTGCCAGTAACGAGGGTGTAAGCGGCAGGTTCTGTAAAAGCTCCTGCCTGTAATTGCCTGCTGTAACCTTGTTGGCGTTGTTGCTGATCAGGTCGTTTGCGCCGCCATCCGGGTCGGTTGCTTGTATGGCTACAGAATTGTTTTGGGTAATGTCGCTGCCCGCGCGATTGGCCCTGCGCCAGTTATCCTCTAAACGGCGGTTACCCCAAACACGCTTAAAGCTGCTAAAACCCTGGCTTACCGCGTTGGCATTGCTAAAGTAAAAGTTATCGCCATTGGGCACACTCTCTTGTGCCGTTTGGTTTACATTGATAGCACTACGTGCCTGGGCATTATTTACTTGTGCAGGTTGCGATCTTAATATTTTTGCCTCCACCATTTTATCGATGCGGGCAAGGCGGGTTGGTTCATCAAGTTTGGCAAGCATCTGTAAGGTATCTTCGCGGTCAATTACCTGCAACCTATCGGCCAATACCTGAAGGTTGTCGGCCTTCTTTTTAATGATATGATAGTTAGGGTAATTTGGCGACAGGCTCACCAACGCGCTGTCATAAAAGTTTTTGGCGCCGGTGTAATCACCCTTATTCTTAAAATACACATCGGCCATACGCAGGTAAGACAGTCCCTTTTGATTTTGATTTTTTGTGCTGTAGTTGATGGATTGCCTGTAGCTTTTCAGCGCGTTATCTATTTCGCCATCGTTGTACTGGATCTGCGCTATCTGGAAATATACCTGGTCGGTAAAATCTTTATTATTAGCGTTTTTAAGTAGCGACCGCAGGCGGGTAAGGCGGCTTACTTTAACGCCATTCTGCATGTCCTCAATACGGATGCGGTTAAGGTTGGCATTAAAGGCCATGTCAAATATCGCGTTGCTTTTGCTAACGCGATCATAATTGGCAACCGCATCAACAGGTTTGTGGTTCATTTCCTGCAATTGCGCAAGAATAAATGTCCAGCGTAATTCGCGCTCTTTACCGTGTGCGTTTTCTACCGCCAGTTTCGCCATGGCTTCGGCATCTGCGTAATCTTGTACGTTTATATCATACTGGAGTTTGGTGGCGTACACATCGCCCGTAATATTTTTTTTAGGGTTGATCTCAGCAAGGGCGCTATCCAAAGCAGTTTTAGCATCGTTAGGCTGATTGATGTATAGTAATGAACGCGCCTTGTAAACCAATGCCTCTTGTTTAAGCTCAATATTGCTGCCAAACGAGCGGATAACATAATTGGCATACTCTACCGCGTCAAAGTAATTTCCATCGAGATAATTGGCCTTGCTTAGTAACAGATAGGCATCGCCTAAATAATGGCTTTGCTCTTTAACGCTGATGATGGTATTGGCTTTCTCTTTAACCAGGTCCAACTCTTTATCGGGTACATCGCTTTTGGTTATGGTATCGCGGTAAACGCTTAGCAGTTCACTGTAATCGTCAACATACCCGGCTTCATAAGCTTCTTGTTTTTGGCGAAGGATCTCTTTGGCATTAAACAAGATATTGTATTTGGCTGTTAAATTTTGCAGGCCGCGGTTAAGCCCGCTCTTTTTCTCGAGCGAACAGCCGGCAACAGCCACAAGTATGGCAAGCAACAATAACTTAGCTAAAGAAAGGGTAGAAGTTGGCCTCAATTGTTTTTGGTTAATAGATATATTTTAATAATTCTTTAATTGCAGCGTCTGATATATTTGTTTGTTCGGCTTTATCGTATAAACTTAAAAGAATAACGGTATTTTCTGAGAAATGTAAATGCGTGATAATTCTACCTCCGCCACTTTTACCTTTCCCTTTACTTGCGATAGATAGCCGTATCTTAAAACAACTTGAACCTAAAGAGGTACCCTGTTTAGGTTCGCTTTTTAATGACCTTATTAATTCACCTAATTCGATTTTTAATGAGGGATACTTTTTTACGAGACGTTTTGCCTGCTTATCAAATGAATGAAGCGTGATAACATTATAACTCATCAAGCAATTCCTCCGCAGGTCTGCCCTTAAGTTTACCGGCCTTTATCAGCTTAACATCTTCTACAGCCTCTTTTAATTCGCTTAGAAAACGACTGTTCTCATCTGTCAACGGTTTGGTTTTCACGTATTTAAAGTTTTTTAAAACTTCTAATACAAACGAAGCCTTGTCATCCTGAATGTCCAATAAAATTTTCATAGAAAATGGATATAAAAAGTATCGCTAATTTACTAAATACTATTCAATAGGTTTAATAAATTTGCCGCATGGCACAAAATGAACAAAAGCAACCCGAAGAAGGGGGCAAAGCAGTAAACGCTTACGCCAAATATACCGGGCTGGCGTTCCAGATGATAGCTATTATCGGCATCTTTGCATTCGCCGGTTATAAAATAGACAAAGCCAACCAACACGATACCATGTGGGTAACCGCAGCGCTGTCGCTTGCCGGGGTGTTTATATCATTGTTCATCGTTATCAGATCTGTACGAAATTGAAGATTCAACCTGCACTTATATCGTTTGCCATTTTTGTGGCGGTACTTGCCGCCCTGCCTTTTGGCGTTTCAATGGCAGGATACCCTAATTTATTGATGCCCTATTTCTGGGGGATGTTCGCCTACATTACAGGCCTTACGTTTTTAATAGTAATGGCCATATTATTTACCCAAAAAATAAACCCCGAAAACTACGCCCAGGTTTTTTTGGCCGGGACTACTTTTAAAATATTGGCCTGCCTGGCGTTTATGGTGATATTTTTGATGAAAAACAAGGTAGAAAAGGGCGTTTTTGCGGGCAATTTCTTTTACTTATATTTCTTAAATACGGCCTTTGAAGTTTACGTGTTATTACGTAACTTGCGCAACCAAAATTTAAAGTAAAAAACTTTATTTAGATGTATAAAAGCTCAATTTTGAAATCAAAAATTTTTACACTTTTACGAATTTGTGCCGTTTTTTTAACGCTGACCGCATTTTCAATACCGGCTTTTTCGCAGGAAGAACACGCTGAACATGCCGAAGGCGCTGAAAAGAAGTTTGAGCCAAGCGAGGTTATTTTAGAACACATTGCCGACTCTCATTCTTTACACCTTTGGGGCGAAACTTCGTTACCACTTCCGGTTGTATTGTACACTGATAAAGGCCTTGAAGTATTTTCTTCATCGCATTTCGAGCATGGCCATGCAGACTACGTTGGCAAATACTACACATACCGTTTAATAAACGATAAAGTAAATATTGTTGGCGAAAATAATACTGTTGCCGAAAGCGCAAGCATTGTAAAATGGAACAGTAGTTTAATCGACTTTTCTATCACCCGTAACGTGGCAAGCATGTGGATGGGTATCGCTTTCCTGCTTATCATCTTCTTTAGCGTATCATCGGCATACAAAAAACGCCAGGGCAAAGCACCTAAGGGTTTACAATCTTTTATGGAGCCGCTTATCCTTTTTGTAAGGGACGATATCGCCCGCCCAAACATCGGTTACAAATACCAGCGCTTTATGCCGTTGTTATTAACCGTGTTTTTCTTTATCTGGATCAACAACATGATAGGCCTTGTGCCTTTCTTCCCGGGTGGTGCAAACTTAACGGGTAATATAGCGGTAACGCTTGTGCTTTCTGTTATCACATTAATAGTAGTAAATCTTAACGGTAACAAACACTATTGGAAACACATTTTCATCCCGGCCGATGTGCCTGTTTGGATCTGGCCTTTATGGTGGGTTATCGAGTTGGTGGGTATCATCTCACGCCCTTTCGCGTTAATGATACGTTTGTTTGCCAACATTACAGCAGGCCACATTATTGTGCTTAGCTTAATATCACTGATATTTGTGTTCAAGTCGGTAGGCATTGCGCCGGTATCAGTAGCTTTTGTGGTATTTATGGATGTATTGGAGTTGCTGGTAGCAGCACTGCAGGCGTTCATCTTTACGCTGTTAACCGCATTATTTATCGGTACAGCTATTGAGGAGCACCACCACTAATTTTTTGCAAATAATTATATTAATATATACACTTTAAATTTAAAACAATGTTTGGAAGTATCGCTGCACTTGGTGCAGGTTTAGCCGTAATTGGTGCCGGTATAGGTATCGGTCAAATTGGTGGTAAAGCTGTTGAAGGTATTGCTCGTCAGCCAGAAGCTGCTTCAAAAATCCAAACTGCAATGATCATCGCTGCTGCCCTTGTAGAGGGTGCTGCTTTGTTTGGTGTGGTTGTATCTTTCTTAGGCTTGAAATAATATTTCATCCCTTCAAGAGGATTAAAAAATTAACCGTACCCGTAGCGATTGGCTGCGGGCACGGTTATTAAATTGAATGTTAAAATATATACATCATATATAATGAATCCATTAGTTACCCCCGAGATTGGTTTAGTGTTCTGGACAACAGTATCGTTCCTGGTGCTGTTTTTCTTACTTGCCAAATTTGCCTGGAAACCTATTATGGGTGCCCTTGACGAGCGCGAGCGCTTTATTGAAGACTCGCTGTCAAAAGCTGAGGCTGCTAAAGAAGAAATGGCTCGTTTAACCAACGAGAACGAAGTTCTTTTAAAACAAGCGCGTATAGAGCGTGATGCTATTTTGCAGGAAGCTAAAAAGGTGAAAGACCAGATCATAGCTGATGCTAAAGATGCTGCACACAAAGAAGGTGCACGCCAGATAGAGCTTGCCCGTATTGATATCCACAACCAAAAAACAATTGCTATGGCAGATGTAAAAAACCAGGTTGCTGCTTTATCTATTGAGATTGCGGAGAAAGTATTGCGCAAGCAGTTTGAAGACCAGGGCAAACAGGATGCATTAGTTGCAGAGCTGTTAAAAGAAGTTAAGTTATAATATTAGACATGGGATGGTAGATTTGAGACATAAGACAAGCAGTCTCACATCTCAAATGTCACATCTCAAATCTCAAGAACGATGTCAGAAATAACAGTAGCATTAAGATACGCGAAAGCACTAATTGACCTTGCCGGGGAGCAAAAAGCCCTTGAAGAGGTTAAAACTGATATGGAGCTTTTTTTGGGTACTGTAAAAAGTAGCCCGGAGTTGGGTGCTGTTTTGGCTAACCCCATTATATCGCACAGTAAAAAGGTACATATACTGGCTGATGTTTTTGGCAGCAAAGTTAACAAGGTAACTATTGCATTCTTAAACATCATGATCAATAAAGGCCGTGGCGAAGTGTTATACACTACCGCGCAGGAGTTTATTGGTTTATACGATGTGAAGAACCAAATTACAAATGCCAAAGTAACAACCGCGTCACCACTATCTGCAGAGAATAAGCAAAAAATGCTTGACGATGTGCAGAAAGCGATTGGCGGCACGGTTAAGCTTACTGATAAAGTTGACCCATCGTTAATTGGTGGTTTTGTGCTTACTGTAGGCGACAGGCAGGTTGATACCAGCATAGCCAGCAGCTTAAAACGAATGAAAAAGGAATTTGCACAGGTTGCAATCAAATAGTATTAAATTAAAACTCTAAAATAAATTCAAAAATGGTAGAGGTAAGACCAGACGAAGTATCAGCAATTTTGCGTCAGCAATTAGCGGGCTTTAAGTCAGAATCTGAATTAGAAGAAGTGGGTACCGTGCTCCAGGTGGGTGACGGTATTGCACGCGTTTACGGACTAACTAAAGTACAATCAGGTGAACTGGTTGAATTTGATAACGGTTTACAAGGTATAGTATTAAACCTTGAAGAAGATAACGTAGGTGTGGTATTGTTGGGTAGGTCTGACGATATCAAGGAAGGTGACAATGTAAAACGCACCAACCGTATCGCATCTATCAACGTAGGCGAAGGCATGCTTGGCCGTGTTGTGGATACCTTGGGTACCCCAATTGATGGTAAAGGACCGATCATCGGCGAAACGTACGAAATGCCTTTGGAGCGTAAAGCGCCGGGTGTTATCTATCGCCAGCCGGTAACTGAGCCATTACAAACAGGTATCAAAGCTATTGATGCGATGATCCCGATTGGCCGTGGCCAGCGCGAGTTAGTTATTGGTGACCGCCAAACTGGTAAAACCGCTGTTTGTATCGATACCATTATTAACCAAAAAGAATTTTACGATGCCGGCGCGCCGGTATATTGTATATATGTAGCTTGTGGCCAAAAGGCTTCTACAGTTGCAAACATTGTACGCACATTAGAAGAGAATGGTGCTATGCCTTACTCTATCGTTGTTGCGGCTAATGCATCAGACTCTGCTACCATGCAGTTCTTTGCTCCATTTGCAGGTGCTGCAATTGGCGAGTACTTCCGTGATACAGGTCGCCCTGCATTGATCGTTTATGATGATCTTTCTAAACAAGCGGTAGCTTATCGTGAGGTTTCATTGTTATTACGCCGCCCACCGGGCCGTGAGGCTTACCCGGGTGACGTATTTTACCTGCACAGCCGTTTATTAGAACGTGCCGCTAAAGTTAACAGCAACGATAGCATCGCGCAGCAAATGAACGATTTGCCGGAGTCTATCAGGCACATTGTTAAAGGTGGTGGATCATTAACCGCTTTGCCTATTATCGAAACACAGGCTGGTGACGTATCTGCATATATCCCTACCAACGTAATTTCAATTACTGATGGTCAGATCTTCTTAGAGTCTAACTTGTTCTTAGCAGGTATCCGCCCGGCAATTAACGTAGGTATCTCGGTATCACGTGTGGGTGGTAACGCGCAGATCAAATCGATGAAGAAAGTTGCCGGTACACTTAAACTTGACCAGGCACAATATCGTGAACTTGAGGCATTCTCTAAATTCGGTTCGGATTTAGATGCGTCAACCAAAAACGTAATTGATAAAGGTGCACGTAACGTAGAAATTTTGAAGCAAGGCCAGTTCTCTCCGGTAACGGTAGAAAAACAGGTAGCTATCATCTACTTAGGTACTAAAAACCTGATGCGTAACGTACCGGTTAACAAGATCCGTGAGTTTGAAGCAGAATATACAAGCCAGTTAGAGCAACGCCACCCTGAAGTGTTGGCAGCCCTTAAAGCAGGTAAATTTGATGACCAGTTGACTGGCGTACTGGAAACAGTAGCTAAAGAATTGACAGGTAAGTACTAATTAGTAGTAAGTAATTAGTATCGAGTATCAAGTAGCAAGACATAAAGTCTAAATACATGATACTCGATACTTGATACTAAAACAAAAGAATGGCTAATTTAAAAGAAGTAAGAAACAGGATAGCATCCGTAAGCTCAACACAGCAGATCACCAAGGCCATGAAAATGGTTTCGGCAGCGAAGCTGAAAAGGGCAACCAATGCTATTGTACAGTTACGCCCGTACGCTAATAAGTTGAAAGACCTTTTGGCAAACCTATCGGCAAGTTTAGAGGATGGTGCTTCGCCATACCTGCAACAGCGCGAGCCGGTGCGTGTATTGGTTATTGTTGTATCATCAAACCGTGGTTTAGCGGGTGCTTTTAATACCAACGTTATTAAAACTGCCAATAACCTGATTGCCGAGAAATACAGCGAGCAGTTAAGGGCGGGTAACGTTTCTATTGTTGCCATCGGTAAAAAAAGCCAGGAGTTTTTTCAGCGTCGTAAGTATAACGTTATTGGTAACAACAACGATTTGTACCTTGACCTGAACTTTATCAATGCTTCGAAAATTACCGACAGCATTATGCAAGGCTTTATCAATGGCGATTACGATCGTGTTGAATTGGTTTATAACCATTTCCGCAACGCGGCTGTACAGTTCCAGGTTGCCGAGCAATTATTGCCGGTACCAATGGCCGAAGCAAAACCAAAAGAAGAAGCGGTTAAAGCTAAGGATGCTGTTATTGAAACGCAGGTTAACTACATCTTAGAACCTTCGCAGGAAGAGATAGTAGAACAGCTGATCCCTAAAAATATTAAAATTCAGTTATACCGTGCCGTTTTAGATTCAAACGCATCTGAGCATGGCGCACGTATGACAGCGATGGATAAAGCAACCGAAAATGCAGGCGACCTGTTGAAAGCCCTAAAACTTTCATACAACCAGGCACGCCAGGCAGCAATCACAACCGAACTTACCGAGATCGTAAGTGGTGCAGCAGCATTAGGTGGTTGATTTTAATCATTAAATTGACAAACAAGAAAGGCTTTCCAATTTTTGGAAGGCCTTTCTTAGTTTCAGGCAGATCGTTATTGCAATGCCGCGCGTTTAATAGACTGTAATGGTGAGCCTGGCAAACCTTACTAATGATGGTGGCGCTATTTTGTCAGTATATGTAAAAATTGGAAACGCTGATTATAAGGCAGATACGAGCGTTCACGCGCGTTAATGGCCGTGAACGTGAACATTCTGCAGTTACGGGGGCGTTTCAGGTCGTTTTCAGGGCTATTTTAGGTGCTGCTGACCGGGTGTATATAGCGCATCTAAATAACGCTTTTTTTGTCTCTCTTTACGTCATTTAACCTTCAAAGCCGGTAAATTCAGGCTGGCAATTATATCGTCGGGTTAGTCGAATAATCCTTCCACAAGTCATCAACCGATTTACCGGTAAGTTTATTCCAAGATGCTGCTGTGTAAGTATGATCGCGCATCTGACTGTCTAATTTTTTAACGGTCCCCTTTTTGACCTTAGTTTCTACCCACACTAAAAATCGGGCGGTAACACGGTAGGCGTTATCATAATTTTGGGTAGGTTTAAAATCCGGCAACTTCCAATTTGCGGCAGCGTTAGCCACACCTTGCTCGTTACGTACATAATCGGCAATGCCTTCTGTTAACCATCCCGGCCCGTCGAAACTGCCGTAGTTTTGGGCAATGTGCATCACTTCGTGGGTAACCACATCAATATCATTTGGGTGCTTAGTCATATAAGCCGGACTAAAAACCACGCGGCCATTATCTGTAGCAGCAACACCATGGTAGGCGGTATCGATAAAAAACTCCACCTGTTTAAGGCTTTTCTTATTGTACTCGTTTACTATTTTAGGGTAAACGATGAAAAATGTGCTGATAAGTTTATCGGTAATAGCTTTATCAAAGTTAGCGTCGTTGCCGTGTACGATAAGTGTATAACCGCTACGTTTTATGGTGTCGATGCCGCCGGCAAAGCTTGCGCCGCATATTACGGTTGTTAAAAATATTAATAGTGACTTTTTCATTAAGCAAAAATAGCTTTAATGAGCAAATGCAGGTGTATTATCAGTAAAAAGGCTGATACAAAGTTATTTTTCAGCAACGGCTTTTAATGCTTCCAGCGCTTTTGGCCAGGTTTGCAAAAAGTAGTTCATAATGTGCTGATCCAGGTTGGTACCGCTCAGGTCTACCGTTAAGTGGGTTTTATTGCCATCGCCCGTAAGGGTATAATTTTCCATGCCGCCGGCCAGTTTTTTCGCATTATCGCTGGTGAAATCTTCCACACCGTTTTTTAATTCTCCCAGCATTTTAAAGGAAATAAATTCGTAAGGGATATTGCGGGCAATCATAGACACCATGCCACGGTCTTCACCGTCGCTAAACAAAACCTTGCTGCCTTCTTTCCAGTCGGTAATGGCCTTTGAACCTTCACAAAATGGTGCAGTCCATTGCGGATAAGTTTCATCGCCCCAAAGTGTTTCCCAAACTTTTTTGCGCGATGTGTTGATGATGATACTAAATTGCTCTTTCATAATCTAATATTTAATATATAACGAAGATACCCTATAACAAATTGATTTTTACGGTGCAATTGCGACAAGAGAACAGGTGGATTAGGACAAGTTCTGTCTGAGGGGGAGAATGCTTGAGATTACTCACCCCGCGGCGGCGGGCGAAGCAATGACCGGGTGAGTAAGTTATGCGTCTAATAAATATAGATTATCAAACATTTACAAAATAAACTTGCATTTATATAAGCACTTATATAAATTGCACTTATGAATTTGTATCAAAGTTTGGGTTACCTGGTATTGGGCAGCCGCTTAAGGCGGATGAGTGAAACCTTCCTTGCCGAAATAAACCGCATCTACCAAAATGAAGGCATTGATTTTGATGCCAGCTGGTTCCCGGTGTTTTACCTGCTGTCAAAAAACGATTCGCTATCTATTAAGGAGTTGAGCGAACAAACCGAGGTATCGCACCCGGCGGCAAGTCAGCTGATAACAAACTTAAAGAACCGTAAATTAGTAGAAACCACCACCCATGCCGACGATGGCCGCAGGCAAATGGTACAATTCACAGGTAAGGGCCGCGAACTGCTAAGTCGGATCCTGCCCGTTTGGGAAGCCATTACCGTCAGCATGGCCGAACTGGAAGCGAGCGATTCAAAGATTGCCGAAATACTCCCCGCAATATCCGCTTTAGAAGATTCTTTTCGTGCTTACAACTTATCGGGTAAAGTAAGCGCCAAATTAAACCCCGCTCTCCATGACACAATTTAATTACGGCACAGGCCACTTAACTATTGGTGTTTGCCTGGATATAGCATCGGGCAAAATAAAGGGTATAATTGATACCGATGCCGCCACGCGCATTCGCACTTCCTGGAAAGAGGTTGAAAAAATTGTACACGCGCACTTACCGGTCTACGGTATTAATACAGGTTTTGGTCCGCTTTGCGATACAGGCATTTCTGAGAAGGATACCAGCCTGCTGCAAAGTAATATTTTAAAAAGCCATAGCGTTGGCGTAGGTAAACCTAACCCGCAGGAAATCGCCAAGCTGATGCTGATAACCAAGGTGCAAGCTTTGGCGCAGGGCTACTCGGGTATTGCACCTGCAACGTTAGATAGGATCATTTGGCATATAGATAATGATATTATCCCGGTCGTACCCGAGAAAGGATCGGTTGGTGCCTCGGGTGATCTGGCGCCGCTTTCGCATCTGTTTTTGCCGTTAATTGGCTTAGGATATGTAAATATTGGCGACGAAAGGCATCACGCAGGCGAAATCCTTAAACAACATAATTTACAGCCATTGGTGCTGGGCCCAAAAGAAGGTTTAGCACTTATAAACGGCACCCAATTTATTTTAGCTTTCGCTATAAAGGCGGTTGAACGTTTAAACAAAGCGCTTAATGTTGCTGATCTGATCGGCGCCATGTCACTTGAAGGGCTTATGGGCTCTTCACGGCCATTTGATGCGAGGCTACATGCCATTCGCCCGTATAAAGGCACTAAGTTGGTGGCGAAACGCCTGGCGTCGTTATTGGAGGGGTCGTCCATTGGCAGTTCTCATGTAGATTGTGATCGGGTGCAGGATCCATATTCGTTACGTTGTATGCCGCAGGTACATGGTGCATCGCGCAATGCCTGGCTGCATTTAAAAGAACTAACTGAGATAGAATTAAATTCTGTAACCGATAACCCGGTAATTTTTAATGCCGATGATACCATAAGCGGTGGCAACTTTCACGGGCAGCCATTGGCTTTGCCGTTAGATTACGCTACTGTAGCCGCTGCCGAACTGGGCAATATTGCTGATCGCCGCTGCTACCTCATGAGCGAAGGCCGTTACGGTTTACCAAAACTTTTAACAGATGATGCCGGACTAAATTCGGGCCTGATGATCCCGCAATACACCACCGCCGCGTTGGTTACCGAAAATAAAACTTTCTGTTTCCCGGCAAGTGCCGATAGTGTGCCTACCTCGCTCGGGCAGGAAGATCATGTTTCCATGGGCTCTATCAGCGGGCGCAAACTGCACACGGTGTTAGATAATTTGGAGTACATCCAGGCTATAGAGTTACTTTACGCATCGCAGGCGTTAGAGTTCCGCCGGCCTTTGCAAAGTACCCCGGTAATAGAGAACATGCATCAATTGGTAAGGGAGCACGTTCCTTTTATTAAAGAAGACAGGATTTTTGCGGATGATATCAACGCCCTGCATCAACTAATTATTAGCGGGCAGCTCCGGTCGGTTGCAGACGAAGCCGCCCAAAAACACAACATCAATATAAACGACGATGACGAATTCGGAATTTATTAATACGTACGCCAACCACCCGGTTTATTATGCCCCGGTTGGTAACCAACTGCATGCTAAAAGCTGGCAAACGGAAGCACCGCTGCGCATGTTGCTTAACAACCTTAACGGAGAGGTTGCAGAAAACCCTGAGGAGTTGGTGGTTTATGGCGGTATCGGACAGGCAGCCCGCAACCCCGAATCGCTGCGGAAGATAATTGAACTGTTGCTGGAACTGGATGAGGATCATTCGTTATTGGTACAATCCGGCAAGCCGGTTGGGATCATCCGCAGCCACCCGCAGGCGCCAAGGGTTTTAATAGCCAACAGCAACCTTGTACCCGCATGGGCAACCTGGGAGCATTTCAATAAACTGCGCGCCGATGGCCTGATGATGTACGGCCAGATGACCGCCGGGAGTTGGATCTACATTGGCACCCAGGGTATTTTGCAAGGCACTTACGAAACGTTTGTGGAGGCAGGACGCCAGCATTTTAATAATGATTTGACAGGTAAACTGATCGTAAGCGCCGGTATTGGCGGTATGGGTGGCGCACAACCATTGGCCGCAACTATGGCTGGTGCCGTATTTTTAGGTGCCGATGTAGATGCTACCCGCATCCAAAAACGGATAGATAGTAAATATATTGACAGGTTAACTCACTCATACGAGGAAGCGGTAAGCTGGGTGCAGGATGCCATGGCCAAGCGCGAAACTTTGTCGGTTGGTTTGGTGAGCGATGCCGGCGATATGCTGGAACGACTGATCGCTGATGGCATTGTGCCCGATATGGTAACCGACCAAACCTCCGCACACGACCCATTGAACGGCTATATTCCTAACGGATTAAGGTTAGATGAGGCGCTTGACCTGCGCAAGGCAGATCCTGCGCAATATAAAAACTTGTCATTAGCCAGTATGGCCCGCCATGTTGGTTTTATGCTGGAATTGCAAAAACGAGGGTCGATAACATTCGATTACGGGAACAACCTGCGCGAGTTTGCCAAACAGGGCGGCGAGCAAAACGCTTACGATTTCCCGGGCTTTACACCGGCGTTTATCCGCCCGTTGTTTTGCGAGGGGAAAGGCCCGTTTAGGTGGGTAGCCCTATCCGGCGATCCAGAAGATATTTATACAACTGACAAGGCTTTGATCGACGCTTTCCCCGATAACAAACCTTTAATAAACTGGCTGGAAAAAGCGCAAAAGCAAATTGCCTTTCAAGGCTTGCCTGCACGCATTTGCTGGTTAGGCATGGGCGAGCGCGAAAAGGCCGGGTTGATATTTAACGAGCTGGTAGCAAGCGGCAAAGTAAAAGCGCCTATCGTGATCGGTCGCGACCATTTGGATTGTGGCTCTGTAGCATCACCAAACCGCGAAACCGAATCGATGAAAGATGGCTCGGACGCCGTATCTGACTGGCCATTGCTGAACTTGATGGCTAACACTTCGGGCGGCGCTACATGGGTATCGTTCCATCACGGCGGCGGCGTAGGTATGGGTTACTCGCAACATGCCGGAATGGTAGTCGTAGCCGATGGCACCGAACGCGCCGCAACTTGCCTGAAACGAGTTTTGCATAATGATCCTGCCATGGGTATCTTCCGCCATGCGGATGCCGGTTATGACAAGGCACAGGATTGGGCAGATAGATTTGGGTTGAAAGTCTGGTAGGTTTAAGTCGGAAACCGATAGTCGGAAAGCCCGAAGACAATGTAAAAAAGCCGTCATTGCGAGGTACGAAGCAATCTCTTTGCTGTACAGAGCTGACCTGCCGATGTAGAGATTGCTTCGTACCTCGCAATGACGCGAGGGATACATGAACAACAATATGAAAAAATTAATAGGTCCATTCACGCAAATACTCCCCTTAACAGGGTTGCCCTTAAAAGGCGCTTTGAAGGATGAGCAATTACATATTGTTGCTAATGGTGGAGTGCTGGTAGAGAACGGACTTATTATCGAAATTGGCGATTATAAAGAACTAACTAAAGCCAATCCATCGGCACAAATCGAAGAGATACACGGCAATCATGTTTTGCTGCCCGGCTTTATAGATTGCCATACGCATATTTGTTTCGGTGGTAACCGTGCAAAGGACTATTCCATGCGCATAGCAGGTAAAACTTATTTAGAAATTGCCCAAGCAGGCGGCGGTATCTGGGATACCGTTACCCAAACCCGGGCTGCTAATGAGGCCACCCTTGTAAATAACCTGCTACGACGTGCCAATCGCCATTTGGCGGAAGGAGTAACTACTATCGAAGTTAAAACCGGTTATGGGTTAAGCGTTGATGAAGAGTTAAAACAGCTCCAAGCAATCAAAACGGCGTCGGCACAAACTAAAGCTAAACTGATACCTACCTGCCTTGCCGCGCACATGGTGCCGAAGGATTTTACAGGATCGCAGGAAGAATATTTGGCCTATATTATAAATGAGTTGCTACCTGTTCTTAAGCAGGAAAACCTAAGCGAACGTGTAGATGTCTTTATCGAGCAAAGCGCCTTTAATACTCAAAACGCTTTGACCTACCTGACCAAAGCCAAACAAATGGGCTTTGATATTACCGTACATGCCGACCAGTTTACAACAGGTGGCAGCGCCGTTGCGGTGCAGGTTGGCGCCTTATCTGCCGACCACATGGAAGCAAGCGGCGAAAAAGAAATTGGCCTGTTGGCCTCATCTAATACTGTTGCAGTAACATTACCCGGTGCATCTTTAGGTTTGGGTATGCCTTATGCACCCGCCCGCAAACTGCTTGATGCCGGTGCCTGCCTCGCTATTGCCAGCGATTGGAACCCCGGCTCGGCACCCATGGGCGACTTGCTAATGCAAGCCGCCGTGATGAGCGCATCAGAAAAGTTATCTGCTGCCGAAGTTTTTGCAGGATTGACCTTTCGCGCGGCCACGGCATTAAAAATAGAAGGTGGTATATTAGCACCGGGTATGCCCGGCGATATGCAGGCCTACCCATGCGCCGATTACCGCGAAATATTATATTACCAGGGAAAATTGAAGCCTAACCTCGTTTGGGTTAAGGGTGTTACTAATGAACAGTTGAACTAATAAACTAATGAACCAACTAATAGAATGTGTGCCCAATTTTAGCGAAGGTGTAAACCTGGTTATCATTAAACAAATTACCGACGAGGTGGAGTCTGTTGAGGGCGTTCGCTTGCTAAACGTTGACCCGGGTAAGGCCACCAACCGCACGGTGGTAACTTTTGTGGGTGAACCAAAGCAAGTGATACAAGCAGCTTTCCTGGCGATTAAAAAAGCCGGAGAACTGATAGATATGAGCAAACATAAAGGCGAGCACCCGCGAATGGGCGCAACCGATGTTTGTCCGCTGATACCTATTGCCAATATAACGATGGAAGAGACCGCTGAGTATGCTAAGCAGCTGGCTAAGCGTGTGGGCCAGGAGTTGGGCATTCCTGCGTATTTATACCAGCATGCACAAGCAGATAAAAGCCGGGATAATTTATCGGTGATCCGTGCGGGTGAGTATGAGGGTTTCTTCAAAAAAATAAAAGAGCCTAAATGGAAACCCGATTTTGGCCCGGCCGAGATGGATACCAAGCGGGGTGCTACCGTGATTGGCGCACGAGATTTTTTGATCGCTTATAATATCAACCTGAATACCACATCAACCCGCAGGGCTAATGCCATTGCTTTTGATGTGCGCGAGGCTGGCCGCGTAATGCGCGAGGGCGACCCGGTGAACGGTAAAATTATCAATGATGAGGATGGCAAACCGAGATCTATCCCAGGCACCTTAAAAAGTGTAAAGGCTATTGGCTGGTACATTGAAGAGTATGGCGTTGCCCAGATCTCGATGAACCTAACCAACATTGAAGTTACGCCTATACATGTTGCTTTCGACGAGGTTTGCAGCAAGGCTGCAGACCGTGGTATCCGTGTTACGGGCAGCGAGTTGGTGGGCTTGATCCCATTGAAAGCCATGCTGGATGCCGGTAAATATTTTTTGCGGAAACAACAGCGGTCGGTGGGGGTGAGTGAGGCGGAAATTATCAAGATCGCTATTAAATCGATGGGGTTGGATGAACTTGGTCCTTTTAATCCCGACGACCGTATAATAGAATATTTGCTGCGAGACGCCAATGCCTGCAAAATGGTGGGTATGACCTTAACCGCTTTTGCCGACGAAACCGCGAGCGAAAGCCCTGCGCCGGGTGGAGGATCAATCTCCGCTTATATGGGTGCTTTGGGTGCGTCGCTGGCTACCATGGTGGCTAATCTGTCATCTCACAAAAAAGGCTGGGACCACCGTTGGGATGAATTTAGTAATTGGGCTGAGCAGGGGCAGGCCTTGAAAGATGAATTGTTAAGGCTGGTTGACCTTGATACCACGGCCTTCAACCGAATAATGGAAGCGTTTAGTTTGCCGAAAGGAAACGATGCAGAGAAAGCTGCACGTAACCGGGCCATACAGGATGCTACCCGTTACGCAATCGAAATTCCATTCCAGGTAATGGAAACCTCTTATGAAAGTTTAACGCTGATAAAAGCTATGGTAGAAAACGGTAACCCAAATTCGGTAACGGATGCGGGTGTAGCGGCGTTGTGTGTACGCTCGGCGGTAATGGGGGCGTTTATGAATGTGAAGATAAATGCATCAGGCTTTAAGGATAAAGCTTTTGTAGATGATATTTTAAAACGTGGCGAAGAGATAGAGCAAAAAACAATTGCCGCCGAAGCGGAGATAATTGCTTTGGTGAACGGGAAGATAAAATAAAAATCACGCCCGGTAAAGCGTCATTTAGATGCTCTATTTGGAACCGCTCAACACGCCTAAAACGCCCCCCGTAACTGCAAAATGTTCACGTTCACGGCCATGAACGGGCGTGAACGCGCATATCTGCCTTATAATCAGCACTTTCAGTTTTTGCATGTACTGACAAAATAGCGCCACCATGTCGCTACGTTCTTTCTCTATTCCCCCGCGGTATTGCAGGAACGAAGCAATCTCTTTACATAATTGTACACTTTGCATAAACGAATACTTAAAGAGATTGCCGGGCTATCTCTCGCAAGGGCATGGTGGGAATGTAACGTAAAAAGCCGCGATAATTCGCGGCTTTTTACGTTACAGAAATGTTTATCTTAATAATGATATCTCACAAAAGCCTCCATAGCTGCATACTCTGCCATACCTAAGCGATCGTAATTTTGGGCGGTTTCGCGGTTGCGATCTTCGGCGCGTACCCAAAACTCGCGTGCATCGTCACCGGGGAAAACGGGCTTATCTTTTTGCGACTGGTGTTTAAAGATCGCGCTGCGTTTGCGCAATACTTCGGCGGGCGAAAGTGGTACGGCCATTTCAATTTCGTGGGTGGCAAACTCATGCCATGCGCCGCGGTACATCCAAACCCAGCAGTCGTTTACCCAAGCCTCGGTTTTACGGAGGCGTTGTAATGATTCGATAACGATATTGAAACAAACCACGTGTGTGCCATGCGGGTCAGCAAAATCACCGGCGGTAAATACCTGTTGTGGTTTTACCTTTTGTAGCAATTCCATGGTCTGTTTGATATCCTCTTCGCCAACCGAGTTCTTTTTGGTTTTACCGGATTCGTAGAACGGCAACGCCTGGAAGTGGATATTGCTATCCGGCAACCCTGCAAAGCGTGCACCCGAGATAGCCTCCGTTTTACGGATAAAGCCTTTTACATCACGAATTTCCGTAGTATCTACCTGGTTTGGTAGTTTCTTATGGATGAATGTGCGCATGTCTTCGTAAATGCCTTGCAGTTTGGCGGTATCCTCCCCAACGCTGGCTTTAAAATCAATAGCGAATTCCATGTATCGTAGCACATCATCGTCCCACACGGCGGTGTTGCCCGATGTTTGATAAGCTACGTGTACATCATGGCCCTGGTCAACAAGGCGAATAAATGTACCACCCATCGAGATCACATCATCATCGGGGTGAGGAGAAAAAACAATAGACCGTTTGCTTGCGGGTTCGGCACGTTCGGGGCGCTGGCTGTCGTCTGCTCCCGGTTTGCCTCCCGGCCAGCCGGTAATGGTGTGCTGCACCTGGTTAAAAATGTCAATGTTGATCTGGTATACGGGGCCTTGCTCTACCGCGAGTTGCGCCATACCGTTGCTGTTGTAATCCTCTTCGGTAAGTTTTAGGATGGGTTTGCCAACCGCCCCCGATAGCCAGATAACGGCTTTTTTCTTCAAATTGTTATCCCAAACGCAATCAGACACCAACCAGGGTGTATCAAAGCGGGTAAGGCCCGATGCGGCATCCACATCTAAAACAAACTCTACATTGTCTGATAATTGCAGGAAGGTTGCAGGCACTTCGCCAGAAATTTCGCCCTCTACCGCTTTGCGTACTATCGGCGCTTTTTTGGCGCTCCATGCCATCAGGATTATTTCGCGGGCTTTAAATATCGTTCCTACA
The DNA here is from genome assembly GCF_040547175.1 of Mucilaginibacter sp. UYP27. Classification (NCBI taxonomy): domain Bacteria; kingdom Pseudomonadati; phylum Bacteroidota; class Sphingobacteriia; order Sphingobacteriales; family Sphingobacteriaceae; genus Mucilaginibacter; species Mucilaginibacter sp. UYP27. Next base: position 1,524,436 of record NZ_JBEPPE010000001.1, read on the forward strand.
CCCATAGTTATCGCTTTGGTAGGTACGTTTTGCTTACCACCAAAATCGCGCGAAGCATCGTTACGTGTAAGGTCGTCAAGCGTAACCAACCGTGTGCCCGAGTTGGGCGCCGAGCCCGGCTCGTTAAACCCGATGTGACCGGTACGGCCAATACCTAAGATCTGCAGGTCGAGGCCGCCAAGTTCTTCTATCTGGCGTTCGTATTCTAAACAAAATGCAGCAACCTCATCTTGCGGCAGGGTGCCGTTGGGGATGTGTACCAGTTTTTTGTCAATGTCTATATGGTCGAACAGATTTTCGTTCATGAAGGTAACGTAGCTTTGTGCCGCATCCGGTTTCATGGGGTAGTATTCATCCAAATTGAAAGTGATAACGCCTTTAAAAGAAAGCCCATCTTCTTTATGCAGGCGAATTAGTTCGGCGTAAACCTGTATTGGTGTAACACCTGTTGCCAGGCCCAACACGGTGGGCTGGCCGGCCGCTTGTTTTTTGCGGATCAGCGCAGCTATCCTGCCTGCTACTGCTATTGATGCGGCACGCTGGTCGGGGTACACCGTAACCGGCAGTTTTTCGTAACGGGTTTCTTCTAATAAATTTAATCTTGCCATAATCAGGTTTAATATATTGCTGTATTGTGTTTTATCTGCTCAAAAAAATTGGCATAAAAAAAATCCTCACCGAAGCGAGGATTTACTAACCAATTAACTATAAAATTTAATCCCCCCAGAAGGGACAAAAAGTATGCGTATTTTAATGACTTGTTTTTCATCATCGATACAAACTTAATAAAGATAATTCATAAAATCAAAATACTTATTAAAATAATTTAAAAAGATTAAAATTGATACCTGCGATAAGTTTTGATCAATAGTGGATTTTTTATCTGATATACAAACGTAGTGATGAGTGGCGGGGTTAGTTTAATTTCAATGAACGTAGGAAAGGCTTTTGCGCCCACTTTGTGATATGGCATTGGATGTATGATCATATTTGCTGTGTGTTTATTTTTAATTAATATTTTAGATTAAATTAATTTTATTTAATGTTCAAAATCACTTAAATTCGTTCATTGATTTAGTTACCTAATTAACTTATCCTATAACTTGAAGCAACTTAAACAAATATTACTTACGGGGGTATTGTTGTTTTGTATTTCGCCTGCACTGTTTTCGCAGGTGAGAAGGAAAGTTATTAAACAAAAACCGATTAGTGTAAAACATACAAATACACCAAAAACTTCAGCCAATGCCGAGGCGGTCATTAGTGCTCAACTTAAAAATTTCCTGGCATTGGCAGCAAATGCTAACGTTAACTTTACCTTCCCAAAAGGGTTTAGGGAGATAAAGGCGCCGGATAATGAGGATCTTTCTTTTGACTATGCCATGGAAATACCCGGCAAGGAGTTTGAACTGTGGTTTCAGGTAAAATCACAAAAGGAAAATTACGCCAGTTACCAACGCTCTATAGGTAACAAAAATACTGCACAGGCCAACCCCGACTCGTTATACATTGGTATGGGTACTGCACAGGCAAAGGCCTTTACCGGCGACAATAATTATTTGTTACGCAGCATCCCACCAAAATACCTGGCAAAATATAATGCAGATGCCGGTAGGACATACCTGCTAAATCTGCTTGATGAAACGGTAACAAAGCATTATAAATACGCGCTCCTTATAACTTTGCAAAAAGACCATACCGGTACCATACTGGCGGTTTGCTTTAGTAACGAAAAAGGCCCCGAGTTTTTTAAGAATATTGACAAGGCTAGCAGCTGTATAAAATTTAAGCAATAGCCCTGCAATGTTAATAAGTTGGCACATTTAAATACTAATTTAAGTGGCATAACTTTATTTTTGCATATCGGGCTGAATCAGCACCAAAACATTTGATCTTAACATGGCAGAAACAGTAAATTATGATGATGATAGTATCCGGTCGTTAGACTGGAAGGAACACATCCGCTTAAGACCGGGTATGTACATTGGTAAGCTGGGCGATGGCTCGGCTTATGACGATGGCGTATATGTGTTGCTAAAAGAGATCATTGATAACTCGATAGATGAATTTGTGATGGGATCTGGCCGTACCATTGAGGTAAGCATGAGCGACCACAAAGTGTCTGTTCGTGATTATGGCCGCGGCATCCCATTGGGCAAAGTGATAGATTGTGTATCTAAAATTAATACGGGTGGTAAATATGATAGTAAGGCCTTCCAAAAATCGGTAGGGTTAAACGGAGTGGGTACTAAGGCGGTTAACGCTTTGTCGGGCTCGTTCACTGTACAATCATACCGTGATGGCCGTACTAAAATTGCCGAATTTGAGAAAGGCGAACTGATTCGTGATGAGCCTGAAAAGGAAACCTCACAACGTAATGGTACCGCTATTAATTTTATCCCCGATGAAAGCATCTTCCGCCATTATCGCTTTATCCCCGAGTTTGTAGAGAATATGATCTGGAACTATGTGTTCCTGAATGCAGGTTTAACGTTAAACTTTAACGGGCAAAAATATTTATCAGAACGCGGCCTGTACGATTTATTAGTACGTAATGCCGATGCCGAGAACCTGCGCTACCCCATCATTCACCTTAAAGGGGAGGATATAGAAATAGCGATGACGCACGGCCAATCTTACGGTGAAGAATATTACTCATTTGTAAACGGCCAGCATACCACACAAGGTGGTACGCACCAGGCAGCCTTCCGAGAGGCGGTGGTGAAAACCATCCGCGAGTTTTATAAAAAGGAGTTTGACGCATCGGATATCCGTGCGTCTATCGTAGCCGCTATCGCGATAAAAGTACAGGAGCCGGTTTTTGAATCGCAAACAAAAACCAAACTGGGTTCGCAAAACATTGGCCCGGAAGGTCCTTCGGTACGTGGTTTTATAAACGATTTCCTGAAAAAGGAGCTTGATAACTATCTGCACAAAAATCCTGTTGCTGCCGATGCCTTGCTGAAACGCATCCTGCAATCGGAGCGTGAGCGCAAGGATATTGCGGGCATTAAAAAACTGGCTAATGATCGCGCCAAAAAAGCATCGTTACACAACCGCAAACTGCGCGATTGTAAACTGCACTTTGATGATAACCACGAGCGCAGGCAGGAAACTACTCTGTTTATTACGGAGGGTGATTCGGCCAGCGGATCTATTACCAAATCGCGGGATGTGCAAACCCAGGCAGTATTTAGTTTAAAGGGTAAGCCGCTAAACTGCTTCGGGCTGACCAAAAAAGTGGTTTACGAAAACGAGGAATTTAACCTGTTGCAACACGCGCTAAATATCGAGGACGGTATAGATGGATTGCGTTACAACAATATAGTAGTGGCAACTGATGCCGATGTGGATGGAATGCACATCAGGTTATTGCTGATGACGTTTTTCCTGCAATTCTTCCCCGACCTGGTGAAGGCCGGGCACGTGCATATCCTGCAAACTCCGCTGTTTAGGGTACGTAATAAAAAGCAAACCATATACTGTTACAGTGATGAAGAGCGCCGTAACGCCATAGCCAGCCTTGGCGTTAAGCCCGAGATAACCCGGTTTAAAGGTTTGGGAGAGATCTCGCCCGATGAGTTTGGGCTGTTTATTGGTAAGGACATCAGGTTAGACCCCGTGTTCCTGAAAGATGCCAACATCAAAGCCCTGCTGGAGTATTTTATGGGCAAGAATACGCCAACCCGCCAGCAGCATATTGTAAATAACCTACGGGTAGAGAAAGATGACGAAAGCGTAAACCCGCTGTTAGCCGAAAATCTGGATGAAGTTGAATTGCCGGTAGCGGTGTAAGTTTTGATATTAAAAAAATAAGCCCTAACTTGTATCCCCCAATCTTTTCAGGTTGGGGGATTCTTATTTACCATGACAGAACACGATATCAAAGTATCTTTTAAAGAATACGATACCATCACCGAACTAAATAGCACAGACCAGGCCCTATGTGCCCAAGCTGTAAAAGCCATGGCAACATCGCATTCGCCGTACTCAAAATTTAGGGTGGGGGCAGCGCTGCAATTGCGAAGCGGTAAAATTATCCATGCCAGTAACCAGGAGAATGTAGCTTACCCATCCGGTCTGTGTGCCGAGCGGGTTGCGCTGTTCCATTGGGGTGCCGGCCATGCTGATGACCCTATTGTAAGTATGGCAGTTACCGCGCATACAAATGATTTTGCGTTGTTGAAACCCGTTACCTCATGTGGTGCCTGCCTGCAGGTAATGGCCGAAGTGGAGAAAAGGCAAAACAGTCCGTTACGGGTGTTGTTATACTGCATTGACGGGCCTGTGTGGGTTATTGATGATGTAAAAAGCATGATGCCTTTTATGTTTTTTGAAGAACGTTTAGTACAACCGGTATGAAGATCAGGATCATTTTACTTTTAGTTTTAGCAACATTTGGTGTAAATGCCCGCGCGCAAACAGGTTTCCTATTCGATAACGAGATTCGCGATTTTAAACATCAGGACAGCCTTAAGATGCCCGCCAAAAACGGGATCCTGTTCATCGGCAGTTCATCTATCCGTAAATGGACAGACATGGAGCAACGCTTTAGCGATAAGCCGATCATCCGCCGTGGCGTTGGCGGTTGTACCATAGAGCAATTGGTAGATTACTATATGCCGTATATCATGTACCCGTACCACCCGCGCAAGATCTTTATCTATGCCGGCGAGAACGATATCGCCGCAGGCAAAACCGGTAAATTCACTGCCCGCGAGTTTTACAAACTTTGGGCGATGATCAAACAAAACTTGCCCAATGCCGAGATCTATTTTATGGCTATAAAGCCAAGCCCAAGCCGTGCCAAGTATTTATCTGAGGTTAGGATAGCCAACGGCCTGGTGCGCGATTTTATTAGGAACCGCAAGAAAACGCACTATGTTGATGTAGCCTCAGCTATATTAGACCCTACAACCAAAATGCCGGATACTACCTTGTTTGAAAGCGATATGCTGCACCTAAACAGCAATGGATATGATAAATGGCAGGCGGTTTTATTGCCATTGGTGAAGTAATCCAATTTTTAATATCCAACACCAAATGTTGAATTTCAAATAATGAAGTGGAAAACTTCGATATTGGACATTCAAAATTCATCATTCGAAATTTTTTTAAAGCTCCCTCTCCTTTGGAGAGGGCTGGGGAGAGGCCCATAAGAAAGGCCCCCCGATATACTGGGGAGCCCGTCACACTCAAACACTAAAACTAAGTATTATTTAAAAACGCTGTACACGTTGGTGATCTTCCAGCCGGTGCCGGTGTTGGCTATGGTTACATAGTTGCTGCGGGTAAAGTGGTCAAATTTCATATCCACTTTCACAACGGCTCTATCGGTGCCATTCTCTACTATCTGTGTGTTGGTGATACAAGCCTGCTCTACATTTTTCTCGCCTTTTAAAAAGTCGGTCATTTCTTTTTTATTGAAGCTTAACACCGTATTGCCGCGTTGGATATCAAACTTTGCAGATTGATCTAACACCTGGCTAAAGTTGCTTACACGGCCGCGGGTCATGGCATCAACATACGTATTTATGGCGTGGGTTTTTGTTAAATATGCGTCGGGCACATCGCTGGCTTTTACAAAGCTGCAAGTTGCTAATAGGGCAAGGCCAAGGGTAACTGATTTTAACGTTTTCATGATTGATGTAAATAAGGTTGTTATTAATTTGTGTTTTGTAATTGATGAAACCGATCAGTTAATTTCTGTATATAAGATGCAAGCCAATGTCAATTAGTTACACGTGCAAATGTTAAATCTGGGTATTTAACAATCATTTAACATTTGGGTACCGAAAGGATATATTTGACTGATGATTGATTTTACCACCATAATGCGGCAATACGGCGAGAACGGTGACAAAACGGGCTGGACTTTTGTAATTGTTCCGTCTGATGTGGCGCAACAGATATTGCCCGGTAACAAAAGATCAATGAGGGTACGCGGCTGGCTGGACGAGTACCCTGTTGCGGGGATGTCGTTGATGCCGGTGGGCGGGGGCGATTCTATACTGGCTTTAAAGGCGGAGATTCGTAAAGCCATCCGTAAAGAAAGCGGTGCTATGCTGCGTTTGCGGCTGGAGCATGATAAAGATTTTAAAATTGAGATTCCTGACGATCTGCAAGAGTGTTTCGATTATGAACTGCCGGAAGCATTTGCCTATTTTGATAGTTTGTCAAAATCGCATCAGGGATATTTCATTAAATGGATCACCGATGCTAAAACGGTAGAGACCCGCGCCAGTCGTATAGCTAAAACCCTTAGTGCGGCCGTACGGCGGATGGATTACGGGGCGATGCTGAGGGAGCAGAAGAAGTTGCGGGAATAAAAAAGCATTTTAAATATTGTACAGGTTCTTCACCAAATTGTACATCTTTTTAGTGCCCCCTAAAATACCTGACCAACCTCTGTTATTTCCATCTGCAAAATACGCTTCACTTAATTCGTCTAAGTGATTGTAATATTTTATCTTGACCCATTTGTTGATGAAATCCCGGCCTTGTTTACCGTATGAAATTTCAAGTATCTTTTTGATTTTTATATTGGTCTCGCCTCCTTCAAAAGTTATCCCGTCTGCATAAAAACATAAAGTTCCTATATCTTTCATTGCCATAACTTGAAAATCTTTCCAAGTGTTTTTAGATGGTAAAAACCATACATTTATCAGCTGATTTAAACGGTTGTCTATCATTTTAGTATATCAATAAGCCTGTTAAAGTTATCAACTGAAACTGTCATTAACAAGTGTTGAAATGTGTATAAAATTTGCTTATTAGCATATTCCCGCATCTGCACATTTCCCTATCTTTACCCATCCATAATTTTTTTAGCTACAGAATGAGCGACGATCTGAACACTCCCGATACTCCTGAAAATAATAACGAAGAAAATAAGCTTAATAAAGTCACTTCTCTTGATGGCCTATACGAAAATTGGTTCCTGGATTATGCATCCTATGTAATACTTGACCGTGCCGTTCCCCACTTAAACGATGGTTTAAAACCCGTACAGCGCCGTATCCTGCATTCGCTTAAAGAGATGGACGACGGGCGTTTCAACAAAGCCGCCAACGTAATAGGTAACACCATGAAATATCACCCGCATGGTGATGCGTCTATTGGTGACGCCATGGTGCAGATAGGTCAAAAAAACCTGCTGATAGATTGCCAGGGTAACTGGGGCGACCCTATAACCGGCGACTCGGCAGCTGCTCCACGTTACATCGAGGCGCGCCTTTCTAAATTTGCGCTGGATGTTGTTTTTAATGCGGATACCACCGTTTGGCAGGCCAGCTATGACGGCCGTAACCGCGAGCCTATAACGCTTCCTGTTAAGTTCCCGCTATTGCTTGCACAGGGTGCCGAAGGTATCGCGGTGGGTTTGGCTACCAAGATCTTACCACATAACTTTATCGAGCTGATAGATGCCTCTATAGCGGTTTTAAGTGGCAACAGGCCAAACTTGCTGCCCGATTTCCCTACCGGCGGTATGGCTGATGCATCGGCATATAACGAAGGCCAGCGAGGGGGTAAAGTTCGTGTACGTGCTAAAATTGTTGAGCGCGATAAAAAGACGCTTACCATCACCGAGATTCCTTTCACCACTACTACAGGCGGGCTTATTGATAGTGTAATATCTGCTAATGATAAAGGTAAGATCAAAATAAAAAAGATAGAAGATAACACCGCGCAGGATGTAGAGATCGTCATCCACCTGGCGCCGGGCATTTCGCCCGATGTTACCATTGATGCGCTTTACGCCTTTACTGATTGCGAGGTATCTATATCGCCGAATACCTGTGTAATACAGAACGACAAGCCGCGCTTTATGAGCGTGAACGATATGCTTACAGAAAGCACTTTCTTCACTAAAGAATTGTTGAAGCAGGAGCTGGAGATAAAGCTAAAGGAACTGATGGAGAAGATCTTCTTCAGTTCGTTACTCAAGATATTTATCCAGGAAGGGATGTACAAACATCCAGACTATGAGCAATCTTCAGACTTTGAAGGTGTGTTGATAGTGTTGAATAAGTTGTTTGAGCCATTCTTCCCACAGTTCTACCGCGCCATTCTGCCCGAGGATTACAAAAAACTGATAGATAAACCGATGAGCAGCATCACCCGTTTTGATGTGAAGAAAACGGATGAGCAGATCAAGGCTTTGGAAGCCGAAATAAAAACGGTTAAAAACCACTTAAAACACCTTATCGATTATACTATAGCATGGTTTGAAAAACTACGGGAAAAGTATGGTAAGGATCGGGGCCGTAAAACCGAGCTGCGTACGTTTGACAGGGTAGAAGCCTCGCAAGTTGCCTTAGCCAACGTTAAACTATATGTAAACCGCGAGGACGGTTTCATTGGCTCGGGATTAAAGAAAGATGAGTTTGTGTGCGACTGTTCGGATATCGATGAGATCATCGTGTTCCGTGGCGATGGCAAGTTTGTGGTGACCAAAGTGCAGGACAAGGTTTTTGTTGGTAAGGATATTGAGCACGTTGCAGTATTTAAAAAGAACGATGAGCGTACCGTTTATAACATGATTTATAAAGACGGACAAACCGGTGTAAGTTATATCAAACGTTTCTCGGTAACGGGCGTAACCCGCGATAAGGAATATGACCTAACCAAAGGTGGCAAAGGCTCTAAAACGCTGTATTTTACCGCCAATCCTAACGGAGAAGCCGAAGTAGTTAACATTCAGCTGAAACCGCATCAAAAGCTAAAAAAACTACAGTTCGACGAGGATTTTGCAGCGCTGGCCATAAAAGGCCGTGCATCTATAGGGAACATGGTTACCAAATATCCGGTTAAAAAAGTGACCCTGAAAAGTAAGGGCATCTCTACACTGGCAGGTCGTAAGATCTGGTACGATGACATCCTTAAACGCCTGAACGCTGATGGCCGCGGTAAATACCTTGGCGAGTTTGACGGCGACGACCGCATCCTTAATGTATTAAGCAATGGTAACTACGAGTTGACCAATTTTGACCTTAACAATCACTTTGATGATAAGATGATCGTTATTGAGAAATATGACCCCGCTAAGGTGTTTGCAGTTGTGCATTATGATGGTAAATCGAAGAACTACATGGTGAAACGCTTCGTGTTCGAGAATACGGTAATAGGTAAACAAACCAGCATTATTAGCGACGAAAGTGGTTCTAAATTGGTATTGATATCCGGCGCAGCCCAACCAATTGTGAAAATTGAGCAACTGAAAGGTAAAGGTCTTATCCCCGAGGAGGCCGACCTAAACCTTACCGACCTGATAGATGTGAAAGGTATGAAAGCCATGGGTAACCGCTTATCGGTACACCAAATAAAAAGTGTGGAGCTATTGGCCGAGCATGACGATGAAAGCGATGTGCCCGACCCTGCACCGGATTCTGTTGAAGATACCGAGATCACGATTACTGGAGACGATAAAGAGGTGACAGATACCGCACCGGCAGCAACGATAGTGGCTGCCCTGCAATCTGAACCAAAGAATCCCGTTATAGAAAAACCGGTTGAGCCAAAACCCGAAAAATCTGTGGAATCCAAAGAAGAACCGGTGAAATCAAAACCTGAAGAATCGCCAAAGAAAAAAATAGATTTCGAGATAACCAACCCGGATGACATAGATATGGACGATAAGGGCCAACTGGGATTATTTTAATATGTGAGAAGGCTATGTTGAAAAGGATCTTAATTTATTGCGCCCTAATGTTCGGTGGCGTTACGGTGGTTAACGCGCAGGAAGTAAATCACACCTTCGCCCTTGGCGATACCGATTTTTTGCTGGATGGTAAGCCCCTGCAAATGATATCGGGCGAGATGCATTATACCCGTATCCCGCGCGAGTACTGGCGAGAACGTATGAGAATGGCGAAAGCCATGGGCTTAAATACCATTGGTACCTATGTTTTTTGGAACGCGCATGAACCCGTGCAAGGCAAATATGATTTTACAGGTAACAACGATATTGCCGAATTTGTACGCATAGCCAAAGAAGAAGGCCTGTGGGTGGTGATGCGACCAAGCCCCTATGTTTGTGCCGAATGGGAATTTGGCGGCTACCCATGGTGGCTGCTAAAGGATAAAAACCTGAAGGTGCGCAGTAAAGATCCTGCCTTTATTAATGCCTATCGTAATTATATGATGGAGGTTGGTAAGCAATTGGCACCGCTGCAGGTAAACCATGGCGGTAACATCCTGATGGTGCAGATTGAGAACGAATATGGTTCGTTTGGTAACGATAAAGAGTACCTGGCGCAAAACGAAAAGATCTTCCGCGAGGCGGGTTTTGATGGTTTGTTGTTTACCTGCGATGGTCCCAGCCAGATGCCTGCCGGTTATTTGCCGGGATTTTTGCCTGCCGTAAACGGCGAGGATAATCCTGCCAAAGTAAAAGAACTGATCAATAAATATCATAACGGTAAAGGCCCGTATTACATAGCCGAATGGTACCCGGGCTGGTTTGATAGCTGGGGCAAACCGCACAGCGGCAGTAACGCCGATGAAGATGCCAAAAAGCTGGACGAGATATTATCGGCTGGTATATCCATCAATATGTATATGTTTCATGGCGGTACCACGCGCGATTTTATGAATGGCGCCAACATGAGCCGTACCGAAGCGTATGCGCCTCAAACATCCAGCTACGATTATGATGCCCCGCTTGATGAAGCCGGCAACCCAACGCCAAAGTACTACAAATTAAGAGCAGTAATTGCCAAACACCTGCCTGCCGGGCAAACCCTGCCGGATGTTCCCGAGCGTAAGCAGCGTACCTTTGGTTTAGAGGTGATCAAATTTAGCGGGGTAGCAAATCTGTTCAACAATTTGGGTAAACCTGTCGAGGCCGAGAGGCCTATGAGTTTTGAAGATCTTGACCAAGGATATGGTTTTGTATTATACCGTACTACTTTGGCAAACGCCGCAAATGGCTTACTTAAAATAAAGGAGCTGCGCGATTATGCTACCGTTTACCTCAATGGCAAACGCATCAGCGTATTAGACCGCCGTTTAAAGCAGGATTCGTTGCAATTGGATAATCCCACTGCGAATAGTGTGTTGGATATTTTAGTAGAGAACAATGGCCGCATCAACTACGGCTCATATTTGACTGATAACCGCCAGGGAATTACCGAAAAAGTAACGCTAAACGGACAAGAATTACTTGGGTGGAAAATGTACCGGTTCCCGTTTAGCACAACAGCAGGGCTTAAATATATGCCTGCCCAAAATCAGCAGGGCGAATTACAACCCGCATTGTACCGCGGCACGTTCTCGTTGCGCGGAGTGGTAGATACCTATTTGGATATGAAAAGCTTTGGTAAAGGCTTTGTATTTATCAATGGACATAACCTGGGCAAGTATTGGAACATTGGCCCGCAGCAAACTTTATATGTACCTGCCGCGTGGTTAAAAAAGGGCGTGAATGAAGTAGTGGTGTTCGATCAAATAAAAGGCGGTCATACCGAGTTGTCTACGTTTGACCACTCGGTATTAAATGAGGTTATGAAATAAGATGTCATGGTGTCGAACTATTAGCATGGGATAACATCCTGTAAAGCAACAAAGGGCACCATATTGGCGCCCTTTGTTGCTTGTAAGTGTTTTTATATTGCTGATTACAGGATCAGGATCAATACTAAGATGACGATGATAATTGCACCAATTGAAAGGTAAACACCACCGGCACCCATAGCCTGGGCTTCATGTTTAAGGTCTTTTAGTTCTGTTTTTAATTCTTTTTTCTCTGTTTTGTTTAACTGAGATTTATCCATTGCTTTGATCTCGTTAACACGCATTTTAATTTCTTCAACACGGGCCACTTTCTGCTCTTTGGTCATATTTGCAGCAGCTTCTTTGTAAACGTCTTTTTTGCCGTTAAGGGTTGCAGCATTACTGTTAAAGGCAGCTACAGTCAGTAGCATCGTCATGGCGATTAGATAAATTTTCTTTTTCATAGTTGTAGTTGTAAATAGTTTATTTTACAGATAAGCTTGAAAACGAACCAAATGGTTTAAAAACTATAAAATAATTGTTAATTAAATACTGATGTAAAACGATGCCTCAAAAACATGGCCCACAACAACCCTCTGTATGTTCTCTTTTACGGTTATATCTTTTGGCCCGTCGGCACTGTCGGCACAGCCCAGCCAAGGTTCAATGCACAAGAAATCGGCACCCGGCTTGCTCCATAAGCCAAGGTAATTAAAATGCGGAAACTCTACTGATAAAGTTTGATCATGCCTGGTGCTTTTAATCGTTACCATGCGCGATTTCAAGTTCTTAAACACCAGTGCATCCGCGGCAAACAGATCGCGGGTTAACGGGAGTTGTTTATTTGGCGTTGGCACGGGGTGTGAGTTGCCGTTAAAATGGCCATCCTTATTAAGCTCGTGGCTAAGCAAGTGTTCCTGAACCTCAAACTCAATATAATAATCTTCATATTTTTCGCCGGCATTAAACGGAACGTTAAACGCCGGGTGCCCGCCTACCGAAAAGTAAACAGGTTTTTTATCGCGGTTAATCAATTTATAAGTTATCCGCAGCGCGTTATCTATTAACGTGTACAGAACCTGAAAATCAAATTTATAAGGGTAAACAGCAAGTGTTTTCTCCGAATTGGGTAACGAGAAACCTGCATGCACATCATCGCTTTCCAAAACAATAAACTCTGAAGTACGCGCAAAGCCATGCCTGCTCATGGGGTAGGTTTGGCCGTTCACATGCAACTCGTTATTAAGTAAACCGCCCACAATAGGGAACAGGTTTGGCGCGTGGTAACCCCAAACATCCGGGTTGGCCTGCCACATTTGTTCAACACCGGTTTCTTTGTTTAGTAATGAGCTTAGCTGTGCACCTTTGCTGTCAATGGTAATTTTCAGAAATTCGTTCTCGAGGATGGTCATGCGTTGTGATTTTGGTACAGGCTAATTTAACAACTTAATCGTCGTCGTGTTTCTTTTTCTCCAAAATAACAAAGGCGCTCCGTTTAGGTGCAGGCATTATTGCGTCCTCTCCTTTAACAGATTTCCATACAACTTCATTCAGGTCAAGGTCGGGTGCTGTATCTGCTTCCTTTAAATTAAATGCTGCCGATCTGGCGCTGCTTTTATTAACTGCCACATTTCGTTTTTCAAGGTCAACTTCTGCCGGTTTAGCGGTATATGGCTGTAGGTTAGGAGTAGCGGTAAAGCAATCGTACAACGGCATTGCTGCTGCATCGTACTGGCTCATTGGCGGCAGGCCCAAAATCAATTCTATAGTGCGCAATACGCCGGATGTGGAGTACATATTATGATTAACCATGTTGCGTTTAACATATGGCCCTGCAACAAAAACAGGCGAGCGATGCGCATCTATATGATCGGGCCCGTTTTGGGCATCATCTTCCAGGATAAACACTACCGATTCTTTCCAGATGCTGCTCTTAGATAAATGTTCCAGGAATTGCCCAATGGCAAGATCGTTATCACCCACGCATGCTATAGGGGTGTATGCGCCCTTTTTTTGCCCGCTTGTATGGTCGTTAGATATGCGGATGCTGTTAAACTGCGGCACCGCGCTAATGGTTAACAACGAGTCGAAATCGTGTTTCCATGCAGCTACCCGGGTAACGTCCTTAACATCCATATCAAACCCCGGCGACTGCTTGCAATAATGGCCCTCAAGCGATTTTAAGCTTGCCTTTGAATGTTCGCCATCGGTAACAAACTCCCCATAAGTACGGTAACTTACCCCGGCGCGTTTACAATAATCCCAGATATACCCATCGCGCGGGTACGCGATCTTGCGGGTGCCTTCATAATCGTAGGTGCCCCCGCGGCCGCCATAACTTGTTGGCCAGGTTTTTTCGGTATAGTCTGTGGCATAAGCGGCCATACTCCAGTTGTGCCCGTCGGCACTCACCTCGGCGTCTACATAAAAGTTGTCCATCAACACAAACTCATTTGCAATTGCATGGTGGTTTGGTGTTACCTGTTTGCCAAAAATGCATAACGAAGTATCGCCGTTGCCAGCTGTAACATCGCCCATTACCTGGTCATAAGTACGGTTTTCTTTTATAATATAAAACACATGCTTAATGGGCGAGATCTGACCCTTACGGCGAGGAATAGGATTGTTTTTTTCTCCATTTGCCAAAGCTGCAATTTTATTGTTGAAAGGCGTATTAGCATAAACCTGTTTGGTGTATAGTTTTAGTAGGGCTTCATTGGGTGCGTCGATAAATGATAATGTGCCCTTAAATAGTCCCCCTATATATTGTTCGCGGCTGTTGGTGGCCCCGGTTTGGTAACCGCTGTTATCAATCTTTTTAACAGGTTGCGGCCCTTTTGGGTTAGGCATCGAGCTGAAGCCTTTGCCGTTGGATACAAGGATTTTTTTATTTAAGACCTTAACATTGGTAGGGTACCAGCCTACAGGGATAAAGCCCAGGCTTTTGCTGTTACCGGGGTTAGATACGTCAAAAACGGCCAGGCAATTGTTATCGGCATTGGCTATATAAATTGTTTTTTCGTTGGCAGATAGGGCAAAGCCGTTAGTGGTTGAGCCGGTTAAATGCGTAGGGTACAATGATGTGGCTACTGTTTCTAATATTTTGTGGGTAACAGTGTTGATAACCGAAACTGAATTGTCATTAGCGTTTGCAACAAACAGCAGCGAGCCTTTTTTATTTAACAACAGTTCGTTTGGGTGGCTGCCTGTTTTAGCAAAGGTTAACTTTTGATCGACGACGTTATAAAACGCTACTTTATCACCTCCCCATAACGAGATGTAAAGGGTGTTCCCATCGGGGGATAAAATACAGCTGTAAGCTTCGGCAGTTAATTTTATTTTGTGTATGATAGATTTGTCGGCAGGGTTGATCACGTATAGCGAACTGTCTTCTTTAGTTACAGTATATAATCGGGTATTCGCTTTATTTACAGCGATGCCAGTAGGGCATATTTTGTTTACCGGCCAGGTGCTGCCCAGTTTTATGGTATCGGGCACTCCTAATTTGTTGTTATTAAGATGAAAGGTAAGGATGCAATTATCGTTGCCGCCCGATGCATATAATGTTTTTTCATCGCTGCTGAAGGCTATGCCATACCAGGATTTTTTTAATTCCTGCTGATCGAGGACCTTTTCGTTCCGTGGATCTATTAGTTGGAGCGATTGTGTGCTTTGGCCATTGTTGGTTACCGCCAGCAATTTTCCGGAGGCCGACAGTTGAATGTTAAGCGGTAGGTCGCCTAATGGCAGCGAACGGCCAGCAGGGCTCAGTTTCCATCCGTTTGGCAAAAGTAACTGGCCGTTTGGCTTTTTGCCCGGTTTGGTTTGAGCAAATGCGGTAATGGCGAACGCAACGATTAAGGTGCTAAGAATAATTTTTTGTTTCATACAACTGCGGTGTGCCCAAAAGTACGTAACGCGTCGGCAAAAGAATAGGGCTTAACAAAAACTTAATATTGCTTATCCAACTTAACTTTCGCCCGGATGATAGAATCTTTTTGAGCGCCGGTAAGCTTGTAATTATAGTTGAACAACGCGCCCTCAAAATCGCCGTACGATGGGTTAGGGATGACGATGTATTTATTACCGAACTCTTTTTTCAATAAATCGGTAGTAACCTGGCGGTTGGTTTCGTTGGGTTTGTTGTCGTACAGTTTATCAAAATCGGGCAGGTTATCGCCGCATAGGAGTACGATATTGTAGTTGCTTAATACTTGCTGGCGGCGGCCCTCTTTACTTGATATGGTTTGGCGTAAAAATACATGCCCGTTATCGGTATTCGGCATGTTGTAACGTTGCAGGTTTTTGATGGTCGCTACGCGCTCGTCCTCATCGCGGTTGGTAATGTAAAATACTGCTACCCCTTTCGAAGCTGCATATTTAAAAAACGCTGGTGCACCGGGCACCGTATCAGCTAAAGCTTTATTGGTCCAGGCTTTCCATGTTTCAGCTGCAAACTCCTGGTTATTGGCGGCCCGCATGGCGTCGTAAGGGCTGTTATCTAAAACGGTTTCATCAATATCGGTTATAACAGCCAGCGGTTTACTGCCGGGGTTTTTGAGTGACTCATCCAATCGCCATTTGGCCGTATTGTATGCCTGGAAACAAAGCGCTTTATATTCTGCCGCACGCTGCTGCCAAACCGAGGCCCAAACCTTGCCATTGTTAGCGATCAAAGCAGCAGTGCTTTCGGTTTTCTTTGGAGCGGAGCAAGCCGCTAATAAGATAGCGCAGGCCAACACTGCGGTCAGTGATCTTTTCATGTAAATGCGTTTACCCGGTTACAAAAGCTCAGGCTTTATTTTATCGGTAAATTCCTTTACAAACTTATTTAATTTGGGCTGTATCACCAAGGCGCAGTACGGTTTCAAAGGGTTAACATTATAATAGTTTTGATGGTGATCTTCGGCCTTGTAAAATTCGCCTGCGGGGGTAATTTCTGTTACAATCGGTTTATCAAACACATTTTCTTCCTTCAACTTTTTGATCATCGCTTCGGCATGCTGCTTCTGTTCATGGGTATGGTAAAATATGGCCGACCTATATTGCGTGCCCATATCATTGCCCTGGCGGTTTACCAATGTTGGGTTATGCGTTTTAAAGAAAATCAGCAACAACTCATCAAACGAAAGTTCGCCTGCATCATAGGCAACTTCTACAGCCTCGGCGTGACCTGTATTGCCGTTACAGAGTTCCATATAGGTTGGGTTTACGGTATGCCCGCCTGTGTAACCCGAAGCCACAGATATTACTCCCTTTAAATGCTGGAAAATGGCTTCGGTACACCAAAAGCACCCGTTACCAAATGTAATCTTCTGAATGTTCATCGGTTATTAAACGATGACTACAAGGGTTTAGTTTAGAAATAACCAGTGAGCATCACACCCACTTACTCAAAAACTTACTAAACTCATCTTTATATTGATCGCCAACCGTGATGTTGATCTTGCCGATATGCAGGGCGTTGCGCGTGATGGAATTGATCTTATCCAATGATACGATGTAGGAGCGGTGCACCCGCATAAAGCGTTTGGCAGGCAGTTTTTCTTCAAGGGCTTTTAGGCTACTAAGTGTAAGTATGGCCTTCTCGGTGTCTTTCAGGAAGATCTTTACATAATCCTTCAGGCTTTCCATGTATAAAATATCTTTGAGGGCTATGCGTACCAACTGGTACTCTACTTTTACAAATAAGTAATCGTCTTCCACACGTTCGGGGGCAACTGCAGTTGATTCTGCCACAGCCGGTGCTGCATTTGATTTATGCACCAGTTCCACATAGGCTAAAGCCTTATTTGCCGCATGTAAAAACTCTTCGTAATTAAAAGGTTTCAGCAGGTAATCAAGGGCATCTACCTTATAACCTTCCAATGCAAATTGGTTATATGCTGTTGTGAAAATAATGCGGGGTTTGTTTGGCCCGCGGCTATCCAGCACACGGGCCAGTTCTATTCCATTTAAGTTGGGCATTTGGATGTCCAAAAATATCAGGTCTACCTTATGCTCCTGCAAGCCACCCAAAGCTTCAACCGCGCTGCCGTAACGGCCGGCCAGGTTAAGGAACGGGGTTTGCTCAATAAAAGCGCAGATGAGACCAAGGGCTAAAGGCTCGTCATCAACAGCAATACAATTTATAGTCATAATGGGTTACAAATTGATGATTAAGTTTACAATATACATATTGGTTTCGGTAGTGTCATCTACCTTTAAAGTGTACTTGCCGGGGTAAAGCAAGTCTAACCTGCGAATGGTATTATTAAGGCCGATGCCCTGGTTCTCTTCTATATTGGTGCCCTGTGTTTTGTAAATGCCATTCTTCACCATCAGGCATACCTGGTTATCGTTTTGCTCTATAAACACATCAATAACGCTTGGTTTGGTGTCGCTTACGCCGTGTTTAAAGGCATTTTCTACAAAAGTGAGGAACAGCATTGGCGCTATGGCAAAGTCCTTCAACGCGGCCGGGGTTATAAAATTCACCGTTACCCTTTCGGTTAAGCGCAGTTGCATCAGGCTGATATAATCTTTTATAAAGGCAATTTCCTGGCTTAGTAACGCGGTGCTGTTTTGGGTATCGTAAAGTACATAACGCATCATGCGCGAGAGCTGGTGAATAGCAGTGCGGGACGTTTCTACGTTAACTACTGTAAGCGCATAGATATTATTAAGGGTGTTGAAAAAGAAGTGCGGGTTTATCTGTGCCTTTAAAAATGATAATTCCGAACTTATCTTCTCCTGTTCCATTTCCTGGTGGCGCTGTTTATCGCGTTGCCATATCTGGGTAGTGGTTATACTGGTACTGATGCCCAACACCAATGCCGATACAGCTAATGTAATAATATCATAGCCCTGCCTGCGTTCGCCTCGTTTTGGCGGCCCATGTTTCATAAAGGCCTCGGTCAACAAACGGCCCAATTCCAGGTATTTATCAAACCAACTGGTTAATACCATTATAATAGCTATAGTTAAGGCTATTAACATAAAGTAGATGCCCGTTTGGTTCTTTAATAAAAACCGCGGTACAAAAAGGTAGGCATTTAAATAGTAGGATATTATCAGCAAAAAGAAAACGAAGAATTGCTTTAACCAAAACTGGTAAGGCACATCAATGTTCCAACCAAGGGGCTGGTTAAATAACAGCACAATGCCCAGCACCACCCATATAAGCGTTTGTATAAGGATGTTAACCAGTTTGCTTTTAGATCGTTGAAACGTCATTTCCCTTTGGTTTATAATTGACAGGATATCACAATATTACAAATGATATGGCCATAATGCCAATTAAAATCTACAGGCAGCTATAGTTTACCGATGGACGGCCAATTTTGACAGGTGTACTGCTAACCACTACTTTTCTCGACCCGAAAATACTTTTTACCGTCCCGGATTCACCCTTCATCTACTTGTTTTGGCCCGCGGTCTATTGCGTTTTTTTAGTTGCGTAAAACGCTGTTCCTTTGAGTATTGAAAGTCAATAACAAAAAGTAAAAACATAATTTAAAACGAAAACATCATGAAAAAGTCATTCACATTAGCAGCACTATTATTAGTAGTAACAACAGGTTTATTTGCAGCAAGCCCCGCCAAAACATTCAACAACGATGGTGGCGATAATGGCACCGTGGTTATCCAGGCCATGCGTACCGCTTTAGGTTTTGGCATATCTATCCAAAACCCGGCAAGGGCAACCGTTACCATTACCGATAAAAACAACCAGGTGATTTTGCTTGATAACCTGGGTAAAGGCAAATCGGTAGAGAAGGCCTACAACCTGTCTGAACTGGAGAACGGTAATTACACGTTAACCGTTAATAACAATAAATCAACCGTTACCAAACAACTGCACGTTTACGAAGAATACGGTAACAAAGCTTACCTTTTTGTACAGTAACAATACAGGTAGTATGAACGCTTCCCGATACAGTGGGAGGCGTTTATACTACCTATTATCTCAACGGCTAAAAATAGCCGTTCGTCTATGTTTGCTGCCCCGCGGTCTATCGCGTTTTGGTATCGTTTGCTAAAAATATTCCTTTGTGTGCCGCCGGTATGCAGATATTAAAATGCAGACCGGTTAAGATTTAGCAGGGGGCATAAAGGTTTCTTTAGTGAGATTTAGTTAACCTTTGTGCCCTGCTGCTTTTGTAAATGTGAGCTAAGTAATTATAAATTAAACTGTGGCATAGTTTGTGTGCCCACCTTGGGAGCATATATTCTTATAATTAAAGCATTTACACACTATGAAATTTATTAAGACGTTGATCCTATCAGCAATAGCAATGGGTACTGTAGCAGTTAGCTCATGTACAAAAGACGATAACAAAGCAACAGCATCGGGAACAATTACAGCAACTATCGACGGAAAAGTAACCACTTTTGATAAAAATTTAGTAGGTGGAACCAGCACAGTTAACAGCAATACTTTTACAAGCATACAAGGCGATGACGATGCAGGTAATAACCTGTCAATTACTGTAGTCGGAGTACTAACGCCTGGTAAAATATTTAAATCAAACGATGCTAACGAGCAAAACAGGCCTATCGTTATTTACACAGCCGTAAACAATGATAGCTATGTAAATGATGATAACGCTGTATCTAATATTGTGACAGTAGCAGTATCTGCAGCAGCTTCAAACAATATAGAGGGTACATTTAGCGGCGGGCTTACCACACTTGTAGTTGGTAACGGCACAGCAAAAACTAAAACTGTTACCAATGGTAAGTTTAATGTAGCACTTACTAACTAAGCAATGCAACGTTGTTACGAATAATATAAAAAAGCCTCCCGGTATTCGGGAGGCTTTTTTATATTATTGCGTGGTTTTCTTCGATTCCTGCATCGGGTTGGCGCCGCTGGTTGCGCCTCTTGGTAAGGTTTGCTGCTTAAACAACTCGAACCTGGTTGGCGCAAATTCCCTTGGCCAACTGTTATTGCCTTCGTCAATATCGGCGGTTTCGCGTTCAGGGTCAAGCTTAATGGAGCGCACTTCTTTATTCTTGGCGAACACCTTGGTTACTTTCTGCTCGTTATGGCGCCAGATATAGGCCGAGATCTTTTCGGTTTCTTTACTGCCATCGGCGTAGGTCCACTCTATAATCAATGGTGATACACAGCCGCCACGGTTGCTTAGGCTAAGCTCGTAAAAGAAGTTTTTGGTGTCGTACATTTTCTTCTCATCCGCGCTTAGGCCGTTGTACATGGCCTGGTAGCTTTGGGTAGTCATTGGCGTAGCGGCAAACCTATCCCATTTGCTGTAAAAGTCCTGCAGGGCGGTATCGGCCTCCACGGTAAATTTATCGCCCGCGGCTTTATTGCGTTTGTTGCTGATGTTCTCCATATTACGGTCGAACTGTGCACGATCAAACGTAGCTTCATTAGCCGGGTTTTTAGTGTTGATGCGATAGTACTTAACACTATCTAAGGATATGTCAACAGGGTCGGTACCGTAGAACCAGCCGCGCCAAAACCAATCCAGGTCTACTGCTGATGCATCTTCCATGGTGCGGAACAGGTCGGCAGGGGTAGGGTGCTTAAATGCCCAGCGGTGTGCATAGGTTTTAAAGGCGTAGTCGAAAAGTTCGCGGCCCATTACCGTTTCACGCAGGATGTTTAAGGCCGTTGCCGGTTTGGCATAAGCGTTAGGGCCAAAGCGGGTAATATTCTCCGAGTTGGTCATAATGGGCTCCAGCTCGTTTTTTGGCAACTTCATGTAATCAACAATTTTATAAGCCGGCCCACGCTGCGATGGGTAGTTAGGGTCCCAGGCTTGCTCGGTTAGGTACTGGCAAAAGGTGTTTAACCCTTCGTCCATCCAGGTCCACTGGCGTTCATCAGAGTTTACGATCATCGGGAAAAAGTTGTGCCCAACTTCGTGAATAATTACGCCTATCATGCCATTCTTGGTAGCCTCGCTGTAAGTTCCGTCCTTTTCGGTACGGCCATAGTTAAAGCAGATCATAGGGTACTCCATACCGTTTGATGCCTCGACAGAAATAGCCACCGGGTATGGGTAAGGGAAAGTGTGTTTTGAATAGGTGCGTACGGTATGCGCGACTACCTTGGTAGAATATCTACGGTACAAAGCATAAGCCTCGGGGCCGTAGTACGACATCGCCATTACTTTTTTGCCGCCATCAATTTGGGTAGACATGGCATCCCAAACTATCCGGCGCGAGCTTACCCAGGCAAAATCCCTTACGTTTTCTGCATGGAACGTCCATGTTTTGCGGGTAGTAGCGTGGCCTTTCATCAGTTGTTTAACCTCGTTTAGATTTACCACCTCAATGGGCTGTGTGGCGCTTTGCGCGTCGTTCCAGCGTTTTAGTTGTGCCGCGCTAAGGGTTTGCGCGTAGTTGCTGCACTGGCCGGTACCACCTACAACATGGTCGGCAGGTACGTTGATGTTCACTTTAAAATCGCCAAAGGTGAGGGCAAATTCGCCACGGCCTGTAAACTGTTTATTTTGCCATCCCTGGAAATCGCTATAAACAGCCATCCTTGGATACCATTGCGCCATGGTGTATGAGTAATTACCATCCTCGGGAAAGAACTCGTAACCACCGCGGCCTCCAATGGTTAGCCTGTCGCTGATGTTGTACCACCAAACCACTTTAAACTTAAATTTCTGGCCCGGCTGCAAAGTTGCAGGCAGTTCTACCCGCATCATGGTTTGGTTAATGGTGTAAGTAAGCGGGTTGCCGTTAAGATCTTTTATGCTTACAATATGGTTGCCCAGGTCCAGGTTATGGCCCATAATGCCCTGTAACTGGCGCATGCTCATTTTGCTTTGCATTTTGCTTTCGTCGAACTTTAGGTTCTCGGCATCTTTTTTATGCTCGTTCTCGTCAAGCTGTAACCAAAGGTAGGTAAGTGGGTCGGGAGAATTGTTGGTATAGGTAATGGTTTCTACCCCATCAAGGCGTTGCTTATCATCGTCAAGTTTGGCGGTTATCTCGTAATCGGCCTTTTGCTGCCAGTACTTTGGCCCCGGCGCGCCCGATGCCGAGCGGTACTCGTTTGGGTCGGTTATCATGGTGCCCAGTTGCTCAAACTTGTTGCCATGGTTAGAGCCGGGATTGTTTTCGTTTTGCGCTACCGCGGATGCAGAGGCGAACAGGCAAAGTGAAAGGAAGTAGTAAATTTTCTTCATCTGAATTTTATTAATACAAAGCGCTCGATGCACATAATGAAAGCTATCCCAAATATAGCTGATGAAAGGAACAACACCCAATCGCGGCGGGGCGTTTTTAGTAATTTTATGATTACATGGGCTAAAATAAGCACGGTAATCACAATTAGCACCTGCCCAAACTCCAACCCCACGTTAAAAGCGAACAGTTCGGCAGTGATATTGGTGCTGGTACCCAGCAGGCTTTTCAAATAATTGGAGAAGCCCAACCCGTGAATCAATCCAAACAATAAAGCCAAAATATAACTGAACCGTATAGTATTAGCAGACCGTTCTTTGTTAAGAATGTTCACCAAACTTGTAATTACGATGGTTACCGGGATCAGGAATTCGATAAATGAGGTGTTAACCTTCACCACACTGAGCACGCTTAATGCCAGTGTGATGGAGTGGCCAATAGTAAACGCTGTAACCAGTACCAGTACTTTGCGCCAGTCGGCAAGGAGGTAGGTGCCACAAAGGACGGTAACGAATAAGATATGGTCGTAACCCTGCCAATCGCAGATGTGTTGCCAGCCAAGCTGAAAGTATAAGCCAAAATCCTGCATGGATATTAATTAGCGATTAACAATAAAAATAGCGTTTTTTGCGTAAAGATATATTTTACAGGCAATATGCAGGCTTTATTCATTCTTTGGTTCGGGCTGTTCCACCCCTTTTATGTAAGCGTTACCGAAATAAAACACAACCCAAAAACACAAGCCGTTGAGGTAAGCTGCCGCATGTTTTATGACGACCTGGAGCATGCCCTGGAGAAAGATAATAAAGTAGCGCTTGATATTGTAAAGCCTAAAGATAAAGCCCAGCTTAACCGTTTCATTAACGAGTACATTAAAAAGCACCTCAGCATCCGCGCGGATGGGAAAGTTTTAAACCTGAGTTATGTAGGTTACGAGATCCAGGAAGATGGCGCCTGGGCTTACTTTGAAATAAAGGGCATACCATCCGTAAAAAAGATAGACATCCACGACGACCTGCTAAATTCCCTACATCCCGAACAGATCAACATGCTGCACGTAACCATTGGCGGCAACCGCAAAAGCACCAAGCTTGATGCGCCCGATGCGGATACAAGTTTTAGTTTTTAGGAGGATTACTGCAGACCGACTTTTAGTATTTTATTATTATATAAGTCTGCAATGTAGCACATACCTTGCTCATCTACAGTTATACCGTGAGGTACATATACAGCTCTCGCGTGTGTTGTTAAACTATTTGTAGTTTTATTGATGCCTGTTTCGGATATTACGGTTGTTACACCTGTAGAGCTAATTTTAATAACCTGGAGCTTTGTGTTTGTAATATATTTGTTCTCTTTGCTGTCTACAGCAATTCCCCCTAACCCATAGTAGTCAAAACCTGGTGTCGAAACATCTAATGGGGTAACAGCCTTCAAGTTGCTTATTTTATATGCTGTATTAACAGAGTAAGGATGGTCAGAATATGACATATCAGTCAAGTATATATTGTTTTCGTTATCAAGAGCTATTGTAGCAAGAACCCCCGTTTGTGCACCTGTTTGTAAATAAGTTGTAACCACTCCTGCAGCAGTTATTTTCCTTATAGTATTGTTATAACTATCGGTTACATACAGGTCGCCATTATCATTTACAGCAATCCCGCTCAGTTCACCAAATTGAGAAATATTCCCATTACCATCTGCATAACCCTTTATTCCGGTGCCGGCAACCGTAGTTACTACAGCATTTGGTGTGATTTTTCTTATAACACATCCGCTAACCTCGGTTACAAATAGATTTCCATTTTTATCGTTGGTTATACCTGAAGGATGGTTAAAACTTGCAGCAACGCCCGTTCCATCCTTTGAAGTCGCAATACCATCTCCTGCGAAAGTGGAGACTATCCCTTCTTTTGTTACTTTTCTAATCACATTGTTTAGCTGGTCTGCCACAAAAATATCACCAGCGGTAGTTACCGCTAAACTAACAGGATAATTAAATGATGCAGATTTTCCATCGCCATTTGTCATACCCTTTGTGCCATTTCCGGCCAATACAGTTGTAAGCTGCGTGTAATTGTACTTAAATGACGGGCCCGTTGCTGATTTCACACCATTAGTAACTTTAACTAAACCGGTGCCAGCGCTTAACGGTACGGTAACTTTCAATTGCTCAGTAGTGGCTGCCGCGATAACGGCTTGCTTGCCATTAAAAAGTACTTTATTGTTTAATGCTATGGCGCTAAATCCGCTGCCGTTTATTAGCACGGTATCGTTGTATTTCCCTTGAGTTGCACTTAAGGAGGTTATTACAACCTCATCCTGGACAGGTTTTACAGGCACTTCTGGTGTAACAGGAACAGGTTCTGTACGACTTTTTGAACAACTACTAAAAAATAGAGTTGTATATGTGAACACGGCAATAATTACAATAAATTTTAAACAAATTCGCATATATGCCACACTTATAGTTTGTTCTAAAGATAGTAAATTACAGTCGATATAATTTATTACTCTGTTAGTACCGTAAACTTAAAGTCGAGCGGTTCAAAATTGCGGATAAGTTCGTCTATAAATAGTTGGCCCCATTTTACATAGCTAAGGCCAAAATTTTCTGAACGTTCCTGTAAACTATTGTTGGGGAATATATCCGCTTTGATGGATTCTATCTGCTCCAGGCGGGTGTGGTAATTGCGTTTTTCGGCCTTTACCATCTTCTTTTGCAGGTTATCTATGGCGTGCTTTAATCGTGCCTGTACAGCCCCGGCCGATGGCTCGAGGGTTGGGTCTATTTTATGAGATCGGAGTTTTATCTTTTCGAAAACACGTTCCAGTTCGCGCCATTCTTCGGCGAGGGTAAGGTCATGGTTGCTGTGTTTTTTAACCCAGCCGTTTTTGATCTTGTCGGCACTTTTAAAGATCTCGGCGGGGGCAAGCTCCATGCCTTTTATCTTGGCGGCTGTTTCTTTGCGGATAACCAGGCCCGAGTTACGCAAAATCAGTATCGGGAAATCAACCGTATAATGGTCGAAATTTGATTTAAGCTCCAGCCAGTAAACCAGTTCGGCACCACCACCTACGTAAGCAATATTGGGTAGGATGCATTCCTGGTATAGCGGGCGCATCACTACGTTAGGGCTAAACCTTTCGGGCGCGGTTTTAATTTCTTGTTTTAATTCAGCCTCGGTAAAGCTGATATCGGTATTCATTACACTGTAGCGGTCGTTCTCGAAAACAAGGCGTTCGCGCAGGTTATCCTTCAGGTAAAAGAAGTTGATCTCTCGCGGATTTACCTGGATATGAACGCCAAGCTTTTGTAATTGCTCGTTGACGGCGGTAATATTTTTAAAGCTGTTTTGTTGGATGATATCCTGCTCGATGATGGGAGCGAAGGACTCTTTCAAGCGATGATCGTCGGCATCGATAATAACCAAACCATAACGGCCAAAAAGAGCGTTAACCAGGTAGCGGGTAGCATCAGCAAGGTGGTCGAATTTGGTGTAGGCGGTTTCTACCATTTCACCAAGTTCTGATGAGTGTCCATCTATGCCCAGCACACCTTTATATTGGTTAAGCGCCTGGCGCATGGTGTCCGGGTTGATACGCCCCGTAGCGCCCGAGGCTTCGTACCACCAGTGCACTTTTTTACCACCTATATTGGTGTAGTTTATCTCGGCAAAATCATGATCTTCTGATGCCATCCAGTAAACCGGGACAAAGTTTTTATCGGGATGAGCCTCCTTTAATTGCCTGCACAATTTTATAGCGGTAACTATTTTGTAAATAAAATAAAGAGGACCGGTAAATATATTAAGCTGGTGGCCGGTAGTAACGGTGTAAGTGTTGTCTTCCTTAAGTAATTCTATGCGTTTGCGGATGAAGTCCGCAGATTCTAATTCGGGTTCACCTTTTTGGGAATTGCCAAAGTATTGTTCAAGTAAAACTTGTGCTAAAAGCTCGCGGTTGGCAATAACTTTTTTGTGGTTAAAAAATTCCGCGAAACCTTCAAGGGTGGGGCGCTCGCCGTAAAATGACCTTAACTCCGGAACGTTTTCCAGGTAATCAATAACCGTTTGGGAAAAATACCCGGTGTCTTTATAGTCAATACAGGCTGCGTCCATTGCTTATTTGAATTTCGGATTATTGATTCACGGCGCATATTTACTCACCCGGTCATTGCTTCGCTCGACCACCCTCTCTTCGCTGCGCGGAAAGAGGGCTCTTGATTTTCTCACCCTCTTTGCGAAGCAGAGAGGTTCGACCAGCGTAGCGTAATTGAGGTGAGTTAATTGCCAGATATGCTTTAAACCATACCTGCATTAAATCAGAACGTCGAAATTAGATTTTAATATCTTAATAGCAACACGCGGCCTGTAAAATTGGTTTTATTTTACAATTTGTCCATAAAGGTCAAAGTCCTCGGCGTTGTCAATTTTAACGTTAACAAATGTGCCAACTGCTGCGTAATCGATAGAAGCGTCTATCAAAACTTCGTTATCTACCTCGGGCGAATCAAATTCGGTACGGCCGACAAAGTAACCGCCGTCTTTTTTATCGATAAGTACCTTGTAGGTGTTACCAATCTTCTCCTGGTTTTTATCGAACGAGATGCCTTGCTGGATTTCCATGATGGCATCAGCGCGTTCTTGTTTAACTTCTTCGGGTACATCATCCACTAAACTATGGGCATGCGTCTTTTCCTCGTGCGAGTAGGTGAAACAGCCCAGGCGGTCAAACTTGGTATCGGCTACCCATTGTGCCATTTCTTCAAAGTCGTGCTGGGTTTCGCCGGGGTAACCTGTTATCAGGGTGGTACGCATGGCGATGTTTGGCACGCGGTCGCGGATCTCGTTCACTACATCGATGGTCTTTTGCTTGGTCAGCCCGCGGCGCATCGATTTTAGCATGTTATCTGTAATGTGTTGCAACGGCATATCCAGGTACTTACAAATATTATCACGCTCGTTCATCACATCCAAAACCTCCATCGGGAAACCGGAAGGGTAGGCATATTGCATTCTAATCCATTCCACACCGTTTACATCACTAAGGCGGCGTAAAAGCTCATCAAGGTTACGTTTGCCGTAAAGGTCGAGGCCGTAATAGGTAAGGTCCTGCGCGATAAGGATAATTTCCTTAGTGCCGTTCTTAACCAGGCTTTCGGCATTTTTAACTAACTGGTCAATAGGCGTACTCACGTGTTTACCGCGCATCAGCGGGATGGCGCAAAAAGAGCAGGGGCGGTTACAGCCCTCGGCAATTTTAAAATAGGCAAAGTGCGAAGGAGTGGTCAGCAAACGCTCACCTATTAGTTCATGTTTGTAGTCCGCACCGATGCTGTGTAGTATGTTTTGAAGGTCGTTGGTGCCAAAGTAGGCATCAACGTTGGTTATTTCGGCTTCTAATTCGGGCTTGTAACGCTCGCTTAAGCAACCGGTTACAATCACCTTGCCAACCTTACCCTGCTCTTTAAGCTCGCTGTATTGCAGGATGGTATCGATAGATTCCTGCTTGGCATTATCAATAAAACCACAGGTGTTGATAACGATAATATCATCGCTGCGCATTTTATCAGATTCGTGAACCACCTCATAGGCGCTGCCCTTAAGCTGGCCCATCAGTACTTCACTATCGTATATGTTTTTTGAACAGCCCAAAGTAACCACGTTTACACGGGGTTTCTTGATCATGGCTGGTTTACTTATTGTTTTTGTCCTCATTATGTTTTTTTCACCGATTACACTGATTTTTTTGATTTCACCGATTTGGTCTATAATCAAACTAAACAGACAATCGTTTTATAGAACAGCTTACGTTACCAAAGTTAATAAGCAGCCCGGTTTTTACTTTTGCTGCCTTTAAATATGACAGCACTTGTTTTTGAAATAATACAGGGGTGTAAATCCCTGCAAAAGATTTTATTTCGACAATTACTTTGTTCTCGATAAAAAAGTCGCAACGAAAATTGCCGACAAATTTATCTTTAAAATACAGGTTAAACTCTTTTTCTATTTCAAAGTTCAATCCTTCTAATTGAAGCTGGTGCTGTAAAGCTTTAGAGTACACTTTTTCTAAAAACCCTGGCCCCAAGCCTTTATGGACTTCGAAACAACATCCAATTATTTTCTCGGTTAATATATCTTTTTCAAACTCCGCCATTTTTATTCAGTGGAATCGTCTTAATCATAATTAATCGGTGATAACAATAATTATTTAAACAGACTGTCTACAAACGCTTGCCTGTCAAATAACTGCAAGTGCTCAACGCCTTCGCCTACTCCAATATATTTTACCGGGATCTTAAACTGGTCCGAGATCCCTATCACTACGCCGCCTTTAGCAGTGCCGTCAAGTTTGGTTAAGGCAAGGGCATTAACCGCGGTAGCTTCGGTAAACTGTTTGCATTGCTCAATGGCGTTTTGCCCGGTTGATGCATCCAGTACCAGCAATATCTCGTGTGGTGCGCCGGGAATCACCTTTTGCATCACATTTTTAATCTTAGTAAGCTCGTTCATCAAACCTACCTTATTATGTAAACGGCCAGCGGTGTCAATAATTGCCACGTCGTCGCCATTGGCAACGGCAGACCGCAGGGTATCGTAAGCTACCGAAGCCGGGTCGCTGCCCATGGCTTGTGCCACAACTTTTACATCGACACGTTCGCCCCAAAGCTTTATCTGGTCAACCGCTGCTGCGCGGAAGGTATCCGCGGCGCCTAAAACTACCTGATTGCCGGCTTGCTTTAGCTTATGGGCCAATTTGCCAATAGTGGTGGTTTTACCCACACCGTTAACACCAACCACCATTATTACATAAGGCTTTTGTGTGCCGTACTCAAATGTGCGGAAATCGTTACTGTTGTTTTCGGCAAGCAGGTTTTGGATCTCGTCTTTTAACAAGTTATTAAGTTCGGAGGTGCTTACGTATTTGTCTTTAGCTACACGCGCCTGGATGCGCTCGATGATCTTCAGGGTAGTGCTCACGCCCACGTCAGATGTTACCAGCACTTCTTCCAGGTCATCCAACACGTCATCATCAACCGTACTTTTACCGGCAATTACCTTGGTAATCTTGGAAAAGAAATTGTCCTTGGTTTTTTCCAGGCCGGTATCAAGCGCCTGCTGTTCCTGCTGCGTGGTTTCCTTTTTCTTGAAAAAATCAAATAATCCCATAAGTAAG
This sequence comes from Mucilaginibacter sp. UYP27, assembly GCF_040547175.1. Lineage (NCBI taxonomy): Bacteria > Pseudomonadati > Bacteroidota > Sphingobacteriia > Sphingobacteriales > Sphingobacteriaceae > Mucilaginibacter > Mucilaginibacter sp. UYP27. The sequence goes on from NZ_JBEPPE010000001.1 coordinate 1,554,256, forward strand.
ATGTGCAGATTTTAAATGTGCAGATATGCAAATTAACAATTAGAAGCGGGATGTTTGCTGCCGGATAAACATATCCCTGCAACTTTCTGTCAAACATCCATCCATAACAAAAAAAGCCCTCTCGTTAAAACAAGACGGCTTTTATATTCTTACTAAAAGTGATTACTGTTTACCAGCAATAGCATCTTTAATGTTATCGTTTGGAACGATCTGCTCTTTGAATGAATAGGCACCTGTACGAGGCGATTTGTTCATCGTGATCACTTTTGAAAACTCTTTTCCTTTACCCTGTACTTTTAGGGTTGCAACTACTTTCTTAGCCATGTTTTTATGTTTTAATAAGTTGTGGCTTACAATGCCGCGTTTATACAAACGCGCATCTACAGCAAACAGCTTAAATTATTTAATCTCTTTATGTACAGTTACTTTCCTTAAAACCGGGTTGAATTTTTTCATTTCCAGTCTTTCAGTTGTGTTTTTTTTGTTTTTGGTGGTAATGTAGCGAGACATACCCGGCATGCCGCTGGTTTTATGCTCTGTGCATTCTAAAATTACCTGAACCCTGTTGCCTTTCTTAGCCATTTTCTGTTATGTTTTGAGTTGCCTGCCAATCGTTAAGATATCACATCTTTACCATAGCCCCAACAATCTATTAATATTAAATAGAGCCTTTTTTTACAAACTTGTTGATACAAGCAGTAATACCATTTTTGGTGATAGTTTTAAGTGCTGAAGTAGATACTTTTAGAGTGATCCATTTATCTTCTTCAGGGATATAAAACCTTTTAAGTTTTAAGTTTGGATAAAACTTGCGTTTAGTTTTAACGTTCGAGTTAGAAACGTTAAAGCCATTCATGTAGCCTTTTCCTGTTAAATCACAAATTCTTGACATGACAAATATTTTTTAATTCTCGTTCTTTTCCTAAAAAGAGTTTGCAAATATCAGCTTTTTAAGTGAAATAAACAATGGAGTTTTTAAAATATTTCAAAAAATATTTAAACGCTGGTAATAAGCGTTGTTTACCTATAAAATGGCGCAAACGATTGCTCAATCTGTTTTACCTAATAAATAATATTTATTAAACTACAGGTAGCCTAAAGTTATTAATTATATAGAACCAAATCCTTATTGTTGTTAATCGATTTACAAACCAATAATTAAATTTAATGTTTAAATTTAACTAAGTAAAACCTTTTAGCAATTTTGATTTTTTGTGATCTAATAACCTTCTTAAATTATTTTAAAAAGATTTAAGAGTCGAGCAGCTATATAGTTTAAAATTGCTAATTTACGCCACCATTATATACTACCATGCAAGTTAAATCATTTGAAGAATACCAACAGGTCTACCAAAAAAGTGTGGACCAACCCGAGCAATTTTGGGAAGACATCGCCAATAATTTTTTATGGAAAAAGAAGTGGGACAAGGTTTTAGACTGGAATTTTACCGAACCCAAAATTGAATGGTTTAAAGGCGCCAAACTAAATATTACCGAAAACTGCCTTGACCGCCACCTGGAAAAGAACGGCGATACCCCCGCTATTATCTGGGAACCAAATGACCCTACAGAAGATCATCGTATTTTAACCTACAGGCAACTGCATGATAAGGTGTGCCAGTTCTCGAACGTGCTTAAAAATAACGGCGCCAAAAAAGGCGACCGGATCTGTATATACATGCCTATGGTGCCTGAGCTGGCCATTGCTGTTTTGGCCTGTGCCCGTATCGGCGCTATCCACTCGGTGGTGTTTGGCGGGTTTTCGGCGCAATCTATTGCCGATAGGATCAAGGATGCCGAATGTAACATCGTGATAACTGCCGATGGTAGTTTCCGCGGAACTAAAGAAGTGCCGTTGAAATCTATTATAGATGACGCGCTGGTACAATGCCCGACTATTAAAAGGGTAATTGTACTTACGCGAAGCCGTACACCGGTATCTATGATAAAAGGCCGTGATGTATGGTGGGAAGATGAAGTTAAAAAAGTAGAAACTCAAGGTAACAGTGAGTGCCCTGCCGAAGAAATGGATGCCGAGGATATGCTGTTCATCCTGTACACATCCGGCTCTACAGGTAAACCGAAGGGTGTGGTGCATACCTGTGGTGGTTACATGGTTTATACCGGCTACACATTTAGCAACGCTTTCCAGTATCAGCCTGGCGAGGTTTATTTTTGTACGGCTGATATCGGCTGGATCACCGGGCACTCGTATATCGCTTACGGGCCGCTTACACAGGGCGCTACTTCGGTAATGTTCGAGGGGATCCCAACCTGGCCGGATGCAGGCAGGCTTTGGGATATTGTAGAGAAATTCAAGGTCAATATATTATATACCGCCCCAACCGCTATCCGCTCGCTAATGAGTTTTGGCGATGATGTGGTGAAGGGAAAAGACTTTAGCTCGTTAACAAAACTGGGCTCGGTAGGCGAACCGCTTAACGAGGAAGCCTGGCATTGGTTTGATGAGAAGATAGGCAAAGGTAAATGCCCTATTGTGGATACCTGGTGGCAGACCGAAACAGGTGGCTTTATGATCTCGCCGATTGCCAACGTTACGCCATTAAAGCCGGGCTACGCAACTTTGCCGTTGCCGGGGGTGCAACCTGTACTGGTTGATGAAACGGGTAAAGAGATAGAGGGTAACGGCGTAAGCGGTAACCTTTGTATCAAGTTCCCTTGGCCGGGTATGCTGCGTACTACTTATGGCGACCACGAGCGCTGCCGCACTACTTACTTTGCCACTTACCCCAACCTGTATTTTACGGGTGATGGTTGCTTACGCGATGAGGATGGTTACTACCGCATTACCGGCCGTGTTGATGACGTGCTGAATGTATCCGGCCACCGTATTGGCACTGCCGAGGTAGAGAATGCCATTAACATGCACAGCAGCGTGGTAGAAAGCGCGGTAGTAGGCTACCCGCACGATATTAAAGGCCAGGGTGTTTACGCCTTTGTGGTAAGCCCCAACAAGCACGGCGATGACGACTTAACCCGCAAGGATATCATGATGACGGTATCGCGCATTATTGGTGCCATCGCCAGGCCGGATAAGATCCAGTTTGTGACCGGCCTGCCAAAAACACGATCCGGCAAAATTATGCGCCGCATTTTAAGAAAGATAGCCGAAGGCGATACTGCTAACTTAGGCGATACTAGCACCCTGCTTGACCCTGCTATTGTTGAAGAGATAAAGGCAGGGGCTTTGTAAAATAAAGAACAGGAATTAGCTTAGAGAAAGGGCAAAGGCGTAAAACCTTTTGTCCTTTCTCTTTTTTATCAAAATAGCTTAAATTTGTTTTATATACATTAAGATATGTCGACACTAACAGTCCATCCCAAAAACGAACAACAGGAAAAAGCTTTAAAAGCCATTTTTGATGCCTTTAGCGTGGATTATGAGAAAGAACTCGATGAAACAGAATACTTATCGTCGAGCGAAACAAATAAGCAAGCTTTAAATAAGAGTATAGAAGAGCTGGAAGCAGGTAAAGGGATAAAGGTTTCACTCGAGGACCTATGGAAATAGTTTTTTCTGCGGATGCTTTATACCAGTTACAATATTGGAAAAAGAGCGGCAATAAAAAAGTCATAGAAAAAATAAAGCAACTTTTAGCAGAGATACAACAAACCCCATACGAAGGTATAGGCAAACCGGAAGCATTAAAACATAACTGGAATGGCTATTGGTCCAGGCGCATAACAAGCGAACACCGCATTGTATATAAGGTAGATAATGATACTGTTTATATAGCGCAATTAAGATATCATTATTAATAAAACTCTAAAGTTATTCAGTTGTTAATCTTTCTATACATCTAAATTAAGGAGGAACAAACCATGGATAAGTTAGAATTAAAAGGCGGCTGGAACGAGTTGAAAGGTAAAATAAAACAAGCCTACGGCGATTTGACAGATGACGACCTGGCGCATGAAGAAGGTAAGGACGATGAAACACTGGGCCGCCTGCAACAAAAAACGGGCAAAACCCGCGAAGACCTGGTAAACTGGATAAACAGCCTCTAATTAAACAGCCCTGCATAGCGGGGCTTTTTTCTTTATAATTGTGCAACGTGCCGGAAAAAAAGGCGTCAGTTAGATATTAACTATTAATATGAAATTACGCCATTTTTACTTCCTACTTGGGTTAGTACTTCCATCTACAATAGTCGCTCAAACCAAACTCTCGCGATTGCCACCGTCGATAAACATTACTGAATATATCCGCGGTATTGCCTCGAACCCCAAGATCGGAGCAGATTCTGCCAGTAAACTTTTATCTGGATGGGGTGCATATCCAAAATTATCTAAAACAGGCTGCAACTATGTTTACTATTATCAGGATAGTACAATAGGTAAAATACCTTTGCGTGTTTATGTACCGGCTAATTATAAAAGCAATCAAAAAACGCCATGTGTTTTGAAGTTGCATGGTGCAGTAAGAGCAAGTAAGTTTAGCGATATTGATAGCCTTGCAGATAGTGACGAGAGAATACTTACAGACCCGCTGAAAGCTAATAACTATATTATTATACAACCATTAGGCGATCAGGCTAAAGGATTTACCTGGGGTGCCAATAAAGGAGGGCTGTATAGTCAAGTCTACCAGTTTAATCTAACCTATAAAAAACTGACCGAAATTGTCACAGCCCTTAAACAGATTTTAAATATTGATGATAACCGGCTTTATGCATTCGGGCACTCAGATGGTTCGGACGGGGCTATTGGCCTTGCGGTTTATAAACCTGATCAATTTGCAGGGGTAGTGGCTTATAATACTATGTTTACGAACTTATTTGCGCGTGATTATTATATCCGTAACATACAAAACCGGCCGTTGTACGAAGTTCATTCAGATAAAGACGAACTGCGCAGAATAGGTGTTAATCGCCAGATAATTGATTCTATAAGGAAATTTGATAAAAGAATAACTTATAAAGAATATATCGGTTATGAACATTGGGATAAACACCTTGGTATCGATGCCCCTAATGCAGCTAAATTTATGAAAGGTATTGAGCGTAATCCCTACCAATCCAACATCTACCTGGAAACTACACAAAATAGCCCGTATAATTCTTGCGATTGGCTTAGTATTACTAAACCTGATACAAACCGAAATGTCGAAACTTGGTACAAACCTTTTGAATTTAAGCAAAGGGAATATATAAAATCAAGGAAGCAATGGTTAGAATTAAACTATTATAACCCATTAAAAAGTGCAGTCGTTAAGGCAAGCTATGCAGACAATATATTTACACTGCAAACATCGGCAACAAATGAATTTGAATTGATGATTAGCCCGGTAATGGTGGACATGGATCAGCCAGTAAAAGTTATCGTTAACGGTAAGCAGGTGTTTAAAGCTAAAATAAATTCAGATAAGCAATTTTTACTGAATAATTTTTTAAAGCATTTCGACAGGCAAGCCCTTTGGGTAAATGCTATAAAAATAAAAGTAGAGTAAATGTCTTTGTGGATTTTTATGTCACCTTATTCGTACAAATGGTCAAAATGCTAAACGTATAATGCCTTTTTCAATTATATTTGAATACCTTATCAGAATATAATGACGAATAGTAGCCAGCAACCTGCCCTGGTGCAACCCAAAGCAAAGATCAATTATATAGATCATTTAAAAGTGCTGCTAACCATGCTGGTTATTCTGCACCATACGTTTATTGCTTACGGCGCGCCGGGTGGGTGGTATTACACGCAAAAAACAACGCTTGCAGCGGTCATATTACCTATGACCGTTTTTGTGGCTGTTAACCAGGCGTTTTTTATGGGGTTCTTCTTTTTCCTGTCGGCGCTTTTCGTACCTGCATCGTACGATAAAAAGGGCCCGGTAAAATTTGTTACCGATAGGCTTATCAGGCTTGGCGTGCCTTTACTATTTTACTCATGGGTATTGTCGCCGTTTTTAAGTTTTATATCCTACAAATGGGCCCAGGGGCACAATATTACCTACCTGCAATACTTAAGCGGGTTTGATGGTTGGATAAACTTCGGTGTGTTATGGTTTGTGGCCGCCCTGCTGTTGTTTACCCTTTTATATGTTTTGTACCGTGTTATAGCAGGCAGGGTAGAAAAGCCCGTTGCCTTGCCTTCGGTGACGAGAATAATTGTTTTTGCGATGTGCATAGGCTTGTTAAGCTACGCCGTACGTATTGTTTTCCCGGTGGGGTGGGTGCTGAAGCCGCTCGGTTTCCAGTTAGGGCATTTTCCACAATATATCTCCCTGTTTATTTTAGGGTTGATAGCCGCTAAAAATAAATGGCTTACCATTGTTGAACTTAAAACCGGCAAACGAATGCGCAACATTGCCATTTGCGTTGTGCTGATAGGTTTTGTATTGTTCTTCATCGCACGCAAAACCCTGAACTTCCCGGTAGAGTGGTTTAGCAGCGGCGCGCACTGGCAGCAGGCTTGGTATGCCATATGGGAGCAGTTGGTTGGCTTCACCATTGTCACAGCATTGCTATGCATCGGCAAACACAAATGGAATAGCCCCTCTACTTTCCTGGCAACATTATCGCGCAGCACATTCGCGGTTTATATATTTCACCCGCTGCTAATAATTTCGCTAACGGTAGTCTTTAGCGTCTGGGCAATAGAACCAGCTATTAAATTGCTTATAGTGGCGCCATTGGCGGTGGCAGGCAGCTTTTTATTGGGGCTGGTGCTGGTTAAAATACCGGGCGTAAATAATATAATTTAATACACATCCAACCAAAGCTTAATTCAATTATAGTTATTTTTGCCGCATGGCAAAATCTAAACAACCCACTATACTGGTAGTAAATGATGATGGTATAACGGCGCCGGGCATCAAAGCCCTGATGCATACCATGAAAACATTGGGCAGGGTAGTGGTAGTAGCGCCGGATAGTCCGCAGTCGGGTATGGGGCATGCTATAACTATAGGTAAACCACTCAGGTTAGATGAGGTTGATATTTACGAAGGCATAGAAATGTACCGTTGCAGTGGTACCCCTGTAGATTGTGTGAAGCTGGCAGTAACCAAGGTGTTTAACGGCGTAAAGCCTGATCTTTGTGTGTCGGGTATCAATCACGGGTTAAATAACTCCATCAATGTACTGTACTCGGGCACCATGTCGGCAGCTGTTGAGGGTGCGATAGAAAGCATCCCTTCTATAGGGTTTTCGTTGGATGATTATACAATGGAGGCCGATTTTGAACCTTGTCAGAAATACGTAAAAGAGATAGCGCAGCAAGTTTTAACGAACGGGTTGCCCGTTGGTACGGTGCTAAATGTGAATTTCCCGGCGGGGGATAAAGTTAAAGGTATCAAGATATGCCGCCAAGCCAACGCCAAATGGGCCGAAGAATTTGATATGCGTATGGATCCGTATAAACGCCCTTACTACTGGCTTACCGGCGTGTTTCAAAATAATGACCACGGCGAAGACACCGACGTTTGGGCGCTGGAGCATAATTATGCATCTGTTGTGCCCGTACAATTTGATATGACCGCCCATCACGCTATACCCATTTTAAACACCTGGACGTTTAATGTTTAAAAAGAATAATATTTGTATAGGCTTTTTATACGGATGCGTAGCCCCCGTACTTGCATGGCTAATCTTCGCGGTGTTGTTGAAGAACGATGCCATTATTATGGATAAACCTGCCGCGCCATACCTGATAGCTGTTTTACTGAATTTGGTAGCGTTGCGTTTTGCAGCAAGGGCACATCTGGATAAAATAGCCTACGGGATAATGATAGCCACATTTGCGTGCACGCTATTGGTGTTTGTATTTAAAATGCATGGATAGATGAAGTACTACTTGGTAGCCGGCGAGGCCTCGGGCGATATGCACGGGGCAAACTTGATGAAAGCTTTGAAAGAGCTGGATGGACAGACTGATTTTCGTTTTTTTGGCGGCGACCTAATGCAGGCCGAAGGTGGTACGCTGGTGAAGCACTACGTTGATATGGCTTTTATGGGTTTTGTGGAGGTGGTTATCAACCTTAATACTATCCTGAAAAACCTGAAAAAATGTAAGCGGGATATTATGGCTTACCAGCCTGATGTTTTAGTACTGATAGATTTCCCGGGGTTTAATTTAAAGATAGCCGAGTTTGCCAAAGCGCAGGGTATAGAAGTATATTATTACATCTCGCCAAAAGTGTGGGCCTGGAACCAAAAGCGTGTACTGAAAATTAAACGCGTGGTAGATCATCTGTTCTGCATCCTGCCGTTCGAGGTCGAGTTTTACAAAAGCTGGGGGATGGAGATTGACTACGTAGGCAACCCGCTGCTGGATGCGGTAGACGCCTTTCACCATAATACCAATTTCCTTGCAGATAATAACCTATCCGGTAAAAAGATAGTCGCCCTGCTACCCGGCAGCCGTAAGCAGGAAATAAGCCGTTTACTACCCGAGATGCTTGGGGCTATGGAAAAATTTCCGCATCATCAATTTGTTGTGGCAGGTGCACCATCATTCAATAAAGAATACTATAGCCAATACCTGGGCGATAAAAATATCCCCGTGATATTTAATGCCACCTATGATATCCTCGCTAATGCAGAAGCCGCGGTTGTGGCGTCGGGCACTGCAACGCTGGAGACCACATTGTTTAATGTGCCGCAAGTAGTGGTTTACAAGGGCAACGCGCTAACTATTGGTATAGCCCGCATGCTGATTAAGATAAAATTTATATCCCTGGTAAATCTTATAATGGACAAGCAGGTGGTTACTGAACTAATACAGGCCGATTGTACTTCAATAAATATAACAGAGGAATTAAACAATCTGCTACATAACGCCCACCATCGCCAACAAATGCTGGCCGATTATGATGAACTTGATGAGCGAATGGGCACGCCCGGTGCCTCTGCCAAAACAGCTAAACTGATTGTAAAATATGCTCAAAACAAGAAAGCCCTGCTAAAATAGCCGGGCTTTCTTGTCTCAAAGGGGTGTTTTAAATAGATGTTGTAGATTATATGATTGATCAGGCGGCTACCAACTGTTGTTGAGCGGCTTTCTGTTTGTTGCTTGTTATAAACTGATTTCTCTCTCTGAAAGCCTTAAGGTCTTCCATTAATAAGTTTTTTAATTCGTTATCAAAACGGGTAACTAATTTACTTGTTGCAGGTTTGTATTGAGCTTTCATAGGTGATATATAGTGTTGTAAGTAATAGTTGTAATTTTTTATTAAGCAGCGGTGCGGCTTGTAGTTTTTAATTTTTTAAGATCGCTCATCAAGATGTTCATTAACTCTTTGTCGAAACGGTTAACTAATTTGCTGGTAGCTGGTTTTTGGTAAGTTTTCATAGTTCAAATATTTTAAAGTTTTTTAGTTTTTAGTTTGTTTGTCGTCTTCGTTGTCCTGGTTTTCGCTAAGGTTATCATGTCTGCGTTTTGCTTCTTTGTATTGCCTTGCTATTTGCTCTTTGTCTCTATCGTCGGATGTTTCTTCGGGAGCTTCGGGGTTTTCCCACTCTTTCTCTTCATCCGGCTTTTCATTTATTTCGTCGATCATAATTTCATCTCCGTTTGATAAGTACTATTCCAAACTGATGCCAAACTTTTTCATCCCGATAAAAAAAATGACATCAGGCACAATATATTTTGACCTTGAAACCAAAAAAGCGTTAAAAAGGGCGTTTTTACAACGAATAATAAACAGTATGTAGTAAAAGGTGTATGCAAAAGCAGTACACGCTGTTGTAAAGAATAGTCAACACTCCGTTTTGATGGTGTAATAAAGTGTTCGTTTTAGAACAGGGGGTTGTTCGGTTGGGGGCGATGGGAAAGTACTTAAACAAAAAAGCCTGACTGTTAAGTCAAGCTTTAATTAAGGTGGAGAATATCGGAGTCGAACCGATGACCTCTTGCATGCCATGCCTTAATTTCGACTAATTTTTAAATTTTTGGATTTAATATTTTTTCTTATATTTATCATTATCAATACATTAAGTCATTTTATTTAAGTTTACTTAAGTAGGGTTAGACAAGAAATGTTGGACTAATGTTGGACTAAATTAATATAGTCCGACAAATTAAAGATAAGGAACGAATAAAAAATTAGCTATGTCAGTATCCACAAAATTTATTTTGCGAAAACAAAGTAACCCAAATGGGTTGACCTTTCCTATAATGATGCGTATTACCATCAATCGAAAGGATCAATTGGTTTCTACAAAGAAATATAGCAGTGTAGAAGATTGGGATGATAAAGAGCAACGGGTTAATAAGAACCATGATACCAATAAATCGATCAATTTACTACTAAAGACAATTTCATCGGAGGTTGATTTATTTGTCTTATCGGCAGGTAGGAATAATGCACCTATATCATTTGAAGATGTCAAAGCACTGGTAAGAAAATATACAGGTGGTGCTGTTCAGCCAAAAGCGGGTAAACTTTTAGCCTATTTCGATCAGCAGATTGAAATACTTAAAACTCAAAATAGATTGGGTTATGCGGCTACGTTTCAGTCAACGAAAAACAGCCTGTCAAATTTTACAAAAGAAAAAGATTTTGATTTTACCAGTATTGGATTGGAGTTTGTTTTAAAATATGAAACCTATTTATTGGAGCGAAAATGTGCAGCAACTACACGAAGTGTTTATTTTAGAACATTCAGAACGCTATGGAAAAATGCCATGAAGGATAAAGCTTGTCCGCCCGAGCATTATCCGTTTAAGGATTTTAACTTTTCAAAATACAATAATCCACGTACTAAGAAGCGAGCAATTACGAAAGAGCAAATAGATAAAATTGCAGAGCTTGAACTAAACATAGAACAAGACACCTTAATCAATTCAAGAAACTATTTTTTATTTAGTTTTTATTGCCGTGGACTGAATTTTACTGACCTGGCAAGTTTGAAATGGGAAAACATCAAAGATGGTGAACTGAATTACTTTCGCGCAAAAACCAAAGAAGAATTTCGTTTTCAGCTTCATCCCCAAGCAATTGTAATACTGGACTATTACCAATCCTTAGAGGGCAATAGTGATGCCGGTTACATTTTTCCTATTCTTTATAAAAGGCATCATTCGGAACAGTCTATTCGGGATCGAAAATTGAAGGTTATTAAACGTGTTAATAAAGACCTTAAAGAACTGGCTGGTTTGGCTGGCGTAGAAAAAAACATAACAACTTATGTAGCCCGACATTCCTATGCTACTGTATTACGGCGCAATAGGGTATCTAAAGAAATTATAGGCCAAAGTTTAGGGCATGATAATACTAAAACGACCGATATTTATTTAGATGATATAGGCGATCCGGTAATGGATGATCTTATCAACTCTATAATTTAATTTGAAATGGCAGGCAGTGCCTGCCATTTCAATCAACTATAATCATTTTACAGTAGTTCCTCGATTATTAAATCATTTTACTTTATTGGTTTATGGATTACAGTAACATTTACTATTTTTTGCTAAAATATTATATCAAATAATTGTTTTACCGTACATTTATATGATTGCAATTAAATTACAGTATAAAAATCGATTTTACCGTAACTAATAACACATGGCATTAAGAACTGTTGGAAATTTATGGCTACGGGAGCATTTCAATCTCAAAAAATACCGCTTAACACATAATTCTTATATAGGGAACAATGAGAAAGTGGAACTAAACGCTCAAGGTGAGGTAAGTCAAATTTACGGTAGAAAATATATACCGGACGAAGATACGCCTTTAGCACATGTCGTTTTTTCATTAAAATATGATGATTTAGATCTTCCATTTCTAAAAGCGGTTTTCAATCAGCTTAGCCCACAAGAAATTATAGATTTCATTTCGGTCTCCCCATCAGGCAAGTACGCACGCAAAATTGGTTTTCTATATGAATTTCTTTGTGATATAGTATTAGACTTACCATACCTGATTTCAGGTAATTATACCGACCTGCTGGAAGAAGCCGAATATATAACCGGCCGGGTTATGAAAGATAACCGCTGGCGGATCAATAATAATTTATTAGGTACTTTTTTATTTTGCCCGGTAATCAGAAGAACTGCTGTTTTAAATCAACAATTAAGCACAGACATTAGATCGCAGATCGAAAACCTAAAGGCAAATTATTCGGCGGATGTTTTTCGGAGAGCCACCAATTACCTGTATAGTAAAGAAACCCGCTCCTCCTATGAAATAGAAAAGGAAAAACCATCGGCAGAGCGGATGAACCGATTTATCGCGCTATTAATGCAAGCCGGCAGAGAGCCAAGCGAAAAAATGCTTAGTGAAGCAAGTTTGACCACATTACAAAATTCGATTGTTGACCCCCGCTTTGCTTCTCCAGGCTTTCGCGATTTTCAAAACTATATTGGCCAGTCGCTACCTTATGGCAATGAGCTAATCCATTATATCTGTCCGCCACCACAATATTTGGCTTCATTAATGGATGGGCTAAAGATAGCCGCAGGTAAAACTGAAGGTACATACCCTATCATAAGAGCGGCATTGGTCGCTTTTGGATTTGTGTTTATTCATCCTTTTGAGGATGGAAACGGAAGATTGCATCGTTTCCTGATACATGATATGCTGGTTAGGGATGGTATGGTGCCAGATGGTTTAATTATTCCTGTATCCGCGCACATGCTCAACAATATGCAGGACTATGATAGCGCTTTGGAACAATATTCCAAGCCACTAATTCAGCAAATTAATTATACCAAAAAAGCGGATGGAACATTAGAGGTCACTAATCCCAAAGAAGTCGAAGCTTATTTTCGTTATCCTGACCTGACAGCGCAATGTGTTTTTTTAGCCCAAACCATACAGGAAACAATTAACCAGGATATGCCGGAAGAGTTAGAATTTATACAGCACTATGATGAATTAAAATGGGAGTTGCAGAACATTGTTGATATGCCGGATAAAGATATTAACCTTATGATTATGTTTCTGCATCAAAATAAAGGTGCGTTTCCAACCCGGCGGCGTAAAGACTTTGCTAAATTAACAGAAAAAGAAATAACAAGTATGGAAACCGCTTACCAGGAAATTTTTAAAAGTAGCCATTAATAAAAATACCATAATATTCGTCGCATTTTTATATAAAATATGACAGATATTATTTAATTACTTTACACTCTCAATGTGGACGCTCCGATCATTAAAGAAATAACTAACTATACAACCACTCAATCACTATAAAACTCCTGTTTCTAACCAAACTTTCCATTTACTATCAAGTATATTAAAAAGACCTTGGAGATTCGTTTGGCTATTAACACTTCTGGTTAATGTATCATAGCTGATGTATTCTGCTTCGTTTAAAACTGCACTTCGATTACCCTTCCTCATCAGCTCAAATTGAACTAAAAAGTTTCTTATATCTTTGTGGGTATCGCCGTAGGCTCTATAAAACCAATAGTAAACAGGTATTAATCCAGACGACGATAAAAGTGGATCCTTACTTATAAATGAATTATCCATATTGTTTAAAACATTAATAATAGATAAATAAGAACTATTTAAACTAGTAGATTCCGCAGCAACCACATCATCTACTAATTTATCGAGTTGCCCCTTTCCAGTATCAACAAATTTCCCTCTAAATTCTATAAGAAGCAGCTTTGAAGCCACATTTGAGTCCTGCCCTCTGTTGGTGTTGAATTTTACTCGATCTGTAAAAAAATGGTGCTTTATTATTTCTCTTATCCGTATTGGAACCTCACCTTTCATAGCATTTCTTAATTCTGCTCCGGTTAGCGGTTTACTTTTATTTAGCCGAATAAACATTTCATTAATCAAAGGCTCGCTGTCTGTAATAATGCTTATGATTGAAAGGTTGAAATTTTCGAACTTGCTTGCAATTTTAGGGTATGTTATTTTTAAGTCCTTAAAACTTAAACCTCCAAGCTTTATCGTTGTATCCTCATTGAAAACAAAATCTTTGTCAAGCGTAAGGTGACCATTTAAAAAGTCAAACATTGCCTCAAATCGTTGCTTCCCGTCGACAACAGCAAATGGTCTTCGATCCTCATTCAAGCCAGAATTAAAAAAGGTGAAGTCTGCTAGATAAATCTTGGGCATATCAAATCCGTTGAGTATAGAATCTATTAAATAAGATTTATCTTCTTTTGACCACAGACGTCCTTTTCTTTGGTATGATGGGTCAAAATCTATATTATCTTTTTGATCGTACCACCAACTTATGGTTCGTGATTCGAAGCTTCTTATTGTAAACATAATTTTATAGGTCGAATTTATAGAATCTTCTTAATTCTTTGGAAAAACCTTCTAAATCTGGATAAATAACTGAATCGGTAATTCCAATCGATGTCAAAGACTCAACTAAATGTTGAATTTTTGCTTGAGGAAAGACAATTTTCAATAAACAATCTTGAGGGAATGAATAGTCAACATAAGCCTGATCCATAGGTGTTGTGCTTTTCCCAAACACAATGAAAACTCCTCTTTGTGCAACAATTCTAGGACTATTGTGAGTTCCAAATATGGCAATTGGTTTTTCTCTAATGTTGGCAAAAGGTGTTCTAGGTTTGTAACTATCAGCGAAATGATTTTCTACAGAAAGTATACCTTTATCATATGTAAAGTCTTTCAGAGAATGTTGATTCCAGCTAACTGGATCAAGAACCCATACGCAGCAATCTTCTTTATAAACTCTTTTCCTTGCATTTAATTCATACGGAGCACTGGTCAGTGCGAAATACATCGATACAAAAGGGCTTTCAGACCAGTCTAAAAGACGAGTAGGCATACCATAATGTTGCATAAAGAATAGCACTTCCCAATCATTTTGTTTATCTATGGACTTACTAAGAAAAGGGACTGAGCGCTGTTTAAACCTATCAACTAGATCAATTTCAAGATCGATAATTTTATCACCTTCGCTTATTGTGGCGTGACGGTGAAGGGATGGCGAAAGTGGATAGGAGGCTCTACCCGCCCCTCTGAACCATAATGTAGACTCTTTCGAAGATGGCAAATGTTCTTCCAGAAAACTTGAGAATTCCTTTAAGGTTGATATTTCAATTGTTTTGAGACTTGTTGACATAGGTTTCGTGTGGGTATTCTCCTGTAATTCGGGATATGCTTTCCAAATATAGCAGATTTCAGTTTATTCAATGGGATTTAAAATCAAAATGGATTCTGTGAGAACATAATACACATGATGATTTTATGAACAGGATATGTTGCTAATGTAGGGTAAACAAAACTAACTATTACAAACCAAATGCTTGATTTTTCCTTTTATATAATACACTTTAACCAATGATCGCCCGTGTATGTATTTTTTACAACTACCTGATTACAACCCCCAAATTGGTGTGAATACCATTAAACATGGTAAATTTCCTTTCCTCTCATCTATAAGTGGTTTATTTGAACCAGCCCCGTTGTTTGAATATCAATCAGGTTTTCCTTTTGAAAGGATTGAAATGGACGAGCAGCAAGTTTTTTATGTGAGCGAACCCAACTTGACTAAGGTATTTAAAAACAAGGTAGCAGGACACAACGAAATACTATTGGAGACTACCCGACCCATCACGGAAGAATACACCAAAAAACTCATGCAGCTATTTTACAAAGGCTATTTGTTAGGTCTTGACGGTTTTAATATGGAGATCGGCCCCGCCTTTCCATCCTTGGGACTATCCCATCAAAAGGAAATGTTGGAACAGTTTATGGAGTATTGCCAGCGGGATTTATATTTTGAAGGTTTTGCCATTCCGCAGTTGCTGCATAATTTAGGATATATTCAAGCTTGCTTAGTAAGGGCTTTCAAGGAATACAAAAACCTAAGTCTTTTAACCACTAAAGCCGAACCTGTACAAATCCCCAAAACCTTGCCGGAGAATACATCGGTACAAGCACCTATTACTACAGACACTAAATCTGCACTTTCCAAAATACCATTAAAATACCCCGTAGGTGATATTATTACAATATGGCTGGTGTTGTTGGATCTACCCAAATTTAAGTCTTTAAGTTTAACGCCAGAGTTTAACGCGGAAAGTGATGTAGTAGAATTGTTAGGGAGCATGTTTGCCGATATATCGGGAGAACACAGCAAATTACCCAACAGCCTGCACCGCTTTTATGATTTACCGCTTGATTATCAACCCATCCTTTATTTGCTGATGCACGCCACTTACAAACTTAACTACACCTATACCCGTTTGCCATTGGAGGAATATAGCAAATGCCTGAAAGCTACATTTTCAGTTTATGATGCGATAGAACTAAATTATATGCCGGGTAATTTTACGAAAAAACAGTCAGTCGCTATTGCCGCCATTAAAGAACTGGAGAACAGTCCCTACGCTAAAAATGCTTTACAAATCTTATCCAAAATACCAAACTACCGGATCACGGTATGACTTCGTTAAACTACGTTCAGTAACGTTGGGTTATTTTCGTATTGTTTTGCTTCATCAAATTATTTATGATGAATGCAACATTTGTAACCACACTATCTACTCAGGAGCTCCAGGAGCTGATTGAGTTATCCGTTAAAAACGCCGTACAGGTAAGTCCTAAGATGTCAAATGAAGATGATACTTTATTGGATACCAAAGAAGCGGCCAGCCTCATCAAATACGAGGTCACTTCCATTTATGGATTAGTCAAACGCAAAAAAATCCCCTTTTGTAAGATCGAAGGAAAACTTTTGTTTTCACGAAGAAAACTAATCGAATGGATTGAAGGAGGTAATCACGCCCCAGGTTTAAAACGCCCATCGCTACCCCTTAAAGACTCTGTTACCAAATACTGATAACCCCGATACGAAGTATCGGAAACAACGACAGGCTTTCGCCTGGAGTGGAAACAAGGCAACAATAGCAAAGGCTTAAATCCCCGATACGAAGTATCGGGATACCACGACGGGCGTTAGCCCGGATGTGGGAGCCAGCTATGTTTTGGTGTTACCAAAACTTGCTGGCCCCATTCATGCTATCGCATTCATGGGGAGATTTTTAAGACAGGAAAGGATTAAAGATGTTTGAAAAACTAAAAAATAACAAAGGCGGCAGGCCGCCAAAAGAAGTAAAGCGATTGCGCACGCTTTCCGTTAAGTGTTCCTTTTTTGAGGGGATGCAGATTGAGAACAAGGCTAAAAACGTTGGTTTAAGCGTATCGGAATACTTGCGGGAAATGGGCTTGAAAGGAATGGTTAAAGTCAGGGTAAGAACACTTCCAAAAGAAGTATTGCAGTTCGCGGGAATGCTGAACCATATAGCCGCCAACCTTAACCAGATCGCTAAAAAGCGAAATAGCTTTGATGAATTAAGCGTACTTGAACGTGCAAGGCTCAACCAGCAAAGCACCAGCCTGCAACAATTGGTTACGGATATTAAGGCCTATTTACAATGATCGGTAAGATAAGTACAGGAAAAAGTTTTCGGGGGTGTTTGAACTACCTGCATGAAGGCAGATTACAACAGAATAAAGCTTTGCAGGAGATTGAGCAGGAGAAAAAGCAAGCGCAGGTTATTTGCTATAATCAATGCTTCGGTAATAAAAAGGAATTGATACAACAGTTCAATGAAGTCCGGTATTTAAACCCAAAGCTGTCCAAACCAGTATTACATGCCTCTATAAGCTTTGCCCATTCAGATCAGTTAAGCAACCAAGATAAAATTGATATTGGTAAGCAGATGGCTAAAGACTTTGGATTTGAAAATAACCAATACGTGGTTATAGAACATGCCGACCGGCAGCACCAACACTTGCATATTGTGGCTAATAGGGTTGGTTATGATGCCAAAACGGTTTCCGATAGCAACAACTATAAGCGGATAGCCAACTTCTGCCGGAGCATAGAAAAGAAGCATCAATTGGAACAGGTACTTAGCCCGCGTAAATTCCTGTCTAAAGAAGAAAGGATGCTGCCACGGCAGGACATCCGTAAAGAAGCATTAAAAGAAGCCATTGCTAAATTCTTGAAGCAATCCACAACTATGAAAGAATTTCAGAATAAGATAACAGCAAAAGGCTATGAAATTGAATTAGGCAGGGGTATTGCTTTTACAGATGCGCAGGCGGTCAGGTTTAAAGGCAGCCAAGTTGGTTATCCCTTATTGAAAATTGAAAAGCAATTAGCGCAAAACAGGCAACAACAGCAAGAGCAGCAACAACAACCAAGCATGGCTCAAAAGCTAAGGGAGGTGATTCAGCAGCAGAGGCAGCAAGAACAACTAAAGAAAAAAGAAGAAGAACAGCAAATTAAACAATCGGGAGGATTTAGACTATGATAAACGAAACAAATTTTAATTCGGTGATGGAAGATTTCACCAAAGAATTACAAGCAGTAAAAGAGGTGGTTAAAGTGTTACCTGCAAAGGTTGATGAACTCACTAATAAAGTAGATGGTTTTAAAAACAAGGTGGAAAACATACAGATAACAGCACCCACGCCGGATTTATTACCCGTACACAAAATTATAGCGGATGGTTTTACCACCACAAAAAATTCGGTTCAAAGGCAGCTTAATGATCTTTTCATCAAAAATCGCATACTGGTATTGCCGGAGGATGGCGGTAAAGGCTTTTTAAAGATTATGGGTAAACGGTCTATGTATTTAACAGGCATTGCCATCATTGCCTGCTTTTTTAGCTGGTTTGGTTTCCGGTACTGGTATATGGATAGCGAGAACACCCGTTTCCGCAACGCCTGGTATTGGAATTATATTAAACTGGATAAAAATGGCAAACAGGAAATGGTTAATGACCTTGATAGTTTTAAGGTATCCAATATCAACAGCTATAGAACCGATAGCATAGAAAGGTATCAAAAAGGACAGGAGACGGAATTGCGTATCAAACAATTGGAAAGTGAAACAGATAGTTTGAAAGCATTAAAAAAACAACCTAATTGATAAAAGCCATCCATTCAGGCAAAGCAGGTTCATACATGAATCCCCGGTATCCGGGGACCATTCCTTCACCCGCTTTGCCTGATGCGCGGCAAGAGTGAGGCTTCGCAACACACTTGCCATTTCCCCCGCCCACAAATAAAAACATCCTCATTTCACCGCATCCGGCAAAGTTAGCGACCGGCGGATTGAAAGTTCAAGGCTATATAAACGAAGCAGTTTTGTTTGTTTTTTAGCGGTGCTTCGGCCTTGACCTTTCATCCGCCTTGCGCTTTTGGTGCCTAAGCGTTGAAAATGGGATGGTGTAATTGTGTTATCCTTCAAGATATTAGATTGATTCAGAATTTAGTCATAAATGCACCTTAGCCACAGAATTTGCAAAATTGTACTGTAATCATACGGTGAGTGTTCGATAATGAACACAATTTAAATATCATGTAACTTATATTGCTAATAATTAATAAGTTATAACTTGGCATTTTATTTATAGATACAATAACAAATACTGATGCTATGCTCAAAAATTACATCAAAATCGCTTGGCGAAATATTTGGAAACAAAAGATATTTTCCATTATTAATATTGGGGGCCTTTCGGTAGGTATAGCCTTCACTTTATTAATTGGTGCATATGTATGGGGTGAACTGCAAGTAAATCATCAGCTTAAAGATGCAGATAATCAATATATAATCCAAAGTAAATGGAAAGACCCCGATATGGGTTTTGAAACTGTATCAGTCGCGGAGCTACCTAAAGCGCTAAAGGAAAATTATCCGAGTCTGGTGAAAAACTTTTATCATTTCGATGCGATTACAACCAATGTATCAAAGGGCGATAAGCACTTTCGTGAAAATTTACAGGTGGGTGATAGCTCTATGTTAAATATGTATGGTTTTAATCTAATGCAAGGAAATTCACGAACCGCTCTAGACGATCCATTTTCGGTTGTAATAACCCGTAAGATGGCCATGAAATACTTTGGTAAGAAAGATGTAGTTGGGCAGTTATTGAATATCGAGAACTTTTCAGGAGATAAACATGACTTCACAATTTCAGGCGTATTGGATGACATTCCTAAAAATTCGGTCACTTCTTTAAATTCATCTAACATTTCTGATTTCTTTTTTAATGCTGATGCAGGCAAATACTTTAAACGTAATATAACCGGCTGGACAAATACTTATATAGTTGATTACGTTGAACTGCAAAAAGGTGTTAACCCGAAAACAGTTGAAGCTGCAATGAAGATACTGCTTCATAAAAATGCGTCGGAACAGATCAGTAAAAACCTTACACCCTATTTGGTAGCATTAAAGGATTATAATATGATAGCTGAAGGCAGCATTGTAAAAAAAATGACCTCTACGCTGTCTTGCATCGCACTGTTTATTTTGCTTATGGCCATCATCAATTTTGTAAATATTTGCATAGGTCGCGCCTCGGGTAGAATGAAGGAAATGGGCATCAGAAAAGTAATGGGTGGTTTACGCAAGCAACTAATTTGGCAGTTTTTAGCCGAATCGACTTTGTTAGTAATTATCGCGACAATTTTGGCTCTCGTCATTTACGTACTTGCAAGGCCTTATTTTAGTGATGTTCTTGGCAAAGATATCATGAGCTTATTTGTGCTCCCGATATATTTTATACCCATTATATTTTTATTTGCGCTAAGTGTAGGGCTGTTGGCAGGAATTTACCCGGCGTTAGTTTTATCTGCCTTAAAATCAATCGACTCATTAAAAGGCAAGTTAGCTTCCGTTAAAGAAAGCGTACTTTTTCGTAAGTCGCTGGTTGCATTTCAGTTTGCAACAGCTGCAATAGTATTAATTGGCGCATTTATCATATCGCAACAAGTCAACTTATTTTTCAGCAATAACCTGGGCTATACTAAAGACTATGTAGTTTATGCACAGTTACCAAGAGATTGGTCGCCCAAGGGAGTTCATAAAATGGAAAATATCCGTTATCAGTTGGCACAAATGCCGCAAGTTAAAAGCATAGCACTTTCTTTTGAGATACCCGATGGGGCCAATGGGGGTAATTACCAAATTTATAGGCAAGGTGCCAACCCGGCGCAAAGTATAGTTACCAAAGGTTTGGCTGCTGATAACCAGTATGCTGCTACCTATGGCATACCATTAAAAGCGGGCAAGTTTTTTCAGCCCGTTTTTGGTGTTGCGGATTCTACAGAAGTGGTTATCAACGAAACAGAAGCAAAAGCTTTAGGATTTAAAAATCCTGATGAGGCTATCGGACAGAAATTAATGTCTCCTGGTAGCCCGATAGCTTCTACCATTTGCGGCGTTACCGCCGATTTTCATTTCGACTCCATGCAGCAACGCATACAACCGGTCACTTTTACCAATGTAAATTGGTCCCTTGCTTATCGCTATTTTTCAATTAAACTGAAAGCAGGGAATATACAAAAAAACTTATCCGCGTTAAGCCAAAAGTGGTCAGAATTAATGCCGGGTGCACCGTTTGAATATCATTTTATGGACGATGCTCTGAACAAGTTATACGCTACAGAACTGCAATTAAAAAAAGCGGCCTACGTAGCCACTATTTTAGCTGTGATTATAGTTTTACTCGGCGTATTAGGTCTAATATCATTAAGTATACAAAAGCGCACAAAAGAAATTGGCATACGTAAAGTTTTAGGCTCGTCTGCTATGGGTATCACCTTACTTTTTTTAAATGATTTTTTAGGGGTAGTTTTGATCGCAGCAGCCATAGCCTGTCCGCTGGCTTATTTAGTTATGCAAAAATGGCTGAGTGATTACGCCTATAAAATCGATATATCGGTTTCGCCGTTTATCTTTTCAATCGTATTATTGACGGGTATAACCGCATTTTTGATAATCTTACAAACTATAAAAGCAGCTTTTACAAATCCAATAAAAAGTCTGAGAACGGAATAATTTGATTTTTATTAAATAAATTGTGATTGATGTTATTAACTTTTAAAACACTTAAAGCAATTTCGATTACTTCCTTTCGCATTATAATT
This sequence comes from Mucilaginibacter sp. UYP27, assembly GCF_040547175.1. NCBI lineage: Bacteria > Pseudomonadati > Bacteroidota > Sphingobacteriia > Sphingobacteriales > Sphingobacteriaceae > Mucilaginibacter > Mucilaginibacter sp. UYP27. Next base: position 1,576,115 of record NZ_JBEPPE010000001.1, read on the forward strand.
GACTAAAGTAAATATTCACCACATCCGCAAATGTAGCCCATGCCGGGATAAAAAGTAAAGGCCATGCAGAGCGGGCCATTTTATTTTGTTTTTTAGCTGTGGCCCGGCCTTGACTATTTACCCGGCTCGCGCTGTTTATTGCTTAAGCGGTAAATATGGGGTGGTGTGTTCAATAATTTATTTGCACAGCGGGCATTGGCGATAAGCTATTCGACTAAAAAAAACGTACTGTTTCTTTTTTTCAGGCAGGTTGTGGCGAAGAAAACGCAATAAAAATACAGGAAAGTGTTGGACTTATGTTGGACTAAAATAAATCAGGCTTTCAGAAGTTACTCTAAAAGCCTGATTATCAAGTGGAGAATATCGGAGTCGAACCGATGACCTCTTGCATGCCATGCAAGCGCTCTAGCCAACTGAGCTAATCCCCCGTGTGTTGGGATGGCAAAAGTAGTAAAATTTGTGAAACGTCAAATGCTTGTTGTGATTTTATTTTAGGGCTTACAAAATTCTTTAAAAAAGTAAAGCCCCTGATGGGCAGGGGCCTTTACTAACCAATTATAAACCTAAATTATGAGAAGACTTGTTTGTTATGTTTAATAGTGTAAAAGTAACACTAAGTTTTTATATGCAACGAATTTTTTTGTAATTTTTTTGTAACATTTTATCTAATGCGCCAAATAAGTTATTGCATTTGCAATAATACAACATTTCGGTTAACAAATGTTTAAAATAATGTTAATTTATTAAATAATTGTGCATTTAACTGTTTTGTGTTTAAAAAAGATCAGAATCGCATCGATTATTAGAAATATTTTCAATTAAATACTTTTTTGTTGTTTTTATTCATCTAAAAGTAGAGTTATTTTAGAGTTTTGTGTAATTATTCAAATAAAAACGGCTAATGTTGTTTAATTCTGTTTTATTTACGGCTTTTGTCTTTGTTTTTTACCTACATATAAAACTTAGCTTAAAATAAAGCAAGTGTTGCAGGTTTTGCTTATCAGTATCCAATATTGTATTGTTTATTGGTAACGTTGCGGAGGTTGAAGTTATAGATAGATAGTTATTTCAGCTTTATCTTAACTACTTCGGCACGTTCTTCGGCCAAATTATTCCCCCATCGGGCTACGGCTAACAAAAGTGGTATTAATGTTTCGCCAAAGGTAGTTAACGAGTATTCAACCTTTAAAGGGGGCTTGGTTGTAAATACAATACGGTTTATCAGCCCGTCATCTTCCAGTTGCTTTAACTGGATGCTTAAAGTGCGCTCGGTAACCACGGGCATTAGTTTGCGTAATTCGTTATAGCGCTTTTTACCATTTTTTAAATAATACAATATCACCATCTTCCACTTACCGCCAACGTAATCCATGGTAATACTGGTGCTACAGGGATAAAATTTATCGTCTATCTTGTAGAGTTCGGTTTCTGTATCAATTGTCATAATGTAATGCTATCCATTTGGATAGTTATTGCAAAGGTATTATACTATCAATAGTTTTGCAACTATAAAAAAGATAGTATAAAATGAAAGCGTACGAACTAAAGGAAGCCGGGTCTGTAGATCAGCTTCAAATAATAGAAATTGAAAAACCAATTGCCGCTGCAAGCGAGATTGTTATTAAAACCAAAGCTATTTCCATTAATCCTGTTGAAGCTAAAACCCGGAGCGGTAAAAGCTTTTATAACGATTTTAAAAGCAAACACTCGCCTATTATATTAGGGTGGGATGTATCTGGTGTGGTTGAATCTGTTGGTGCTAATGTTACAGACTTTAAGGTTGGTGATGAAGTTTTTGGGATGGTGAACTTTCCCGGCCACGGTAAAGCTTATGCTGAATATGTGGCCGCCCCGGCAAAACACGTCGTACAGAAACCCGCTAATATTAGCCATGAAGAAGCTGCTGCCGCAACATTGGCCGCACTAACGGCCTTGCAAATTCTGCGAAACTATGTTAGGACCGGCGATAATATTTTGATACAGGCGGGCGCAGGAGGGGTAGGGCACTTTGCTGTACAAATAGCGAAAATTATAGGTGCGAACGTAACAGCGACAGGCTCGGCAACAAATACGGCGTTTATTAAAAGCCTTGGCGCTGATACCGTTATTGATTATACCGCGCAACCATTTGAACAAGGCTTAACTAACCTTGATTTTGTGTTAGATTCCACCGGTGGCGAACCTTTTAAAAAGGCATTAAATATTGTAAAAAAAGGGAGTACCGTGGTTTCGCTGCCATCTGGTGTAATTAGCGATGATATTAAAGAGGTGGCCTCAGTCTTAGGCGTTAATGCGGTATTTCAGTTGGTAGAAAGCAGCGGGGCGGATATGCGGCAAATAGCCGATTGGCTGGCAACAGGCAAATTAAAGGCAGAAGTATCGCAGGTGTTCCCGTTTGATAAATTAGGGGATGCCCATCTTGCTATCGAAACCGGGCGTACACGGGGCAAAATTGTAGTATCGTTATAAATACGCTTAAACAACGGCGGCGCTACTTAAGTAGCGCCGCTTTGCAATTGTGATTGGGTTTGGTAGTAAGTATTGTTAGTGTTTATGCTATAACAAGTTGAATACATTCGCGCACGGTTAAGTTTTTTGATACATCTCCCCTCGCAACTCTTCTCCCTGTGTTATACTCTTCTGCAACTATGCGCAACTTCTCTTCAAGCTGCCTGCATAGTTCCTCGTCCCTGTCATAACCTATCGATTTTAAAGGGGTGTTTGTTAGTAAATTATAAGAGTGATCTACCGGTAAACCACAAATATTTAAAATATCGTATTTGATTTGATTACTAATAAAAACTATATCCATCGGCCTATAACTTTTAAGAATATTTTAATTTATACGTAAATATAAGCAATACATTACTTAAAAAAATGCTTGAAAGTGTTATGTGTAAATTGATTGTTATTTACTGAGAAATATTTCTCACGAAAATAAATATTTGTTTAAATATATTATATATTAAGAAATATATTAATTGGGAGTATTCAAAAAATAGGGGGATAGTACAAATACGTTTTTTTAAAATCAAGTAGAAATACGTGGTTTTAAAAAGCAACATCAACAAGCCGGTGTTTTAATGCAAAAAGCACTAATCCGGCAGTATTTCGGCATTTAACTTTATTAATTAGGGCAATACGGTGGCCTTCAATAGTGCGCACACTTAAATACAGCTCGGCGGCAATTTCGGCATTGCTAAATTCTTTACAAATAAGCTTGAGCACCTGCCCTTCGCGTTTGGATAGCGTAATGAGCATCCCATTTAATATATCTTGCGAGTTTGAGCGGTGGTTTGCACTATTGCGCAACGCTTTTATAACATCGGCATTAAAATAAAACCCATTTTTATGTACAGTGTTTATGGTTAACAACAATTCATCCTTATCGCAGTTTTTTGCAAGGTATGATGCTGCGCCGCCGTCTATCATTTGGGTTATTAAAGTTTCGTTAGCATGTACGGTTAATATAATAACTTTTATAGCGGGGTGATGTATGTGCAGGTGCTTATTAAGCTCGATACCGTTCATGCCGGGCATATCCATATCTATAATAGCAATATCCGGCTGGATCTTAAAGGTATTAAGGGTGTCAATAAATGCCTGCCCGCTTGAACACTCGGCAACCAACGTAAAATTTTCTATAGAGTTTACCAGCAATGCCAGGCTTTGCCTAAACAAATTTTGATCGTCTACTATAGCTAAGCTTATCTCTGTCATGGTTACGCGTTAACTATTGGGCACTCAATTTTAATCTGGAAACCTTTGCCTGCGTATGGTTCCAGCTTATAAGTAGCGTTAATGCTTAGTAAACGGCTTTCTATATTTTGCATGCCCATGCCTTTTTTTGCCGTTTCGATATCAGCCGGCAGGCCTTTGCCGTTATCGGCATATTCAATAACTATCTGTTCGGTACCGGCATTAAAATCAATACTGGCCTTACTTGCGCCCGAGTGTTTAATGGTGTTATTCAGCAACTCCTCCATCACCCTATAAATAGCTGTGGATGTTGTTATAGGCAATTGTTCTAAAACCTTATCGGCGTTGTTGCCAAGTGCTATCTCTAACTTGCCAGATTGATTGATAATGGTGCAATGCTCGTTAACAGCCGCCGCAAGCCCGTAATATCTTAATGTTGTAGGCGATAGGTTATGCGATATGTTGCGCACATCCTTTACAATTTTATCAATAATGGTTTTGGTAGATTGAGTAAAATCCTGATGGTTTTTATCATTGCCACCGCTGGGTTTAAACATTTCTATCAGTAGCCGCAAACCGGATATAGTTGTACCTACATCGTCATGCAGATCCTGCCCAATTCGTTTGCGTTCGGCCTCCTGCGATTCTATCACCGCTTTTAATAACTCCTTCTGATGCGCAATTTGGGCCTGTTGAAATTGCTGCCGCTGTTTCAATAGCCGGTTTTGGTTACGGATGGAAAAAAGTATGAACGACACGACCAATAAAAAGATCCCTGCCATCCCTAAGGCTACTAATATGAGGATATTGTCTGTAGTGCTCTGCATTTATAAAATCCTACGGCAAATAAAAGGTATTCAAATATTAAAACGGTGTCATGTATGGCCCAAACCAACCGGCTGATATCCGGGCTTGCAAGTAAATAATTAGAGAATATAAACATGAACAGGCAGCTTGCAAAGTATAACAAGATACCTGCATTTATCCAATTGTATATGTTATCGCCCCAACTTTCCTCGTCGTTTTGGTTTTTAAGTATAAAAAGCAAGCTATATACAATGATAATAATAGCGCCTAATGGCCTTGTGTACGTGTTAAACTCAATTTTATTTTGAATAAAAAAGTAATTTACAATACATAAGATAGTAAATCCAAAAATCAACCCTGTAAATAACTTTCGTTTTTCTTTGCTAAAAAACATGCTGTAAAAAAGCGAATGTGCTATAAACTCGATAATCCCATAAAGGTGCATCATCCAGGTAGTGGTATGGTGCATAGAAATTAATACCAAAGACAACAAGTTAAATAGCCCCGAAAATATCAAGTACCAAACAATTATTTTTAGAGGTGTTGTTAGTTGAGTAAAATTAAGCAGTGCAAATACAATGGGTATCAGCACAGTAGGAGGCACTATATAGCTGGCGTAAATATTAAAAGCAGTTACGTTCATAAGCCTTAAATATATAATAAAGCTTATAAACATAACTGGAATAATAAAAATTACATGTCTAAGGTATCGCCAACTCCGGCGCCGCAGGTTGGCGGGCAGGCCGTAGTCATATCATAAATGTTACTTTGCGAATCGCCAACCGGGCCGCCAACAAGTGGAAGCGTGTGTACTTCTTCGCCCTCGGTTATTGGCACCAGCATTAGTTGCGCGCTCATGGGGTCTGTTTCATCTGTTAAACCAATAAATGCCTTTACTGCTTCGGCAGCAGGGTTGTAAAGCATAATGTTTTGAAAATCCACAATCGGGATAGTAAACGAACGGATTTCAAAATCGGGGTTGGTAGCGGTTAGATAAGCGCGCCAGTTTGCAGCCCACTCTTTAGCGGTTGCAACGGGGATGGTCCCATCAGGATCGGTAGTTGGCATATAATTTTAAGGTTAAAGGTTAAAAAATCACAATGATGCTTCTGATTATTTGGAGGGTGTGTATTTGATGATCGTGTTTCACCTTTGTTAAAAACTAACACCACACGCAAAGCAGAGGCAAGTTAATAAATTCAAATAAGTGTCTTATTAACTCGTAATCAATGAACAAAATAAACAGAACGATGACTTATACGGCTGCGCTTTAAATTTAGTTGTAATAAGAAAGCCCTCCTGTGTTAACAGAAGGGCTTTCTTTATAATGTTAGTTGATCGACTATTGACCGCCTTGGTACCCGGCATCTGGCTTGGCTTGCTGCACTACCTGCTCTACTTTTTCGGTAGCGTAGGCTTTTGCTTTATCAAACCATTCCGGCGCATCCTCGGTAATATCATCAAGGATAGAGCGGCCGTTAGGGCCTTTTTTAGTGACGTAATTTATTCCGTATCCAATGGCGGCACCTACCGCTATAAATTTTAATAAGCCCATGATATTTATAATTTAAGTAAATGTATGTTTTAAGATTTAATTACAAGTATGATGCCAAAGGCGGGGTGTTGTTACATCCGGGTAGCTATATTTAAATAGTTGATAAACGTGGTGGCATCATTTTGTCAGTAGTTGAATTTTCTGAAGTATTTAATTATTAGGGCCTTATAAATTTCCTTGCGTGGTCACGGCCGTGAACGTGAACATTTTGACCGATTTTAGTTCAAAAAAACCGTAGGTTAAGGTGTTGCAACTTCTTTTTTATGGCTGTCCAAAACCAAAACTACATCTGTAAAGTTGTACCATGATAAATTACACTGAATGGAAAATTTTACAATGATGCAGTTTTTTGAATGGTATTACCCTGGCGACGGCAGCCTGTGGGAGCATTTAAAGAATGAATCGGGACGTTTAAAAAGTATAGGGATAGATGCCGTATGGTTACCGCCGGCGCAAAAAGGCGCCGCGGGTGGCTACTCGGTAGGCTATGATGTTTACGATATTTATGACCTGGGCGAGTTTGACCAAAAAGGATCGGTACGTACCAAATACGGTACAAAACAACAATTACTTGATGCAGTAAATGCTGCAAAAGAAGCTGGCTTAAATGTTTATGTTGACGTAGTGCTAAACCACATGGGCGGCGCAGATGAAGCCGAAAAGTTTACCGTGCGTAAGGTAAACCCCGATAACCGTAACGAGTTTATAAGCGAACCGTATGAGATAGAAGCATATACTAAATTTACTTTCCCGGGCAGGCAGGGGCAGTACTCTCAATTTGTGTGGGACTGGCAATGCTTTAGCGGTGTAGATAACGATAGCGCAACAGGCGAGAACGCAGTCTTCAGCATTCAAAACCAATACGGCGAGGCTTGGGAAGATGTAGTAGGCACCGAGAACGGTAACTTTGATTATTTAATGCTTGATGATATTGATACCCGCAACCCCGCCGTGCGCGACGAGCTTAAACGTTGGGGTAAATGGTACTATGACACGGTTGGCTTTAACGGTATGCGCCTGGATGCCATTAAACATATCTCGTTCGATTTTTATAACGACTGGCTGGACTATATGCGCAACGAAACCGGCCAGGAACTGTTCACGGTGGGCGAGTATTGGAGTTATGACGTAAGCCTTTTACAAGAGTATCTCGAAGCTACGGCTGGCCGCATGTCGCTTTTTGATGCGCCCTTGCATAATAACTTACACCAAGCATCGGTACAGGGCAAGGACTATGACCTGACCACTATCTTTAATAATTCGCTTGTAGCGGCCAACCCGGATAAGGCTGTAACACTTGTAGAAAACCACGATACCCAACCCTTGCAATCGTTAACTCAACCTGTTGATTTTTGGTTTAAACCAATAGGCTACGCGCTTATTTTATTGCGTGAAAGTGGTTACCCATGCGTTTTTTACCCCGACCTGTACGGATCTACTTATACGGATAAGGGCGAAGACGGTAACGACCACGAGATAATCCTTGCCCCGGTTGCCGAGTTGGAGAGCCTGCTTCACATCCGTAAGCATATTGCCTACGGCCGGCAGCTCGATTATTTCAATCATCCTAACTGCATAGGCTGGACACGCGAAGGCGATGACGAGCACGAAAACTCCGGCTGCGCAACATTGATCTCAAACGGCGAAGAAAGTAACAAAAAAATGGAGGTAGGCCAGCGACACGCAGGCAAAACCTTTGTAGATTACCTGGGCAAGCATGATGCCGAAATAACCATTGGTGATGATGGCTGGGCCGAATTTTTCGTCCGCCCGGGCTCGGTATCAGTATGGGCAGTAAAAAATTGATTGCTTAGCAATATAGCTTATTTTTAGGCCGCAATACCATTAGGTATCGCGGCTTTTTTGCAGCTACAGCGACCACTCTAAAGCCTCAAGCGTATTTGGCAACAGTAAAAAAGTAAGCCTTGAAGAAGGCATTGAAATGGCTGCATGGGCAAAAGTAGTTGGCTTACGCGCCAGCGCCGAGTTTGAAAATATAGAGATAGCAGAAAACTTACCACAAGGCTGGGGCAAGAAAGAAAAGGCGGTTTAATTCGTAAAAAAAGATTATCGGTTTTTCGAGAAACATTTATATTTTTGTGGCAAATAAATAAGCAAATGCAAAATTCAACAGAAAACGCCAATTCAGTAAGTCACTATACATTTTTAGTTATTACCGTAATGATCGGTTTAGTAGGGGTATATTTACGTTTTGCAGAATTTCCACACGCTACATTAGTATCTAACATCATATTATTGTTCGCTTCCATTATTTGCCTTAGAGCAGTTTTCGGTATTTTGAAATAAGCACGTACTAAAAATATAAAAAAGCGCTACCGGTTTCGGTAGCGCTTTTTTTGTGGGCTAAGTTTTTATTGTGAGACTTTGATCGCAAGCTTACAGCGCAAACGGCCTTGTGTTTTGTCGTATTCATACCTTATCAGTATATAGGTATTTGTCGATATTTGTGATAAACAAAAGCTATTTAATAAGCATCGATATGAGAAAGTTAAAATTACAGATACAAATGAGCATCGACGGTTTTGTAGCCGGGCCTAATGGCGAGTTAGACTGGCAATTTTTACCGGGTGCCACGCCAGATCCGGATAGTTTTAAGACTGTGATAGATATTGCCGAAAGCAGCGACGTTATTTTACTGGGCCGCAAAATGACCCGCGAGTTTATTGATTATTGGGAAAATGTAGTAGACAATCAGCCCGACAGCCCAATGCATTCCTTCGCCCAAACCATGGTAAATACGCGTAAGATAGTTTTTAGCCATACCGAAAATAACATCAGAGGCAGGAATTTGGAAACAGAAAACGGCGACCTGGCTACGGCAGTTAATGCGCTAAAACAACAGCAAGGTAAAGATCTATTGGTTTATGGCGGTGCCGATTTCGTAACTTCATTGGTGGACTTGAACCTAATTGATGAATATTACATCATCCGTAACCCGGTGGCTATTGGCGCGGGCCTCTCAGTTTTTAAGGAACGCAAAATTTTGAACCTGGAAAGTTCGACGGCTTACAAAAGCGGAAAGACTTTAAATAAGTATCTGCCTCAATAAACAAGTATTATTCATTTATTCCCCGGTGTTTTTAGGCCGGTATTTAGATTCGTTCAGGATCTTTTGAGCATCCCTATCTATCATTAGCTGCTGCAGGGTAACGTTGGGATGCTTATCCATATACTGTTTCACAATTTGCCAGCCTGTCCAAACACCAAGCTTTGGTGCCGATTCATTTTTCTCGCCAAGGCCGGGGGTGAAGGGCGCCTCGTTAAGGTATTTTTGGATCTTTTGGAAATCGGTTTCATACAACAGGTTCTCCTCCAGGAAAAATCCCCAGATGTTCCCTTTAAAATCCTCGCACCATTTTAACTGTTTCGCGGTAAAACCTATCTTAGTAGAATCGGGCACGTCCGGCATGGTCTGATCCATAAAATATAGGATCTTGCCATTATATACCATTTTTGAAAGTAGTGATTGGTCGCGGTCATCCTCGGGGAACATTTCCTCGCGTGCCATGATCTCTACAACCCTTGGCGTAATATTATCCGGCGTAAACCTGCGCGAAAGGTAGTGTGGGAAGCTCTCTACCAAAGCCGGATAAAATTTAGAATCGGCACCCAAAAAAAGATCCAGCCCAATACCCAGGTAACCATCGCCTATAGTAGTTTGCGCTTGAAAACCTGAAAAGTATGCGTAAACTTTTGGTAGCTTTTTTTGCGGGTAATAATATTTTATTCTCCGGAAAGCATCCGTTAGTTCTGCATCCTGCTTATCGGTATTGGGGTAGGCGGCATCAACATCATGTTTCAGATCGGTGTATGCCTTGCCGGCGAATACATCGCGCAGGTTTTTGTAATAGTTTGTATCGGCGCTATTACCTATCTTTAAAACACGTTCAATAAAATCCTGGTAAAACATCCCGTATTTGCTTTGCAGGGCAGTTACCTGCAAGGCAAGGGGTTTTGTACGCAACAAGTCAAAATCCTTATCGAAGCGTTCAATTTTAACATCAACAGGGATATTGCTTACATCGATCTTTTTGTTGCGCTTACAAGCTGTAAAAGCCAGGCACAATAAAAAACTTGTGTAAATAAGCGTTGTTTTACATGAATTAGACATCATAATAGCGTTTTAGCAAAAATAATTTTTTTATTTGCATTAGGGAGGATAGGAGAGTAGTTAAGTAGCGATTAGTGAATGGCTCAATTCATTATAAGCTTAACAACCATTCACCGATGAACTGTTCACCATTCACCAATTATTATGAAGATAGCATTAGCACAGCTTAATTACCACGTAGGCAACTTCGAATCTAACACAAATAAGATCATTGCCGGCGTCCGCGAAGCAAAGCAAAACGGCGCCGATCTGGTGGTTTTTGCCGAATTATGTGTTTGCGGCTACCCCGCGCGTGATTTTTTGGAGTTTAACGAATTTATAAGCCTGTGCGATGATGCCGCCAAAAAAATTGCTACAGAATGTATCGGCATCGCCTGTATCATCGGCTTGCCCACCCCTAATAATAACCCCGAGGGTAAAGACCTGAATAACTCGGCATACTTTATAGAGAACGCCGAGGTGAAGGCTGTGGTTAACAAAGCATTGCTACCTAATTACGATATTTTTGATGAGTACCGCTACTTTGAACCATCTACCCAGTTTAGCTGTATAGATTTTAAGGGCAAGCGCATAGCGCTTACCATTTGCGAGGACCTGTGGAACACCATCGAGAACCCGCTTTACGTTACCCGCCCAATGGATATACTGATCCAGGAAAAGCCGGATGTGATGATCAATATTGCGGCATCGCCTTTTGCTTATAACCACGATGAAGAGCGTATTTCCATACTAAGCGACAATGCGCGCAGGTACAACCTGCCGTTATTCTACGTTAACCACGTTGGGGCCCAAACCGAACTGATATTTGACGGCGGCTCTTTAGTTTTTGATAACAAGGGTGAGGTAGCCGATGAGTTGCCTTATTTTACCGAGAGTATTGCTTATTATACCTTGCATGATGATGCAAGCATCACTTTTGAACATCAAACCACCCAAAAAGCGGAGCGTCCAAACGATATTGAGCAAATTCACCAGGGCCTTATTTTAGGCATCCGGGATTACTTTTATAAATCAGGCTTTAAGCAGGCTATATTGGGCTTGTCGGGCGGGATAGATTCTGCCGTGGTATGTGCCCTGGCTGCCGAGGCTTTAGGTGCCGAGAATGTAATGGCTGTATTGCTACCATCCAAATTCTCCAGCGACCACTCGTTGAAAGACGCGGAAGACCTGGTTGCCAACCTGGGTTGTAAATCAGAGACCATCGCTATCGAGAAGATAACAGACGCGTTCGAAAGTTCGTTGCACCCGCAGTTTAATAACCTGCCATTTAACATTGCAGAAGAGAATATCCAATCGCGCAGTAGGGCGGTGGTGTTGATGGCCATGTGCAATAAGTTTGGCTATATTTTGCTCAATACATCCAACAAAAGCGAGGCTGCCGTGGGTTATGGTACTCTTTATGGCGACATGTGCGGTGGTATATCTGTTATTGGCGATGTATTTAAAACACAGGTTTTCCAGCTGGCCCGCCACATAAACCGCGACCGCGAGATAATCCCTGAAAATACCATTGTTAAACCACCATCTGCAGAGTTAAGGCCGGATCAAAAAGACACCGACTCGCTGCCCGAGTACGATATACTTGATGCCATATTAAAACAATATGTGGAACACCGCAGGTCATCTGCCGAGATCATTAAACAGGGGTTTGAAGATGCAGTAGTGCATAAAGTGCTGCGGCTGGTGAACTTGGCCGAACACAAACGCTACCAAACCCCGCCAATACTCCGTGTATCGCCAAAGGCATTTGGGATGGGCAGGCGTATGCCGATAGTTGGTAAATATCTTACATAATATATTTTCTGTTACAGCGTATTATGATTGCAAATTGCAGATGAGTATTTTTACCTGCAGGTAAGAAACGCAAAGCATCGTCGGTCACCGTAAAAATAATTTTATTTAGGGTAAAACCGATTAAACCTTTGCGTGCTTATTAGTCTAATACACATAAATTACTGGTAAGGCTATGAAAAAATATATCTATTTAACGCTGACGGTGGCTTTCGTATCGCTGCTATCGGCTTGCAGCAGTTATAATTACTATACTGCGGCCCAAAACAAAACCAACTTATCATCTTACAAAACATTTGCCTGGGCTGCAACGCAACAAAACCCAAACAAGCAATGGCGCCCGCTCGACGAAATTGGCCGCGGTAAGATCCAGGAGGCAACAAGGCAGGCGCTGGTAGGTAAAGGCCTGTCGCTCCAAGATCAAAATCCCGACCTGTTGGTGCGTTACTTAACGGTTACCGGCCGTGGCAGCAAAACTGAATTTTACTCGCCGTACTACGGCGGCTTTTATGGTGGTGGCTTTGGCTTCGGTTATGGTGGCTTCTATCGCCCTTGGGGATTTGGTTACGGCGGCTGGGGTGGACCTTGGGGTTACGGTGGTTACGGCGGCTGGGGCGGCGGTTACTCGCAAAAGGTACACTATAAAGAAGGTACGATCATCATCGACCTGATAGACAGTAAGACACAGCAGGTGGTATGGCGCGGTTACGGCGTTGGCGAATTGCAAAACCCTAAACAAACCATGCGGGATATCCCTAAGGTGGTTGAAGGTATTATAAAACAACTGGAATTAGCGCCGCCAATGCGCAAATCATAATCCGGTACCAAGACCATAAAAAAGGGGGATGCAAGCTGCATCCCCCTTTTTTATGGTCAATGTTGTTCACGTTCACGGTGTGAACAGCGTTTGTTTTTCGTGAACATGGTGATAATCAGGTTGTTAATTTTTGTGTGGTACTGACAAAGTACTGTCAGTACTTTGTGTGAGTATTTTTGTTTATCTGAAATACGGGCTGCCAAGCGTACGATTTCGTTTAATTATTAGGGATTAAACAATAGCTGCGGGGCCGCCAAACAAGTTAAAAATTACTTCACAGCGCGCAGAAAAGGCTTACATTATGTGCTACAAATTCGTCTTAAAAACGACCTTTAAACGGTTAAAGCCTTTTGCTTTTGGTACATTTTGTAAGCGCCAAACATCATAAAGGCAAATACTAATACATATACCCATGTATCTAAAGGGCATACATCGTCTTCATCTAAGCCGCCGCAGGGGTTAGTAATTTGGGCGTATGATGCGGTTTGTATAATTAGAAGCGTAAGTAACGCTAAAATCTTTTTCATCTGTTGCACTTATCTTTTGAGATTACAATTTTACGAATTTTCCGGTACCTATCACTTTTTTGGTGCTGTTGTTTATCACCTGTACAAAATAAGTACCCGGGTAAAGGTTGCCTACATTGTCTTGCCAGCTTGCTTTTGCCGATTTTGTGGTTCTGACAATTATACCGCTTCCGTTGCTTATTTTAATGGTATAGGTAGCCTCCTGCTTTTGTTCAGGGTCTGTAATTGCTACGTTAACCATATTAATAACCGGGTTAGGATATATGTTAAATAACCTATCGGTAAGGCCATTTGTATTGGCGTACATCAGCGTAACTATTTCAGAGTAACTGATCGCGCCGTTGATGTCGTCTTGTTTTAAACGATATTGGGCTGTGCCTTTCGGCGGGTTTTTATCAATTAAAGTGTACGTGCCCTTCCCTGTGGAAAGCAAGCCTCCTATCACTTCAAACGTTTTGCCGCCGTCAGTGCTGCGCTCAACTGTAAAGTTGGTGTAGTTGGCCTCGTTCTCTACTATCCACGCCAGTTTATTACCCCCGGTTACTTTAGTGCCGTTAAAGTCAAGCAACCTTAGGGCAAGCTCGGCATTCTGGCGGATAACAATTTTAAACCTTTCTTTACCAAAACTCTCGGGGGTTCCTTTTAGAATGTTGAAGTTATACGTATTATGCGCACGCAGATCAAGCGAATCTTTCTTAAAGTTATCCATCAGCCAAACCTGGTAAATAGATGGCAGGCCATTAAGGTCTTGCAGCTTTAAGCTGTATAAGCCGTCGGTTGTAGCATCAACCAAAACAGGTATTACCTGCGGTTGTAGTTTTGGTAATGGTAACCTGTTGATACTTAATGGCACATTATCTGAAGAATAGGCCGTTAAACTAACCTGGGCGCCATTGCCACCAAGGTCTATGGCATCTTCATCAAGCACATATTTTGTATCGGTATTGTTGTTTAATACTATGGAGAAAGCATCGGTATTTACGTCGTCCTTTACAAGTTTTATCCTCATCGAAGCTTCCGACTGATCGCCGGATGGTGGTAACGAGGTGCTCATAAGCGTTATAACGTTTGCCGCAGCTGCCTGTGTAGTAGTTTTGGCCGATTCGCGGAAGGTTAAAGTTTGGCCTGACGCGTTAGCTATTACAAAGAAACCCTGCCCGCTTGATATCATATTACTAACCACACCATCGCTTGAATTTGCCGCGAGTAAGTTTATAACAGAAGTTGTATCGGCCACAGAGCCTACCGGAGCCTTTTGAATGTAAGACGCGTATTGTTTACTGGTTGAATTGAATTGGTAAATGGTAGTTGAAATAGGCGTGCCTGCAGGTGTAGTACCACCATAGATGGATGAGTTTACACCATTGCGGTTAAATTTCTCCCAGTTTATGGTTGCCGCGTAAGGGTTACCAACCAGGTTATATCCCCTTATATTATTAGGGGCCACGTTATTTGCAAGTGTGGTTGTATATAAAAGTACGTTACTGCCGCTTGCCCATGGCCTTACTACAACCGTACCCCGGTTTAACGTACCTGTTTGTGTAAAGGTAACGTTTTCAGGATAATCATAAGGAGATGTGGTTTTTGTGCCGGTTTGTGCTGCGGTGTTTAATGTGTTATTGCCCCTAAAAAAGAACAAGAAGCCATTACCAACCGGCAAATAGGTTTGCGAGTCGTTTGTATTTGTTAACGTATTTACCGCGTTGATACCGTAGTTGTACACCGGCGTGTTGTTTAATTGCGTAATGCCTTTAAAATTGCCCGAGGCAAAGGTTGTGTTACCCGGTACAAGATCTTCCCTGAACAAGTAAACACTGGCATTTGCCGTGGCGCTTGTACCTGCTGTAAAGCCGTTTGTAGCACCGTTTACACCGGTAACTATTGAGGATGCTTTAAGAAAATTAAGGTCGTAAACGTTATTGCCCGCTACGGTAGCCGCATAAACCGGAGACGACATTAAACGGTAACCCCTTCGTGCCAAACTGGTAGGGCTGCCGGATACATAACGTTCTGCACTAACCAGGCCGGTTAGGGTTGATGCGGTTGGTACAGCAGCAACATAAGCAGTAGCGGTAGCGTCGGACTTTAGTGTAAGCGTTGTAGTAGGAGCTATCGTAAGATTGCCTTTTGTAAAGTTAAGCGAGGTGTAAATATCTATAGGGCCACCGCTTACAGTAACTGTGCCGCTAACCGAGTTATTGATGGTCATGTTGCCAAGTTTAGCTGTATTTGCTGTAGCCGAACCCGTGTAGGTTTGCGATGCAACAGCTCCCGTCCATGATAACCCCGATGCACCGTTTGTACTGGTAATTTGACCGCCGTTGCTGTTGTAAATGTTACACCCTATGCTTAAATTAAAACCATTAAGATCTAAGGTTGCGGTATTTCCTGAAAGCGTAAGACCGGATATAATGGCATTAGCCGTTAATTTAGGATAAACATTTGAAGTGGTATTAGGGATGGTAAGTGTTACAGTACCATCAAGTGGAGGTGCAAGCACAGCTACCGACGGTATGCTGCCTGACGATGAAGTCCAGTTGGCGGCAGTGGCAGGGTCGGTAGTGGTAGCTGTGGTTTTCCACGCGAAAGGTATACCACCGCCTATTGCAGATACTGCGGCTGCAGACGTAGCTGTAATTGCCGTATTGGTTGTTGTGTAGGTTAAGTAGTTGTTTTGATTGTTATATTCGGCCTTTATCCAGTCTCCCGGTTTCGCAACATTAGATACCCTTATCTCATCCATTGTACCCTTAAAGAAATTGGCGGATGCAAAGTCTGATCCTATATAAATAGGGCCACCCGTGCCTGCAGCCACGCCGGTAGTGGCGCCTCTGTCAGATACACCATCAAAATAAGTGATAAAGTTTGTGCCGTTATATACACCTTGTACATAATGCCATTGGCCGGTTGTAACTATAGTACCACCCGCTTCGCCCCTGTTTAAAGCGGCAGCCCCAGAATATGAGCGTGTTTCCACTTCAGTTTTAACATTGGTAGTAGTTGAGCCATAGTACCCAAGTTTATAACCGCCGCTTGCGTAGCTGCTTTCATTTGTTACTATTTTTTGATCGGAACTGGTTGCAAAATCTGTAACAAATGCCCAGCCGGATAGTGTAAAATTGCCGGTGGCATCTGCAGCAGTTGCAGATATGATTTTTGTGCTTGTACCATTAAAAGTATATGCCGAAGATATTTTACCACTTGTTGTGCTTGTAGCATTGGTTGCCGTGGCCGACCGCTGGTTAGTTGTTGCATCCAATACCGTACCGCTACCCTCGTTAAAATGGTAAACCGCCAGGTAATCGCTGCTCCAGGTACCGTAAGCAAAACTGGCATCATGCGCAGGCGCAGTAGATCCAAAATAAAATGAAAGCTGTGTAGCTGCCGAAGTTACGGAGGGTACTTGTACCCATGCCGTTAAAATTCCGTTGGTTGCATCAAAGCTTTCTACCTGGTAAAAAAGCTCGTTTGTGCCGCCATTGGTGGTAAATGCAAAATCGTAACCGTTGGTAGCAGATAAACCCGTTGGGAACTGAACATTGTTTGCGCAATTAATCCCGGATTTTAGGGCATCTTCTTTTATATACACAAGCATCGGGAAATTGGCGAGTGTTGCTGTATTGCCAAGTGCGGCTACTGTAATAGGCTGACTAAAGACATAATTACCGGATGCAATTGTTTTTGTAACCGCTATGGTTTGCGTGGTAGATACGCTACAGCCATTGGTGTTTGTTGCCGTAAGTGTCACTTCTTTAAGCCCGGCCGTAGCCCATGTTACACTAATAGCGGTACCTGTACCGGTAGCAGGCGTACCGCCATCTGTTGTCCATGCATAGGTAACGCCGGCAACAGGGGTTGTACTAAAAGCCGCGGCTGTGGCGGTTGCTACAGTAGTTGGCCCTGTAATGGTTGCTGCAGGCAGCGCGTTTAATGTTGGGGTATAATTTGCTGTAGATGAACAGCCACCCGGCCCGTTTGTTACAGTAAGCGTATAGGTGCCCGCTACCGCGGCGGCAAATGTGGTGCTGTTGCTTGTTCCTGCTAAAACAGCGCCGTTAGGGTCTGTCCAGCTGTAAGTGGCGCCTGTAATTATTGGAGAATAAAGGGTTAAAGGGCTGCCAACACAAATGGGGCCATATGCACCTATTTGATAATTATCGTTAGATGTTGTAACAGTTGCTGCCGGTAACTCTGCACTGTATACAGCTACATCATCAATGCTACCTGCAAAAAAAGCGCTGGTAGGGATAGATGGCCAACCTGTTAACGTATTGCCGCCGATGCTCCAGTAACCGGTATAGGTTTCTGCGGCAGTGTAAGTAGCATTTGCCGCCTGTAAAACGTTATCTACGTATAATTTTATACCGTTGGTTGGCGAAAAGGTACCTACTACATGGTGCCAGTTACCATCGTTATAAGAGCCCGCTGTATTAACAGTGTTGGTAGCGCCGTTGTACACGCCAAAATAAAGTTGGCCCGCGTTATTCATATAGATCTGCCTGTCGCGCTGGCCGCCGCCTGCTTGCTGCGATGAAAACCCGATGAGCTTACCGCCCGATGACGTATTTGTGTTAAACCAAAGGCTTAACGAGAAAGTTTGAGGGTTAACAAAAGGTGTTGTACTGGTGATATATTGTGTTGAGCCGTTGGCACTATATGCGCCGGGTGTTGCCGTATACCTGTTTGCTGTAAATGCCGGCGTATTTTGGCCCACGCCATTATTTTGGTTGCCAGATACGTCATTGGTATTACCATCTAACGGATAAGAAAGAACGGCGGCGGCTATTGGTGACGATACTATAGGATTAATGGTTACTATTTTAGCTGTGCTTCTACCGCTGGTTACGCCGCCTGAGGTATAATCTACATAGTAGCTACCGCTGGTAATAGGGGCGAATGTAGTTCCAGTAGCTAATACAGCGTTGCCCGTGGCTGTGCCATACCAGTTATAAACACCGCCTGTGGGCTGGCCACCTGCAGCGGTAAGTGTTACCGAACCGGCGCCGCATCCGGCGCTACTGCCGCTTATTGTGGGGGTTGCAGTAGCAATAGTAACGGCAAAGCTGGCGGGGCTTGAAGTTTGGCCAAGGCCCGTAGCGGTAGAAGTAACGCCTATAGTGTATGCACCTGCAGGTACCGTGGCAGAAGCTAATGTTACAACGCCTGTTGTTGAATTAATAGCAAAATAGGAGCTTGGATTAGTAGTAAGCGCGTAAGTTATAGCAGTTGTGCCGTACACCTGGAATTCAAATAATGAGTAACCGGCCGCTATGGCACGTTGCGTACCATACATCCTGATATACCTGCCAGTGCCGGACAGGCCGGTTAAGTTATCTATATTTCCATCCCCGGTGGTGGTACTATACAAGGTAGTATAGGTGCCCGCGCCGAAACCGTTAGTGGCGGATATATCTATCGAGTAGGCTTTACCATATGCTGCTTCCCAGTATAATGTTACCTGGCTAACCGTGTAAGTATTACCAAGGTCAATGATGATGTATTGGGGATCTGAAAACGCGCTTGACCAGCGCGCGCCGGTGATGGCACCATCTACCGCGGCCGAACCAGGGTAAGTGGCTCCTGCTTCTAAAGACGATACGGTTACAGGCGCGTTAAGCGCGATATTGCCGTTTATGGTAGAAAAAGCGGTAACCCCGGTGGTTGTACCTATGGCTGAATATGATGTGGCAGTATTTGCAGCAGCGTTATTATCAATAGGCGTGCTTAAACTGTTTGCCACAGATATGTTAATGGTAGTACTGTTGGTACCGTTAGGGTTTGTGGCCGTAACAATATAGTTTGCAGCGGCTGTAACTACTGTTGGGGTACCGCTTATTACGCCGGTAACGTTATTAAGGCTTAACCCGGTTGGTAAAGGGGTGTTTACCGTATAGCCACTGGTAGGTGCAAGTTTTCTGATCTGGTTACTATACCTGTCAGCTATAAATAAATTGCCTGTTCCATCTGCCTGAATGCCCCATGGCCCGTTAAAAGTAGCAGCGGCCCCGGTGCCATTGCCCGCCCCGGCAGTACCTGTGCCCGCTATGGTAGTAACTACAGCACCTGGCATGGTAATCATTCTTATTTTGTTGTTGTTTACATCCCCTACGTAAATGTTACCGTTTGCAATTGAAATACCTGATGGGCGATTGAATGTGGCTGCTGTACCTATACCATCGGCAGAGCCTGCACCGCTGCCGGCATAGGTGCTTACTATACCACCCGCGGTTATCTTTCTGATCAGGTTGTTCCCCTGGTCGGCTACAAATATAAAGCCGTTACCATCATCAGTTATGCCGACAGGGTTAAAAAACGTAGCGGCTGTTCCCGTGGCATTATTAGCACCTTGCGTGCCGCTGCCCGCAAAAGTAGTAACCGTACCGGTTAGTGTAATTTGTACGATGATGTGGCCTGTGTAACTGCTCGCAAATAATGTATTGGTTACTGAGTTATATAAAATGCCGGCAGGTGCAGTAACGGTTGCCAGGGTAGTAACTACTCCCGCGGAAGTAATTTTCCTAATCCTGTTATTGCCAATATCAGCAACGTATAAGTTGCCGGAGGGGTCACTGGTAATGTCGGCAGGTTGATTAAAAGAGGCGCCCGCGCCGGTACCATCAACCAATGCAGCTGTACCGCTACCCGCAAAGGTAGTTACAACGCCGCCAGCAGTTATTTTGCGGATGGTATTGTTATTATAGTCCGTTACGTAGAGATTTCCGGCGGCGTCATGGCCAATACCTAATGGGTTGTTAAACCGGGCAGCTGTACCTGTAGCGTCAACGTTAGCTCCAGTTACGCTGCCTGCAAAGGTAGTTACTGTATAAGCCGGGTTTGTAGTGACCGCGCCGCCGCTGTTGCTTGGGGTTATGGTAACACCAGTGCCTACTGTTAAATTTTGAGGAGTAGTATAAGTAATAACAGGGGCCTGCGCAAACAATTGCGTACCAGCAAGTAACAGTACTGCTGTAGTGATGAGATTATGTAAACGTGTTTTCAAATTACAGGGGTATTATGGCGCGGAATACAATTTTAAGGATTGTATTAGGTGCCCTTACAACTGTCATTTATACGAACGAATTACATGAAAGGTTGGTTTTATTAATTAACCCAAAACCAATTTAATTAAAGTTAACAAAAGTATGTTAATTAATTAAAAGTTGTTGAAATGTTTTTATAAGAAAGCCAAGGGCGGCTTTTTTGATCTATAACGAAACGCTTTTTTGTTTTTGGTTCATTTTATAAGCGCCATAAATTACGGCAGCAACAACCAAAACGTAAACCCAGGTATCTAAAGGGCATACATCGTCATCATCGGTACCACCACATGGGTTGGTTATTTGTGCAAAAGAAATGGTACTTATTGTCAGTAGCAAAAACAGGGCGAATATCTTTTTTATCATTATCACTTATCTTATAGCAACGCTTATTACAATTTTATAAATTTACCATTACCTATAACGGCCTTGGTTGTGTTATTAACTACCTGTACAAAATAGGTGCCCGGTAAAAGGTTACCCACATTTGCCTGCCAGGTTGCCTGCGTTGATACCGCGTTTTTAATTAACGACCCGCTACCGTCAGATATTTTGATGTTATAAGTGGTTGCCGTGGTTGCAGGGTTTATAATGCTCACGTTTACCGTATTGCTAACCGGGTTAGGATACACGTTAAACGTTTTAATAGTTATGCCTTCAACATCAGCATACATTATGTCAACAACTTTAGAGTACGTAATTGTACCGTTAATATCATCCTGCTTAAGGCGGTATTGATTTAGGCCTTTTACAGGTGTAGCGTCTGTAATATTATATTTTCCGTCACCGGTGGCGTGTAGCCCGCCTACAATTTCAAATGTATTGCCATTATCGATACTTCGTTCAACCGAATAGTTGGTGTAGTTGCCTTCGTTCTCGGCTACCCAGTTAAGCTTAACACCGGCGGTTACTTTAGTGCCCGTAAAATCCAGCAGTTTTAAAGCGAGCTCGGGATTTTGACGTATAACAAGCTTAAAGCGTGTCTTGCCAAAAGTTTCGGCAACAGCTCTGTCAATGTTGAAATTGTAGGTGTCATGCGCGCGCATATCAAGCGAATCTTTTTTATAGCTATCCATCAACCAAACCTGGTAAATAGATGGCAAGCCGCTCAATGCTTCTATTTTTAAGGAAAATAAACCGTTTGTATTAGCATCTACTGAAACAGGTACTATCTCCGGGCTTAATTTAGGTAAAGGTAACCTGTTTATACTTAAGCCTATGTCATCTGCCGAGTAGGCAGATATGCTTACCTGTGCACCATTACCGCCAAGGTCTACAGCATCCTCTGTGTTCTTATAATTTGCGTCGTTAGTGCTGTTTAATACCAGTGCAACTGCATCCGTATTAATATTATCCTTTATTAATTTTAAGCGCATAAAGCCGTTTACCCCTCCGTTGCCAGATCGTGGCAGCGATGTGCTCATTAGCGTTACAACACTTGCCGCGGGTGCCTGTGAAGTAACTTTAGCCGACTCGCGGAAAGTTAACGTTTGACCGGGCGCGTTTGCAATGACAAAAAATCCCTGCCCGCTTGAGATCAAATTGCTGACAACCCCGTCGCTCGAAACAGCGCCTGTAGGTATAACGGTATTTAAAGTGGTATCTGCAGCAGTTACGGTAGCTTTTGGCTGATAAGACGCGTATTGTTTGGTTGTTGAATTGAATTGCCAAATGGTGGTATTAATAGGTGCAGTACCGGCAGCGTTTCCACCGTAAATAGACGAATTTATACCATTACGATTAAATTTTTCCCAGTTAATGGTTGCCGCATATGGGTTGCCTACCAGGTTATAACCTCTTACGTCACTGTGTGGGACGTTATTTGCGATTCCTGTCGAATATAGGAGCGCAGTGCCGCCGTTTGACCAGGGCCTTACTATTATAGTACCACGATTAAGCGTTCCCGATTGTGTAAATGTTACATCTTCAGGATAGTCATAGGGCGAGGTGGTTTTAGTGCCGGTTTGTGCTGTAGTGTTTAATGTGCTGTTACCCCTAAAAAAGAACATGAACCCATTGCCTACCGGCAAATAGGTAGAAGCATCGTTCGCGTTTGTTAAAGTGCTTAATGCATTAATGCCAAAATTGTATGCGGGAGTTTTATTTAACTGTGTTATCCCTTTAAAATTACCTGCTGCGAACGAACTGTTATTTGGCACCAGATCTTCTCTGAAAAGATAAATACTGGCATTTGCTGTTGTGCTTGTGCCTGTAGTAAAGCCATTGCCCGACCCGCCTATACCGGTAACTATCGAAGAGTTTTTAAGATAATTAAGATCGTATACATTAGCGCCCGACACTGTAGCAGCGTACACAGGTGACGACATTAAGCGATAGCCCCTTCGCGCAAGGCTTGTTGGGCTTCCTGATAAAAAGCGTTCTACTTTTACTGTACCTGTTACAGATGCCGCCGTAGGCATAGATGCTACTGTTGCTGCCCCATCCTCATCAGATCTCAATGTTAAAACACCCCCGGCAGCTAACGACCCGGCGCTCACGGTTAGCAGGCCGGTTGACGAAACACCAAACCCACCACTACCCGACATGGTTTTTGTTCCATTGCCCTGAAATGTGACTTTATTAAATGTTGTGCCACTTGTTGTAACATCAGATAATGACTGTGCGGTTCCGGAATTAAAAAACACTGTACCTGTGCCTGCAGTAAATGTGGATGCCGCACTATTTGTATAAGTAGTGCCGGTCATTATAAGGTCTTCTCCGTTACAGATATAAGCGCCACCCTGGTTTTGAAATATATTTGTAACGGTAACTACACCCGGGCCTGCACCGCCGCTAATCGTCCCGGCGTTATTTTGTATAACAGTTGTTGTTAAATTCCCTGCACCCAATTGAAATGCACCGGCATTGTTTTGTAATGAATTTGCCAATGTAATATCACCCGAGCCCTGGGTTACGTTCGCCGTGTTGGTCCAACTGTTACCAACTGTAATATCCGGGTTATTGGTGTTTAGATCCACTGCGCCGCCACTGCTTACAAAGCTATTTCCAATTGTTAATGTGCCACCGCCCGATATTTTGCTGCTTGCACCACTTAAGGTAAGGTTATCATAGTTAAATGCATTTAAACCTATACCCGTGGTAGTAGATGTATAAACTGTTTGGGTACCAAAAGGTTTATTATATATAGTATAGCCATTGCCCGTGCCATTATCAGTAAAATCTACATAAAAGCCTGTAGGTATAGGTGTTGCAATTGCATTGGCATTTAATAACTCTAAAGTGGTTGCAGAAGTACCGGGGTCTGTTTTAAATATTCCTATACCTTGGTAGGCCGCGTTATTTAAACCGCCAAAGGTTGGGCTGTTTAATGTGCTGAACGAAACCTGGCCCGTTAAACTAACTTTATTTGCATCTAAAGTAAAGGCCGGATAGTTTATACCATTACCTCCGTTTCCCTGCGAACTTAAAAGAATATTACCTAAAATATTAAATTGATTGATCTGGCTGCTAATGTTTACAAGGTTGTTGGCTGCAGCAGATGGCTGCGTTGTTGAACCTATATTAAAGTTACCTGCACAAGTGATAGTGCCAGTGCCCGCAACTATCGATTTAATACTGACGTTTGTTCCGGAAATTTGGTTAATGTCACCGTTTACGGTTAAGGTTTGAGAGCCATTTACAGTAAGTATTTTATCGGGCGTACCCGTTAAACTGCTTTTTAGTGTGCCGAAGGTAACTGACCCAACTTGAGTTGTTGCTGTAACTACAGGTTGTTTGGTGAAAGCAACTACGCCGATCCTCGCCAGGTCGGTTGTGCCTGGTACAGTAGCCGGCGACCAATTAGCACTGTTATTCCAGTTAGCATTAGCTGTACCCGATGCACCTATCCAATCTATTTGAGCCGAGAAATTATATGTTTGCGAATTGGTATTGTTAACCGTTATTCCACCGCTGTAAGTATTTTGTGTAATCCCCGGCGACCCGCTGGTAGGTAAATAAAATTGGTAGCCGGTTGGTTGTGGCGTATTATTAATGGAATTATAATTTAAGATAAGATAAAAATAGTATGTAGTGCCATTAGTGCCACCTGTGAAAGCGGGCCAACTTGTAACGGAGAAAGCGTTGTTGCCCGGGCCGCCATTAACGCTAACTGAATAGGAATTTAAAATCGTGCCCCCATTTTGAGCCAATGTAGGATCAGCGCTTGCTACACGTGCTATGGAAGCGGGGTTACCTACAAAACCATTTAAACCTTGCGTTACACCTATATTTAAAACACCGCCAGAAAAACTTCCGCCTGCGGGTACGCGCATACTAAACCCGTATACAACACTACTTCCTGCACCTTTAGTAAATGTAGAAGAATTACCAGGGAGGGAGGTAAAAACAACTTGTCCTACAGTTTTTTGAAAACTGAGCGTAAGGCAACCTATAATTAAAATATAATTAAGTAAATGTTTTTTCAAAGTTTAGGTTTTAATTAATCAACACTTGCGCATTGCAAAAACAATGCAAGGCCAACAAAATCACCCTATTATTGCTATAAAATTCAATATGACGTTAGGGGCGTGATATTTATCCCCACGGATTTTGAATTAAAAAATATGTTTTAATTCAATTAACTCAAAAAGTGCGCAATAAAATCCCCAAAACGGGTAAAAAAATACACCTTTAGAATGTCGTAAATGGGTCATAAACTTCTATTTCCGCGCATATAGATGTTTAACAGCTGCAAATTGTCGTCTTATAATTGCATTAATAAATTAATGCAATTATCAATCCCCAATATTTTTTAATACGGCGCTAAATGCGGAAACTTGTAAATACTACGGCTTTGAACTTTATGGGAAAATTTTACGCGGCACTGTTATTTAACATCCTTTTATTTAGCTGTTTGGCCCCGGCTGTTGCACAGCGGCAAATACCTGTAGATGCCGACAAAAAACAGCGGCTGGATGCCCTGTCTGTCCGCTCGCGAGAAAGCTTCAGAACCGGGTATCAAAGGGCACTTTCATTAGCCCCCGCAAATGGATGGACTATCCGCCGTACTACCAAAGCGGGCAACCTGGTTGCGTTGGAGGGTATCAACAGCCACGGCTTCCCCGTGTATTTGATAACACATAATAATACAATTGCGGCAGCAACAACGGGTACAAATACCGTGCAGCCGGGTGGCGCTTTAGGTTTAAATTTAAGTGGCAGCAGCGCATTTTTAAATAACAAACTGGGTATATGGGATGGGGGGCAAGTTTACCAGGCCCATCGCGAGTTTGAAGGTAAAACCATTACGGCCAAAGATAATACCGCCATCCTTGATCACTCTACCCACGTGGCCGGTACCATGATAGCAAAGGGTGTGTACGCCCCTGCAAAGGGAATGAGCTTTGGCGCAACCACGCTGTCTGCCTGGGATTTTGATAACGATGTTTCTGAAATGAGCGCGGCGGCAACAGGTTTGCTGCTTTCTAACCATTCTTACGGTGACGTAGGCGGCTGGGATTATAACAGTAGTGATGCACGCTGGGAATGGTACGGCCTGCCCGGCGATAACGAAGATTATAACTTTGGATTCTATGACTCGCGGGTGCAATCGTTCGATCAGGTAGCCTACAACGCGCCTTACTATTTAATTGTAGAATCGGCAGGTAACAGCAGGTCCAGTAATGGGCCTGCTGTGGGCTCAACATATTACGGGTTCAGTAGCCGCACTAACCCAACTTTTGTAAACAAAGGGCCCCGGCCGGCAACTATAAGCAGTAATAATGGCTACGATATTATCACTACAACAGGTAACGCTAAAAATATATTAACGGTTGGTTCGGTTGGTCCCCTGCCCAACGGGCCGGTTAACCGTACCGACGTTGCTGTATCGTTTTTTAGCAGTTGGGGGCCAACAGATGATGGCCGTATTAAACCGGATCTTGTTGGCGATGGCGAACAGGTATTATCTACAGGTGTGCAGGGCACAAGTTCTTACTTAACCTTGTCGGGTACTTCAATGGCGGCGCCAAATGTTACGGGCTCGTTATACCTGTTGCAGGAGTACTACGCGCAAAAAAACGGGGGTAATTTTATGCGCGCCGCTACCTTAAAAGGTTTGGCATGCCACACCGCGTTTGACGCCGGCAACGTTGGCCCCGATTATATTTACGGCTGGGGTTTGCTGGATATGACCAAAGCCGCGCAAGCCATTACCGATAACGGCGCCAAAAGCATCCTGGATGAAGCGACGTTAACGCAGGGGCAAACCCGCACCTTTAAAGTGACAGCTTCGGGCGTAGGGCCGTTGGCGGTTAGCATCTCATGGACCGACCCCGAAGGTACCCCTACAGCAGGAACAACAATAAACGACCGCACCCCAAAACTGGTAAACGACCTTGACCTGCGCATAGCCGACGAAGCAACCACATACACACCATGGGTATTAACGCCCGATAACCCATCGGCACCAGCCACAAAAGGTGATAATATTAGGGATAACCTGGAGCAGGTTTACATTGCCAACGCTGTACCCGGGAAAGAATACACCATCACCATTTCGCACAAGGGCACGCTTAGGTCCGGCAGCCAGGCGTACTCTGTTATCGTAACTGGTGCAGGTGGTAACCCGTATTGCGCGTCGGCCCCAACATCAACTGCCGATGCTAAGGTTAACAGTTTCTCTCTATCTAACATTAATTACACCGCGCCTGCGGGATGCACTTCCTTTACCGATAATACTGCGCTTTCCGTCCAATTAGAAGCCGGAAAAACTTATCCGTTTAGCATTGCATTGGGCACCTGCGGGGCTAACTTTAACAAAGCCGCCAAAATATTTATAGACTGGAATGGCAACGGGACTTTTGATGCTGATGAACTGGTGGCCACAACAGCTATTGTAAATGCTACAGGCACTATTAGTGGCAATATCGCGGTTCCTGCTACGGTGTCGCCTGGCAATATAAGCCTGTTGCGCATTGTATTGAACGAAACCAACGCGGCGTCAACCATTACCGCATGCGGAACTTATGGTAAAGGCGAGACCCAGGATTACCGCGTGCAATTTTTAAAACCTGCTATTGACGCGGGTGCCATCGCGATAGTAAATTCTGATGCCGGGGTTACCTGTGCGCCGGCCTTAGCCGTTACGGTAAGGCTTAAAAACTATGGCAGCGCGGCCATCAGCAATATCCCGGTTACGGTAGTGGTTTCGGTTAACAGCAATACGGTTAATACTTTTACTGAAACATACACCGGCACGCTAAACCCCGAAGAGGAAACAGATTTTACCCTGAGCGGTAAATTTAACACTACGCCGGGTGCCACTTACACGGTAACTGCCGAAACTAAACTAACCGGCGATCCGCTTGCGTCTAACAATAAAACTACAGGTAACATTAGCATCGGCTTCTCGCCCGAGGTTAGCAATTTATTGGCCTATTTCTGCACGAATACCAAAACGTATTTATTATCGGGCAATGGCGATGGCGAACTGTTCTGGTATAAGTCACTTACTGATGCTATCCCGGTAGGGTACGGTTCGCCGGCAAGTGTTACAGCAGCGCCTGTTAACAATACTTTTTACGCCGGGCTTAATGATTTTAGCGGTAAGGTTGGTCCTGCCAACAAAAATGTATTTGGCGCTGGCGGCTACAACCAGTTTACGCCCGGCATCAAAATAAACACGAAAGTGCCTGTTGTTATAGAGAGCGCCCGCTTGTATATTGGCAACCCTGGCCGGGTTATATTTACGGCTACCAATGTTAATGGCGAGGTGGTATCAACGGTTACGCTAAATGTTACGGCAACACGCACCACCGCCGCTGCAGGCGTACAGCCCGACGATCCTGCCGACCAGGGAAAGGTGTATAACCTTAACCTAACACTGCCGGAAGCCGGTGCCTACACAATAACGCCATCTTACGAAAACAACGCGACTATTTATCGTAACAACGGCGGGGTAACGGGTTATCCATTCACTATTGGTAATATATTTAGTATTACCGGTAACGAGGCAGTATCCGGCACCAGCGAAACGGATACTACCTATTATAAAAACTTTTACTATTACCTGTACGATATGCAGGTGCGCAGCCCCGGCTGTGCCTCGGTAACACGTGTGCCTGTAACTATTACAAAACCGACGATCACCCAAACCGGGGATGTGTTAGCATCTAACATAACTACAGGCAACCAATGGCTGTTGAACGATGAACTGATAACAGGCGCTACCGGCGCCACCTACACGCCGTTGGTAAGTGGTAATTACCAGGTACAAGTTACGCTCGATAATGGTTGCGTGGCAATGTCTGATAAATTCACCTATGCCATTGTAGCCAAAAACCCGGATAAGGGTACAGATATTGGTTTAAGTGTGTTCCCGGTGCCGGCAACAACTTATTTTAATGTGGTGTTTGAGGCCAGGGCTGCAGGTAATCTCGGCATTTCATTACTGAACACTGCAGGGCAAATAGTTTACCAAGCCACGCAAAAAGTAGGTGCAGCAGGTAATTACAGTACGGTAGTAAACACTACCGACAGGCTACCGGGTACTTATCTGCTCAAGCTAAACCTAAGCGATAAAGTGTATTCGAAAAAGATAATTATTGTGAAGTAAACAACAAAGCCTATGCAATCTGCACAGGCTTTGTTGTTATAATGGTAAGGGATGCTTAAAACGTGTACTTTAGTCCCAGGCCCGGCGCAAGGTCAAAGAAAGGACCGGTAGCTAACTCAAGGCGTGGGTTAAGGTCAAGGCTGAAGGCTATTGGCGACTCCTTCAATTTGTATTCTAAACCCAACACACCATCGGCACCAAGTAAAATATGGCTGTCGTTGTAAATGTTATCGTCGCTGCCAAAGCGTTTGTAAACACCTTTACCTACCGAGCCAACGTGCGCGCCAAAACCATAATAAAATTTCAGTAGCGGCGTGTTAAATGCAGGTTGATGTAATTCATATAACCCTGTTAACACCGCGCCATGGTTGCGGAGGCCAAGCACGCCTTCAATTGCGGCGGTGCTGTTCATGAAATATTTAACTGAAATGCCGTTTTCGTAACCGCCAAATTTTAAACCAACGGCAGTATTATAATCTTGCGCCTGCGAAGTTTTGCTGAACAATAAAAACGAAGTAAACAATACTGCGATGAGAGTAAATTTTTTCATAAAAGGTAGTTATTTAGGTGGGTGTTTTGCCTGAAATTTAAAGCTTTGCCACCTGATGTAAATTTTTGCTTTTGCGTAATAAACGGCGAAAATGGCTTTTTGTGTTCTTTTTAAGAAATTTAAAAAGGCTTTATTGATTATGCTGTTGATTTACAAATTGATAATATTGAACCTGCAAGCGTTGCAAATGTGGGTTTAAATGGGTTAAATTGCCAAATATTTACATCTGCATATATGAGCTTCCGGTCGCAGTCATCTTTTAAATTAATCGTAATTATTATATTATTTGGTCAAGTCGCTTATGCGCAGGATCAGCCGCCCATTAACCCCAAATACAAAAATGGGATGGTTGTTTGCGCCTATCCCGATGCAGCTAAAGCCGGGCTTGATGTATTAAAAAAAGGTGGCAACGCGGTTGATGCGGCTATAGCAGTGCAGTTTGCGCTGGCGGTTACCCACCCACAGGCCGGCAACATTGGCGGCGGCGGATTTATGGTGTATCGCCCGGCAAAAGGTGCCTCAAAAACACTCGATTTCAGGGAGATGGCACCCGCAAAGGCAAACGCAGACATGTACCTTGATGCAGCCGGAAATGTGATACCCGATATGAGTTTATACACTCACGAGGCATCTGGTGTACCAGGCGCGGTAGATGGCATGGTGCAGGCACATAAAAAATATGGCAGGTTAAAATGGACAACCTTAGTGCAGCCGGCTATAAATTTGGCTTTCAAAGGGTTTAAAATGACTAAGCGCCTGGCATCAGATATTACCCGTACCGAGGCTGAGTTCAGGAAACTAAATCCGGGTAAAAATTACCTCATTAAAGAAGGTGGTTATAAAGAAGGGGACATACTGATACAGGAAGACCTTGGCAAAACACTGGCCGCCATACGCGATAAAGGCCGCGCCGGTTTTTACGAAGGGCCGGTAGCCGATCTGATTGTTGCCGAAATGAAGGCCGGCAAAGGCCTTTTCACCAAAGCTGACCTAAAGAATTATCATTCGGTATGGCGCAAACCGGTTACGGGGAAATATAAAGGTTACAAGATCATCACTATGCCGCCGCCATCAAGCGGGGGGGTAGCACTGTTACAATTGCTGCGGTCGGTAGAGAGATATCCATTACACCGTTACGGTTTCAACAGTGATAGCACGGTACAATTAATTACTGAGGCAGAGCGCCGCGTATATGCCGACCGCTCTAAATACCTTGGCGACCCTGATTTTTTTAAGGTGCCTGTAGATAGCCTGCTTGCGCCGAAATATATTGCCGGCCGAATGCAAAACTTTAACTGGGATGCCGCTACACCCAGCACCAGCATACAACCCGGTACCTTCATAGGCTACGAAAGCAACCAAACCACCCATTATTCAATCGTAGACAAGGATGGCAACGCGGTTTCTATTACCACCACTTTGAACGATACCTTCGGCTCCAAAATATTTGTGGCAGGCGCGGGCTTTTTGCTAAATAATGAGATGGATGATTTTAGTTCGAAACCGGGCGTGCCAAATATGTACGGTTTAATTGGGGGCAAGGCCAATAGCATCCAACCGGGTAAACGTATGTTATCCAGCATGACGCCTACAATCGTTGAAAAAAATGGAAAATTGTGTATGGTGGTTGGCACGCCGGGCGGCTCTACCATTATTACGTCGGTTTTCCAAACGGTATTAAATGTGATAGAATTTGATATGGATATGCAACAAGCGGTGGCTGCAAAGCGTTTTCATCACCAGTGGCTGCCGGATGAGATCGAAAGCGAGGCCGGTGCCTTAAGTGATACGGTAAAGGCTAAACTCCAAAGAAAAGGGTATAAGCTAACCAACCAGGGTGCAATTGGCCGTGTGGATGCCATTTTGAAAACCAAAACCGGCTATCACGGCGGTGCCGACCCCAGAGGGGATGATACAGCGTTGGGGTATTAATTTGATTGATAGTTGATGGCTTATAGATCATAGCAAAACAGTAATTGCGGTTAATAATTAGTAAACGGTGTGTAATTGTTGCCACCATGAATTATTATCTAAGAACCATCAACTATTCATTCCCCGCTTACCAATCAACTAAAAATCTTATGTTTGTCAAGTTATGAGAAGCAGTGTAAAACACCAGGAAACAATTGATTACTTTTTAAAGATCGTTTGGCAAACTGTTGCTAACCGGTACAACCAGTTAGTTACCGAATTTGGTATTACACAATCTATAGGTTACCTGCTTATAAATATTGAAGAAGAAGGTACAACGGTATCGCAGGCGGCGGCGCTGCTGGGGCTAAAGTCTACCAGTTTATCGCGGATGCTAAACCAACTGGAGCAAACGGGCCTTATCTACCGCGAATCTAATAAAGGCGACAAGCGATCTGTAAAAATATATTTAACCGACCTGGGCAAAGAGAAACGCCAGCTTGCCAAAAACGTTGTAAAACAGTTTAATAACTACCTAAACGCCCATATAAGCGATGCAGATAAGCAGTATTTAACAGATATGCTTAAAAAAATCAACCAGCTTACACTTAATTACAAACCCTGAACGTTAGCATTTAGCAACCGCTAAGTGTTAAAAAGTGTTAAGCTGCTGTAATTGCCATATAAAACAATAAATTTGCCTTTTGAAAATGAACAGGGTACTGCTGATATTATTTTTGAGTGTAGTTTGTTTCTCATCCTGCCAAAAGGGTTACGACTCTTTAGAGGAGGAACGGACACAAGCGGCAAAAGATGATGAAATAATACAGGATTATATAGCCGCTACGCCCGGTTTAAGTGCTAAAATACAGCAGGTAGATAGCGCCGGGATTAAAACCGGTGTTTATTATGTTGAAGAAAAAGCCGGAATAGGTAATGATGTGTTTACAAACTCTACCCGGATAACTATTGATTATACCAGCAAAATACTTACCACGGGATTTGTATTTGGCCAAAGCAATAATTTTCATCCATCGTTTAGTTTGGGTGAAGTTTTAAGGGCCTGGCAACTGGGTATCCCTAATATAAAAAAGGGCGGTAAGATCCGTGTTATAGCAGCATCGCGCTATGCGTACGGCCCTTATGACCAGCCCGAAATTAAATTACCCGCCAATAGTGTGGTTGATTTTGAGATTGAACTTTTAGATGTAACGAACTAATTTTAGATGAAACAAAAGATTTTTACTTTTTTATTAATAGCTGCCGCAGGCCTTACAGCTTGCAAAAAACTTGATAACCAACCGGACATCAGGGAGTATGATAAACAGCAGATTGAACAATACATAAGTGGCAACGGTTTAAACGATTTTATTCAGGACCCAACACCTGACGGTACGGGCACAACCGGCATGTACTACAAGATTTTAACACCGGGCAGCGGCGATTCAATAAAATATGCCGATAAAATATCTATTGTTTATACTTTAAAATCTTTTGATGGCAAGTACACCTCGTCTGACACCATAAGTAACCATATCGAAGAATATTTGGGCCATTTAACTGCCGATAACCTGCCAAAAGGTTTGCAGCTGGCTATACATAACCTGTTGCAATACAGGGGAGGCAGTATGCGTGTACTGATACCATCGCGCCTAGCTTATGGCGTTAACGGTTTTGGATCTGGTAGTATTACCAATGTTAACACGCGTATTGCAGGTAACCAATGCCTTGATTACTATGTACACGTAATTGGCGACCAGCCGGCTTACGATGATATAGTAATAAATAACTATATGGCTGCAAATAGCTTAAAAGGTTATACCAAAGATGCGCTTGGCTATTACTATAAAATTATAACCCCGGGCACAGGTGCTGCCGGCGAGATAAGCGAATTTTCTACCGTAACAGCCACCTACAGCGGTGCATTGTTAAATGGCGTTGCGTTTGATGAATCGAGCAAAACAACGGCTACTACCTTAACCCCTTATAACCTTATAGATGGCGTTAAGGATGCCCTTATAAAACATGCAGTTACCGGTACTTCAATTTCAATACTTATACCATCGCCTTTGGGTTACGGTACCGCGGCACAAAACAGCATCCCTTCAAATTCGGCACTAAGGTTCGAGTTCCAGGTAACTAAGGTTGAGTAACGGGCTGCTATTTATTTAGCGCTTCTTTAAAAACTTGTAAACATCTGTCACGCGCAAAAGCGTGGTCAATAATGGGTTTTGGATACTTGCTGAAGTCGGCATATTCCGGAACCCATTTTTTTACGTATTCCAATTTAGGATCAAACTTCTTAAGCTGGCTATCCGGGTTAAATATCCTGAAGTAGGGCGCGGCATCAGTACCACTACCTGCAGCCCATTGCCAGCCGCCAACGTTGCTTGCCATTTCATAATCTAATAGCTTGCGGGCAAAGTAGCCTTCACCCCAGCGCCAGTCTATCAGCAGGTCCTTACTTAAAAAGCTGGCTACAACCATGCGCACGCGGTTATGCATATAACCTGTGGCATTTAATTCGCGCATACCCGCATCTACCAGTGGGTAACCCGTTTCGCCTTTACACCAGGCCTCAAACTGGGCTTCATCATTTATCCATTTAATGCGATCATACTCCGGCCGGAAGGCATGGTCCATAGTTCGCGGAAAATGATGGAGGATCATCATATAAAACTCGCGCCATATCAATTCGTTCAGCCATGTTTTTTCATGCGCTTTGTGTGCATCGCGTGCGCATCGCCTTATGCTAACTGTACCAAAACGCAAATGCACCCCAACATGCGAGGTGCCCGTGATAGCGGGGAAGTCGCGGTTTTTGGCGTAATCTTCAATTACCTTATCGTATTCTTTTTCGGGGTAGTCTATTTCACTTTTAACAAAACCCATATCCTTTAAAGTGGGCAGAGCGGGGGCCTTAAATTTGTACAGGTTTTTCAAATATTTTTCAGACGGATAAGCCTTCAGGTAAAACGGTTTCAGCTTTTGGTACCACTTGTTTTTGTAAGGGGTGTAAACCGTGTAGGGTTTGCCGTCGTCTTTCGTTACTTCGTCTTTCTCAAAAATTACCTGGTCCTTATAGGTTTTAAATTCGATGCCTTGTTTTGCAAGCTGCTCTTTTATATCGCCATCGCGGTCTTTGGCGTAAGCCGGTTCATAATCGTGATTGGTGTAAACAGCGGCTATTTTATATTCTTTGATGAGTTTTTTCCAGATATGTTCGGGTTTGTCATAAACTACTAATAGGCTGCTGTTGTGCTCGTGGCATTCTTTATTAACCTCCTCAATAGCTTTGTAAATAAAACTTACGCGGGCATCGTCCTTATCGTCCAGTTTGTCCAGGATCTCTTTATCAAAAATAAAAATAGGCAGCACAGGGTTGCCGCTTTTAAGGGCATAGTACAGGCCGGCATTATCTGCTACCCGTAAGTCGCGGCGAAACCAAAAAATGCTTACAGGGGTATCCTTATCCATAAATTTCTTTTAATGCCGACGCTACATCAGGGTATTTAAATTTAAAACCGGCGTCCTCAATTTTTTGTGCCGATGCTTTCGTGCTGCCTAATACCAGGCTTGCCATTTGCCCAAAAAGTATTTTTATTAAAAACGCAGGTACGTTGGGTGCCCATAACGGGCGGTGTAGTTGTTTTGCAACGGCCACGGTCATCTCTTTGTTGGTAACAGGTAGCGGCGCCACCATATTATAAACGCCGGTAAGTTGTTCATCATCCAAACCATACAAATACATATCAATAGCATCGCGGTGGTGGATCCACGGCACCCACTGCCCGCCCGCGCCCAAGGGCGAACCCACCGCCAGTTTTACAGGCATTGCCAGTTGGGGCAGCGCGCCACCTTCTGCAGTAAGCACCACACCGGTACGGTATTTCACGATTCGCAAATCGAACGCTTTGCCTGCATCAACCGCTTTTTCCCATGCTACGCAGCAGTCGCCAATAAAGTCTTTTGCAGGGGCACTATCCTCGGTAAGCAAGTTCTCGCCACGGTTGCCATAATAGTTAATGCCCGATGCCGATATAACCGTGTTTACCTTGTGTGCTTTATCTTTCATTAACCCGTAAATAAGGCCTATAGATTTGGTGCGGCTCTCCACTATCTCGCGCTTACGTTCATCTGTCCAACGTTTATCGGCAATGCCCGCGCCCGCCAGGTGTATAATGGTATCAACGCCATCTATGCAATGCGGGTCTATCTGCCCTTTGGCAACATCCCACAAAAAGGTTTTTACGTGTAGGTCTTTACCCGGGCTTCGGCTTAAATGGTTTACGGTATGGCCAAGCGCTAACAGTGCTTTAGTTAGTTCCCTGCCTAATAAACCCGAGCCGCCGGT
This sequence comes from Mucilaginibacter sp. UYP27, assembly GCF_040547175.1. Taxonomy (NCBI): domain Bacteria; kingdom Pseudomonadati; phylum Bacteroidota; class Sphingobacteriia; order Sphingobacteriales; family Sphingobacteriaceae; genus Mucilaginibacter; species Mucilaginibacter sp. UYP27. The sequence goes on from NZ_JBEPPE010000001.1 coordinate 1,611,852, forward strand.
AATGAGGATGTTTTTAGTTAGTTTATGGTTCATAGATCGTAGTTCATGATAGTAAATTATAGTTTATAGTTCATGGTAGGAGTTTGTAGATGATTAGTTCATTGATGAAGTTTTGAAGTCAACTATGAAGCATGGTCTATGAACCCTCCTCAAAATCTGTTATCCGTTTGGCCATCCCTTTAAATATAAAAAGGTGAAATGGCCACATGATGTACCAGTACAGCCTGCCCCAAAGGCCTCTCGGCCTAAAAGTAGCAATTTGGCTCAGGAAGGTTTGGTTGTGGCGCTCAATAATTTTAAACTCCAGCCAGGCCTCGCCGGGCAGCTTCATTTCGGCATAAAGTAAAAGGCGGTTATTTATTTTATCAGCAAGTAACACCCGCCAAAAATCTACCACGTCGCCGGCAGATATGCTTACATTACTGGTGCGCCCGCGCCTGCTGCCCACACCACCAAACAGCTTGTCTAAAAAGCCGCGGATGCTCCAGATCCAATCCCAATAATACCATCCGCGGTTGCCGCCAATAGCCATAATGTTTTTAAGTACCTCGGCGCTGTCGCGATTGAAAGGCTGTTTTACTTTATACTCCAAAGTGCCATTTTGGGGTACCTTTATTTGGTCCATAAATCCCGAGGTCAGATACCCGTTGTTCAGCGCGTCTTTCCAGCTGCTTACTATGGAGTTTTGTTCTATTTTTTCAAACGCCAGTTTAAGTGCATCCTCGTAAGTTAAGCATTGGCGTTTTACCACATTGTCAATATCATGGTTTTTCATGATGGTTTCGTTCTTCATGCTATCTACCAGGCTTTGGGCAAGCGAGTAGCTGGTAGATGTTACAAAGTACAGCCAGTACGACGAGATCTTGGGTGAAAGGAAAGGTATAGTAACGATGTAACGCTTTAGCTTACGTACTTTGGCATAAGTAAGCATCATTTGTTTAAAGGTGAGCACATCCGGCCCGCCTATGTCATATGTTTTCTGGAACGTTGCCTCGTTCAAAAGCACGCCTTCCAAATAACCTAATACATCCCGGATAGCAATTGGCTGGCATTTGGTATTTACCCAGCGCGGCACAGTCATAATGGGGAGTTTCTCCGTCAGGTCACGAATTATCTCGAACGATGAACTACCTGAGCCGATGATTATGGCGGCACGTAATACTGTTAGGGCTACCGTACTTTCTCTTAATACATCTTCTACATGCCTTCGCGATAGCAAATGATTAGATAAGTTGGCAGCATTTGTGATTCCGCTTAGGTAAACAAGTTGCTTACAGGTTGTTTTATTGAGCGCTTTTACAAAATTATGTGCCGATAGCGCTTCCAACTTGGAAAAATCATCAGCCTGTGCCATGGAGTGTACCAGGTAATAAGCTGCATCAATATCTTCGGGAATGGCTTCAATGCTTTCTTCCTTAAGAAGATCGCCGGTTAGCAGGGTTACCCTGTCGCTGTAATCGTTCTGTTCATGAAAGCGGCGTTTATCACGTACCAGGCATACAACGGTATGTCCCTTCTCCAATAAAACGGGGATAAGCCTTGTGCCAATGTATCCGTTAGCTCCTGCAAGTAGCACTTTCATGTAGGTGCAACAACGTTTTTGGCGGGGTGTTTTAAATTGCTGTTTATAGGCGCGAATGCCAGGAAGCTACAGGAACTTCCTCTTAATAGGTTTGTAACAAGTTTGTTAGCTATTAAAAAAATATCAAGCCGTGTAAACTTTTTATGGCATACCAATGTTAAGTATATATTAAGAAAAAGTATATAGAGAGATGTTTACGCACAGTTTTAAATTGATTTTGATTTGTAGTACAGTTACTATTGTTGTTTTATTGGCAGCTTATGCTGTTTATTGCCAAAGCAAGGCACGTTCGTTTGCAAACACGGGCAGGTTAACAGATGTTCAGGATTGGTCCATGAGGGCCACCCTAAGCTGGATAGCGACCTTTGTTATTTCATTTGCTGCGGTAACACCGTTCCTTCTTGATTAGACCAATTATTTACCCGGCAATATATGCCGGCGATATATTATAGCTTATTGGAGTTTGATTTTTTTAAAGGTAACGGTTGCACGCAAATCTAAGTGCAGCTGGTTGACGTTTATGTAGTTAGCGTATAGTTATAAACCAGATGTTAAATCTTAATTTTCGGCTCATCGTAATTTGCTTGCTGGCAACATTAGTTGTTTGTGCTGCTGGTTATGGTATCTACAGCCGTAAAAAATACCAGTCTTATTTAGGTAGTGGCCGCGTAACCGATATACAGTCGTGGTCTGCAAAGGCGTCTATAAGTTGGGCAATAAGCATTATACTTTCTTTGATCATCGTAGCACAAATTATTATCGAAGAATAAAAAGTTGCTAAAATTCCCCCATTAGTTTAATATTTCCCGCCGCTATATATTATGATACGTAACCCTTGCCGTGTAATACCCGTATAGATACTGTAAGGGTTTGTTAAGTTGGTAATAGCTAACTATAAAGTTTTGCCTCTTTGTTATCATATTAGATGAACAAATAACCCTTGCTGAATTAAAACTATGTTAACACAAGATTTTCAACGATTAATTATTTGCTTTTTCTGTGTTGTTTTTGTTTTGCTGATCGCATTTGGCGTGTATTGCCGCCACCGCTCAAACTCTTACATCGGCACCGGCCGAATTGCTGAAATTGAGACTTGGTACCTGCGTGCAAATGTTGCTTGGGTATCAACAGCCTGCCTTTCGCTTGGGGTAGTTATTACGTTTATTTAATTCCCTTTATAATTCTATTTAGCCGGCTAATTCCTCTATATGTGGTTTATAAGAAGCTGTGTTTACGCGTGCTTGTAACTCGTGCAAAATATTGTACAAGCCAAAGTTGGTACGGTTTACATAGATGAAATGTTTAACACCACGTGCCTGTTTAAACTCGGGCATTTTAGCAACTTTTTCGCCGAAACCAAACAGATCGTCAAAAAACTCTTTCTTACCAAAATCAAATGTGTTGGTGATGTATGGCTTGGCAAACAGGCTTATCATTTGTTTAAACATATTGTGATAAAAGTCGATCTGCGCCGGGGTATCGTTAGGCAATATCATTTCCAGTTTCCTGAACGCTTTGATAGTTTCTTCCTTATTTTCGAATAGGTCTGTCGAAGTAAGCGCGAAGAACGGATAGTAAAAATCATCGGGCATTACTTTAATACAGCCAAAGTCGATACAACCCAATTTACCCTCAGGGGTTATCAGGAAATTGCCTGGGTGGGGGTCGGCATGTACGGCGCGCAGTTCGTGCTGCTGGTAATTGTAAAAATCCCAAAGCGCCTGGCCTATTTGGTCGCGTAGTTCTTGGGAAGGATTGGTAGCTAAAAACTCTTTTAAATGCTGCCCTTCCAGCCAATCCATAGTGATGATGCGTTTGCTGGAGAGGTCGGGATAGTACCCCGGGAACACAACATTGTTAAGATTTTTGCAGGCTATAGAAAATTCGATAGAGCGGCGTACCTCCAGTTTGTAATCTGTTTCTTCTAACAGACGTTCTTCTACCTCGCTCATATAAACGTTAAGTTCCTTCTCGCTCATGCCCAGCATCCGGAATGCAAATGGCTTTACCAGTTTCAGATCAGATGAGATAGAATCACCCACGCCCGGGTATTGAATTTTTACCGCTAATTTTTTACCATTCAGTTCTGCTTGGTGCACCTGGCCTATAGATGCGGCGTTGGTAGATCGGATGTTGAATTTATCGTAGATCTGGTCGGGGTTTTTGCCAAAGTATTTCTTAAACGTTTGTACAATAAGCGGCCCCGATAAAGGTGGTGCGTTATACTGCGACTGCGTGAATTTATCCACGTATGCCTGCGGCAGCAGGTTTTTATCCATGCTTAGCATCTGCGCTACTTTAAGCGCGCTGCCTTTAAGTTCGCTAAGCGATTGGTAGATGTCTGTAGCATTATCCTCATTCAACTGCGATTTATCCAACTCGGGGTTGAAAAGTTTTTTAGAGTAATGCTTAATATAGTTACCACCAATTTTGAAGCCTGTTTTTACAAACTTGGCGCTGCGTTCAACCTTGCTGGTGGGGATGCTGTTTTGTTCGTTAGAGGTATTCTCGCTCATGTTAATCTTTCTCAAATAGTGCGGCCATCTTATGCAGATCTATGTCGGCATAATCATTAATTACCAGTTCGGCCAATTTGGTAACGGTTTCTGCTGGATGCGCCGTGGTAATACCTACCACCTTCATACCCGCGTTGCGGCCAGCCTTTAGGCCCGAAATTGAATCTTCAAACACCGCACATTTTTCGGGGCGGGTATTTAAATGTTCGGCAGCCTTTAAAAAAATCAGTGGTGAAGGTTTAGGCTCGTTTACCATACTGCCGATAATTATGGCATCAAAGTATTTGCGGATAGGTATCGTGCCGAATATAAATTCCACATCATCCATATTTGATGATGTAGCCAAAGCCATCTTAACACCAGCGTTTTGGAGGTCGGTTAAAAACGTTTCAAGGCCGTTTATTGGTAGTAAAAAAGGCTTAAAAGCTTGCTCATAAAAGTCCTTTTTTTCTTTAATAAGTTGCTGCATTTTCGCCTCATTTGTCTCCTCGCCAAAATACTTTTTCAAGGTATTTAAAATGGGGACACCACTAATGCCACTCAGGTAAGTTTCTCTGCTCAAATCGGGCATATCATACTTTTTAAAAAGCTGCTGCCAGGCTTGGTAGTGGTAGGGCGTATTGTCTATCAACGTGCCATCCATATCGAATATGGCGGCAATCCCCTCTAAATCTCCCCCAATAGGGGAGACTTTATTATTATTATTGTTCATTTGTATTTATAAGCCCTCCTTTCGGGGAGGGTTTGGGTGGGCTTATTAAAACCCCATCTTCTCCTTTAACCCGCCATTCTTTGCTAAAAACTTACCGTACTCAAACAGGTTATCTATCGGCGAGCGTTGGAACAAATCGAAAGTTACGTTAACACCTTTTTCGATAGCTTCATCCGTCCTTTCAAATCCGGTAGAATTATCTTTTACCCAGAAATTTAGCACGAAACCAAACTGTACCCAAAGGGCATCTTTATAGCGCTTGCTGAAAAATTTACGGTCGCTTAGTTCCTGGCTTTCTATGCCTTCATTCAAAATGGTTTCCGCAAAGTTTTCAAAAATCTCTTTGGTTGGCTCCAATACCTTTGGCGTACCTAAGCTGCGATGCTTTCTTATGCTGTAAACGGCAAAGCTGCGGTTGCTTTTCAACAGCTCGAAAAAGCTGTAGAAAAAAGATAGTGCTTTCTCGCGCGATGAATATTGCGCCCAAATTTCCTGCGCACGCACTTCACTTAAGGTTTTTAGGACAAGATCTGCCCATACGCTTTGTTCAACCGCGTCGAATGATCCAAAGAAACGGTAAAATTCTTCCTCGGCCATTTCATTCTTTTTAGCAAATACATAAACCGATTTTGGCTGTTGGCCTTCGGTCAATACATAATCTATATACGCTGTTTGGATGCTTTCTGTTGTTGCCATAATATTGGTTTTACACTATAAAATTAAGGATAATCTCAATCTCATTTGTCATTCTTATCTATAATTTAACGGTTGATTTACAACCATATTTTACAGTGGCCTTAAGTTACCAAGGCCACCGTCTATACCGATGATCTGTCCGGTAAGCCAGCCGCTGTGGTCGCTCAATAAAAACTGGGTTGCAAGGGCAATATCATCCGGTGTGCCAATTTTACCAAGCGGGTGCCTTTTGGCTGATGCCTCACGTTTTTCATCAGTGCTTAGCAGGTTTTTAGCGAGTGGCGTATCGGTTAATGACGGCGCAATGGCGTTAACCCGGATCTGGTTTGAAGAGAACTCGGCCGCTAATGAGAGTGTCAACCCTTCTATCGCGCCTTTTGCCGCCGCGATACTTGCGTGGAACGGTAACCCCGCTTTTGCCGCTACGGAACTATAAAGCACGATACTTGCGCCACCGGCACCCTTCAAAGCCTTAAGGCTTAGCCTGATGATCTCGGCAGCACCCATTACATTCAGTTTATAATCGTTTAAAAAATCATCTTTTGTCAGGCGCTGAAATGGTTTTAGGTTGATGCTTCCTACCGAGTAAACTAACCCATGAATTACTTGCGGTAACCGGTTCTCAATACTACTCAAATCACCCAAAACATCTGCCTGGATATGCGTTACACCCTCAGGCCAGTCATTTGCGGGGTTACGCGATATGTTAAATATGTTTGCTCCCTGTATTGCCAAATGCTTTACCAATGCCAGGCCTATACCACTGCTGCCACCCACCACAACAACATTTTTATTTTTTAAACTCATATATAGTATAACAGTAATCGTTGCTATTTGTTATCTTGATAATATGGCCAGAACATTGAAAGAAAACCTCCCTGCAAAGCTTTGCCCGGTGTGTAAACGGCCGTTTACGTGGCGAAAAAAATGGGCAAAATGTTGGGATGATGTCAAATATTGCAGCGAACGGTGCAAGGGAAATAAATAATTACCATTTTTGTAATCAATCTAAATAAGTTTAGATTAGTTGTTCATATGAGTGATAAAGTTATACTGGTTTGGTTTAGGAATGATCTGCGCATACATGATAATGAAATATTATCCGAAGCCGTGCGCCGTGCCGACCGAGTATTGCCCGTATATATTTTTGACCCATTCTACTTTAAAACCAGTGCTTTAGGCGCGCAAAAAACGGGCAGTTTTCGTGCGCGTTTCCTGTTAGAAGCCGTTGCCGATCTTAAGAAAAACCTGCAAGCTTTTGGTGCCGATCTCATCATCCGCACCGGCGACCCTGCCGAGGTGCTTACCCAATTAGCCGAGGAATACCAGGTAAGCGAAGTGTACCATCACCGCGAAGTTGCACCCGATGAAACCGATGTATCTGAAAGGGTGGAGGCCGCCTTATGGAAAATGAAGCTCAATCTGAAGCATTTCATCGGGCATACCATGTACCATAAGGAAGACCTGCCATTCCCCATAAAAGATATCCCGGACAGCTTTGTAACCTTTAAAAAGAAGGTTGAACGTGATAGCACGGTAAGGCCAAGTGTGGTTAGTCCGGAGCAAATTATTGTACCCGAAATTACTGAGGCGGGCGAGTTGACTACACTTGCAGACCTGGGCGTACCCGAACCCATTGACGATGCCCGTGCTACTGAAAAGTTTACCGGTGGCGAAACTGCAGCGATAAAACAATTGCATGCTTATCTTGAAAATTGCATCCAAAACCAGGGCAAGGCGGTGCGTACTGCCGACTGCAATTCATCGGGATTAGGCCCATGGTTAGCGGTTGGTTGTATCTCCCCAAGGCAGGTTTACTGGGAAGTTGTTAACTATCACCGCGACCGCCACCTCACCAATACCGACCCGATAATGCTGGAACTTTTGTGGAGGGATTACTTCCGCTTTATGTTTAAAAAGCACGGGCAAGAATTTTTCAGGTCGGAGGGTTTTGGCGATGTTCCGGATACTGCCGATAATCAGGACGAACTCTTTGAAAAATGGAAAAATGGCGAAACCGGGGTCCCATTTATCGACGCAGCCATGCATCAGCTGAATGCTACGGGTTATATTACCAATTACAGCAGGCAGGCTGTTGCAAACTATTTAACTAAGGAGTTACAGGTAGACTGGACAAAAGGTGCCCTGTATTTTGAAGAGAAACTGATAGACTATTCGCCGGCAAGTAACTGGGGTAATTGGGCCTTTGTTGCAGGCGTAGGCAACGATATTAAAGGCAACCGTTTTTTTAACGCCGCCAAATCAACAGACCAGCTGGATAGCAAAAGCGATTATATTGATACGTGGCTCCCTGCCGCGGCATACCCTGTTAAAGCCTAATATTACAGGCGTATTACGCAACAATTGGCATGATATATCGTATAAATATTATGAACCCTTTTGAACAATTCACTATAATTATAGGGCTACTTGCAATATTGCTTGAAGGGGCGTCCTATCTGCGCTATTTTGCGCGTAAAATTCTCCGTACGGGTTCAAAACATACCGGTTAGTTTTTTTTGGAGATTTTATCTTAAACTAATTGCATATATTTTCAGCATTTGGATGTATAATGCTTAATTTTGCTACCGTTTCAAAACATTGGTTGCTCATGGATCGCCTAAATTATATAAATAACGCTAACGCCGCTTACATTGATACCCTTTACGAAGCTTATAAACAAGACCCCGAGTCGATAGATTTTGGCTGGCAAAAGTTTTTTGAAGGCTTCGATTTTGGTAAGGATAACCAGGCAGCACCTGCAGCGTCAGTTGCCACGCCGGAAAATTTGCTAAAAGAGATCAATGTGATGAACATGATAAATGGATACCGTACACGTGGCCATTTATTCACTAAAACAAACCCCGTGCGCGAACGCCGCAAGTACTTTCCGGGTAAAGAATTAGAAACTTTTGGCTTAAGCGAAGCCGACATGGACACCGTATTTAATGCAGGTGTTGAAGTTGGCTTAGGCCCCGCCAAGTTGCGGGATATCCGCGGGTTATTAGAACAAACCTATTGCCAGGCCATTGGTGCCGAATATACTTACATCCGTAACCCTATAAAACTAAAGTGGTTTGAGGACAGGATGGAAACCAAGCGCAATACCCCAAGCTTTAATGCCGACGAGAAAAAGCAAATGCTTGCCAAGCTAAACGAAGCGGTAGTGTTTGAAAACTTTTTAGGTACCAAATTCCTGGGACAAAAACGTTTCTCGTTAGAAGGTGCCGAGGCTTTGATTCCCGCGCTTGATTCGGTTATTACAAAAGGATCTGAATTGGGTTTAGAGGAATTCATCATCGGTATGGCCCACCGCGGTCGGTTGAACGTGCTTACCAATATAATGGAGAAAACCTACCAGGAAGTGTTCACTGAGTTTGAAGGCAAAAATTTCGATTCAGAATCACCTTTTGGCGGCGACGTTAAATACCACCTGGGTTACTCGACAGATATCGAGACCAAACAAGGTAAAAAAGTACACCTGAGCCTTTGCCCCAACCCATCGCACCTAGAGGCGGTTGACCCGGTTGTGGAAGGTATCACGCGTTCAAAAATTGATTTTAAATACAATGGCGATCATTCAAAGATAGCCCCTATATTAATACATGGTGACGCATCTGTAGCCGGGCAAGGAATTGTTTACGAGGTTTTACAGATGGAAAAACTGGACGGTTACCGCACCGGTGGTACCATTCACCTGGTGATCAACAATCAGATAGGTTTTACCACCAACTATAAAGATGCGCGTTCTAGTACTTACTGTACCGATGTTGCAAAAACAGTGCTTTCGCCTGTGTTCCACGTAAACGGTGACGATGTTGAAGCATTGGTTTACGTTGTAAACCTGGCAATGGAATACCGCCAGGTGTTTAACGAGGATGTGTTTATCGATATTCTTTGTTACCGCCGTTATGGCCACAATGAGGCGGATGAGCCTAAGTTTACCCAGCCGGTGTTGTACAAAGCTATTGAAGCGCACCCTAACCCGCTACAGATCTACAGCAAAAAACTCATAACGGAAGGCACTATAGACGATAAGTATGTGAAAACACTGGAGAAAGATTTCCGCGGCGAATTACAGAAAATGCTCGACGACGCCAAGGCTTCGGATAGGTTTACCGATACCATCCCAATGTTTGAAGGCGCTTGGAGTGGCCTGCACTTAGCTAACCACAGCGAACTGATCAGCGCGATTGATACATCGGTAAGCAAAGAAAGCATTATCGAAATTGGTAATAAACTGACGGTTTTGCCAACAGGTAAACAGTTCTTCAAGAAAATTGAGAAATTGTTCCAGGACCGTAATGCTATGGTTAACAAAACCGGCGTATTCGATTGGGCAATGGGCGAGCTGCTTGCTTATGGTACATTATTGAAAGATGGTTTCCCGGTAAGGTTGAGTGGTGAAGATGTTAAACGCGGTACGTTCTCGCATCGCCACGCGGTATTAACCCTGGCCGATTCTGAGGATGAATACACCCCGCTGGAAACTATCGACACCCAGGCAAAACTGAGCATATTTAACTCGCTGCTGTCCGAGTATGGTGTGTTAGGTTTCGAATATGGTTATGCTTTGGCTAACCCTAATGCCTTAACTATTTGGGAAGCCCAATTTGGCGATTTCTTTAACGGTGCACAGATCATTGTTGACCAGTACATTGCCAGTGCCGAAACAAAATGGCAGCGCGGTAACGGTTTGGTAATGCTATTGCCGCACGGTTACGAAGGCCAGGGCCCTGAGCATTCATCGGCACGTGTGGAGCGTTTTTTAGAGCTTTGCGCGGACGATAACATCCAGGTGGCTAACTGTACTACGCCTGCAAACTTCTTCCATATATTACGGAGGCAGATGAAACGCAGTTTCCGTAAACCGCTCATCATCTTTACACCAAAAAGTTTATTGCGCAGCCCTAACTGTGTGTCGCCGATGGCCGATTTTACCGATGGTAAATTTTACGAGCTGATAGACGACAACTACGTTGACGCTAAAAAAGTAAAACGCGTATTGCTTTGTACCGGTAAGGTTTATTATGATCTGTTAGAGAAACAACAGACAGATAAACGTAAGGATGTTGCCATTGTACGCGTGGAGCAGTTATACCCAACCCCGATACAACAGATCCTGAAAATAAAAGCTAAATACGATAAGGCCACCGAATTTATCTGGGTGCAGGAAGAGCCGGAAAACATGGGCGCGTGGCCATATATTTGCCGCAAGTTCCATAATGACAAATTGATGAACCTGAATGTGATCTCTCGTTTAGAGGGGAGCAGCACAGCCACCGGTTTTGCCAAACAACATGCCGCGCAACAGCTGCATATCGTGTCAAAAGCGTTTGAAGCACCTGCAGGCAAAGCGGTTAAAGAAACCATCAAAAAAACAACAGAGAAAATGGCTAACGCAGGGGCAGATTGATACTGATGTTGCCGGTGATGAGAGCGAAGAGCGTAATAGCTAATCAAAACCGCACCACGCACTCAAGTCCTCGTTCCAAAAAATAAAAACTACAACTATTTACCAATATGAGTTTAGAAATAAAAGTTCCGCCGGTAGGCGAATCCATTACCGAAGTAACCCTGTCAGCCTGGAAGAAAAAGGATGGCGACCAGGTAGAAATGGACGAAGTGATAGCCGAGTTGGAATCAGACAAGGCAACTTTTGAGCTTACTGCTGAAAAAGCCGGGACTTTAAAAATTGTTGCAGCCGAAGGCGATACATTAGCTATTGGCGCGGTTGTAGCCAGTATTGAAGATGGCGGCGCTGCTGCGCCTGCGGTAGCTGCTGATAAAGCACCTGCTGCCACACCTGTAACTGCTAAAACGGAAGAGCCGGGTACGGCGGTAAGTCCTGAAGTACCTGCTAACGGTTACGCACCGGCACCAGATCAAAGTGGTTCAACTCCGGCGCCTGTGCAAGGTGGTTCGTCATCATTAGAGATAAAAGTACCACCCGTTGGCGAATCTATCACCGAGGTGACTTTATCACGCTGGATGAAGAAAGACGGCGATGCCGTTGAAATGGACGAAGCCATTGCCGAACTGGAATCTGACAAAGCAACTTTTGAACTTACTGCCGAAAAAGCGGGTACGTTAAAAACCATAGCTAAAGAAGGCGATACCTTAGCCATTGGGGCGGTAGTTTGTACTATTGAAGGTGGCGGCGCTTCGGCACCTGCTGCTTCACCGGTTACCCCGGCCGTAGCCGATAAGGTGAACGAATCACCACAGGCTGCCCCGTCAAAAGGAACAACTTACGCATCGGGCACACCATCGCCTGCTGCTGCCAAAATATTAGCCGAAAAAGGTGTTGAGACCACATCAGTGAATGGTACAGGAGTAGATGGCCGCATTACCAAAGGTGATGCCCTAAACGCGCATAACCAACCTGCTGCTGCTCCTGCTGCCAAACTAGCCGCAGCTGCACCTGCTGCCCCGACCACGCCGCAGGGCCCAAGAAGCGACCGTAGGGAAAAGATGTCGTCGTTGCGTAAAACAGTTGCCAAGCGTTTGGTGGCCGTTAAAAACGAAACTGCCATGCTTACCACTTTTAACGAAGTGGATATGCAGCCGATTATGGAACTGCGTGGCAAATACAAAGATAAATTTAAAGAGAAACATGGCGTTGGCTTAGGCTTTATGTCGTTCTTCACCAAAGCGGTTACCGAGGCCTTGAAAGAATGGCCTGCAGTTGGTGCCCGTATAGAAGGCGAAGAAGTGGTTTACAGCAACTTTGCTGATATTTCTATCGCGGTTTCTGCGCCAAAAGGTTTAGTAGTGCCGGTTATCCGCAACGCGGAGAGCATGAGCCTTGCCGAAATTGAAAAAGCGATTGTTGTTTTAGCAGGTAAAGCCCGCGAAAGCAAGCTGACCTTAGAAGAAATGACCGGCGGTACCTTCACGATCACCAACGGTGGGGTGTTTGGTTCAATGATGTCTACACCTATCATCAACTCGCCACAATCGGCTATTTTAGGTATGCACAACATTATAGAGCGCCCGGTTGCCGTAAACGGACAAGTGGTTATCCGCCCGATGATGTACCTGGCCCTTTCTTACGATCACCGCATTATTGACGGTCGCGAATCGGTAAGCTTCCTGGTACGTGTAAAACAACTGTTGGAAGACCCGGCGAGGTTACTGTTAGGCGTGTAACGATAGTTTTTAAACAAAAAAGCCTCAATTTATTGGGGCTTTTTTGTTTAAATATAAATTGTCATCCTGAGCGATAGCGAAGGATCTAATATACACCTTGCAGTAGGCTATAGATGCTTCGCTATCGCTCAGCATGACAGCTTCGAGAGGAGGGTCTCACACCAACTTCCTTAAACTCATCATATACCCAATATGTAACCCTTCGTGGAAGGGTAAAAAGGCGATGGCTTCATCAATACTGCTAACTACCGCGCCATAGCGGGTGGTCCAGGTAGGGTAGTTGGCGAAGATGTTGGCGGCGTAATCTTTCTCAAAATCATCAAGGCTGGTGATTAGTCTTAATTTAATTTCGTCTAATTCTTCTTGCGTTATTGGGCCTTCCGGTTTGCTGTCGGGTTTGTATAGCTGGTAAAAAGGTTCGTCTACATCCAGTCCTGCGCGTTTGTACCATATACCCAGTTGCGCGGCTAACATATGCCCAAGGTTCCAGGCGATATTATTGTTGAAGCCGGGAGGGATGGTGTTCAATTGCTCGAGCGTAAAATCTTTTAGTGTATTCAGGATCATCAGGCGCGGCTGGCGGATAAATTCCAATTGTTTATCAAGCATGGTATGGGTGTTAGTTTTTATGAGCTCAAATCTAAAATAATCCTGCTGATTTGGCGTATCGTGCTTGCTGCTTTTATTTTACCTTTGCAACAATGCAGGCAACTACGGCAAACAACGCTATCCAGTCCAACAAACCCATCTGGTATTTTCTACTGTGCTGGACGCTGCTGAACACCATACAAGCCTACACCTTAGAGATCCATGCAGATGAAGCCTACTATTGGATTTATTCCCGTTTTTTAGATTGGGGATATTTCGATCATCCGCCTATGGTGGCCTTGTTTATAAAGGCAGGTTACAGTCTGTTCCATAACGAGTTCGGTACCCGCATACTTACGATATTAAGTAACAGCGTATGCATCTATGTAATGTGGCTAATAGTGAAGCAATACGGTGTAAAAGCCAAATGGTTTATCCTATTGGTATCCGGGCTATTTATCTTCCATATCTATGGGTTTACCACCACGCCGGATGTACCGTTGTTTTTATTCACCGTGCTGTTTTATTACGTGTACAAAAAATATTTGGAGGATGATAGTTTAAAATACGCTTTGCTCTTAGCGCTGATCATCGCCTGCCTTTTATATAGTAAATATCACGGTGTATTACTCATCGTATTTACGCTGGCGTCAAATATATCGCTGTTAAAACGGAAGTCGTTTTGGTTAGTGGTGATTGGGTCAATAGTGTTGTTTATCCCGCATATCTGGTGGCAGGTTAGCCACGGTTACCCATCCGTAAAATACCATTTATTCGAGCGCAATGGTTCCGATTATAGTTTTGCCCGCATTGGCGATTACATCCCCGCGCAGCTGGCAATGGGCGGCCCGCTTATTGGCTGGTTTGTTTTTTATGCCGCTTTCAGGAACCGCATTACCAATGTATTCATCCGCACACTAATTGTAAATGCCGCCGGTACATTCATTTTCTTTTTACTAAATACTATAAAAGGCGGGGTAGAAGCCCATTGGACGCTGATTGCTTTCGTCCCCCTGGTGATGCTGGCGCTGATCTATATCACTAAGCAAAACAAGCCTTATAAATGGTTAAGCATCGTTGCCATTATCAATATTGTATTTATTGTGGGATTAAGGGTAGGTATTATGTTTGGCCCTGCCATCCTTAAAAAGCCTTTACAATTGCGCAGTTATTACGGATTTAAAGATTGGGCGCTTAAAATAAAACAGAAAGCTGGCGATAGCTACGTGGTTTTCAGCGAAGGTTTCCAAAACCCGAGCAAATACGATTTTTATAATAACACCACCAAAGGCCTCAGTTATGATGCCCGCGATTACCGCCGCACACAGTTCAGCATTTGGCCAATTGAGGACAGCATGCAGCGCAAGCGTGTTTACCTGGTGCTTAATTATTACAACAAGGGCGTGGTTACCGATACCATCCAAAACGAGGCTGGTACCTGGTATGGTGGCTGGGTTGATGATTTCCGAACATACCAGAAAATAGTCATCGATGCTGGTAAAACTACCATTACTGCCAGGCAGGCGCAAAAAATCAAATTTGACCTTTCTATAACCAACCCTTACGCGTTTGCGGTTAATTTTACCAACGTTGGTTACAAGCACCCCGTGGTGTTAGAAACCTGCTTTTTTACACACACAACGCCGGTAAGCATCCAGCAGGCCGATAGTTCTTTTAATAATATTGCCCTGCAAAAAGGCCAAACTGCCCGTTATAAAGTAACAGCAACAGCACCGACTGAAAAAGGGACTTACGACCTGTTCTTTTCCCTGCGCACCCAGCCATTTACGGGCAGCAGGAACAGCGGCATAATAAAATTTATAGTTGAATAACCGATACAGCATGATCAGAAAGATATACTTTGCCTTATTTATAACCACATTATTAGCAGGGGCAGCTAAAGCCCAAAATGTAGATTTCCACCTGAACGGGATGAGCTTTTTTGATAACCGCGAATACAAAGATTTTGTAGCACGCTCACGCACCTACTCGGGAGTGCGCATTGCAGCTGATGTTGGTTTTAATATCGACAGTAACAACCACTTTATTTTTGGTGCCAACGCCCTGCACGAGTTTGGCGGCAACCCGTTTTTTGTTCGTGTAAACCCAATAGCATACTACAGTTACACGGGTAAGAACTGGTTGTTTAATGCAGGTGCATTTAGTCGTGAGGGTTTATTGACCGATTACCCAAGATCGATGTTGAACGATACTTTACGTTACTTTCGCCCAAATATAGAGGGTTTGCTCACGCGATTTAAAAGTAAACATGTTACCGAAACTGTTTGGATTGACTGGGTGAGCCGCCAAACCAATACCGATAGGGAGCAGTTCCTGTTCGGGTTTTCGGGTAAGTACCAACCATCATTAAAAAGCCCGTTTTATATAGCGCATTATTTCTTTTTGCTGCATGATGCAGGGGCGACGGTGTTGCTGCCTAACGACCATATCCAGGATAATGGCGCTGCCCAGGTAAAGTTGGGTGTAGACCTGAGCCACCGCACGTTTCTTGATTCGTTAAGTATTGAGGCTGGCGGGATGATGTCTTTAGAGCGTACAAGGGGTTTAGACGGGTTCCAGAAGCCTAAAGGGGTTGTTGCCAATGCTTACTTAAGTTACAAACGTTTTGCCCTGTTCGATGAATTTTACAAAGGCGACGGACACCGCATCCTTTTTGGTGATGCTTTTTACGAGAAAAGCACCTACAATCGTTTAGATGTTATTTACACGCCATTCATCGCCAAAGGCTTAAAAGGCCAGTTTGTATTTAGCCTGCACAACACCCCCGGCTTCAGCAGCAACCAGGAGGCTTTCCGTTTGATCTATGATATCGGCAGGAAAAATTTGGTGAAGTTTAAGGATTAGGAACAATCAACAAAATGTCATTTCGAACGAGCGTGATGGCACATGTGATGGGGCGAGGAGAAATCTTCTGCGCCTGGTATCCCGCATAGTTATCGCGTGCATAAGATTTCTCCTCGTACCTCGTTCGAAATGACATTGTTTTTTTATTTTAGCGCTTCTACACACATTCCTATGAAAAAAGCACTAACTGCATTTTTACTCATCACCATATTAGTTCCTTGTAAACTCTTCGCCCAGGATAATCGTTTTTCCGGCTGGGCGGCGTTGTTCCATTCGCAAAAGTTTTCTGACAAATGGGGGATGTCGTTTGATGCGCAGTTTAGATCGGCTAACCATTACGATTACTTGCAGAACGTGTTGCTTCGCCCATCGTTAAACTATTACTTCGATAAAAATAAGATGGCCGCTGTGGGTTATGCCTACGTCGCCACCAATAATAAAGTGGCGGGTGTAGAAACCTTCAGGCCCGAGAGCCGCATCTGGGAGCAATTGATCATCAACACCAAAATAAGCAAAGCTACCACCTTACAGCACCGCTTTAGGCTCGAGCAGCGTTTCCTGGGTAACACCACCGCCAAAAACGACCATTACTTTGCCCAGCGCCTGCGCTATTTTGCCCGCGCAGTTGTACCACTTAAAAAAACGGATGCATTTACAAAAGGTGCGTTCCTTGGTTTGCAGAACGAGATCATGGCCAATGTGCAAAACAACCATAAGGTAAACAAGCACTTCTTCGACCAAAACCGTGCTTACATAGCCCTGGGTTACCGCCTGCATAAAAAAGCCGATATCGAGTTTGGTTACCTCAACCAGTTTGTACAGCAGGCCTCTGCTACTTACTTCAACCATGTTTTGCAGGCAGCAATTTATACAAGGCTGTAAACGTTTAGTTTATTAACTTGCACTATGCCGCAGCTTAATACCGACCAACATATCCGCCGGCTGGCCAACCTGGAACTGCTTGCCCGGCAAGTGGTTGAGGGTTTTATTACAGGTTTGCACCAAAGCCCTTTCCACGGCTTTTCTGTAGAGTTTGCCGAGCACAGGCTTTATAATAATGGCGAATCGGTAAAAAATATCGATTGGAAACTGCTTGCCCGTACCGATAAACTTTTTGTAAAACAGTTTGAGGAAGAAACCAACCTGCGCTGTTACCTGCTGCTTGATACTTCCTCAAGCATGAATTTCCCGGCGGACGGGGTTAATAAGCTACAATTTTCGGTTTACGCTATTGCTTCGCTAATGTACCTGTTCAAGAAACAAAGAGATGCCTTTGGGCTGTGTTTGTTTTCTGATAAGCTGGACTGGATGAGCCCGGCAAGGTCGACATCAAGCCACATGTTTCGTCTGTATGCCGAGTTAGAGAAAGCTTACGATAACCCAAAGCAAAATACCCCCACTAATATTACGCAAGTGCTGCACCATATTGCGGGCGAAATCCACCAGCGGTCAATGGTGATCATCTTTAGCGACATGCTGGAGAACAGCCTCAACCCGGAAAAAATGCAGCAGCTTTTCGCGGCCATTCAGCACCTGAAATATAAAAAGCACGAGGTGGTGATATTTAACGTTACCAGCAAACAGCACGAACTCGATTTTAACTTTGATAACCGCCCGCACCATTTTGTAGATATCGAGACAGGTACCGAGGTGCGTGTGCATCCAAATAAGATTCGCGATAGTTACCGGTCTGCACTAAAAGAATACCGCCACCAGTTAGAATTAAAGTGCGCGCAGCACCATATACAACTGGTTGATGCCGATATTGAACAAGGTTATAACGAGATCCTGAAAACCTACCTCATCAAAAGAAATAGCATGATTTAAACTATCGATCCGATTATCGGTCTGGTATATGAGCCTTTTTTTAAATAAATGGCTGGATTTGAAAATTAAAACAGTTATTTGAAGAGTTAACTGTAATTGTTACAGCATTTAATAGGTTTGTGAAATTGCTCAAATCAATTTAGCAGGCGTAGTGTTAAAGAATAAACGCATATTTTTAGTATGAGACTTTCTGTAGAACGAAAACCAATAAGAGTAAACCCCGACCCAAAACGTGTAATAGCGCGCTTTTTTTTTAATGGTAATGATCGGGCTAAAGAAGTCCTGGAGCGTGTAATGGGCATCAGCGAAGAAACCGCCTTTGGTATTGTTTCTCCATTATTACAAGAATATTCTAAACGACACCGTAATATTACCCGCGTACTTAACCGCCACTGCAGCAAATTAAAGCCGCTTATTGCCGAACTGGGGATCGATTTTGATACGCTAACCGTGTATCGCAAGCTGTTAATTGGTTCGTACTTTACGCACGAGTATTCTATCGAGTCGGCGGCGTTTTTCAACCCGTCCATAGTGGAAGACCCGGATCAGACCGAAATGGAAGACGGGCAGCGCCGCGTTATTATCAGCTTTAGGGCGGTGGGCGAGGGGCACATTTCTTCTATCACCTTCCGCAGGGCATTGATTGATAAGAACAACCAAATAACTGTATTACCGGCAGGTAGTTATATTGATGAAGCCGAGATTGTGCGGAACGCGGTTTACAATAAAAAGTTATTTCTTGATAAGGCTGCTATAACACAGATAGATATTAGTGTACTGAAGGAACTGGAAGAAAAACTTGACCATCACTTTGAGTATTCGAACCTCCGCCGTATTATCCTCGATTCGCAAAAGATCCAGAAAGATGATAACATGAGGTTAGAGTACGATAAGGTGCTTTGGCTTGCCGATTCTTACTACGAGATCGTTTTCTCGCTTGATACGGATATCTCCGACCGGGTTATCTTCCCGATCTCGGAATATGAGCGTAAAGGTATCGAGGATGCCCGCTTTGTTAAGTTTTATAACGAAGATGGTACTTATGTATATTACGCTACTTACACCGCATACGACGGTTCTTTGATAATGCCGAAGCTGCTCCAAACCACCGATTTTTACAATTTCAAAATTATGCCGTTGTATGGCGCAGGTGCTCAAAACAAGAACCTGGCACTGTTCCCACGGAAAATAAATGGCAAATATGCCATGATCTCCCGTATTGACGGATGTAACAACTACATCATGTATTCGGACAAGATCAACATCTGGGAGAAACCAGACCTGCTGCAAAAACCAAAGTTTACCTGGGAATTTGTACAGATAGGTAACTGTGGCTCGCCGATAGAAACTAAGGACGGCTGGATAGTGATTACTCACGGTGTAGGCCCTATGCGCCGCTATGTGCTTGGTGCGAGCCTGCTAAAGTTGGATGACCCTACCGTAGAGATAGGCCGCCTGAAAGAGCCCCTGCTTGTTCCTAACAGCGACGAACGTGAAGGTTACGTACCCAACGTACTTTATTCTTGCGGCGCCATTGTCCACAACAATAAACTCATTATCCCTTACGGGATCTCCGATTCATCAACATCCTTCGCCGAGGTTGACCTGGATGAGCTACTTTCTAAGTTTAAAGAAGACGGAATAGATTAGTTTTGAGGAGAAAGGTAAACGGTTTTGCCTTTGTCGATATAAAAAGAGCGATGAGATTAGATCTCATCGCTCTTTTTATGAACTTATTTTATTGGAGGAGCGTAGATCTCGCTCGCAATGAAGAAATTAAATGTCCAATATCTGCTGATACAGCTTAAAATAATCGTTGGCCATTTTTTCTTTAGAGAATTGTGAACCTGCCCACTCGCGGCAGTAAGCGCGATTTATAGAGCCAAGCTGGCCTATTACATCTACAGCTTCATCAATCGTATTCACTAAAAAACCAGTCTTTTCATGTTGGATCAGTTCCGGCATCGAGCCTTTGTTGAAGGCGATTACCGGGGTGCCGCAAAGCATGGATTCGGCCACGCTCATGCCAAAAGGTTCGGCAAAGTTTATGGGGTGCAACAGGGCAAGGGCATTGCCCAAAAGTTCGTTGCGTTTATCAGGGCCGGCGGGGCCAATGTATTGGACCTGGTCGTTAAGTTGCGGTTCTATCCTCTCCTTAAAATAATTCTCATCCTGAATGATGCCCGCCATGATCAATTTCTTATTCGCTTTTTTAGCTATTTCAATAGCTTCTACAGGGCCCTTATCATGGTGCAAGCGGCCAAAATAGAGCAGGTAATCTTGTGGTTGTTCGGTAAACTTAAAATCTTTAGTATCCAAACCATTATACACGGTGGCGATATAATCCAATTCGTCGCTGCGGTCGGCGTTGCTGATAGACACATAATGGCCGCGCGAATTATATTTCTTGTAAACCGGGATGATCCGTGGCGAAGAAAAGCCGTGTATGGTGGTTATCACCGGAGTTTTTATCAACCCGGTATAACTCAGCGGTAAAAAATCAAAGTTATTATGGATGATGTCAAAATCATCCGCTTGCTCCATTAGGTTGCTGATGTGCAGGCATTCTAAAACCTTGGCATCCTGTGTACGGTCTTCCTCGTAACCCTGCTTGCATATAGATTGCAATTTACCTTCGGTGATAGAATCCCCAGTTGCAAAAAGTGTTACTTCGACGCCCAATTTAATTAGGCCTTCGGCTATGTTGGATGCAACCTGTTCCCAGGGGCCATAATGCCTGGGCGGTGTGCGCCAGGCAACGGGGGCTAATATCGCTGCTTTCATTGGTTAGCAGACTTTTAACTGCTGGTCATCGGCTATTTTGTTGTACTCGTATTCCAGTTCAAAGGCTTTTAATACAGTAAGGTGCGATATCATATAAGCCAAGGTGCTTTCGGCACCCTGGTTACGGTTGATACCTGTTGGCAGCAAGCCATCGCAACAGCCCTTAGTTTCGTGGTCGTAAAGCGGTGCACGTAACGAATTTTCGCCCAAAAACCATTTATAGCTCAGGAACATCTTCTCGATATATTGTGGCTTGCGGAAGATTTGGTATGCCTGGAAATGCATCAGCACCATCGCCATAGTTTCTATAGCCTGCTGGTCATAAACCGGGAACTTGCCACCACGATGATACCAACCCTCGTTACCAACCGGGCTTAAGTAACCGTTTGATAGCGTTAGTTTATCGAGGAATGCCATTGTCTTCAGCGCGATCTCCTTCGCTTTTTGGTTACCTGTTATCTCACAAGAATGTAAAAGGGCCAACGGAAGTATAGCGTTATCGTAGGTCATGCTTTCTTCAAACCATTCCCAGTCGTCGCTGCGGGTGGTTTCGTAAGCATCAATCAACGGCTGTGTAAGGCGCACCAGTTCTTCAACCATACCTTCATCGGTAGGGAAGGCCTGTAGATACAAGGAAATACCGATAATGGTATTTGCCTGCCCGCGAATGTGTTTTAATGCCCTAAAGTGCGGGTATGATTTGTGGAAGATCTCCATCGCGAATTCGCGGTAGGAGTTACTCGCCGCACAGCTTATTAAATAGCCCAATGCCCAAATGGTACGGCCGAATGAATCCTCAGAACCCACCTCATCCAAATACTGGCGGCTAAAACTCAAAAAGTTGCGGAAGTTACCATCATCTGTTTGCATGTAGTGGATGTAACTCAGGTAAATTGGCAGCAGCTTAAATGCGTCATTGCTTTTACTGCGTTGGTATGCCATCAGCGCCATAATTAATGCGCGCGAGTTATCATCCAAACAGTAACCTTCTTTTAAGTTAGGGATCCCATATTTAGCATGTTGCACAATACCGGTATCATCAGTTAAACGCATTACGTGTGTAAGGCTAAATTTTGGTAATATCTCCGGGTCAACAATGCTATTCTTTAATATTTTGTCGCTAAAATCATGTTTAGCTGCAGCTGTTTGCGCTACGCGGATAAACTCGGCACCGGTAGCAGGCCAGCGTAGGTGTAAGCCATATTCGTACGCGTTTGATTTAAGGTCGTTAAGTACTTCCTCATCGTCCAACAATTCGTTGACCGTCTCGGCTAAAGCGTCGGCATTTTTAAAATCGAACAATCGGCCACGGCCATCAGCTAATAATTCGGTAGCGTGCCAGTAGGGGGTTGATACCACAGCGGCGCCCGCGCCTACTGCGTATGATAGCGTACCGCTTGTTATTTGCGCTTCGTTAAGGTATGGGGTAACATAAACCTCGGCGGCAGTTAGGTAATCTATCAACTCATCCTCGGCCACAAATTTATTAATGAACGACAGGTGCTTTGATACATTTAATTGCGCGGCAAGGCTTTTCAGGTGATCGCGGTATTCTTCACCCGAGTTCTTAATAACGCCCGGGTGGGTGTTGCCCAGCACTACATACATCACATCCGGGTGTTTTTCTACAATTTTCGGCAGGGCTTTCACTACGGTTTCTAAACCTTTATTGCGGCTAAGCAAACCAAAGGTTAGCAAAACACGATGGCTTTTAAACTGACTTAAGTTTTTAACCGGGTTAACTTCCGGTGCTTCCAAATCCGGCACGCCATGTTCTATAATTTGAATTTTATCTTCAGGGATATCGTAAATGGTAGTCAGGAATTCAACCGCACGTTTACTCATCACGATGACCTTTGACGATTGCTCGGCAATTTCGCGGATGATGATGCGCTGTACGTAACTTGGGTCCTTTAATATAGTATGCAGAATTGAGATAAGCGGTTTTTCTAAACGATTGATGAGCGGCAAAATATAGATGCCACTTTCGCCGCCGTAGATACCGAACTCATGTTCTAAAATAACGGCATCTGCTGTGCTGGTGTTGATATAATTTGCTGCCCGGATATAATCTTTCTGATGGTTTTGACGAATAACATATTTAACATGAGAGGGGTATTCGTACTCCTGCATGTCTTCCGAATCGTTAAGTGCAACCACAAAGCCACCGTCAAGCGGGCCTTTCCTGTCGGGGAAGTTGGCGTTGATGGCATTCATTAAATTATGATTGAAGGTAGCGATGCCGCATTCGCGCGGTGGATAGGTAGATATGTATGCGATTTTCATATTATATAGCAGATGTTATTATCGTTTTGATATGTTAATGGTTGTTTATTAATGAGAATTAAACCATTATGACCCAAAAAGTATGCAACGATAAAGCCAAAGATAAGCGTTTATACAGCTTTAGGGCATAATTTGTATAGGTGTGTATCTACAAGCATAAATTATACCAATAAACGAAAACAGAGTAGCCGGAGCTTTCTTTTTACAGTTAAATTATTAATTATAATTAAAGCTGTTATAAGATAATATGGGCCTATGCTGTATGTGTATGAAAATCAGTAGCCTGTATAATCACCTTGCAGGCATCAATAAGTTGTAGGTTAGTAATTACCAATGGAGGCGCCAAACGCATAGAATTACTGCAGTGCAGGAACCAATCGGTAATTACACCATTTTCTATACAGGTGTCTATTATTTTTTTGTTTAATTCAAAGCTTTCAAACTCGGCAGCCAGCATGAGGCCTTTGCCACGAATTTGTTTGATTGCCGGATGCGTTAGGTGTTCGCGGATGATGGCTTCCTTTTCGGTAACGTTATCTATCAGGCTTTCATCAAGCAAAACCTCTAATGCTGCAAGGCCGGCGGCGCAGCAAACCGGGTGGCCGCCGAAGGTGGTGATGTGCCCAAGAATAGGGTTTTCTTTAAATACCGACATCGTGTCCGCCGATGATACAAAAGCGCCTACAGGCATGCCGCCGCCAAGCGCTTTGGCAAGCAATAGTATATCGGGCACAATATCAAAATGTTCAAAGGCGAAGAGTTTGCCCGTGCGGCCAAAGGCAGTTTGGATCTCGTCAAGTATCAGCAGCGCGCCTACCTCAGTACAGCGTTTACGCAGGGCCTGCATGTAGGCAACATCCGGTACACGGATGCCGGCTTCGCCTTGGATAGTTTCTAAAATAACGCAAGCGGTTTGCTCGGTTATCAGATCAAGACCGGGCAGATTGTTAAGGGTGATGAAATTTACACCCGGTAATAAAGGGCGATAGGCTTGTTTATATTCCTCATTGCCCATTACGCTTAACGCGCCGTGGGTACTGCCATGATAAGATTCGTTAAAGGCTATTATTTGCTGCCTGCCGGTAAAACGCTTAGCTAATTTAAGCGCGCCTTCTACCGCTTCGGTCCCCGAGTTGGTGAAGTAAACAGAATTTAATGTTTTTGGGAGGATGCCTACCAGTTTTTCGGCAAAGCGCACTTGCGGGGTTTGCACATATTCGCCGTACACCATCAGGTGCATATATTTATCAACCTGGTCTTTTATAGCCTGCACTACCTTCGGGTTGCTATGGCCCAGGTTGCTCACTCCAATGCCCGATATTAAGTCGGTATATGCCTTGCCTTCGCTATCGTACATATAAACGCCTTTGGCACGCTCAAATTCCAGTAGTAGCGGGAAATGGGTTGTTTGGGCGTTGTTATTAAGAAATAGCTGGCGAAGGGTTAACATGTTTAATTAGTGAATTAGTGATTGACTGAATTAGTGATTTTAAAAGCAGTCAACGCAAAGGTCAACAATTCGCTACAGGCAAGCAAATCACTAAATCACTAATTCAAAAAATCACTAAATAATTTAGTTCCCCGCGCGTACGCTGCGCTCGCTGAACGTTTTTATAAGTTCGTTGGTGAACTCAACTTCGCTTTTGTAAAGGGCACTTACCTTTTCGGGAGGTAATATTTTAAGGAACTCATCCCGATAGTGCTTGCGGATCACAACCATTTGGTTATCGTACTCCAGTTCTTTATCTATCTGGTCCATACCGTTGGCAGATGCACTTGAGTTGTTTTGGCGTTTAAGGATCTTGATTGCGGTCATATCTTCCTGGTACTGGCGGTATATCGGCCAAAACTTGCGGGACTCCTCAGCAGTAAGTGAAAGCTGCTGACCTATAAATTTGTCGCGGGCTGCCTGTAATTTTGGGTTGCGAATGATCCTTGCTTTTGTGACAGGAGCAGGGCGACGGAAATTTTTCACCTGCGCAAAAACATCGTCGTTACTTATTGCAAATACTAATAAAAAGAAAATATATTTAAGCAGCCTGTTCATTAAAAGTATTATTAATTAATATCAATATAATCCTGAAGATCGGCATCCAGGGCATCAGTATTAATTTGCTTGTCGTTATCCATTATACCACGTGTATCGTTGGCATCTATATTTAGTTCAAGGTAGTCTTTTATTTCATCTACCGGTATGTTTGACACCTGCTTGTGCAAAAGCGTCTGCGAATGCGTAACCGGTTGCTGTGCTTCTCTTAAGAACGCGCCCGCGCCAACAATCAGTAATAAACAGGCAGCAGTAGCATACTTAAAGGTGTTTGATGCCCAAAGTTTGCGTACAATAGTTTTACGTATAACAGCTTCCTGGTTTACGGTTTTGTTTAATATGTTATTATTAAGGTGCTCAAAATAATTATCAGGAACAGCAAACACAGGCTGTTTTTCCAACAGCTCCTCAACCGCTATCCTGGCTGTTATTTGTTGCTGCAGGTTATCAAAATAACCTTGGGGCACGCTAAAGCTTTCAGCTTCGGCACTTGCGGCAGTTTCAATGTTTATGCGGCTTTGGATGTTTTGGGTAAGCTGGTCAAAATATCCTGTTGGCACTTCAAATTTATTTTCCTCGGTACCTGCAATTGCCTCGATATTTATCCTGCTTTGGATATTAGCCTGTAACTCTTCAAAGTAATTATTTGGCACAGCATAACCCTGTGCCGCATTACCACTTGTTAACTCATTTATTTTTATAAGGGACAATATGCGCTGACCGGCCTCTTCAAAATAGCCGGATGGCACTGTAAACGGGGTTTCTTTCGAAAACCGTTCAAGTGACATTTCATTGTCCGCCCATTCGTTATTCTCCATATCGCTTTTCATACACTCTTATAGATGAATAAAGTTTCAAAAGGTTTAATGCTAAAATAAAAATCTACTAACTTAATCGGTATTCGTAACAAACGCTTCTATCTTTTTAACCGCAAGGTGATAAGATGCTTTTAAGGCCCCCACGCTTGTGCCTAAAACATCGCTCATCTCCTCGTATTTCATGTCGTCAAAATACTTCATGTTAAAAACAAGGCGCTGTTTATCTGGCAGGGTTAAAATAGCTTCCTGCAATTTGCGTTGAATTTGGTCTCCGGTAAACTGATCCGAGCTCGACAGGGTATCTGCCAGCTCGTAATCCACATCATCAAGCGATATATTGTTCTTCGCTTTTTTCTTGTTCAGAAAGGTAATGCACTCGTTGGTGGCAATGCGGTACATCCAGGTGTATAGCTGGGCATCGTTCCTAAAACCCGGAAGGTTTTTCCAGATCTTGATGAATACATCCTGCACAATGTCATCGGCATCGTCATGATTTATAACCATACGGCGCACATGCCAGTATATCTTTTGCTGATACTTTTTCAGCAAAAGGTTAAATGCCTCGTTACGGGTCTTTTCGTCCCTAAACTTGCTGAGTATCTCTTCGTCTTCTGCCTGAATGGCCATCTATTAAAATTTATTCTTTAAATAAAAATAAAGCGTTTTTGTTTGATATCTGTTAAAAATACAATTATCCTAACAGATCTAACACCTGCTGAGACGAGTTTTTAGTATCAACTTTCTCTATCACTTTATCAATAATACCATTGCCATTAATAATAAACGTGGCCCGGGCAGTGCCCATATACTTTTTACCATACATGTTTTTTTCTACCCAAACGCCGTAGGCTTCTACAATGCTATGGTCGGTATCGGCTATTAAAGTAAATGGCAGCTGGTATTTGGTCTCGAATTTTTTGTGCGATTTCTCGTCATCTACACTCACCCCAATAACCTCAAAACCTTTGCCTAACAACGATTGGTAGTTATCCCTAAAATCGCAGCTTTCGGCAGTGCAACCCGGGGTGTCATCTTTGGGGTAAAAGTAAAGGATAATGTTTTTGCCTTTAAAATCGCCTAACGATACCGCCTCGCCATTTTGGTTGTTAGCGGTAAAGTTTGGGGCTTTATCGCCCGCTTTAAGTTCTGTTGCCATTACCTGTTAAATTCTGCTGTGAATGTACTAACATTGTTTTTCGCATCGGTAACGGTAAACTCAAAAGTGTGTTTGCCGGCGCTAATGCTGCTATCAAAGGTATAACTTAAAACCTTTGTTTTATAATCCCACTCAACAAGAACCCATTTACCGTCAATTTTACCAATATAGCTTTTTACTCCGCTTAAATTATCACTCATGCGCATCTTAATAGCCCGTAAGGCTTTCATATTACTACCGTTACGGATGTTGACGGGGGTGATAACCGGCGCTACGGTATCCAGCTTTATGTAATAGTCGCCAAACGCATGCGCTGTACCCTTAACCCAGCCATTTTCGTAAACGCTGCTAATTGCTCCTGTTGCCGCGTTTACAATAACGGCTTTATCGGCATTGGTGCCAAGGTTTAAATCAGGTTTTATCCAAAGGTTGTACTCGTCATGTATGGGCGTAAGCTTGTTATGAATGCGGTGTGTTGCCGATAAAGCACCCGGTTTTGCAGGGGTGGTGGAATAGATAAAATCCAGGTCGTCATATAAATTACCCGGCATAATACTCACCTTAACTTTATCGTTGGCAAACTCGCTTTTACGGTCGTAGTGTAGCAAGGTGCCAACAGGTTTGTCCGGTACGGCGTTAGCAGCCGATGTGTTGGACTGCACTTTTAGGGTTAAGGTAGAGGTGTTCCCTGCAATGTCTTTTACAATGTATTCCACCTCGTGAATTTTATCGTCATTAAAGGCCATAATGCCACGGTTGATGGATTGCGGGTAAAGCGAAATGCGGCTGCCCGGCAATATAAAACACTTCTGCATCCAACTGTGAGTGGTAACAAAAGTAGGGTAATCTATATAAGCGTTTATGGCGTGAGTTTGATCGAACGCGAAACGTTCTACCGCGAAGGTGTACATGGTAATGCCATCCAATTTCAGTTCTAACGAATAAATACCGTTTCTGTTAATGGACACGCTGTTTTGATCGATAACCGAAATACCGAAACCTGTATTGCCACTTAAGTTAAGCACCTGCGGTTTGGTTAAATGGTAATTACCGTTCGCACCTGTAACGGCCAAAAAATCTTTGGGTGTTTTCTCACTAAAAGGGTTGCCGTTTAAATGGTAAATGCCGATAGCCGTAATAGCCGGCGGGACTTTATCATCAATGGTTAAGCCAAATAATTGCGGGTTAATGGTTTCCTGCGTCAGGGTGTCCCTGATCTCGAAATGCACGTGTGGCCCTGCAGATGCTCCGCGGTTGCCGGATACCGCAACAACATCGCCTTTGCTTACTTTAAACATACCAACCGGCAGGGCTATATCAGCTTCGTAAGTTTGGTTCTTGTATTGGTAATCGCGGATGTACTTGGCTATCTCGGGCGTAAAGGCTTCAATATGGCCATAAACGGTAGTGTAACCGTTGGGATGATTGATGTATAATGCCTGCCCAAAGCCACCAAACTGGATTCGTACACGAGAAATATACCCATCATAGGCGGCATGCACCGGGAAACCAATACGCTGATTGGTTTTAAAATCTAACCCCGAGTGGAAGTGGTTTGCCCGTAACTCACCAAAAGAACCGGCCGTAGTTGGCGGCAGATCTAAAGGGTATCGAAATTGGTTTTTAGGATATTCTTTGCTTTGAATAATATCCTGTGCTTGTGTGGTGGTGCTAAAAAATATCGCGATAGCGATTATAAAAAAGCGAAATGACAATTGCGTAGTACTATAGTTATTTAACATAAAAATCTAAAAGCTTTTCTCCCTCCAAAAATCCTTCCAATCTGTCGCCAACGGCAACTTTTCCTACGCCTTCGGGCGTGCCGGTGAATATCAGGTCGCCTTTTTTTAGGGTGATGTATTGGGAAACAAAGGCAATGATACGCTCAAACGAAAACAAGAGGTCTTTGGTATTACCTTTTTGGCGGGTTTCGCCGTTAATATCCAGGTTAAAGTTTACATTATACAGATCGGCAAATTTATCTTTTGGTAAAAAGTTACTGATAGGCGCCGAGTTATCAAATGCCTTGGCCAGTTCCCAGGGCAGGCCTTTCTCCTTGTGCTTGGTTTGGATATCGCGTGCGGTAAAGTCTACACCAAGGGCTATCTCTTCAAAATAGCCTGAAGCAAATTTCTCGCTAACGTGCTTGCCTTCTTTACTCACCTTTAGTACGATCTCAATCTCGTGGTGGATATCCTGCGAAAACTCCGGGTGATAAAAGGGCTTATTGTCCTTAAGTAAAGCGGTATCCGGTTTCATAAATATTACCGGGGTAGTAGGTACAGGGTTATTCAATTCTTTGGCGTGCTCGGCGTAATTGCGGCCGATGGCTATTATTTTCATAAGCAAATGTTATAACGCCGAAATTATAAACTCTACAAGGTAAATCCTAATCCCCATAGCTATCCGGAGTACAAAAATATGGGTGAATTATTTCACGGTAGGTGAAAATATGCCCTTGCAAACCTCGAAATGTTCACGTTCACGGCCATGAACGCAAGGGTTTATGTTGGAGGGTCTTATAATCAAGTAGTTAAAAAAATACGGCAACTGACAAAATAACGCCACCATGAGTATCAGATATTTTAATACTTAAAATATTAAACAACCAGTTTCGAATAATTAAAGAAGAAAGGGACGGGAATGGGGCGTTGGGAATTACGCCTCGTCAGGGGTGGGGGCTACAATATTACCGAGATGCGCTTATTTACAGATTCGGTACCAACTACTATCCTCACAAAGTAAAAACCGCGGGTTAATTTATTGGAAACATTGTAGGTATTGCTTTGATCGCCAAACTCCACCCGTTGCGATTGCAGGGTAAGTACGTTGTTGCCAAGGATATCCATTACGTTTACATTAACAAATGCACTGCGGGATACGGTATATTTTACGTTGATAATATCACTTACCGGGATAGGGTAAACCTGCACGTTAGTAAGCAATTTATCATCGGGGCGGGCAAGGTTTATCTTTGCTGTCGAAACCGCGTTTGGCTTTAACGGTGGCAAAGCTAAGTGCAGGCCATTTTTTAGATAAGATGTTTTGGCGGATTTGTTTTTAAGGGCACGAAGGTAAGAAGTATCACTTTTTTGGGCATTAACCCCTCTTGCAAGCGCAAAATTCACAGCTATTGCCATCGCAATTACGGTGAACCAGGAATTAAGATAAGTAGATTTTCGACCCATAATATTATAAACTTCACAAAAGTATAAATAAAGCGCTCACTAAATGATAATGTAACGAATATTTAAATAGTTTTAACAAATTTTAACAAAATAAGGTTTTGTTAGTTATTGTAATTATAAGACTTATACGTTTATAGATAGTTTAAGTTGTAATGGTTTTTTTTAATAGTTTTGTATCTTTTTAAAATATAGTGTCAAATCATAAAGATCTGCAGAAACTATCAGCCGCTGGGCTGCTTATTAGTTTAGGAATAATCTACGGTGATATAGGTACATCACCCCTATACGTGTTTAAAGCTATCATTGGCTCCGAACATTCAAGCAATTCGCAACCCATATCGCAAGTTTTGGTACTGGGAGGTGTTTCCCTCATCTTTTGGACGCTTACGCTCCAAACTACGCTTAAATATGTTATAATAACCCTCCGGGCTGATAATAAAGGGGAGGGTGGTATATTTTCGCTATTCTCGTTAGTGCGCCGTAAAGCCAAATGGCTTATTGTGCCGGCCGTTATTGGGGGGTGTGCCTTGCTTGCCGATGGTATCATTACCCCG
Source organism: Mucilaginibacter sp. UYP27 (assembly GCF_040547175.1). Classification (NCBI taxonomy): domain Bacteria; kingdom Pseudomonadati; phylum Bacteroidota; class Sphingobacteriia; order Sphingobacteriales; family Sphingobacteriaceae; genus Mucilaginibacter; species Mucilaginibacter sp. UYP27. The sequence continues at coordinate 1,642,623 of NZ_JBEPPE010000001.1, forward strand.
CCAATTACCATTTCATCGGCTATTGAGGGTTTACAAACGTATTATCCGCATTTGCCCACGGTGCAAATAGTGATAGCAATTATTGCAGGGCTGTTTATTATACAGCAGTTTGGTACATCGCTGGTGGGTAAGGCATTTGGGCCAATCATGTTCATCTGGTTTACCATGATGGGGGTTTTGGGTATATCGTTCGTTGTGCAAATGCCATCTATTTTAAAGGCGTTAAACCCTTATTACGCATATCAGTTGCTTGCGTCAGATTATAACGCTTTCATTATTTTGGGAGCGGTTTTCCTGTGTACTACGGGTGCCGAGGCCTTATATTCAGATCTTGGGCACTGTGGCCGCGATAATATCCGCATCAGCTGGATCTATGTAAAAACCTGTTTGGTGTTAAACTACCTTGGGCAGGCCGCATGGCTTTTACAGCGCGAGGGACAGGTAATTAACCTGAACGTGAACAACCCGTTCTACAAAATAATGCCCGAGTGGTTCCTGATATTTGGTATAGGTATAGCCACCATTGCCGCGGTTATTGCCAGTCAGGCCTTAATATCAGGGTCTTTCACGCTGATAGCCGAGGCCGTTAGGCTAAACTTGTGGCCCAAAGTGCGCATCAATTACCCATCCGAGCAAAAAGGACAATTATATGTGCCAAGCGTTAACTGGTTGCTATGCGCAGGCTGTATCGGCGTTGTAATATTGTTCCAGCATTCGGCACGGATGGAGGCTGCTTACGGCTTAAGTATTACTGTAGCCATGTTAATGACCACCATTTTAGTATCTAAATTTCTGCAACGGAAGAAACTGCCTACCTATATTATAGGGTCGTTCCTGTTGGTTTATTTGGTTATTGAGGGAACTTTCCTGTTAGGTAACCTGGTTAAATTTATACATGGTGGTTGGTTTACCTTATCCATTGGCCTCGTACTGTTTATCATTATGTGGACATGGCACGACGCCCGCAAGATCAAGAACCGTTATGTTAAGTTTATTGAGATAGATGATTATTTCAACATCATCAAAGAAATGAGCGAAGACGAAAGCGTACCAAAATATGCTTCGCAACTGGTGTATTTAACCAGCGCCAACTTTAACTCTGAGGTGGAATCTAAGATCATTTATTCCATTTTGCAAAAGCAACCTAAACGCGCCGATGTTTACTGGCTGGTGCACGTTGATGTGGTGGACGAACCTTACAAAAGCGAATACGAGGTTGACTTCCTGGTACCGGGTAAGCTTATCCGGATAGATTTTAAACTTGGATTCAGGGTTGAGCAGCAAATAAACCTATTGTTCCGCAAGGTGGTTGAGGACCTAGTTAAGAATGGTGAAGTTGACATCATCAGTACCTACAAATCGCTAAACAAACATAAAATTGTGGGCGACTTTAGGTTTGTAGTGATTGAGAAAGTATTATCTCGCTCTCATAACTTATCGTTCTACGAAAAGGTAGTGATGTTCTTATACGGTCAGCTAAAAAGGATCAGTCTGTCGGAAGAGCGCAACTTTGGCCTGGACCTAAGCTTTGTAACGGTAGAGAAAGTGCCGTTGATGCTTACCTCGCCGGAGAGTGTTAAGATAGAGCGCATCATGCCACAATAAGTATCATCAAAATAATTTGAAAGGCTGCCTTAGAAATAAGGCAGCCTTTTTTCGTTTTTAAAGTGATTTGCCATGCCGAGAAAATCGATGTGATGGACTGCGCGGTGGCATGGAGGGGTTATGTCCCCTCGGGGTCTCTCGCAGAGGACCCTGAGAATGTACGAAATTGCAGCGGAGGGTGCTTTTCAAGAAACTCTGCGACTACGAAAAAAAGTGATTTGTCATGCTGAACAATAGTGAAGCATCTGCTCGCCGCCATATTGCCTACTTGTAGGTTGTAGATCAGATCCTTCGCTATCGCTCAGGATGACAAGTAGCCAAACAAAAAATGCCGGCGTTTCCACCGGCATTAAAATATTACAGCAACAATGCCTACCTCGGCAGGTCAGCATTCTCTGGTTTACCCATTACGCTGTGCTTGTAGCCATAGGTAAAGTAAATAACCAGGCCAATTATAAGCCAGGCAAGGAAACGGATCCAACTTTCATACTCCAATTCGGCCATTAGGTAAAAGCAGCTTAAAAGCCCTAATACAGGTATTAGCGATAGTTTTTTAACAAAGGCAAGCACTGTTAAAGTTGTAGATAATACGATGAATAAAAAGTATGGGAACTTTTGGTGCAGTTCTGTACCGCTAAATAAGTTTATGATATTGTTCCTGAAAAAATAGACACCTATTATAAACAACACAGGTACTATAAATTGCGAATTGACGTATGGTAGATGAAACCTGCCTTTAACGGCAGCCTCGCGCGGTAATAAAAGCACGCCGCCACATACAAGTACAAATGCAAACAGGGTGCCTATGCTGGTAAGGTTGGTAACCTCGGTAAGGTTAAGGAACAATGCCGGGATAGCTACCACAAAACCGGTAACGATAGTAGCGAATGATGGTGTGCGATATTTTGGGTGGATACGCGAAAACGCTTTCGGCAACAAACCATCGCGGCTCATGCTCATCCAAATGCGGGGTTGGCCCAGCTGGAAGATCAACAACACACTGGCGGTAGCAACAACCGCGCTGATGGAGATCACATAGCTGATGTTTTTTAAACCAACCTTAGCAAATACGAATGCTAACGGATCGCCAACCCTAAGATCTTTATAGCTCACCATGCCCGTTAACACCAGGGCTATTAATATGTATAACACGGTACAGATCACTAAAGAATAAATCATGCCGCGGGGCAGATCTTTTTGAGGGTTCTGGCATTCTTCGGCAGTGGTAGATATGGCATCAAAACCAATGTAAGCAAAAAATACCCCCGATACACCTTTCATAACACCGCTAAAACCGTTTGGTAAAAATGGGTGCCAGTTGGCAGGTGTAACATAAAAAAAGCCTATCACAATAACCGCTATCACAATGGCGATCTTTAAATAAACCATGGCATTGGTAGCCTTTTTAGTTTCGCGGATGCCGATATAAACCAGGTAAGTAATCGCGAATACAATAGCCAGGGCGGGGATATTAGCTATTAATTTGATGTTATTGCCAAACCCCGGGGCAGTTGCCCATGCCGATGCTGCAATGCGCATCCGGTCGGTAATATCTGCAATGTGGCCGCTTGCGGTAAGTTCCTGGATCTTCTCATGCGCGGTAAAGGCAGAAAAGTAGTCCATTGTCAAAAACGTAGGCATGTGTATATTGAAACCTTCTAACAGGTTCACAAAATACTCGCTCCAGGAAATGGCTACAGCTATGTTGCCTATAGCATATTCCATCAACAGGTCCCAGCCTATTATCCAGGCGATAAGTTCACCAAAAGAAGCATATGCGTAGGTGTATGCGCTGCCCGCAACGGGTATGCGCGATGCAAATTCTGCGTAACAAAGCGCCGAAAAGCCGCAGGTAATAGCTGTAATAACGAATAGGATGCTCACACCAGGCCCACCTTGGAACGAGGCTTCGCCGATAGTAGAGAAGATGCCGGCGCCAACAACGGCGGCTATCCCCATCAGGGTTAAATCCTTAACATTTAGCGCTTTTTCGAGTTGGGAGGCGGTGCCCGGGTGTTCGCTGTCGCTGAAACCGCTGGCTACATCGGCCAAAATTTTAGAAACAGATTTTCTTCGAAATATACTCTTCGACATGTATTTTAATCAGTTTAGTCTTTCCAAACCAAACATAGCCATTTTTTTGCATTGAAAAACTATATGCTTACTTTGTGCCGATGAATGCAGGCGCAAAAGACGTTTTACACCGAATACGATACCTTTTTATCCCTTATATCGTCGTTTTGTGTGCCTGTCTTGTCATCAAATTATTGTTCAGCCGCTCGCAGATCTTCTTCGCAGTTAACGGCATCCATACGGATTTCCTGGACAGCATAGAACCCTATATTACCTATATTGGGGATGGTTTTGTTGTGATAATAATATCGTTGCTTTTAGCACTTTGGAATTATAGGGTATCATTTTTAGTGCTAACCAGTTATGCTGTAACAGCGCTAACGGCACAGGTATTAAAATTTAGTTTTGACATGCCGAGGCCACGCATTTACTTTGAAGATCAATTAGAAAAGATCCACTTTGTTAAAGGGCTGTATGTTTTAGCGGTACACAGTTTCCCATCCGGACATACGGTAACCGCTTTTTCGGCAGCGGTGGTAATTACTTATTTAAGTAAAAATAAAACCTGGGGCTTGTTACTATTTTTTGTAGCAGTAATGGTTGGCTACTCGCGTATGTACCTGAGCCAGCATTTTTTTGAGGACGTAACCGTTGGCTCAATGGTGGGTGTTTTTATAACGATGGCGTGGCTAAGCTTTATCGACCGTAAAAAATTTATAAACACCCCCCGTTGGGATAGGGGGCTGCTTACAAGATCTTAGATTATGCTTCTTCGCGTTGTTTCTTTTTGCGGCGCATTAGTATTACCACAATTATGATGATTAGCGGAATACCTCCATACAATGCATATTTAACAGCCGGCGATAAGCCCTTAGCCATTGATAAATATTGATCGGTACGTTTTAACTCCGGGGATACTTTAATGGAACCGGAGTATGCTTTGTACTCTTCTTTAACTACATCTTTCCTTAGCTCCTCGTAGTAGTATTCAAAAGTGTAGGTAACGTCCTGGGTGTAAATAACAATAAAGTTACGCTCCTGCAGGCCTGCGCCCAGGTCGGTTTCAAGGGTAAATGTTTTTGCTTTTAAATGACCTATAAGCGTATCGCGCACGTTTTGGGTGCTGCCGTCTGCCTGGCCTTTTATGCCTTTAATATAGTCTTGAAGCACCTTGTTTAGGTCGCGTTCTTTTTTAAGTGGTTTGTTATTATCTGCGTTTGGCGCGCGGATAACTACCATATAACCAAAGGAGCCGTTACCCGTATATATGGATTGGCCGAGGGTGTCTTTCTTGGTGTATTTCTCCGGTAAGGAAATAGTAACAAGGCTATCTATTTTAACCGGTTTTAAAGGGATCTGTGCAAAAGCGGCAGTTGCCGTCAATATAAGGCTAAATATTACAAGTATCTTTTTCATAGATGGTTAAACTTAAAAAACACATATAAGTTTTAAAATCTATCTAAACACCTAATTTATAGGTTATTTCCCGGGACGTTATTACCCTTAAAACCCGCGCCCTATTGTATTGCTGCAACAAAATGGGGCAACTATTATAAATGATATTCGCTATGAAAATAGTTGCAAAAAATAAGTAGCTATGGTTTACAAAAGCAAAGGCAGCAGTAAGCAGAAAGAAGATAAAGCACATGAAATGGTACCGCTCATACATTACAATAGTACGCTGGTATTGGGTTGCATGCGCCCGGTTTTTGATGAGTTTGTACCGAGGATTTTTTCTGCGGGAGATGCGATTGGCAAATTCACCATTCTGTACCCACTTGCGGATAAACCTTACGCCCAAACCCTCGTAGAATTTAGGATTTTTACTCAGTTGCAATACCCTGGCGGGAACAACCAAGCTTAAAACACTGATGAATATAAGCACATACAACAACTGCATGGCACCTGCCCCCCACCAAAACGCGATGACCGGGATAAAACAGATGATAGTCCAGAAGAAGTTGATGGCTTGGTTCATATTAAAAGAGCCTCCCGGTTAACGGGAGGCTCTTGCTTTTTAAATTTTATCCATTTCGGCTTTTACAAATTCGGCCAGTTCTTTAACATAGCCCGCGCTAAAATCAAACTTGATGCCGGCGGTTTCGTAAATTTCGGTGATGGTTTTGGTGTAACCCAGTTTCAAGGCATCCATGTATTGCTGCAGGCCTTTCTCCGGGTTTTCCTTGTAGTTTTTCCAAACAGCTATCGCGCCAAGTTGGGCCATACCATATTCAATGTAATAAAAAGGCACTTCGAATATGTGCAGCTGTTTTTGCCACAGGTTTTGCTCTGCCTGCGGGTGTTCGCTCCAATCGGCGAAGCCTGCGCCAAACGGCTCATAGATCTTTAACCAGGCCTCGGTGCGTTCGGCATCGGTATGATCCGGGTTGGTATAGATCCAATGCTGAAACTGGTCTACCACGGCTACCCACGGCAGGGTCTTTAATACATCAAAAAGCTGGTCGCGTTTGGCGCGTTTCAGGTCTTCCTCGTTATCAAAAAACACATCCCAATTGTCCATCGATATCAACTCCATCGACATAGAGGCCAGTTCGGCAACCTCGCTCGGGCAATGTTTAAAGTCATTCAACTCCAGGTCGGCAGTTAGGAAGGTATGTACCGCGTGGCCACCTTCGTGCACCATGGTGGTTAAATCGCGGAAGGTATTTGCCGAATTCATGAAAATGAAAGGCGCGCCCGTTTCAGATAGCGGATAATTGTAACCGCCCGGCGCCTTGCCTTTTCGGCTTTCCACATCAAACAGGTTATTGTCTTTCATGATCTCTAAACGCTCACCCAAATAGCGGTTAATGTTGCTGAAACACTGGATAGATTTTTCTACCAGTTCGGCGCCGCTGTTAAATGGTTTCAACGCAGGCTTGCCCGATATATCAACATCCATGTCCCAGGGCTTTAATGCATCAAGGCCTAAAGCTACCTGGCGTTTTTCAGCTTGTTCGCGCAGGATGGGTACTATTTCGGTTTCGATAGCCGCATGGAAGGCATAACAGTCCTGCGGGGTGTAATCAAAACGGCCAAGAGCCTGGAACATATAATCCCTAAAGTTTTCGAACCCTGCGTTCAAAGCTACCTTATGGCGAAGCGCGCGTAAGTGATCGAACAAGGTATCCAACACTGTTTTTTCTTGCAGGCGGCGGGCAGTTATCTTCTGCCAAACTTCCTGGCGCTTACTGCGGTCGGTATCTTTCAGGAAAACGGAGGCTTGCTCTAAGGTATATTCTTTTTCGCCGATATGCACGCTCATGGCGCCGGTTATCGACTGGTATTTTTGCTGCTCCACCTGGATCTCGGTTTGCAACGGAATATTCTCCTCACGGAAAAGCTCCAGTGATTTTTTAACCGCGCGCAGCATAATGTAGAATTTCTCTTCGCTCAGTTGGTCCACAAACTCACTCTCAACCAGTTTTTTGTTAAGGTCGTTATTGTAGGGCGCGGTTTTGGGCTCAATTTCGGTAGCAAAGTACTGGAAGCTTGCCAGAAGTTCTTCGTTAGTGGTATCGCAGGTCATGCGGATATAGCGCCATGCAAAATCCTCTTCGAGGGCGGCTTGCAGTTCGCTGCCATCTTTAAGCCATTGCTCCAGTTCCTCAACAGAAGCAATAGGGCGGTTAAGCAGTTCTTTGTATATCGGTTCCAGCGTTTCCCATTTTATTTCAAGGTCGGCCGGGATGTATGTACGGGTTTTTTTATGGATCATATAATTGATGTGCAGATATGCAGATATGCAAATGTGCAGATTATTTGGGAGGATGGAAAGATTTGAAACGAGGAAAACAAGAAAGATTAGAGGGAACAGACAGAAGAACCAATTATCGAATTTTACTCACCCCGCAGCACTTCGTGCGCGACCCTCTCTGTTGCGCAAAGAGGGTAGAAAATAAAAAAAATGAAGAAAGAAGGAAACCCCCTCTTTGCGTAGCAGAGAGGGGGTATGGGTGAGTCAACTCGCAAAGCGAAAAGGCTATTCCGGTTTATAAATCGTCCGCGCTACTTCACTTATCCCATCCTCGTAACTGGTTGGCTTAAAATTGAAAGCTTTTTCAAATTTGCCCGAGTCAAAAATGTAATCATGATCACTTTGGTAATACATCTCTATCGTGCCGGCGATGAGTTTGTCAAATAATCCCAAGATCCAAAGCATAAATTTGCGCACGCGCATAAATTTTGGTTTAACGCCGTAGATGCGTGCGGCAAGTTCTAAAAACTGCTGTCCCTTCATTACCGGCGATGTTGGCAGGTGCCAGATCTGGTTATCGCTTTCGGGGTGCTGGCCCAGCAGGTACATGGCGCGGCCGGCATCGGGTATGTATATAAAGCTGTGCAATTTGTTTGGGTCGCCCATCCATTGCGCGGTTTGCTTTTTGGCGTATTTAGATAGTACCATCATATCTAAAAAAGCATTGGTGCTGGTGGTGCCATAAAAATCGGGCGCGCGGGCAATGGTGGCATTGAGGGTGCCAGCCTTAACTTCATTCATAATAGTATTGGCTATAGCAGCACGTACTTTACCTTTTTCGCTAAGCGGATGGTAAGGCGTATCCTCTTTCATTGGCCCGTTAACTAACCCGTACATATACACGTTATCAAAAAATATCAGCCTCGCGTTATTCTCTTTGGTAACGTTGATCACGTTTTGGATGATGACGGGCCATTGTTGGCGCCAGATCTCGGCATCATAAACCAAGCCCGCGCATAGGTAAATAATGGTTGAGCCCTGTGCCGCTTCCTGCACCTGCTTATAGTCGAGCAGATCTGCCTTGCGCCAGGTGAGGTTGTTGCCATTTATATCTACGGGGCGGCGACTAACCAACCTTACGTTTTCGTTATGGTTTAAAAGTTCGTGCGTTAGCGCGTTTGCTACCGGCCCGCCGGCTCCTAATATTGTGTGCATAATGTTTTAGTTTTTAGTATAGTACAAATGTACTGTAACCTTGAAAATCAAAACGTTAACAAAAGATAAGAAAATTAGTGATTAGAGATTAGTTCGCTTGTAGTAGAGTCTACTCACCCGGTCATTGCTTCGCTCGACCACCCTCTCTTCGCTGCGCGTAAAGCGGGTTAAAAACTATCATTTCTTACCCTCTTTGCGAAGCAGAGAGGGTCGACCAGCGTCGCGTAGTCGGGGTGAGTAAATTGCGTTAGGGTTGGCTAAAGAAACGGCCATGAATTATCTCCCCTCTACCAATATCCTTCTCCTGATCCTCGAAAGCGACACAGGCGTGATGCCTAAAAAGTTGGCGACGTAATGCTGCGGCATGCGCTGTAAAACATCCTTGCCGGTTTTTAATAGTTTCAGGTAGCGTTCTTCGGGCGTTTCGGTTAAGAAGGAAGTTACGCGGTCTTCATAGCACATCAGGTAATGCTCGGCTACCAAGCGGCCAAAGCGTTCCATTTTATAGGCCAGCATCGGGTTATTGAGCATGGCATCCATATTTTTCCTGTTGATAAGGATGATGGTGCTGGGCTCTAACGCTTGTATATAATTGATGGCAGGCTCGCCGGTTAAGAAGCTTTTGTAAGAACTTGCCAGTTCATTCTCGAAACTGAAGTAACCGGTAATATCGTTCCCGTCTATAACATTGTAATACCGTACAGATCCGCTGAGGATAAAACCAAAATAGTTACAAACCGTGCCGGCTTCTACAAAATGCTGTTTCTTTTTGTAGCTGGCTACCTGTAAATGTTGGATAAATACGATCCACTCGGCCTCGTTAAAGGTAACATAAGGCGTAATACGCTCGCGAAACTGGTTCAACTGTGCCTGTGTTAGCGCATCCATACCCTATCCATTAAAAAGAAGGCAGCGAATACCACGCTGGCGATGCCGTTTGTGGTCATAAAGGCGAAAGTTACACGGCTCAGGTCGTTTGGTTTTACAAGGGTGTGCTGATAGATAAGCATGGCGCAAAAGAAAACGATACCGATATAATACAGTAAACCTACATGTGGTATGGTAAATATTGGCATCAGCACAAACGCAGCCGAAAATACGTGCAATACAGATGATAACCTTAAAGCATTTACCTTACCCAACCAAGCAGGGATAGAATGTAGCTTTTGGTCGCGGTCGAAATCTTCGTCCTGCAAGGCGTAGATAATATCGAACCCGCTTACCCAGCAAAGTACAGATAATGAAAAGAAAATAGGTGTTAGCGCAAATGCGCCAGTCACAACCAAATAAGCGCCGATAGGGGCAAGCGACAAGCCCAACCCCAATACCATATGGCAAAGCGCGGTGAACCGTTTAGTAGCGCTGTAACCCAGTACCACCATCAATGCAATTGGCGACAGGTAAAAACACAGCGGGTTTATAAACCATGTGGTTAAGATAAACAAACCACAGTTTACCAAAGTAAAGGTAAGCGCTGCAGCAGGACTTATCCTCCCCGCCGGGATATCGCGCTGTTTGGTGCGCGGGTTTTTAGCGTCGATGTTCCGGTCCAGATAGCGGTTAAACGCCATAGCCGAGTTACGGGCAAATACCATACATAATAGCATCATCACCAGTTTTTGCCACTCAAATTTATGGTCGGTAGTGGTAACTGCCAAAAAAAAGCCGATAAAGGCAAATGGCATGGCAAATATGGTATGCGTAAAGGTTACGAGAGAGAAATATTTTTTCATTGTTTAACTTCAGTTCCCCTCTTGAGAGGGGTTAGGGGTGTGTTCTAAAATTAGCTTACTAACATATCATCAATGTTAGCAGAAGTTGTTATTTGTTTGCAGCCCTACAAATAGGAAACTGGAAATTTTAAAATTCGTTTTTATCGGTGTGGTCTAAAATATAATGTTCAATTGTTCTTATCACATTAACCATATCTTTTCTTACCTCCATCTCTGTAAAACGAATTGTGGTTAAATCATATTCTGAAAGTTCTGTTTCTCTTAACAAATCTGATTTATATTGCTCTTCATTATCATGATAGCGGCCATCAATTTCAATTATCAAATTTAGTTCATAACAATAAAAATCTACTATAAAATTTAACAGCGGTTTTTGCCTTTGAAAATCGAAACCATATAGTTGTTTGTTTCTTAATTCTTTCCAAAGTAATACTTCTCTCAACGTGCTGTCGTTACGGAGGTCACGTGCTAATTGTTTAAGTTTAGGATTGTATGGTATAATTTGTCGCCTCATTAACACACCCCTAACCCCTCTCAAGAGGGGAACAAAAATTATTTATAGTGTTCTTCGTCAAATTCGGGCACTTCAAAGCTATTGTTGATGTTAGCAATAAAGCCTAAAATCTCGTCGCGGCCGGTATGCAGCTCTGATGAAGTTACAAAGTGCTGCGGTGCTTCTTCAAAAAAGTCAAGCATCGCCTTGCGGAACTTGGCTACATTTTGGTCTGTTTTAAGGTTGCTTTGTTTATCGGCCTTGGTAAATGTCAAAACAAAAGGCAAGCCTTTTTCGCCAAGCCAGCTGCAAAATTCAAGGTCTATTTTTTGGGGCTCGAGGCGGCTATCTATCAAAACCATTACGCATTGCAGGCTTTCGCGCTTATTAAGATAATTTTGAATGAATTTATTCCAGTCGGCTTTTTTTGATTTAGATGCACGGGCGTAACCATAACCGGGTAAATCTACAATGTACCAGGTTTCGTTTACTAAAAAGTGGTTGATAAGCTGTGTTTTACCGGGGGTTTGCGATGTTTTTGCCAGGCCTTTTTTTTGCACCAGCATATTTATTAACGACGATTTACCAACGTTACTGCGGCCGATGAAAGCATATTCGGGCTTTAGCGGTTGTGGCAGTTTAGATACCTGGGTATTGCTGCAAATAAAGTCGGCAGATTTTATGATCATACTGCAAAGGTAGGGTATTATGTTGAAACGTTGTAAAGTGGAAATGTTAGTGCAGGCTTAAAGTAAATGTTTAAACATCTTTTTACTTGCTCTTGATAAAAACAACCTTATAACCGTGTAACTTTACGACATAACAATTAAGACTATGAACGATTATAAGATCCCGACCCAAACCCGCATTGGCCACGTGCATTTAAAAGTAAGCGATATTCAAAAGTCCATGGCTTTTTACTGCGATCTGCTCGGTTTCGAATTAGTGACGATGTACGGCGACCAGGCCGCCTTTATTTCGGCAGGTGGTTACCATCACCATATCGGGCTGAATACCTGGCATAGCAAAGGGGCTTCGCCCGCGCCGGAGTATGCGCCGGGACTATACCACACCGCTATTTTATACCCCGAGCGTAAGGACCTTGCCGAAATATTACAGCGCCTTATAGATGCCAAATATCCGCTCACCGGGGCTTCTGATCACGGCGTGTCTGAAGCGATTTATATGAACGACCCGGATGGTAACGGTGTTGAACTATACTGGGACAGGCCTAAAGACCATTGGCCTACCGACGAGCATGGAAACCTTACCATGTACACAAATCAGTTGGATATCCCCGGTTTGTTGGGCTTATTAAAATAACTACTCGTTAAGCATATATTTATCTACACCGATGGCAGGTTTCCACTTGCTGCCGGGCTCATAATATTGCCACAACAGGGCCGATATTTTTTTGATGAGCAACGAGGCCTCATTATCTGCCACCCAGCGCTGGTCCTTATTGTTTTTGGTGATGATGGAAAATACATAATCGCCATGCGGGGCATTCACCAAAACGGTTTCGCTTTTTGAGGCATCCACCGCCCCTTGTTTAGATAGCGTTTGCACATACGGCGGGATCTGTGACAATGCGGTATTATCCCAAAAGATACGGTTAAGCATCCGGCTCATGCGCTCGCTGGCAGCCGGGCTAACTACCTTGCCCTGCCGTATCATGGTAAACAGTCGGCACATTTCTCGGGGCGTGGTAACGCCCCATCCATACTTTTCCCAAACGGCTCGCCGTGCGGGGATGCGCGAGTTTACCCGCGTTACTTTAAAACCATTCGCATCCAGCCAGTTATTAATATACTCGCCGCCCACCAGTTTTTGCAGCCACACACTCGCGGTATTATCGCTCATGGTGATCATCAGCAGGGCAACCTTGCTAACCTGTATGGTATCTTTATCCTTAAACGAACCGAGGAGATCTTCGCCGGCATACAATAACGAATCGCGGTAAACCAATTTTTGGTTGTACTGCATTTCGCCCTTCTCTATCTTATCCATCAACCCGCTTAAAATACTTACCTTGATCATACTGGCGGTAGGGAACAGTGTATCAGCATTTATTTGGGCCGTTTTACCCGTTTTTAAATTATGCACGTAGATGCCAACATCACCGTTAAAACCATTGGTAGCCGATTTTAATAGGGAAGTAAGTTTGGTGTCCGTTTGGGCAAAGGTGGTTAGGGTGGAAAGGAGTAGGGATAAGGATAGAAGATATTTCATGGGTGATGATTTATAAGTTACTAAATTAAATTTATTTTGTAAATTTGAGTATGCAGATACAGGTCGACATTGGCTTTAATGATTTGGTAGAGATTGTAAAAAACTTACCAGCAGACCAACTATTGCAATTAAAAAAGGAACTGCAAGATAAGCCGGCGAACTCTAATAAAGTACATTTTAGAGATCTTTTAGTAAACGGCCCTACCATCTCTGATGAGCAAGCTAAAACCATGGAAGAAACCAGGAAAGCTATTAACCAATGGCGGACAAAATAATTTTAATCGACACTTCTATCCTCATAGATCATTTTCGTAAGTCAAATAAATCTAATTCAAAATTGGTGGCCTTATACGATGCCGGTTACGAATTTTGTATCTCTGTTGTAACCGAATTTGAGATCTATTCTGGTGCGCCGGAACTACAGCGGGCATATTGGCATGATTTGTTACACGATATACAAGTACTTAGTTTTGACACCGCTGCAGCAAAGCATGCTGTATCTATTCATAATAAGCTAAAGCAAATAAGCAAACAAATTGATACTGCCGATCTATTTATAGCCGCGACCGCTATGAGGAACAATCTACCTATCGCCACATTAAACAAAAAGCACTTTGAGCGTATCCCTGATTTACTCCTTATAGACTTAATCTCTCAATAATCCTCTACAACTCTTTTCCTATCTTTACGCCATCTATGCAATACCTGCGCTGGCTTTTATTACCGTTTTCGTTGGTTTATGGTTTGGTGGTTACCATCCGTAACTGGTTTTATGATGCGGGGTTGTTTAAAAGTAAGCAGTTTGATTTGCCCGTGATTTGCGTAGGTAACCTGGAGGTTGGCGGCGCAGGCAAAAGCCCAATGACCGAATACCTGGTGCGCCTGCTAAAGAGTGATTATAAATTAGCCACGCTTAGCCGGGGTTATGGGCGGCAAACTAAGGGGTTTGTTTTGGCAGATGCTAAAAGCACCGCCACCCAAATAGGCGACGAGCCATCGCAGTTTAAGCATAAATTCCCGGATGTTACCGTTGCCGTTTGCGAGGATAGGGTGGCAGGTATGAATAAACTTAAAGCCAGTCATAACTTGGTGATACTGGATGATGCCTTTCAACATCGTGCAGTTAAGCCGGGGTTAAGTGTTTTATTGTTCGATTATAACCACTTGCAGCAGCCCAAGTTCTTGCTCCCTGCAGGTAACCTGCGCGAATCTTTTAGCGGGCGCTGGCGTGCCGATATTTTAGTAGTGACCAAATGCCCCGGCAACCTTACCGAAGAGCAGATGACAAAACGTTACAATGAAATAGCACCTTTAAACTGGCAGCCGTTGTTTTTCACGTCGATAGCTTACCAACAATTGAAGGATATACAGGGTAAACCGGCCGATGTTGTTATCTATGACGATACCACCGTGTTTTTATTAACGGGTATTGCCAACCCGAAACCGTTGGTGCAGCATATTAGCCAATCAACCGCAAATATTATCCACCATAATTATCCCGACCATCACCAGTTTAGCTTAAAAAATATCGCTAAACTTGCGGGTGAGTTTTCTGCCTGTAAATCACAAAAAAAAGTTATTATCACAACAGAAAAGGATGCACAGCGTTTAGGGGTAAATGAGTTGTTGCCTGCCCTTGCGCAACTGCCCATTTTGGTACAGCCAATAGGGGTCAACTTTTTAAATAACGGGCAGCAGCAATTTGATACATTACTATTAAACTATGTTAGAGAGCATACGCAACACCACCGAATATATTAAAAAACGCATCGGTGATTTTGAACCCGAAGCTGGTATAATTTTAGGCACAGGCCTTGGCGCTTTGGTGAACGAGATTGAAGTTGAAAAGCAACTGATGTATTCCAATATTCCTGATTTCCCTATTTCGACCCTGGAGTTCCATTCCGGTAAATTGATATTTGGCACACTGGGTGGTAAAAAAGTAGTTGCGATGCAAGGCCGTTTGCACTATTACGAAGGTTACACCATGCAGCAGATCACTTTCCCGGTTAGGGTGATGAAAATGCTGGGAATCAAAACGCTGTTCGTATCAAACGCGAGCGGATCGCTTAACCCCGATTTTAAAAAGGGCGACCTGATGATCATCGAGGATCACATCAATCTGCAGCCGCTTAACCCGCTTACCGGCCGTAACGATGAGGAATTGGGCCCCCGTTTCCCGGACATGAGCGAACCCTACCGCCACAACCTGGTAGAAAAAGGACTTGGCATCGCGAAAGCAAACAATATTACCTGCCATAAAGGAGTTTATGTTGCGGTTACAGGCCCTAACTTAGAAACACGTGCCGAATACAAATACCTGCGCATTATTGGCGGCGATATTGTAGGTATGAGCACCGTGCCCGAAGTTATTGTGGCGAACCACATGGGGCTTCCTGTTTTTGCCATATCGGTAATTACAGATGAGGGTTTCCCGGAAGTGCTTGAACCGATATTACTTGAAGAAATATTGGCCGTAGCACGCGAGGCCGAACCAAAACTGACCACCATACTTAAAGAATTAATAGCAGGGCTTTAATGACGAATAAGCTTAAATACTTACTTATTTTATTGCTTTGCGCATCTGTGCAGGGTGTTTTTGCGCAGATAAATAACACGCGCTTCCCCGGTCAAAATAAAAGCGATCCCGTTTATAAGCGTGATACGATCAAAAATGGCAGGACCAACGGTGGCGACTCAAAAAACCTCGATTCGATCCGTAAGCGCGAAGAGAACCGTAAGGATTCGGTTGTATTCACTTCCAAATTTATTAAGGTTACCAGCGAGCGTTTATTGATGGATAGCATCCAGCTTTTCCCGCTGGATACCGGCCTGGTCAACTTTGAAAATTACAGCCCGCTAAACCAGCCGCGTAATCCCAAAATAAGCCTGGGCTACCCTGGTGTTGCCCAGCGCGACCTGCTTTTTAATCCCCGCAAAACCATTGGGTTTGATGAAGGGTTGCATTCGCTGGATGCCTACATGGTAAACCCGCAAGACATTAATTATTTTAATGCCCGGGCGCCATACACGCTGTTGTCGCTATTCAGTTCGCTGGGTGGGTCAAAAGAGCAATTGTTTAAGGTTGTGCACACCCAAAATGTAAAGCCTAACTGGAACGTAGGGCTCATCATGAACTTTAATGGATCGAAGGGGTATTATAGTACCAACGGCATCCTTGCGCAAAATGTAAGCGACTTTAACTTTGGCCTTTTTACCTGGTACCATAGCGTTAATAAACGCTATAATTTACTGGCGAATGTATTGTTTAATAACCTTAAGGCGCCAGAAACGGGGTCGATATTAAAAGATACTATCTTCAATAGCACCGCGTCGTCGTTTGACAAAACCGGCGAGCCTGTGCGCCTGCCCGGTAGCTTTGCCAATTGGAAAAGCGCCGGCTTTTATATAAAGCAATTTTATTACATAGGGCATATAGATAGTCTGAACCAGGGTAAGGCTTTTTCTAAAACCGTATTACCCACCCAGCGTGTTGCCTATACTTTTTATTATAACCAGCGCAAATACAACTACTTGCAAAATGGGTTAGATAACTATGGCGTGTTTCCCGATTATTATTTCAGTTCGGCACGGTCAAGGGATTCGCTAAATGTGCTGCACCTGCAAAATGATTTCTCGTACAGCTTTTACTTGCGCGGCAAATCCTTAAAAATGGTGAAGAACGAACTGAAACTGGACGTTGGCATTACGCAGGATTATTATAAAGTAAGCCAATTTGTAGCCGACACGCTTATTAACCAGTTTGGTAACAAAGAAGTAAAGCCATCAAGGGTGCAGAACGAAAGTTTCCAGAATATTACACTTAAAGGAAAGCTGGGTTATAAATTTAGCGACCGCATTGTGCTGGATGCCGACCTGCGCCAGATAGTACAGGGCCGTAACTTTGGCGACCTTTTGTATGATGCAAAGCTGAGCCTTGCAGGCGGGCAAAAGGCAGGGCGCATTGTTTTAGGTGCATACCTGCAAAGCAGTTCGCCGGGGTTGGTTTACACCAATTGGATCTCTAACCATTATATTTTTAACAATAAATTTAGTAACCAAAAAACCACCAACCTGTCGTTCAATTATGTGAACGATATGTTGCAGGTTGATCTGAAAGCCGAATATTTCTTGATAACCGATTACCTGTATTTTGCAGCACAGCCCGGCGGGATAGATGCCAGCCCGAGGCAGTATGGCTCTACCATCAACATGCTTAAAGTTAGTATTGGTAAAAACCTGGAGTGGCGCAAGTTCCACTTTGATAACTATGTTGTTTACCAAAAAACAGACAACGCCGCTATTTTACGCACGCCCGAAGTTTACACCTACAGCAGTTTGTATTATGGTGCAAATTTGTTCCATGTGTTAAATTCGCAGTTTGGCGTAAGCGCGCGTTACAATAGCCCGTACCTTGCACCATCTTACGCGGTTGGCCTTGGCCAGTTTTACAACGGGCCGGATGTTACCTTTACTTCGTACCCAATTGCTACCATATTTTTTAAGGCAACGCTCGAGAAAACAAACTTGTTTATCCAATACGATTACGTAAACCAAGGCTTATTCACCAATGGTTTCTACACCGTAAACCGCTATCCGCAGATGGATAAAATGCTAAAATTCGGCGTAGCCTGGACGTTTTATAATTAAGTTGGCAGTTTGCAGTTTCGAGTTTGCAGATAAAGATGCAAACTGCCAACTAATAACTGCAAACTGATTCTACGTTTTCTGTTTCTTCTTCTTTGCCGCCGGGAACAACACGTTATTTAGTATCAACCTGTATCCTGCCGAATTTGGGTGCAGCTTAAGATCGGTTGGAGGGTCGCCAACAGCGTGTTGGTAATCTTCGGGGTCGTGGCCGCCATAGAAGGTCCATTGGCCTTTGCCGTATTCGCCGTGGATGTAGCGGGCTTCGTTGGCGGTTTTCATTTCGCCCATAATGGTAACGCCGGGCTTCAGTTTACTTTTATTGTAGGCTGTAGTTAGCCCCATAAAACCTTTTATAACTTTATCATGGTCTTGCGTGAGCATACTGGGTACCACATCCCATTTGGCCGAAAAATCAAACAGTGTAAAAAAGTCGCGGTTGCGTTCTACCTGCCTAACGGGGGTAACATCAATATTGGCAAACTGATGCGACGTAGGGTTTTGGTCTAAAGTGAAATTCTGGAAAGCGAAAGTCTGCGTAAAATCAAGCTTAGATTGCGCCTCCGGGTCGGTAGGGTCGCCGTCAAACATGCTCTCTACGATGTCTGTTTTAGAAGCCGCAAGGGCAATATCGAAAGTGTCTGTACCGCTGCACATGGCAAACAGGAAGCCGCCGCCCGCGCAAAAATCGCGCACGTGCTCTACCACGGCCAGTTTCATTTGTGATACCTTTTTAAAGCCCAGTTTAGCGGCCATCGCCTGCTGGCCCTTCACATCGTCCATATACCATTGCGCGTAGCGGTAAGCCCCGTAGAATTTGCTGAATTGCCCGGTAAAATCTTCGTGGTGCATGTGCAGCCAGTCGTACTTGGGCAGGTCGCCGCGGATAACCTCTTCGTCGTAAATTACATCATAGGGGATCTCTGCATACTTTAAAACCAGGGTAACGGCATCATCCCAGGGTAGTTTGTTTTTGGGCGAATAGACAGCCATTTTAGGCGCTTTCTCCAGCTTTACAATGTCCATATTTACGGATGGGTCGCTTACCTCGTTCAGGATCTGGTTCGCGGATGCATCTGCCAAAACCTGGTAGCTTACCCCGCGGATCTTACACTCATCCTCCAGCCGTTTATCATACTTCATCATAAAACTGCCGCCGCGATAGTTCAGCAGCCAGTCTACCGTTTCGCCGTTCTTAAGCGTCCAAAAGGCAATACCGTACGATTTTAGGTGGTCCTTCTGCTCTTCATCCATCGGAATAAGGAGGGAGGCCGCCCTGCTGAAAAGAGGCAGAAGGTAAAAGGTAAAAGCAAAAAGGTATTTAATGAATCTGTTCATGCGGATATATCAAATGTAACGATTAATTGGAAATGGTATTATAGTTAGATAACATCGAACACCGAATGTTAATTTCGGATAACGAAGTATTAGCCATTACAAACCTTTAACCTTTCGCCTTTTACCTTTCACCTCAAATACTTACCTTTGTCACCTGTTTAAAATTTAAAACAAATGAGCAAAGCAATTATTAAAACCGAAAAAGGTGAAATGACCGTTCAATTTTACGATAAAGATGCGCCTAATACTGTAGCTAACTTTTTAGGTTTAGCTAAAAAAGGTTTTTACGATAACGTAACTTTTCACCGTGTTATCCCTAACTTTATGGTACAAGGTGGCGACCCAACAGGTACAGGTGCAGGTGGTTCGGGTACACGTATCGACTGTGAATTGACAGGCGATAACCAATACCACGACCGTGGCGTGCTTTCAATGGCACATGCAGGACGTAACACTGGTAGCTCTCAATTTTTTATCTGCCACAGTCGCGAAAATACCGCGCATTTAGACCGCAACCACACCGTGTTTGGTAAGGTTGTAGAAAATGTTGATGTGGTTGACGATATCCGCCAGGGCGATAAAATTTTAAGTATTGAAGTAATAGAAGAATAACATATGAATTTACAGGGAATTGTTGCGGTATCGGGTAAACCGGGTTTATGGAAAGCGCTTGCGCAAAACAAAACCGGTTACGTTTTAGAAAGCCTTGATGCGCAAAAAACTAAGCTGGTGGTAAACCTATCAACCGCTAAACTGGCTGCATTGAACGAGATAACGATCTTTGGCCTTGAGGATGATATTAAACTGATTGACGTTTTTGAACGCATGAAATCTTCCCAGAACGTACCTGCGGTTAAGGACGATGGTAAAAAACTCCGTGAGTTTTTCTATGAAGTTGCCGCCGACCACGACGAGGAGAAAGTTTACTCATCTGATATTAAAAAGATAATTAGCTGGTACATGTTATTAAAGGATATGCCTTTGTTTAGCGAAGAAGCACCTGCCACCGCGCCGGTTGCCGATGAAGCACCAACTGCCGGACCTGTAAAAGAAGAAGCACCAGCCGCCGAAGCCCCAAAAGCCAAAGCGAAGAAAGCACCTGCTAAAAAAGCATAAGGGTATCCGCTGATGAAATATTAAAGCCCCGGTAGGATGGTCCTGTCGGGGCTTTCTTATGTATAAGCTATGCGGTCATGCCGAACTTGTTTCGGCATCCCACATGTAAGGTCTGCTACTTTTTATGAGGGGTCCTGAAACAAGTTCAGGACGACGGATGGGTGGTTACGCGTCCACCGCGTCATAAACTACAACCTTTTCCCAAAGATGGCTGTGGTCTTTAATAAATTGCTGGTGGATGGGGTGGTTTTGATAGGTTGCCTGGCCGGCAAGATCGGCAAAGAACATTACTTCTGATACCGCCCAGCTATTATCAACCACGTCGCGTTTTTCGGTACTGGCAACAATGCCAACGTGCAGTTCTTTAATGGTTTCTATCTTTCCAAGTGATTTTACACCTGCAACTAACTTATCGCGGTCCGCTTTAGAATCAGGGTTTTTTAACCAGAAAAGCGCATGGTGTACTACCGGGTATCTGTTTGTCATGTTGTTGGGTTTTATAATAGATGGAATAGCCGATGCTACGGCTGTGCTTGCTGCAACAGCAGTTGCAGTTGCGATGAATTTACGTCGGTTGGTTTTCATAGGGTTTATTGGTGTAGAAATAAACAAATATAATCAGAAGGCCGGAGAGTATTACGGGAAGAAAACAAAAGAAAGACAAAACCACAATCCGCCAAAAGCTAATGTTGCGTTTGATATGTCGAATTAGAATAATGAGATACACGGCGTAATAAATAATTGCGAGTAGTAATATAAGACACAATAATTCATAAATGAACTCCAATTCAAGATTTGCAATTCGTACTAACAAAACTACACTCCCAATAATCTGGAGAACCGTAAAGAGCAAAATTATTTTAAGGGGTTTCTGATTGGTCATAGAAGAATCTCTAACAATCAGGCTGCTCACATTTTTCGTTACTAAACTCCGGTTCAAAAGTACTGTGGCTTATGGACAGGTGCTCTAACCTATGGCGCAGGTCGTGCTTTATCTCGTCGAAGATGCCCATATCTTCCGGACTAACCACCAGGTGGGCGGTAAGGGCATTCTCTGTAGTGCTTAGTGCCCATACATGCATATGGTGGATATCTACCACACCTTTGGCTTTTATTAACTCAGATTTTATTTTTTTAAGGTCGATGTCTTTTGGTACGCCGTCCATTTCCAATCGCAGGCTATCTTTTAGCAGGTTCCAGGTACCGGTTAGTATCACTGCGCCAATAATGATACTAACTGCGCTGTCTATCCAGGCCAAATGCGTAAAGTAAATGATGATCCCCGATATTGCCACGCCAACCGAAACGATGGCGTCAACCGCCATGTGCAGGTAAGCACCCTTAACGTTCAGGTCGCTGTCTTTATCTTTTACAAAAAGCCATGCGGTAAACCCGTTGATACCTATCCCTACGAAGGCCACCCAGGCAACCGTGCCGCCCGCAATAGGCTCGGGGTGTATAAAGCGTACCACGGCTTCATATACTATAAAACCAACTGCTATGATCAATACCAAAGCGTTAAAAAACGATACGATAATGGTGGACCGTTTGTAACCGTAAGTGTAATCCTTATTTGATTTGGCTTTGGCAAGCTTAAATGCAAGCAGGGCAAGGGCTAAAGAAGCCACGTCGCTCAGGTTATGCCCGGCATCCGTCAGCAAGGATAATGATCCGCTGATCAATCCGTAAATAGCCTCTACCACCACAAAGGCCGAGTTAAGCACAATGCCCCAGATAAAGGCAGCATCCAGGTGGTCTAATTTCGGAGCATGATCGTGGTGATGGGAGTGGTCGTGTGCCATAATTAACCCTGCAAATATGCAGATATGCAAATGTGCAGATTATTCTTTAATGTGCAGATGTGCAGCTATCCAAATGTGCATATGAAAATTACATTTTGGCATATGTATCTCATCAATACAACGCTTAATACATCTGCACATCTGCACATCTGCATATCCCTGCATCTTCCCATCTACTGATGATGATACGGTTCGCCCTTAATAATACTGTAGGCGCGGTACAATTGTTCTACAAAAAACAGGCGCACCATTTGGTGTGAGAACGTCATTCGGCTAAGCGAGATCTTATCATTGGCGCGCTGGTAAACGGTTTGATCGAACCCGTAGGGGCCGCCCACGATGAAGATGAGGTTGGCACTTGATGATACCGAACGTTTATTGATATAGTTGGCAAACTGCACGGAGGTAAATTCCATGCCATTTTCGTCGAGCAGTATCACATGGTCCTGAACGGTTATTTTTTTGAGGATCAGTTCGGCTTCTTTGGCTTTTTGCTGGTCCTCGGTTAGGGCTTTGGTATTTTTAAGTTCGGGGATATCAAACAGTTCCAGCTTGGTGTAATGTTTAAGGCGTTTAATATATTTTTCAATACCGTCCTTTAAATAGGCGTCCTCGGTTTTACCAACGGTGATAAACGTTATCTTCATTTACAGATGTAACTATTTGGGTTGAAATGTTATCTTATTGTTGTAACATTGAAGTGCAAAAATATCTATAATATCTGTGCAACAAACTATAATTGATAACTATACCGGGGCCGCCGCGCAGGCAAAGCAGGAAGCTGATAAATTTAAAAAGTTGGCCAATACCTATTCGCTGTTAAGGCTGGGCATTTTCGGGCTGATGGTTTTCGCCATCTACCTTACTATCGTGCAGGATAATTTTACCATTATGGCTGTTGGCTTTGTGGTTTTATTGGCGGCCTTTGCATGGCTTGTTGCCCGCCAGGGCGGGTACGAGCGCCAACGCAACTACTATCTGGATCTTCAGCGCATTAACCTTAACGAGATAGATAGCCTGCAAGGTAACACCAACCTGTATAATAACGGCCAGCGATACAGTAACGAAAAGCATTTTTACAGTTCCGATCTGGATATTTTTGGCAACACTTCGCTGTTTAATTTGATAAACCGGGCGGCTACCACAACCGGAAACGATAAATTGGCTGCGTGGTTAAATGCCCCGGCAGATAAACCCACAGTTTTGTTACGACAGGAAGCTGTTAAAGAGATCGCCCTTAAACAAAGTTGGAAAATTGAACTGCAAGCCCTGCTTTTATTCAGTAACGACGGGGATATTCACCGCCTTGCTAACCTGTTTAAATACCTGCACCTGCCACTAAACCTAACCGGCGAAAAGTGGCTAAGCAAGTATGCTAAAATTGCACCCTGGCTTTTGTTAGGCGCTATCGCGATAGCTTATTTTTATCCTTTGGCTAAAATTGCCGCCATTATTATTGGCCTGGTGAATATGGGTCTGGTACTGTCGCGGGCTACCGACATCAGGAAGGCTGATATGATAGCTGATAAAATTGGAACCATGCTGGGCAATTATGCCGGGGTATTCCAAAAAATAGAAAGTCAAACCTGGGATGCCGTTTATAACAACAGCCTTGCCCAAAAATTAAAGGACGATAAAACATCCACCAAAATAAAAGAGCTATCGGAGTTGATAAGCAAGTTGAACTACCACCTTAACGTTATAGTAGGTGTTATACTTAATTTGTTTTTACTGTGGGATATCCGCCAGATCATCGCCATTGAGAATTGGAAACGCAGCAACTGCGAAAACCTGGAAGAAGCCTTTGATGTGATTGCCGATTTTGAGGCTTTAATAAGTATTGCCGTGCCTGCCATCAATTACCCCGACTGGGTGTACCCCATTATTGCCGATACGGAAGGTTATACCGTTACTGCTAAAAACATCGCCCACCCGCTTATCCGAGGTAAACGGGTTGATAACGATTATAACTTGCGGGATGCTTATAGTATCGATATCATCACAGGTAGTAACATGGCGGGTAAAAGCACTTTCCTGCGCACCGTTGGCATCAATACGGTGTTGGCACTTGCCGGGTCTACTGTTTGCGCAGGCGCGATGGAAGTTTCTGTGATCACAATTGTAAGTTACATGCGCATCAAAGACTCGCTTAACGAAAGCACTTCAACGTTTAAAGCCGAGCTTGACCGCCTGCAAATGTTGCTTGCTGCGGTAGAAAATGAGCACCGGGTTTTCTTTTTGATAGACGAGATGCTGCGCGGTACAAACTCCATGGATAAATATTTAGGCAGTAAAGCCGTGATAGAGCAGCTTATCAGCAAAAAGGGGGTAGGCATGGTTGCCACACACGATCTGCAGATTGCCCGCCTGGAAGATAAATACCCCGGTTACGTACGCAATTACTATTTTGATATACAAGTAATTGATGCCGAAATGCTGTTCGATTACAAGATAAAACACGGCGAGTGCAAAACCTTTAACGCATCGTTACTGCTAAAGCAGATAGGGATAAACGTGGGAGAGGAGTAAGTTGTAGGGGCAACCGCTAATTTTCCGATGCTCATTCCTGTTTGGAATACATTTACCGACAATTTGTTTCCGTTCGCCTAATAATGCTGTTAAAAAGTTTGGGTTTGATACACTTTTGTAGTGTTAAAACACACAAACATCATGACAACTTTACTCACACTACCTGCACTAACCACCATTGTAGCTTTGTTAACAAAAGCCGTTGTACTCATCAGTTTATTGGGCCATTTGATATTTTAAAAAGTTTTACCTTGGGATATACGAGAGTAAGCAGCTTATTCAAGCTTTTTTATAAAACGGCTACTTATCCAGCCAATTTTGTAGGCCTTTAGAGCGCTGTCCTCACTTTCGTGGAAGAAGCCTTTAATAGTGAATTTAGGGTTTATTTGTACTAACCACCATTCGCGTCCAGTTTTATCGGTTGCGGTCGCAAATGCTTTACCCTTTGTTGCCTTTTTAAGAAGTGCCACATCGTTGCCACTATGTATTTCGCCATCAAGTGCCATTTGTGATTTATTATCCTCAATCGGTTTTGTGCGTAGTTTATAATTATCATTAAGCACTTCAAAGTTTATAGGCCGTGAGAGGTATTTTTCTGGGAAGTATGTGCTCACATGATTGGCCGACAGGTATTGCAGTTTTATTTTTGGCTGGCTGGTAGTGTAGATAACATCATAGATTTTATTAAATTCAATATATTCGGCACAGCAACCAGGGTCTTTAATATATAATTTACTTATTCTTTTATTTTTATCTAACGTAATACCTTTTACGGTTTGAAGGGTAATGAAAATTACTTTCAGTCCTTTTTTTGTATTAAGTATTAAAGCAGTTTCTAATGGTTCACCACCACTTTGTCCTTCAAAAATAATATCATCTGTGCCATCTGCATCAATATCATAAATATGCAATGCCTTTTGCAGATCAGTCACACTGGAAAATTCTCCTTTGTAATACTCATAAGCATCCTTTAATTCAACAGGAGGGGATCGCATGAATTGGTTTTTAAGTTCGTTATTTTGTTTATCAAAATTTTTCCAGTCAAACTCTTCAACGTTATAAGGAAACACCGTATATGATAATGAGTCGCTTTGTGCTTTTTTTTCAGCCACAGAATGATTCATGTTGTTTTTTGTTTTATTGGTGTTCTGTTCACATGAAACAAGACCAATGGCAATAATTAAAAACAGTTTTCTCATGAATTAAGGTTGTTCGCTAAATTAACAATTTTAAAATTTTGTAATTAAACTTACTTACCGAAAATACTGAGATGTTTTCCGACGGTACATTGCATTTTAAACAAATACAACGCATATTTACGTATGGCAAACAAACCTATTATCACGGTTAAAAACCTGGTTAAAAATTACGGCGATTTTGAGGCGGTAAAGGGCATCAGCTTTGAGGTTTACGAGGGCGAGATCTTCGGACTGCTTGGCCCGAACGGCGCCGGTAAAACCACCACGCTGGAAGTAATTGAAACCCTGCGAGATAAAACATCTGGCGAGATAACGGTAGATGGTTTTAATATCGAAACGGATGCCGATAAAATCAAAATGCGCATCGGCGTGCAGCTACAGGCAGCCGGTTATTATCCAAATTTGAACTTGTCGGAATTGATCGTACTATTCTCGGGCCTTTACGGTGTTAACAAAACCCCGACAGAAATGCTTGAGAAGGTGGCCCTAACTGATAAAGCTAAAGCAAAATACAAAGATCTATCCGGCGGGCAAAAGCAGCGGTTCTCTATCGCTACCACACTAATAAACAATCCACGTATTATTTTCCTGGACGAGCCTACCACCGGCCTCGACCCACAGGCGCGCCGTAACCTTTGGGATCTCATCCGCGAGATCCGCGACGCGGGTACAACTGTTGTAATAACCACCCATTATATGGACGAAGCTGAAGTACTTTGCGACCGTGTAGCCTTTGTTGACGGTGGCCACATCATCGGTATAGATACCCCAGACCATTTTATTGACCAACTGGTAGCAACCGGTTTCGAGCGGGCCAAACAAACCAAAGGTGCCAATCTGGAGGATGTTTTTATTAACCTTACCGGCAAGGAGTGGCGGGAGAGTTAACGACCCGTTTGGCAGTTGCCGGTGGGCAGGTTGCAGTTTTAAATACCAGTGAACAAATGAACTATTGAACCAATGAACCAAAATTATAGCAATACCCGCGCAACCCTGGCCATTGCCAAAGCCAGTTTCCGTTCTATTTTACGCAGCCCGTCGGCGGTGGTGTTTAGTTTGGCTTTCCCGCTGATATTTATATTGGTGTTTGCCAATATTGGCGGCGGCGGCATGTCTATAGACGTGGGCGTAAGCAAAGGCTGCGATACGCTTAACCCGGTTTATAAGGCACTTGCCCAAACTAAGATCGTCCATTTGATAAAAGATCAAACGGCTGATGAGATCAACAAGAACCTGGCAAAGGGTAGCATAGATGCAATCATCAACGTTGGGCCGTTCACGCCGATGAAACCAATCGACATGAGCGTGCAATACAGCCATGCATCGGGCGATAAGGGCGGGGTGTTAAAATCGGTGTTGAATAATATTTTTTACAGGTTCCAGTCCGAGCAGCTGAGCAAGATAAAAGCCTACTCTGGCATCAAAATACCGGATGCCGTGAACCTGAAAGAAACAGTAGTTACCGGCCGCGAGTACAAATACATCGATTTTATATTACCGGGTCAGTTGGGTTTCTCATTGCTAAGCAGCGGCGTGTTTGGTACGGCATTCGTGTTCATTGGTTTGAGGTTAACGCTGGTTATTAAACGCTTTTTTGCTACCCCGGTTAAGCGCTACAGCATTGTACTGGGCGAGGCTTTAGCACGGATCGTGTTCTCGTTACTGGGCGCATTGTTTATTATTATGGTGGGGCACTTCGCTTTCGGCTTTACGCTCATCCACGGGGTGGTCACGGTGCTTAATATGCTGGTGCTTTGCGCTATCGGGCTTGTCATATTTATGGGGTTCGGCTTTACCATATCGGGCATCGCCAAAAACGAAAGCACCGTACCGCCGTTGTCAAATATCATTACGTTACCGCAGTTCCTGCTGTCGGGCACATTTTTTTCGATAACAGCATTTCCAAAATGGCTGCAATATGTAAGTAACGCCCTGCCATTAACCCACTTAAATAACGCCATGCGCAAGGTAGCTTTTGAAGGTGCCGGCCTTGGCGATGTTACCCACCAGCTTTTTATCCTGCTGATATGGGGCGTAATAGTTTATGCCGTA
The DNA here is from genome assembly GCF_040547175.1 of Mucilaginibacter sp. UYP27. Taxonomy (NCBI): domain Bacteria; kingdom Pseudomonadati; phylum Bacteroidota; class Sphingobacteriia; order Sphingobacteriales; family Sphingobacteriaceae; genus Mucilaginibacter; species Mucilaginibacter sp. UYP27. Next base: position 1,670,354 of record NZ_JBEPPE010000001.1, read on the forward strand.
GCGGTTAAAACCTTTAAGTGGGAATAGGGGGAGATTCAAGACTAATAGAACCAAGAAACAAGACAAAAAGAAATAATGTAGTTACCGTTATTTCGCGTATCTTTTTGTTTAGTCTTTTATTTGTATCAGGTACTTTTTGGCTTTCTTATTTTCTTCGGGCTGTTCTGTGAAAGATCTTGCGTAATCGATCTTATCGGCAGGGAATGTTTTGCCTAATATTGGCTCAGCCTGATCTATGCTGTACGTTTTATCTTTTATCTGAAAAGTAAACTGATATGCGCAACCTTTTAATTCGGCCATATCGATAATGGGCTTCTGGAAGTTAAATTTAAAGGGAATGGTATATTTTACATCTACTGGTATTCCATTTTGTATCCCAGGCTTCCATGATGGCGATTGCGCTATTATCGAAGCTATTTCGTTTTCCAACCCTAAGCCGCTATTGCTTATTGGATTTATATCCGTTAGTTTCCCTCTTTTATCAACAGTAAAGCCAACCACGATGCGTCCTGTAAAACCAAATAGTGCTGTAAGCTGTGGTATTTCCAGATGGTTTGCTACATAGGTATTAAAACGATCCATCCCACCCGGAAATGACGGTGATTGCTCAACTGCCCTAAAAGTGCTTTCTTGTTCCAAAGCAACCGTAGCGCTATCCTTTTTGGGTTCGGGTATATCAGGCACCTCTTGTGCGAACGCAAATCCGGTAAGCAATACAAAAACAACGGTTACTAAAGGGAATTTCATAGGGCTAAGATAACGCAAACCCGCAACATTTTAGCTTTATACACCCACTTGAGTTTCTTAACATTAAATTAACATGAAGGTTAATTCTTAACATATTAATAATATTAACACTTGTTTAGTTAACACGTAGATAACAATCAGGAAATACATTTGTATTAAATCAATATTAAAAAAATGTTAAAAAATATCTCACACTTAACACTACTGCTTGTTATTTTAACAGTTTGTTCATTTAAAGTTAACGCACAAGATTCAAAAACGGGTACCTGGGGGATCGTAACCGTGGTAATGCCGGGCGATAGCGTTCATAAATGGGGCGGTTACAGCGAGTTCCAGGCGCGTACAAATGGCGCGGGGTTTAGCCAGTTCCAGTATTACGAAGCTAAGGCGGGCGTGAGTTACGATATCGATAAAAACTTTACCGCCTTATTGGGTACAGGTACTTATCATACTTACGATTATTTTGATGTGGATAAAGGCCCGCTTACCAACGAGTTTAGGGTTTGGGAGCAGATGACTATCAACCAATTCCTTACCCCGCTAAAATTTGAGCACCGTTACCGGGTAGAGCAGCGCTGGGTGAACGGCGACTACCGCAACAGGTTCCGTTATCGTTTAAATATGTTTGTACCGCTAAACAATAAAAAGATAGTGGCTAAAACCTGGTTTATATCAGTGTTCGACGAGATCTTCTTCAACAATAAAGCACCCAACTTCGAGCGTAACCGGGTATCTGCATCTTTAGGTTACCAGTTTGATAAGAAATGGATAGTACAGGCAGGTTGGATAAATCAGCGCAATTATACCACTGTTACCAGCAGTGCAAAAAGCAATATGATGCTAACCCTGATGTACCGTATAAACCGTAAAAATAGCGTGGAGCATGAGCGCCTGCCTACCACAAACGATTAATAATCATTACAAATGCAAAATTTGCGTTGCTATTTCCTGTTTTTGGACTTAACTTAGCCGACCAAATTAGTATAGTATATCACTCAAAATTCGACAATAAAAACTATGAGCTTAATAATTGCTGTCCATGCGCGCCAGATACTTGATTCGCGCGGTAACCCTACGATAGAAGTAGATGTAATTACAGAAAATGGTGTGCTTGGCCGCGCTGCAGTACCATCAGGTGCATCAACCGGTATCCACGAGGCTGTTGAGCTTCGTGATGATGACAAAGCCGTTTACATGGGTAAAGGTGTTTTAAAAGCCGTTGACAATGTAAACAACATAATTGCCGATGAATTAAAAGGTGTTGATGTATTTGAACAAAATGCTGTTGATGCTATCATGATAGCGCTTGACGGTACCGAAAATAAAGGTAAACTGGGCGCTAACGCTATCCTGGGTGTTTCTTTGGCAGTTGCTAAAGCAGCAGCACAAGAAAGCCGCCAGCCTTTATACCGCTACATTGGTGGTGTTAACGCTAACACGCTTCCTATCCCAATGATGAACATCGTTAACGGTGGTTCTCACTCAGATGCGCCTATCGCGTTCCAGGAATTTATGATAATGCCGGTTGGCGCTTCATCTTTCTCTGAAGCTTTGCGTTGGGGTACCGAAGTATTCCACAACCTTAAGAAAATATTACATGACAGGGGCCTGTCTACAGCAGTAGGCGACGAGGGTGGCTTTGCACCTAAGTTTGAAGGTACCGAAGATGGCGTTGAAACCATTTTGCAGGCTATTGAAAAAGCCGGTTACACACCGGGTGTTGATATTTGCCTTGCGTTTGACTGTGCCGCTTCTGAGTTTTACAAAGACGGTAAATACGATTACACAAAATTTGAAGGCGAAAAAGGTGCTATCCGTACCAGCGCCGAGCAGGCAGATTACCTTGCATCACTTGCAGCTAAATACCCTATCATTTCTATTGAAGATGGTATGGGCGAGGATGACTGGGATGGCTGGAAATTACTAACCGAGAAAATTGGTGATAAGGTACAGTTAGTAGGTGATGATTTGTTTGTAACCAACGTAAAACGTTTACAACAAGGTATTTCTACCCATACGGCTAACTCTATCCTGGTAAAAGTTAACCAAATAGGTTCGTTAACAGAAACTATCAACGCGGTTACTTTAGCACAAACCAACGGTTACACATCTGTAATGAGCCACCGTAGCGGCGAAACTGAAGACGTTACCATTGCCGACCTTGCCGTTGCCCTTAACTGTGGCCAGATCAAAACCGGTTCTGCATCACGATCTGACAGGATAGCTAAATACAACCAATTGCTACGTATCGAAGAAGAACTGGGCGAAGCAGCACGTTTTATTGGTAAGGATTTTAAATATTACAATAAGAAATAATTTGCCCTTAACCCTAAAGGGGGGCAGGATTTAATATTTAAAGCCGGTTAAGTAATTGACCGGCTTTTTTGTTGCACAACGTTTCCGTCACTGAATAAATTCGGCATCTCACATGCAGGGTCGATAGTTTACGTAGTGGTTAAATTGTCCTGAAAAATCCTGAAACAGGTTTAGGATGATGGTTGACACACAAAAAAACGCCCCTCCGATTTCGGAGGGGCGTTTTTAATATATTAATTGTTGTTTTGGCTATTATCTGCCGCCTGCAGGTGCTGCACCGCCACCGTTTTGGTCGCCACCTTGTATCTGGTCGTCGTTATTAACACCTTTCTTTTTCTGGGTAGGGTTTGGTGCTTTAAAGCTTATTTTACCAAAGCTGTAGCTAAACGTTATACCGAAAGATTGGAAAGGGAACTGGGTTTTCGAGACCTGGGTAAATGTTGGGCTCGAGATATTTTGGTTAAACGATTTATTAACTGCAAATGGCTGTACGGTATTGAAACCGATAGAGGCCTTTTTATCCAGAAATTGCTTCTTAATACCGAAGGCATAGATACCAAATGCCGGGCTGCTACCTTGTATGGTCCTGCGGGCCGAGTTGGTGAAACCAAATGCCTCTACAATAAAGTTTTTAGGCAAGGTAAGCTGCGCGCTACCAAACATGGTAGATACCAGGCGGGTTTTTAAAGCATCCGCGCTAACAAAGCCCGTATATGCATCGTAAACCGTTGGGTTATAAGTAAACACGTTGATACTACCACGAATGGTTAAGGCCTTAATAGGGTTTATCGAACCAAAAAAACTGCCACCAATTGAATTGTTTGATGCAACGTTATTTTGTACGGTACGGTTAACCACAATGCCGTTATCTGTGATTGGGGTTGCAATACCTTCTATCAGGTCGCGGGTGTTTTTGTAATAAACCGAGAAGTTTAACACCGATGATTTAACAAAGGCGTTGTAATTTAACTCAACAGTTTGCGAAACCTCTGGCGCAAGGTTGGGGTTACCAACGCTTTGGCTTTGTTGCTGGCTACGGTTAATAAACGGATTTAATACCTGTAAGCTTGGGCGTTGGATACGTTTGCTGTACGATAATTTAAACGTATTAGCACCCATAACCTTTTGTAAGGTTAAACTTGGGATGTACGTGTTATAGCTCGCAGTAAATGGCTGTAAAGCCTGTGAGTTAGTGCCCGGCGTTGCGTAAGGAGTTTGCGGGTCGCCGGTTATTTGCGTGTTTTCATAACGGAAGCCCGCTAATATGGAGTAGTTCTTAGGCAAGCTTACAGTAAACACACTATAACCCGCATATACATTTTGATCGTAGTTGTACAAGTTAGAGTTCTCGGTATCTAAAACAGGGTTAACACCAACCGGGTTATCTGATAATATATCGTCGTTTTGCACGGTATATATGTCGTAAACACTGTTTATGCGCCTTTGGATGGTTTTACCGCCTGCCTCCAATTTTAAGGTTTTGCTGATAGGGTTGGTATAATCGGCTTGCGCGGTGTACTCATTGTTTTTACCATTGTTGCTGCCTTTTTGGCTATCATAACGCAGACTAAACAAGTTAAGGTAATCAGATTTAACAATGCTATGGCTCCACTGGCCCGAAACTACTATCTCATGGCCTTCTTTTTTAAATTTATGGGTGTAATCAATATTCCAGTCGAAGCCGCTGAACTTGTTTTTTGAACTTGTTTTGCCGAAATAATCTATAATTGCACCGTTTTCAAAATGGTAGTTGCCACCACCGTTAGCATCAAAACCACCATCGTTTAAGGTAAGGGTACTGTTAATGCTGTTGAAGCCGTTAAATTCGTAACCGGCAGATAATGATCCTCTTAAACCGTGGCGTTTAATTTCGTTTTGTGTGCTGCTTGTGTTGTGTTGGGTACTGCCGTTAAGGGTTAAAGTTTGGTCGAACATCGAACTTGATATTTGCGGCCAGGTAAGGTTACCACCCACATTAGCCGAAAAATTGAAACGGTTTTTGTTATAGTTTAAGTTAACGTTACCGTTGTTTTGCCGTGTGCCAACACCACCGCTTACACCACCGCTAATGCCAGATGCATTTTTGGTTTTGGTAATGATGTTGATGATACCACCAGAGCCCTCAGCATCATACTTAGCCGACGGAGAAGTTAAAACTTCGATGCTTTTGATTTGATCGGCAGGGATGGTTTTTAATACATCGCTTAAGCTTGCTGATGTTGCACCCGATGGTTTACCGTTGATAAGCACACGCACGTTTTGATCGCCACGCAAGGCTACGTTACCGTTCATGTCAACAGATACCAATGGTACTTTTTGCAATACATCTGTAGCGTTACCGCCTGCTGCGGTAAGGTCTTTTTCGGCGTTGTAAACTATCCTGTCAATCTTGTTTTCGATAAGTGATTGCTGGCCTACCACCTGTACTTCTTTTAATGATTTTGCACTTGGCGCAATAATCAACTGGCCCATATTGTTGTCCGGTTTTGAAGCCGTAGTTTCAACAGGGTCGTAAGTTTTGGTTGGGTAACCGATAAACGATACCGTAATTTTGTATTTACCTGCACGAACGTTATCCAGCCTAAAGTTTCCTTTTTCATCTGTTAACACACCGTTTATTGGCGCTTTTGCACCGCTTTTAAAGATGCTGATGGTAGCATAATCAACCGGTTTTTTGGTAAGTGAATCTATCACCGTACCAGAGATCTTACCGATGATATTTGAGCCGCCACCACCACCAACCCCAAATTGGGCTTTGGCTGATATTGAGGCACATATAACTAATAAAAGTAAAAGTATTCGTTTCATATTTGAGAAATATTAGGGCGTTTTTATAATTGGAGGCGAAAATGCCAAAAATGTTACAGGCAGTTATCGGTTTAATGTAAAATATGTATCACTGTAATGTACATGTTACACTATGGTAGAGCAAAAAGCCCCTGCGCGTGTGCTTATTAAAGCATCAATGCACAGGGGCTGTAATTATTTAAGGTAATTAGATAACGATATTTACAATACGGCCTTTAACCACAATTACCTTTTTAGGGGCCTTGCCGTTAAGCTGTTTTTGTACGTCGGCGTTAGCCAATACAGCGGCTTCTATATCAGATTGCTCCAGAGTTAACGACAGGCTGATATTTGTACGCACCTTGCCGTTAAATGATATAGGGTAGCTAAACTCATCCTCAACCAAATAGGCCGGGTTAAATTTAGGATATGCCGCGGTTGAGATACTGCCTGCGGGGTTACCCAACATCACCCAAAGTTCCTCGCAAATATGCGGGGCGTAGGGGGCAAGGGTGATAACCAACTCCTGCAGTATAGCGCGTTTGTTGCACTTCAGGTCAGTCAGTTCGTTAACGGCTATCATAAAGCTGGATACGGATGTATTGAAAGAGAATCGCTCTATATCCTGCTCCACCTTTTGGATGATCTTGTGCAGTGATTTCAGCTCTGCTTTATTAGGTACTTCGTTGCTCACCGTAAAGTTCCATTCCGCATCATGGAATAACCTCCAAAATTTACGAAGGAACTTAAATACACCCTCTATACCATTGGTATTCCACGGTTTGCTTTGCTCCAGCGGGCCAAGGAACATCTCGTACATGCGCAAAGTATCTGCACCGTAACGGCTTATCAGGTCGTCCGGGTTAACCACGTTGAATTTGGACTTGGACATCTTTTCAACTTCTACACCGCAGATGTATTTGCCGTTCTCCAGTATAAATTCCGCGTTAGCAAACTCCGAGCGAAATTCTTTAAATTTATTCAGGTTTAAAACTTCATTCTCTACAATATTTACATCAACATGTAGCGGCGAAGTTTTATATTCTTTTATCAAACCGTGCGATACAAATGTGTTGGTGCCTTTACCTTCATCGTCAATTAAACGATATACAAAGTTACTTCTACCCTGTATCATTCCCTGGTTGATCAGTTTTTTGAAAGGCTCTTCCTCAACAACTAAATCCAGATCCTTCAAAAACTTGTTCCAAAAACGACTGTATAACAGGTGACCGGTGGCATGTTCGCTGCCGCCGATGTACAAGTCAACATCTTTCCAGTATTCAATCGCTTCGCGCGATGCAAACTCTTTGTCGTTGTTGGCGTCCATGTAGCGGTACCAGTACCAGCTGCTGCCCGCCCAACCCGGCATTGTGCTTAGTTCGTAAGCATAAGTAGCTTCCTCTTGGTTTTTATCTCTTGATTCCTGGGGCTTGTAACTCCAATCTGTAGCCCTTCCCAAAGGTGGCTCGCCACTTTCTGTCGGCAGGTATTTATCAATCTCGGGTAATAACAATGGCAGGTGCTGCTCTTCAATTAAATAGGGCAGGTTGCCTTTAAAATATACGGGCACAGGCTCGCCCCAATATCGCTGGCGGCCAAAAATGGCGTCGCGCATCCTGAAATTCACCTTTGCTTTACCCAAGCCCAATTCATCAAGCTTCGCAACTACCGCTGCGGTTGCTTCCTTGTAGCCAAGGCCATTAATAAAATCGCTGTTGATGTATTTACCTTCCTTGGTGGGGTCGGCTTCTGCTTCAATATTTTGGATATCAATGATCGGGATGATTGGCAAATTGAAATGCTTAGCGAACAAAAAGTCGCGCTGGTCGCCGCTGGGTACGGCCATAACCGCGCCTGTCCCATATCCTGCCAAAACGTAATCAGCTATCCATACAGGGATCTGTGTACCGTTAAGCGGGTTGGTTACATAGCTTCCCGTAAACGCGCCCGATACGGTTTTGGTATCGGCCATACGGTCAAGTTCGCTTTTCTTTTTGGTTTGGGTGATGTATGCATCAATATCGGTCTTTTGCCCGGGAGTGGTCAACGCTGCAACCAACTCATGCTCGGGCGCTATCACCAAAAAGCTCACTCCAAAAACAGTATCAACGCGGGTGGTGAAAACTTCTATGTAATGAGCCCCCTCTAAATCTCCCCCGTTAGGGGAGACTTTCTTGCCTGCTCCCTCTCCTTCGGAGAGGGCTGGGGAGAGGCTTATCGGGAACCTTACGCTCGCTCCCACGCTTTTGCCTATCCAGTTGCGCTGCATTTCTTTAAGGGGCTCGGGCCAGTCAATATGGTCAAGGCCTGTTAATAAGCGCTGGGCATACGCGGTAATTCGCATGCTCCACTGCATCATTTTCTTTTGCTCAACAGGGTAGCCGCCGCGCTCGCTAAAGCCGTCTTTTACTTCGTCGTTAGCCAATACGGTACCGAGGGCAGGGCACCAGTTAACGGTGCTTTCGCGCAGGTAGGTTAGGCGGTATTTCAATAACTCTGCCTGTTGTTCCTGCTTGTTAAAGGCTTTCCAGTCATCAGCGGTAAATGTTAAGGTCTCATCATCGCAAACGGCATTAATACCTGCCGAGCCGTTATTTTCAAAATGCTCAACCAGTTTGGCAATGCTTTGCGCTTTATCGGCATCTTTATCGTAATAGCTATTGAATAGCTGCATAAAGATCCACTGCGTCCATTTATAGTAATCGGCCGAACTGGTGCGTACCTCGCGGTCCCAGTCGAACGAAAAACCAATCTGGTCCAGCTGGCGGCGGTAAGTAGCGATGTTAGCTTCGGTAGTTACAGATGGGTGCTGCCCGGTTTGTATAGCGTACTGCTCGGCGGGTAACCCAAAGCTATCATACCCCATAGGGTGCAACACGTTAAAGCCTTTTAAGCGTTTGTACCGTGCAAAAATATCGGAGGCAATATAACCCAGCGGGTGGCCAACATGCAGCCCCGCGCCCGATGGGTAGGGGAACATATCCAGCACATAATACTTGGGTTTATTGGTGGTATTTTCGGCCCTGAAGGTTTTATGCTCTGCCCAAAACTGCTGCCACTTTTGCTCTATATCTTTAAATTGATAATCCATTTGTTTATTTACCGTATTGAGGTTGCGAAAATAGTAAAAACTGCTTTAACATCAGCGTTTATAGGTGATTTTCAATAAAGTCTATATATTATATAGGTTAACATTAAAGTTGGCGGGCTCTTTTATAAGCACTATTTTCGGCATTGAATGATACAGCGGTTTAAAGATAAAGACATGCAAGTGGTAATAGGGTGGGTACTGCGTACCGGCGTTTTTATTTCTATGGCAGTAGTTTTTATTGGAGGTGTTATCTATTTGAAACGCCACGGACAAAGCATTGCCAATTACCACAAATTTGTAGGCGTGCCCGATTTTATCCATAGCCCCGGGGGCATCATCAACGGTATCATCAATTTACGGGGCAGGGCCATCATCCAGGCCGGGATAGTACTGCTAATAGCTACGCCCATAGTAAGGGTTATGTTTAGCGCTGTTGGGTTCATCCTGGAGAAAGATCATTTGTATACTGCCATCACTTTCATCGTACTCCTTATAATTATCATCAGCGCTTTTAGCGGGCACGCAGGTTAATTTTCTAAAACCATTTTTGCTTTGCCCTGCTTTTATAATATGCGCAGGCGGAAGGTACAGTCATCAGCACTACAAAGTATAGGGTATGATCCCGAACAACAGATCCTCGAACTGGAGTTTAGGGATAACGGAGGCGTATGGCAATATTTTAATTTTAAGCCGGCATCCTACAAAAAGTTTGTAAACGCCGAATCGCTGGGCAACTTTTTTGTGACCCGTATAAAAGGAAAGTACCCCAAAGAAAAGGTGGATTTTATTGAGTGATTTTCATGCGGTTTTGCTCATCCTCGTTACCGGTAACGTGCCTTGCCGCGCCTTTTAGAGTTGTTTTGCCAAAGCGGTAGCTAAAGTTTAAATAAACCTTTCGGTATTCCCGCCTGTCTAAAATATTAATGTTAACATTTTGGTAGTTGATAGAAACCTTATCCCTGTTTGTTTTGAATATATCGGTACCCGTTAAACTTAGCCTGCCCATTTTGTTAAATATTTGCTTGCTAATACCTGCGTCTACATAGCCTGCAGGCCTAATCTGCTTTATACCATAAAACGTAGCGGTTTCAAATTGGCCCGTTAATTGCGCGGCAAACCCACCCGGCAATGTGAAGGTTTGGGTAGAGGAAATTATCACATCTGCTGTGCCTTTGTTAAGGTTGCCATAATCTGCATAAGCAACGTAGCGTTGGTACGATGCATCAATGTCATAATTACTGGCCCACCAGCTATTGAATTTTATGGGTGTGTTGATGTTAATGCCATAAGTATAAACCCTGCCCAGGTTAACATCGGCACTCAGGCTTAACTTGCTGGCATCGTCTTGCCCGTAAAAAGGGAATGTTGCACCTGTTGTAAGGTCGGCACGTAAGGTTGTAACCGTTTCGCTGTTATACGTGTGGCTAAGCTGAATGGTATTATGATACTCGGGTTTCAAATAAGGGTTACCGGCTTGGTAGGTGTACAGATCAACAAAATACAAAAAAGGGTTCAATTTATCATATCCCGGCCTTGTTATGCCCCTTGTTAAGTTTAAGGCAAATTCGTTTTTGTCGTTATAGCGGTAATTTAATAGTGCTGTAGGGAACAAGTTAAAATACTTACGTGTAGTTACTTCATTAGTGGTAACCGAGTTACTTACATTCTTTGTGTATTCGACACGCAGGCCACCATCAAAATCAAACTTGCCAAATTTGGTTGTGTAGTTAACATAAGCCGCCCCAATTTTTTCGTTAAAAAGGAAATGGTTACTAAAAGTAGTATTAACTGTATATCTGCCGTTAACCTGCGGGCCAAATACCAGGTTATTATCGGTATTAGTATAGCTATATTTTAGCCCTGCATCAAGTTTGCTCCCTTTAGCTAAAGGGTTGGTAAAAGCTAGTAAACCACTCCAGTTATTTATTTTTGTAGGCGATAAATTTTGCAGCAACAACGGGTCGCGGTAAGCAAAACCGTTCTCGTTGGCAAAGGTGTTGGTGATGTACTCGTCAGAGTGGCGTTTAGATCTGCTGTATGTAGCACTGGCGTTTATTTTTCGGCCTGCTTTATCAAGTTTACCCGTATAATTTAGGTTGTAATTGATGTTGCTTATATTCCTGTCTATCTGTGAGTGGGAAACAATGGTAGAATCAAATACGCCGTTGTTGTAGATCTTTAGCGTGTTGTATTTATCAATATTGTTATTGTTTACAATCCCGTTTATTAAAAAGCCAATACTTTGGTTTGGCGACAGGAAGAAATCTGTCCCCAGCCTAAAATTATGGTTAAGCGATTCGGTAATACTTTTATAAGTCGTATTGTAATTACTTTCGACACCCGCGTAGTTAATGGTGCGGTTGGTATATACATCTCTCCATGTCTTGTTCGCAATTACACTGTAACTGCCAAAAATATTATAGCTTGTTGTGCGGTGGTTTAGGCTAATACCCGTGCTTCCTTTATAGTATTTGCCATACCCAGCGGATGCATTGAAAGTGCCGTTTGTACCGATGTTTGTCCCTTTTTTATAAATGATATTGATGATGCCGCCGCCTGCAGCATCATATTTTGCAGAACCTCCCTTGATCACTTCTATCCGGTCGATGTTGCTACCTTGTGTGCTTTTAAGCAACGCTGCCAGATCGGCGCCGTTAAGATTGGTAGCTTTGCCATCTACCATTACCAGGGCATCCTGGCGGCCATTAACGCTTACGTTGTCATTATTATCAACACGTACCCCCGGCGACTGCCTTAAAATTTCTAATACAGATTGCCCGTCGGCAACGATGCTGGCCGATGGGTTGATGATCATTTTACCCGGTTTTACCTCGATATAGGGCTTTTTGGCAACTATCGAAACTTCTTTTAACTCTTTATTAATTGATGACAGGGTGATGGAGGCGATGGTTTTATCGAGCCCGGCTGTAATTGTAAAGTTAGGGGAGTAAGCTTTTTTAAACCCAAGCCTTGTAGCGAGAACAATGTATTTGCCAGGGTTAACATACGAAAAGCGGAAACTGCCGGTATTGCCAACAAGGGCAGACATAGCCACGGATGAGTCGGGCAGGTTTAATAGAATAACCGTGGCAGCTTGGGCCGGTTGGTTATTTTGTATTAAAACATTACCGCTTATAGTTGAAGAACCCGTTTGGGCATAACAAAAACTAAATAGACTTGACAGGAGAGCTGCAAATAAGCACCCGAATTTAACCCTCATTAATATACCTTGTAGAAATGTTGCTTATAGTATCTAATTTAAAGCCTTAAATATAACAACAATTTTACAATGGAAAATAATCTATTATTGCTTTTTACGACTTTATACTATTAAATGTTGCTTTAAGTTATTAGTATAAAAGTAAATCCTTTCTATTTATTAATTTCGCCACAGACAATTAGCACACCACATGAAGAAAATATACCTGATAGCGTTTGTTTTATTATTTGCAGCACGCCTTAAGGCCCAAGAGCCTGCAAATTACGCGGCAGTTGCCAATAAATTTAAACAATTTTATAACAGTAACCAGCCCGATAGCATCTTTACCATGTTTAGCCCTGAAATGAAGGCAAGCTTACCGTTAGATAAGTTTAAACCAACTACTGTACAGCTAAAATCGCAACTGGGTAACATCAAACAAAACACTTTTTTAAAATACAGTTCGCAATTAGCTGTTTACAAGGCCACGTTTGATAATGCCGTTTTTTTACTTAATATATCGCTTAACAGCCAAAATAAACTGACCGCTTTGTTGCTTAGCCCGTATGTGGAGGAAGCTAAATCAATAGCCATGGACGCCTCTCTAAAGGAGTCTCCTGTGCTGCTTAAAACCTTTTCGGGTTCTATTTCTGGTACTTTAACCACGCCGCCAAATGCACAAGGTAAAATACCGGTGGTAATTATCATTGCAGGATCTGGCCCTACAGACCGAGACGGTAACAGCCCTAAACTTGGCCTTAATGGCAATACCTATAAAATGCTGGCAAACGAGCTTGGTAAAAATGGCATAGCCAGCCTGCGTTATGATAAACGCCTGGTGGGGCAAAGTGTAACTACTACTAAAGAAAAGCAACTGCGCTTTGAAGACTATGTGGATGATGCCGTAGGCCTGGTGAATTTGTTGAACGAAGATCAGCGCTTTTCTAAAGTGATCGTTTTGGGCCATAGCGAAGGTTCGTTAGTAGGGATGCTGGCTATTCGCGATCAGCCGGTTAGAGGTTACATCTCAGTTGCGGGTGCAGGCCGCTCGGCAGATATTGTGGTAACTGAACAAATGAAGGCTTACCCTAAATTTATCCAGGATAACTTTAAAACAATGCTGGATAGCTTGAAAAAAGGAAAGTTTACGGATAACATCGACCCGAAGCTTTACCCAATAGCCAGGCCGGATATCCAGCCTTACCTATTATCATGGTTCAGGTACTCGCCAGCCCGAGAGATTAAAAAAGTAAAAATACCGGTACTGATCGTACAGGGGACTACAGATATCCAGGTACCGGCCACTGATGCCGACCTTTTGAAAAAAGCAAAATCGGACGCGGTGTTATTGATGATCCCAAATATGAACCATGTTTTAAAAGAGGCCCCGGCAGATAAGGAACAAAATGCGGCTACGTATAGCAAACCTGACCTTCCCCTGAAACCCGAACTTGTTACCGGGATAGTAAATTTTATAAAGGGATTGAAATAGATGTGTAAATGTACGGATATCCAGATGTGCAAATGAGTTCATCTGCATATTTGCACATCTGAAATCTACACATCCTTTAACTACTTCCAGGCGCCCAGCAACCTTCTCAACAATATAATTTCTGAGGTATGGTACGCGTTATGGTCGGCTACCTGCAGGGCTTCGCGCAAGATGCTTTGCCCATCGCCATGCGGGATATTTTTGTAAATATCGTCGCTTTTTAACAAGTTTATAAATTCGGCCCTGTCAGCATTAATCTTGTTCACGGTATTATCCCACGCGGCATCATCTTTAGGTTCGGCTTCTGTAGGCCAATAATCATCAGGCCATTTTGGCGATTGGTGGCTGCCGTCTTTACTAAACTCCAGCATATCCCACTGCGCAATGCGGATGTGCTCGGCAAGTTGCCAGATACTATAGGGTAGGTTATGGGGTTTTACGCCGCGCAATTCTTTAGGCAGGCCCGACAGTGCATCTTTCAATGTAGCATGCGCGCCACCACCTTCTATCAGTTTTATTAATTCGTTTATAAGTGTTTCGTGTTGCTGGTCCATAATGAATATGTTTGTTGTTTAACAAATTAGATACAGGTTTGATTTATATGGTTCAAAAGTTTTAAGTTTATGCACCAAAGTTAAATTGTACCATAGTGATAAAAAAACTACTATTAATGGCCCTGTATGTGGCTGCATTTACCGGTTGTAAAAAAGATGGCAACATGTCCCAGGAGTTGGGACTGAAAGATGACGCCGCCTTTTTAAGATACGAAGACCACTTTTTAGAGGAACTATGGAAGAATAACCCCGACTGGGCAACAAGCGTTGGTTATCATAAATACGATAGCCTTTTGCTGGTACCATCGGCCAAAAACCGCGACCTTGCCGTAAAGTTTGCCAAAGTGCAGATAGACTCGTTGAGCCGCTACCAGCCTAATACGCTGAGTGATCTTAACAAGATGGATAGCCGCCTGATGCAAAACGAAATGGAGAAGATCCAGTTTTACAACGAGCAGCTTAAAGCATACGAGTGGGACCCTTCATCATATAATGTTATAGGATCTTTCGCTACAATATTGAATGAAAATTATGCACCGCTAACCAAACGCCTGCGCAGTTTTTATCAAAAGATGGAAAACATCCCTGCGTATTATAAAGAGGCCGAGAAGCAAATAAAAAATCCAGTTGTTGAACTCACCCAACTTGCAATAGACCAGCACCTGGGTGGTGTTGGTGTTATTGAAAATGATTTTGCCGACTCCCTTAAAAAGACAAACATCCCCGCTGGCGAGCAGACATTAATGCTTGGCAGGGCTAAAATATCTGCGGCGGCTATTAAAGAATACGCGGCATGGTTAAAGGTATTGAAAAATGATAAGCCACGCAGCTTTAGGCTTGGTAAGCAATTCTACGAGGCAAAGTTTAAATACGAGATCCAAGCCGAGGGGACTGCTCAGCAAACTTATAACTCGGCAGTAGAGCGTAAAAGATTCTTGCACAAAGAGATGGCCAAGCTAAGCCGGGCGCTTTGGCCCAAATATTTTGGCAAGCAGCCAATCCCGAAAGATTCTTTAGAATTTATTGCCAGGGTGATAGATACGCTATCGGCTAAGCACGTTGCCCCGGGTGAGTTCCAGTCGGCAATTGAGAAAGAGATACCTAAGCTAACAGCATTTATCAGGAGTAAAGATATTGTAACGCTCGACCCTACAAAACCGTTGGTTGTACGCAAAGAACCTGCATATATGGCGGGTGTTGCCGGTGCATCGATCAGCGCGCCGGGCCCGTATGATAAGAACGGTAATACCTATTATAACGTGGGTAGCCTTTCGGGCTGGCCGGCAGAAAAAGCGGAGAGTTATCTGCGCGAATACAATGATTATATATTGCAGATCCTTTGTATCCACGAAGCAATCCCCGGCCACTATACCCAACTGGTATACGCCAACAAAGCGCCAAGTATGATCAAAGCTATCTTTGGCAATGGTGCGATGGTAGAAGGTTGGGCGGTATTTAGCGAGCAGGAAATGATGGATGCCGGCTTTGGCGATAACGCGCCGGAAATGCGCCTGATGTGGTATAAATGGCACCTGCGATCGGTTTGTAACACCATATTAGACTACAGTGTACACAGCAGCAACATGACCAAAGAGGATGCTATTAAAATGCTAACCAAAGAGGCGTTTCAGCAACAAGCTGAGGCCGAAGGCAAATGGAAACGTGTTAGCGTGAGCAATATACAGCTAACGAGTTACTATACTGGTTACAAAGAAATAAACGCGCTGCACGAGGAGTGGAAGAAAAAGAAAGCGGACAAATACAAGCTGAAAGAGTTTAACGAGAAATTCCTGAGCTATGGCAGCGCCCCGGTTAAATACATTAAAGAGGCAATGTTTGCTATACCCAAGATAGACCCAAAAGGGAATAATTAGATGAGAAGATGTGCGAATATGCGAATTTGCAGATTTGGATAAAACAAATACTGGCGTAAGCTAAAAGCTTGCACATGTTTTCAAACAAGTTACGCTATGCTTAACTTGCGCGAGCGGAAATTTTACTTTTTCATACTGAGTGATAGCGAAGCATCTATTAACAAACTTTGCATAAACGATTGTCAAGTCGGCGATTAGATGCTTCAAATCGTTCAGCATGACGAACGAGAGATAAGCGCGATGGTGTTATTTATCTACACATCTGCATATCCACGCATTTGCACATCTATTTTTTCTTCTCGTGTACAATAACAAATACGTCTTCGTTATCTTTTTTCATGAGATACTTTTCGCGGGCGAATTTCTCGAGCTTGACTTTATCGGAGGTAAGTTCGGATAGGTCTTTGTTAACCTTGTCAGTTTCAGCCTGGTAAAAAGCCTCTTCTTGCTTTAACTTGTTGAGTTGCTGGTGATAATCGTACTGAGAGAACAGGTCGTTCTTGTCAAAAAAGGTCATCCACACTACAAAAGCCACCGTAACCAGGAAGAATTTGTTCTTGATAAGGTTTAAAAGGCGTCTCATTTGTGTCGGTTCGATTTTCACTTTAAAGCTATTTAATTTCTTTTGAGGTTGCAAATATGGTTATTAACATCCTAACATAAAAATTTTATGATAGATGATCGCATGGAAAAAGGCCCTAAGGAACAAGTAAGAATTTAATCGTTTTTCGACTTTAAACCACCTAAAAACGACAGTTGAACGCAAAAAACAGAAGGTTGCTTACCGAAAAAAAAGCAATAAAAAGAGGATAGAGATTAAGTAAATCCTAATCTCTATCCTCCAATCTCTAACCTTCGGCCCGGATTATCTCCGGCCCGATGATGACCTGCTGGCGCCGCTCATACCGCTGGAACCGCCACGGCTGTTGGTTGCACCGCCGCTACCGCGATGGCCTGCCGGCCTGCCGCCTGCACCGGCCCTTTTGTTGCCGCCACCATGCCTGCCACCTGCCGAAGCCGGGCTTTTTGGTGTGCCGTTTTTAGCTTTGCTCATCATCTTCTCCGTCATGGCTTCGTAGCTTAACGGGTAGGGATGACCAAGCTCAACGGGGATATCTTTGGCAATCAGTTTATGAATGTCTTTAAGGTAATCTATCTCTTCCTCGCCATCGCAAAACGTAAGGGCTATGCCGCTTGCACCTGCACGGCCGGTACGGCCAATACGGTGTACATACGTTTCGGGGATGTTTGGGATCTCGTAGTTAATAACGTGGGTAAGCTCGTCAATATCGATACCGCGGGCGGCAATATCGGTAGCTATAAGCACGCGGGTGGTACGGTTCTTAAAGTTAGTCAACGCGCGCTGGCGCGCGTTTTGGGACTTATTCCCGTGGATAGCCTCGGCAGTAATGCCGGCCCGAAGCAGGTCTTTAACCACCTTATCAGCACCGTGCTTGGTACGGGTAAATACCAATGCTGTTTTGATACCTTTATCCTGTAAAATATGGTTAAGCAATAAGCGCTTATCGTTTTTGCTTACGTAGTATAACGACTGCTGAATGGTATCGGCAGTTGATGATACCGGGGCAACTTCTACGCGTGCAGGTTTCTGCAGGATGCTGTCTGCCAGGTGCTGGATCTCGTTAGGCATGGTAGCGCTAAAGAAAAGCGTTTGCCTGTTGGCAGGTACTTTCGCGATGATCTTTTTAACATCGTTAACAAAACCCATGTCCAACATCCGGTCGGCCTCATCAAGGATCAGCATTTTTATCTGGTCAATGTGTACGTGGCGCTGGTTCATCAGGTCTAATAAGCGGCCCGGGGTAGCTATCAGGATATCTACACCACGGCGCAAGGCATCAACCTGTGGGTTTTGCGATACACCACCAAAAATAACCAGATTTTTAAGGCCGGTATTTTTACCATACGCAGTAAAGCTTTCGCTGATCTGGATAGCCAGTTCGCGGGTTGGCGTAAGTATAAGCGCCTTAATTTGTTTTTGCTCTTTATGTTTTTGCTTGTCCAGGAACAACAATTGTAAAATAGGGATAGCAAATGCAGCCGTTTTACCGGTACCGGTTTGGGCACAGCCCAACAGATCGCGGTGTTGTAATATATAAGGTATAGCTTGTTCTTGTATAGGGGTTGGGGTTGTATAACCCTCTGTTTTTAAGGCCCTTAATATGGGCTCAATTAAATTTAAATTTTCAAATGACATGTAATGTTTGTAATGTATATGTGCTAACGCGAAGCATTAAGCGGATCTGAAGAGTGTCTAATAAATCAAAACCGTAAATCGACGGGTAATTATCGCAAAGATACGCTTTTTATACACAAGTTGTGTTAACAGCTGTAATGTGATGAAATAGTGACGATGAGGTTGATAAGTAGAGAGTGGTTAAATGTTGAGTGGGTGCTTTTCGCAGCAACTATTGCATTTGTGGAGAAGTTATACTTCGCTTATTTGATTGCTTGTCTATTCGTAAGTAGCCTCATTATAAACCAGTTAAATTTGTTATACTTGTTTATGAAAAAAATATACTGCCTTATCCTGTTTGCCTTTATAAGTGTAAAAGGCTTTAGCCAAAGCGCTGCCAATGAGCCGAAGATAAAAGCTGCCATTGTAAATTTTTATAACGGCTTATCATCATTGGATGATGCTGCTATTGGCGCCGCGGTAACTAACGATTTTACCCTGGTAGAGCATAAAAAAATCTGGAATACCGATTCGCTGCTGAAGGCCCTGGCGCCTATGAAAGGGACAGGCGTTAAACGGGTTAATAAGCAGGAATATACTAAGATAGAGCAAAATGGCAATGTAGCATGGGCCGTTTATTACAATACCGCCGATATTACCCGCGGGGATAAAACAAGATCTTTTAAATGGCTGGAAAGCGCGTTGTTAGTTAAGGATGGCGGGAAATGGAAACTAAAGCTGCTGCATGTAACCGACTTGTAGCAAGCCGAAGTTCTCTCTCCTGTTCAAACAAGCGGTACGTATTATTCCGCTGTATGTTCTCCTGCTTCAACCAGCCCTTCCGCTTTTTTCTGCTCTTTTCTTTTCAAAAAGGCATCCAATAAGATCAGCCCGATCCCTATCATGATAGAAACATCAGCCGCGTTAAAAATGCCTGTTTGCAATGCGCCGAATTGGATGTGTATAAAATCGGTAACCGATCCTTTTGTGATCCTGTCATAAAGGTTGCCAACGCCGCCACCAATACAAAAAATGATGCCGGTAACCATAAGGTTGCTTAACCCCTTTTTGGTAAGGCTATATATTAATGCGCCAACAAGTGCTATAACGGGTAATAGGGTAAGCAGTATAAACCTGAATGGCTGCACCAGTTTATCGCCAAGGCTTAAGAACGCGCCGGTATTTTCTACCCGTAGCAGGGTAACGTGATCGTTAAAAAAGTGGTACTGGTCGTAAATGCCGATATGGGCACGCATCATGGCTTTCGTTTCCTGGTCGGCAATTACGTTCAGCGCCAGTATCACAAGGAAAAATATAATGCGAGTAGTGCCTGTTAATTTCATTGATGCGAAAATAGAAAAATATCTTCAAGCATCATTATAAGGAGTGATAGTGACGTGGTGATAATTTGATAGAACTAATCGCAGACCTTGCTATCAAAGATTGCCACGCTACGCCCATAATGGCGCATAGGTTAAACAAAAAGCCTTTCAAGTTAAACTCGAAAGGCTTTTAATCATTTGCACATCTGCACATCAAATATTATTTCTTCATCATGCCGATGAAATCATCGAACAGGTAACGGCTATCGTGCGGGCCGGGTGACGACTCGGGGTGATATTGTACCGAGAACGCGTTCTTATTTTTAACACGGATACCTTCAATCGACTGGTCGTTTAGGTTTACGTGGGTAATTTCTACTTTGTCAGATGCTCTTACGGCATCCTGCACCACACCAAAGCCATGGTTTTGCGATGTTACTTCGCAATGATTGATGATCACGTTTTTAACCGGGTGGTTTAAACCGCGGTGGCCATTAAACATTTTTTGGGTTGGGATATCGTTAGCCAAAGCCAAAAGCTGGTGACCAAGGCAAATACCGAACAACGGTTTATCTGTAGCCAATATCTTTTTAACAGTATCTATTGCGTATGGCATTGCCGACGGATCGCCGGGGCCGTTAGAGATAAAGTATCCCGAAGGAGAAAAATCTTTCTCCATTTCTTCGAACGTGGTTTTTGCCGGGTAGACTTTGGCGTAAACGTCACGGTCGTCAAAATTGCGTAGGATGTTCTTCTTAACCCCAAGGTCAAGCACCGCTACCCGGTAGGCAGCGTTCTCGTCGCCAAAGGTGTAAGTTTCTTTGGTAGATACCTGTGATGATAGCTCAAGGCCATCCATATCGGGTGCTTCGGCCAGTTTGGCTTTCAGTTCGTCGAGGTCTAAAATTTCTGAAGAGATAATAGCGTTCATGGCGCCTTTATCGCGGATGTGGCGAACTATCTGGCGGGTATCCACATCAGAGATGCCAACGATGTTTTGCTCCTGAAAATAATCCTGGATACTTTCGTTTGCCTGTTTGCGGCTGTAGGCGATGTTGTAGTTTTTACAAACCAACCCGGCTATCTGGATATTGGCGGATTCAACCTCTTCGGTAGCGATACCGTAGTTGCCAATGTGCGCATTGGTAGCCACCATAATTTGCCCAAAGTAAGATGGGTCGGTAAAAATTTCCTGGTAGCCGGTCATGCCGGTATTAAAGCAAATTTCGCCTGTGGTAGTACCAATTTTCCCGGCGGCCTTGCCATAAAAGGCTGTTCCGTCGGCCAATAATAAAACTGCAGGTAATTTGGTAAAATGATTCATTTAGCAAAAAAATTGAAAGGGTTATTGATTCGGATTTTCTGGCACGAAGCTCCGTGAAAACAAACCGGATGGCTGAAGTAAGATACCTCTTTATTCACGGCGCAAAAATAGAAAAATATTTACGATTTTAGATATACGATTTTAGATTTTTTAAGAATTGCAGCCACGTCGACTTTCTTGACCGCACTAAATCCGAAATCGTAAATCTAAAATCCGAAATAAGAATACCTTTGCATTACAAAACCAAAAAGATGCCATGTCGGTAAACAAGGAAGTTAAACGCATTACCACGCATATATTGCAGGAAATGAAGAACCGTGGCGAGAAGATAGCCATGCTTACGGCCTACGATTTTTCGATGGCTGCCATTGTAGATAATGCCGGTATGGATATTATCCTGGTGGGCGATTCGGCCAGTAACGTTATGGCCGGGCATGAAACCACGTTGCCTATCACGCTGGATCAAATGATCTATCATGCGTCGTCGGTAGTCCGTGCCGCAAAACGCGCTTTGGTGGTTGTGGATCTGCCATTCGGCTCATACCAGGGAAATTCTAAAGAAGCGCTGGCATCTGCTATTCGTATCATGAAAGAGGCAGGAGCACATGCGGTGAAACTGGAGGGCGGAGTAGAAATTGCAGAATCTATCAGCAGGATCTTAACCGCGGGTATCCCCGTAATGGGCCACCTGGGTTTAACCCCACAGTCGATCTATAAATTTGGCACTTATACGGTAAGGGCTAAAGAAGAGGTTGAAGCTGCCAAGTTGAAAGAAGATGCCTTGAAATTGCAGGAATTGGGTTGCTTCGGGATCGTGTTAGAAAAGATCCCCGCCAAGCTTGCCAAAGAAGTAAGCGCGAGCCTTACTATACCAACCATAGGCATCGGCGCAGGCCAGCATTGCGACGGGCAGGTATTGGTGATCCACGATATGCTGGGAATAAACAAAGGGTTTAAACCCCGCTTTTTACGCCAGTACGCCAGCCTGTTTGATGTGATGAACGATGCCATAAGCCATTATGTTGGCGATGTAAAGGCAAAAAGCTTCCCTAACGAGAAGGAAGAGTATTAATGTGCGGATATGCAGATATGCAGATGAAGCCTCTCCCCAGCCCTCTCCGAAGGAGAGGGAGTTATAAAATAAACACTTTCGGACTTCCGGACTACGGACTTCCGACTTAAAAATATGGCTCGACCGGAATTTAATTATATAAGTAAAGATGTTACCGATGAGGATGTGCTGTATGAGGACAACCACCTTATTGCGGTGAACAAGCGCGCGGGCGATATTGTGCAGGTAGATGATACCGGCGATGATTCGTTAGATGAGAAGGTGAAGCGGTACATCGCTCAAAAATACAACAAGCCGAACGGCGCTTTTCTGGGCGTGGTACACCGGTTAGATCGGCCCGTGAGCGGGGTGATACTGTTTGCTAAAACCAGCAAGGCTTTAGAGCGTATCAACAAAATGTTTAAGGGCCGCGAAATGCATAAAACCTATTATGCCATCGTGCGTAAACGCCCGCAGCCAGAAGCAGGTAACCTGGTGCATTACCTCATTAAAAACCCACAAAAAAATGTTACCAAAGCCCATGATAAAGAAGTGGCCGGCAGCCAACGGTCTGAATTAAACTACAAATTGGTTGGCGAACTGGATGGCTATTTTGTAATAGAGGTAGACCCCATAACCGGCAGGCCGCACCAGATCAGGGTTCAGCTATCAACCTTGGGTTGCCCAATAGTTGGCGACAATAAATATGGTTACCCCCGTGGCAGCCTGCGTAAAAGTATTTGCCTGCATGCTCGCCGCCTGCAATTCATCCACCCCGTAAAAAACGAGCCGATCCTGATTGTAGCTTCCCTGCCTAAAGATGGTTTTTGGGAAAAGTTTGAGGGGTTGATAGATTAAGGGTTAGTAAGCCTGTATCAACACCTCTGTAGGTATTTTCTTTTCTTATTCAATAGGTTTATTGGCATAGTTTTAAATCGTTTTGGCGGCAATTTTATCATATTCGGCATCGGTTCGCATAAACCTGATCCATGTGGATATATCACAATTTTTTTAATTTCTCCCAGGCCTTTTCATCCACCCAAACCCCCTCTTTTAAACTTTGCTCCCTTGTGCGCAGCATGTTTTCGCCGGGGAACAGGATCTCGTTATTGCTTTCGCCACCGCCGGTTTTGGTGTAGCTGATGATCTGGTCTATCAGCGATGCGTTCCGTTCGTTATCTGTTTTAATGGCGATAAATACTTGCGATACCCCTGTTTCTTTCCTGCCCGATTGTGTGATAACCGAAGTAGAGTCGCCCCCGCTAAGCAAAGTGGCCAGCAAATCTAACACCAGCGACAAGCCCGAGCCTTTCCAAAAACCGATAGGCAGGGCGCGTTTACTTTCCACTATCGCGGCAGCATCAATAGTTAAATTACCTTCCATATCATATCCACCGGGGACTGGGAGGGGTTTACCCTGCGCTTCAAACTGCCAAAGTTTGCCGAATGCATATTGCGAGATCGCCATATCCAGCACCACATTTCCGCCATCGCGAGGGATGGCAATGATGAGTGGATTGTTGCCCAGGCGTGGCTCGGTACCGCCCCAGGGGGGCAAGTTGGCAATGGTGTTAGTAAAACAAAGGCCAATGTAACCTGCCTCCGCAGCTTGGTTGCCGTAGGTGCCGCCACGCATCCAGTGGTTGGTATTTTTGATGGCTACACAACCAATGCCGTTATCCGTTGCCAGGGATATGGCCCTATGCATACAAAACTGCGCGTTAAGCACACCGGGACCAAGGTTGCCGTCCCATTGTTCCATAGCGCCGAAGCCGTTAACCTTTGTGGGTACGGCACCGGGGAACACCAAACCCTCTTTAATATATTCAATGAAAGTAGGGAAACGGTTAAGGCCGTGGCTGTGCACGCCGTCGCGACTGTTATCGGTAAAAACGGTTGCTATGGCATCGGCAATGGTATTATCAATATCGAGGCTGGTAAGCACCCGTTTAAATTCGGCTTTTAGTTGTTGGTAGGGTATGCGCATAAGGCAAATATAGCAGGCTTGTGCAACCTGTATAATTATATCGCCCCGAAATATTTACACATATAATGAGTTATAATAAAGCAGCTTTTGAAATTGCTTAAGTAAACTATCTTTGTAGCGTAAATGAAGAACAAACAATTATACTTTTTACTGGCCGTTTTGATGGTTTTGGGCTTTATGTTTAACTCATGCAAAAAGGAAAAGACCGACAGCCTAAAAAGTTTATTTACAACCGGTAACTGGCAATTGGGTACCGTTATCGAGTATAAATACTTGGGCAACCAGGAAACTTCCAAAGATACTTTGCAATGCGATTCGGCCCAGATATTTAAGTTTAACGATGATATGACCTGTAGCTACAGCTACTTTGATTGCCTTGGGTCTACGGTAAATGGTAAATGGTCGTTATCTGATACCAGGTTGTTTTTGTTTGCAGATCTTACTTATCCGACCGTAACTACAGCGGGTACAACGCAGCCCTTCATCAATTCGCGCATTGTTAATCTTGGTGAATTTTCGATGGTGCTGGAAACCGGCGACCTGCAAACTTATTATACCGCAACCGATACGCGAACCATTCGGCGATATGGATTTATACGTATTAAGCCTAATGTTGCACAATAATTTGAATAAATTTTATATTTTGCGTAACAAAAGCTACCATCCATTTTGAAAAAGAGAATTGCCATTTTTGCATCAGGGTCCGGGTCTAATGCCCAAAAGATAATGGAGCATTTTAAGCGTAACGCCGATGCCGAAGTTGTACTGATACTCACCAACAACGCACAGGCCTACGTTTTGCAACGTGCCGATAACTTCGAGATCCCATCGCACATATTTAACCGCCACGAGTTTTACGATACCGATGATGTGATAAGCCTGCTAAAAAATCTTCAGGTAGATATCATTGTGCTGGCCGGCTTTTTATGGCTGGTGCCGCCAAGTTTGCTAAGCGCCTTCCCCAATAAAATTATTAACCTGCACCCCGCATTGCTGCCTAAATTTGGCGGCAAGGGTATGTATGGCGATAACGTGCATAAGGCTGTATTGGAAGCAGGCGAGGAGGAATCGGGAATTACTATCCACTTTGTGAACACCCAGTTTGATGAAGGCGAGATAATTCATCAATCGCGCTTTAGGATAGATCCGGGCGATAACCTGGAAATGGTGAAATTTAAAGGCCAGCAGTTAGAACACCAGCATTTTCCGAAGGTTATTGAAAATTTGTTGAAGAAGATGCGTTCGTAAGTAATTAGTTGACTTATGGTTATTATGAGTTGCTTGTTATTATAACTGACCTTCAATCTCTTCGGAAACTGTCTTCCACCTCTCATTTACCTGTTCGTATAGGTCTTCAAAAGAGATCCGCAAAGTGCTTGTGCTGATATTTATCGGCGAGCCGTACATCCGGTAGTTCATCCTGGCCGCGCGCCTGCCCAATACATTGCTTTGCCTTTTGATGTAGCCTTCTGCGTCTTCTACCTTAACCACCATAAATTTTTGACTGCCAATTTCTATAACAGATAAGCTCACAACGTCTACCCAGGGTATAAAACCAACTGAAAAGGGGCTCGAATTATCTACAATGCCGTTATTATCTATAACAAAACCGGGGCCGGCATCAAACATTTTATTGGCTATAAATAAGGCGCATACGCCAAAAAATACAATGGCTGTGTATCCAACAATAGTTATTAATAAAAGGCTTTTGTGGAAGATGCCGGGGTTTTTCACAAGCCAGATGCCTGCGGCAACAAACAATAATGCACCAATTAGCAACGCAGTTATTTTTAGCTTATTTAAACCTATTTCTACAACACCGTTTACATCCTGATCCATAGCGGTAATTAGTTAACGCTAATGTAACCGCAGGGATGGCGAACTGTTTTATTTAACCTTTACAAACTGCATGGCGCAGCCCTTAATACAAGCTCTGTTGCCAAGGTTTAGCGAATCGCCTTTTACTCGGTATATAAAGTTTTGTTGGCCCGCGCCGCTAACTGTAAGGGTGATGCTGTCAGTTAAAGTATAGGTTTTGTAATCTTTAAACATGGTGCCTTCAATGGCGCCGCCTACTTTAAATACAGCGCTGGTATTGCCGGTTGCAGGTGTCCAAATTGTAGCAAGCGGGCCTATGCCTGCTTTAGTTCGCACCAGCTTCCATTCGCCAACTATAGAATTTGTAGGGTTGGAGACACTTTTTTTACAGGCACTCATACTAATAAACACCAGCATAGCAAGCAATAAAATTTTAACAGCAGGTTTCATAAAATTGGTTTTTATAGTGTTACGCAAAGGGTTGTAAATACGCTACAAAAATGAGGCTGTTTTTACGCTAATAACGAACCATGAATGATTTCATAAACAATCAATTCTCCATTGACTATTTTAAAAGCAATCACCCAGTCGTTAAAGTTAGTGCAAGAGTAACTTAGGGCCGCTAATTTTGGGTGCGAGCAAATGGTGTATTGGACATTAGGTATCGCGAGCCTATCAATTGAAGCTTTAAATTTAACGGCAAATCGGGCTCCACTACCAGGTGTGTTTTTAGATTCAACAAAGTCAGCTATAGCATACAGCACACGAGCCGCTTTAGGAAGTAGTTTAACTTTCACGCGCACTACTTGCGATTGATGTAGTTTGACAAAACTGTGTTTAAATCAATAGGTTCTTCATTTAACCCTTTGTTTAGATATATTTCCAGTTCCGCATCTGTTGCATTTCTGCCAATGCCGGTAACCATGTCAGCCTCACTTAATTCTTTAATTTCAGAGGTTTCGGCATGAAGGCCAAGTTCTTCGGCAAGCTGCATAAGCAACGTGGTTTTTTTGTCTGAGTTTGATTGAATAATCACCGTTGTCATACCTCTAATTTAGCTCAATTATTTAAATTGAACAAATTTTATTAAACCAACCAAATTTGCGAGACACAAGCTTAAAAAATACTGCTGCCGATCTCTTTCTCTAACTGCCAATTAACTAATCACTAATTAACTATTTATCTAACCACTAATTAACTTAATTACTTACCTTTGCGGCTCAAAAATTCCCTGTTGTAATGAGTCATTCTGTTCAAATAAAAAACGCGCTGATTTCTGTTTATTACAAAGACAACCTCGAGCCTATAATACACGAGTTGAACCGACTTGGTGTGAAGATATATTCTACCGGTGGTACCGAAACCTTTATCCGCGACCTGGGTGTTGATGTGATTGCTGTTGAGGACCTTACATCGTACCCGTCTATCCTTGGCGGCCGTGTAAAAACCCTGCACCCAAAGGTGTTTGGCGGTATCCTTGCCCGCAGAAGTTTTGACAGCGATGAACAGCAGCTGGCCCAGTACGGAATTCCCGAAATTGACCTGGTAATTGTTGACCTTTATCCGTTCGAAGAAACCGTAAATTCCGGCGCAGGCCAGGAAGATATTATTGAGAAGATCGACATTGGTGGCATTTCGCTTATCCGCGCGGCGGCTAAAAACTTTAAGGACGTGGTTATACTTGCGTCAAAAGACGATTACAGCGAGTTAGAAGAGATATTGAAAACACAGGAAGGTGCTACCACGATTGATCAGCGCCGCCGTTTCGCTCAAAAAGCATTTAATATCTCATCAAACTACGATACCCATATTTTTCAATACTTTGACCAAAGCGAGCCGATGCCTGTTTTTAAACAAAGCATCCAAAGAAGCCAGGTTTTACGTTACGGCGAAAACCCGCATCAAAAAGGTACATTCTATGGTAACCTTGATGCCATGTTCAACAAACTGAACGGTAAAGAGCTTTCATACAACAACCTGGTTGATGTTGATGCTGCCGTTTCTTTAATTGATGAATTTACCGAGCCTACCATCGCCATTTTAAAGCACACTAACGCCTGCGGTATCGCATCGCGCCAGCACATTAAACAAGCCTGGATAGATGCTTTGGCTTGCGACCCGGTTTCGGCCTTTGGTGGCGTTATCATCGCTAATGATGAGATAGATGCCGCTACCGCGGCAGAGATCGACAAGATATTTTACGAAGTTTTAATTGCGCCGGCTTATACCGACGAGGCGGTGCAGATACTATCAGCTAAAAAGAACCGTATCGTATTGGTTCGCCAGCCGGTTGAGCTGCCGCTTAAACAATTTAAAACTTTGTTGAACGGTGTTATCGAGCAGGATAAGGATAATACAGTAGAAGGCCCGTCGCAAATGAATTCGGTAACGGATAAAAAAGCAACCGATCACGAAATGCACGACCTATACTTTGCCAACAAGGTAGTTAAGCATACAAAATCAAATACCATCGTGTTCGCCAAAAACAACCAGTTAATGGCAAGCGGTGTTGGCCAAACTTCAAGGGTAGATTCTTTGAAACAGGCTATTATCAAGGCAGAAGGCTTTGGATTTGACCTAAAAGGCGCAGTAATGGCATCTGATGCTTTTTTCCCGTTCCCCGATTGTGTGGAGATCGCTGCCGATGCCGGTATTACCGCGGTTTTACAGCCGGGTGGTTCTATAAAAGACCAGGACTCTGTAAATATGTGTAACCAAAAAGGTATTGCCATGGTTACCACAGGAGTTCGCCATTTTAAACATTGATTGTGAGTGGTGATTAGAGAGGGGTGAGTGGTTGCTTATTTGACAACATAATAACTACTCACTTAATAAACTCCCCACAAATCAACCACAACAAATACGAATTATAAAAAATTAGAGTTATTAATTACTAATTTACACGAATACAAGGCCCGTGTTACCTGGGCACCAAAAACAGTTTTTAATTTCACATTCCAGCTAAATAGAAATAACGCCAAATGGGTTTATTTAATTTTTTCACGCAAGAGATAGCTATCGATCTGGGTACTGCAAATACCCTTATCATACATAATGATAAAGTTGTAGTTGATGAGCCATCAATTGTGGCCTTTGACCGTACAACAAACAAAGTAATTGCCATTGGCCGCCAGGCTATGCAAATGGAGGGCAAAACCCACGATAACATCCGTACTGTTCGTCCGCTTAAAGATGGTGTAATTGCCGACTTTAACGCTGCCGAGCTAATGATACGCGGCATGATAAAAATGATTAACCAGGGTAAAGGATGGTTTTTCCCATCGTTACGTATGGTGATCTGTATCCCATCGGGCATTACCGAGGTTGAAAAGCGCGCGGTACGCGATAGCGCCGAAATTGCAGGCGCTAAAGAAGTTTACCTGATATACGAACCAATGGCTGCTGCCGTAGGTATCGGTATCGACGTGGAAGAGCCCATGGGTAACATGATCATCGATATTGGTGGTGGTACTACCGAAATAGCGGTTATCGCTTTATCGGGTATCGTTTGTGACCAGTCTATCCGCGTAGCGGGAGATAACTTCGATTCGGACATCGTTCAGTACATCCGCCGCCAGCATAACATTATGATAGGTGACCGTACTGCCGAGAAAATTAAAATTGAAGTAGGTGCAGCTTTGCCTGAGCTTAGCGAACCTCCTGCAGATTTTGCGGTACAGGGCCGTGATTTGATGACAGGTGTTCCAAAACAGATCACCGTATCATACACCGAAATTGCGCATTGTCTTGATAAATCGATCTCTAAAATTGAGGAAGCGATCTTAAAGGCATTGGAGATTACCCCGCCCGAGCTTTCTGCCGATATTTACCAGACCGGTATTTACCTTACAGGTGGTGGCGCATTATTACGCGGTTTAGATAAACGTGTGGCTGCCAAAACCAAACTACCTGTACACGTAGCCGAAGACCCGCTTCGCGCCGTAGTACGCGGTACAGGCACAGCCCTTAAAAATATAGGTAACTTTAAGTTTTTAATGCAATAGTGTAGAAGCAAGAAATAAGAGTCAAGAATTAAGATAAGGTCTTGGCTCTTGATTCTTGACTCTTGATTCTAATAGCAAATCTTCCAGGCATGCGTAACCTCCTGATATTTATTGCCAAGTACAACGCATTCTTTCTATTCCTTATTTTCGAGATAAGTTCGCTTATCATCTATATCAAATACAACTCTTTTCAAAAGGCAACTTTCATTAACAGCACCAATCAGGTTACCGGTAATTTATATGCCAGGGCAGATGAGTTTAAAGGTTACCTGAGCCTGAAAGAAGTTAACGATAAGCTTGCTAAAGAAAATGCCGCGTTGCGTAACGAGTTGCGCTCATCTAAATATGTAGATACCGTATCAAAGCACCAGGTAACCGATTCTGTTTATAAGCAGCAATATATATACATCCCGGCGCAGGTTATCAGCAATTCGGTAAATAAGCGTAGCAACTATTTAACCATTAGCCGCGGCAGTAAAGATGGTATTGCCAAAGGCATGGGTGTAACCTCTGCCGATGGTGTGGTAGGCAAGGTTGTTTTTGTGGGCGAGCATTTGTCTATCGTACAATCGCTGCTTCATAAAGATTCGCGCTTTAGCGCTATGCTGGCTACCAACAAAGCTATTGGTTATTTGCAATGGGGCGAAGATATGGACCCGCATAAAGGTTTATTGGTTGATGTATCTAACAACGCCCAGCCAAAGGTTGGGGAGTTAGTGGTAACGTCCGAATTGTCGCTGTTTCCGGCGGGGATCCCGATTGGTAAAGTAAGCAAGCTTAACGCCAAGGGTGGCGGTTTTTTCCTGAATATGGAAGTAGCCTTCGCGGTTGATTTTAGCAAACTGGAATACGTGGATGTAGTGATCAACAAGTTTGCCCTGGAGCAAACCACTTTAGAAGCACAGGAGAAAAAGGCCGATGAGTAGGATCTTAATAATTAATCTTATCCGTTTTGTAGTGCTTGTAGCGCTACAGGTTTTCCTGCTGAAAAATATTTCGCTTTATAACCTTTCAACGCCGTACCTGTACATACTGTTTATACTTTTGCTGCCGTTCGAAACTCCAAACGTGGTGGTTTTTGTACTTGCATTTGTACTGGGTTTAACCATAGATGCTTTTTATGATACGCCGGGCCTGCACGCTGCATCATGTACCTTGCTGGCATTGGTGCGTGTGCTGTTTATCAGCATAACGGTGCAAAAGGATGGTTTTGATAATGAGCCTGAGCCTACGCTAAGCATAATGGGTTTCAGGTGGTTTTTTACTTACGCGCTTGTCCTTACACTTTTTCACCACTTTTTCCTTTTCAACCTCGAGGTTTTTAGGTTTGATGAGATAGGCTACACACTAAGCCGGTTTTTATTGAGTTCGATATTTACAGTATTTTTGATGCTGGTTTCGGGCTTATTGTTTTTCAGAAAGAAAGAGCGTAAATAAATGAATAGTTTTTTTGAGCGGAGGTACGTTATAGCAGGCATCTTTATCGCATTGATATTGGTGTTGCTTGCCCGCTTGTTCTATATCCAGGTGGTGGACGACCGCTACTCGCTTTACGCCAGCCAAAACGTTGTACGTAAATTTGTAAAATACCCTGCCCGCGGGCCAATACTTGACCGCACCGGCAAAATAATGGTGGAGAACGAACCCGTTTACGACATTACCGTTGTGCCCAAACAAGTAAAATCATTTGATACCATTGAGTTTTGTAAACTGCTTGGCATAGACCGTGAAGGTTATGATAAGCGCATGGTAAAGGCACGCAAGTACTCGCCATACCGCACCTCTGTTTTTGAGAAGCAGGTAACAGTAGAGCAATATGCCGCCTTCCAGGAACGCTTGTCAGAGTTTCCTGGTTTTGATACCCAGCAACGATCGTTACGTACCTATCCGGATACCGCCGCGGCACAATTTTTAGGTTATATAGGGGAAGCTACAGATGCCATCATCAAAAGATCTAACGGGTATTATAGTCCGGGTGATTATGTGGGAATAACCGGGGTCGAAAAATCATATGAAACCGTTTTGCGCGGCCAGCGTGGTGTCGAGAACATTATGGTAGATTCGCGCAATGTACGTAAAGGCAAATATGCCAATGGCGCATTCGACACATCGGCAGTAGCCGGCGAACGCCTCATCTCGTCGCTGGATATGACCATTCAGAAACTTGGCGAAAAACTGATGACCAACAAGGTGGGCAGTATCGTAGCCATCGAGCCATCAACCGGCGAGATACTTTGTTATGTAAGCAGCCCAACCTATGATCCTAACCTGCTGGTAGGCCGGCAGCGTGGCAACAATGCAGCCGCATTATATAAAAACCCCTACAAGCCATTTTTTACCCGGCCCGTTCAGGCATACTATCCGCCCGGCTCGTCATTCAAACCGCTTAGCGCGCTTATAGCAATGCAGGAAGGTGTTATAACCCCGCAAACCGTTTACCATTGCAGGGGGTATTACCAGGCCGGTAACCGCCGCGTTCCATGTTTCCATCACGAGGTACATGGCGATGTTAACCTGGCCAGCGCGGTTGCCCATTCATGTAATGGTTATTTTGATATGGTTTTTGAGAAGCTGATCAATCGTAACGGGGCAAAAAAAACGGATACATCATTTAATTACTGGCGTGATAATGTGGCCAAGTTTGGCCTGGGGGCAAAATTAGACCTGGATATGCCAAATGAAAACCGTGGCAATTTGCCTAAAGCAGCATATTACGATAAAGTTTACGGTAAAGGCGGCTGGCGTTCAAGTACTATAATTTCGTTGGGTATAGGCCAGGGTGAATTATCTGCAACGCCACTGCAGTTAGCTAATATCGAGGCTACTATTGCTAACCACGGTTACTATTACAAACCGCATTTAATTAAGTCTGTTGGCGATAAACAAGTGATCAGGAAAGAATATACCCTACGGAATTATGTAGGTGTTGATGCACAATATTTTGAACCTGTTATAGACGGAATGCAAAACGTGGTTGACTTTGGTACGGCCAGCAGTTCAAAAATACCGGGCATTGTAATGTGCGGAAAGACAGGTACAGCAGAGGTTAAGAACCGTGAATCTAATTCGGTGTTTGTAGCGTTTGCCCCGCGCGACAATCCAAAAATAGCTATAGCTGTGGTTGTTGAAAGCGCGGGACAGGGCGCTACCTGGGCAGCGCCCATTGCCAGTTTTATTGTTGAGCAATATTTAAAAAAGAGCATCTCTAAACGCCCGTCGGGTATTTTCCCGGAGTATTATATTGGGAGGAACCTGCTGCCCGAAATAATTTTGAAACCTGCCAATAAAGCAAAGATAAAAGCTGATAGCCTTAAAAAAGCTACTGCCGACTCACTAAAAAAAGCAGCGGCAGATTCCGCAAAAAGAATTAAATCGGCACAAAACAAGCCGGCAAAAAAAACTGACCAGAACAGGTTAACTGCCATGTTGGCAAACAGGAGGGACAATGAATAACCAGCGCAGCTTCTTTTTTAATGTCGACTGGTTAACGGTGTTGCTGTACCTTGCGCTGTGTACAATTGGTTGGTTCAATATTCATGCTGCGATGTATGATGAGAGTAATACAACCATCTTTAATATGGATACCGAATACGGTAAACAACTTGTTTATATCATTTCGGCGTTGGTAATAGGTTCCGTGATCTTGTTGTTAGAAAGCAGGTTCTTATCCGCCTTGGCGCCCGTGTTTTATATTGTAACGGTACTTTTGCTTATAGTGGTACTTGTTGCCGGGCATAATGTTGGCGGTAACCAGGCCTGGATAGATATGGGCGGCGGTTTCAGGCTGCAGCCATCCGAGTTTGCTAAGTTTTCTACCTGCCTCTTGCTGGCGCGATACCTTAGTGCCACCAACGTAAAAGTTACCGACCCAAAATCGTTTCTGATAGCCGGCGGGATCATTTTCCTGCCCATGTTGCTTATTAAAATGCAGCCCGATGATGGGTCGACATTGGTATTTTGTTCGTTAATATTGGTGCTTTACCGCGAAGGTTTATCCGTTTATTTCCTCATTATTATTGGCCTTTTGGTTACCCTGTTAATTTCAGCATTGCTGGTGAACGCCTGGTATATCATCATAGTTTTGGTAATTGCAGTTGCTTTACTGCTGTTTATGTTTGGCCGTAACCGCAAGTTTGCTACCGGTATAATTATTGGCTTAGTAGTAGCTATCGGCTTTGTTTTTGCCGCGAAACCGTTGTACCTGCATGGTTTAAAACCACACCAGCGCGTACGTATCGATGAGGTTTTGGGCTTAAGTAAAGACTTGCGCGGGGTTGGGTATAATCAAAATCAATCAAAAATTGCTATAGGGTCGGGCCGTGTCTGGGGTAAGGGTTATTTGCAGGGCACCCAAACAAAATACTCTTTTGTCCCTGCGCAAAGCACCGACTTTATATTTTGCACCGTAGGCGAAGAGTGGGGCTTTGCCGGATCTGTTGTGGTGCTGGGCTTATACCTGTTCCTGCTATTGCGCCTAATTGTTATTGCCGAGCGGCAACGTGCGCCTTTCGCGCGGATTTATGGATATGGAGTGGCATCTATCATCTTCTGCCACGTTATCATAAACATAGCCATGGCTATCGGTTACATGCCTGTTATTGGCATTCCGCTGCCGTTCATCAGCTATGGCGGGTCTTCATTATGGAGCTTTACTATCCTGCTGTTTATCATGCTAAAGCTCGATTCTAACCGGATGGGCTTATCTAATGATAGGTTTTAATAACTGCAAAAAAGCGTTAATTTAGGATACCTAACTTTAAGGTGATTACAATGAGCGCAATCCTTAACTTCCTCAAAAAGAAAGACCTTTACCTGGGGATACTACGCTATCTGCTGGGTTCGGTCATGATCGCTTACGCCATCCCCAAAATATTAAAAGCCCAGTTTGTAATTATACCCTTCGAAACCTGGCAAACACCATTAGAGCATCTTTCTGGTAAATCATTGGCGTGGGCATTTTTAGGATTTTCGACTTGGTTTGAGATAATGCTTGGCTTTTTTGAGCTTATCCCTGCGGTGCTTTTATTATTCAGGCGCACTACACTCACCGGGGCGATATTGATATTTCCACTTACACTAAATGTGTTCCTCATTAATATGGCGCTAAACATATCGCATAACACCAAAGTGATTGCCTTAATCTTACTTGTGCTGAATATTTTAGTGCTGGTATTCGAGTGGAGAAAACTATGGAATGCAGCTCTGATCATCATAGGCAAAGTAAAATTGAAATTCACAGCAGCCGAAATTGCCATAAATTTTATAGTGATTGTTGTTGTAGGTTACATGGCTGTACGCGGCTTAAGCGTTTACATAAAACAAAGAAACTTTTTAACCGGCGACTGGATAAACCGCCACCCCAATGAATGGGTGCTTAAAAGTGAAAAGTTAGGCGATAGTACATTAAAAGCAAGGAATTTGAAAGTTTACTTCGGTTCTTACGGTAGTTATTCGGAATTAGATTCGGCCGGCAAAAACGGTGAACAACTAACGTATCGCTTAAACGAAAAGAAAAAGACCTTAGATTTTTATACTGTTGGCGGAAACGTGGTGTTTTACAAAGGCAAATACCAATTAACCGGCGATACTTTACTACAGATCAGAAAGGTAATAGACAGCACCAAAAACACCATATTAACGCAGGTATATTAACGACGGATAATTAATGGCGATAGCGAATAACTACGCGTAGCGCCGTTTTAGTAAAGCATAAAATTTATCCATCGTAGCCTTTTTGCCTTCCCAGTTGTTTTTGGTGACGTAGTTAGTTTTCAGGAAGCGGTCGGCTTCTTCAAAATTGGCAAAGCGGTTCACTATCTCAATAGCTTCGCTGTAGGCAAGGCTATACCCGTTAAACAGGTCTTTTACAAAAAGCAGTTTATCGTTAAGGCTAATGGCTGCTTTAATATCTTTTATCGGCGCTTGGGCAGGGTCTGCGCTTGTTGACGCCTGTGTTCCCTTCAATTGTGCCGACATTCGCTCATTAAACGATAATGGTTTTGTTTCCTTTACAGGTTCGGGAGTCGGTACAGCTTCTTCTTCCTTAACCTTTGGCGTATTATCAATAACCGGCTCGGGGTTGGTTGGTACTATGTTAGGCTCCTGTGTTTCGTCATCGGTATTAATTGTCTCGCCATCCAGGATGCCTTCCATGGAAACCGCGTCGGTTTTTGGCTCTTCCTCTTTCTCGGTGATAACAACCGGGGCTTCGTCTTCCTCATCCCAGTCATCGGCTTCATCCAGGATCAGGTCATGCTTAATAACTTCCGGCTCCTCGCGTTCAAACGAATAACTGTCTTTATCGGCACCGCCGCTTAGGTCTATCTGCAGGGTTGCTTGTTCATCCTCAACAGGGGTAATATCTATTTGAATGCGCTTTTGTTCAACAGGGTTTTCGGGCTTAAACGGCGTACGCTCAACTACCGGCCTTGCCTGGTGCACAAGCGGTTCAAAATATTTGGGTTCGTTGGTACTTAGCTTTTTTACTTCCTCAATAACGGCTTTTACAGTCGCCGGTCTTAAATCTGCGGGTTTTGGCAAATCAAGCTTTTTCTCCTCCACATGCGGGGGCAGGGTATGCTGCAACTGTACTTTTTGCAGGTTTAGTTTCCTTAAAATTTCGGCGTGGTCTTTTAAAAAGTGGGTGTTGGCAACAAAAAGTTCAAGTTCAAGGTCGTTAAGGTTATCTGCAGTACTTTGCAGGTACTCATATTGCTCGTTAAGTTCTTTTATTATGGCGCCGGTCTTTCTAAATACTTCCTGCTGCTTCATGGCTGTAATGTTAGGAAAATGCTTACCAAAAATAGCATAAAATTCTGATATTAGCCCCTCACTAAAGTTTTGAGAGATTGTACACCGAGGAAGTTTTTAAGAGGCGAAATGAGGTTGGCGGGAGTGTGGAAGTTGTCTGTGGATCAATGTTTTCGGGTAAAACCGAGGAATTGATCAGGCGGGTAAACCGCGCGCGGATAGCGAAAGTAAATGTTGAGATTTTTAGCCCCGTGGCCGATACACGCTACGATAAAAGCGCCCTGGTATCGCATAACCTCAATTCTATCCCATCTAAAGCGGTTAGTAAAGCTGCCGAAATTTTGCCCCTTGCCGGCCATATCCAGGTTGTTGGGATTGATGAAGCGCAGTTTTTTGACGATGGCCTGCCCCAAGTTTGCCAGGCCCTGGCAGATGCCGGCATCCGGGTAATTGTAGCCGGTTTGGATATGGATTTTAAAGGCCGCCCCTTTGGTACCATGCCGCAGATAATGGCCATGGCCGATTCGGTAACCAAGCTGCATGCCGTGTGCGTAAAATGCGGCCAGCAAGCCATGTACTCGTACCGTTTAGTACCCAACGAAAGCCAGATACTTTTAGGCGAAAAAGAAAGCTACGAAGCCCGTTGCCGCAATTGTTTTAATTTGGACGGGAGTATATAGCATTATTTTAGCCTGGTGAGTTACTCACCCCCCCCACAAGCCTGTCCCCGCCCCACTCTCCGAAGGAGAGAAGTAAACAAAAAAGTCTTTTCCCTTCCGCGCAGCGAAGAACGGGAGCTCGAAACGTAGCGATGACAGGGAGGTAAAATCTTCGCCTACAGCCCACAAATCCACTTTGGTAAATAAAATTACATTCCTCAAATAAACAATACACCGATTATAAAGGTTATCTTACAAAACAAGATACACCATGAGCATTAGCTTACTTGCCTCTATACACTGCAAAAAAGATGCAGAGGGAGCGTTTGATACCGAATTGAAAAAATTGGTTGAAGCATCGTTAAAAGAAGAGGGCTGTATTGCCTACGAACTTTACCAATATAAAGACGAGCCTACCAAGTATGTTATTGAAGAGGAGTGGGCCGACGAAGATGCCTTGAGCCGCCACATGGAAACGCCTCACCATAAATATTTTGTACATATATCGCCGGCCCTTTTAGAAACGCCTGCTGATGTAAAGATCCTGACACGATTGGTTTAACGTGTCGTTTGTCCTCGTAGATATAAACAATATTTACATTTTACTGTTATCATTTAAAGCAATATTTTAAAGGTTATGGCCAGGAAGATTTTATTAATTGAGGATGATAAGGATATTAGGGACACGGTAACACTCGCGCTTGAAAGCGAAGGGTATGAGGTGATCTCGTCTGATAACTCCCGCATACTAAAATCGTTAGACCAACACCAGCCGGACCTGATCCTGATAGATAATTGGCTTACTGAATGGAAAAGTGATGCCAACGGCCAGCAATTAAGCCGCGAATTAAAATCAGACCCAAAAACAAAACACATCCCCGTTATCATCGTATCGGCAGTTAGCAACATTGCCGAGATAGCGAAAGAGGGCCTGTCTGACGGATATCTCAAAAAACCATTCAACCTTGATGAGTTGTTTGGGATAGTTAAGAAACACCTATAAGGTTAAGGAGAAAGGGTTTTAACATCATATAAAAGGCGCGAGGTTTTAAAACGTCGCGCCTTTTAACTTTTGCCTCAGGTTACAACTTCACACCCAATCCAATATTAAACGAAAAGTTATCAGCAGGCGAAATGCCGGGGCCGCGATACATATTTATGGAGGGGTAAAGTATTTTTGATCTGTTAGGTTATTGATGTTGAAGTTAACGTGGTGGTTTTTCAGGAAACTGTAGTTAAAAGCAATTGCATCGGTATCATAATATGCATATTAGTTACACGTTATATCCCAAAAATTAATAATTATTTAGTTATTTTACAGTTACAAACATAATTTTCATATCGGCCTTAACACCCCATTACAGTCGGTTTTTATAATATTTTTCTATTGATGCAAAGCAAAAAGCGAGTGCTGTTTTATTTAGTCGACGGCGCCCACAGTGAAGTTTTACCAGAGCTGATAGCGCAAGGCGAACTTCCAAATATAAAACGGATAATAGACGAGGGAACTTACCGTAAGGCTACCACCTGTTTCCCATCTACCACCGGCCCTGCATACCTGCCGTTTTTAACCGGGCATTTTCCGGGTACTATGGATATTACGGGCATCCGCTGGTTTGATAAAAAGGAATTTAAACGCAGCCGCCTAAATAAAATGGCTATGCGTAGCTACTGCGGCCCGGAAGCCGCATGGTTTAATACCGATATGCCCGCAGATAAACCCACGCTGTTTGAACTGATGGGCGAATCTTACAACCTATATAACATGATAACCCGTAGCGTGCCCGATGAGTACGACTTGGGTAAAAAAGGCAAAGGCTTAATGTACACACGCGCGCATTTTAAACTGCGCCACCACCCGGTTGATATACAGGGGCATGCACGTATCATGGAAATGCTCAACTCGGGCAAAGATTTCGATTTCCTGTTCGCGGTATTCCCAAGCGTGGATTGGGATTCGCACTATCACCACATCCGCGACCCACGCACAGTTGAAGCTTATAAAATTGCCGACCGCAGTTTGGGTGAAGTGCGCGCCAAATTAGAGGAGCAAGGTAAATGGGACGATATCCTGTTTATAATGACAAGTGACCACGGCCTTACACCAACCACCAAGCACCTTGACCTTGCCGACTGGATGACCGATCATGGAATAAAATCTGTGTATTACCCGGTGATTTGGAAAAGCAACCCAAAGTGTGCGGTGATGATCTCGGGTAATTCGTTCGGGAGCATCCATTTCCTAAATCACGAGGGCGACCACGTGCTGCGCGAGCAAGGAATTATGGAAGCCATGGGTGCCGACCGCTTAGCTTTACTCCTGAAGGAAGACGCCGTTGATTTTGCTATTTACCGTGGCGATGAGGAGCAAACATTTATTGTACATAACAAAACAGGTAAGGCGAAGATCTCTGTTAAGGGTAGTATATTTACCTATGAGCCTGTTACTGCCGATGTGCTAAAATACGGCGGCAAAATAGAAGCTGCCGGCCACCGTGCCATACTTGCCGCTACATTTGATACCGATTACCCTGACGCTATATTCCAGATCTACCAATTGTTCCAAAGCCGTAGGGCGGGGGATATTGTGATCAGCGCGGCCTTGGGTTATGACCTGCGCGATTTTTGGGAGTACCCGGAACACAAAGGCTCGCATGGTTCGTTACACAAATACCACATCCATGTGCCGATGATCTATAACCAAAAAGGTTGGGACGAAAAGCCAATGCGTACCGCCGACTTGTTCGATAGCATCCTGAAATGGAAAGGCATCACCCCAACAAGTTCTGAAGGCGAACCATTATTTTAATTATTACTGCCAAAGTATAAATGACACAAACTAATAAGCATAACGCCGAACCCGAAAAGCAGGACGCGAAAAGCGTATTTAACAGAAAGGTGATAGTCAAAGGCGCCTTTTGGTTCGCGCTGATCACGATTGCTACAATCGCGGTTGTATTTTTTTATAATAACACCGGCGATACGTTAAAGGCCCTATCGCACATCTCATACAAGTACATTGCAATTTGTTTTGTAATGATTGCTGTCGATTTGATGCTGGGCAGCTGGCGTAACCATATCTACATTCGCAAACTGGCGCCCGGTGTATCACATTGGGTAAGTTTTAGGGCCAATGTTGCCAATATGTTTATGGGGGCGGTAACCCCGGCGCATGGTGGCGCAGGCCCCGCGCAAATTTTTGTTTACACCAGCAATGGCGTAACGTTTATAGATTCGTTCGCGGTAACGTTATTAAACTTGGGCGCCACGTTGATATTTATGCCTTTGGCAGGGTTTATTGCCATAATGCTAATGGATACAACCGAAGTTGGAAGCCTGGTACCCGCCATGCTTAAGTATGGCTTTAGTTTTTTCCTGCTTTTTTTATTGGCATTTTTAATGGCATTTTGGAAGCCGTTATGGGTGGGTACAATCATTAAGAAATTGGCTAACGGCTTATCAAAGATCTTCCCTAAACGTAAAGAGAAGCTTGAACAATGGGCCGATAGTTCTTTCCAGAGCATCACCAAATACCAGCAAACCTGTAGTGTTATCATTCGCAAACACCCATATTTATTCCCGCTAAGTTTGCTGATAACAACGGTATTATACCTGAATAAATACTGCCTGCAATGGGTATTATTAATGGGCTTAGGCGTTAATGCTAACCTTGTGCAGGTAATATCTATCCAGATCCTGATCCAATTTATGATCTATTTTGCACCAACCCCGGGTGGTAGTGGCTTTGCCGAAGGTTTTATATCTACCCTGTTTGGTAAGATAGTGCCTGCCACGCTGATACCCATTTTTACACTGTTGCAGCGCTCGTTCCTGTTGTTTTTCCCGGCATTGATAGGCGCCTATGTGGTGCTTAACCTGCTGCGCAAACAAACCATGAAGAAGGCTTAGGTACAGCCGATTAGCTTATTATTCTGCAGGTAAATATTTTTATTAATAGCAATAATATATATCTTTAATAACCAAATCTTATTCCCCTGATGAGAAAGTTATTATTGATGCTGTTGCTGTGCGCTCCTGTTTTCGCGCTTGCCCAAAACAAAACTGTTGATAGTTTAAAAAAGGTGCTTGCCATTACTAAGGTTGATACCACCCGGTGTGACCTGTACTACAAAATAGCCGTCGAACTGCAGCGCATGGATCCCATTCAGGCCCAAAAAATGATAGAACGATCCATGGCTATCGCGCAGAAAGAAAATTTCCAGAAAGGTCTCGCCAATATCTATTCATTTAAATCAGTACAAAGTTCCTACAAGGGAGAGTTTGATTCGATGAGGGTTTACAGCGAAAAATGTATCTACATAGCTAAAAAAGCCGGTTTCCCGTTAGGGATAGCAAAAGGCCATAATGGGCTGGGAATATTTTACTGGCAAACAGGCAACTTCAGCGAAGCGATAAAAAACCACCTTACAGCATTAGCTATTCGCGAAAAGCTGAAAGATACAGCGGGGATAGCTACTTCGCTGGGTAATTTGGCGCTGGTGTATTTCGATAATCAAAATTCTAAGGAAGCCGAGCGTAACGCGTTGCTAAGCGTACAACTTGCCAAAAAAGCAAATAAAAGCAGCATCGTTATCAGCAATTTACAGTTACTGGCCAATGTTTATGGCCAGGATGGTAAGTATGACAAAGCCCTTGCCCGCGATGCCGAGGCTTTGGTGCTTTGTAAGCAGCATAACGATATGCGCGGCTTGTCGCAGGTGTACTCCAACATGGCGAATTGCTACACCGCAATGAAACAATATGACAAAGGGCTAAAATTCCAGTTAGAGGTATTAAAGATCGACGAGTTTTTTGGCGATAAAAAGAACATCAGTGATACCTATATGAACATCAGCGCCATTTATACCGAGCAAAAGCAATACAAAACCGCGCTCGATTGGATGCAGAAAGGCCTAACATATGCGCAGGAGAGTAAATACAAACAGGGCGAAAAGCAAGGCTGGGGCGCGCTTAGTAATATCTACGAACAATTGGGCGATTATAAAAATGCGCTGGCCACCCACCAAAAATTCCAGGCCATGAGTGTTGAGATGATCAACGAGAAAAGTAACCAGCAAATTGCCCTGATGCAGACCACATTTGATACCGAAAAGAAAGAGCAAAAGATAAACTTGCTGCACAAAGAGAATACCATCCAAAAGCTATCCATAAGCAAACAAGAAACTACCATTGCCATTATTATAGGCCTGCTGGTGGTTGCAATAGTGGTAGCCAGCCTGGTTTACAACCGAAACAAATTGAAGCAAAAGGCACAGCTACAAGCCCAAATGCTGCAACACCAGGACACACTGACTAAAGCGGTTATTGACGCGGAAGAGCATGAGCGCAAACGTATTGGTGCCGACCTGCACGATGGTGTGGGTCAACTATTCTCGGCAGTGAAAATGAACCTGAACGGGCTGTTCGACAGGATCACATTACAGCGCGAGGAGGACAGGTTTTTGGCCGAGAATACCCTGGCCCTTGTGGATGAAAGCTGTAAGGAGGTACGTGTGATATCGCACCAGATGATGCCAAATACCTTGCTGAAATCGGGCATAGCATCGGATTTGAAAAAGTTTATAGAGAAAATAGATGCCGACAGCCTCAAAATAAAACTGGAAACCACGGGCTTTAAAGATCAGCTGGAAAGCAATGTGGAAACAATGCTTTATCGCATCATCCAGGAAACGATAAATAACGTTATTAAACATGCCAATGCTACCCAGCTGGACATTGTTTTGAGGCGTGATGCTGATGAAATAACAGCAATGATAAAAGACAACGGCGTTGGTTTCGACACCACTAAACCCGGCGGCTTCGAAGGTATCGGCCTTAAAAATATCCAAACCCGGATAGAATATTTGAAAGGAACGATAGATTATAAGTCGGCGCCGGGCAAGGGGACAACTGTTACCGTAAACGTACCTGCCTGATTATTGCAAAACCCTTACCATAACTTGCTTGTTTAAGTAGATATTTACAAACATGGCAGGCAAAAAGTTAAAGGTGATTATAACAGGCGCTACCGGCATGGTTGGCGAGGGCGTAATGATACAGTGTTTACAACACGCGGATGTAGAGGCTGTGCTCATCATCAACCGTAAGGCATCGGGATATAACCACCCTAAACTAACCGAGATTGTCCACACCGATTTTTATAACCTGATGCCTATTGAGGATCAATTGGTGGGCTATGATGCCTGCTACTTTTGCCTCGGCATCTCGTCGGTAGGGGTAAGTAGGGACGATTATTACAAAACCACTTATATGATTACCCTTGGTGTTGCCCAAACACTTGCGGCGCTAAACACGGATATGACCTTCTGCTATGTATCCGGCGCAGGTACCGATAGTAAAGAAAAAGGGACAGGCTGGGCAGCCGTAAAAGGGAAAACCGAGAACGACCTGATGAAGCTGCCATTTAAACAGGTGTTTGCCTTTAGGCCGGGTTTTATAAAACCGATAGAAGGGCAAACGCGGGTAAACAAGCTTTTTAAATTTATTGCCTGGATGTACCCGATAGGCAGATCGTTATATTCCGGCGGGTTTGCCCAGGTAAGGGAGATAGCAGAGGCCATGATAAAGGTTACACGTGATGGTTACGCCAAACCAGTTATAGAGGGTAAGGATATCATT
This sequence comes from Mucilaginibacter sp. UYP27, assembly GCF_040547175.1. Classification (NCBI taxonomy): domain Bacteria; kingdom Pseudomonadati; phylum Bacteroidota; class Sphingobacteriia; order Sphingobacteriales; family Sphingobacteriaceae; genus Mucilaginibacter; species Mucilaginibacter sp. UYP27. The sequence continues at coordinate 1,714,165 of NZ_JBEPPE010000001.1, forward strand.
GCCCTTGGCAAAACAGCTTAACAATAACAGTGCGGTATATAAGAAAGTGCCCTGCAATAATTTGCAAGTGCTTTCTGTGAAATTTTAATAGGTGGAAAATAACCTAATTAAAGGTGTTTTACAGCCTATGGATTTTTTTGCGGGTGAAGTAGCTTTACATCGTTAATAAGAACACCTAAACCTTATTAGTTAATACAATTAAGTGCCATAAACGGAAATTCGGGGGATTTTTCGTGTATGGCGCTTTTTGTTTTTGCCTTTTTTGGCTATCAAAAGACGCTTTGTTCAAAAATTAATCGCCTTAATAAGTTAAAACATTTATTTTGGGCAGATGGTTCTAAGTTCCGTAACCCCAATTAAATGAAAGTACTGCTTGTAGAGGATGAACCGGGATTGGTATCGGTAATCGTGCGCGGCTTAACTGATGCAAGTATGGAAGTGAGTGTAGCTGCCGATGGTATCATGGGGTTGGAGATGGCGCAGGCGCATAAATTCGACATTATATTGCTGGATATTATGCTGCCGGGCATGAACGGCATCCAAGTTTGTAAAGAGATCCGCAAGCGGGATGATACCGTGGCTATCCTGATGCTGACCGCCCTAAACAGTACTGAAAACATTGTTACCGGCCTCAACAGCGGGGCAGACGATTACCTGGCAAAGCCCTTTAAATTTGCCGAGCTCGAAGCCCGCATCCGTACATTGGTACGCCGCAGCAAGGCTGGCAGCGCGCCCAAAAATGTACTTACCATTGCCAACCTGGAGATAGATACCGTTTCAAAAACAGCCAAACGTGCGGGTAAAGCGATTTCGCTTACCGCAACAGAATATCATTTATTGGAGTACTTTGCCAAGAACCAAAATATGGTGCTATCGCGCATCCAAATTCTGGAGAATGTTTGGGATATCGATTTTAATATGGGCACCAACGTGGTTGATGTGTATGTGAACTACCTGCGTAAAAAGATAGATACGGGCTATGATAGCAAATTGATCCATACCGTATTTGGGATGGGTTATATTTTTAAAGAGGGCGGGGATGAAGCTTCAAACTAAGATAACCCTGCTGTTTGTCGTAATTTCTACCATAGGCCTGGTATTACTCAACGCGTCTATATTTTATTTTGTATCTGAATTTAGCTTCGAGGATTTTTTTAAACGACTGGAAGCACGCGTAAACCTTACCGCCGAAACCAACATCCACCCGGATAAAGAATCGGCGGCCTACAAAGAAGTGCGTACCCGTTATCTCGAAAAACTGGCGAACGAGCAGGAGTATATCATTAAGTTAGACACCACCAGATCGCCATCATACAACAAGGTTGTAAACCTGCCCGATGAGTTTTACCAAAACATACTGAAAAAGAAGAAAGAACGATATACGCAGCAAAATCATTTTTATGCGGGGGGGCTGTTTACCGTGCACGGCGAAAAATATATCGTAATTGTAACGGCTAATGATCCCTACGGCTTTAAGGAACTGGAACAATTGAAGCGGGTGCTCCTCATAATTTTCGTGGTTTCTATCCTGCTTACGTATGTAGCGGGTAAGATCTTCTCATACTACACGGTGCAGCCTGTACGCGGCATCATCAAAAGCGTAAAAAATATAACAGCCAATAATCTGCACATGCGGCTGGACGAGGTAAAGGGAAAGGACGAGATAGCCGAACTGGTGCTGACATTCAACAATATGCTAACCCGATTGGAAACCGCCTTTGAAACGCAGAACAACTTTGTAAGTAACGCCTCGCATGAATTGCGCACCCCGTTAACCATCATCAGCGGCGAAACCCAGCTGCTGCTGAAAGGGGATAAGGTTACCGAAGAGGGCCGGGAGTCTGCCAAAACAATATTAGCCGAGGCCGAAAAGCTTGGGCATATTTTAGCAAGTCTGCTTGGTTTAGCTCAAACAGGTTTCGACGGTAAAAAGCAAAACTGGACCAGGATAAGGGTAGATGAGCTGGTGATGGGTGTCGCCGATTCGGTAAAAAAGATAGACCGTAACAGCATTATCGATCTTGATTTTTCGGCCATGCCGGATGATGAACGCCTGCTTTATACCGAAGGCAATGTAAACCTGCTGCAACTGGCTGTAAGCAATATTGTGCTCAATGCTTGTAAATACTCCAACAACCGTCCGGTAGGCATACAGGTTACCGCGCAGGACGGCCACATTATTATTAAAGTAGCCGATAAAGGAATTGGAATCCCCGAGCACGAGCAACAGCATATATTTCAGCCATTTTTCCGCGCGTCAAACACCGGCGATTTTAAGGGTCACGGTATTGGCCTGCCGCTAACGCTGAACATCATCCGCCTGCACAAAGGCAGTATTGGCATCAGTTCGGAAGAGCTGGTGGGGACAGAAATACAGATTTTGCTGCCGGTAGCAGGATAGTGCTGCTCATGAAAAGGAAACCAACCTTCACAAGACCAAGAATCGTCACACCGCTTCTAATAACTTTCTAATAAGTCGTCCTCAATCGTTATTCTTATCGGTTTTATTAACTGATAATCAATTCTTTGATATCACTCAATAAGCGTCAAATTCTAATAAACTTCTAATAGCGCTCTTAATTCATTTTAATGGGCTGTAGGTAGCATTGTAATAAGCAATAACACAAGGTTTAACTTAAAACATCTACCCATGAAAACCATATTGATCCCAACCGATTACCAGGCAACCTCATTAGATAGCATCCACACGGTTTGCCGCCAATTTAAAAACGAGGAACTAAACCTTGTATTTGTACACGTTTTTAAACTGTCAGACTCCTACACCGACCTGCTGATGCTTAGCCGCCGCAGCCGCGAGTACGAAAAGGTGAGCGACGAGTTTTACCGCTACTGCAATGTGCTGCGCGCCCAATACCCGCAGATCCAAAACATCAGGATAGATTTCCTTTACGGCAGTACGCTGAGCATGTTTAAGGATTTTATTGAGCATAACGAGGTGGACGTGGTTTTAGAAAGCGACAGCTACACTTTCACGCCCATCCATCAATCAAGCGTTGACCCGGGCCTGCTCATTAAACGCTCGGGCCTGCCGGTAATTAACGTCCCCAAAGGCGAGTACGCTAAAATGGTGCGCCAACAAAAAGACGCCGTTCCTGCTAATCAGCACGAAGAATTGTTAGAAGTATAACCCCTAAAAACATCTGCCATTATGTTATTAAAAGAAAATATCCCCGTTACCTACATCTTCGGGAAGATCAAAAAAGAAGTGTTGCTGGTAACCGTGTACTCGGTTTTTATCGCTGTAATGTACAGCACGTTTCACTTTACCCGCATATCTATACCAATTGCGGTACCTACCATTTTGGGTACGGTAATATCGCTGCTGCTTGCCTTTAAATCTAACCAGGCTTACGACCGCTGGTGGGAGGCACGTACCCTTTGGGGCGCAATTGTAAACGATACCCGCAGCCTAACCCGCCAACTGTTAACTTTTGTTGATGCCCCTTACGCCGAGCAAGAGCAGAAGGACTTTTGCGAACGCGTGGCCAAACGCCAGATAGCCTGGTGCTACAGCCTAAGCCATCACCTGCGCAAAGAGAACCCCTTGCAGGGCCTCGACCGCTTGCTTTGCCCGGAAGACTTGGAGCATGTTAAACGTTACGATAACGTACCGATGGGCCTTTTAGAACTACAGGGTGCCGACTTGCGCAGCGCCTACAAACTGGGCTGGATAAACGAGTACCAACAAGTAGCTATGGACGAAACCTTAACCCGTTTCAGTAACGAGATGGGTGGTTGCGAACGCATCAAGAACACGGTGTTCCCGGCTACGTATAGTGTTTATATCCACCTGTCGGTATTGTTGTTTGTGTTGTTGCTGCCGTTTGGGTTGATAGAGTTTTTTGGTGTGATAGAAGTGCCGCTGGTTATCGCGATAGCCTCTTCTTTCTTTTTGATAGAGAATATGGCCATCCACCTGCAGGACCCATTTGAGAACAAACCCACCGATACCCCAACAACTACCATATCGCGCACCATAGAACGCGATATCAAACAAATGCTGAAAGAGAATTACAAGCAGGAAGAGCCCGTAAATGGCGCATCCTACAATAAATCAAAAGTGTTTTATATCCTATAATTAGTTTTATAAAAAGGCCGGTGAGTTGTGAGGGCTCCCGGCCTTTGTTTTTTTATCGGCTTGATTATACTTCGTTCAAGTATTTATGCACAAAGCTTATTGCCATAGAGCCTTCCCCTACGGCAGATGCTACCCGGTTCATGGCGCCGGCACGTACATCGCCTGCGGCAAAAATACCCGGGCAACTGGTTTCTAACAAGTAAGGGTCACGGTTGCCTTTCCAGATCTTTTCAAAATCAGAACACAGGTTAAGATCGCGGCCGGTTTCTATAAAACCCTTGCCATTGGTGATGATGTCCTTGCAAAGCCAGTCGGTATATGGTTTTGCGCCGATGAAAATGTACAGCGCATCTGCCTCAACCGTAGTTTCCTCTTTGTTTTTCAGGTTCTGAATTTTCAATTGCTGCAGGTTGCTGTCGCCCAATGCCTCGGTGATCTCGCTAAACGGCATCAGTGTAATATTGCTTTGGTTGCCCAATTGGTCTATCAGGTATGACGACATGGTTTCTGCCAGGCTTTCTTTCCTGATAAGGATGAAAACCTCTTTGGCGAATTTGGACAGGTACATGGCCGCTTGCCCGGCAGAATTGCCTCCCCCCACCACGAAAACGTGTTTGTCTTTGCAAGATGCAGCCTCCGTCATGGCGGCACCATAGTAGATGCCCGCGCCGGTAAATTTATCGATGCCCGGTGTATTTAAATGGCGGTAATCTACACCTGTGGTTATGATAACCGCTTTGGTGATAACCTCCTTGCCATCGTCCAGGATCAGTGTTTTATAATTGTCTTTCAGCTTAATTTCTTTCACAGCCTGGGGCGATAAAAAATCGGTACCAAAACGGGCCGATTGGGTAATGGCCCTGCGTGTAAGGTCAGCGCCGCTAAGTCCTGCCGGGAAGCCCAGGTAATTTTCGATGCGCGAGCTTGTGCCTGCCTGCCCGCCGGGTACTTTCTTTTCTATCAGCAGGGTTTTTAATCCTTCAGATGATCCATAAACTGAAGCTGCCAGCCCGGCAGGGCCTGCACCGATGATGACTACATCATAAAGCTCGTTTTTGGCTTCCTGGTTAAGGCCTATCTTGGCGGCAATATCCTTTACTGCCGGGTTTTTCAACAACGTACCATCCGCGAAAATAATAGCGGGCAATTCTTTAGTATCCAGTTTATTAAGGGCGACGATTTTTTGGGCGTCCTCGGTATTGGCGTCCATCCAAAGGTAAGGCACCAGGTAACCCGACAGGAATTCCTTAATATCGTGCGATTTCGGGGAGTATTGGTAGCCTATCACCTTTATCCCCCTAAAATCGGGACGGTAATGGCCTTGCCAATCCTCCAGCAGATCGGTTAGGATGGGGTATAGTTTTTCCTCGGGCGGGTCCCAGGGTTTGGTGAGGTAGTAATCTAATTTAACCTCGTTGATGGCTTTGATAGCGGCATCCGTATCGGCATAAGCGGTTAATAAAACACGTTTGGCATTGGGGAAGATGGAGGTGGTACGGCATAAAAAGTCTACACCCTCCATTTCGGGCATACGCTGGTCGCTCAGGAAAAGGGCCACTACTTCGCCTTTATTTTTAAGTTCGAGCAGGCTGTCTAAAGCCTCCTTTACCGAATCGGTGCTCAGGATGCGGTAGTCCTGCCGGTAATGATTTTTAAGGTCGCGGCTTATGGCGCGCAGTACTTGCTGGTCGTCGTCAATTACAAATATGATAGGGAGTTGATCCATTGCTTAGTTGTCTTTTAGGGGGAAACAAACGGTAAATTCGGTATTGCCGGGTACCGAGGCCACTTTTACGGTGCCATTATGCTGGCGGATAATGCGGGTAACCACATCCAGCCCAAGGCCGGTGCCTTTGCCCATATCCTTGGTGGTGAAAAACGGATCGAACACCTGCGACTGCACCTCTTCGGGGATGCCCACGCCGTTGTCTTTAATGTAAACGCACACATAATCTCTGTCCAGTTGGGTGCGGATGGTTATTATGCCGCTGCCGTTCGCTTCCATGGCATCTATGGCATTATCTATAATGTTGGTCCAAACCTGGTTAAGCTCGCCGGCCAGGGCTTTTACAAGCGGCAGTTTCAGGTCAAAATCTTCCTCTATCTTGATGTTGCCCTTGCGCAGTTTATAGTTGAGCATGGTGATGGTGTTGCGGATGCCGGCGTGGATATCCAGCGGCTGCTTATCGGTATCCCTATCCATGTGGGTAAAAGTTTTTACCGAGCTAACCAGTTCTGAAATGCGGCCGGAAGATTCCTTAATATCCGACACCATTTTTTCTTGCAGCAGGTAGTTGCTCATCCAATCCAACACAACGCTTAACTGGGGCTGCGGCGTACAAGTGTTCATATGCTCAAGGTCATCGGGTGTAAAGCCAAACTCGGTTAGGTTTTCTGCTATGTCGAAATCTTTTATGCCGTGGCTGTTTAGCCAGTTGCTTAGTTCGTCCTCCAGGTCGGCGCGCTGCATCATGCTGAGGGCGGGGCGGTCGGTTTGGTGGGTTTTGCTGATGAGGATCTGGTTTATGGTATCCAATTTTTCGGGCACGATATTGAGCGCCGCCACCTCCTTGAAAATTTCGGGCAGGCGTTTGATCTGGCTTTGTAGCGACGATGCGCCCCTGCTGATAGCCGATGCCGGGTTATTCAACTCGTGCGCTAAGCCTGCCGATAGTTTACCAAGCGCAAACATCTTTTCGTTTTGCTGCTGCTGCGACGTAAAATCGCGCACGCGGGTGGTCATGGTGTGGACGAGGGCGGCAATAAGTTCGTAATGCAGTTTGATGGCATCGTGCAGTTTTACCTTGGGCACGCGTAGCATGCGGCAATCCTCTACTGCCTCGCCATAGCCGAAAGTATTGGTGCCGCGGCTAAAGGGCAGGTAACCGGTAATGGACTGCGGCTTTATCACGAACACCTCGCGCAGTTTGCCATTTTGCTCGGCACACACGCGGATGCGGCCCTCTATCATGAATATCGTACCGTCCAGCGCCTCGCCTTTTTCAAAAACGCGGACGCCTTCTTCAAACTCCATGGTTTGTCCGTTGGCGAGCAGCCATTCCAACTGATCATCCGGGACATCTTGCAGGGCAGGGAAAGCCTTTAAATCGGCTAAAGTTACGTTAGTCATGCGGCGGTGGTAATGTTATACAAGTATAACGGTATTTATGGTTTACCACAAGGCAGGTTAGCCGTTAACCACCAAAAAAGCAGCCGCAAATAGCCCTCTTTTTCTATCTGCTGCACCGGGGTGTCCCACTATTTATGACAGGAATGAGAAATTAAATGCAATCCATTGATAATAAGTTATTTAAAATGTTGACTAATTTATTAAAATGGTCAGCTAAAAATATAAATAATTGATAATAAGATATTTGAAAAATAAAATGGGTGTCCCATTCTGCAAAAAACGGTACAGAGTGGGACAGGGTGAGACACCCTGTTTTTTGATCCGTCCTGAAGAAGGTTTACACTATTGGTTCTCAATATTGGAATTGATTTACACTTTCAATTTTAACTTGGGTGGGCATTGGTAGTTTGCAGTGGCGTGGCACATGTGTCAATTATAAACTTTGCAGCGTTAAACATTAAAAAAATTTATATTACTTTAATAAATTAATAAAATGAATTTTCGTAGTATTTTAATCATGAATAAAATAAGATAATAATCGAAATAAATAACGCTTTGGCGCAGTGGAATCCTATTGGAGTTGACATAGCAGACTCGCGCTGGCCATATTCTGAATATATTTCATACGTGCCAATAATTATTGAAAGTTATAAAATCGGAAATACGGGACTTGACTGCCTAACTGAATTAAAATTAAGCTCCGCGGATGATATAGATAATCAACATGCTATCTTAAACGCTGCTGATCATATAGATAAGCTTCTTTTTGAACTTACTATCGAAGACCTTAATGATTTACTGCGTTGACTAAATTACATTGCTTGATATAGTTATTTAATGAATCACACCCGTAAAATCTTAAAGTTAATAGTGTCGAATTTTTTACTAATGGAAGTTAATAGCAGCATGAAAATATTCAAATTTGCTTTATTCACGATCATAATACCCATCTTACTTTTAAGTTGTTTTGGAGAAGCCCATCAGGAAAAACTTAAAGGAGGTTATTATTTAAATGCAATGGATGTAAATAAAGACATGCATATAGGATATCAAGATGGGAAATATGGAGTTGGGGTAATTAAGGCTACAGTACATGCAGTAGGCCAAAATGATAGCTTTATTATCGTAAAGCAGCACCCAAAAGATTTTCCTGATAAAAACAAGTCAGTCATCAATTATTACATCATTCCGTTGAAGAACAGGCTCAATAGATCGGTTGAAAAAAGCTTTTACGGACCGTTAACCTCATACGAATTTGAACAAAAGAGAGAGGAATTAAAAATAAAAGACATTGGTTTTACGCGTGTGTTTAAAGATCTTGAATAAGTAAATATGAATAAGAAAAATACAAGATATTGATAATGAATTAGTTAATTATTTGACTTTTGTAAATAAGTAGTCAAATTAAAATATAAGTATCTGATTATTAAGTGTTTGAAATTTCGAAAAGGTGTCTCACTGGTTTCTGAATGGGACAGAATGGGACACCTTGTTTTTATGGTTTTTTTCGTCTTTTTTCGACTTTGGTTCGCCTTTAAGATTGCATAAACGGTACAAATTGGTCTCTGAACGGGATAAAACGGGACACCCTTTTTGGTGATGATTTTGTCTTGGTTTTGACTTTGATTAGGGCGTGGATAGTTGCATTAGTGAGGCACACGCGGCACGCTTGCGCCAGCGGTAATTTGAATAGTTATAATTTCACAGTATTTTAGTTGTATGATTAAGCTTTCAACCGATAACCTTGTCTTCTACAAAATTATATTCTCAAGCTTAGGGGTAGTGGTTCACATATTTTTAATTGTGGGCATTATAAACATTAATTTTTGGCCCTTTTCCATCGCTTATTTAGTTATAGCGTTACTCCAATTTCTCGTAGGTGGAATTTGGAGGTATCCATTGTTAGAGGATGTGTATTACAATCAAAATGACGAGATACTAATAGTAGAACCGTTATATAAAGCCAAATTTGAGGTGCGGATTGCTGATATACTTAAAATAAAAGCTCGTTTTGGATTGACCAATTTGAGTTATAGCGTTGATGGGGTGAAAAAAACGGTTTACTTTAAATCCAATTCTAATGAAAATCTAAAACTTATTAAATTTAATAAGTAATTATAAAGGTTTGTATGAGTAAGAAAATTGCAATTTATTGCATTTTGATATTAGTATCGCAGGTTGCCATCCATTTGACAATTCAATCTATTTATTAAATAACTCAAAGTTCAATATCACAGAATTTCATGAAATTAGACTATTAAAAGACAGTGCGTTTAATAATGAGCGTTTTGTATTTCCAGACACCAAACCATTACTTTACCACACCTTTACATAAAGAAATGCTTTTTGTTGACCACATGAAAAGTGTAAAGGAGTTTTTAAAATATAATCCCAATAGTAGATTGATGGTTTATGTACTAAATGCTGATACGTGTATGAAGTATCAAACGAAGCCACAGATCTTGGAAAGTAAGGTGCTGAAATTGTTTATATTATCGGAAAAAGATATTATGAAAGATTCTACCGTAATCGTTTTTAGTAACTAAACACAAAAACGCAACAACTGATACTCGTAAGATATGAAGATTATTAAAACATTGTTAGCCTGCTTTTTTTTGTGGTCATTTAGTAGCTGTGATCCAGGATATAAGTTATACGTAAGGAATAATAGTGGCGATACCGTTCAGATTTACGTTGGTCAAGATATGGCTAAAATCCAAGGACGGGTAACAGATTCTTTAAGACTTAAAAGTAGAGAGGTTATCGCGGCTAGAGGAGATTGTTGCACAGGGATAGGTTATAAAATTTACCCTAAGGAGGATTTTTTGATAAAAAGTGGTAATTTATCAATACCACCTTCGTTTTATACTTTTATAAATCCAATTACTATAAAGACAAAGACCTCATGCATTACGGTATCAAGTATTAATGAGATAAAAAAATATATGAGAAAAAAGACGCCGGGATTCAGTTGGTATTTCGTAGTCAATTGATATATGTTAGCTTGTTTTACTGCGCAAGTATGTTGCGTATGCTTAAATTAACCCTTTTGCTGGCGCACGCGTGCCGCGTGTGTCTCTAATCACCCTGTCATTTCGAATGAGTCAGGGTAAGGCTGCGCGGTGGGGCGAAGAGAAATCTTCTACGCCCAGCACGTTTACACATCGCTTACAGAAGATTTCTCGACGCTGCGCTTCCCTCGAAATGACAGTGTGGAGAGTGCGGTTAGTGATTACATGGCGGAGATTGCACAGTTCAATAATAGATACTTCGCTATCGCTCAGCATGACAGCCCTTTTGCTGTCGCACGCGTGCCGCGTGTGTCCATAACCACGTTGTCATTTCGAATGAGCCAGGACAGCGGTTATGTGGTGGTGCGAAGAGAAAACTTCCACGCCCCTGTAATACATCCAAAAAAAATCACTAAAGAAATCATTATTAACGCCTTAAAAACTGCCCTGTTGGTTAGCCAATAGTAGCTGAGTAAGCTTTTTAATTAAAAATTAAAAAAATTGTCACAAATCAACTTTTTAGCTGTATATATTTATACATACAGTAAAGAAAATGGATGATCGTGGCATATTATTATTAAAAAGTATTGAGGGGCAGGAGCAATTACTTATTGCAGCTTTGGGGGCATCTATAAGCGGAGTGGTAATAACCGACTGGCAGCAAGAGGATAACCCTATTATATATTGCAACAGCGCCTTTGAGGAAATGACAGGCTACAGCCGGGAAGAGATATTAGGAAAAAACTGCAGGTTTTTGCAATTAGAAAACCGCGAACAAATAGGAAGATACAAAGTACAGGATGCCTTGTCTGCTGGCTCTGATTGTTATGTTGAACTGGCAAACTACCGTAAAGACGGCTCGATGTTTTATAACGAGTTGTATATAGCCCCTATAAAGGATAGGGAGGGTATTGTTACCCATTACATCGGCATACAAAACGATATTACATTAAGAAAGCAGAAAGAGATCTCCTTAGAACTGGAGTTAAGAATGCAAAAGCAAAAAGATGCATTTACAAACCTTGCCAGCCATGAGTTAAGAACACCCATCACCAGTTTGCGGGCAACACTTCAATTGATGAACCGGATCATTCAGGAGAAAAAAATAGAAGATAAGCGTCTGATTGAATTAGCGAAAAATTCGGAACGCCATGCCAAAAAACTTGGAGCGTTGGTTGACGATCTGCTGATCACGACGGTGCTGTCTAACGAAGAACTTGTACTCAATAAAACGATGTTTTTATTTTCTGACGTAATAGATGGGTGCTGTAACCACATCGCTATGAATGGAACAAATACTGTAGAAAAGTCGGGTGATATGAAACTGCCGATCTTTGCTGACCAGTATAAAATTGACCAGGTAATGATTAATCTGCTTAATAACGCGGTAAAGTATGCACCAAATTCTAAAACTATTTCGATAAGCGTTGAACATAAAGATCATTTTATTAAAATTACGGTGAAGGATAAGGGTATCGGGATAGCCGATAAGGATGTTACTTCGATTTTTAAGCGTTTTAAAAAGGCGGACAATGGGCAGCACAGCCAGTCCGGTCTCGGAATAGGGCTTTACATTAGTTCAGAGATCGTAAAACAGCATGGGGGCGAAATGGGAGTAGATAGTGTACTTGGGCAGGGGTCGTCCTTTTGGTTCACGTTACCTGACGTTGCTTAGACCCCCTGCCGGCGCATGCATGCCGCGTGCTATAATTGGGAGCAAGGCCTATGTGCATATAAGCGCATAGCGGAATCACCCCATCCCATGCACAACTGCCGTTACTTTTCATAAAAACCTTATTGACTCCAAAAAGCAAAAGCCGCATCCTCAAACGAGTGGACGCGGCTTTGCATTGGTAATTAACTATGAACTGTTTCGGCTTATTATTCGGTGGTGGTGGGGATAAATTTCCAGGTGAATTTATCGGTTGGTTCGGCCGCTTCGAAACGGATCTCGGTTGCCGAATCGGCGCTATATACAAAGCTGCGCAGGGCGTCGCCATTATAAAATGTGCTTTTGATGAACCATTCTTTGGCGCCCGGCCCGGCCGAGATGCGGAAGCTTGTGCCCGCGCCTGCAGGGCCTATCATTGGGGTATGGTCTTTAACGGCATTTGGCTGTAGGAACATGTTATCCGTCCCCGCCAAACGCATGGTGTAGCTGAAGCCTTTTTTAGTGCGGAATTGTTTTACTTCCCACTTTTGCATCCCGCTGCCACTGTATGGCCGCAGAAATACGTTTTGGGCAACCGTTGGCTGCAGAGGCGTTAGGGCTTTAGACCCATTCACGATAAAATAGGTGCCGGTGGGCAGGGGCGCGGTATTATCGATCCCGGCGGGCATCTGCATGCTTTGGCCTATGGTTTTCATTTGGCTGCAGGCCGATATGGCCAAGGTTAGCAGAACGGCAATGGATAGTTTTAATGTTTTCATGGCGGTTGTTTGTTTGTTGATACAAGTATAACTGCCTTACGGTTATGTTTTTAGGGTAATGAGTGGGGGAGTGGTTTTAGTGAGTGGGGAGTGGTTGGGGAGTGAGTGGTTGGGGTTTTAAAAAAGCCGTGATTGCGAGCGATAGCGTGGCAATCAGATGAGTTTGTGGGTGGGTTATGCGGTTAGTGCTACTATTTACGGTAGCCCGCTCAATAGCCGCGGAGGGCTGTTACTTTGTCTTGATACAAAGTAACCAAAAATCAAGTCAGCAAAAAGGCTTCTTTGCCGCACGGGCCCGCCGCCGCAAATCGGCCATAACCACGGGCTTGAAATCTTTTGCCCAACTTCACAATCCCCCGCTTCTGCAAAAGTTCCCTATGCCCCTGCCGCGCACAAGGCCACCATTGTTCTGCCCAATTTCAGGCGAAGCTGTTTTGTCTGACGGGGAAAGGAAAACCTGGTAATAAAAAATGGGTGACTGTTTATTGATTAACTGTTAAATTATTGAAGAGCGTAGGGCCGACAAAAAACCGGGGCCGATGGGCAAATGCCTGTGGGGGGAAGGATTTTTTTGTCTGATTTATTCACATTTTGTTTGTTTTTATAGGCGTTCATGAGCTCGCTGTCGCTTGGTATTTGCTTCCTTTTGTATCAACACAAAAGAAGTAGCCCTCCGCGGCAATGAGCGGACTGCCGTTCATAAAAGCGCTGGACTATCTTAAAAACGCAATACAATAAATTGCTTAAAACGCCATCTTCCTTCTCACCAAAATACTATCTATGCGCTTACCAATAGCGTTAAGGATCTGTTCGTCTAAAAAATCTTCGTTACGCTGCATCCATTCGCTGCCCAGTTTAAACAAGGTGGCAGCTTTGCCGTCGGCGAATTTTATGTTCCACACGTGCCAGGTTTTAAAGTAAGCGCTGGTAATTTCTATAAGTTGAGCGGTACCATCGGGCAGTTTAATTTTGTGTTTCATATATAGCAGGTAGTTGTAGAGCGATGTCCTATAGAGACGTATAAAAACGCCTGATATTGTGGTTTGTTTGTCGGTAAATTGTCTGTTTCGGTGGGCTAAAGGCTAATGCATTAATTCTCAACAGATAAAAAGTTTGGTGGCGTGTTATTAAGTTTTAGGAAGGCTTATTCCGGTGATTTTGGCTGATCGAATTTACCTGCCTTATAATCTTTAAGGTATTGCCTGGTGGGCTATCCCTTTTCTTTCTTCCACGCGGTTTTCATGGCTTTGTATTTCGGGTTGGCTTCGGCTTGTTTATAAAGCTTGTAAAATACGGCTGCTGCCCGGGCTTTTTCGTCCTCGCCGGTGCCACGTTCCAGTTGCGCGTAGTTATTTTGCTCGTCGTATTTTTTGCCGCCTTTATAATTGGCATAGCGGCGGGCGCGGGTGTAGCCCATTTGCAAAAACTTGCGGGCCATATCGGCGCCTACAAAGTTATCGTGTTCCAGATAGTCGTTAAACATGCTGTAAATTATCTCGCTGCTTTGCCGCGCGATGGCTTCGGTTTTAAAACGCCAGTGCTGGCCTATCTCGCTTTTGTAAGGTTCGCAAATAAGCACACCTTGTTCCCCTTTGCCCACACGGTAATGCCCGGGCTGCTTGCGGTAATCGATATCCGGTTTCCATGGATAGGCGGCTTTATCAAAATTAAGGTACGAGGGTTTATCGGCCATAGCTAATTAACAGCTATTGCCTGCCGGATGTTTGGCTGTTATACCGGGCGTTGCAAATGGTAATGAGTGCCGCCCAGTAATCGCTTTTCGCCTTGCTCGGTAAAACCCAGATCGGTGTAGAGCTTTTTAGCTTTATCGTTGCCTTTATCTACCAACAGGCCAACGGTATGGTGTCCTAATTCTTTAGCACGGCCAAACAAGGCGGTGATCAGTTTTTTAGCGATGCCTTTGCCTTGGTGGCCGGGGAATACCGCAAGGCAGTCGATGTAATATTCGCCGGGCTGGGTTTCACCTTCGGGTGTACCGGCGAAACCAAATTGGGTGCGGGTGTAATCTAAAAAGGGTTTGCGCAGGTCGTCAAGTTTTGCGCCGTCGTAGGCCATGATCATGCCTGTGGTTTCGCCTTGTTCATCCCAAACTAAAATATTAGTGTAGCTGTATTGATTGCCGGTTAGCCGGGCAAAGCGTTCAAATAGTTCGAGTGCTTTTGCAGGGTCATCGCTATTGGCGAATTTGGCGGCAAGCGGGCCCATGGCCAGTGCAATAAGGCGGGATATGGCAGGTGCGTCGGCAGGGGTTGCTTGTCGTATCATGGGTGGTGTAAATTAACAAGAATGTCCATCATATTATAGTTTTTGTCCATTATAAAAGTTACTATAATGGCTAAATTTACCCATCAATTTAATAAGCGATATTGGTAATGTATTGTGCAAAAATGATAAATTTATTTGCGCGCAATAATTACAAATTACTTTACCGTAATATTGCCTATAGCCAATACAATCAATTTATCCAACGTGAGAAGCAAAAATTACCTGTTCACCGCATGCCTTATTGCGGCCTCTTTCATAGCCAATGCACAAGTAGTGACCATCCCGGTAGAAACCCAGCACAATGCCCTGGTGTTACAGACCGATGCCGGCAAAAACCTGAAGATGGTTTACTTCGGCGCCAAACTTAGCGATGCTAAGGAGTATGCAGGCATTGCAAAAATGTACAAACCAAATGATGATTCGGGCATATTGGATGTTGCTTACACGCCGTCGGGATCGGCCAACCTTGCAGAGCCTGCCATTACGGTTACCCATGCCGATGGCAATAAATCGCTGGTCCTGCAATATGTAAGCCACGCCGTAACCAAGGTTGATGATAACGTGTCGTTGTTAACGGTGACGCTTAAAGATCCCGCTTACCCGTTCGAGGTGAAGCTATACTATAAAACATTTTTTAAAGAGGACGTTACCGAGCAATGGAGCGTAATAAAACATAACGAGAAGGGGGTGGTTACGCTTAACAAATTTGCGTCTGCCAACCTTAATTTTAAGGCTGATGGTTTTTGGCTGAAACAATATCACGGCAACTGGGCATCAGAAATGAAGCCCGAAGAAAGCAAGCTTACCCACGGCATTAAAACCATCGACAGCAAACTGGGCACCCGTGCCAACCTGTACGAGCCGTCTACTTTTATCATATCGATGGATAAACCCGCTACCGAGGACGAAGGCAAAGTGTTGCTGGGCTCATTGGAATGGTCTGGGAATTTTAGGGTTGATTTTGAGCTAAGCCCCGAGCCGTCAAACTACCTGCGGCTTATTGCGGGCATCAACAACGCCGCTGCCGAGTATCACCTAAAACCTAACGAAGATTTTGTAACCCCCGCACTGGTTTATACCTACAGCGACCACGGTACAGGCGATGCCAGCCGCAAAATGCATCGCTGGGCACGCAAATATAAAATTGTGGACGGCGAAGGCACCAGGCTTACACTGCTTAACAACTGGGAATCTACCTACTTTGATTTTAACGAGCAGAAACTTGCCGGGCTGATAAAGGATGCCAAAAAGCTTGGCGTTGATCTGTTTTTGCTTGACGATGGCTGGTTTGGCAATAACCACCCCCGCAATGGCGATAATGCAGGCCTTGGCGACTGGCAGGAAAACAAGTTGAAACTGCCAAATGGCATTGGTTCGCTGGTGAAAGAGGCGGATGCAAATGGCGTAAAGTTCGGGATCTGGATAGAGCCTGAGATGGTTAACCCCGCCAGCGATCTTTACAAAGCCCACCCGGATTGGGTGATCAAGGAAAGCGGCCGCCCCGAAAAGTATTTTCGTAACCAGCTGGTGCTTGACCTGAGCAACCCTAAGGTGCAGGATTTTGTATTCGGCGTGGTTGATAACCTGTTCACCAAAAACCCGAAAGTTGCCTATATTAAATGGGATTGCAACGCGGTTATTTATAATGCTAACTCGGCTTACTTAAAGAAGGATCAATCGA
This sequence comes from Mucilaginibacter sp. UYP27, assembly GCF_040547175.1. Classification (NCBI taxonomy): domain Bacteria; kingdom Pseudomonadati; phylum Bacteroidota; class Sphingobacteriia; order Sphingobacteriales; family Sphingobacteriaceae; genus Mucilaginibacter; species Mucilaginibacter sp. UYP27. The sequence continues at coordinate 1,730,802 of NZ_JBEPPE010000001.1, forward strand.
ACCTGTACACCGATTACATTCGCGGGCTTTATAAAGTGCTGGATAGGGTGCGTGCTAAATACCCTAAAGTACCGCTGATGCTTTGCTCTGGCGGTGGCGGCCGGGTTGATTATGGCGCGCTTAAATATTTTACAGAGTACTGGCCAAGCGATAATACCGATCCGTTGGAACGCATCTTTATCCAATGGGAGTATTCTTATTTCTTCCCGGCGATAGCCAGCTCTAACCACGTTACAGATTGGGGTAAACAGCCGCTTAAATTTAAGATAGATGTGGCTATGATGGGTAAAATGGGCTTTGATATTGTAGTAGGTAAACTAAGCGAACAGGAACTGGCTTACGCCCATCTTGCCCTCAAAAACTACGATGCCCTAAAAGATGTGATCTGGCACGGCGACCAATATCGCCTGCAAAGCCCGTGGACAAACGACGTAGCATCATTGATGTATGTAAACGATGCAAGATCAAAGGCTGTGGTTTTTAATTATTTGGTGAACAACCGTTATAATGCGGGTGCCAAAGTGCCTATCCGTTTCAAAGGCCTCGACCCTAATAAAACCTACTCAGTGAAGGAGATAAACCTTTACCCCGGCACAGGCACTGTACTGGAAACTGAACCTAAATACAAAGGAGACTTTTTAATGAATGTAGGCATCAACCCGCAGGTAAACTCTTACCATACCAGCGTGGTGATCCAGCTGGACGAAGTGCAGTAAATGGTATTCTAAATAAGTAGAGTTAAGAGGTGATTATGCAGCTAATGATATGCCATCGCCCATTACCTGTCTTATATCAAGGTCTACAAGAGATATTAAGTTAGAGCAGCATAACAGGCAGGTATGTTTTTGGCGAAAGGTAGATAGCTCGTAAGGTAACCGAAGCACCTGTGCATATTTATGGTTATAAACCGAGCCAAAACAGGCTTTGTTAAAACAGTAGTATGATATAGTTACTTTGGTGCTCATAATTGTTACTCATAAAAAAAGCCCCTTGTGAGAAGCTTATTTTCCATAGGTAGATGGTATATATAGATCAGGCAATAAAGCCTGTAAATTGCTGTTGATTAAAAGCGCGCAGGCTAAATGCTTTTTTCCTGAACAAGCTTATAACTTTAGCCTCTATTGTTTTTACGGTGCTGATTGTTTTGATATGTACAACTTTCATGATAAGGGTTAATCTAAATCCGTGCCAATTTTAATCCGGCAATATTGATCAACCTAAATGCCTTAATTTGATGTACAGAAAACAGAAAGGGCTGTCTATTATTTAGACAGCCCTTTCATAAATATAGCGAATAAGTGTACAGTTAGCCGGTTACTTAGCAGGGGTTATCACAATGTTGCGGTAATCTATAGGGCCGTGGTCGCCCTGAATGAATAATGGGCCTGGTTCGCCTTCCTTGCTATCCATAGCGCCACCGGTAAGGCCGGGTATAATCTGGCGGGTAATAACCTCGGTGCCGTTAGCCGAAAGGGTTATCATGCGGCCAACCAGTGTAATATCATATGATTGCCATTCGCCGGGGTTTTTAGCCATCATTTTGTTTGGCGGCAAAAATCCATATACCGAACTGAATTGATTGTTGATAGGCTCTGGTTCGCCGCTCTTGGTATCTATCACCTGTATCTCGTAACGGCCGCGCAGGTAAACGCCGCTGTTGCTGCCCTGTTTGTAACGGAACTCGATATGCAGTTTAAAATCATTGAATTTCTTATCGCTGATAAGGTTGGCGCCCGATTTTAGGCTCCGTAAAATGCCATTCTCCACAATCCATTGGTTTTTGCCATCGGTGTGGAAACCTTTAGTGTCTTTACCATTAAACAAGCGAATGGGTTTGCCCCATACCGGTGCTTTACTGCGGATAAGTGCAGGCGCGCGTACACCGGTAAAGTTGTAACTTTTGCCATCGGTATAAACCATGGTGCCTTTTAAGCTGTTGCCGCTTACGTCAAATTCAAAATCCATATTGCGGTCGCCTTGTTCCCATTGCGGCGGGATAGAAAAGCTGAACTTACCACCGGCAGGTTTAACTTCTGAAATAGGGCGGGCACTCCCGAAAGCATAAGTGAAACGGCCAATAAGCGTATGCGTGCCCGATTTTTGAACCTCTAACCACGATGGGATGCTTTTACCGTCTTTCTCCATAGTAATATCCCAGCGGCCAATCACATCAGGATCTTTAGCCATTACAGCGGTTTGTGCCGAAGCTTTAATACCACAAATTAAGGTTAACGCCAACAGGCTAATGCCGAAAAAGCGGGCAACAAGCCCCGGCTTTGAAACAGGTGTATTTTTCATAAATGGTTTATATTGAATGATAAATCTACAAACTAAATTGGCAATACAAAAAGGTGGTGCGCATTAACGGTGTATGCAAGGTGGCTTAAGTAACCGTTATCAGGTGTTTTTTATACCATCCGCAAAATCGCAGGTTCTACCAAAAGCATATCCTTTGCCCTGCGCCCAGCCAATAAAATCTTTCAGCCGGTTTACAAATGGTTCTCCGGAGTTTTTGGTGACATATGCGGGCAGGCCTAATTTATCTTTATCGTTCAGGTCAGTAAATTCCCAGGGGTGAAAGTACAAGTTTAAATAGCCATCTTTTTTATAAGCAGCCCTGCTCAACCATTTAATAAACGGTAAGGGCAGGTTATGGAAACTGAGCCAAAACAGAGGGATCCGAACCAGGGGCGATACTGATGCCGGGATCTGTAAAACCTTATGGTCGTAAAACCAGGTGCGCGGTTTATCAAAGTTATTATAGCGCCCGGGCAGCCAGGTAGGGTTAAGGGATGAGTTATAGGTGTACCCTGCTTTTTCAATCTCTGCCTCATCTACCGGCATCATCCGCGCCATACGAAAGCCGGTTACCGGTGTGCCCGAAATTTCTTCGAGTTTAAGCTTTGATTCTTTTAAATGTGCTGTCTCAAAATTGGAATGATAATATCCGTGCGAGGCTATTTCGTGCCCCTGGTCAACAATACTGCGGATCATATCCGGCTGATGGATGGCATAATTAGCAGTGCAAAAAAAGGTTGCTTTTATACCGGCGGCCTGCAGCATGGTTAACACTTGTGCAGTGCCGGCCGTTGAAATTGCTAATTGCTCATCAAAAGGGAGCGATTTGCCGTATTCAAAAGGCATGTCAAATTCTTCTACATCAAACCCCAACAAGATCATTTTTAACAAGCATAAGGTTGGTGGAACGGATGATATAATTAGGGCGGTTTTTCGACTGCATAAATATTTTACCTACATAGATACCTATAATACCTAATACCAATAGTTGCAGGCCGCCAAAAAACGCTATAGTAGCTATAATAGATGCCCAACCCGTAACAGCATTACCGGTAACATAACTTATTAGCACATACGGAATGTAGAGAATAGCAAGCGTAGAAAAAGTTAGGCCAACACCGCTTACAAGGTAAAGCGGGCGGGCGCTAAACGTGGTGATGCTTCTGATAGCCAGTTTGCAAAGCTTAAAAAACGAGTAACTGGCTTCGCCGGTATGCCTTTTAGATGGGGTATAAGGGATGCCAAGCTGTTTGTACCCCGTCCATTTAATAATTCCCCGTAAAAATATTTCGTACTCATCTATCTGCTTTAATTGTTTTACCACTTTTTCATCCATAAGCCTAAAATCGGCGGTGCCATTTTCCAGCTTAATGTCCGACAGCATGTTGATGCCTTTATAAAACATTTTTGATGTTGCCTTTTGATAACCTTTGGCATGCGGATTTGCGTTTTGGCGATAAGTGTAAACAATATCATAACCATCTTCCCAATAGTTCAGCATCTTTAAGATCATCTCGGGCGGGTGTTGCATATCTGCATCCATGGTTATAACTACATCGCCTTTTGCCATGCCAATGCCTGCTTTAAGCGCGTGGTCTTTACCAAAATTTCGCGAAAGTTCTATATAGTAAATGTTGTGATGCAGTTCTGCATTAAATTTCAGTTCGTTAAGGGTATTATCCTTACTTCCGTCGTCAACAAAAATAAGCTCAAAATCATAGTCGGTGGGCATCAGCGTCTCGTTGATCTGTCCAATCAAAAAAGCGATGTTTTTTTCTTCATTGTAAGAGGGGATTACAATAGAGATCTTCTTTTTTACAAGGGATGCCATGTTAAACAATAGGTTAGGGGATAATTGTGATCGGTTATTTCTGTAGTCGCTTGGTAATTGTAATAAGTATGTTACGCTAATTTAAGTTGGAACGCTACATTGCTTTTTTAAAATAATCATTTTTATAACAGGAATGATACAACAATCAATTAGCGTAACATTTACGTTACAAATATAAAAATATTACGATAATAGCACCTGCAAAAGGCGGCTACTTATTTAAATGACATTTGTTTTACGATAGCTAATTATGCATGCTTTTCGGCGAGGTGTTGGCGCGAGAAATCGCGGAATAAGGTTTCATAAATTATTTTAAGCCAAATCAAGAAACAGGGCAGCACCTTTAATCGATAAGGCTGAATATAGATTTTATTAATGGTTTTTGGGAAAAGATCAGACGCGGCAAAGCTGGTAAAGATAATGGCAAAAACCAGCAGGAAGATCTCGAAGCCCGTAAGTTTGTCCAAATTCATGAACCAGATAGCTACACCCGCGAAAGCAATGATGAAAGTTGCCGACTCGGCCGATGTGCTAAATATTACGGTGAAAATTAATACCGATGCCAGGATAAGCAGTTGGTATTGGGTGGTTTTGTAATATTTGATACGCAAATAAGATAGGCCGAAAAGAACTAATGCGGGGGCTATCACAAACAGGTTGTTTAAAGCAGGATAATTAAACAACCTGCGGATCATTCCCATCAGCGAAAAATCCTGCATTTTAGAGGCCTCGTTCTCCGCATTTTTGGCAATAAGGTCATAAAACCAATCGTGATAAGTGCGTATGATAAACGATGGCGATGAGATAGCCATCGGCAACACAAATAACACTGCCGACCAAAATATAAAGCTGGCAATAAATTTCAGTTTGTTATCCGAAAAGAAGAAGAACGCCAGGCCTACAATACCATAAAGTTTGGTGAACGTACCCAGGGCTATCATCAGCGCAGCCCAAAAATCTTGCTTCCTTTTAATGAAATTAAAGCTAAGGATTATAAGCGCTGCAATAATAGGATTGAACTGAAAGTAAATGGTAGACCCCACAAGATCGTTAGCGCAAAGCAGCAAAACAATCACATACTTGTTTGGCCCCAGGGGTAACAGCTGTATGGCTTTAAATAATATAAAGGCACTAAACGCTACCCAAAGTACCACGCCAATATTATCCGGCAATAGGGCAAACGGTGCGATGATCAGCGAAAATATGGGCCCGTAATGGTTGCGGTCGTAATAAAATTCGGGCTGCTGAACGTACAGGCTTTGCTGGTGAATGGTGTTTAAAAAGTTATGCTTAAATATGAGGTAATTATTGACGGATTGCTGCGTCAATAACCCTTTAACAGCCAAAAGCAGGCACACGCCAAACCATAAGGAGTACACAAAAGGCTTATTATAAATAAGCCGGGTAAGCGCTTGCTTCATCAGTTTAGGGGATTAGTGCCCGCTAAGATACAAACTTGGTTTATATCCTTTAAAACAAGCTATCGGTTTTTATTTGGTTTATATAATCGCTTAGTTTTTGTAAGATAAGTTCTACCGGGAAATCTTCATTAGGATCTATCAGGATTGATTCATACTGGTCTTTTGGTTTGATGCCCTCCTGTATAGGTTGCAAACTTTTATCAAGGCAGAACCCCATTTTAAGTTTCTTACGATCAAGCCATAGGTAGGCCAGCTTTTTGCCCCTGTAGGTAAAGAACGGGATCTGGAATTTACGTTCGTGAATTACCTCACCATCTACCCGCAAAATAATATCCCTCAAAGCCAGCAGGCAGCTTTGGTAAGGCTCGGGCTTGGTTAGGTAGTAGGATTCGAGGGTGGGCGTTTGCATGGGGAGGAGCAAGGTAAAGATCTGCCCACAGATATAAGATAAATTTTTTCTGTAAGTAATATATCTAAAGAGTGTTATCCACACATCTGGCTCCCACCTACCGTTTTCATAATGCTAATCCGATGATGTCTTATTAGAGATGGATTTAATTACACCATCTAATTCAACGGAACTTTCTAATAACATGTCATTCAGATTTTTGATGTTTTTACTTACATCCATGGTATTAATGATATTGACCAGCCCAATGATATTTGCCAGCGGTTTACGAACGAGGTGGGATTGAATGAAACCGATTTCCTGAAGCCTCGTTTCTTTGTTTGACAGTTCCGAATTTGCGTCAGCTAATCTTGATTTTGTATCCATATACTCTGTAATATTATAGCCGATACAAAATATGCCGCCTGGTTGCCCGTCTTCATCAAAATAGGCTTTCATTTCCCATTGGGTAACAACAAAACCGCCTTTCCCATCGTGCTTGCGTAAGGTGGCCGGGAAAAGCCGGCCTGGTTCTGCAAAACACTTTCCCCCAACTTCTTCACAAATAGCGATGTCATCGGGATGAAGGGTGATAGAAAAATTTTTCCCAAGTAAAGATTCATTCAAAAAATCGAAATTCCTGTCATAATTAGCGCTGACATAAGTGTAATTGCCATCCATTCCTATACCTATAGAGTAAAAAAAAGAAGAATCTGCTAAAAATGAGATGATCTCGGTATTTTGCTGCATGATATTATTATGGAATATTATAAAATGCTTTAATTATTTAGCGGCATCCCGGCAGCTTTTAAGTTACCAAAAAAAGTGTATTAAACTTGCGGCAATAATTATGCCCATGAAACAGGAGGGCCGGCTGTAATGGTAATAAAATAATTACCCAACGTAAAGCGTTATTGGCGTTGGAGTTAATGCTTTGGGTTTTTGATGGCTATAGTGGTTTGTGATATAGTAAATCGGCAGATAAAACCTTTTAATAAACGTAAAAATTGTTAAATTTCTACTTCAAGTCTCTCTTAATATATTTATGATATAAATATTCCGCATACCCTACGCTAACATAATCAGGGAACTTCCAATTTGGATAATATTTCCTTTTAATTAACTTGAGAAAGCTAAAGAATAATATTGCTAATATAAGGAGTATGGCAATCGCCAAAAAGAAGATTGCAAAGTATATTAAAAAATTCATAAGTTATATAAAGTACGGTTATACGCATAACAAATTATATTGTTGCGTCATAACCAAGTTTTCTACCGGCAACTTCCACTTAAATTACTTTAAGCGTTTAACTGAAATAGTGGATATCAAATCCCCCAGCTTCAGATACGTAATTATCCCGGGTGGGTGCATACAAGTCCGTTGTAAACTTCAGAAATTATGAAGCGGTAAAACAGCAGTTCCATTTAACCGATGATTTGTTTCGGTTACATTTACATGCGAGTTACTTTCTAACTAATAAGAACGCAAAAAGCCTTTAATCTTTCGACTAAAGGCTTTCTAATTTAAGGTGTGGTGCCAGCTGGAATCGAACCAGCGACACAAGGATTTTCAGTCCTTTGCTCTACCAACTTAACAAGCGCTTAAAAGCCGTTTTTTACGATTTTAGGTAATAAGTGCGCCAAAAGTGCGCCAAGATGTCTTTACAAATCACAAATTACACGGAACCAAAAATTGTTACCAACGATAATCTTCAACATCGTTCTTATATTACGTTTTACTTTAATGATGAAATACAAAAAGAGTATCATGGGAAGAATGTTGGGCTTAAAATCAATCCCAACCGCGCAAGTTCTTTAGAAGAAAAGGGTCAATTGCTTAAGAAGCTTCAATTTGAGCTTCATAAATCTTTAGATGCTGGAAGTTATCCGGTAATTAACATCGAATCTTTACAGTTAACTTCAAAAAAATCCGAAGTGGAATTATCTGCTATAAAGTTGATGTTTGAGGCGATCAAGAACAAATTACGCTCAGATTTAAGTAAAACCTATAAACGAGATTTAAAAAGTGTCTATAGAGAATTTAGAAACTTCATCCTTGCCGATGAAGCAAAAGGAGCCATAATTGAAATAACATCTGTAAGAATAGAGAAATTTCTATCACAGTTTGGTTCCTCTGGAACATATTATATGAACAAGCGTAGAAATTTAGGAGTAATACTTTCTGCTGCTGGTAGGCTTGATAATATAGAAGTAAAGGCCGTGAAGGAAACAAAACGTCGGAAAGCAAAAGCAAAACTGCACAAGGCTTATGATAAAACACAACTAAAACCTATTCTCAATTATTTAAAAGTCCATTATCCCAATCTTTACTTATGCTGTTTACTTACTTATAGTTCCTGGCTCCGACCCCATGAAGAGATTAGGCTATTAACACTCGAAGATTTTAAAAAAGATTGGACGGAGATTCACCTGTCAGGCGGTGATAACAAGGGTGGCAAAGTTAGAGTAGTCTATATTCCTGACTACGCCCGCGAGGTACTTCTACCCGTGCTTTCCGAGTTGGGTAGGAAGGATAATATTTTTAGCTTAACAAATGAGCCTTTTAACGAATCCTATTTCAATACCACCTGGTCAAGAGCCTATAAAAAGATGTTCGCCTTAGGATTGATATTCGAAAACCAAACTATATATTCATTTCGACACACCGCTGCCATCGAAGTTTACCGAAAGACGAAAGATGTTTATCTTCTCCAAAAGCTCCTAGGGCATTCTAATATAATCGTCACACTTAAGTATCTCCGAAGCCTTGGTGAATTTAACAGCGAGGAACTTAGGGATGCAGCACCTCAACTATAAAGTTTAAGAGTAGGATGGGTAACTGTCCTTCTTTTTTTAAATTTGGTGATGAATATGAAATTTGTTCAGAGCGAAAAGTTTCCAGGAAAAATGGATGTCGAATTTAAGATTGACCAAACAAATTGGGGGCGATTAGAAAGTTTTGCGAGTGGACTCAGTATAAGTGATGAAATGGCAATTGCATCTGAGGTTTCAATCTTCACTGATGTTAAGGCAAAACTTGGTTTGAGTCAGTCGGATATTAAGAAACTAGAAAATATGTTAGCGAACCTGGTAACTAGAAATAACAAGGTGATAGTACCGAAATTGGATCTACAAAAACAAATCGAAGAATTAATTTTCATTTACTCTGCTTTACGTGATTTTCAGTTTGATTTTTTAACGTCGGACGCCATAGATAGTGATTTTGATTGGTTTACAAAACTTGTAGATTTTTTAAATGTACAATCACTAAAAGATAAGGAAAATCTACTAAAGTTATCAATGTCGATAAAAATAGGAAACGTTAGTCACAAATATAATTTACCTCAAGCTAATAATTCTAAGGAATTATTTAAACGCATTTGCGACGTTGTTTTAAAATACTACTTTGAGACTGCTGAAGGATTCGGACAAAAATGGTACTTATGGAAAGGTTACAAACAACCTGTCACCCTTGCTCTTATGAATGAAAAATTAAAATCAGGTTTAGGTGGATTTAAACCAGATGCTGATATTAAAATCGCTATATATATATCAAAACTTTTATCATATCTAATACTTTTGCCACAATTCCCGCCAAGTAAGGGTGTGAGAAATATAAGAATTACTGGCCCTCAAGCGAAATTTATAGACGTATATTTAAACATTTTCGGCTTCTACCAAGGTGATTATGTCATTAAACTAACTGATATTAAAGAAGTAATTTCTCCTAAAGATCTTCGTCGTATTTACGAGCGTAGTTACACAAAGGCATGAGTTTTTTTAATTAGCTCGACCAAAATAATAAAAAAAATATTTTTTATAAATTGGTTGAGGACATAAAATCTCATTTTAAACATTAGGTAAATTTGTAGCTCACAAAACGGAAAATGAGGCCTCGTTTGAAGTTTAAAATATTTAAATATCAAACACATGAGTAAATTACTTGATGAGCTGTTAGGTCGCTCTGAAGACCCAAAGGAACCTCGTAAATTCGTTTTTTTTAACGACAATGACGTTGAAGGCTACACTAGCCAAGAAGATTTCTTAGCCAGTCTAAGAAGGCAAAAGAAGGTTAAACCGTTTTGGGTAGACAACCTTAAAACCGTGATTGATAACATGGCGTTAGGCAGGAGCCTCTCGGGCGAACCTTCTTTGTCGAAAGACGATGGACAGGAAATAATTTGGTGCCGGTTTAGCTACGGCAAAACGCGCCAAAATCTTCAAATTTTGAATGAGTGTGGTATGTACGATTTCGTAAAGGACTACGCAACCGGCCGCATTCAAAACGTGCCAAGCTTTGATGAAATTATTAAAAGCATGAACGTCGAGTAATTACCGATAAATAAGGGTGGTAAATCTGCCACCCTTATCTTAAAACACTTTTGCTAAATTTTTAAAGCCCAATAGGAGCTGAGGGATCATTATGCTCAAAAAATGAAAAAGAAACTACTACCATTTCCTAATATTGGCGAGGGCCAGTATTTAGAGGATATAATTGAATGTATACCATCCTTGATTATTCTGTTTAAAATGCTGACCGGTATAGGTGCAACGACGCTAGAGATAAAATATTTGTCTCGAAATAGCATTATAATAGAAGCTAACCTCCCGGTTATCAAAGGAAAGTGCAAAAAATACAACAAGGGTAAAAATGGCAAGGTTATTCTTGGCGTTTGGGAGGGTGTAACTGTTGACACCATTATAGACTACCTTAAGTCAGATGTTAAGGCAAAGAAAATTTTAACTACCCCCGAGTCTTACTACAAGGTGAAACAAGCGTTTTCTGAGTTGGATATCGACATTTTCGCCCACAGCTTTATGCTATGGGATGAATGCGAGAAAGCAGTTCAGGATGTTGGCTATCGTGCCAAAATAATATTGCCGATTGCAGACTTTTTTCAATTTCAAAATAAGGCGTTTATTTCCGCAACACCTATAATTCCTTCTGACCCAACCTTTGTTAAGCAGGGTTTTAAACACATTTACATCAAGCCCGACTTTGATTTTAAACAAAAACTAAAGCTGATACACACTAATAATGTGCATTATACTTTCAAAAAGTTTATTGAGGAGAATCCCAGGGAGCAATACTTTATATTTTTTAGCTCAACTGATTCCATCGCGGCGCTAATTCTGGCTATGGGAATACTTGAAGAGAGTGCTGTGTTTTGTGCAAAGGAGAGCAAGAATAAATTACGCGTTAATGGTTTCAAGCATCTATCGACTGACATAGCCACATTTCAAAAATTTAACTTTTTCACCAGTAGGTTCTTCTCCGCAGTGGATATTGAAGGTATTGTAAACCCGACCATCATAATGATAACTGAGCTGGCTATGGCATCCCACACCATGATAGATCCACAAAGTGAAGCTATACAAATTGTCGGGCGTTTTAGAAAGGAAATAGGTGTCAAATCTGTAAATGAAATACTCCACATAACTAATATTGATCAGCAAGTGTCTTTCAAAACAGAAGAGGCGTGTATTGCATATATCAATATGTGGGAAACTATTCACGGATATTTAACCAGCTGGTATAATGGCTCTACTACATCAGAAGGCAGAGAAGTGGTTAAAGAGTTGATGGGGTTTTCATTTTTTAAAAAGTACTTAAATACTGATGGTACCAAGAACTACTTCATGCAGGATAACTATGTATACGAAGAAAAAGTAAAATCATATTATCAGTCGATTGATGCTTTGACGGCATCATACAATACAGGTAAACACTTTAATTTAAACGTTATTACTGAGGTCTATGAGTTTAGCGATTGGGATAGATTCAAAGCTGGTTCAGCAGAGCGTTTGAAAACCGTATTTGAGGTCGTTATGCCAAAAATAAAGGCACTGTATGATATGGAAGATCAATTAGGTTTTATGTGGCAGTTTCAATTAAAAGATATGCAACAAGAGTACCCGGAGGTTTTTGTGGCTTTTGACAAAATTGGTCTTGATGTAGCCAAAGAATTGGGATTTGACCATATTAAAATTCGTAAAGCTATAAAAGAGAAAGAGTTAGTCGGTCAGAAAACACACTTTGGCTTTGTTAATTCAATAGAGGATGCTTTTTCAGAAGGTGAAAAGTGCTCATCGGGAACCATTGTCAATAGGTTGCGAAACTGCTTAACCGACAATGGCCTTAAGTTACTTACCCCAGGGGTCAAATTATTAAGAGAATATTGTCAGATATCATCACGTACAACGATAGGAAGAAACGCAGAAGGAAAGGAGGTAAAAGGATATATTATATTGGCTATATATAACAAAAAGTAAAAACGTAATAATTGCTACACGACATTTGGAATTAGGGGTTTTATACCCCTTTTTTCTAAGTGTCGCAAATGCCTTAAAAGTACTTAAATAAACATTTAAACATCTAACATATATTCCACAATGGAAATACTAAATTACACAGGTAAAGACGTAGGATTAACCAATACATCAGGTAGTCCTTTAATAATCTTACCATCAGTCGGCAAGGCCCGATTTGATTCAGTACAGTTCGAACAAGTTAGTAAAGTAGGAGGTGCCCCTATATTCATTAAAAAAATTGGCAAAGTGTTAGGCTTACCAAAACCCGATCCAAATCACGAGAAATATTACGTTGTACCCAGTGAAGTAGCTGAAAGAGCTAAGATATATCGATTCGACTTATTAACAGTTGAGGATTCGTTTTCATACGAGGGAGCCATATTTTATAGAAAGATAGTAAATTATGCATAAAATAAAACCAAGGCTACTTTTGGGTAGCCTTGGTTAATATATTTCTGATGTTATAATGGATAGCATATCTACCATATTCATTATCAGGTACCATTCCTGTGAAATATTTTTGAAGATTTAATATTTACCTTTGTGTGCACCATTATTACGCCTGTGGCATCAAAACATACCATCTCCTTCTTTGATAAGCTAAGTAAACAGGTAATTAGTATACAAGTAGCTGAATCATCAAATCTATTGCCTGATGCTGGATATTGGAACACTGCAACAAATCAAATATTGCTTGGTAAGGAGCGGTTTTTAGAATGGGTAGAATTGACAGGCCATTTAGAAAGGCAAATTGAGTTTATACTTAGGCTAGAAAAGGTTACTAGACCATTGATTGCTTAGTGATAGCTTAAGGAATAGAATGTCGAATAGTACCTTTTAAAAAAGAGGGCGAGAGTATTGATATATGCAAGTATTTCAAGTAACTAATGTAAACTATTTCACTTGCTAAATCAGTCTTATTTTCGTATCTTTATGTTAATAAACAGCTGGAAGATAGTATGTTATGAATAGCCGATTTGATAGTTTGTTGTTTCTTTCAGCTGTTTTTAGATTCCCTCTGCACATTAGATAATTGAAGTAAATATGAAACAATATAATTATAATGAACACCACAGAAACGCTAACAAACGCGCAATTATTTTTAACCACTAAGGCTACTACGAGATTATCAAACCTTTCAGATAGTGATGTTACAGACATAACATTACGCAGTTTTATCTATAATATCTTAGCGCCATTTGAGGCGTTAGCAATGTCCCGCGTACAACCTGAAAATGAAGATTTCAGAAACTTGATAGAGATTAATAATGTTATTTTCGAGGATGGTAAATGTTCTATTAAACAAGTAGCCTCACTAGTTAATTGCTTTGTGATGTTATTAATGTTGGGTCAAAGGCCTGAGAATATCAATCTCACACACGAAATAGCAGGACAAGTCACACAAAATATTTTAGATCATCTCTCTATATAAATAAAGAAGCTGCCATAGTGCAGCTTTTTTTGTTTAAAGCCTCTCTGTAGCCATTTTAAGTGCTGTTTACCCTAATTCTTTATAAGGTAGGCTTCGAAAAGTAACCTTTAAGAAAGAAGTCTGGTGATGTTCAACTGCGACAATTTAGGTTAAATACAAACATGCCCCTCCCCATTAAGCCGCCCCCCTGGGGCTTCAATATAAAGTTGCCTTTCCTATAGAAAAACACTTCTCTCAAAAATATTCTGAGTGTGTTTTAAACAGACCTGTAGCTCTGATTTGACCCCCTTACCTTGTCTCGAAGGGAAAAGCTATATATAGCGTGATGTTCGCACAGCCAGGCTGTCATGAACGCGCCACATATCTTCCCTTCGCAAGAGATGGTAAAGCATATCCCAAATTCCAAAGAATGCTGCCTAATCGCAATCCATTTGAAACTTTCCAAACCAATTTCACATCATTATCGACACTTAAAAACCCTCATAAACCCATGAAAGAGTACCATGAAGAGCCTGAAAAACCAATAACGACACCTACATTCACAAAAGTTAGACCTATCTCAAAACGATGGAGAAGAGTTAGTGACTTATCACACCCGAATAAGCTTAAACAAACCATTGATACAAGGATTATTCAATATGAACTGGTGCTTGAAAAAGTTAAGCAGCTATACGCAAACTCGGGTGAAGTTTGCTATGAACGTAACTTTAAAATTGATAATGAAAATCCTTTTACCATCTACAGTTTCCTAACGAAGACGTTTTGGTGGGATATTGAATGTGATCTGCTTTACGATATTAACGTTACCTATCAATTTGAGAACTGCCCACACGAGGGCGCTATAAGAGCGTTATTCCGTGAGTTTCACTTAGCCCAATACATTAGAGAGGTTACTAAACAACCAACGCTTGCAGCGTTCTATACAGCGGTATTGGCCTATCAAAAACCTCAATACATCCACACACTTTAAAACCTTAATATAATGAATAAAGCAGAATTAACTTTTGTTGAAGAGACGCCAGGCGATAGCGTTTATGTTTTAGTTCTATGGCCGTGGGTACAGGATCTAATGGAATACACTTGGTTCAGAAAAGAATGTTTGTTGCACAATGCATCCGACGACCAGGAATATCACGATTCGGCCTACTTCGTGCCCATCAAACGCATGCTTGAAGTGCAGGTTGGCGATATAAGCAATTATATGGGAGAGATTGAACCGCAAGGGTAAATCTATTCCAACCTTATTTCTTAAAGGTTACTGCGCCTAATTGCATTACAAACAACATTACAAATGCTTGGTGAGATTCACCAGGCATTTTTCATTTAAACACAATTCCAAACCAAATACATAATGAGAAAACTAAAAAACCAGTCACCTTACAATGAAGCAGTCGTGAAGGCATATCACAAAGTACTTAGAAAAGCAAAACAAATGCTTTGCACCATTGAGCAAGATGAGTTACGTTATACGCTTATAAGAAGTGATAACCCAACCAGCACCGGCTACATCGCCCATGAGTTTGTTAATCCGTTGCTTTATCTCAGATTAGAAGCAGAAAATGACAGTTCATTCTTTATCCATTTTGGAATAGAGCAAGTTCAAAACAATGAGCTTCTAAGCAATATTACATCGAGGTTTATCAGAGCACTCTACGCAGTTACAACAAAACAATCAGGAGCCATAAATATCGAAATGGCTATACGGACCGACTGGCTTCTCAATTCATGCTCTGATGCTTATGAATACATTGAAGAACGCAATAAATACCACGTATTTAAGCAACTCCCTTATAAAGCAAGTGGTGTTAAAAGAAAACAAATGAGAGCGGTTGCTTAACTATAGTAAGGGCTTCGGCTCTTACTTAAATGGCTCTTCCGGCAAGAAATCCTTAACAGAGCATTTGAAAATTACAGCAAGCTTGTTGAGATGGTTTAGGTTATACTTAGCAGGAAACTTGGAACTTTCAACCTGTCCAATGAACCCATCTGATAAATCTAATTGAACAGCGAGTTCTGATTGAGTAAGCTTGAAAGCTTCTCTTTTCTCCTTCACCTTGTTAATTACATAAGCTTCAATATCTGTTTTAAGATTCGCTGCCATCAACAACGAAAGAATAAAAACAAACCTTACATGTTACTTAGTTATAACTAAGTAAATTCTTAATTTAGCGTTGTAGTATGTCCGCTACAATGATTACGAACCTGTCAGTTAGGGCTGCTGATACCTTAAACTTATCACAATGCCAATTATGGATTTTAATTGCCCATCATGCGGAAAGGCATGGCGTGCATATGTAGATAAAAATATCTCTTTCGACTGTTCAAATTGCGGGCTTAGAATAAAACCTAATGAGAATGGAAAGATTGACATCGTCAACAACACAAAACCTTCTGCCCATACAGTCGCAACTGAGAAGGAAAGTTTAGGTACTGCGGGTATCGTCATTTTGATCTTCTTTGCAGTTTTAATAATATGTGGAATCGGCTCAATATATGAATGGAATCAAAAAAGGATAGCGAAGGCCGCCGCAATAACCACAAATAATTCTTACAAATCCCAAAATCCACAGCCAACGAACTCGCTGTCGAAACTACAAGATGAAAATGCGAACCAAAAACAAATGAATCCTGATGTAAACCCTACTTTTATTATCTATTCAGGTAACTGCACTTGTTACAAGAAAACAATTGAAAACAATAATACACGAATGCGATATACGCCGATTAGCGAAGGCTTTGGGAAGTTAGTAATAGGTTCAAATAAAAAGTCTTTTAAATTCTATTACAAAGACCAATTAGTGTTTTCAAAAAATGAATATGATTCGTATTTTGACGAAGAGGGTGGTCAAGGATTTACTAGTGATGGATCTGCCGATGCACATCGATTTATAGCTGAAAAGAAACTTGATATTGAGTACAATGGCTATCAGTTTGAAATCCTCAATTACAAGGAAAATTAACTACATTTACTTAAGGCCCTACTTTGGTAGGGTCTTTTATTTTGAATGAAATACAACCCAATTACAAAAGAATTGTACACAGATGCTAACGCATTTTTAAAAAAGCTGCACTGTCCATTGTCAAAGCAATGGGAAGAACTAAGCCAAACTGATTTATTAAAAGGTAAGATGTGCGATCATTGCCAAAGTACTGTTTATGATACGTCATTGTTCGAGGATGATGAATTGATAAGCCTAGTAAAAAGCAACGAGCACACTTGCCTAAAAGTCGACCTTAATCAAAGTAACCTAACCATCACATACAATACCAATGAACGATAAGAAGCTAAGAGTTATAAAAACTGCAAGAAGCGAGAAAGCGATTAACGATGCAGTTGCAAAAGGCTACTGGCCTTTAGTTAAGCCGGTAGTACCATCACCTAAAATCAAAAGCAAGTATGCAGTAGTGCAAGATAAAGTAACAGGCAAGATTAACGTTATACATGACTTAAGAGATGACAACTATATACTTGAAATTGAACCAACAGGTTTTTCAAATCCTTTTGGCGAAACAGATGATGCCAGTTTAGTTGCCAAAGAAGAGTCGCTAAATAATACTGTTATTCCTTTTACATTTTATTACCCTCATCATTTTGAATCGCCATTTGCTGCGTATCTAATACCTTCTGATATTGCTATAGGCGAAACGGTCATACTAAGTGACCTTATAGAAGATATTATTGAAACCAAATGGAATCAAGGAGATACATTTCGTTTGGCGAGCAGTGAAGCTACATGGGATGGTACCAATTTTAATTTATCTCCAAAGTCGTTTGATCGTATCGAAATGGTTGGTTGATGTTGGTCAATGATAATAAAGTAGCGTTCTGAAGAATCGTATTCAAATTTGATTAGATAAAGTGCAGTAGCAGATACAAGTAATATTGATATTGTGTCTGTTATTGTACAAGTCGATAGTAATAGCTGTACTATATAGAGTAATAAAATGGAAGTTGCTATTGAACCAATAATGATAGTGATAATACAGCTACAGAGTATAGAGCTTGTACAAGTTTTCAACAAGATGTTATAAAAGACGCTAATCATGCATAGTTGCTACTATTATCGTGTTTAAAAGTATTGATTAATATACTTGTACAAGTGTCAGTGACCGTGTAGCTTTGTTGTAACAAAAAACCCCAGGAGTACGAGTCCTGAGGTCTTAAGAAGGCCGGACGGAATTTTACCGTCGAATACTAGGTTAGTTCCCAGTACTGTTTCATCTATATCGGATAACCCCGTTATATTGGGGAGTTCCCTTTTTCACCAAGAGAGTAGGTTCTTACACTTTATCTCTTAGTAGTACCATTTACTATAATGGTAGCATTCATTCTTACGCGAAATTAACTTGTCTGTAAGAACTTGTAATTCAAAGATAGCGTAACAGGCCTTTGTATGTTAGTCTAAGTTTTTAACATCCCCTCTAAGTTGTCCACAATATGTTTTAATAAGACAATATTATTATGGCATGACAAAAAAATCAATCTGTTAAGAGACAAGCGGTTACCACATGTTGAAGCGTTAAATTGATAATCGGAAAATAAAAAACGGGTTGTCCTTGCAGGATATAAACACGTTGTTAACAGCCCTAAAGATTATAGTAATACCAACGGTAAAACCACTCAACCTGCATTTTAACAGGAAGAAAAGTCAACTTTTCGTAACTGATTAATTAACAAGACACCATGTGGAAAAAGAAACAATCCCGCTAAAAATAGACAGGAATTGAAACTTTACTGGCTCCGCGGACGTTCACACTGACTTATTTTTTCAGTTTGTCAACCAGTTCAAATTAAATGGTGACTGATTTAGCGCAATGCCTGGTATTTAGCGTAAGGTGTTCTCCCTATTAAACATGGCTCAGGTGAGCACCGCAATTAGCGCACAGTATTTCTGTACAGCGGCCATCAGCATGGGTTTCCCTTTTACGGCACCGGCTCTTTCGTCATCAAAATTCGGCCAGCCACAGTGCGATTTAAATTTTAATTCGGAAGTTTATAGTTAAATATTTTAGTGCTTACAGCGTAACACATTTTAGTGCTTACAGCGTAACACACTCGGCCTTGTTATTCAGCAACGCACTGGTAAACGGCCGCTCGGGACCTTTGTGTAGTATGATATGTTCTTCTTCGGATGTTAATTAACTATATGTGATTAAGAGTGCTAGCAGTATTGCAAACAGAACCATATTCAACCATTTCCTAAGAGTTGCTTAAGAGGGAATGGTTAAATCTGTTCTTTGCGCTCCGGGCCTTTCACACACCAGGAAGATAGGTGTTACGTTGCTCTAACCTCATCAAACCATCACGCCAAGCTTCGTTAAGCATCAATAAGCTTTTTCAAAGCACATTAACGCTTAACCGTCGATGCCGGCTTGTCATTCGATTTGATTTTCGGAGAGTCGCCACTTCACATTCGCTCTTGCTATCCTTTTAAACGCATCGCTGTAACTACGCTAAAGCTTTGTTTTCGCTCAACATTTAAAAGTCTATACGCTCATCATAATTTTAGCTCACCTGCATCTCGCAAAACGCTTCAATGCTGTCATGGCATTTGAGTTTGCCACTACACAGCCCACCAGGACAAATGCAACGCCAGCCTTTTGTGAAGCATTCTGTGAAGCCGCCTATCGGCTCTCCCTTCACAGACGTTTTGCTCTGTTCGCAGGTAGGTTCGCTAATAAGAACGATATTGTTATTTACTATTACCTATTGTAAAAAAATGCTTATATATGCAATATACTAAACCTAAATATCAAGTGAAATTAAACAGCTTTAAAGCTTCTGGCGTACATGGGTATCTAAATTTTAACGCCGTTTTCGACAGTAACTTAAATTTTTTAATCGGTAATAATGGATCAGGTAAAACAACTGCTGTAAGACTTATTCTAGGCCTGTTAAGTCCTAGTTGGTTTAATCTCACTCAAATAAAATACGATTTTGCTGAAGTTGTTTGCGAATCTGAATCGCAGATGATTGGCGTTAAAGCTGAATCTTTAGATGGAGATAAAGTAAGACTAACCCTTACTGTTGATAATAATGTTGACACAATTCTTCAAGGTACAATTAAAGGAATAAATATTCCTAAGGGTCAAATTGAAAATCTGAGTAGGTTCGAAAAAACCCAAATTGTAAATCGATATTCACGGTACGAAAGTCACTTTTTGGAATTAGATGTTGTTGAAAAAATCAGGAGTTTGATAACGCCGATATTTTTAGGACTTGATCGTAGAATACATATAGGTAGCGAAATAGATTTAATTAATTTTGACACATATACCCGTGATCGAGACTTTACTCAAAGTATTAAAGGTAATTTACATGAAAGCTTATTAGACGTCGAAAACCTTGTTAAGACTGCATTTTTAGATTATTCTCAAAAACAAGCCCAAATCTCATCCAAATTAAAGAATGAAATTATTTATTCATCATTTACAATTATCAAGGATGATGCATTTAATTTCCAAACTGATCATAACGTTGATTTGGAATCGAAGCAAATTCGAGTTACAGAGGCTTCAAAAAACATAGATGTAACCGGTTTAGAATCCAATATCAAAGATTATTTTATTGAATTAAAAAGAATTCAAAAAGAATTAAAGAAAGAGGTGAATAAGGACTTACTAAAAAAAACAAAGAGTAACTACTTAAATCTACTAAGACAATGGTTTATTAATTCTCCTCAACTTCAAAGAATAGATAGTATTATAAAACTATACGAAGACGCACAATCAAAAATTCAAGAAGCATATAAGATGTTTATAATTTTTGAAGATCTTATAAACGAGTTTTTCAAAGATAGCGGCAAAATTCTTGGCATAACGAAAAACGGAATAATTGAAGTTACTTTTCCGAATGGTGATCCATTTTCGATATTTGAATTATCTTCTGGAGAAAAACAAATCCTGGTGATGTTAGTACAACTTATCTTCGGCTCAAAACGTCAAGTATTTATAATCGACGAACCAGAGTTATCGTTACATCTTGGTTGGCAAGAAATTTTTGTGGCATCAATTCTGAAAGCAAGTCCAAACACCCAATTTATAATGGCTACACACTCACCAACTATAATTGGAGCTATTGAAAACGAGCAATTTTGTGTTGATTTACATAACGTGGAACTATGATGCTTAGATATACTAGCAAAGTACTTCCAACAATTTCTTTGTTTTTTAAATCTAAAAGCGAAATCGATGTTTTTATAGAGGATTCAAATGACGAAGAATTCTATAAATCTCTTTTGCATCGATTAGTAATAGAAAAGGTAAAAATTGATAAACTCATATCACTTGGCTGCAAACAACGAGTCATTGCAGCATGTGAAGCCGACCAAGACTACAGAAAGCGCAAAAGATTATACATTGTTGATGGAGACTTAGATTTGATATTTGACAACAATCGTAAAGATTTAAAACATCTTTTTGTTCTTGATCATTATTGTATAGAGAATTTACTTATTGACGAAGATGGTATAATCGAAACACTTCATGATTGCGTCATACTTGACAAGAAAAAAATTACTGCTTCTTTAGGTCTTGAAAAGTGGCTTAAAGGTATTGCTCACATCCTTGTAGAACTATTTTTACATTACTCCATTTGTCATGAATGCGTCCTTGGCACCAAAACAGTTTCAATTCCTGTAGCAACTTTATGTAAGCAAGATAAAGGCTTAACTGTATTAGATATTGCCAAAGTTGAAGGTTTAATAAACACTTTAAGAACCAATATTATTGCTAAAACAAGTGACGAATATTACAACGACACAATCTACACCCGTAGAAGTTTATGGCCTTCCAATATTGAATCCCTTATCAAAATTGTATCTGGCAAAGACTATTTATTACCTCTATTAGCCTTTCGATTTAAAAAATTAAAAGGCAAAGAAACTTACAATTTGAAGATGGAAACCTTACGTTTACGTCTTGCTAAAACAATCAATCTAAAAAAGCTACGCTTTCTCAAAAGTGCTTTAAATGAATAAAGAACAGATTATTTGTGAATAGCTTCGCATTAATTAAGCACTGGAAATTTACCAGTCACATCCTAACGTTACCCAACTTATATCGCTCATTAACATCATTCGCGACCTTCAGATGGTTTCGAAGACCCATTGGGTGAACTATGTATGCAAGCAATTTCAAATGGCCACAATGGACAATATTTTACACCTACACCTATATGTGATATGATGAGCGCAATGAGCATTGGTGATAATTCACGACCAGGTCAAACCATCTGCGACCCTGCTTGCGGTTCAGGTAGAATGTTACTTGCTGCTGCAAAGATAAACCGGCATATTCACTTTTATGGTGCAGACCTTGATATTACCTGCTGCAAAATGGCAATAGTAAACATTATGCTTAACTCTCTTACTGGAGAGATTGCTCACATAAATACGCTTAGCAATGAATTTTACAGAGGTTACAAGACAAATACAACTATTGTTAATGGCTATCATGTGCCATACTTTGTAGAATTTGCCAAGGCTGACGAAAGCTACATCTGCCTACATGATTTAAAAGGTACTGCCGCAAAACCTATATTTGATACACTATTCCAACCAGTTAGATTATTGCATCTGTTAATGGTATACAAGCCACACTGTTTTGAAGTGTGCAATGCTTTAACTACCTTCGAGCCAACTAAAAATTATCACATTTATGAAAAAAATTCTACTTAGCACTGTGGTGCTAATCGCTTTCTCATTGTCCATCGTTTTATTTCAAATCAGTTGTAAAAAGGATGCGGTTGCCGAAACTCCTACTTTAAGTGCGCCAATCGCAACTACGAACACTCTTGGATTAGTTAAACCGGATGGTACCACAATTAAAATTGATGCAACAGGTAAAATATCTGCTGTATCGACGAATTCACCAACATCTGCTGACATAGTGGTATACTCAAAACTTAACGCTACTAAAACAGAAATATGGAAAGTAAATATAGATGGTTCACAAAATCAGAAGATCAACATTGTGTTGCCAGCAGGTGTTGAGTTTAACGTAAACGATGGTGGTGCATTTAAACTAACGAAAGATGCTTCTAAGCTAATATTCCAAGCTAAGACAACGGTTACTGATAAAGGCTCACTTTACTCATGTAATATAGACGGTTCATCTGTTAAAAAGATTGTTGATGGACTTGATGAATTACAACTCGGAGACGCTAACTAATCGAACTTTCAACGCTTGGCTTAATCAGCCAGGCGTTTCTTGTTCAAATAAGGGTCGAGCCCTTCAATATCTTTAAATGCTTTGATCTGGAATATCTCATTAAGCAACGGACTGTAATACATCTCTACATAGAAATTGCTTACAGAGTAAAGTAATACCCTGTAGCCAAATCCTATACGCGTTTCAAGAAAAACACCGTTCCAAGTAATATCTGCTTGTTCAGCTTCATCTAAACTCTCAAATTCATCAGGTATCATTTTGTTCTATTCCTTTCTTAAACTAAGGTAAGCTAGCGATTAACAAAACAAAAATCATAGTCGAGAAAGTATAGGCTTGATTATTTTGTCTGTGAGGGCCTTTGCTAAGGCTTCTATCACTACAACTAATATGG
This sequence comes from Mucilaginibacter sp. UYP27, assembly GCF_040547175.1. Taxonomy (NCBI): domain Bacteria; kingdom Pseudomonadati; phylum Bacteroidota; class Sphingobacteriia; order Sphingobacteriales; family Sphingobacteriaceae; genus Mucilaginibacter; species Mucilaginibacter sp. UYP27. Next base: position 1,754,046 of record NZ_JBEPPE010000001.1, read on the forward strand.
CAACGATTACTACTGTTGGCAGTATAATCAACACAGGGGAATCGGTTTTAAAGAGCACCGAAAATTTGTTAATTAATGCAATTCCAACCCAGTTGTGTATCAAATAAATACTATAGCTCCACAAGCCTATTTTGGTAACGATGCCATTGGATAGAAAAGAGATTGCTTTCGGTTTGTAAACAAAAAGGAAAAACAGCCCTAAGAATGCAAGAATGAATATATCTTCTACAATATTTTGCCAAAAGACAAGCTGAACTACCACGAGCACAGCAACTATAAGATGATGTATAAGCTTCAAGGCGCGCTTTTCATATAGCATATATAAATACATACCTGCCGCAAAATAAACCATCAGTGTTGGGAATAAATACAATTCCAGCCAATAGTTAAGTTTAGTTTTTCCTAACGGTTGAATAGCAAAGTGCAGCGCTATAAGCACCGTTAAATAAATCAGCCAATTGTTAAAAAAGCTTTTTTTGTTAGTGAAGTAAAGGATTGAAGATATAGCGTAAAAGCTAACCTCAATAACCAAAGTCCATTCAACACTATCTAGGAAGTGAGTATTAATGCCAAAATAGCGGTTCCATATATAAGGTTGTGTAATGGTTAGCGACGGCAAAAAGGAAAAAATATCCGGGCGTAAGCCGTTGTATGGTATAATACTTAATGTTATAAATGTAATGATCGAGCAAATAAATAGTGTCGGCCATAGCCTTATAAATCGCTTAATGACAAACTGCTTAATGTTTTTCGTTTTTTCAAGCGTCATGAAAATTACAAAACCCGAAATGATAAAGAAACATTGTACTCCTAAGTGACCATACCTAATCAAAGCAATATGAACAAACCTTTCGTGAAAGGGGTAGAAATCCGTTCCCGTTTCGTTTGGCGTATAAGCCACGAAATAATGGCAGAGCATCACCCATAGTATGCAGATGCAACGAAAACCATCAAGTGTAGTAATTCTATCTTTTGGGAGTTCTTTAGGCGCGGTAGTTATTGACAATATTTTAGTTTATACCGACAAAATTAAAAATAATACCGCAGTTAGCGAATTACAATGTAGCTGTTAAATATTCAAAGTGCCTAGTAGACGATTGATTTGCAGATCAAATTAAAGGGGTCACTTACAATAATCTCAGGCTTACCTTTATAAAGAACTACCTTACCAATTGCACCGACTTCATCACAAGCCATCTTGTTATAGGCCTCAAGCGCATTACCTTTTAAAACAATAGTTAGTACTTGATTTGGGTAAGCAGCACTAATCATTAACGGGAGCGTTCTTAGCGTCTTAAGTTTAATGTAAGGTGCCGGCCAAGCCGATATTATCAGGATTAGTAACAACTATCTCTACTTTGCCTTTATATTCTATTACCTTACCGGTGACACATGCAGTCATTGAATTTAAACCTTCATATCTATTCTTGGCTTCCCCTTTAAGAACAACCGTAAGTAGTTGGTTAGGGTATTCAGCTCCAAGATTTAATAAAGTCATATTCTCAAAAACTTTGTAACCGTAAACTTTAGCACATACTAGAACTGTCTGACCAACGCACTTGTCAATATCCTTAATTTCAACACTTCTAATTATACGTTTAGTAGCATTAGTAGCTAATATTTTTGACTGTTTGTCTATGTTAACAGCTCCGTCAAGAGTGCCTACTACATCTTCAAAATTGTCGCCTTTAAAAACGTCGTTCAAAATACCAGCTAAACGGATTCCAGCCATCTCGATACGCTCGTGGACGATATTGATGTGTGATTCATAGTAGCTGTGATCAAGCTTATTATTTTGTGCAACTTCAGCATAAAGCTTCGTACTTATCTGATAACTTTCCCAAAGCCATTTCATTGGCTTATCAGCTTGCCATTGTTGAATTTGTTTTGAAGAGGCCTGGTCATAGTCAACAGCCATTCGAGTAAAATCGTCGCCTTCAGTGGCTATTAACTTACTATCCCAAAGCGAATGCAAATTTGTCCCTTTACCGTCATATTGAACTTGAATAGCGTTACCACCCTTATCTTCCTTTCGTGATACGTGCATCGGTTGATGTAAGTCACCAACAAAGTGAATTAAAAACTTCAATGCCTCTCGTTGTTTTTCAATTGAATTGTTTTGATGATTAAGAACATGAATTGCTTTTTGAATCGCAGAATAAACATTTTCGTTTTTTGACAGGGTAACCGAATCCGCGAAGGTCTTATAGCTTAAACCTAAAGGGACATTTAAGTAATGCCAGGATGAAGTATGTTTATAAGTTGGCTCTCTAAGCACTTGATCGGCCCAAGATGCTGCATCAGCCATTGTTGTATCACCAAGTAAAGCTTTTACTGCTGCCTTTGCTTGTGGTGTTAGGTGGTTGTATGCAATTGTTGCGACTGTTTTGTGGCCGACTACTCCCCAGGAAATCAAGAAAAGGGAAACGCAACTGATGATGCTTAAGGCAAGGTACTTTCTCATAAGACAAATGTAAATAAGCAACGTAAACAATAGGTTAACTATCGTAAGTTAGTTATAAAACAAAAACGCCAGGCTCCTCAGCTTGGCGTTTCTCATTTTTCCTTTCGCTTATGTTTTATAAGCCCAACAATTGCTTTTTCTTGGCATCGAATTCAGCTTGAGTTATTGCACCTGCATCTAGCAACGCTTTGTACTTTTTAATCTCATCTGCTGCGCTTACGGGTTGTGCCGCAATGGTGTTTTTCGACTTATATTCATCAGGTACTACGATCTCACCAGCGGCTATCGCATTCTCAACATCGACCTCATATCTTGTAAATCCTGAAAGTAAAACATAGTACATAAACCCTTTCTTTTCACTTCCTCTCTTTTGAAGCTTTGCTACTTTCATTAAGGAGCCCGATTTGCCTCTTGATAGTGCGTTAGCTTGATTAGCTAATCCTTGATATCCGGTTGTGGAGTAATAACTAAATAAGGAGGCCTGATTTATTCTTATAAACTTGAAATCGCCATCAGGCATCGTCCCTGTGCCAATTTTTAAATCTTGCCCTTTAATGATTTTGAATCCAGACGTTGTATACAGCGTATCTCCTTTGATCATCGGTAGTTCTTGAGAAAAGCAGGTAGTAACAGCGAATAATGCCGCTGAAAGCATTAGAAGTAGTTTTGTTTTCATGTAATTAAGGTTTAAGGTAACTCTATAATTAGAATTTGTACATTTCTTTTGAAAAACTAATTTACAAAATATACGATACCAAACTACATCTGATACTAATTAAAACCAGTTACTTTAAGAAGTTGGGAAATCTTAATCAACCGTCCGTTGTTGGAGAAAACAACATTCATCTACTCAGGATAGAATATAAGCCTCTTTCCTAAAAGGTACCGTTCCTGGCAGTTTCGAAGTCTAACTTTTAAAGAATAGGTTTATCTTAGCAATGTGAACCTACCCTACGAACCGGAATTACCTATAAATCTATTAGCTGCCAGTTTTAACAATACATCAGCTACCTATAAGTTTTACTGGTTTCTTTCCATATTAGAAAAAGTAGAGACAGGCATCACTACCATCGGTAAACGAGATTTGTTTATAAGTATGGTTGCCCATTCATGGTTTACAGTTAACTATTTTCATATTTCATTTGGTAAACAAGATCAGTTACAAAAAGCTGTCGAGAGGATCAAACTAATCGAGGGGTTGACAATAGACGCGAACCGACTTAAAATAATTAGCCGATTGTCGAGCACCACTCATAAGGACACGAATAAAGAATTGCAATACTTCAATGCAGAAGTGCCCCATCGCTTCCTGAGTCCTTGGTTCAAGGCCGACAATTCAAGTTTAGCATACACTCTTTCCCAATCTTTTACCAATAATTGTTTATATGCTTTGTATAGAGACCAGATAGAAATCAATCCGGCTTGGGTTACATACCTACAAAGGAATGCTCGTTTGTTAAAGGATTTTTGCTATTGGAACCTGGCAATGTATCTCCAATCAAAAAACCCTAACGTTCCCGACATACCCAATAAACTTTTTAAGTTACCTGTTCGGAAAGCACTAAATGAGCAACGCAAGAAGTACTGGGATATAGTAATTGAAGAACTCGGTAGCGTCGACTGTATTTATACAAACCGGGCATTGCATATAGGAGATTATGCTGTTGAGCACTTTGTGCCTTACGCATTCGTATCACATGATTTGATTTGGAATCTAATTCCTGCTGATAGGTCTTTCAATAGCACGAAAAGTGACAAGTTGCCTATTCTTGAAAGCCACTTCACACCGTTTTATAATCTTCAACAGAAAGCTGTAGAGGTCATAAGTTATAAACTTCCTAAAAGTAAATTTCTGCAAGACTACCTTACTATCTTTCCTGACCTTTCAACCGCGTACTTTAATAAAGAGAAGTTTTTTGAACAGATACAACCGCTGGTTACCATAGCTAGCAATAACGGCTTTGAATACTTGAGCCAAACGAACTTTAAGGGTAATTAAGGGCTTTAACTTACCGTGAATAAGAATCCGTCTTTTATAAGGGTTTATAGCCTTGGGCGCAATTCAAAATATTTCACTTAATAAACTCTTTATGATTTCTAAAGTAATTATCAATCAAGGTTTCCTCAATGTATATGATGAAGGCAATCAAGTGATATCTTCTATCGAAGTATCGAATTCAAAGGTTGTAGCATCAGCCCCGCATTTTTATGTACTAATCAACGAAAATAACAATTCAATCGAGGCCTATAATCCATTAAGTAAATTGATCTCGTCTATGTCAAAAGGTTCAAAAGTTGTGCTCGGTACCATTGAAAATACTATTATAATTAAGAACGATGTTTTCCTGGAAAGCTACGACCTAAACTTAATAAAGTTACACATCAACAACAGTGCTGCTGCGTTTAATAAGTTAACCAAAAGGGCTAAAACTAAAGTCAACATCAGTTTAAAACATCACCTTCAAGAAATTATTATATTAAAAGGCTTACTATCATCTCATCAACAATATGAACAGTTAGCGCGCTTAACTCCAATAACAACCGCTGTTGAAAACTTAATCGCGCTCTGCGAAAAGTAAACCATCAATATAATTTTAAGAAATCCAAACACATAAAACAAACCTTATATGTTAACTCAACAATTAGAAGCCCTTTACACAGAAAACGAAGCACGATTTGAATTAGTAAGAGAGACTCTGAAAGACCATGATATTCATGGTCCTTATCTAAGTTCGCCAACTGAACTATACTTACTAAAAGCCAACAAGCTGCTCATAATTGGCCAAGAAACTTATGGCTGGAAAAACCATCCTGACATTATTAGCCAAATGAAATCGTATGAAGAATTCCAAGTTGGCAAAACACATCCATCGCCGTTTTGGTCAGTAGCTAGAAAGATGGAAGAGGCTCTTGGTAATGCACGCTATTCATGTGCAGCACTGAATTTAAACAAATTTGACGTTCGGGGTGGCAGACCTAAGACGGAAGAGCAAATAGGCCCAATTCGTGAATTAGATGATATCATCATTGAAGAGATTAAAATTATTAACCCTACTATTTGTGTATTTTTCACGAGCCATAATTCTGATTATCGGTTGAAAAACCTTTACAGAGATCTTGAATTTATAGCTATCGATAGCTGGAATGTAAAAGAACTTTGTGTTCTCAGGCATCCGAATTTGCCAAAGTTTACGTTTCGTACATATCACCCTGGGTTTTTAAGAAGAAAGGGACTTGTAAACAAACTGGTTGATTCCGTTTTGTCGCAAGTAAGCTTATAAAAGGAGTTACGGACTTTAAGCCTCTCTTATCTAAAATAAGGGAGGCTATTTATAATAACGCCTACATTCCATTCCAAAAGGGTATAAGAGTATCTATTCTGTATAAAAAATGTGCGGAACCCACCACACATACATAATATAATCAATACTGGCAAGCAAAGTTAGCCAGTTAAGCCGCAAACGGTGGCCATTTCCCACTTACTCCCACAATCCAAGGTAGTATCAAAAAATTTAGAGCTTTCACGGCATAAACCCACGATGCCATTGCTCTACCCATTTATTCCATGTTCCTAAAAGTTATTTGCTCTCCACCTTGACCTTATTGCCTCTTACAGGCTGTCAGGCTGCCATAATTAATT